>NZ_JAVDXW010000001.1:1229618-2459237 GCF_031458135.1 Haloactinomyces albus | reverse complement strand
GCCGCCGTAGCCGGAGCCGAAGCTCCAGATCAGCCGCTCCTCGGGGAAGTGGGTGATGTACTTGGTGTCGTTGCAGGGCCAGGCCACATCCTGCTGGCCCGGCTCCAGCGGCGCACCCACCGAGTGCAGGGCGGGAACGAAATCGGCGTCCGTACCGAACTTCTCCAGCACCCGCTCGCCCATCCTGGTCATGATGTGCATCGAGACCACGACGTACTCGGAGTCGGTGATCTCCACACCGAGACGCGGCGGGTCGGCCTCCACCGGACCCATGCAGAACGGCACGACGTACATCGTGCGGCCCCGCATGCAACCCCGGTAGAGCTCGGCCATGGTTGCCTTCATCTCGTCCGGGTGCATCCAGTTGTTGGTGACACCGGCGTCCTTGCGATCACGGGAGCAGATGTAGGTGCGCTCCTCGACGCGGGCAACGTCACTGGGATCGGAGGCCGTCCAGAACGAGTTCGGTTTCTTGGCGTCGTCCAGGCGCTTGAACGTCCCCGCCTCGACCAGTCGGTCGGTCAGTCGCTGCCATTCCTCCTGCGACCCGTCGCACCACACCACCCGCTCGGGGGTGGTCAGCTCCGCGACCTCACGTACCCACGACAGCAGGCGCTCGTGCGCGACGGGGGCCTGGTCGAGACCGGGGATGGTCAGAGCGGTCATCGCGTCGTGTCTCCTGACTGGGCGCCACAGCCCGGAATGTTCGTACCGCCGGACTACCCGGCGGCGTTTCTGGGAATGCTCCGCCCCGCCCGGTGAGCCCGGGCGGAACACTTCAAGGGGAATGCATCGAGGCTAACTGGACAGAGCGCCGCTGACGGAGATCAAGCTTGTCGCTTCGCTCACAGGAACGATAAGGGAATCGATTCAGAAAGCCATCTTTTCGGCGTGGGGACGAAAGATCCGCCCGTTGCGGTCCTATCCCGCTTCAGGATTTCCGTCGTATCGGACATGAGTACGAACACCGGGTGACATCGAAGCGACCGGCACACGGCCATATCGCCACGCACACAACCATCCGGCCACTCCGCGAAAGTCGGCCGTGGTCACCGCGCGAAGCGTTTCGCATACCGGCTGTGGTTAGTCCCATTCCCAAAGCGAGTCCGAGTCCGGGCGCCACGCCGAATCGGCCTGCCGATCCCCGTCTTGCCGATCCCCGTCTTGCCGATCCCCGGCCTGCCGGTATCCGGCGGGCTCGGTGTACCGCCGACCGACGTCCCGCGGGGAGTCCTCCCAAGCCGCGTCCTCGGTGCTGCTCATGTCCGGATTCGAGGCATAGCCGCCTGCCCGGTCGACGCGACCGTCCTCGACCACGGCCCACTGCCCATCGCCGGTGTGCTGCACCACGGTCACCTCGCCGGTGTCACTGATCTCGACGACCTGGTCGGCCGAGCCGTCCCCGTCGACATCGGTGACCATCAGTCTGCCGCTACCGGTGTGCACGATCGCGGTGTCGGGCCTGCCGTCGTTGTCGGTGTCCTCGGTCGGCGGGCCGATCCGGCGGTCTCCCTGCGGGGTGTCCACCGTCATCGATCCCGCGCCCGCTTGCCCCGGGGGCTCGTCATCAGCGGGTTGTTGCCGGTGCGGCTGCTGAGATTGTTGCTGTGATCGCTGCTGGGGTCGTTCGGACACCCAGTGACCGGCGGCCTCCTCGTAACGGGCCCGAGCGACCACGGTGCCCTCGGAATCGACGGTGCGCATGATGTCGGCCGCGCCGTCGGCATCCTGGTCGGTGTAGGCCACGAAATGGTCCTCGGTCATCATCGCGGCCGTCTCGTCGATCCCGTTGCCGTCGAGATCGTAATTGGCCTCGGCGGTGTATTCCTCCCCCTCGACGGTGACCCGGATATCACCGTCACCGGCTCCCGTGTCCTCGACGTACATACTTCCCCCGTTCGGCAACCGAGAATTCGATCTCTCCGTACTCGAGACGCAGCGTGGAACTCGTCGGTTCCACCAGGCCGAGCCCGAGTGGACGAAAGACGTCCGCCGCGACAGGCGGAGACGACAGTTCTCGTGCCCGGCCACGTCCGTTCACTCAGCGCCGTCACGCAGGCCTCGGATGCGGTCCAGCAGCTGCTCGGCTCGCTCGTGCCCTGCCCGCATCTCGTCGAGACGGCGGTCAACGGTCTGCAACCGCCTGCCGCGCTCGGCGGCGTCCACCTTCAATGCCTGCTCCACCTCGTGCAGCTCGCGGTCGATGGCCTCGATCCGCCCGATCAAGGCCTCGTCGAGCGACAGCGAAAGCTGCTGCTCGGCCTCGATGAGCTGCTCGGACACCAACTGCTCGAGAGTGGAACGCGCCTCGGCGATCGCCTCGGCCAACCATTGCTTCAGATGCTGCTTGTCCGCCGCGTGCTTACGCGTGCGGGCCATCCACCAGCCCGTTCCCAGGCCGAGCACGATCGTCACCGGCAGGACGACCGGGCTCAGCGCGGTCACACCGACTCCCGCCAGCGGCATCGCCGCCGCGCGCCCCACACCGAGCCCGCCGGAGACACCCATGAACACCAGCATTTTGTCCTCCGCCGTCGGTGCTCGCCTGTCCGGCGGACGCAGCGCCACGGGTGCCTGGGCACCTCGGGCGAACCGGGAGCGAAGCACGTCGAGTTCGGCGCGGGAGAACAGTTCCGCCAGCGAAGTCTCGGCCACGTCCACGAGCCGGCTCGACAGCATCGCGGCGATTCGTGCGGAGACCATCTGCAGCGCCGCGTCGACATGCCGCGGCAGCTCGGTGAGCTGCTTGCGGTCGGCGGTCTCGATGGCTCGCCGGAACCAGTTCTGCACCTCGCGGATCCGATTGGCGACCTCGTGATTGGTCTCCACCCTGGTGCGCTGAATCTCTCCGCGCAGCTTCACCTGCCGTCCGCGCGTGGAGGAACGGCGGGCGGCCGAGAGCTCGTCGCGGCGCGCACGCAGCGATTCGGCCTCGTCCGCACCGACAGTCAGCGCACGTTTCTCGGTTTCCAGCGTCGCGATGAGCTCGCCCAGCACGGTGGACAGGGCACGCATGGTGTTCGCCTCGCCGAGCATCGCCGATCGGCCGCCGATGAGCTGCTCGAGCGCGGACCGCAGCTCGATGATGCCCGAGCGTTGTCGCAGCAGGTCACCGGCCTGCTCACGCGGTGCCGTCACCGCGAGTTCGGTCATCCGGGCCGAGACGGGGTAGCAGGCGACTTCGGCGAATCGCGGCGCGTGCTCGGCCAGCAGCCTGCGATTCTCCTCCAGTATCCGCCGCCATCCGCGATACCGGTCGGTCTTGGTCAGCGCGAACACCACCGTCTCCACGCGGTCACCGACGTTGTGCAGGAAGTCCAGCTCGCCGCGGGTGAGCGGGGCCGAGGCATCGAGGACGAACAGCAGAGCGGTCGCCGATGCGGCCGCCTCCACCGCCAGTTCCCCATGCGGGGATTCCAGCCCACCCACGCCCGGGGTGTCGACCACGGTGATCCGGTCGAGTGTCTCCAGCGGTGCCTGCACTCGCACGGAGCGCGGCGGAAGCCTGCCCTCGGGCAGTTCATGGTTCGCCGATACCCAGTTGGCCAGCTCGTCGAGGTCGAACGGCACGGGTTCCTGCTGCCCCGGGTAGCAGGCGTGCGCGGCCCACTCCGGACCGTGCTCGAACCGCAGGTAATTCGCCGTGGCGACCTCGGCATCCACGGGCGAGAGTCCTGCGCTGCCGATCAGTGCGTTGACCAGCGAGCTCTTGCCTCGATTGGTCTCACCGACCACGACCACACTCGGTGTGGACGGTCTCGACCGGCGAACTTGCTCGACCCATTCGGCTGCCTTCGGGTCGACCTCGCGGACCAGTGTGGAGAGCTTGTCCCTGGCCTGCTTGACCACTCGGGGCAGGGGTGTGGCGGCGGTACCCGTGCTTCCTCCCGGCAGACTCCCCAACGGACCGGTCGGACTTCCCAACGAACCGGTCGGGGTCATGGTCGCGCTCCTCGATGCGGTATGCACACGGATTCTCACCTTAAGTGGTGCGATTTCACGCCAAAACCGCACCACGGCACCGGCTATCCCCGGCTCGTGAGCTGCCGCCAGATCAGGAAGTACGTACGGTGCACCACATGCGCCACCCGGCTCTGTGCGGGCGTGGCACCGAACGAGGCGAACGAGCGCCACCAACCCGCACGCTCCAACGCATGCTCCACGAGTTCCTGGCGAGTATGCCCCGGCAGCCCCAGTTGCTCACCGACATCGGCGGTGCCGCCGACTCGCAGCACCTCCTCGACGAGGTCGTCGGGCATCGACACCGCCCCGGAGGTCACCAGCGTCAACGCCTCCAGCAGGCGCAACCGGTGCGCTTCGGGCCGGGCAAGCAGGGCCTCGATGGCATCGTGGACCCTCCGGTGCTCGCCGCGATCGCCGGAGGCACGGACCAGCGCACTCACCGAGCCCAGCCCGGCCGCTGCCTTGATCCCGTCCGCACGGGCGCGAAAGACCGAGTCCAGTCTGCTCAGAACCGTCGCCATACCGGAGGAGTCCAGGATCGCGCGCCGGAGGGCACCGGCGGTGATTCCCGGATCGGCGTCGATGGCCTCCAGCGCACGCCCGATACCGTGGAGATCCATCCGCTTCAGCAGGCCACTCCGCACATCCGCCGGAACGGCACACTCCCAGCCGGTGAACAGATCCGCCGACAGCAGCAGCGTGTCCCTGGTGGCCGTATCGAGCCGGGCGAGCTCATGCAGGGCATCGGCATCGGCGGAGGTGAACTCGCCGGTCTCCGCGGTCTCGGCGAGCAGGCCGATGACCGGCAGCACGTCGGCCACCCTGGGCTTGAGCTGCTCGGCCTGTTTCTCGGCGAGCATCGAGGCCGCCCGCCACACGTCTCCGCCGGAGCCCGCCACCGAGTCCGGTTCGACGGTGTCGGCCTTGTTCAACACCGCCACCGCGTTGACCGGCCCGGCGTCACGACTGCCGGTCGCAGCGGTGAACGTCGCCAGAGCCTGTCGGTCATCGGCTCGCACCCCCTGGGTCACCACGTACAAGACGGCCTCGGCCCCGGCCACGGCGCTGCGCGAGACCGGATCGAGTTCACCATCGGCCGCGTGTTCCCGCCCGGAACCGAGCAACTGTTCGGCACGCGCAGCCGAGGCGGCATCCAGTGAGCCCAGGCCCGGCGTGTCGATGACCGTGAGGTCCCGCAGCACGGCATTGGTCAGGTACGCCTCCAGATGCGAAACCCTGCCGACCTCGACTCCGAGATCGGCAGGAATGGCACCGTCGGCGTCGAACGGCAGTGCCTGCTTGGTGCCGTCGTGGAACACGATCTCGACGCGGTCCACGGTGCCGTATTGGAAGCGGGTGACCAGATGCGTGCACTCCCCGATGTCGGTCGGGGCGACGCGGCGCCCGATCAAAGCGTTGACCAGGGTGGATTTGCCGGACTTGATCCGTCCGGCCACCACCACCTGCAGTGGGACGGACAGTCGGTGCAGCACCTCGCGGAAACCGGCGGCCGTTGCCGCGGACACCTGCGATTGCAGACCGGTACACAGCTGCGCCACGGCGGCCGAGAGCGGGCCGTGCGAATACTGGTGCCGTGCTCCCGTACTCACCTCGGGCCCTTCGTTCGAGCAGTCGCGTGAGAAATGTGCGCACCATCCTGCCACGCGGGCACCGGGCAGGAGAGCAACCCGGCGGGTGGACACCGCCCAAAACCCCCGACTGCGCGTTTACGAGATCCATTGCCGTGGGTAATGATGTCCATACGGCCTGTTGCGATCTTGGCGTGCACCGCGCGCGGAAGGATGTGTGGCACATGGAACCGGGCGTACTGTCCTATGTCGTTTTCCTGATCATCGGGGTCGCGCTCGTGTTCGTCGACGGGAGGCTCATCCGGCGCAGCGGAGAGACCTACCTCGAGGAGGTCTACCCCGATCCGAAGGTCGCGGATTCCGTGAACCGCCTCATCACGGTCCTGTTCCACCTGGCCGTTCTGGGCATCCTCGCCTTGTTCTCCACGGCCGAGATGAATGTCGGCAGCCCGATCGAAACCGTCGTCGCCCGCACCGGCGTGATGCTGCTCGTGCTGGCCGTGGCGCATGCGATCACGATCTGGGCGCTCTCCCGGATCCGCTCGCGCCAACGGGAGCAGCGGATGAAGGCCGAACTCACCACCCGCGCCGAGGAACGGATGGAACAGGACCGCTCCTGAGGAGCTACGACCTCGGGGGAGCGTGCCTGCCGCCATGGGATGACGTCCGCCCACCGGCGCCTTCCCTACGCTGACAGCGTGCGGAGATTGAGTCTGTGGATGCGCGCGCACCCGGTGGCAGGCGACAGTGCCGTCGCCATGCTGCTGCTGGTGCCGGAAGTGCTGATTTTCCTGGTCGACAGCGCGGGCACCACGACACCGGTCCGGTACGTCCTCGCGAGTGCCCTGCTGGTCGGCCCCTTGGCGCTCCGGCGGACGATGCCGATCCCGGCTGCCTGCACCGTGCTGCTGGGTTTGCTGGTGCAGCAGCTCGATCAGGCCACCATGGTTACTCGCCCCGCAAGCCTGGCGCTCGAGATCACGCTGTATACGCTGGTCGCCTATGTCGGCCGGAAAGTGGCCGCGCTCTACACCGCTGCCGTGTTCGTCCTGTCCGCGGTCGGTACGGTCCAGCAGGCAACCGGGTTTTTCGAGGCGGGCCTCGCGGTCGCGCTGCTCTTCCTGCTGTTGCAACAAGGGGTGCAACTGGCTTTCTGCTGGGTACTCGGCGAATTCGTCGGAGCACGCCGCGCCTATCAAGCCGAGGTCGAACACCGGCTGCGCAGCCTGGAGTTCGAACAGGACCAGCAGGCCCGGATCGCCGTGGCGGAGGAACGCAACCGGATCGCCCGCGAACTCCACGATGTTCTCGCGCACTCGGTGAGCGTGATGGTGACCCAGGCCGACGGTGCCGCCTACGCGCTGCGCAGCAAGCCCGAACTCGCCGAACAGGCCGTGCACACCATCGGCACCACCGGCCGGGAGGCCCTGACGGAACTGCGCAGCCTGCTGCAGGTGCTGCGCAATCCGCAGGAGGAAACCGGTCGGGAACGTAGTCCGCAGCCCTCGATCTCCGCCATCGAATCCCTGGTCGAACGTGTTCGCGCTCTCGGGCTGCCGATCGAACTGGAACTCGACGGTGACCTGAAGAACCTCCCCGCAGGGCTCGGCCTCGGGGTGTACCGCATCGTGCAGGAGTCGCTGACCAACGTGCTCAAGCACGCCGGGTGGAAAGCCTCCGCGTCGGTACGGATCGGCCACGACGGCCAGTGCGTCGAGATCGACGTGTCCGACACCGGTGCGAAGGGGATACTGCCACCGTTGGCTTCGGGTGGTAACGGCATGGTCGGCATGCGCGAGCGGGCAACGGCCTACGGTGGCTCGTTCGAGGCCGGTCCCCGCGACGGAGGTGGTTGGCGCGTGCACGCGGCACTTCCGCTCACCGGACTCCCGCTCTCGCGCTCCGCTTCCGCGCAGGGACCTCTAAGCTGATCCGCATGGCTCGGGTGCTACTGGCGGATGATCAGGAACTCATGCGCATGGGACTTCGCATGGTTCTCGATGCGCAGGAGGATGTGGAGGTCGTCGGCGAGGCCGCCGACGGTGCGGACGCCGTGGAACTTTCCCGGAACCTCCGGCCCGACGTCGTGCTGATGGACGTTCGGATGCCGGTGCTGGACGGGGTGGAGGCGACCCGGCGGATCGCCGGCGATGGCAGTGCCAGAGTCCTCGTGATGACGACCTTCGACCTGGACGAGTACGCACTTGCGGCATTGCGCGGCGGAGCCGCCGGGTTCCTGCTCAAGGACACCCCACCGGACTCCCTCATCTCGGCGGTGCGCTCGGTGGCGGCCGGAGACTCCGTGGTGTCTCCGAGCGTCACTCGGCGACTGCTGAACCACTTTCTCGGCGAATCCGGCGGCCGACTGCGGGATGCCTCGATACTGGAGCTACTCACCGAGCGCGAGCGCGAGGTGCTGGCACACACGGCAAGGGGGCTGTCCAACACCGAACTGGCCGAGCGCCTGTTTCTGTCCGAGGCCACCGTGAAGACGCACATCGGACGTATTCTGTCCAAACTCGACCTGCGCGACCGCGTGCAGGCCGTCGTCCTGGCCTACGAGACCGGCCTCGTGCGCCCCGGCGAGGAATGAGCGCCTTCTCCATCGCCGAGACCCGGCACTGACGACTAACCTGCAAGGGTGTCCGAAACAGCCGCGTACAAGCCCCGACTCATCGCCCTCGACGTTGACGGAACCCTGCTCGATCCCGAAACCCAGACGGTCTCCGCAGGTGTCCGCGACGCCGTCCGCCGAGCTGTCGATGCGGGCAGCCATGTCGTCGTGGCCACCGGCCGCAGCATGCTGGGCACCCTGCCGATCCTGGACGAACTGGGGTTGCGCAGCGGTGCCGCCCTGTGCTCCAACGGTGCGATCAGGCTGGACGCAGCCACCCGCGAAACCGTCGCCATCGAGACCTTCGATCCGGCGCCGGTGCACGCGCGGTTGTCGGCCCTGCTTCCCGGCTCGAACTTCGCGGTCGAGCAGGTCGGCACCGGTAGCCTCGTGACCAGCTCGTTCCCGCAGAACCTCCTGCACGGCCCGCAGCGGTCGGTCGACGTCGAGGAACTCATCAGCAAACACGTCCCCCGCATGATCGCGCACTGGGCGGGACACACCACGAAGGAAGCCGCCGAGGCGCTCGACGGCGTGCTCCTGCCCGCCAGCACGTACACGATCGACCATTACACAACGTGGATCACCGTCGTACCCGACGGCGTCACCAAGGGCTCCGCCCTGGAGAAGCTCCGCACCGAGCTCGGCATCGCCGTGGAGGACACGTTCGCCGCGGGCGACGGCGACAACGACATCCGGATGCTCGAATGGGCCGGACACAGCGTGGCGATGGGTCAGGCACCGGCAGTGGTGCGCGCCACCGCGACCGAGGTCACCGGCACGGTCGCCGAAGACGGCCTGGTCACGTCCTTGGACCGTTGGTTCCGCTGAGCCGCTCCCACTGAGAAGAGCGGCAGCCTACAGCTGCTCCCTCCTGGAGATTCCCTTCCGGAGGACCCCGAGATCCTCATCCGGACTCCGGGGCGATCTACGACCTGAAGCGGATATCAAGTCCAGACCGAGGACCGATGCGCCCTGCACTCCTGGAGCGGCATCCTGGTCGGCACATCGGCGCCGGAAGCCCAGGGTCGGGCTCCGGCCGCCTTCGACGATCTGCACAGGAGTGATCATGATCGAGGCTGTCGGCCTCACCAAACGCTACGGATCGACGGTGGCGGTCAACGATCTGTCGTTCACCGTGAAACCGGGCCGGGTCACCGGTTTCCTGGGCCCCAACGGAGCCGGAAAGTCCACCACCATGCGGATGATGCTCGGGTTGGACCGGCCGAGTGCGGGCAAGGTCCTCATCGACGGTCGCCCGTATCGGGAACTCAAGCACCCGCTGCGCACCGTCGGTGCGCTCGTCGAGGCCACCTGGGTGCATCCGAACCGATCCGCGCGCTCCCACCTCCGCTGGCTGGCACGTTCCAACAACATTCCCAAGCAGCGGGTCGACGAGGTTCTCGAAGTGGTCGGCCTCGAACAGGTCGCCCACCGACGTGCGGGCGGGTTCTCGCTCGGTATGTCGCAACGCCTCGGTATTGCTTCCGCACTGCTCGGTGATCCGCAGATCCTGCTGTTCGACGAGCCCGTCAACGGACTCGATCCCGAGGGGATTCACTGGATCAGGCAGTTCATGCAACGGTTGGCCGCCGAGGGCCGGACGGTTTTCGTCTCCAGTCACCTGCTGTCCGAAATGTCGCTGACCGCCGAGGAACTGGTGGTGGTCGGCCGCGGCGAGCTCATCACCCAGTGCAGTACCGAAGAGTTCGTCGAGGGGGCGAGTACCGCCTCGGTCAAGGTCCGCTCGCCGCAGGCCGAGCAGCTGCGCGACCTGATCACCGCGCGAGGGCTGCCCGTGCAACCTGTCGATCCGCGGACTCCCGACACTCTCATCGTCGATGGCGCACTCAGCGACGGTGTCGGTGAAATCGCGGCCGAAGGCGGAATCGTGCTGCACGAGCTTTCGCCGCAGCGCGGTTCGCTGGAGGAGGCATTCATGCAGCTCACCGGTCAGGCCGTCGAGTACCGCACCGGTTCCGACATGCCGAACGAGAACACCACCACACTCACGACGACCGGAAAGTGAAACGATGACTCTGCTCGCTGTTGAACGCATCAAACTGTTCTCGACCCGCTCCCCGTGGTGGTCGATATTCCTCGCACTGGGGCTGACCATCGGCTTCGCCGGGATGATGGCACTCCAGAGTGGACCCGAGTTCCCGCTGTCGCTATCGATGACGCAGACCGGTTACCAGTTCGGACTCATCGTCACCATGGTGATGGCGGTGCTGGCCGTGACCACCGAGTACCGCTTCGGCACCATCAAAGCCACCTTCCAGGCGGTGCCGAACCGAGCGGCGGTGCTGCTGGCCAAGACCGCCCTCATCGCCGTTCTGGCCCTGCTGATCGGCGAGGCCGCCGCATTCGGCTCGTGGGGAGTCGCACAGGTGGTCGCCCCGGAGGCCGATCTCGCGATCACCACGGCCGAGCATTGGCGCCAGCTCGCCGGGCTCGGTCCGGTCTTCGCCGGTAGCGCGGTGCTCGCGCTCGCCGTGGGTATCCTCATTCGACAGACAGCGGGCGCGACGAGCCTCGTGCTGGTCTGGTCGATGCTGGTGGAAGGTCTGATCGGGATGATCCCGACGATCGGCCAGGACATCCAGGAGTGGACGCCTTTCATGATGGCCGATCACTTCCTGAGCGGTTCCGTGGGCGGCCCGTACGATATGCCCCTGAGCCCCTGGGGGTCGCTGGTCTACTTCCTCGCCATCGCGACAGCACTGCTGATCATCGCGCTGGTCACGGCACATCGCCGGGACGCGTGACAGGACATATCGTCCATGCCGTTACCCAGTGTTACCCATCCCGGTGGAGAGACTGGTCACCCCGGACGATAGGATCGAAACAGCGATCGCAGCCGCAGCATAGTCCACTGTGCTCTCGCTTTCGATGGTGATGAGGATGGAGCACCGAGTCCGGTGTGGACACCCGTGTGGAATGTGATCAAGGCACAACCGAAATCGACCGACTGCAGTAGCGCTCGGGGGCGCCGGCGGTCGGGACGGGGGAGGACCCGGGCTGTCATTCGGGGGATGGCCCGGGTCCTGTGCTTTTCCCGCGAATGCTTCGTGTTTTTCGGCTAAAAGAACCCGTGCTTCGATGAAATCGAATACGAAAAGTCGCTCAGATACTCGGGCGTACGACGAGAACCGGACAGGCAGCGTGCCGAACGCACTGTTCGGCCACGGAGCCCAGCATCAACCCGGAGAAACCGCCCCGGCCACGATGTCCGACGACGAGCAGATCCGCTCCGCGTGACGCGGAGAGCAGGGCCTGCGGGGACGGCGAGTGCACCACGTGCATGCGCACTTCACATCCGGGTTCGTTCCCGATCTTGTCCGCCAGCAGTTGCTCGGTTTCGGTGCGCACCATCTCCTCGTACTGCTCGAGGCTCGGCACTGTGCCGGTCGGCCAATCCTTGGGCAGCGGTGTCGTTCGCATGCTCCATGCACGCACGATGTGCAGGACAGCGCCGCGCCGTACGGCTTCCTCCGCCGCGACGGCCAAGGCGCGCATCGAGGAAGCCGAGTTGTCCACGCCGACGGCCACTCCGCCGTCGATGGTCACTCGTTCCTGCGTCTGCTCCGTCACTTCCCCACCCCACTTCCGGGTCACGGGATTGCCGAGGCGGTCCACCCAGAACCCAACGAAGGTTGCCATATCGTTATCTTGAACACAATTTGACTCTTTTCGTCACATTTTTGGTCACTTCTGGTACTGCATGGAGTAGAAGGTGTTGTCCCGGTCCGGCATTGCCGGAGGATCACCCGGAGCGCCCCGGGTGGGGAAGCCGGTGGGAAAGCACTGCCGCGAGAGTCGCCGACCAGGCGTGCTCGCATCTTTCTCGAAGGAGGCGGTGAGTCGTGACCCGTTTTACCGAATGCTCGACAACTTCAGTACCTCGGAATCCGATTCGCGTTTCACGTCCGCAGTCCGATGTCCGGCTGGAACCGCTACCACGCCTGGAATGGTCACTGGCCACGGAATTCTCCCCGCCGGAGGGTGAAGCTCTCTCCCCCGAATCCACTCGCCATGGCTGGATCCACCGCGCACCGGAACACCAGGTGCTGACCCTGTTCCGGCGACTGAACGGATCGTCCGCGGGCCACCTTCCCGCTCCCTGGTGGCTGCCCGCGCTCGACCGGGGCGAGCTGCCCTCCCGCGCTGCGGCATTCTCCCTCGAAGACACGCTGCACACGTTGCTGACCAGCCGATCCGGTTGGGTCTTCATCCCCTGGGTGGCTCCGGGAGAAACCGTGTACTGGGAGTACGGCCCCTCCGACCGGACACCCATGACGATGCCGACCACCGTCGTCCTGACCGACCGGCATCCCGGCTGGATGAACGTGGTGCCCGCCCACACCGACACCACACCCGCACAACCGTTCCCGATACGGACAGTGGCCGAACTCGAGCGGCTCTTACCACGGGTGGAATCGTGGTGACCCGAGAACGGCCCCGACACCCGACCGAAACACCATGCGAGTTTGCGATACTGGCTCTCCGTGAATGCTTCTGACCAGCAAGTCCCCCACCGGCGTACGGTCGTGAGCTACGTCCAGCGCGGCGAGCGGATGACGAGCGGCCAGCAGCGTGCCTGGGACCGGTACTGGACGGAACTGGGCAGCGAGATCTCCTCGCTGCCCGAAGGGCCCCTGGATGCCACCGCATGGTTCGACCGTGACGCACCGCTGGTGTTGGAGATCGGCTCCGGTATGGGCGAAACGACCGCCCAGCTGGCCGCGGACCAACCGGCGGCCAACCACGTGGCCATCGAGGTCTACAAACCCGGCCTGGCACAGCTGCTGCTGCGGGCGGAGACCCTGGGCGTGGACAATCTTCGGCTCCTGCGCGGCGATGCGGTCGTGCTGTTGCGCGAGCACATCGAGCCCGGCGCGCTGTCCGAGGTACGTATCTTCTTCCCGGATCCGTGGCCGAAGAAACGGCATCACAAACGTCGGCTCGTACAGCCGGACACCGTCGAGTTGATCGCCTCGCGGCTCGTGCACGGAGGCGTGCTGCATCTGGCGACCGACTGGAGTCAGTACGCCGAGCAGATGCTGGAGATCTGTACGGCGCAGGGCATGCTGCGCAATCTTCATCCGGAGAGCCCGGATGGGTGGGCACCGCGTCCGCCCTGGCGGCCGGTGACGAAGTTCGAGCAGCGAGCGCACGAGGAAGGACGGGTCATTCACGACCTGCTGTTCGAGCGCGTCTGAGCGGCCCTAGTAGGAAGTGCTTCTGCGCGGTGCTCGCTCACCGTTGTGTCTGGCCTCCCAGATATCGGGCAGGACCGAGCTCAAGGCCATGAGCAGCAGCACTCCCAGCGCCAACACGGTGCCCGTCGTCGCCAATACACTCATCATCATCGCGTTCCCTCCGTCCAGCGGTGCCGCCTACCGAGCGTGGTAGGTCAAGCGCCATCGGTGAATCGGCCATGTGGTGCGGAACTGAGGCCATTCGGCCATGAATATGGCCGGTTATGCCTAGCGATAGGTCCGTTCGGGTGACAATGCGGTCGCTGCGTGAGCGCTCTCGTTCGCTCGAACCACCCGACCGATCAGCGACCCCTGGCCGAGTCCGATGCTGTAACGCATCGTGCAGAATGCGGGTATGCCGATCGCCTTACGTCTGCACGCCCCGGTGATCCTGCCCTGTGATGCGGCCTGCTCGGTGATCCGGGATGCCGTGGTGGACATCGACGGCAACGGCCGCATCGCGTACTGCGGAACACGTACGCGGGCTCCGGCGCTTCCGCACGACACCGTCGTCCGGGAGTGCACGGGAGTGCTGTTGCCCGGGTTGATCAACGCACACGCGCACAGTCCGATGACTCTGCTTCGGGGGATGGGGGGCGACCTGCCGCTGTTGCGGTGGCTCCGCGAGGTGGTCTGGCCCGCCGAGTCGCGGCTGCGCCCGTCCGACGTGCGCGCCGGAATGGCACTCGGTGCGGTGGAGATGCTGCGGGCAGGCGTGACGACCAGCGCCGAGATGTACTTCGTCGGGGAGTCGGTGGTGGAGGCCACGCTCGCCGTCGGTTCCCGAGTGCTGCTGACCTCGGCCGTGATCGCCGCTCCGGACCTGAGCACGCTGGGTAGCTGGCAGCAGATGGTGGAGGGGGTCAACCGGTGGATCGATGCCGACGGGCTGCGTTTCGGTCCGGGCGAGCGCATCGAACTCGGCTACGGACCCCACTCGGCGTACACGCTGCCTCCCGAGGCACTGCAGGTCATCGGGGAGAACGCACAGCAGCGCGGTGCTCTCGTGCACACCCACGTCGCGGAAAGCTCAACGGAGGACGCCGAGCTGCGGCAGCAGTACGGATCCGTTCCGATGCTGCTGGACGAGCTCGGTGTTCTCGACGGTCGTGTGCTGGCCGCGCACGGTGTTCATCTGTCCGACGAGGACATCGCACTGTTCGCGCGGCGCGGGGTCGGTCTCGCCCACTGCCCCGGCTCCAACGCCAAGCTGGCCTCCGGCACGGCGCGGCTGGTCGATCTGCTCGCGGCGGGAGTGCCGGTGGGACTCGGCACCGACGGTCCGTCCAGTAACGACGACCTCGATCTGTGGGAGGAAGTCCAGCTTTCCGGCATGCTCGCCCGGTTGTCCACAGGAGACTCCACGGCGGTGACGGCCCGATCCGCCCTGCTGGCCGCCACGCGAGGTGGGGCCGCCGCGCTGCACCGGGAGGACATCGGTGCGCTCGAATCCGGCCGCTGGGCCGACATCGTGCACGTGGATGTCGACAATCCCGCCTTCGCGACGGGGCTGGACGCACCCGACGAGCAGCTCCTGTCCAACCTGGTGTGGGCGGCGGGCTCGCGCAGCGTCCGGGACGTCTGGGTCGCTGGTGCGGAAGTACTGCGGGACAGCGAACCCACCCGCGTCGACCGCCGTTCCGTACAGGCGGCGGCACGTACTGCCGCCCAGCACGTCCGCGGCTGAGTGGTTCCTGGGAGAGGCTGAAGTTTCCTGGAAAACATCAACCCCACCGAACCGCCGTCTCAGGCGGAGGGTCGGACGGTGATCTCGGTGAGGTGGGCATCGGCGGGAGCCCGCACGGCGGAGGCGATGGACTCGGCGACGGATTCCGGACGCAGATAGCGCTCCGGCTCGAACGCACCGCCTTCGGAATCGCGGACACCGCGCTGCATGTCGGTGGCAACCCGGCCGGGAAACACCGAGGTGACCCGCACACCGTTGCCGAACTCCTCGGCACGGAGCACGTCGGCGTAAGCACGCAGGGCGAACTTGCTGGCCGCGTACGAACCCCACTGCGGTTTCGCCGCCAGCCCGGCACCGGAGTTGACGAGCACCACATGCCCCGATGCCGAACGCAACGCGGGCAGCAGCACCCTGGTCAGCTCGGTGACGGCGAACACGTTCAGGTCGAAGGTGCGCCGCCACGAGTCCACCGACACCTCCGACACCCCGCCCAGTTCGATCGTGCCCGCACTGTGGACCAGGACGTCCAGCGTGTCGATGTCGCGAGCCGCCTCGGCCACCGCCTCGTCATCGGTGAGTTCGAGGGGCCAGGCTCGTGATCCCGGGATTTCCTCGGCCAAGGACCGCAGCGCATCGCTGTCACGACCACCCAGCAGCACCTCGTGGGTGCCGGACAGCGAGCGTGCGACCGCGGCGCCGATACCACGGGAAGCACCGGTGATCAGCGCGATCGGTCGTGAAGCCATACCCGCACCGTATCCCACGAGACAGGCGTCTCCTTACCGCGACGGGTCCTCCGCGGCGAGCCGGATCCGGCCGGTGCGACGTAAGAAATGCGCAAGGAATGCGGAGGCCTCCGGCATGTCACAGCTCTCGAAGGCCTCCGCGCGGCAGGCGGATCAGCGGCGGCCGATCTCGCCGGGTCGGTTCCCCTCCTTGCGCCACACCGCGGCCACCGAGGGGCGCGGCTGCGAGTTCCCGCCGTCGGGCCAGTGCGATGCGGGATCGTCCGCACTGGCACCGTCGACCTCACCGGGGTGCTGGACGCACACGGTCACCACGCTGTCGGTGATGACCGGCCCGCACGTTTCGGCTCCCTTCGGCACGGTCAGGAACTGCTTGACGTGGCCACGTTGCGATCCGTCGACCGGAACGGCGAACAGCCCGTCGTTGGATCCCAGCTCGTTGCCATCGGTGCTGATCCACAGGTTGCCGTGCCGGTCGAAGGCGACGTTGTCCGGGCACGAGATCGGGCTGACCCGGCTCCTGTCGAACCCGCCGAAGTAGGTGTTCGGGTCGTTCGGGTCACCGCAGACCAGCAGCAGGTTCCAGGAAAACTCGGTCCCCGCCGGGTTCTTGCCGTTCTCCCGCACCTCCAGCACGTGTCCGTGCTTATTGCCGACGCGCGGATTCATCTCGTCGACACCGGCATGCCCGGCGGCACCCCGGTTGGAGTTGTTCGTCAGCGCACAGTAGACACGGCCGTTGACCGGGTTGGGCTGGATGTCCTCCGGACGGTCCATCTTGGTGGCTCCGGCGGCGTCGGCGGCCAGCCGGGTGAAGACGTAGACCTCCTCGGCGGTGAAGCCCGGCACGTGGGACTTGTTCCCGCTGGCCAGCGGAAGCCACTCGCCGCTGCCGTCGAACCGCCCGTCCGCGGGCAGCTTGCCGCTACCGTCGATCTCGGAAGCGGGGCTGTCCCCGGTGAATCGGGCGACGTAGAGGGTGCCGTCGTCCAGCAGGGACATGTTGTGCCGCCGGGCGTGGGCGCTGCGGCCCTGTTTCATCCTGCCGCTCGAGACGAACTTGTAGATGTACTCGAAACGCTCGTCGTCACCGCTGTAGGCCACGACACGGCCGTCCTCGGCCACCGTGATGGTCGCGCCCTCGTGCTTGAACCGACCCAGTGCCGTGTGCTTGACCGGCGTCGAGTCGGGATCGTGCGGATCGGTCTCGACGATCCATCCGAACCGGTTCGGCTCGTTCGGCTCCTTGCCGACATCCCAGCGCCGGTCGAACCGCTCCCACTTGCGGGTACTGGCACCGGTGCCGATCCCGTACCGCTCGAGCCGCCTGCGCGCCTGCGGATCATCGACCGTGTCGGCATGGGCGAAGTACTGTTGGAAGTTCTCCTCCCCGGAGAGCATGGTGCCCCACGGGGTGATACCGCCCGCGCAGTTGTTCTGGGTGCCGAGCACCCGGGTGCCGGTCGGGTCGGCGGAGGTCTTGAGGTGGTCGCTGCCCGCCGCGGGGCCACGCACCTCGAACTCCGTGTTCAGCGTGATCCGGCGATTGTAGTGGCTCGGGACCGGCGACAGGCCTCCGTCGGCGGTGTCGCGCCGCACCATCAGCACGGACTGCCCGTGCGCGGCCCATGCGATGCGCACCTGCTGCTCGGTCGGGTTGTTCTCGTCGTAGCCCGAGAACATCTGGGGCTCGCTGGTGTACTCGTGGTTGACCACGAGCAGGTTGTGCACACCGGCCCCGTCCAACGGGATCAGGCCCGCGAAGTCGTTGTTGTAGCCGAACTGCTGTTCCTGGGCGGCGGCCGTCTGGCCGTCGAAGTCGAACTCGGGCGCGCCGGGCACGACCGGGTCACCCCAGCGGACGACGACGCCCTGCTCGTAGCCCTCGGGGACGACGACACGGTCCGCGGTGTTGGGTTCCACGGGGTCGAAATCCGTACCGGCCGCCGCACCACCGTCCGGACCGGAAGGGGGTGGCGTGGTGGGCTGTGCCGCTGCCGTGGCCGTGCTGCCGAGCGCTGCGGCACTGCCGGCGGCCAGAGCCACCACCGCGGCTCCCCTCAGCGCGTCCCGACGACTGAACGCGCTCTCCACGATGTCACCGAAGTAGGCGTTGCCCGAGGGGTTGGGCGCATCGTGTGCGCAGGCGTTGCCGCAGCGGTACTGGCAGGTCACCGCCGATCGGCTCGCGGAGTGCTGAGGCAGGAGCGCGAGCGGGATGACCCGCCCGCCGTTCGGTCTGTCGGACATACGACCCTCCAAGGCTGCTGCGGAGCGAACACCGGCACGCTATGCGGACCGGGCGACCGGGAAGTGAACAGCGACGAAACGTGTGCTCGGCGTGTTCGATGTCTCATCCACGGCTCGTGGAGGAGTCGATCACCGTTTCGGCACTGCTCGCTACCCCCGGTATTCCCGCTGCCTACCGAGGAGGGCTTTCGGTGCTGCGTTCTTCGCTTGCGTGATCGGCCCGGGCGGACACCAGGTGCCCGTGGCCTCAGGTCCGGCCGGGCGCGGCCCGCGAGACGACGAACCGCTGGAGCTTCTGCGGGATCAACCGTCCCAGGGTGACCAGCGCCTTGTACTGCGTTCCCGGCACCGATACGGACTTTCCGCGACGCAGATCCGCCAACGCCTCGTGCACGACCGCGTCGGCGTCCAACCAGAACGCCTTCGGCAGCCTGCTCATGTCCAACTCGGCGCGCTGGTGGAACTCGGTGCGCGTGAAGCCGGGGCACAGCGCCATGACCCGCACTCCACTGCCTGCCAGTGACAGGGACAGGCCCTCGGAAAACGCGGTCACCCACGCCTTGGATGCCGAGTACGTCGACCCCGACACCGCGAAGAAGCCGGAGACGCTGGACACGTTGAGCACGTCTCCGTGCCCGCGCTCGCGCATCGGCGACACGACCGCATGAGTCAACCGCAGCACGGCGGCGACGTTGAGTTCCAGTTGCCTGCGCATCGTCGCGGCGTCGGTGTGCCAGAAGGCACCGGAGGTTCCGAATCCGGCATTGTTGACCAGCAGGTCGACGGGTTTGCCGGGGTCGGTGAGCCGCTGCTCGACCGCGGCGCAGCCTGCCTCCTCGGTCAGGTCGGCGGGCAGCACCTCCGTCTCGACGCCGTGGCGCGTACCCAGGCTCTCGGCCAGCGAACGAAGCCGCTCGGCATCGCGGGCGACCAGGACGAGGGTGTGACCTTCGGCGGCGAGGCGACGGGCGAAAGCCCGGCCGATACCCGCGGTGGCACCGGTGACGACAGCGGTTGGCATGCCGCGAACCCTACCGGTTGCTCTCCTCGGCCGAGTGCGCCTCGGTCCGCTCCTCATCGGCCCCGGAACCATCCTGGAGCACGGCGTCCCCCGCCGGACCGGGGGCCTCCGCGGAAACGGGGTCTTCCGCGAGTACGAGATCCATGTCCCCTGCGGGCCGCTCGGAGGCACGCTGCTCGTTGGGATCGACCTCGAACGGGTCCAGCACATCGACCAGACCGCCGAGCGCGCGAAGCAGGCTTTCCAGCCGCGACGGGTCCGTACCGGGCTCTGCGGCTGCCAGTACCCAGTCGCTTTCCATCCAGACCACGGTGACGTCTCCACCGACCTCCTCGGCCGCGTCCACCATGGCCGGTGTCACCAGGGGCCGGGCAGCGGCGACGTCGGTGACGAAGGCGTAGCGGGATCCGACGGGTCCGAGCAGGTCGAGTTCGGACTCCTGTGGCACCGGCACCTCGGGCAGCCACAGCTCGATCGTGGCGGGAACCGGACGGCGGCAGCGCACACCCGCCAGCACCGCGACCGTACTGCCGCCGACCGTCAGATCGAACACGGAAACCTGCCGACGACCGTCGGAGGTGAACGTGGATCCGGCGACGATGTCGGTGGCCATGCCTCCGCTGTACTGCGCGAGTGCGCCACGCTTCCACCGAGTCGGTAGTACCTGGTCGCTCTCGGCGAACTGCCAGCCGCGCAGAGTCGCCCACCGACGTCGCTCCCGATTCTTCGAGGTGCGCCGCATTCGGTCGGTGATCAGCAGCGTGACACCCGCCACGATCGCGACGACGGCAACGACGAACCAAACCCATGCAGGTATGCCCACACCCGGCAGGGTAGTCCGCCGAACGCCGAACACGAAGATCGCCGGGGGATGCCACGCCGAATCGCACTATCGAAGGACGGCTAAGCTGGGCCGTTCGGGGGTCGGCGCTGGGCTGTTCGGGGGTCGGGGCGGTCTCACGTCCGGAGCGACATCGGTGTGTTCATTCCCTCAATCACCGGGAAACGGAAATGGCGCTCCCGCGCGCGACGGTTGCCGCGGGTGGCAGTGTGTCGGTTCCCGGAGGAGAAATGGTGACCACAGAGCAGCTCGCGGCCCCCGGGAGGCCGGGCGGAAGGTCCCCGTCCCGGCGCCGCACGCTCTCGCGCGGCGTGGCCTTCTGGTTCGTCGGTGCCGTGTTGTGCGTGTTCCTGATGGCCGCGACCGTGCCCTCCCCGATGTATGCCATCTACCAGCAGCGCTGGGACTTCTCGGCCACCGTGCTGACCGCGGTGTTCGCGGTCTACGGCCTGGCCATTCTGGTTTCCCTGCTGCTGTTCGGTTCGCTGTCCGATCACGTGGGACGCCGCCCGGTTCTGCTCGGTGCCGTCGCGCTGGAGATCCTGTCCGTGGTGGTGCTGGCCGCCGCTCCCGGCGTCGGGTGGCTCTACCTCGGCCGGGTGCTGCAGGGGCTGGCGACGGGTGCGGTGACCAGCGCGGCGAGTGGGGCACTGCTCGACCTCCAGCCACCCGGCAAGCAGCGCGGGGCGCTGGTCAACGCCGTCGCGTCCTCCGCGGGGCTGGCACTCGGGGCCGCGCTGGCGGGCGTGCTCGTGCAGTTCGCACCGGCCCCCACCGTGCTCGGTTACCTGGTGATCCTCGCCGCGCTGGCCCTCGCGCTTCTCGGTGTGGTGGCCATGCCCGAACCGATCGGTACCGGGACGGTCTCGCCACGCCGGGCCTTACGGCCGCAGCGCCCGAACGTCCCCGCGGGACGCCGCGGCACCTTCGCTCTGCTGTCCACGAGCATCCTCGCCTCGTGGACCGTCGGTGGCATGTACCTGTCACTGGGCCCGTCGCTGGCCAAGGAGATGGTCGACGGACTGCCCTACCTCGTCGGCGGACTCACGATCACCGCGCTGACCGGTACCGGAGCGATCGTGCAGTCGGTGCTGTCCGGCTGGCCGGGGATCCGGGCCGTCCGAGTCGGGACACCGCTGCTCATCGCCGGCCTCGCCGTACTGACCTGGTCGGTGCTCGCGCACCTTCCGGTGGTGTTCCTGGCGAGTTCCGTGCTGCTCGGGATCGGCTGGGGGCTGACCTTCCTGGGCGGTTTCCGGATGCTCGCCGCGCTGGCCACGCCCGAGCACCGGGCGGGCACGACGGCGATGATCTACGTGGTCGCCTACCTGTCGATGGGTGTGCCCGCGGTCGCGATCGGTTTCCTCACCACGGCCCTGGGGTTGCTCACGGCGACCGTCGTATTCGGCTCGGCCGCAGCGCTGTTCGCAGCCGTGGCATTCGCAGCCGTGGCAGGACTGAGCACGCTGTTGCACGGCTCCGCCCCGGCCCGCACCTGACCGGGCCGGGAGCCGGCCGGTACCGAGACGACGAACTCCGAGCCCTCCTCGGTGGCGAGAGGTGCGACCCGCTCCGCGCGCGTGCGCGCGGTCAGGAACTCACCCGCTTGACTTGCGCTGCTCAGCCGACCAGGCAAGCAACGTGCCCAGCACTGTTTCGTGAACATGCCCGGTGATGTGGCACGGATGGAGCTCCGGAGGTGCCGACGGGATCGGCACGGGTACATCCCCCTGAGCCACAACCGACACAGTTCGTGCAGGCCATGGATCTCAAGGGAGGATCTGTCCTCGCTGTGGGCATTACTCCACAGCCAGCCGGGGTTGGGGCGGTGGGAGCCGCCCAGCTCACGTCGCACTCTTCCAAGACCGCTGAACCGGGCTACCGACGCCAGATGTTGCGACGCTCGACAACCGGCCCCATCTGACGGGGGTACGCACGGGTGCGAGCCGTGGCCACGACGTGGACCGTCCTACGGCGTGCGTGGGATCACCGTAGCGGGAGTGTCTTCCAGGCGGTACACTCGGCCTTGCATTTTGATCTCTTGGCGGAGTCAAGATAGCACGGAACCCCTTGTCGTGATCGACAAGGGGTTTCTTCATGCTGCACACCTCCGGACCACCCGTGGCCAGGGGTGATCGACCTTCCCCGGTGGTTCTGCAGAGCCGTCAGAGGGCTGTCGCCGCCCATTATGAGGTTGCCGCTCGTCGCCCCGTAGCCGCTCCTGGAACTTCTCAGGGCACCACCGCTGGTGATCGCCGGGCGAGGAAACTCGGACTCGTGGTTTTTTGCAGTTTCGCGCGAAACTGCAAAAAACCACCGGAGCCGCGCTTCGGTGCCTCCTCACGCGGCAGTGACCGCGAGCTCGGAATTGTCGTCGGTGACGTCCACGGTCACCTTGTCGCCGTCGCGGATCTCCCCGGCCAGCAGCTTGCGCGCGAGCTGGTCCCCGATGGCCGACTCCACCAACCGCCGCAGCGGGCGCGCGCCGAAGACCGGATCGAACCCGTTGAGCGCGAGCCAGTCCCGCGCCGCCGGCTGCACGTCGAGTGTGAGCCGCCTGTCGGAGAGCCTGCGGGCGAGCCGGTCGACCTGGATGTCCACGATGGCCGTCAGCTCCTCCGTGGACAGCGAGTGGAACACCACGGAGCTGTCCAGCCGGTTGAGGAACTCCGGCTTGAACTGCCCGCGCACCACTGCCATCACGGCCTCGTCCCGCTCCCGTTCGGACAGGTTCGGATCCGCGATCGCCTGGGATCCCAGGTTGGAGGTGAGTACCAGGATGGTGTTGCGGAAGTCCACCGTGCGGCCGTGTCCATCGGTGAGCCGACCGTCGTCGAGCGCCTGCAGCAGGATGTCGAACACGTCCGAGTGGGCCTTTTCGACCTCGTCGAGCAGCACCACCGAGTACGGGCGCCTGCGCACCGCCTCGGTCAGTTGACCACCCTGGTCGTAGCCGACATAGCCGGGCGGAGCACCGACCAGGCGGGCCACCGAGTGCTTCTCGGAGTACTCGCTCATGTCGATCCGGACCATCGCGCGCTCGTCGTCGAACAGGAACTCCGCCAGTGCCTTGGCCAGTTCCGTCTTGCCGACACCGGTCGGTCCGAGGAACAGGAAGGAACCGGTGGGCCGGTCGGGGTCGGCAACACCGGCGCGCGCACGACGCACCGCGTCGGAAACCGCCCGCACCGCCTCGGCCTGGCCGACGACGCGCGCACCGACGGCATCCTCCATCCGCAGCAGCTTGGCCGTCTCTCCCTCCAGCAGTCGCCCGGCGGGTATACCGGTCCACGCACTGACCACGTCGGCGACGTCGTCGGGCGTGACCTCCTCCTGCAGCATCGCCTTGTGCTCGCTCTGCGACTCGGTGGCCGCGTCGAGCTCCTTCTCCAAGGTCGGAATCCGGCCGTAGCGCAGCTCCGCCGCTTTGCCGAGGTCACCATCACGCTCGGCGCGCTCGGACTCGCCGCGCACCTGTTCGAGCCTGCTCTTGAGGTCGCGGACCCGGTCGATGGACTCCTTCTCACCCTGCCACCGTGCGGTGAGCTCGGACAGGCGCTCACGACGGTCGGCGAGCTCGGCACGCAGCGTGGCCAGCCGTTCCAGCGACGCCGCATCGCTCTCCTTGGACAGCGCCATCTCCTCGATCTCCAGGCGCCGCACCGCACGTTCGACCTCGTCGATCTCCACCGGACGGGAGTCGATCTCCATCCGCAGCCGGGAGGCGGCCTCGTCCACCAGGTCGATCGCCTTGTCCGGCAGGTACCGGTCGGTGATGTAGCGGTCGGACAGCGTCGCTGCCGACACGAGCGCGCCATCGGTGATGCGCACGCCGTGGTGCACCTCGTAGCGCTCCTTGAGGCCACGCAGGATCCCGACGGTGTCCTCCGGGGACGGCTCGCCGACGAGGACCTGCTGGAAGCGACGTTCCAGGGCCGCGTCCGTCTCGATGTGCTTGCGGTACTCGTCGAGGGTGGTCGCGCCGACCATGCGCAGCTCACCGCGCGCCAGCATCGGCTTGATCATGTTCCCCGCATCCATCGCACCTTCCCCGGTGGCACCCGCGCCGACGATGGTGTGCAGCTCGTCGATGAAGGTGATGATCTGCCCCGCCGAGTCGGTGATCTCCTTGAGAACGGCTTTGAGGCGCTCCTCGAACTCGCCCCGGTACTTCGCGCCCGCGACCATCGATCCGAGATCCAGGGCCACGACCCGCTTGTTCCGCAGCGATTCCGGGACGTCGCCCGCGACGATGCGCTGGGCCAGCCCCTCCGCGATGGCCGTCTTGCCGACACCGGGTTCACCGATCAGGACGGGGTTGTTCTTGGTGCGTCGGGACAGCACCTGTACGACACGCCGGATCTCCGCGTCGCGCCCGATCACGGGGTCGAGGTCACCGGAGCGGGCGCGTTCGGTGAGGTCCTGGCCGTACTTCTCCAGTGCCTGGTAGGTGCCCTCGGGATCCGGGCTCGTCACGCGTGCCGACCCACGCACCTTCGTGAAGGCATCGGTGAGCGCCTCGGGAGTCGCACCGTGCCTGCGCAGCAGATCGGCGATCTGACCGCCCTCGGCTGCCAGCCCCACCAGCAGGTGCTCGGTGGAGACGTACTCGTCGCCCATCTCGGTGGCCAGCCGCTGGCCGTGGGTGAGTGCCTTGACGCCCTCCCGGGACAGCTGGGGCGTCGAGACGGTCGAGCCGCTCGCGGCGGGAAGGGCGTTGGCGAGCTGGTCGAGTTCGCTGCGTACCTGTGCCGGATCGGCGCCCACGGCCGACAGCAGCGGCGCGGTCAGCCCGTCGCCCTGCGCGAGCAAAGCGCCGAGCAGGTGTGCCGGTACGACCTCGGGGTTACCGGCGACCGTCGCGGCCTGCGCGGCCGAGGAGATCGCCTGCTGGGTCTTCGTGGTCGGGTTGAAAGCGTCCATCCCTCACCTCATGGCAGCAGCGGCGCGTCAGCTCCATGCTCGCGCGCCGATTCCTACTACAAGAAACTTGAGCCTTGGCGACTCAAGTATAGCGGCATGAAAGAGCGAAGGGCGAGCACGGTGACCGCGCTCGTGCCTGCCGATATCGTCGAGAACCACGAAACCCATCGAAGACACCTACCGGGCCCAGCGCGTCGAACAGGCCAGGACCGGCAACACCGTTCTGCGGATCAGGTCATCGATCTCGGAAATCGCCGCGAAATCCACGAACGCTGATCGCCGAAGAGGGTCCACTCGTGCTCACCGCCCCGTGACGGTGGGTGGACCAATTTCTCGCGAAATTGGCTCACCACCACGGTTGTTCACTCACTCCTGGTGGACGGCTTGAATGTCGATATCGATCCGCAGGGTCGTGCCGATCGCCGCGATCCCCGTACTGAGCGCCTGGTTGAAGTTCATCGCGAAATCATCACGGCGCAGCCGCGTCGTGGCGGTGGCCGAGGCGCGAGTACCTCCCCACGGGTCGGACCCGACCCCGGTGAACCGGGTATCGAGCCGCACCTGCCGGGTCACCCCGCACAAGGTCAGCTCACCATCGAGGTCCCACCTGTTGTCGCCGCGCGGAGTCAAACCGGTCGAGACGAAGGTGATGGTCGGATACCGCTCCACATCCAGGAAGTCCGCATTGCGCAGGTGCTCGTCCCGCGCGGCGTTGGCGGTGTCCACACTGGCCGCCTCGATACGCACGTCGACATTCGACGACTCGATCGGATCGCCCACCCGGACCTCACCGCCGAACTCGTTGAGCCGCCCGTGAATGCTGCCGATCCCGAGATGCTGCACGGTCGCCCGGATCGATGAGTGCACGGGATCGATCCGCCACACCCCCGCGGCAGGCAGGTCTGCCCCACCCACACGTTCCAGATGCAGCACGCCCAGCTCCGCCACTCGGCCCTGCGGCACCACAGCGGTGCGGGCAAGCGGCTGGTAACCGAGCGCGGTGACGATTGCGGTGTAGTTGCCGGGGGACAACCCGGGTGTGGTGACCACACCCGCGTCATCGGCTTGGACCCTGGCCACCTGCACACCCTTGGCGTCGGTCACGGTCAGCACCGCTTCCGGCAAGGGCCATTCGTGTACCGACTGCAGACTTGCCGTGACCGCACCGGCGTCCTGGGCCACATCCTGCGTTCCGGACGCCTCCCGGTCGAAAATCATGTCCGTCCTTCCTTTCACGAATGGCCGAGGGCAATGTCGTGGTAGAGCTCCTCGCCTTCGATCTTCAGGGATGTCGCAACCGGTGGGTAGCCGGTGGCGATCACCGTGTACTCACCGCCGGGCAGGTCGGTGAAGGTGTAGGAGCCTTCGGCATCGGTGATCATGGACGCGGCCACACCGCCGGAGGAATCCAGCAGGGTCACCTGCGCCTCCGGCACGGCGTGCCCCGAGCTCGCCGAGCGGATCACGCCGGACAACCGTGTGCCCGTCTGCAGCGGCACGTCAACGGTGGTCTCCTGCCCGTCGGGGAGAGTGACCTGAGTGGCCATCGGCCGGTGGCCCTCCGCGGTCACGGTGACCGCATACGAGCCGCCGAGCAGGTCGAGCAGTCGGTAGCCGCCCGCGGTATCGGTCATGCCGGCGGCGATGACTTCGCCCCGTACATCGGTCAGCACGACCGTCGCCCCGGATACCGGCATCGTGCCCACATGCACCGTGCCGGACAGGACCGCGGCTCCGGAAAGCTCCACGTCGTGACGCACCGGTCGATCCGCGATCGCAACCATCGACGCGGAGGGCTGGTACTGGCCGGAGGAGGCGATCAGGACACAGGTACCGCCACTGTCGGGGGTCAACCGATAGCGGCCGTCCTCACCGGTTCGGGTGCGATCGATCTGGCGCCCACCGGAGTCGGTCAGCGTGAGCACCGCACCCGAGACCGGATCGCCACCGGGACCGTGCACGAGTCCGTGCACGAACACACCGCCGCCGCCCTCGCCGGGGGGCAACGCTCCTCCGAGAGACATACCGGAAGCGAGAGAGCCGCCGTCGGCCGGACGGCCGTTCGTCGTGTCCGTCGCTGACCAGCGATCACGTGGCTCACCGCGCGCATCATCCACAGAGTTGTCCACAGGTTTCCCCGCAGCTCCGCCCGGGGTGTGCGCAGCGCCGCCGACCACGGGCACAACGTGGGGGGATTCGGCCTCTCTGCCACGCACAGCAGCCACGGCCTCCACCCGGTTGTCCACAGTCTCACCGGAGTTATCCACATTGTGCTGCTGATCGTCACCCGCTGTGGCCTCAGCGCGCTCTTCCGAGGACTCGACCGTGGTACGCAACGGAACCTCCTTGATGAACAGAACCGCGATAAGTGTGATCACGGAAATACCAGCCGTGATGGAAAAGAGGTCCCCCACGCCCATGCCGTACGCGTTGCGCACGATGTTCTCGATCGGCGCGGGCAGGCTATGCACGTCCAGGGACACTGCCCCGGAGCCGGCGCCACCACTCGGTGCCCCGGGGATTTCGGCGATCCCCTCGCGGACGTAATCGGTCACCCGCATGCCCAGCACCGCGCCGAGCACGGAGACACCGGCCGACCCCCCGAGAGTGCGGAAGAAGGTGACCACCGAGGTCACCGACCCCATGTTCCTGGTGCCCACGCTGTTCTGGACCGCCAGCACGAGGTTCTGCATCAGGCAACCGACACCGGTCCCCATGAGCGCCAGATAGCAGCCCACCAGCACGAGATCGGTCGTCGCGTCGATGGTACTCAGCAGCCCCATGCCGATGATCAGCACGATACTGCCGCCGATCAGGAACGGCTTGATCTTGCCGGTCCAGCGGGAAATGACCTGCCCGGAGACCGTCGAGGACACGAACAGTCCGAGCACCATCGGCAGTGTCATCAGACCCGCATGCGTGGGCGTGTAGCCACGGCCGATCTGGAAGTACTGGGCGAGAAAGACCGCACCACCGAACATCGCCGTGCCCACGGAGACCATCGCGATGATGGCCAGGCTGACCGTCGGGATGCGGAACATCCCCAGCGGCACGATCGGCTCGCGGACCTTCGACTCGATAACCAGCGCGACGATCAGTGCCAGGACACCGCCCCCGACGTAGGCCGCCGTCTGCACCGAGAGCCAGTCGAACTGCTTACCCGCCAGCGAGATCCAGACCAGTAGCAAACTCACGCCACCGACCAGGAAAAAGGCGCCGAACCAGTCGATGGAGACATCCCGCTTGATCACGGGCAGCTTCAGCGTCTTGCCCAGCACGATGAACGCGATGACCGCGATCGGCACCGTCACCCAGAAGCACCAGCGCCAGCCGAGCCACGATGTGTCGACGATGAGACCTCCCAGCAGAGGTCCGCTGGTGGTGGCGACCGCGAAGGCCGCACCGATGTAACCGCTGTAGCGCCCACGCTCACGCGGCGAGACCATCGCCCCGATCACGACCTGGATCAGAGCCTGCAGACCACCCATCCCGATGCCCTGCAGAGCACGGAAACCGATCAGCATCGCCATCGACTGAGCGAAACCGCCCAGCACCGAGCCGAGCATGAAGATGGTGATCGCCAGCTGGTACAGCATCTTCTTGCTGTAGAGGTCGGAGAGCTTGCCCCAGAGAGGTGTCGTGGCCGTGGCGGTCAGCAGCATCGCCGTGACCACCCAGGTGTACTGGCCCTGCGTGCCCCCCAGGTCCGCGGTGATGACGGGCAGTGCGTTCGACACGATCGTCGAACTCAGGATCGCCACGACCAAGGCGAGCATCAGGCCCACCATCGCCTTGTTTACCTGGCTGCGCGTCATCGGTGAGCCCGATGACTGCGGCTCGCGGCGCTCGGAGGCCGCGTTGTTCGGGGCCGCGTCATCCGGCACCGTCCGTTGACCTGTTGCGGTCGTCATCGGGCTCCTTCCTTCGTCGAGTTGTCGGTGTGGTCCAGTAGCTCGTGTGCGGCGCTGCGCAGATCGCGGGAGGCCGCCTGCAGCAGGTCCGTGAGTCGCCGCACTTCGGAATCGCTCCAGTTGCGCAGTGCGTGGCTGAGCCACTCTTCTTTTTCCCGTTCGAGTTCGGCGAAGGCCTGCTTCCCTTCGGGCGTGGCACTCAGTAGCGAGACCCGCCGGTCGTCCGGCGCCGATCTGCGCGTGATCAGTCCGGCCTGCTCGAGCTGGGCCACCTGTCTGCTCACCACCGACGCGTCGACGATCCGATGCTGGGCGAGCTCGGAAGCGCGGGATTCCCCGCAGTGCACGAGTTCACCGAGCAGGCCTGCCGCCGCGTAGGGCAGTGCGTCGTCACCTTGGGAGGCTCCCCAGTGAGAGGCGAGCTGCTTGAGTCCGATCAGCGCTCGCAGTGGACCGAGGAGCTCACCGCAGGTTGCGGGATCCGGTTCCATGTAGCCATCTCCTTGGTTGCTGCATGCAACTATAATTTGTTTAGTTGCTAAAGGCAACTTTCTGGATGAGTTCCACGTATGACAAAGGACACGGACCCGTACCGAAATCAGGACGGAGTATTCAGCTTCGACAGCAGGCGTGCGAACTCCCGCAGGTCATCGGTGGACCAGTTGGCGAACTCGTCGTGCAGGCTCTCGCTTCGCTGCCTGCGAAACTCGGTCAATCTGCTCCTGCCCTCCTCGGACAGTTGAATGCGCCGGGCGCGGCCGTCGTCGGGATCCGGCACACGTTCCAGCAGATCCAGAGCTACCAGGGTGGCGATCTGCCTGCTCACAGTGGACTTGTCGAGCCCCATCCGATCGGCCACGTCCATGCCGCGCAGGGAACCCGCGTCGTCCACGAGCAGCAACAGGCTGTACGAGGCCGGGTCCAGGTCGGGATGAATCTCCGTTGCCGCGGTCAGGGACAGCTTGCGCGCACGCCGGAACATCATCGCCAACTCACGCTCGATCGCGTCCGCCGCACTACGCCGACTCTCGTCGTACTGGCCCTGGTCGCTCAAGACCTGTCCCTCCACCCGTCGAGCCGATGCTCGACACCAGTGTGCCCGTCCGGACATGCGAAACAGGAGACCACCTGCCCACCGGGCGATGAGCCACCGCCCGCGCGAGCTTGCAGCCAAGGCCCCTAAGACCGCTGAGTTTCCGTCTGATGCCAGGGCCTGGGCGTCCCCTTGGCCGCGAAGTAGTCACCGCCCTTGCGCTTGGGATTGTCGGTTCCCCAAGCGCGTTGCCGCTGGGCCGGCTCCATCCGCGGGATGTGTTTGCGGCAGTGGATGTAGGCCTCCTCCACCTGGACGACCACCCAGCGCTCGGGGGTGCGGCCCCGCTCGAAATCCGTGGGCAACTGCGGGTGGATCGCACGCAGGTCGGGGTCCTCGACAATGCGGGCCTTGCCGTTGACGTGCAGGCCGATGAGGTCGGTGACGAAGTCCACCAGCAGAATCCCGATGTGCGGATTCTCGCTGATGTTGCCCAGACTGGCCATCACGCCGTTGCCCCGGTATTCGGGATAGGCGAGGTGTCGGCTGTCGAGCACCTCGATGAAGCCACACGGGCCGGCACGCAGGCTGGAGTCGCATTCGCCTCGAGCATCGGCGGTGGAAATGAACATCATTTCCATTCGCGCGACGAACTCCTTCATGGCCGAATTGAGGTGATCCAGAACCTGCTCATCGTAGAACCGCTTGGCTCGCTGCTCGCTGGAGTAGGCGCATTGCAGCAGATGCTCGCCGGACGATCCGGGCTCGTGCAGGCGCACGGTCCGTTCGTGCCCTCCGAGCGGGTCCTCAAGGCCGACACTTTCGGGAGATCGGAGGTCTGCGGAAGCTGCCGGTGTGATCCGCCGGGTGGCCGGTGCCTCCTGACTCGGAGGCCGGATCATCGGACGGGTGGCGTGCTCCCGAACCGGAGTGGGCGAGTCGGCGATCTCCAGTTCCAGGAGATCGGCGGTCGCCGTGCCGGTCGGCGGGAGCGGATCGGGGGAGGGGTGGCGATCGGAGATCACGACGGACACCGTGCCACGCCCGAACCCCGCAAACCACTATGTGGGTCATCCCGGCAGCCTCGGGAACCGATTATCACTCTCCAGAGTGACCGAATACCGGCACCGAGTAACCGCGACTTACCCGAAAGTGGCATATGAGCTACATTCGCCCGAATACACGTTAGGGTCTCTCATGTCGGGGGACAGATATCGGAGACGGCGTGCCCGTACAGGTACGCCCGCCAACGTGGAGAAGACTGCGCGCGAACCATGACAGCGAACGCCGTTTTGAACCCCGAACCGTCCCCGAATGACGACGTGTCGCCCGGGGCGAGCACGATGGTCCGCCTGATCCGCGAAAGCTGGGCCGTGGTCGAGCCGCACACCGAAGAGGTCGCGCAGTTCTTCTACGGCATGCTGTTCAGCCTCTCGCCCGCCACCCGCGAGCTGTTCCCGGTGAACATGGAAGTGCAGCGCAGCAGGTTGCTGCGCGCCCTGGTGCACTTCATCCAGATGGTGGACCGCCCCGACGAGCTACTGCCGTTCCTGCACCAGCTCGGTCGGGATCACCGCAAGTTCGGTGTCGTGGCCGATCATTACGAGGCCGTCGGCACCGCACTGCTCGCCGCCATCAAGAAATACGCCGGTGACACCTGGACCGAAGACGTCGAGCACGCCTGGGCCGAGGCCTACACAGTGATGGCTTCGGCCATGACCGAAGCCGCCGCCAACGACGAGGGACCTGCCTGGTACACCGGGAAGGTCATCCACCATGAGCGAATCAGCTGGGACGTGGCAGTGGTCCGGGTTCAGCCCGATCAACCGGTTCCCCACCAGCCCGGTCAGTACGTCAGCATCGAAGTGCCGCAGCGCCCCAGGTTGTGGCGCTACCTGACTCCGGCCAACGCTCCCGCAGACGACGGGATTCTGGAATTTCACGTCCGCAGCGTGCCCGGCGGCTGGGTCAGCCGTGCCATCGTCGGCCACTCCGCCCTGGGTGACCAGTGGCGCATCGGTGCACCGATGGGGCGCCTCTCCGTGGACCGGCACTCCGAGCGAAGTGTGCTGATGATCGCAGGCGGCACCGGGCTCACTCCCATGCGCGCGATCCTCGACGAACTCGCCCAGTACGGCAACAACCCGCAGGTACAGGTCTTCTACGGTGGACGGACCCGCGAGGACCTCCACGATCTGGAAAACCTGCAGCGGTTGGCCATGAGCAATCCTTGGCTGACGATCACTCCGGTACTGGAGAACGATCCGGACGCCCAGGGCGCCGAGCACGGCACACTCGCCGATGCCGTCACCAGACACGGTTCCTGGTCCGAACATGACGTACTGGTCAGTGGTTCGCCTGCGATGATTCGCGGCACCGTCTCACGAATGCTCGTTGCAGGCACACCGCTCGATCGGATCCATTACGACCCGTTCACTCTGGACTGAACTGGTAAAAATGCAGTTTCGCGCGAAACTGTAAAAATCGCCGGCGCCGGCGCCGGGTACACAACACAGCTTCCGTGACCGAGAACACACCGGATGTCGCCGCAGCGATGTCACACCGCCGGAGCGCTCTGTCGTCCTATAGGTGTGCACGACAGGGACAACGGGACGACGGAACGGTTTCTCCACGAACGACAACGGTTGTTCAGCATCGCCTACAGCATCGTCGGTGATCTCGGCGAGGCCGAGGACGTCGTGCAAGAAGCATGGTTGCGCCTGTGCCGCGCATCGGCGGAGATCGACGACACCAGCGGCTGGCTGGTGGTCACCACCTCGCGACTCGCCCTGGACGTGATGCGTTCCGCGCGCAAGCGCAGGGAGGACTACGTCGGTCCGTGGCTGCCCGATCCTCTGGTCGAATCCGCCGATACGGATCCTGCCGATCGGGCCGCGCTCGCCGATTCGGTGAGCATGGCCGTGCTCGTCGTGCTGGAGACACTGTCCCCAGCCGAGCGGACCGCCTTCGTGCTGCACGATGTCTTCGGGCTTCCCTTCACCGAGGTCGCCGAAGCCGTGGGGCGCAGTACCGCTGCGGTTCGCCAGCTCGCCGCGCGTGCCCGCAAACAGGTGCGGGGCCGCACACCGAGGTTCGATGCCGATCCGGTCCGGCAACGCGAAGTGGTGCGGGCATTCTCCGCTGCGTGCGAAGGTGCGGACCCTACCGCCTTGCTGAATCTCCTCGACCCGGACATCGTCCTGCGTAGCGACGGCGGCGGAGTGGTCACGGCGGCCCGGCACCCTGTCCGGGGCGCGGGCAAGGTGGCTCGTTTCCTGGCCGGGATCAGCCGCAAGCAACCCGACACCGAGCTGTGGCCTGCCCGAGTCAACGGTGCGGCAGGGCTGCTGAAGTTCAACGGGGAGTACCTGACCTCGGTGATCGCACCGACCATCGGCGACGACCGGATCACCGCCATCGACATCGTTCTACACCCGGAAAAGCTCGCGCGCGCATGCGCGTGCCGGAATGAAACGGAATGAAAAGGGGCAATGATGAACGCTCGCCTGTCCATCGAAGCCGATCCGGACGCCTACACGGCAATGGTCGGCCTGGAGAAGTACCTGAACCAAAGCACGCTGCCGAAAGCCACACTGGAACTGGTGAAATTACGAGCCAGCCAGATGAACGGCTGCGGTTTCTGCGTGGACATGCACAGCCACGACGCGAAGGCAGCGGGGGAAACGGATGAGCGGCTGTTCTCCGTGGTCACCTGGCGCGAGGCACCGTTTTTCACCTCAGCCGAGCAAGCAGCCCTCGCCCTGACCGAGGAGGCGACCCGGCTCGGCCCGGAGGGTGTGTCCGATGAGGTCTGGAACGAGGCCTGTCGACACTACGACGATCGCACGCTCGTCGCGTTGGTCACGGCGATCGCCACGATCAACGCATGGAACCGGTTCGGCGTCACCTTCCGGTCGGTGGCCGGGTCGCACCGCACCGCGGACTGACCCGCCCGAAAAATGCAGTTTCGCGCGAAACCGCACATAGAAAAATGCAGTTTCGCGCGAAACTGTAAAAATCACCGAGTCAGCGCCTGCGCCTGCGATTCGGTTTCCAGACCACCAGTGCCGTCTCCTGCCGCACCGGAACGAGATCGCGGCGGTAGGAAGCATGCACCTGCGCCGCCGCCTGTTCCGCGGCGGCGTGTGCGGTTGCGAGTTCCTCCATCAACTCCTGCACACGTCCCCGCAGAGCATCGACCTGGTTCTCCAGCTCGATGATCCGCTTGATGCCCGCGAGGTTGACACCTTCCTCCTGGGACAGGCGCTGCACTTCTCGCAACACGGCGATGTCCTTGGCCGAATAACGCCGACCGCCAGCCGGGGTACGGCCGGGCGAGACCAGCCCCAGACGATCGTAGCTGCGCAGTGTCTGAGCATGCAGTCCGGAAAGCTCGGCCGCGACCGAGATGACGAACACCGGTGTGTCCTCGGTCGCTCCCGGGGGGAATCCGATCGTGACACCGGCTCCTCGGGGCCACTGCTCTCCGGTCATGCCGATCCTCCGAGCAGTTCGTGGAGCTCGGCGCGCGGATCGTGCTCGGCGGTGGCCTGCGCGTACGCCTCCAGCGCCGCACTCGCCTTGTCATCCAGTTTGGACGGAACAGCCACCTGCAACGTGACCAGCATATCCCCGCTTCCACCGTCCTTTTTGCCGATGCCCTTGCCACGCACCCGCAGCGTGCGACCACTGCTCGTGCCGGGTTGGACCTTCAGGGACACCTTCCCGTCGAGTGTGGGCACAGTCAATGTCGCACCCAACGTCAGTTCGGGGAAGGTGACCGGAACGGTGATCGTCAGATCATGCCCGGAGCGGCCGAACACCTGGTGTGGGCGCACATGCACCACGACATAGAGGTCTCCGGAGCCCGCACCCTGGCGTCCGGGTTCACCCTGCCCGGCCAGCCGGATGCGCTGTCCGTCGGACACTCCCTGCGGAATCCGCACGGTCAGCGTCCGGGTACTGGTACTGACTCCCTCACCGCGGCACTCCTGACACGGGTTGTCGATGATGCTGCCCCGCCCGCGACAGTCGGGGCAGGGCTCGCTGAACGCGAAAGCACCCTGATTCCGGGTGACCAGGCCCGCGCCCGAGCAGTTCGAGCACGTCCGCGGACGAGTCCCCGGACGTGCGCCCGAGCCGTGGCACGTGGCGCACGTCGTGGGGCTGGACAGCCGGAGCGGGACCGTGGCCCCACGCACCGACTCGGTAAAGTCGATACGAACCTCGGTCTCGACGTCGGCGCCCCGCTGCGGACGGTTCGCGGTCGTCGCTCCACCGCCACGCTGATTGCCGAACAGTCCGCCGAACAGGTCCCCGAGGCCACCGGAGCCACCACGCTGGGCGCCTCCGAAGAGATCCCCGAGGTCGAATCCGCCCGCTCCACCGGGGCCACCTGCTCCGCCGGGACCGCCGAAACCACCGCGGCCACCGGCACCGACGCCACCGCCGAACCCGCCGGAACCGAACAACGAGCGTGCCTCGTCGTACTGCTTGCGTTTTTCCGGGTCCGACAGCACGCCGTAGGCTTCGGAGACGGCCTTGAACTTGTTCTCCGCACGAGAGTTACCGGGGTTGGCGTCGGGATGATTCTCCCGAGCCAACTTCCGGTAAGCTTTCTTGATCTCGTCCGCCGAAGCGTCCGAAGAGACGCCCAGTTCGGCGTAGAAATCCTTGTCCAGCCATTCCCTTGCACTCACCGGACGTCCCTCCTCTCGCTGAAGATCAGCCTTCTCGTGCCGAATCGCCGCCGGATTCGTCGGCGCCCGGCTGTTCCACGACAGGCTGTTCCTCAGCGGCGGATTGGCCGCCGGACTCCTCCGGTTCGTGATCGGTGACCGCGACCATCGCGGGCCGCAGCACCTTCTCCCCGAGTCGGTAACCGCGGCGCATCACCATGGTCACCGTCGGCCCGGACACCTCCGGAGAGGTGGCGTGCTGCACGGCCTCGTGCACGGATGGGTCGAACTCGTCGCCCTCCTGCCCGAAGGACTCCAGACCCGCACCACCGAGCGAGTCGGTGAGCTTGTCGGCCACCGCCTTGAACGCTCCGGTGAGATCACCGTGCGAGTCGGCCCGCTCGATGTCGTCGAGCACGGTGAGCAGCTCACCCGCCACGGAGGCCTTCGCGCCTTCGATCACCGACTCCCGATCGCGCTCGACACGCTTGCGGTAGTTGGCGTACTCGGCGGTGACCCGCTTGAGATCCGCGGTGAGCTCGTCCACCTGCCGTTGCAGGTCGTCCTGCTCGCCGGTGTCCCCGGATTCGCCGGACTCGGCTGCCACTTGGACGAGCTCGTCGTCCAACGTTCCGGACATGCTCTCCGTAACCTCCCCGCCCGGCCGGTCGGCCGGAGTCGGTTCGTCCCCTTCGGCCGGGGACCGGCGCTCGCCCGTTTCCGGGTCGATCCGGCGCCGGTCCCGCACCACCACGGGCTCCTGCTCGCCCTGCTCTTGCGGTGCGTTCGACCTGTCCGCGTTGTCTGGCCTGTTCGGGGTCACTTCTTCTTCTCGTCCTCGTCGTCGACGACCTCGGCGTCCACCACATCTTCTTCCGCGCTGGAGCTCGACGAGCCCGAGGTGGCCTCACCGGTGTCCCCGGCTGCGCCCGCATCGGCACCGGCGCCCGCGGCGCCTGCGCCCGCGTCGGCGTAGAGGGCCTGACCCAGCGACTGCGACTCGGTGGCCAGCTTCTCCACCGCCGAGGAGATCGCGGAGGTGTCCTCGCCCTTCAGGGCCTCGTTGACCTCGTCGATCGCCGCCTGGACCTTCTGCTTGGTCTCGTCCGGAAGCTGCTCGTCGTTGTCCTTGAGCACCTTCTCGGTCTGGTAGACCAGCGACTCGGCCTGGTTGCGGGTCTCGGCCTCCTCGCGGCGCTTCTTGTCCTCCTCCGCGTGGGCCTCGGCGTCGGCGACCATCTGGTCGATGTCCTCCTTCGGCAGCGCGGAGCCACCGGTGATGGTCATCGACTGCTCCTTGCCGGTGCCCTGGTCCTTGGCCTGGACGTGGACGATGCCGTTGGCGTCGATGTCGAAGGTGACCTCGATCTGCGGCACGCCACGCGGGGCGGGGGGCAGTCCGGTCAACTCGAACATGCCGAGCTTCTTGTTGTGCGCGGCGATCTCGCGCTCACCCTGGAAGACCTGGATCTGCACCGACGGCTGATTGTCGTCGGCGGTGGTGAAGGTCTCCGAACGCTTGGTCGGGATCGTGGTGTTGCGCTCGATCAGCTTGGTCATCACGCCACCCTTGGTCTCGATGCCCAGGGACAGCGGCGTGACGTCGAGCAGCAGGACGTCCTTGACGTCACCGCGCAGCACGCCGGCCTGCAGGCCGGCGCCGACCGCGACGACCTCGTCCGGGTTAACGCCCTTGTTCGGCTCCTTGCCGCTGAGGTTCTTGACCAGGTCGGTGACCGCGGGCATGCGGGTGGAACCACCCACGAGCACCACGTGGTTGATGTCGTCGACCTTGATACCGGCATCCCTGAGGACCGACTCGAACGGCTTGCGGGCACGCTCCAGCAGGTCGGAGGTGATCCGCTCGAACTCCGCGCGGGAGAGCGTCTCGTCCAGGAACAGCGGGTTCTTGTCGGCGTCGACGGTGATGTAGGGCAGGTTGATGTTGGCCTGCGAGGAGCTGGACAGCTCGATCTTCGCCTTCTCGGCGGCTTCCTTGATCCGCTGCAGCGCCATCTTGTCCTTGGTCAGGTCGATGCCGTTGGCACTCTTGAACTTCTCGACCAGCCACTCGACGATGCGCTCGTCCCAGTCGTCACCACCGAGGTGGTTGTCACCGCTGGTGGCGCGGACCTCGACCACACCCTCGCCGATCTCCAGCAGGGAGACGTCGAAGGTACCGCCACCGAGGTCGAAGACCAGGATGGTCTGCTCGTTCTCGCCCTTGTCCAGGCCGTAGGCCAGTGCGGCGGCGGTCGGCTCGTTGACGATGCGCAGCACGTCCAGGCCGGCGATCTGGCCTGCTTCCTTGGTGGCCTGCCGCTGGGCGTCCTCGAAGTAGGCGGGGACGGTGATCACGGCTTCACTGACGTCCTCGCCGAGGTAGGCCTCGGCGTCCCGCTTGAGCTTCATCAGCACGCGGGCGCTGATCTCCTGCGGGGTGTATTCCTTCTCGTCGATCGTGGTCTTCCAGTCGGTGCCCATGTGGCGCTTGATCGACCGGATCGTGCGATCCACGTTGGTGACCGCCTGGTTCTTGGCGGGCTGACCGGTGAGGATCTCGCCGTTCTTGGCGAAGGCGACGGTGGACGGAGTGGTCCGCGAGCCCTCGGAATTGGCGATCACCGTCGATTCACCGCCCTCGAGGACGGAAACGACGGAGTTGGTCGTCCCCAGGTCGATACCGACCGCTCGCGACATGGAAGTTCCTCCAGCTTCTTGCAGTACATGCTCCGGGGCTCATCGGCCCTGAGCCTTCACGACTCAAGTTTTACCGCCGACTCCACCCGGACGTCAAACCGGGGTTGAGTACAGCAGGCTCAATCTTTCTGCCTGTGCAACGCCTGACCTGCGATGAATATTTCCTCGGCAGGGCAATAGCCAGCGGCACAGGGCATGCGGTCCTGCCGGAAGCCACTACGTCCTGCTCGCCCCGGGAGCCACCACCGCTCAGGCGCGGTCGACGTGAATTCCGCCGCTGCCGGTGGACAGTGTCAGGCTGCGTTCGGCCGCCGGGGCGCGGCCGACGTCGATCTCCTTCGAGCCGCTGCCGGTCTCCGCGTCGACCCGGTAGGGACCGCGCGGCACGGTCAGCTCGATCCGTCCGCTGCCGCTGTCCACGTCGACCGAGCGGAGCGAGAGCAGGTCGAGCGTGACACCGCCGGAGCTGGTGTGCGCCGTGATGTCACCTCCGCGCAGATCCCGGCCCTCGATCGAACCGCTGCCGGTATCGGCCTCGATGTTCCCGGCGATGTCGACGAGTTCGATCCCACCGGATCCGGTGTGGGCCGTGACCGGCCCCGACACCTCGCGGACCAGGACCGAGCCGGCACCGACCTCGACATCCACCGAGGACATGCCCGCGATCCCGAGCGAGCCGGAGCCGAGCTCGCCGGTGACCGGTACTCGCTTCGGCAGGGTCACCACGTAGTCGACAGTGCAGTTCCAACCGCAGTGGGTGTCGAGGAGCAGTTCGCCGTCGGCGACGCTGTGATTCGGCTTGGAATCGTCGGCCCACCAACCACCCCACCAGCGGTGCTCCCGCTGCTGCACCACGGCCTCGGCACCGGGCTCGTACCGCACATCGACACTACCGCTGCCGCTGTCGATCTCGATACCGCGAATGTCACCCAAAGCCGTGGTGCGGACTTCGGCGCTGTCGGAACCTCCCCAGGTCAGCACCGATATACCGGCCAGAATGAGAAGCACCCCACCGACCGCCAGTCCCGTACGAGCCATGTCCGCCCCCTTGCGTCCACCGTCACGAGCGAACCTACGCAGGCACGGGCGCGACCACATCCGGGGTGTCCCCGAGTCGCCCCGGAAGTTCCCCGGACCGGTTTCGGCGGGCAAAAGCGGTGTTTCGAATAGCTTGGGGTGCGTCACGCCCGGAGGAACGCCAGTACGTTCTGCCAGGGGATACCCACAGTGCGGACCGGCCCGGGCAGTTGCTCGGCAAGCCACTCGTGCGCGAGTCGATACGCGGACGCACGCTGGTTGATCGCATGGACCAGAAGGTTTGCGTCGACGAGATAGCTCACCGATGGTCCTCGCCCTCCACAGCGGCGAGAACCTCGTGAACGTTGTCCATGTTCTCCATCAACGGACGGCCGAGATCGAAGCTCTTGAACTCGTATTCAGCGGCCCTCCGGCCGGGCATGGGACTTGCGGCATGTTCGACAAGACCATTCCGCAGTGCCTCGTTGAGTGCTTCCTGGAAAATTTGGCCACGCTCGCTTCGCCGCTTCCCCAGCAACACCGCAAGCTCGTCTTCGAGGGTGACGGTCGTTCTCATACATCAGAGCACGACGTAATTGATGATTTGATGCTTCAATGTGATCGCGGGTGCGGCCGGTGCACTATGGATGCGCTGGCCGCACGAGATAGGCCAGTGCGGGTTCGAAGTACTCCGGGCCCGGTGTTTCATCGGCGATCAGCGCCTGCAGCAGCAAACCGTCGATCACCGCGAACAGCGCCTTTGCCGCGCCCTCGGAGCCCTCCGCACCGGCGCCGACATACCCCGAAGCGGCCTCGATCCAACGGCGTGCCGCGGAGCGCAGCGCCGGTCGGCGCGCTGCGAGCAGGTAGAGCTCGTACTCGGCGATCGTGCGTCCGCGGTGATTGCGGACCATGTTCGCCAGCATCGCCGCGGTGGCCGACACCCATCGCGAGCTGTCGTCGGCCACCGCGTCGGGGAGCCGGTGCATCTCGGCGATCAACGTTTCGCAACTGTCGAGGAGCGTCGCCACCAACAGGTCGTCGATGTTGTCGAAGTAGTAGGCGATCGAGGCCGGAGGCACTTCCGCCGCACGCGCGATGTTGCGGTGGCTGACGCCGGAGATCCCGTCGCACTCGATGACCCGGAGTGTCGCGTCGATGATCGCGCGCCGACGGCGCTCACCCTTGGCCCGCCGGCCGTCACGACTCCGCTCGGCCTGCGGCCCGGACTCCTGCGGCCCGGACTCCTGCGCCCCGGCCTGCGATCGGGACGTACCACTCGACGCCGTCAATGCGCGCCTCCCAACTCCAGCGCGACCACACCACCGACGATCAGCGCGATACCGCCCACCTGCACGAGCGTGATGCTTTCCCGGAGGAAGACAGCACCGATGACGGCGACCAGGGCGACACCGGCCCCGGACCAGATGGCATAGGTGACGCTGACCGGCAGGCCCATTTTGAGCACGCTGGCCAGGGCAACGAAGGCCGATCCGTATCCGAGGATCACCAGGATCAGGGGTAATGGTCTGCTCAGGCCGTCGATGAATTTCAGCGAGACCGTGCCGACGACCTCGCACAGGATCGCCGCCGCCAACACCATGTACACCAACTGGTCCTCCCAATGCCAGGCCCGCACTCGAACAGAAAAACCTGAACGACTGCACCAGTTTTCAGGATACTCCCGGTGGTCGCATCCGGCCCGCACGCACTTCCGCTGCCGGGACCGCAGGGCCTGCGGGGAAACGCTTCCGCAAGACTGCGAACTCTCCGGTCGCAGCGGGCCGGCGAAACCGTTGGAGCCGCCGCCGTCGACCGGCCGTGATTGCCGTGCATGCTGTACGGCGCCGAAGATTGCGTTTCCCGCCACGCAGACAAGGCAGCAGCGCGGGTGGTGTCTACCAGCGCGGAACCGGCCGCTGCACAGCGGTAGGCGTGGTGAAAATCGCACCATGACCCAACTGGCTTTTCACCGCACTGTCTCGCAGAATCACCCTCTGTTCCCACCGCGAGTGCCGCCCTGGTGGTTACCGACGAGTAACAGGGCGTACGCTCCCACCAAACCTGCGAACAGGAGGCCGCGAGCATGGGTGCGCTACAGCTCGTCCTGGGCCTGATCTGTCTGGCCGTGACCGTTGTCGCGGTGGTGATGGTCGTCAGGGCCGTGCGGCGGATGGTCGCTTCCATCCGACTCGGACAACCGGATCCGGACCGGAAGGGACCGTTCGGTCCCCGGTTCGGCAATATGCTGAAAGAAGTTCTCGGGCACACCAAGATGCTCAAGCTGACCCACGTGGGCATCGCCCACTGGTTCGTCATGCTCGGTTTCGTTGGTTTGAGCCTGAGCGTGCTCGAAGCCTACGGTGAAGTGCTCTTCCCGTCCTTCGAGTTCCCCTTCCTCGGTGGGTTCGGCCCGTGGAACCTGCTCATCGAGATTCTCGGCATTACCACGATCCTCGGCGGCTTCTGGCTGATCGGGGTACGCCAACTCAACCACCCGCGCCGCGCGGGCCGGGTGTCGCGCTTTGCCGGCTCCAACTTCTGGCAGGCCTACTTCGTCGAGGCCGTGGTGATCCTCGAAGGTGTGGGCATCCTGGGGCTGCGCGCGTTCAAGGAGTCCTCGGGACTGTTCCACGCCCCGGTATGGTCCTCTCCGGTGACCTACGCGCTGGGCGGCGTCCTGCCCGCCAGTGCCGCGGCCGTGTCGGTCTTCGCCGCGTTCAAGATCCTCTCGGCGATGATCTGGTTGATCGTGATTTCGGCGAACCTCACGATGGGTGTGGCCTGGCACCGGTTCACCGCGTTCTTCAACATCTACTTCAAGCGGGATCCGGAGCGGACCGCACTCGGCCCGCTCAAGCCGATGATGAGCGGCGGCAAGGAACTCGACTTCGAGGAGGCCGATCCGGACGAGGACGTCTTCGGTGCGGGCAAGGTCGAGGACTTCTCCTGGAAGGGCTGGCTGGACTTCACCACCTGCACCGAGTGCGGCCGCTGCCAGGACCAGTGCCCGGCCTGGAACACGGCCAAGCCGCTGTCGCCGAAGATGCTGGTCACCAGCCTGCGCGACCACGCGCACGCCAAGGCCCCCTATCTGCTGGCCGGGGGCAGCAAGGACATGGCAGGCGACGAGGTCGGCATCACCGGTGAGGATGCCGAGCAACGCCTGGGCAAGATCGACGCGCTCGCGCTGGCCGAGGCCGAGCGGCCCCTGGTCGGCGGTCCGGAGGAAGCCGGGGTCATCGATCCCGAGGTGCTGTGGGCCTGCACCAGCTGCGGTGCCTGTGTGGAGCAGTGCCCGGTCGACATCGAGCACGTCGACCACATCGTCGACATGCGCCGCTACCAGGTGATGATCGAGTCGAACTTCCCGACCGAGCTCGGTGGGATGTTCAAAAACCTCGAGAACAAGGGCAACCCGTGGGGCCAGAACGCCAAGGACCGGCTGGCCTGGACCGAGGACCTCGACTTCGAGGTCCCGGTGGCCGACGGGGAGCTCGACGACGACGTCGAGTACCTGTTCTGGGTCGGCTGCGCAGGTGCGTTCGAGGACCGTGCGAAAAAGACCAGCCGTGCCGTGGCCGAGCTGCTGCACATCGCCGGGGTCAACTACCGGGTACTCGGCCCGGAGGAGACCTGCACCGGCGACCCGGCACGCCGTGCCGGCAACGAGTTCGTCTTCCAGATGCTGGCCCAGCAGAACGTCGAGACCCTCAACTCGGTGTTCGAGGGCCGCGAGCCGGGCAAGCGCAAGATCGTGGCCACCTGCGCGCACTGCTTCAACAGCCTCGCCAACGAGTACACCCAGCTCGGCGGCAACTACGAGGTGGTGCACCACACCCAGCTGCTGAACAAGCTGGTCCGCGAGAAGCGACTCACGCCGGTCGCCCCGATCGCCGAGGACGTCACCTACCACGACCCCTGCTACATCGGCCGCCACAACAAGGTCTACGAGCCGCCGCGCGAGCTGGTCAACGCCTCGGGCGCCTCCTTCCGCGAGATGCCCCGGCACGCCGACCGCGCGATGTGCTGCGGTGCCGGCGGCGCGCGCATGTGGATGGAGGAAAAGACCGGTAAGCGCATCAACAACGAGCGCGTGGACGAGGCCCTCGGGACCGCGCCGTCGAAGGTCGCCACCGGCTGCCCGTTCTGCAAGGTGATGCTCACCGACGGCCTCACCACCCGACAGAACGAACAGGCCGCCTCGGACAACGTCGAGGTCGTCGACGTCGCCCAGCTGCTGCTGTCCAGCGTCAAACGCGGCACCGACGGTGCTTCGGCCGAGCAGCCCGGTGGTACCGAGATCGGCGGGGAGGCCGAGGCCGACGGCAAGGCCGATGTCCCCACCGACGTCGAACCCACCGGCACCACACTTCCGCAGGAGGACAAGACAAACGGCTGATCCTCGTGTGATCTTTTTGCAGTTTCGCGCGAAACTGCAAAAAGATCACACAATCGGGTGAAAAACTCGGGCCGAGACACACAGCGATACACATGAACGAGGGGCGGATCCACCCGGGTCCGCCCCTCTTCGTGTAAGCGGCGATATTTTCACACGTTCGGGTGAAGATCACCGGATTTCGGCGGTGATGTCACCGATGCCGGGATCATGGACCCATGAGTACTGTGGTGACGGGAGGGGTGATGACCGTGGCCGCACCGGCGTACGACCCGGACGAGTTCGACCCGCTGGTCGAGCTGCACGGACTGTGGACCCCTGAGCTCGCCGACCGGTACCTACCGATTCCCGGGATGCCCCCGGCGAAGTACGAGTGCCTGGACGGAAAGCTGATCTTGAGCCCCTACGAAGGTTCCGCGAACATCCATGCCGCCGACGAGATCTTCGTGCGGCTCCGTAAACCGGCGCATAGCGCGGGAGGGGGCGCCTACACCACGCTGAATATCCAGCTCGGGCCGAAGCGCTGGATTCAGCCTGACTTCGCGGTGCTGAAACAACCCGCCCGGGGGCAGGTCTGGATCCCGCCGGAGCAGGTTCTGCTGGTCGGCGAGTGTGTCTCCCCGTCGAGCCGCAAGGCCGACCGCATCGACAAGCCCGCCCTGTGCGCCGCAGCCGGGATCGAGTACTTCATGCAGGTGGAGGTCTCCTACGCGCACCGGCACGCGGAGATCGTGCTAATGCGTCTCGACAAGGGCGACTACCGCGTACACGCCAAGGCGCTGGCGGGCAGCACGTTCACCACCGAGGTGCCGTTCCCGCTGTCCTTCGACCCCGCCGAACTGCTGGAGGACTGAGTTCGCCGGAGAACCGGGTCGGCTCAGCGCAGGCTCGCCAGGAACGCCGACCACGCCTGTGGCGTGGAGGCCAGCGTCGCATGCCCGGACTTCACTGACCTACCGCGCCATGATCCCGGGCAACAGTGGTGCTGTGTGGCATCGCAGTTGTGCGAACGCATGAGCTATGATGATGAGGAGCCTGACATCGTGGGTGCCGGGCGAGACGCAAGGCCAGGTGCACCTGGGGCAGACCGGGACCCTGGCCTTACGCATGCACAAGACCGATCAGCAATCGGTCATGACCTCTACCTCGTAGAGGCACTCGTCGAGCAGCCGACGGTAGTCTTCAATACCTTCACGGTGAGCGCGCACCGCACCGGCCACGATATCGGCGGCCCAAAACAGTGCGTCTTGCTTGCCGGGTATGTGGTCGATGTGAAAAAGCGTGCCTTTGGGAAGGGCGTAACGGGCACCGCGCACCGTGTCGATATCGCGCTTGTTCAACGACTGAGTACGACTCTCCATGAACAACTGGGTCACCTCATAGCCGTGCAGCTCGGCGACCAAGCGGTTCAAGCAGGCTGAGCGGGCGCGCTCCTGGCGTCTCCCCGGCACGGGAGCACCGATGGTGACAATGTGGAATCCCTCAAGATCAGCCACGGTCTTGGTAGCAGCGTGCCGCTGCTGGGTGTCCATCTCGTTCCAGTGCAGCTTGCCGGTGCCACGCTTGCCCCGCAGCTCGTGCATAGCGGTACGTACGGCCTCATGGGTGGCTGCCTCGAAGACCACTGCCGCCAGTACGTAGAACCCGTCGATGGCCGCTTCGTGGAACGACTCGTCGACAAAAGCCTGCCGAACAGCGGGATCGATCACCCAATGATCTTAATATGTTCGGCTCCTTCGAATTCATGTGCGCGGTATCGTTCAGCGCAGGCTCGCCAGGAACGCCGACCACGCCTGTGGCGTGAAGGCCAGTGCCCCGCGCTCGGGCTCCTTCGAGTCCCGCACCGCCACCGCAGGCCCGGTGAACGCGACCTCGACGCAGTTACCACCGCTCCCGTGATTACCGCTACGTGCGCTCTTCCGCCACGTCACAGCAGACATGTCCACAGTCGGCATGGCTTCTCCTTAGAGCTTCTCCGAGAGATTCCTGATCAGCGACTTCGACTCGATCACGTCAAGAGCCTCGGAATGTAGAGCATCGAAGGCAAGCCTACCTGCTGCTACTTCCGTGTCCTTTTCCACGTGTAGCGAGCCAGTCGGATACTCGACGTAGAGCACTCCCGGGTCGCTGGGATCGGGAAACTCGAGCAAAGTGAAGGCACCGTTCATCCCGCTGTGTGCACCCGAGTCGAGCGGAAGGACTTGAAGGGTGACATTCGCAAGCTCAGCCTGCTCCAGTAGATAACACAGCTGCTCGCGCGCAACCACTTGTCCACCGACCCGCCGCCATAGCGCAGCCTCGTCAATGATGGCACTGAGCTGAACCGGAATGTCTTCAGCCAGTCGTTGGCGACGGATCTATTCTCACTGCTACATCGTTCTCGATCTGCCGATTCGAACCGGCAAGACGACCCGACTTGAGCAGTGCCCGCGCGTAACTCTCCGTCTGCAGCAGACCCGGAATGTTCGTGACCTGGAAGTCTCGCACGGTGCAGGCTTCGGTTTCCAGGTCGACGTAGCCGCGGTCTTCGATACCGTAGGCACGCCACCACCCTTTCCGGCTGGCCGTGCGGGCAAGGTCGAGCAGGCCGGGGTCGTGGACGTCGTAGAGATCCATCATGGATCGTGCCTCGTGCACCGAGGTCGTTGCTTCGCCGGTTTCCTTGCGGCTGAGTGCGCTGGTGGACATGTCCAGCTCGGCGGCGGCTCGTTCCTGCGTCAGCCCGGCCTGTTCGCGCAGGCAGCGCACCCTGCGCGCGAGCTGCCTACGACGGAACGTGGGGCTTGTCCGTGCTGCCATTGAGCGATCTCCCGAGTAGCGGTGATCACTCCATGATCGCAGCGGGAACCCGAAACCGGGATTCCCGCTTTCGGCGATCCCATCAGCACGGCTCCCGATCTCGAATTCCCGCTCGGAAACTCGATGCCACGGAGGAACCGACAACGGAAGGCATCCCATGAAGCCACGAGTGTTCGGACTCGTCGAGATCGACGAGGAAACCGGAGAGGGTGATCCGCAACGCGTCCGGATCTGGGGCATGGAATCCGAGAACGGAGCATCATGCACTGGCGGGAGGGTCCCGATCGCTGTTCCCAGTTCGGCCTGTTCGACTCGGCAGACGGTGCCGCAGCCCTGTACGGCCCGATTTTCGGCCTCGCCCTGGTGTGGGTCTGAGCCGACCGGTGCGAGCCCGACCGAAAGGGGTGGCGGCCGCCGGGACCACTACGGCCGCCACCCGTGCACGGCACCTCAGGTACCCATCTCCTCCAGGGAGCGGCCCTTGGTCTCCTTCAGGTAGCGCATGACGAGCACCAGCGACAGGAAGGCGAAGCCCGCGTAGATGTAATAGGTCGCGGGCAGGTTCCAGTCCCGCATGACCGGGAAGCTGACGGTGACCAGCCAGTTCGCGATCCAGTTGGTCGCCGTGCCGAGTGCGAGCGCGGCAGCACGGATGCGCGGCGGGAACATCTCGCCGAGCAGCACCCACATCACGACACCCCAGGAGCCTGCGAAGAACAGCACGAAGGCGCTCGCCGACAGCAGTGCGGCCACACCCCACTGGAACGGCAGCTGCGCGTTCTCGCCCACGACATTGGCGTGGCTGAACGACCAACCGGTGATCGCGAGGGCGATCGTCATTCCGGTCGAGCCGACGATCAGCAGTGGCTTGCGGCCGACCTTGTCGACCAGCGCGATCGCGATGAACGTACCGATGATGTTCACGATCGAGGTGAACAGGCTCAGCAGCAGCGAGTTGCTCGCATTGACGCCGACGGACTGCCACAGCGAGGCCGAGTAGTAGAAGATGACGTTGATCCCGACGAACTGCTGCAGGGCGGCGATCGCCATGCCGACCCACACCACCGGCAGCAGGCCGAGCCGTCCACGCAGGTCGCTGAGCCTCGGCTTCCGCTCGCCGCCGAGAGCATCGCGAATCTCGGTGATCTTGTCGTCGGGATCGCCGGTTTCGATCTTGGCGATGACGCTGCGGGCACGATCGATCTTTCCGGTGGCCACGAGGTAGCGCGGCGACTCCGGAATCACCGAGGAGACCACGAGGTAGATCAGGGCGGGGACGGCTTCGACGGCCAGCATCCACTGCCAGGTGTCCAACGGCCCGAGCTGGGCGGAGGCGCTACCGCCCGCCGAGGCGGCCAGGGCGTAGTTGACGAGTTGGGATATGGCGATGCCCAGCACGATCGCCAGCTGCTGCAGGGAACCGAGGCGACCACGATAGGCAGCGGGAGCGACCTCGGCGATGTAGGCCGGGCCGATCATCGAGGCGATACCCACAGCTATACCGCCCACGACACGCCAGATGGCGAGATCCCAGATGGTGAAGGGCATGGCCGAACCGATGGCACTGGCGATGAACAGCAGGGCAGCGGTCTGCATCACCCGAATCCGGCCGATCCGGTTGGCCAGGCCGCCCGCGATCCCTGCTCCCACGGCCGAGCCCAGCAGAGCCGCCGCCACGGTCACACCGGTAATGGCCGCGCCCACCTGGAATTCGGCTTGGATCGACTGCACGGCACCGTTGATCACCGAAGTGTCGTAGCCGAACAGGAACCCACCGAGCGCTGCGGCGCCTGCAATCATCACCACGTGCCCGAGGTGGTCGGTGGAACCACCTCGTGGCTGCGTTAACGACATCGAATACTCCTGCACCCGATCGCCGGTCGCCTCTTTGCATGACCGTTTGTGGAGCGCCGGGTTTCGGATAAGTTAAATCACGTTGACCCGTGTTGACTTCCTCGATTCAGCGTGATGCTGCTCACTGTGACGGGTACAGAAACAGTCGGTGACTGAATCGATACTCGAGGGTTTCTGAACAGCATGAATCCTGTTCAACAGGAGAGTCCCGTAGTGGGCGGAGAAAACCGAAGAAGTCCGGGGAGAATCAGCGCCGGGTGTCGATTCGGGCGAAGTTCAGGTACGCGCGCGAAGGTGTGGGACCGCGCTGGCCCTGATAGCGCGAGCCGGCCTGTTTCGACCCGTAGGGATACTCGGCGGGGCTCGACAGGCGGAACAGGCAGAGCTGCCCGATCTTCATACCCGGCCACAGGGTGATCGGCAGGTTCGCCACGTTGGACAGCTCGAGCGTGATGTGGCCGCTGAAGCCGGGATCGATGAATCCCGCGGTGGAGTGCGTCAGCAAGCCGAGGCGGCCCAGTGAGGACTTGCCCTCCAGGCGGCCCGCGAGATCATCGGGCAGGCGCACGACCTCGAAGGTGGAGCCGAGCACGAACTCACCGGGATGCAGCACGAACGGGTCGTCGTCGGTGTTCTCGACCAGCGAGGTCAACTCGTCCTGCTGCCGGGAGGGGTCGATGTGGGTGTACTTGCTGTTGTCGAACACCCGGAAGAACCGGTCGAGCCGCACGTCGATGCTCGACGGCTGGATCAGCGAGACGTCGAACGGATCCAGTTCGAGCCGACCCTCGTCGAGCTCTTTGCGCAGGTCGCGGTCACTCAGCAGCACGGGACCAGCGTATCCGCGCAGTGCAGGACCCGACGTATCCGCCCCCGGAGCCACCCCGGGGCCTGCCGATCTTCGGTAGTGTCCGTGCTAGGCTGTTCAGTGCCGCAGAAGGCAGTGCGGGTGTAGTTCAATGGCAGAACATCAGCTTCCCAAGCTGAGAACGCGGGTTCGATCCCCGTCACCCGCTCCAACAGAGTTTTAGCAGCGCATGAGGGGTGCTCCCGGATCATCGGGAACGCCCCTTCTGCGTATCACAGGACCGCTCGGGCCGATATGGGCCATTACGAGCTCTCGTCGGCTCCAGCCGACCCGTCACCGTCCTCGTCTTCCCCCGTCGCCCTCGTCCACCGAACGGCCCTCGCGGTGCTCGGTGACCATGCCGACACTGCCACCGAGACCGCAGCCCATTGACTACTCGCCGTCAGCGAGTGTCTTCATCGCCGCTTCGGCGTATCGGCGTGCCGTGTCGCAGGTCGGCGGATCCCCTTCACGAAGGACTCGTCGACCTCGACTCGCAGCGACTGACCGCCGACCACATCAACGTAGACCCTGCACCTGTGGTTCGGGTCCGGACGGTCGGTTTCGTACCACACCTTGATCGCGCGAAACCCCTGAATGCGCGGAATCTCTTGGAATCTCGCACGTTCGAAGAACTGTTTATCCACCGGTCGATTCCGTGATTGGTTATTGTGCTGACATACACGCTGTTCCCGGTGCTCACGCGACAAAAACAGGTATTACCTTCCACATCAACACCTGGAACGGAATTAAGTTTCTGCGATTCTGTACTTACCTGTAACCGCTGCCGGGAGGACTGGGAGATCAGATCGCACGGTTTCACGTCGTTCATCGACAGCTCGCGGGGCCCGTCCGAGGAACCACGTGCCGTCACCAGCCCGAGGCCCACCATCAACAAAGCAGCGATCCGTAACGCGCGCCCGATCATCCGTAGTACCGTGCCTTCAACTCGTCCATCTTTACCTGGTGGTCCTCGATCAGGAAGGTCGCGGCCTCGGTGGCCCGTGCGGCGAATTCACTTTCACGCAACTCTTGCCGATTGCCTTGTCGTAAACCATGGATACCGTCGGTAGATGATTCTTGGCGGCCTTCTCCAAGCGATACAGGTCGACGCCGAACCCCGCGCCGCTGTCTGTCATGGTCACTCCCCCGAGTCGGTTACGATCGCGCACATTATCAGAACTCAGCGTAGCTGGATCCCCGCAATACCTATTCGATGTGTTGGATCTCAGAGCGAGGTGACATCCGACTGCGGCGGTGCGCCGACTCGAGAGCGACCGAGCATCGGCGCCGGTTCCCACGATCCCCGTCACCCGCTCCAACAGCGAAGGACCAGGGCAGCGAGCTTGATTCGCTCCGCATGGGCCTTTTTCGCGCCGAGGTCACGCAGGCAGGCGGGCCTCGAGACTCATCGTTTCGAAGCGAGTCATTTCCGCATTGCCGTCGGCGACGCCGTGGTCTTCCAGGCCCACCAGGGCCGGGTTGGCACTGTCCCGGAAGGAACACCGCTGAACGTCGGTGAATCCGACCGCCTCCAGCGTCGCCCGCAGGGTCGCCTCGTCGTAGACGAACCGGTGACCCCATCCCCGCATGACCTGGTTGACGGCGAACGTCGCGGCGGAACCGGGTGCGTCCGGGAAGTACGAGTCCGCGAGCCAGGCGGCGTAACGCTCGCCGAGCTGCCCACCGCTTCCGTCGAGGACGGACACGATCGCGCCCAGGTCCGGGGTTGCCATCCGGATCCAGCCGCCGGGGGCGAGCACGCGTCGACATTCCCGCAGCATCGCCACGCCGGTCGCGTACGGGAGGTGTTCGATGAGATGTTCGGAGAACACGCAGTGGAACGCTCCGCTCGGAAGCGGGAAGGACTGTGCGACGTCGAGCATCACCGTGCCGGAGTCGACATCGCGGTCGGTGTTCAGCCAGCCGTCGAGGTGGTTGTGTCCCGCACCGAGGTGCAGCTTCGGCATGCTCGTCGACGCGAGGTAGCGGCGAAGCTGTGCGCGCTGAAGACACCTGGCCAGGCCGCGACGCGATGACCTGACGAGCGTCCGGGGCTGCGGATGCACGCTCATGACCTCCCTCCCGCGGCAACGTGCCGCCCGGCGGATCTCCACTCGAGAAGCCACCGGCCGGGTCTTGCCGCTGCTCCCACGATGACGCGCCTCGCCCCACTCGGCCACCTGCACCGCCGCCCGGCGAGGATGGCCGACTCATGCACGAAGAGGGGCGGCCGGCCCTGTGCGGCGGAATCCGCTCATGCCCACACACATCGCCCTGCTGCACGTCATGGGGCGGACGCTGCTTCTGCACACTCCCGACGGGCTTGCGGGCAGCGAGCTGGCTCCCAAGCTGGCGCGGCCGGATGCCAGGACAACCGCACGCAACTGGGCAACGGTGACGAGGTTGATGACTCTGCTCGATGCGTGACCCGGCCGATGACCGCCACCTCAATCCGGTTCGACCGGCTGCAGCGGACCGCTTTCCAGAAGCGCACGGAAATCCGGGGCCGGGACAGCGCGGGAGAACAACCAGCCCTGGTAGCGCTCCACACCGACTTCGCGGAGCAAATCGAGCTGGGTGACCGTCTCCACGCCTTCTGCTATGCAGCCATAACCCATGGCGTGCGCCATGTCGTTGATGGCCCTGACCATCGCGAGACTCGAGGGAGTGGACTCGATGCCGGAGACGAACCGGCGGTCGATCTTGATGACCCGGATCGGGAGTTCCTTGAGCCGGACCAGCGACGAGTACCCGACCCCGAAATCGTCCACGGCGAATCGCAGACCGCGGTCGACCAGATCGCTCATCGCGATCCTGCACAGCGGCGGCAAGTCGATCAGCGAGGTCTCGACCAGCTCCAGTACCACGCGATGCCAGCCAATACCGCTGTCGGCGACAAGTGAGGTCACCGACTCGGCGAAATTCGGGTAGCCGGGTACCAGCCCCGCCAGATTCACCCCGATATTCAACGGCTGCCCGGAAGGAGTGGGCCAGCACGCTGCCTCGCTCAGCGCCGTGTGCAGTACCCAGCAGTCCAGGTCACGGAGCAGATCGCCTCGTTCGGCTATCGGGAGGAACACGTCCGGGGTGAGCAGACCGTGCTGCGGATGCGGCCACCGCACCAGCGCCTCTGCCCCGACGATGGCCCCGTCCGAAATCACGACCGGTTGATAGTGCAACGCCAGCTCGTCGGACTCGATCGCCGTGCGCAACTGCTCTTCCATCTGCAGCTGCCGATCCACCGAGGTGATCAGGCCGGGCCCTGCCAGCGAAATACGTTCGGGACCTCGCTTCGCCTCGAGCACGGCCGCGCCGGCGAACCGCACGAGGTCCTCATGCCCACCATCGGACGTACCGGCGACCGCGACCCCGATCGACGCCGATACCCGGATGAGTTGTCCCCGTAGGGACACCGTCGTGTACAGCAGGTCCGATACCGTGCTGACCACCGCGTCGATGCCACCCGCAGCGGAGACGTCCGGGCAGATGATCAAGTACTCGTCGCCGGGAGGGCGGGCGATCGACCACCAGTCCGGCAGTCCCGCTTTCAGACGCCTGGCCAGGTTGACGATCAACTCGTCGCCTGCCTCGTGGCCGAGCGAATCGTTGATCCGCTGGAAGTTGTCGATATCGCAATACAGCACTGCCGCCCGCTCGAGATCGATCCCGTTGAACAGCTCGTCGACCGCCGTACGGTTCAGCAGTCCGGTCAGTTCATCGTGGGTGGCCCGGTAGCGCAGTGCTTCGGCCTGCCGGTACCGCTCGGTGACGTCCTGGAACACCACCAACCAGAAGTCGCTGCCGGTTTCTCGCACCGATCGTGTGATATGCGGTTCGCAGTGCACCGCTCTCCCATCGGAACGGGAAAGCATCCGCTGCGAGACGTCCCTGCCCGCGCCGGAGGTACCGGATTCCGATGTTCGGGGAATCAGCAGCCCGTCCTGGTCGTCCGGATGAATCAACTCCGTGTCGATCTTTCCGCACATCTCGTGCTGGGAGTAACCGAGCAGTTCGCACAGTGCGGGATTGGCTTCGACCACCCGCCCGGAAGGATCGAACAGGGCGATCCCCACCGGGGCGAGCTCGAACAGGTCGGTGAATCGCCTGCTCAACCGCTCCAGCCGCGCACGGTACTCGGTGTCGTCGCGGGTGAACTTGGCGAATCCGCGCAATGTGCCGCTGCTTGTCCACAGAGCGGTGACCACCACATGGGCCCAGAACCTGGTGCCGTCCTTGCGGACACGCCAGTCCTCGTCCACGTGGCTTCCGACCTCGGCGGCCTTGGCCAGTGTCCGGGCCGGCCTACCTGCAGCGATCTGCTCCGGAGTGCAGAACACCGAGAAGTGCCGCCCGATGATCTCTTCCGCACGATAGCCCTTGATTCGCTCGGCACCGGGGTTCCAGCTGGTCACCGTGCCTTCCGGATCGAGCGTGAACACCGCGTACTCGCGCAGCGCAGCGGCCAGTGGAACGAGCGGGTCTTCGGGTCCGGCTCGCTCGCCGCCTGCGGCACCCTCGCCAGTCATGGCTGCAACACGACCTCTCCGACTTCAGCAACACATCCCGGCCGGGTCGGGGTGGGCCCGTCCGATATATCCAGTGTCGCCGCATATCGCCATCGGCACACGTTCCCGAAGCAGACCATCGCGAATTCGCGCTCCCCGGGCAGGTGGGAAACTCGCAGCGAGCGCATCGCGGCACCGTGCTCGGAGAATGGAGACATGTCGAACAGTGACAACCGGCAGGCGAATTCCGGGGAATCCGGCCGCGACGACGAACGCCCCATGACGCCCGAGAGCACTTCGGCGGGGAAACCCGAGCCGATCAAGTCGCAGACGCAGCGATCCGGCACTTCCGGACACACCCGAACGGCGGGAACCTGGGCAGCGGTCGTCATCGCCACCGTGGCCCTGATCGTGCTCCTGGTATTCATTCTGCAGAACCTGCAGCAGGCCGCCATCACGTTCTTCGGCATCCGCACCAACCTGCCGATCGGTGTCGCTCTGCTGCTTGCCGCAGCGATCGGCGGCCTGCTCGTTGCCCTCGTCGGCGCCGCCCGCATCCTGCAACTCCGCCGCTCCCAACACCGCAGGCGCAGGCAGTAGCGTGCCTGCGGCGATTCCGGGACGGAAAAGGACAAGGGGGCGCTTCCCGCGAGTGCGAAAGCGCCCCCTTGTCCGTGTCGTGCCTTCAGCCCTGCTTGACGGCCCCGCTCCCACCGAGGGGAAGCAGCGGGTAGGCGACCGCGACACCGTGGACGTCGAAGCTGTTCTTCAGGTGGGCACGCAGAGCATTGCCCAGCGCCCACTGCTCACCCGGCTTGGTTTTGACGATGATCCGCACGGTCACCGAACCGTTGCCGATCCCGACCACACCGTTGAGGTCCGGGCTTTCCAGGATCTTCGACTTGTACTGTGGGTCGGCGGCGAAGTCGTTGATGCTCGCCTCGATGACGCGCTCGGCATGTGCCACATCCACGCTGTAGTCCAGCGGGAGCTCGACGACCGCGTTGGCCCAGTCCTGATTGAAGTTGCACACGCGCATGATCTCGCCATTGCGGACATACCACAGGCCGCCGTTGAGGTCGCGAATCTTCGTGATGCGCAGGCTCACATCCTCCACGGTGCCGACGGCATCGCCCGCATCGATGACGTCACCGACGCCGTACTGGTCCTCGATCATCATGAACATTCCTGCCAGGAAGTCCTTCACGAGGCTTTGCGCGCCGAAACCGATCGCCAGGCCGAGCACGCCCGCGCTGGCGATGATCGGTGCGAGGTTGATCCCGAATTCGCCGAGGATCATCACGAACGCGACGCCGAAGATGACGGCCGTGGCAACGCTACGCAGCACGGATCCGATCGTGTCCGCTCGCTGGGCTTGCCGCTCGTCGGCGTGGTCCGAGGCCTCCTCCCGTCCGCCGATCTTGGACGTGGCCCGATTCAAGCGCTGATGAGAGCCGACCATGCGCTTGACCGCATGTGTGATCAAGCGCCCGGCAACCGCCCGCAGAACCAACGCGAGCACCAGGATGATCAGGATATTCAGCAGGCCCGACACGAGCGCGCTACTGTTCTCGGTGAACCAGGCGACCACAGGTCCGGCCTGCGCCAGCACTTCGGAATCACCGGCCGCGGTGAAGTTCGATGAAGAATGCACGGGAGGGGACACAGAGAAACCTCTCATGATGGACAAGTCCGACTTGCGGCAAAGCCGTTTTGGGCTGATTTCCGCTACGCCGATCGGGTAGCATACCGGCCGCAGGCGCGATCACGAAATCACAACACTTCCGCCTCGTGCCCGGCGGTACTCAGCTTCCCCAGAGCGCGGTGGCACCGAGCACACCGAGCGCCCCGCAGGTGAGACCTGCACAGATCGTGGCGGCGACATTGGCGGCAGCCCGCAGGCGTGCCCCGTCGAGAAACAGCCGGACGGTGTCGTAGCCGAACGTACTGTAGGTGGTCAGCGCCCCGCAGAGGCCGACGCCGAACAGCGAGTGCAAAACCGGTATCGACGGCCCCGAGAGTGCCATTCCGGCGAAGACTCCCAGAATCAGCGAGCCGACGGCGTTGACCAGCAACGTGCCCCACGGGAAAGACGATCCGTGCCTGCCCTGCACGTGACGATCAACCAGGTACCGCAGGCAGGCCCCCACGGCGCCGCCGACCGCGACGAGCAGCGCGGTCACCGTGCGTCTCCTTTCCGGCGAAGCAGCAGGCGTGTTCCCCGCACTCCCGCCAGCACCGCGAGCAAGGCACCGAACACCGTCACCAGCACGTAAACCACGGCAGTTCCGGGATGCCCCGCCGCCACCAGGTTCATCGTCCCCAGCACGTGGGTCGACAGGGTGGTGAACCCGCCGAGCATCCCCACCCCGAGGAACGGGCGCACCAGCCGGTGCGTGGTGACAGTCTCGGTGATCAGGCACATCAGTGCGCCCATGAGCAGGCAGCCCACCACGTTGATCGACAAAACCGCCCAGGGAAACGTCCCGGGCTGATGCGGCCACAGCAGCGAAAACCCGTAGCGGAGCACGGCCCCCAGGGCACCGCCCACGGCCACCGCCGAGAGCACGTCCCAGGGTGGGCCACGGTGGCGCGGCGCCACGGGCGCCTCCGGAACGGCCTCGGTCGAGGCGGCATCGGAACTCATGTGCGGTCCTCCTACCGGCGCGCTGCAACACCAGGTAGGGACCGTTGGCGAGCATTCTCGCGGTTGAGTCCGGCGAGCCCCACCGCCGCGAGCTCCGGGAAGCCGGAGCTCGCTCCAGGTTACGGCACGAGCTCCGCGGTGGTCACCCGCTGCCACCTGCGCGGCCAATACCCTGGCCCGATGACCGTGCTGCGCTCGATCGTGCTGTTCCTGCTGGCCGCACTCGCCGAGATCGGTGGGGCCTGGCTGGTGTGGCAGGGGGTGCGTGAACACAAGGGGTTGCTGTGGATGGGTGCAGGGGTGGTCGCGCTGGGCCTCTACGGTTTCGTGGCCACGCTGCAGCCCGACCCGCACTTCGGACGCATCCTCGCCGCCTATGGTGGGGTGTTCGTCGCCGGATCGCTGCTGTGGGGCGTCGTCGTCGACGGGTACCGGCCGGATCGGTGGGACATCACCGGAGCGGTGATCAGCCTGGTCGGCGTCGCGATCATCATGTATGCGCCCAGAGGTTGAGAGCGCTTCCGATCCTCGTCCGTGTGGGACCTCACCCGGCGACGCGGTGCGACCGGGCACCGGTGTTCATCACGCGGTCCTGTGTGACCGCAATTCACCCCACCCCGGCCTTGGCAGAAGTTACTGCTAGGTAATACCCTCTTGTTACCGACGAGTAAGGGCGTGGTGTCCGATGAGCTGGGCCCGCCCGGAACATCAGCAGAGAGAGCCCGCCATGAGTCACTACAAGAGCAATGTCCGCGACCTCGAGTTCAACCTGTTCGAGGTATTCCAGGTGCAAAAGCGGCTCGGCTCCGGAATCTTCGAGCAATCCGATGAGGACACCGCCCGCGGCGTACTCACCGAGCTCAACACGCTGGCCACGGGACCTCTGGCCGAGTCGTTCGAGGAGGGCGACCGCGTTCCGGCCGCGTTCGACCCCCAGACGCACTCGGTGACCCTGCCCGAGTCGTTCAAGAAGTCCTACCAGCAGGTGATCGACGGTGAGTGGTGGCGCCTCGGACTGCCCGACGAACTCGGCGGCTACGGCATCCCGCCGACCGTGCAGTGGGCCGCCGCGGAGCTCATGCTCGGCGCCAACCCGGCCGTCTTCATGTACATGGCGGGACCGAACTTCGCCACCATCCTCTGGAACAACGGCACCGCGGAGCAGCGCCGCTGGGCCGAGCTGATCATCGACCGCGGTTGGGGTGCCACGATGGTGCTCACCGAGCCCGACGCGGGCTCCGACGTCGGCGCCGGGCGCACCAAGGCGATCCAGCAGGAAGACGGCAGCTGGCATCTGGACGGAGTGAAGCGGTTCATCACCTCCGCCGACCAGGACATGACCGAGAACATCATGCATCTGGTGCTGGCTCGCCCCGAGGGGCACGGCGTGGAGAGCAAGCCCGGCACGAAGGGGCTGAGTCTGTTCCTGGTGCCGAAGTTCCACTTCGACTCGCAGACCGGAGAGCCCGGCGAGCGCAACGGTGCCTTCGTCACCAACGTCGAGCACAAGATGGGACTGAACGCCTCGGCGACCTGCGAGCTGACCTTCGGCCAGCACGGCACCCCGGCCAAGGGGTGGCTGCTCGGTGACGTCCACGACGGAATCGCGCAGATGTTCCAGGTCATCGAGTACGCACGGATGATGGTCGGAACGAAGGCCATCGGAACTCTGTCCACCGGTTACCTCAATGCTCTGGACTACGCCAAGGAGCGCGTGCAGAGCGCCGACCTGACCCGGACAACCGACAAGACCGCGCCGCGGGTGACGATCACCAACCACCCCGACGTGCGGCGCATCCTGATGCTGCAGAAGGCCTACTCCGAGGGCCTGCGCGCGGTGTACACCTACACCGCGACGTTCCAGGACGAGATCGCACAGGGCAAGGCCGACGGCACCGATGTGTCGCTGTCCGAGAAAGTCAACGATCTGCTGCTGCCGATCGTCAAGGGAGTGGGTTCCGAGCGCGCCTACGAGATGCTGACCCTGTCACTGCAGACCCTCGGAGGATCCGGCTACCTGCAGGACTACCCGATCGAGCAGTACATTCGCGACGCGAAGATCGACAGTCTGTACGAAGGCACCACGGCGATCCAGGCGCAGGACTTCTTCTTCCGCAAGATCGTCAAGGACAACGGTCAGGCGCTCGGCCACATCGCCGGACAGGTGCAGGAGTCGCTGGTCTCGGAGAGTTCCGATGACCCGCTCGCGGAAACCCGCAAGTTGCTCGGGCAGGCTCTGGACGACGCCCAGGGGATGCTCGGCACCATGATCGGCTACGTGAGCTCGGCCCAGGAGGAGGTCGACAACGTCTACAAGGTCGGCCAGCACGCCGTCACGCTGCTGATGAGCATGGGCGACCTGCTGATCGGCTGGCTGCTGCTGCGCCAGGCCGAAGTCGCGCTGCAGGCGCTGGACACCGGCTCCACCAAGGACGAGTCCTTCTACCAGGGCAAGGTGGCCGTGGCCCGGTTCTTCGCCAAGAACGTGCTGCCCGAGCTCGGCTCGCGCCGCACGATCGTCGAGTCGGCCGACAACTCCCTGATGGAGATCGACGAGGCCGCATTCTGATCTCCTGAACGAGGCACAGCGGCGCCCCTTTCGGCCACGAAAGGGGCGCCTTCGTTCGTTCCAGGCTTGTGCACGGACCCTTGCGGCTTCGGTGATCCTGGGGACAACTGCATGACCTTGTGGATACAGCGCTGCTCTGTGCTGTCAGTTTCGCGCGAAAGCACATTTCGTTGATTTCGCGCGAAACTGTTCAACGCGTCATAGCACCGCCCGGATCGAACCGGCTCGATCCGTGCCCACTGCGGCGCCTACTGCGCCGAATCCGGTGGCTTTCCGCAGTGCACGATCGGCTGTGGCTCGTAAACGGTCCGCTCGCGCTGCTTGGTCACCTCACCTGTCTCGAGGTTTTTGACCGTGCGGGTGTTGTAGACGGTGAAGCCCTTCTGACCGCCGGTCGGGCTGCACGGTTCCCCCTCGGGGATCGTGATCTCCTTCGGCGGGACGAAGTTGCTCTTCGGGCTCGTGCTCGAGCTCACCTCGAACTGCTTGGTCCCCCACAGGGTCACGGTGACCGAACTCGGTGTCCAAGCCGTCTCGATCAGGATGCCGCTGTCCGAGACGTTCTTGAACTTGACGTCGATGAGGCTGGTGCCGTCCGGCTGTTGGAACACGGTCGCCTCCCGCCCCATCGGGTAGCGACTGATGTAGTAGCTGTGCTCGCGGTGCTCGATGTCCTTCATGCCCGCGAAGTAGGCGGCGTTGAACAGTGTCGTGGCGAACTGGGAGATGCCACCGCCGACGGCCTCGGCCGGGCGGCCATTCTTGATGATGCCCGAGGCGATATAGCCCTGCGGCTTCTGCCGGACACCGGTGTAACCGTTCAGGCTGAATGTCTCACCCGGCTTGACGATCGCACCGTCGACCTCCTCGGCGACCCGCCGGATGTTCACCCCGGAGTCATGGCTGAAACCCTTGGTCGTGAAGGTGCTGACCTGCTCCTTGATGCCGAGCTGCTTGGCCTCCTCGGTGGTGAACTCGGCGGGCTGGTCCTCGTAGACAGCCCGTACCTGGCGCCCGCCCGGCTGCCGAAGCACCTTGTTCAGCGGAGCGAAGCTCTTCTCCCAGTTGATGACGCGGCCGTGTACCGACGGCTGCACGACCGGCTTGCCACCTTCGATGACGACGCTCGCATCCTCGCCCTGCTTGATGGTGTCCGCCAGCTGCGGCTTCACCACCTCGGTTGCCGTCGGGACGTCGATGTGCGACTTCAGACCGCCCTTACCGTTGGGTTCGAAGCGCAGCGAGTTCGCGATGTCCTCGGGGCCGAGTGTGGCTTTCTTGCCATCACCGAGCACCGTCACAGGCGCCGCCACCGCAGGCTTCGCGATCCGATTCAGCGCCTTGTGCACACCTTCGGTGGTCGTGCTCACCGGCTGTTTGGTGAACGGCAGCCGCACCGGATCGGTCCCGATCCACTCGGCCACGACCACATCGAGCGATCGTTGCACATCGACCGAGCGACCGGTCACCGGCTCCACCGCAACCGGTTCGGTGCCCTCGAACCGAATGGTGCCTTCCTTCGGTTTCCGGTGCAGTTCCGGCTTGACCTTCTGCAGCGCCGCCGTGAGCTTCTCCCGATCGACGTTGCTGACCGGAGCGATTTCCCTGGTGGTGAAGAACGAGGACACTCGGGTGATCGGGTTCAACGGCTGAGAGCCCGCCTTGTCCAGAGTCGCATCCCAGTCCATTTTCAGACCGACTGCGGCCGGGTCGATCGAGGCCGTCGCGTCACCGACTCGAAGCTGCACCGGCTCGTCGAGGTGCGGCCCGATCTCCGCCCGCAGTTCGCGCTCTGCCGCTGCCTTGTCCAGTCCCCCCACCGCAACATCGGCCACGACGGTGCCGCGCGGCATCAGGCCACTACTGAAGGCCAGGTCTCCGATGTAGAGCAGGCCGAGCAAACCCGCGACGATGCCCGCAACCACGCCCGCGTGCAGCAGCCTCTTACGGTTTTTACCCCCCTCCTCGGCAGTGTCGTGCCGCTCGGTGGGCTGCTGTTCATCGGGGTATGCGGCCGGAGAGTCCGGATGCCCGTCGGAGGGATTCGACCGGTTTTCAGCGGCAACCACCGCTGTCGGGACCTCCGTGCTCGTGATTTCCGCTGCCGGTTCCGCCACTGCCGGGTTCCAGGAGTGTTCGGCAACCGGTTCGATGGCCCGTGTCCGCTCGGTGTCGGACTCGGAGAACCCACCGCCCGGCTCCGGCTCGGCCGGAACCGCCGGGATCCGCTGTGTCCGCTCGGTTGCGGAGGGATCCTGCGGAGACAACTCCCGCTCGGTCGGTTCCTCCGGGGCCAACCCACCCGAGATCCGCACGGTCCGCTCACTGCCTGCCGAGTCGCCGGTGGATTCCCGGCTGATACCCGACGAGGTCGCTGGTTCCACATCGGAAGCGGAGTCACTGCCCTCGGTGTCCGCCATGCCGAGGTCCTCCCCCGGAGGGCCTATCCGTTCGGTGGAAGTCCACACCTGGTCATCCGACCCCGTGCCCACTCTGTCGGGGTGTTCGTCGTCTTCCGGCACCGCGTCCCCTTCTCGTCGGTCGTGCGGTGGGGCCAACAGCGAACAGCATCAGGCGAGAGCCCGTGGCAAGGAAGAATGTTCGCTGTGCCAAACGTACTCGACGCACGGCCGGGTCCGATGCCGTGCGCTGTTGTTCGTTGTTCTCGGACGGCCGTCCGGGGAGGTCACAGGTACAGGCCGGTGCCCTGTTCGGTGCGTTCCGAGGCCACGGCGTGCAAGTCCCGTTCCCGCAGCACCAGATACATCCGGCCCTGCACCTCGACCTCGAACTGCTCCTCGGGGTTGAACAGCACCCGATCTCCGACCTGGACCGACCGGGCGTGGCTGCCGACTCCGAAAACCTCTCCCCAGACCAGTCGCTTGGCCACCTGGGCAGTGGCAGGGATCACAATGCCGCCGCTGCTGCGGCGCTCCCCGGAATCTTCGGAGACCTGCACCATGACCCGGTCGTGCAGCATCTGGATCTCAAGCTTGGCATCGGTCACCCGAAAAGTTTACGCGCTTGTCCTACAGGTACCTTCGTGCAGGGTTGTCGCCTTCAACACAATGGTTTATACCCATTCACGACTCCTGATCATCCAGTCCGCCCATCACCAGCGGCAGGCGGTCCGGCCCTCCTGAGACGATCCGAATCGGCACTCCCCAGTCCTGACGGGTCAGCCGGCAGGCGGGATGCTCGGTCGCCCCGTCGTCATCGCAGCTCGCAGCCTGGGCGACGACATGCAACACGCCATCCGCCGCCGATCCGGACTCCCGCCCCTCGGCCAGCACCAGGCGACGGTTCAGCGCGGTGCCCGTGCCCTCGCCTTCCACCAGTAATTCCGACGGCGACGCACTGATCTCCAGGCTGGTGGAGGGGCCGTACCGCTCGTCGAGTTTCTGCCCCGGTGGTGGCGTGAACACCACCACCAGTCCCACCTCGCCCGGAGCGACCTCGGTCGCGGGGCGCGTGACCTGCTGTGCTGCGCCCCGGACGAGCTGTGCGGCCACTCCGGGTGGCACGGGGCGCTCCAGGCGATGTGCCGTCGAGGCGACCACCACCAGTTCACCATCGATCAGGGTCGCCCCGGATGGTTCGGCAACATCGGTGGCCAGTGTGGACACCTCTCCGGTCTCGGGGTCGTAGCGGCGGATCGCGCCGTTGTAGGTGTCACAGACCGCAACCGTGGCATCCGGTAGTACCGCGACACCAAGCGGATGCTGCAGCAGCGCCTGCTCGGCGGGCCCGTCGGCGTGCCCGAAGTCGAACAGTCCCGTCCCGACAGCGGTATGCACCTCGAATCCGTTTTCGAGCCCTTCCGGGGAGACCTCGATCCAGCGCAGCGCCGAGGTCTCCGAGTCCACCAGCCACAACCGCCGCCCACCGTCGGCCAGGCCCGAGGGCTGGGCGAAGAAGGCCTCGGTGACATCGCCGTCGCGCAAGCCCTCCACCGTGGTGCCCGCGAACCGCCGAATTTCACCCGCGATCGGATCGAACAGTCCGAGCGTGTGGTTGCCCGCCATGGCGACCACGATCCCCCCAACGGGGTCCCACCAGCACACGTCCCAGGGGCTGGTGAGCGGAGCCTCCAGGGCGGGCAGGGTCTCCGCACCAGGTTGGGCGGGACCGGATCGCCACTGCTCACCGGTCCCGGCGACAGTGGTTACCCGACCGTCCGCCAGGGAGACTCCCCGCAGCAGGTGGTTGACGGTGTCGGCGACCACGACGTCGTAGCCGACCTCGGCTGCGACGGGCTCGGGCAGCAGTGCCAGTCCGGCGGGTTCACGGAAGCTCGCGGCACGAACCCGCCCATCGGTGACCGGCCCATCGGTGACCGGACCGCCGGCGGGCAGGTCACCGACGGGCAACTCGTCGGTGGGCGGACCGTCGGTGCTGCCCCGCTCACCACTGCCGATGCGGCGCACCACGGTCTCGCCATCGGCGGCGAACTCGACGAGCGAATGCTGCGCCGAATCGGACACCAGCATGGTCCCGCCCTCGAGCCTGATCACCTTGCCGGGGAAACGCAGCGTGGTACCGGGGTTCTCCGGCGGCACGTACGGACCGTCACCACGGTGCAATGTGCCTTTCGCGTCGTGCTCGACGACCACTTCACCGATGACCTTCCCGAGTGCCTCGACGTGTCCCTCACCGGCCGCGACGTGGACGACGTAGCCCTCGGGATCCACCACGACCAGCGTCGGCCATGCCTTGACGGCATAGTCCTGCCAGGTGGAAAGCTCCGGGTCATCGAGGACGGGATGGTGCACGGCATAGCGTTCAACCGCCGCCGCGAGAGCCTCGGGATCGGCCTCGTGTTCGAACTTCGGCGAGTGCACACCGAGCGTGACGAGTTCGTCGGCGAACTCCTCCTCCAGCGGGCGCAACTCGTCGAGCACGTGCAGGCAGTTGATACAGCAGAAAGACCAGAAGTCCAGGAGCACCACCTTGCCCCGCAGATCCGAGAGTCGAACCCGTTCTCCGCCGGTGTTCAACCACCGGCGTCCGGTCGGTTCAGGCGCGCGCACGCGCGCGCGGCGGGTCTGCTGTGCGGAAGTGGCCACACCCCTATCGAACCACTGCACCTCCGCCGCTGTTCCCGGCGTTGCGGAGTCGCCGTCCGTGTCACACGTGCAGCGGCCGGTCAGCCGTGGTCGGTCTCCGAAGGCAGGATCGACCGATCCTGTTCGGCGCGGTCCTGACCCGATGAGTGCAGTCCTGGCTGGTCCTGCTCGGACCGGCCTGCGACCGGTTGGGCAAGCTGCCCCCGGCGGTCGCTGACGTAGAACAGGCTTGCCGCCATGATCGGCACCAACGCGCCGATGAGCATGATCGTGGTTTGCATGGTGTCTCACCCTTCGTGCACCGAAGAGCCAGGTGATCAAATAATCACCGTGGGTAACCGATATGAGGTATGCGGAGGCACCCCTGCTTACACAGGGCCGCCTTGATCGGATTCGTCACCGAATGGCGACGAGGAGACACCTCGGCCGGCGGCGTGGAGACCACTCCGGAGGCGAGGACATTTCAACGCTGGCACCCGAGCTCGAGGCATCGACCCCGGGTGAACATCGGATGGTGGAAAGCTCCGCGATGCTGTCAGGTCGGGGGTCCGACAGCATCGCGGAGTCACCCCGTACATCGTGGATTGACATCCGAGCGTTACAACTATGCTTCACTGTAACTTAGATCACATTCAGATGTACTCACAGCCGAGGTCATTCGCCACCACGCAAGCGCCTCACCAGTAACAACGACCGAGTATCGGCAACAGCGGCAAGGACGCTTCGGGGACCTCAACGTTCGAGGATGGCTGTGACGCCCTGCCCGCCTGCCGCACAGATCGAGATCAGTCCCCGCCCCGACCGGCGTTCGGCGAGCAGCTTCGCCAACGTCGCCACGATGCGGCCACCGGTCGCCGCGAACGGATGCCCCGCGGCCAGCGAGGAACCGTTGACATTGAGACGGTCCGTGTCAATGTCACCCAGCGGCCCGTCCAGGCCGAGCCGGTGCTCGCAGAACTCGGGGTCCTGCCAAGCCCTCAGCGTGGTCAGCACCTGCGAGGCGAAGGCCTCGTGCACCTCGTAGAGGTCGAAGTCGCCGAGCCCGATCCCGGCACGGTCGAGCAACTTCGGCACCGCGTAGGTCGGCGCCATGAGCAGCCCCTCGTCGCCGCTGACGTAGTCGACTGCCTCCGAGACGAAGTCGGCGATGTAGGCCAGCACGGGCAGCCGCCGCTGCTTGGCCCACTCCTCGTCGGCCAGCAACACGGTGGAAGCGCCGTCGGACAGGGGAGTGGAGTTCCCTGCGGTCATCGTCGCGTTCTCGTCACGCCCGAAAACCGGCTTGAGTTTGGCGAGTTTGTCCGCCGAGCTCTCCGGTCGCAGGTTCTGATCGCGCGACAATCCCTGGAACGGAGTCACCAGATCCTCGAAGAAACCCCGGTCATAGGCAGCGGCGAGGCGCTGATGGCTGCGCGCGGCGAGTTCGTCCTGATCGACGCGGTCGATCTGCCAGGCGGCGGCGGTGGAGGCCGCATGCTCACCCATGGACAACCCCGTGCGCGGCTCGGCATTCCGCGGGATCTCGGGCACGATGTGCTGCGGCCGTAATCCGGTCAGCGCCTGCAGACGCCCTCCGAAGCTCTTGGCGTGATTGGCCTGCAGCAGCACGCGGCGCAGGTCGTCGTTGAGCGCGATGGGCGCATCACTGGCCGAGTCGACACCCCCGGCGATGCCGGAGTCGATCTGCCCGAGTGCGATCTTGTTGGCCACCGAGATGACCGATTCGAGCCCCGTCCCACAGGCCATCTGCACGTCGTGGGCGACGGTGCGAGGGTCGAGACGGGAACCGAGGACGGTCTCACGGGCAAGGTTGAAGTCCCGGCTGTGCTTGAGTACCGCACCCGCAACGAATTCCCCGATCCGCTCGTCCTGCAGGCCGAAACGTGCGATGAGCCCGTCCAGCGCGGCCGTGAGCATGTCCTGATTGGACGCCCGGGTGTAGGGTCCACCGGAACGTGCGAACGGAATCCGGTTGCCTCCGATGACGGCAACCCGGCGAGTGGTTGGCATGCCCGACTCCCTCGGCTGATCTGTGTACAGGTGTGGCCGGTGTGGCTTGATCCGTTCCGGGCCCGTTCTCGCACGAGCGCCCGTTCTCGCACGAGCCCTGCCCGTTGTCCGAGTGTGGCCGTTCGAGTCGAGCGTGGCCGTGCAGGCCGGGCCGGTGGCTACGTCCCCCGACGAGGAACCCCACCCGGATAGTGTGGTCCATCTCGCCTCCTTAACCTACCGGCGGGTAGCTTATGCGTCGAGTGCCGTGCTACGAGCCCCTCAGGAGAGACCATGGACGATCTGTACCAGCAGCTCACCTCCTCCGGAATCGGACGTCAGCTCGCCCGGTGGCTCGGGCTGCCGACTCCCACCCCGCTGCGTCGTCATCGCACGGGCGACCCCGTCGTGTCGGGACCGGTGCTGTCGTCGGCTGCCGAGAACTCACGACTGGGCAAGGCCGTGGCGGGCACACTCGAGGAACTCCCCGCGCAGGTCACGGATTCCCGCGCCGAGGACACCAGCTACGCGGCGCTCATCTTCGATGCCACCGGCATCACCGCCAGTGACCAGCTGCGGCAGTTGCACGCGTTCTTCAGCCCCTCGATCCGCCAGGTGGACACCGGCGGCCGGGTGATCGTGCTGGGCACACCGCCCGAGGAAATCACCGACCCCGCCGAGCGGACCGCGCAGCGCGCACTGGAGGGCTTCGTCCGCACCACGGGCAAGGAGCTCAAGCGGGCCGCGACCGCCCAGCTCGTCTACGTCTCCCAGGGCGCCGAGGACGCGATCGACTCGACACTGCGGTTCCTGCTCGCACCGAAGTCGGCCTTCGTGTCCGGGCAGGTCGTCCGTGTCGGAGCAGCCGACGTGCCGCACACCGACCGCGCCCATCCGCTGCGCGGCAAGGTCGCTCTGGTCACCGGCGCCTCCCGTGGCATCGGCGAGTCGATCGCCGAAACACTCGCCCGCGACGGCGCCCACGTGGTGTGCCTGGATGTTCCCGCGCAGGGCGAGGACCTGGCGCGCGTGGCCAACCGCATCGGTGGCTCGGCCCTGCAACTCGACATCACCGCCGAGGACGCGTCACAGCACATCATCGAGCACTTCACCGAGCGCCATGACGGTCTCGACGTGGTCGTGCACAACGCCGGGATCACCCGCGACAAGACACTGGCCCGGATGACCGAGCAGCAGTGGGACTCGACGATCGCGGTGAATCTGCGAGCCCAGGAGCGCATCAACGAAGCACTGCTCACCGACTCGTCACCGCTGCGCGAAAACGGACGACTGATCGGTGTCTCCTCGATCGCCGGTATCGCGGGCAACGTGGGCCAGGCCAACTACGCCACGTCCAAGGCCGGGGTGATCGGCCACGTACAGGGACTCGCGTCCCGTGCGGCCGAACGCGGCGTGACGATCAACGCCGTGGCGCCCGGCTTCATCGAAACCGCGATGACCGCGTCGATTCCGATGGTGGTGCGTGAGGCGGGCAGACGCATGAACAGCCTGTCCCAGGGCGGCCTGCCGATCGACGTGGCCGAAACCATCGCCTGGTACGCCAACCCCGCGTCCGGCGGCGTGAACGGCAATGTCGTCCGGGTCTGCGGGCAGAGCCTGCTGGGAGCGTGAGATGCGGGCAACCGAGTTGAGCAGCGCCCCGAACCTGGCAGCGCTGTACCTGAAGGCGGTGGCGACGACGCCGAGCCGGCGCGGTGGTGGCGAGTTGCCGGACACCGAGTACGTGCGCCGGGACATCACCGTCGACCGAGAGCACCTGGCCGAGTACAACCGGATGTGCGGCTTCGGGCTGCGTGACGAGCTGCCCATGACGTATCCGCACATCCTGTCCTTCGGCACGGCGGTGCGCCTGATGACCGACCCCGGCTTCCCGTTCCCACTGGTCGGGCTGGTGCACGTGGCGAACACGATCACTCAACACCGGCCGCTGCTGGTGACCGAGTCACCGACTCAGCGGGTGTACCTGTCCGACCTGCGGCCGCATCCCAAGGGCAGCCAGTTCGACGTCGTCACCGAAACCAGTGCGGGTAGTGAGACGGTGTGGACCGAGAGCAGCACCTACCTGCGTCGCGGCAAGCCGGACGAGTCGGCCGCGAAATCCGAGCGGACCGCGGCGATCGAGGCGGGAGCACCCACTGCGACGTGGCAGCTCCCCGGAGACCTGGGGCGCCGCTACGCGGCGGTGTCGGGGGACCGCAACCCGATCCACCTGCACCCGCTGACGGCCAAGGCATTCGGCTTCCCCCGCGCGATCGCGCACGGCATGTGGTCGAAGGCGCGCTGCCTGGCGGCGTTCGAGGGACGCCTGCCGGAGGCCTGCACGGTAGAAGTCGAGTTCGCCAAGCCGGTGCTGCTGCCCTCCACGGTCGAGTTCACCGAGCGGGCCACCGGGCAGGGCGATGGCAGGGGGAGGGACTTCGCGCTGCACTCCCGCTCCGGCAAGCTCCACCTGCGCGGTTCAGTGCGCTGAGTTTCCGGAGGTGAACGCGAGCACCTCGGCCTCCTCGTCGGGGGTGAGCCCGGCCTCGCGCGGGCGATCGAGTCCGAGGGTGCGTTCGTGCTCCAGCACGGCCGTGACGGTGTCGGCGAGCGGGCGAATCCTCAGCCCGGCTTCCAGGGATGCCGTGGCGTCGTGCGCGGTGAGTCCGTGGTGCGTCTCGGGCAGCCACAGCGGCATCGACTTCGGACCACCCCACGGATTGATTTCCACCTCGGCCAACGTCTCGGGCCGCACTCGCACGATCTCGGTGTCCTCGGCAGCCGTGAGTCCGGCGATCTCGTCCAGCAGCGGCCCGAGCTTCGTCGGCAGGCTGACAGCATCGAAGGTTCCCGCCATCCGCTGCTCACCGGCGTCGACGATCCACGCGGCGAGATCGCGGACATCGATGTGCTGGAACGGCTGGTTCGGTGCGTTCGGCACGACGACCCGACCACCGCGAGCGAAACGCACCGGCCAGTACCCGAAGCGGTCCTGGGTATCCCCGGGACCGACGATCAGCCCCGGCCGGACGACGAAGGCCTTCTCACCCATCGCTGCACGGACGGCGTTCTCCCCAGCGACCTTGACGGCCCCATAAGTCTCCGGGGTCGACTCCGTCTCCTGCTCCCTCGGTTCCAGCAGCGGCGATCCCGGCCGCTGTCCCGGCGTCGCGGTATCGGCGTAGACATTGATCGTCGAGACGAACGCCCAGTGCCCGGCGTTCGCTCCGAGCACGCGCAGCGCCTCGGCGATCCAGGGAAGCGACACGCGGGGCACGCCTCCGGGAAGCGACACGTTCGCCACGTCGACGACGTCGTCGAAGCGTTCTCCGCCCAGCACATCGAGCGCACCAGGCTCGTCCCGGTCCACCGCGACCAGCCTCGCACCATCGGGAACCGACCCCGACCGCCCACGCGCCGCGCATACCACATCGTGGCCACGCGAGACCGCCTCGGCAGCCACCGCTCCGGAAAGAAATCCCGTACCACCCAACACCAGAAGTCGCATGCGGCCACTCTCGCCATTCCCGCGGCAGGAGGCGAGCGATCTCGCTCAGGGTGAACGCGACTCGGCCCGCAAGAACCCGGCCAGGATCAGACGCAGCGTGCCCAACTGCTCGGCCGGTGCGAACTCCGAATCCGCTCCCGCTCGGGTGTACAGCGCATCGACCAGCCCCACCACCCAGGTGGCCGCCGTGGCCGGTTCGATCGAAGCGTCGATCTGTCCCTGCTGCGCGGCTCGGCGCAGCAGGACGGCCAGCTTCTCGCGGACCTCACGGTCGTCGCGCGTCACCAGTTCGGCCAGCTCCGAATCACGGCCGGCCTGCGCGACCACCTCGAACGCGAGCCCCGCTGCTTCGGGGTCTGCGAGGGAGCGAGCCATGTACTCGACCTGCTCGAGGACAGCGCCCCAGGGGTCGTCGGAATCGACAGCCGCCGCCAGCCGCTCGGCATTGTCCCGACCGTCCTGCTCGAAGATCGCCGTGAACACCGCGCGTTTGGAGGGGAAGTAATGGAAGAGACTGCCCGAACTGATCCCGGCCGCCGTGCAGATGTCGGCCACGGTTGTCTTGTCGAAACCCGCCCGCGCGAAACAGGAGGCCGCCGATTCGATGATGTGGCGGCGCTTGGCCTCGTGCTTGGCGGGATCGACAGTGCGCATGAGTCTTGATACCTGTCATCGGGGGACGCTGATTCGATGTCGTCGCGGTGGCGATTTCGCGCGGAACCGCCACACCCCGAGCATGCCTCAACCCGAGCTGTCCGAGGTACGGCGCCAGTACTGGCGCTTCTTCCCATCACGCACGACGACCCCCATATTGCCGAGTTCGGTACGCAGCGCGGCCGCGTCACCGCTCCTGTCCTCGTCCAAGGCCCGTCGGCGATCCGCGAACACGGCGTTGGCACCGGAATCGAGGGCGGGAGTGTCGGGCACCGCCCACGGCTCCGGTACGGAGGAGGCCAGCTCGAACGCCGGCTGCCACGGCATCCAGGACGTCGACGCCAGCCGGCCGGAAAGGAAGTTGAGCAACAACAGGAGCCCCGCGCCCAGCAGCGGGCAAACGACCCACGCGCCGTACCGCGACCATGCCGGATCCCGCACGACCGTCTCCGCCGGTGTATCGACTCCCCGGAAACCAAGCTCGTCATTATTAGAGCGAGCGCTCGGTTTTTCAACTCTTTCCGCGAACGGCACGCACATCGAGCACCGCTCCCAACGTGACCTATACCGCACCGGGCACCCTGTGGACCGAGCTGAACGCGCAGGTCAGTTACCCTTTTGGCGTACTGCTGGCCATTCACTGCCGTACGTGGTATTTCCGCGCGTGCGCAGTGAATCTGCACGGAAACCGGGAGCAGCGCCCGTGGCCCGAGTCGTTGTCGACGTCATGCCGAAACAGGAGATCCTCGATCCACAAGGACAGGCGGTGGCAGGTGCCCTGCCGCGTCTGGGCTTCGACGGAATCTCCGAAGTCCGCCAGGGGAAGCGTTTCGAACTGGAGGTCGCCGACTCCGTCGACGACGAGACGCTGGCCAAGATCGCCGAGACGATGCTGGCCAACCCCGTGATCGAGGACTGGACCGTGCGCAGGGTCGACTCATGAGCGCCCCTGTCACCACCGAGACCACCACCGGCGCCGCCGGTGCACGGATCGGCATCATCACCTTTCCCGGCACGCTGGACGACGTGGACGCCCAGCGCGCGGTGCGCCGCGCAGGCGCCCAGGCCGTCGCGCTGTGGCACGGCGACGACGACCTGCACGGCGTCGACGCCGTCATCGTGCCCGGTGGGTTCTCCTACGGTGACTACCTGCGCTGCGGCGCCATCGCGAAGTTCTCGCCGGTGATGACCGCACTGGTGGAGGCCGCGAACAGGGGGCTGCCGGTTCTGGGAGTCTGCAACGGCTTCCAGGTGCTGTGCGAATCCGGGCTGCTGCCCGGGGCACTGACCCGCAATGCCGGACTGCACTACGTCTGTCGCGACCAGTGGCTCACCATGGAGAACACCACCAGCCTGTGGACCACCCGTTACGAACCCGGTGCCGAGCTGCTCATCCCGGTCAAGCACGGTGAAGGCTCCTACATGGCCGACAAGGCGACCCTCGACGAACTCGAAGGCGAGGGCCGTGTGCTGCTGCGCTACGTCGAGGGCAATCCCAACGGTTCTGCGCGCGACATCGCAGGCATCACCGACGCGCGCGGCCGGGTGGCCGGCCTGATGCCGCACCCCGAGCACGCGATCGATCCGCTGACCGGTCCCACCGACGACGGTCTCGGCATGTTCCTGTCCGCCCTCGACGCACTGGTGGCAGCGTGAGCAACAACCCGCAAGACCCGCAGACGTCGGTGGCCGCGAGCGGTTCGTCCGTCGAAGCCGCCACCGACGGCCCCACCGCCGAAACCGGCACCGAGCTGGGCACCGTCGACACCGGTGGCCGTGGCACCGACGGCGATGGCGCGCCGACGGACTCCGTCGAGCACGCGCGGAACACGCCGGACACCGCCCAGCCCTACCTGGAGCTGGGCCTCAAGGAGGACGAGTACGCCCGGATCTGCGAGATCCTCGGGCGGCGGCCCACCGAGGCCGAACTGGCCATGTACTCGGTCATGTGGAGCGAGCACTGCTCGTACAAGTCCTCCAAGGTGCACCTGAAGTACTTCGGGGACACGACCACACCCGAGATGCGGCAGAAGATGCTGGCAGGTATCGGCGAGAACGCGGGTGTGGTCGATATCGGCGACGGCTGGGCGGTCACGTTCAAGCTGGAAAGCCACAACCACCCGTCGTACGTGGAGCCGCACGAGGGCGCGGCCACCGGTGTCGGCGGGATCGTCCGCGACATCATGGCAATGGGGGCACGTCCGGTTGCCGTGGCCGACCCGCTGCGGTTCGGTCCCGCCGAAGCACCGGACACCGCGCGGGTGCTGCCGGGAGTGGTCGGCGGCATCGGCGGCTACGGCAACTGCCTGGGCCTGCCCAACATCGGCGGCGAGGTCGTTTTCGACGACTCCTACGCCAGTAACCCGCTGGTCAACGCGATGTGCATCGGCGTGCTCAAGTCCGAGGACCTGCACCTCGCACATGCCAGCGGCGCCGGAAACAAGCTCGTTCTGTTCGGCGCTCGTACCGGACTGGACGGCATCGGCGGAGTCTCGGTCCTGGCCTCGGAGACCTTCGAAGGTGACGAGTCGGGAACGGGACGGAAGAAGCTGCCGAGTGTGCAGGTCGGCGACCCGTTCACCGAGAAGGTGCTCATCGAGTGCTGTCTGGAGCTGTACCGTTCGGGACTGGTCGTGGGCATCCAGGATCTCGGGGGTGCCGGGCTGTCGTGCGCGACGTCCGAACTCGCCTCCGCAGGCGATGGTGGAATGCGGGTCGACCTCGACGAGGTTCCCCTGCGCGCGCAGGGCATGACCCCGGCCGAGATCCTGTCCAGTGAGTCGCAGGAGCGCATGTGCGCCGTCGTGCAGCCGTCCGACGTGGACGCCTTCATGAAGGTCTGCGCGAAGTGGGACGTCACCGCGACCGTCATCGGTGAGGTCACCGACGGCGACAACCTCGAGGTCTACGCCGGCGGCGAGCTGGTGGTCGACGTTCCGCCGCGTACCGTCGCGCACGAGGGGCCCGTCTACGAACGACCGGTGGAACGGCCCGGCGAGCAGGACCTGATCGCCGCGGACAATCCGAACACGCTGTCCCGCCCGTCCACATCTGATGAGCTACGGGCCACGATGCTGCGGATGGCCGCCTCGCCGAACCTCGCTTCCCGGGACTGGGTGACCAGCCAGTACGACCGCTACGTGCGCGGCAACACCGTGCTCGCCCAGCCCTCCGACAGCGGCGTACTGCGGGTGGACGAGGACAGCGGCCGCGGGATCGCCGTGGCCACCGACTGCAATGCCCGCTACACCAGACTGGACCCGTACCGGGGTGCGCGGCTGGCGTTGGCCGAGGCATACCGCAATGTCGCGGTCACCGGTGCCACGCCGATGGCTGTCACCAACTGCCTGAATTTCGGTTCTCCCGAGGACCCGGGAGTCATGTGGCAGTTCCAGCAGGCGGTGCGCGGCCTCGCCGACGGCTGCGCCGAACTCGGCATCCCGGTCACCGGTGGCAATGTCAGCTTCTACAACCAGACGGGCACCAAACCGATCCTGCCCACCCCGGTGGTCGGAGTGCTCGGCACGATCGACGATGTCACCCGCCGGATCCCCACCGGAATCGGCGAGGAAGACGGGGAGACGCTGCTGCTGCTCGGCAACACCCACGAGGAGTTCGGGGGTTCGGAATGGGCCAGGGTCGTGCACGACCACCTCGGCGGCACCCCTCCGGAGGTGGATCTGGCTCGCGAGAAACTGCTCGCCGAGGTACTGCGTGCGGGCTCCCGGGACGGGATGATCTCGGCTGCACACGACCTGTCCGAGGGTGGGCTGGCGCAGGCTCTGGTGGAGACGGCGTTGATCGGCGAGACGGGCGCGCGCGTCGTGCTGCCCGAGGCTGCGGACCCGTTCGTCTGGCTGTTCTCCGAATCCGCGGGACGGGTGCTCGTAGCGGTCCCGCGCAGCGAGGAACTGCGCTTCACCGAGATGTGCAGTGCGCGGGAGCTGCCCTGCACGAAGGTCGGTGTCGTCGACACCGAGTCGAAGTCGCTGGAGATCCAGGACATCGCTCGGATCGATCTCGGCGAGCTCCGCCGGGCGTGGGAAGGTACCTTGCCGCAGCTGTTCGGCTGAGTTCGCTTCCGAGGCGTTTACGAGGACGTGCCCGGCGGCCGGACCGGCACGCCGGGCACGGTGCCCGCGCGCTGCCGGTGCGGCAGAGAACACACCTTCTCACTACCCTGGGTGGTGTTCAGGACTCATGTTCGACCTCCAGGTGTCCCCGGCCGTATGCTCCGGGCGTACCTGACGCAGGCGTGTACGACGAGCGGAGGGCGCCGCAGGCATGACCGGCTGGATAGCGCCTGTGTCGAGCGCTCACGAACCGTCCGCGAGTCACACGGACCGGCAGCGCTTCGCCTCGACCTGGGCGGAGGCACTCGTCGGCACGAGTTATGTGCCGATGACCAGTGCCGAGGTGGAACAACGGCTCCGCCACTACACCGACGAACTACTCGAATCCCTCGCCAGTGAACCGTTCGACACCACGGCCGCCCGCAAGGTGGGGGCGGACCTCGTGGCGGTGCACTTCACCGGTGCGGAGTCTCTCGCACGCACCGTCGACCTGATCGGCGAGAAGATACTACCGCTGCTACGACTCGACGACACCGCCGCGTGGCGCAGCAGGGTCTCGGCAGTGCAGGCGGCGGTCTGCTCGGGATTCACCCAGGCCGCACGCACCCGGACACTCGACGAGCAGGAAGCCATCCGGCAGGCGGTGCTCGATGCCCGGGACTCGGTGGAGCAGGCGCTGCGCACCAGCGAGGCCCGGTTCCGGGCGATCTTCTCGGAAGCCGCCATCGGCATCGGCATCGCCGACACCAAGAGCCGGATTCTGGAGACGAACTCCTCGTTGCGGCGCATCGTCGGGCGCAATGGCGAGGAACTGCAGTCCATGACGGTCTACGAGCTGATGGACCCGGAGGATCCCGAGGAAGTGTGGCATCAGTACGAGGAACTGGTGCGCGGCGATCGGGAGCAGTTCCGGGTGGAAAAGCCGTTCACCCGGCCCGACGGCAGCAAGTCGTGGACCGAACTGATCGTATCGCTGGTGCGGGACGAGGGCGGCCTGCCGCTGTACCAGGTCGCGATGATGGAGGACATCACCGACCGCAGAATGCTGCAGGAACGCCTGCGGCACCAGGCCCTGCACGATCCGCTGACCGGCCTGCCGAACCGGGCGCTGCTCCTGGAACGACTCGGAGAAGCACTCCAGGGCACACCGGGCAAGCGCATCGCGCTGTGCTACATGGATCTCGACGGGTTCAAGGCCATCAACGACAGCCTGGGGCATCCCGTGGGGGACAGTCTGCTGGTGGCGGTCGCCGAACGCCTCGCGGCCTCGGTCCAGGGATCCGACCGGTTGATCGCCCGGATGGGCGGGGACGAGTTCGTGATCCTGATCGAGGACTCCGACGGCGTCGACCAGGCCATCGAGGTCGCCGAACAGGTGCTCGACTCACTCGTCGAGCCGGTCCGCGTCGAGGGACACGAGCTGACGGTCATGGCCAGTGTCGGCATCGTGGAACGGACCATCGATGGTCAGACACCGGCCGAACTCGTACGCGACGCCGACGTGACGCTCTACTGGGCCAAGGACGAAGGCAGGAATCAGTGGGCGTTGTTCGACATCGAACGCAACGCAGCCGAGGTCGCGCAGTTCCAACTGTCGGCGAGAATGCCCGCCGCTCTGGAGCACGGCGAGTTCTACGTCGAGTACCAACCCCTGGTCGGCCTGCGTGAGCAATCGATGAGCGGAGTCGAAGCGCTGGTGCGCTGGTGGCATCCCGAACTCGGACGGCTCGGCCCGGACCGGTTCATCAGCCTGGCCGAGGAAACCGGGCTGATCGTATCGCTGGGACGCTGGGTGCTCCGGCGCGCATGCTGGCAGGCCACCCGATGGCAGCACGAGTTCGGCTCGGCGGCACCGTTCGTGAGCGTCAATCTCGCGGTTCGCCAGTCCCGGGACCCCGGCCTGGTCTCGGATGTGGCGGAGATTCTGGAAGAGACCGGGTTGCCACCGTCGAAGTTGCAACTCGAACTCACCGAAAGCGCCGTGATGGGCACCGCCGACGAGCCGCTCGGAGCCCTGCGCGCACTGTCGCGGATGGGCGTGCGGATCGCCATCGACGACTTCGGCACCGGTTACTCCAACCTCACCTACCTACGGCACCTGCCGGTGCACGAGCTCAAGATCGCGGGATCGTTCATGGAGGGGCTCCGGGAAACGGAAAGCCCCGATCCGGTCAATGCGCAGATCGTGAGCACACTCGTCGATTTGGCACACACGCTCGGGCTGACGGTCACCGCCGAGGGCATCGAGACACATGCCCAGGCACAGCGCCTGGCCGACATCGGATGCGAGACCGGGCAGGGCTGGTTCTTCGCTCGTCCCGGTTCGCCCGAGGCGGTTCGCTCCCGGCTCACGGACGAGTTCGGTTGACTCAACGGGTGAGTTGCCGCTCTGCCTGGGCCACGACCGAATGCACCGGGGCATGACCATCGCTGGTCACCCATGACACGCTCAGGCTCGGGCGTACCCGCTTGTGCCCGATGCGCATGGGCCGCCCCGCGAAACTCCGCACCTGTTCGGCGATCTCCGCACCGGTGCCGTTCGCATGTTCGACAACCACCGTGAATTCATCGCCGCCGTATCGAGCGACGGTGTGCTCGTCACACATGCCCTGACGGATTCGTGCCGCGAGTATCCCGAGCAACTCGTCACCCTGATCGAAGCCGTGGTCCCGGTTGAAAGCAGTCAGGTGCCGGATATCGACGAGCACCAGTGTCGTCAACGTCCCACGCATGCGCGAACGCACCAGTGCCTGTTCCAAGCGATCCAGTAACAACACACGGCCCGGCAGTCCCGTCAACGGGTCCAGTAACCCCCGACTGTGTGCGACACCCGTGTCCACCGGCTGCAACAGCATCAGTACCCTGTCCCGCCCTTGCATGCGCACGGGCTGGTAATCCACCCAGATCCGGCTCGACACCTGCCCGCTCGGTGCAACCACCAACGGCGTCGACAAGCGCGTTCTCGCACGCAGAACCTGACCGGCCAGATCCGCCCAGTCGGGCAGGGCCGCTCCCGTGTCGTCACGCACGACCCAGCCGTTCGGTCGAGAACCCGTCAGCAGGTCGGATCTGTCGAGCCGCATCAGCTCCGCCGCAGCGTCATTGGTGGCCAGCACCTGACCCCGTTCGTCCGTCAGTAAGAAACCCACCTCCAGACCGGCGATGAGCTCGTCCCAGACTCCCGTGAACTGCGACGGCACAGCAGCATCGACAACACTCATTTGGCCCTGTCCTCCCCACCAGATGGCGCAACGTAATTTGAGCCTCCCCGCCAAGCGGTAGGAAATTCAAGAGAGCAGCGGCCCCACATCATGGTGATATCCACTCCAGCGCACATAACGGAGAGTGGCCTTATCCGGCGGTACCGTTATCTCGGTACGCACGTCACTGCCCGCGCGCGGGTGCGGTGGTCCGCACCGCTTACGCTGTTTCCCGGTCATCCGAATCTCGATGACCATGGTCGAACCTGGATGGTGGAATCGTGCCGCTGACGGGAACGTCTCCGCGCTGGCGAGCTCTGGGCCGGAGAGTCCATGCTCACCGCAAGTTACTCACCGTGATCGGAGTCGCCGAACTGGTCGCCGTGATCATGGTATCCGCGATCAATCCGCACGCCCATATCGACGGTGAGGTCTACCAGCTCGGCGCTCGGGCTTGGCTGTCCGGCGAGGACATCTACCGAAACCTACCCGCCACCGATTCCGGTCTCCACCTGCCGTTCATTTACCCACCGTTCGCGGCGATCGCGTTCACGCCGCTCGCGCTGGTGCCGAAGCCGGTCGCGATCACCATGATCATGGTTGTGACGCACCTGTCGCTGCTGGCCACGCTCTACGTGGTTCTGGGAACCGCGGCATTCCTCACCGAGCACCGCGACAAGGTGCTGATGATCGCCGCTGCCGCACTCCCGCCGGCCACGATCACCGAGCCCGTCATCGAAACCATCACCTACGCCCAGATCAACGTGGTGCTGATGGCGCTGGTCGCCATCGACTGCCTGTGGCGCATCGGTGGCGATCGCAGACTGCCCTACCCACGCGGAATGCTCATCGGTATTGCCGCAGGCATCAAACTCACCCCGGCCGTGTTTCTGCTGTTTTTCCTGCTGCGCAAGGACTACCGAGCGATCGCGACGACCCTGCTGACCTTCCTGGTGACCGTGCTGATCGGTCTGGTGCTCGCCTTCGACTCCGCCAAGCGGTTCTGGTTGCACGAGATGCTTGCCAGCGGAGAAGTCTCCTTCGGACCGCGGTTCGAGGGCACCGCCGCCATCTACGCGGGCAACCAGTCGCTGCGCTCGCTGCTGGCCAAGTCGCAGGTACCCGCGCCGTGGTTGACCGTGGTCTTCGGGCTGCTGGCCCTGGCCATGTTGGCGGTGGCCGTGCTCGGCATGGTGCACACCCTGCGCAGACAGGATCCGCCGATGGCTCTGACCATCAACGGCATCCTGGGATTGCTGGTTTCGCCCATATCCTGGTCACATCACTGGGTGTGGGCGGTTCCCGGACTGGTGCTCCTGCTCGGAGCCGCCCTTGTCCGGCGCCACTGGCCCCTGCTCGTGGCCGCAACGCTCGTGGCCGAGTTCTTCGTACTCGGCCCGCACTGGACCGTGCCCCAGGGCGAGGGCAAAGAACTGACGTGGAACTTTTTCGAGCATTTGATCGGAAACGCCTACGTCTACTTCGGTGTGGCCTTCCTGCTGTACCACTTCCACGGCTGGTGGCACGCGCGCAAGGTCGCGCCCGTGCCCGCCGACGGCTCCGCTACGGTCGCTCCTGCCACCTCGAGACCGCAAACTCGGTAGAGCCCGAGCGAGGGAACCATGTCTCGGGCACCGCCTCTCGTGGCTCCTCCACCCGGGCTCCTTCGGGCATCAGGCCCGAACAGGCACGATCCCCGGTGTCGTTGCGGTGTCCGGTGCCGTCAGTACCGGCGTCCCGTCCGTCCCGACCGCCGGAAGCGGCAGGGTCTCGCCCCGCATGACCCTGATGTCCGGAACCCCTCCGTCGAGGACGGGCAGGGCCATACCACCGACCGGCGCGGTGCGCGCTGCCGGAGCCGGAGCGAACGGATTCCGGGCGACCTGCGACCGCTCGGGAACGGCGGCCGCGAGCTCGTCGAGCACCTCCACCGTGACATCGGTGAGCTGCGGGGTGTCGGAGAAGGCGGGCAGCGTCGGTTCCGCCGAGCGCCCGGCAGGCGAGTGATCGGCTGCCTCGTCCGAAAGTCGGTCGAGCTTCAATGTCTCGGTGGCTTCGAGCTCCACCGGACCGGACAGGTTCGGGATATCGGTGGCCTGTTCCTGCAGTCCTCCCGGAACCTGCAACGGCACGGACTCCGGATTCGGGTGCTCTCGCGCGGTCGTCCCTCCGGACAGCACCGAGGCGAGCAGCGAACGCGGGACCGTCCGCAGTTCCGCACCACCGCCCAGTTCTCCCGAGGTCAAATCCACGGTCCGCGGGGCGACAAGGGCCGCGGACAACGAGCGACCCGATACCGAACCGCGACCGAGCGTGTCCTCCCACAAGGCCACGATGCCCGCAGGTTGCTGCAGGACCTCGACAACGGCGGGGTCGCCGGTGGGGACGACGAGAGCGGGGGCGGCTTCCGTGCTCACCGTGTCCTCGAGGCGCGCCGTGTCCGAAGCAGCATCCGCAGCCCCCGCGGCACTGCGGTCACTCGTGATGACATCGCCGATCGGGCCGGCCCAGCTCAGCGAGCGGTGGAATCCTTCGGCCGGGGTGCCCAGCGTCGCCTCCACCGCATGCCGCCCGCGCTTGCCGTTCTGCGGCAGGATGCCCAGCGCGGCGTGCGTGCGTCCCGGCACCGAAGTGCGGCTTCCGACCTGTGCGTCACCGATCTGCGGGGAGTCGGCAACCCACCCGGCGAGCTCCAGCGGATGGTCGATCCGGGGAAGCGGACGGGTGACTGCGCTGGAACCGTCCTCGAGTTCCGGTGAGGTCCGGTCCTGCTTCGCCGCTCCCACCGGATCGACTCGTCCGGAACGGCTCGCGTGCTTGGGACCGCGATTCGACCCGGCCCGGTCGACCGGTTTGATCCGACGGGTCGTTTCCGAGCGGTCGAGGCGCACCGCTGGGTCGGGCCGGTCGATGATCCGGGGGAGTTCGTGCGTCAGCGCTTCCTCCACCGCAGGCAGCAGGTCGCGAACCGGATCGATGGTTCCGGACAGCGCGGTCATGGAATGCTGTGCCGACTTGCCGGGAGTTCGGAAGGGAACCGAGCCGACCTCTTCGGGGAACAGCTCACCCGCGAAGCACGGTCCGCTACGGCTGGGCGTGCCATCGTTACCGGCATCGGTACCCGGCGCTGTCTCTCCCAACGGAGAGTACGGACGGTCGGAGCATGTCTCGGAAGCCGAGGCGGCTGCGGTTCCGGCAGCGAGCATGCCTCCGGTCACCAACGCGGCTTGAACTCCGCGCTTCGCCCAAGTCTGCATGGGAACTCTCCTTTGCATGATTTCCGCTGCTGAGCGGGAAAACTGAGGCCGTGGGTCTGCTGTGCGGATGGATTACCGGGCATGTGGATTTACCGGGCGCGCGGCGGCCGGTCCCGGATGAGCCGGACGGCTTTCGACATCCGGTCGCCGTATTCGGTCGCCGTGGCGGAGATCCGTGCGTGTTGCCGTGCGCGGTGGTCCCGAGGAGATCTCCTTGCCCCGGACTGTCGGGGCTTCGGCGCGAAGGAGATCGGGAACAGCGGGAGAATCCTTGCGCGGGCAGGATGCTCAGTCGGGGGTAACGCCCGGCTGGGGGCGTGCCCCGCTCGTCGGGGCGTGCATGCCATAGCCGGGTGCGATGCCCGCAAACGGTGCGGGAATCCGGAGGTCATCCTGTCGACCGACACCGAAGCTGCTGTTCGAGTGCCCGTCGGTGGCACTGCCGCCACCGGCCACCCCCGGCACGACCGCGTGCCGGGGTGGAAACGGGGCCGGTTCGGTTTTCTGCGGCGCAGCAGGCGCCCTGCTGTCCGGACCCTGCCGCGTGGACACGGAGTGGAGAATCGCCCGGCTCTCACGGGCGGCAGCGTGGGCCGCGGGAGCCGAAGAGAGGTCAGCGGAGAGACCATCTTCGGGAGACCGCGATGGCAGGGTCGCATCGACCTCGCTGCCACCACCATCGCCGCCGGTCGGCACAGCCGGAGGTTTCCCGACGTCCGAGTGCGGTGCGGACGTTCCCGGACCAAGCGGACGCAGCGGCCGTTCCAGCGCATCCAGTCCCTGCTCGACCGTCTCGGAAAGCAGGTCGTCGCCGTCCTTTCCCGGAAGTACCTCGTCGGCTGCTTGCCGCACCGGAGTCAGAACCGAATCGGCGCTGTGCAGAGTATCCCGGACGGCGCCGGTCACTGCGGCGATCCCAACACAGGTGCCGGATACCGGGACCGCCGTGGATTCCGAGGTCAGCGTCGTGGCGGAGTCGAGGTCGGCGAGGCCCAACATCGCCGCGTCCCGATTCCGGTCCGCACCGGCCACACGACTGTGTTCCGAGCCGACCCGCTCCTGCGCGGCCGACACGCGGGACGGGCAGTCCGGCCCGTCCGGACCGTCCGGCTGTGTACTGCTGTCCGCTGCCGCGATTCCGGCTCCGAGCAGCCATGCGACCGAAGTTCCCGCCACGGTCGTACCCGTGAAGACCAGAGCACGGGTCAGCATCCGCCGCAGGCGGATACCTCCCGGACACTGATCGTCGTCGGACATGGGACTTTCGCGACCTCCCGGGATTCGGTGTGCGATCGATTCGGCCGTACCCGCCATGAGCACGGGCGGCTTGGATCAACGACGGGCACTCTTCCAAACCTGCGAGCGATCACGCACCCATAACGCAACAATGTCGCCACATCGTGTTACGCCCCGATCTCGGCGACCTCCTGTACATCACGCACCGTCGACCACTCCGGCCCACCATCGACGGATGGGAAGTGCCTGATATCGAAATTTCGAGTTCGAACTCGCCCCCGGAAAACCGATCTGTCGATACTGTGGCGGACGTGAGCAGCTCCAAGATCACCCGTTCGGATAGCACCGCCGCGGTTCCGCCCATCCTGCGCGTGTCGGCCGCGCTGAGCTGGCGCATCCTCGTCATCCTCGGCACGCTGTACGTGCTCGGCGAGGTCGTGCGCAGGTTCTATGCCGTCCTGATCCCGGTCGCAATCGCGCTGCTGCTGGCGGCACTGCTGGCACCTGCCGTAGCCAGGTTGGTCCGACTGGGGGTTCCGAGTGCCCTGGCAACCGCGATCGTGATGATCGGCGGGCTCGCCGCCGTGGGGGGTGTGCTCACCTTCGTCATCAACGCGTTCATCACCGGCTTCTCCGATCTGCAGTCCCAGATTCTGGCAAGCTTCAATCAGATTCAGCAGTGGCTCGCCAACAGCCCGCTGCACCTGACCCAGCAGCAGTTCGACAACTTCGTGAACCAGGCCCGGCAATGGTTGGAACGCAATCAGGCCATGCTGACCTCCGGCGCCCTGGCCACGGCCTCGACATTCGGCACTCTTCTGACCGGTCTGCTGTTGATGCTGTTCACGCTGATCTTCTTCCTGCACGACGGTCGACGGATCTGGCTGTTCCTGTTGCGGATCGTGCCGAAATCCGTCCGGCCACGCGTCGATACCGCGGGATCACGCGGGTTCGCCTCGCTTGTCGGCTACGTTCGCGGCACCGCCCTCGTGGCCATCTTCGATGCGGTGGGGATCGGGATCGGCCTGGCGATCATCGGCGTACCGCTGGCGGTTCCACTGGCGGCCCTGGTCTTCCTCAGCGCTTTCGTCCCGATCATCGGTGCGATCGCCTCCGGCGTCGTCGCCGTCCTGGTGGCCCTGGTCACCAAGGGTCCGATCGCGGCACTGCTGGTGCTCGGCGTGGTGCTCGGCGTGCAGCAACTCGAGGGCAATGTGATGCAGCCGCTGATCATCGGACGTGCGGTTCAACTGCACGTCCTGGCGGTCGTACTGGCCATCAGCGCGGGCTTCGTTCTGGCCGGGATCGTGGGAGCGCTGCTGGCGGTGCCGCTGATAGCCGTGCTGAACTCGGCCATCAGATCCCTGGTTTCCGACGAGGACGAGAACGAGCAGGTCCGTCCCACCGACTCGAGAGAAGGTATGCCCCCCGGGGAGCGGGAAAGCACGGCCCCGCCCGAACAACCGGCGGTCACCAGGCACGGAGAAAGTCGGGAGTCGGCCACCGGAGGCAGCTCCACCGAGAACGAGGATGCGGAGAACGGCCCCACCGGGCACCGGAGGTCGGACGAGGGAAGCTCCGGCGAGCAACGGGGCGAGGACCGGTGAGCTCTACGCCACGGTGACGGCGTTGCGGCCACCCGCTTTCGCGGCGAGCAACGCCGCATCTGCGGCCACCAGCAGATCCGGCAGCTCGTAACCGAACCGCAGTGTGGTCGCGACGCCGATACTGACGGTCAGATCGTCGAGTTCACGGTGACTGCCGTCGGTGTCCTGCGCGGGGACGGACAGCGAAGCGGTGGACAATCGCACCCGCTGCGCAACCGTGCAGGCGATGTCGGTGTCGGCCCCCGGAAGCAGCACCACGAACTCCTCACCACCGAAACGACCGACCACGTCCCCCTTGCGCACACTGCTGCGCAACATCAGCGCGACCGAGGCCAGCACGGCGTCGCCCGCGAGATGCCCGAGTTCGTCGTTGACTCGCTTGAAGTGATCGAGATCGAGCAGCAACACCGCCATGGGCTGCGTCCGAGAGCGTGCGCGAGTCAGTTCCACACGCGCCACCCGTTCCCAGTGCATCGCGTTGGCCAGGCCGGTCTTGCCGTCGTGCTGCGCCGAGCGGCGCCACTGCGGTAGCTGGCAGGCGATGTCCAGCAACGCCAGCGGTGGTCCGGCCAGGAGTGCACTGGCGGAATGGGAGTCCACCGCGACCGCGAGCAGACCGCCCAAGCTCGCCGCGACGATGCCCAGCAACACGTCGATCGGTTCGCCGAGCACTCCCTCCCGGGAAGCCTCCGGGTCCCGTAACCGCAGGCCGATGGCCACGATCGCCGCGCGCACAAGCAGCAGTACGGCACCGGCGAGCACGAACAGCACCGGCTCCCAGCGTGGATGGTTCCAGCCGATCACCCACCGTGCGGCGAAGGCCGCCAGTGCGGTTGCAGCGGTGGTGAACATCCACCGATACGGCTCGGGACGGATGTCGAGCACGCCGTGCAGGGCAGGCCCGAGCAGCAGCAGCACAAGCAGGTTCGGGGGCAGCGTCAGAATCCCGGCCGCCAGGTAGGCGATGTGGATGATCCACGGATTGCGCCGCACCTCATGCCGGAGGTGAATCGATACCGAGGTCGCGATGATCACCAGTCCGGCCGTCAGCGCGAGCATGGCGAAAATCCGGAGAGCACGGGGCCCCGGCTGCGGTGTCGTGGCGATGACCAGCGCGATGACCACCACAGCGGTGACCTTCACCAGCAGTACATAGGCCAACGCCGGCGGACGCAGCTTCCACAGTGCCCATACCCCCATGGCCCCTTCACACCTCCCTGCGGGAGCCTCGCACATGGCACCGCGGGGCAGAAGTCCGGCACACCCACCCATTCAAAAGTTGAACCACCTGCGAGGGTCCGCACTCTCCGTGCTCACCACCGTGGACGATTACTCCCACACACGGGTAAGGCAGGATGATCGTCGGGAAGGAGCACAGGTTTTGACCCGACGAACACGATCTCCGCAACCGGACGACGATCGGACACCATCCTCGGCCGCACCGCCTCCGGCACCGGAATCCTCCCCGCAGATACCGGATGGCCGATCACCGTTGTGGCGAGCGCACAACGGCCTGCGTGCCGGCGCGTTCCTGTACGCCCTGGTGTGGTTCATCCTGCAGGTCGACGATTACGCACGCCCGATACTGGGCTCCAGTGTCCTGGTGAGCATGGCGCTGTGGACCGCCTTCACCATTTACCGGTACCGCACACGCAGCGGGCGGACGAATCCGCTGGTGCTCACCGATCTGGTCGTGGTTACCGCTCTGTTCCTCGCAGGTGAGTTCATCCTGACCGAGCAGCAGATGCAGGCGGGGATGCCCTCGGTGGTCACGGTGTGGCACGGGTCGATGGTCACCGCCGCGGCCGTGCAGTGGGGCATGCTCAGCGGCGGCGCCGTCGGCACTGTCGCGGCTGTGTCGAACTTTCTCCTTCGCGGCTATATCGACAGCAACATGTGGATGGACACACTGCTGCACATCGGCACAGGTCTGCTGCTCGGACTCGCTTCCGACACGGCGCGGAGCTCCACCGAACGACTGAGCAGAGCCCTACGTGCCGAAGCTGCGACAGCCGAACGCGAGCGACTGGCCCGCTCCATCCACGACAGCGTGCTTCAGGTGCTCGCACGGGTACGCAAGCGCGGCCTCGAACTGGGTGGCGAAGCCGCGAATCTCGGGCAGCTGGCAGGCGAGCAGGAGATCGCACTGCGCTCGCTGATGGCCGCCGCCCCCGCCGAATCAACCGAACACGGCGAGACCGATCTCGCCGCACAGCTACAGGTTCTCGGTACCGCCAAGGTCCAGGTGTCCGTACCTGCCACCCCGGTACTGCTGCCCGCCCCCACGGCCTCGGAGCTGTTCGCGGTGGTCCGGGAGGCGCTGGACAACGTCGATCGACACGCGGGAGCTGATGCCGCAGCGTGGGTTCTGCTCGAGGATCTCGGCAACGAGATCGTCGCCAGTGTCCGGGACAACGGCCCCGGCATTCCCGAGGGTAGGTTGGCCGCAGCCGAGTCCCAGGGCCGCATGGGAGTGGCACAGTCCATCCGGGGACGAGTCGCGGGCCTGGGTGGGGCGGTCACCCTGGACACCGCGCCGGGCGAAGGTACCGAATGGGAAATGCGGATACCCCGACCCGGGAGTACGGACAGTGCCGGGGAGAGCATCCGAGGGCACCGGCAGGACAGCAGAGAACACAAGCGGAGTGTTCGAGGACACGGTGAGGGAGTGGCACGATGACCGGGCCGGACATCTCGGTGATGGTGGTCGACGATCACCCGATGTGGCGTGACGGGGTTGCCCGTGACCTGGAAGAACGTGGATTCGAAGTGGGGGCCACCACTGGTGACGCGGTCTCGGCGCTGCGCATCGCCCGTACGGTGCGGCCCGATGTCGTGCTGATGGATCTCAACCTCGGCGACACCTCCGGTGTCGAGGCCTCACGGGAGATCACTCAGGAGATCCCGGGGACACGGGTCCTGGTCCTGTCCGCCAGCGGCGAGCACAGCGACGTGCTGGAGGCGGTGAAGGCGGGAGCATCCGGGTATCTGGTCAAATCCGCTTCCGTGGAGGAGCTGGTGGACGCGGTACGGCGTACCGCTGTCGGAGACGCCGTGTTCACGGCAGGGCTGGCCGGGCTGGTCCTGGGCGAGTACCGGCGTATGGCCGTCACGCCGGATTCGGACTCGCAGGCCCCGCAATTGACCGACCGGGAGACCGACGTGCTGCGCCAGGTGGCCAAAGGACTCACCGCGCGGCAGATCGCGAACAAACTGGTGATCTCCCATCGCACGGTGGAAAACCACGTGCAGTCCACCCTGCGCAAGTTGCAGTTGCACAACCGTGTCGAACTCGCCCGCTATGCCATCGAGCACGGGATCGAGGAGGATGGCGTGGCCGAGACATGAAATGGTAATACTTTTGCAGTTTCGCGCGAAACTGCATTTTTCGCTCCGGTCGGAGTTAGTGCTGTCGCACATCACCCCAGGGCGGCGTGCACCGCCTCGCGCGCCCGCGTCGGATCCGGCGCGGCGAGCGCCGCCTCCGCGGCTCGCCGGTAGTCGGCCGACGAGTACTCCGCCAGGGCCGATCCCACGGTCGGTACTGCCGTCGCCACCATCGACAGGCTGGTCACACCGAGTCCGACGAGCACGCGGGCAAGCCACGGATCGGCCGCCGCCTCCCCGCACACACCGACCGGCTTGCCGAACTCCGCACCGGCACGGCCGATCATTGCGATCAGTCGAAGCAGCGCGGGCTGCCAGGGGTCGTTCAGCCCGGCCAGAGTGCCCAGCATCCGGTCCGCCGCGAACACGTACTGTGCGAGATCGTTGGTGCCGATGCTGACGAAGTCGACGGCCTCGAGAATGTCCCGAATGCTCAGCGCGGCCGCAGGAACCTCGACCATCACCCCCACCCGAGGAATGCCCGCCGCGCGGGCCCGCTCGGCGAACCAGGCGGCCTCACTCGCGGTCGAAATCATCGGCGCCATCACCGACACCTCGGCCCCCGAGTCGGCAGCGGCGGCCGCGATCGCCGCCAACTGGCGATCGAGTACCCCGACGCGGTCGAAGGAGACTCGAACCCCGCGCACTCCGAGCGCGGGGTTCGGTTCGGTCCCCGGCGCGAGGAACGACAGCGGCTTGTCCGCACCGGCATCGAGTGTGCGCACCACAACCGGCTTCCCGGCGAACGGCGTGAGCACTTCGGCGTAGACGTCACGCTGCGTGCCGACATCGGGTTCGTCGGCCGCCACGAGGTAGCAGAACTCGGTGCGGAACAGGCCCACGCCCTGCGCTTCTGCCTCGACGGCACCCTGCGCATCGGTGACCGAGCCGACGTTGGCCAGCACCGCTACCGGGTGGCCGTCGGCGGTCGAGCCGCTGCCGTTCCAGTCGAGGCCGATGTCGCGCTCGGCCATCTCGACGTGGACCGGTCGGTCGGAGGTCTCCACCGTTCCGGCGTCACCGTCGACAACCGCCGCCACGGCCCCCTCCAGAGAAAGAATGCCACGCACGGCGACCACGGCCGGAATCCCCAGCGACCGCGCGAGAATCGCGGTATGGCTGGTCGGCCCGCCTTCCTCGGTGACCAGAGCCAGTACGAGCTCGGGATCGAGGTCGGCAGTGTCGGCGGGAGCCAAATCGCGGGCGAGGAGCACGCTGGGGCCATCGAGTGCGGGCACACCGGGCGCCGCGACACCGAGTAGTTCGGCGATGATCCGGTCCCGCACGTCGTGCACGTCGCGCACCCGCTCGGACAGGTAGCCTCCTGTTGCGCGTAACGCATCGGCGAAGCCGTTGGCGGCCTCCAGAACCGCACGGGCTGCGGGCAGTGCGTGCTCGGTGACCTGCTGTTCGGCCCGGGAGAGCAAAGCGGGGTCCATGGCCATCGCGGCCGTGGTCTCCAGGACGGCCCTCGCATCGCCCTCGGCACTGGAGGCACGGGTGAACAGGCGCTCCGCGACGAGTTCGGCGGCGGGCCGGATGCGGGCTGCCTCGCTGTCCGCATCCGCGGGGGCAGGAGTGGCACAGGGTTCGGCAAGGGGTTCGGCCACGCGTACCAGCGGACCTGCGGCTCGGCCGGAGCTCACCCCGACCCCACTCATTCGCGCCATGGCCGGAGACCCTACCTTCCTCCGGGATACCCCGGAATGCTGACAAACAGCGAAGCACCACACGGCCATGCCGAGATGGCTCCACTCAGGATGGTGTGGAGAGTTTTACTTGCCCGTCCGACAGGCGCACCTCATTACCATTGAGTAACTTATGAGTAACCATACGGATCCGGCTCGGGGCTCGCATTCCGCACGCTATGGGCATGACTCAACGGCAGAAAACCACGACAGCAGCCCCCGAGTCCCGCACGGACTCGGCCGAGTCCGCAATGGACCAAAGCATCGCATCGGCACAGAGCACCACGGGAGTCCAAAGCACCACGTGCTCCCGGCAGGACGGTGCCACCGGGACACCGCCGGAGAGAGCGGACTCACGCGGTCCGGACCTGCTCCACCGGGAACCCGTGGATACCAGCCGGTCACGTTCCGAGTGGAAGCCGGCTACCGGGGCGGAGGAGACCGAACGAATCACCGAATTCGAACGGTCCACCCCACACCGCCGGATCGGTTGCTGTCTCGAATCGCGTTCCTGGGCAGCGCGAACCGTGCGGTCCTGCAGCGCACTGTGGAGTTCCGCCCTGGCGATCCGCTTCCCGGGGCCGCGATGGGCCGTGTAAGAGGGGTGTTTCCCCCTTGATGCCTCGAGGACACCCCCATTCGGGCGTATTTCCGGCCCGCAGCACACCCTTTTTGCCTCTTCGGGCGTCACACTGGTGTGGTTGCTGCTCGCCGGTCTCGCGCCACCGACGATCGCAACCCGCTGGGGCCGGCCGTAACGCCCCCCGTACGCCCGGCCCCAGCTCCTCAGTCACCCGACGACTTGCGGAGCCCGAGGGCATTGAGTGCCCCTTCGACCGCTCCCGGCTTCCGGTCCGGCATCCGTTCCGGGGCGTGCTCGCCGACAGCCTCCATAACCTGCCCCGTCGACGGATTCACCGCCGACCACTCACCGACCACGACGGTCGGCACCGTCTCGTTGCCATCGGCAAGGGAGCGGACGGTGGCCGCCGCATCCGGGTCCTGCCAAATGTCGACCTCGGCGAATTCCAGCCCCTGGCGCCGCAGCCCGGTACGCAGCGACGTGCAGAACGGACATCCCGGACGCGTATAGACGGTGACTTCCTGCGGTCCCATGGATTCGGCCTCCCGGCTTACTGCTCGACTCATCGGTTCCGGACACGCTCACGGTGGGCGTACGGCTGTCTCCGACTTCGCCGGTACCGACCCGTTGTTGCAGTCGCTTCAACGGCCCCGGTGCCCACCACGAGGCATTGCCATCAGTTTCAACACCGCAGGCACCGGAATCATTCGCACCACCGTCGCATCCAGGGCCAAGGCGATGATCACCACCGGAAGCCGGTGACCGATGTGCGACGGATCCCCAGCGAGCGAACAAGGCCGCCCTCCGGATCGTGTGGTGGGCGCCCCGGTGGAACGGCTACGGTGAGATGAATGGTGCGAACCGAGTAAACGCCGTTCACAAGTTGGTGCCCACTGTAGTGATACGCGAACCGGCAAGTACCGGATGGGGTGGCAGATGACCGAAGTCACTCGACGTGAGCGACTCCGCGCGGCAACGGAGCTGGAAATCCGACAGCACGCACGGAAGCTCCTCGTCCAACAGGGTCAGGATGCCGTGACCCTGCGCGCCATCGCCCGCGAGCTCGGTATCACCGCTCCGGCGCTGTACCGGTACTACGACTCCCGCGAGGATCTGCTGCACCACCTCGGCAAGGACATCTGCGGCGACCTCGCCGCCGAACTCAACAGAGGTCTGGAATCGGTGAACGACGAGGACCATCCGGCCAAGGTGTTCACGGTCTGTCACGGTTTCCGGCAGTGGGCACTGGCCCATCCCCGCGAGTTCGCCCTGGTCTTCGCCTCTCCCGTGGACGAGATCGGCGGTTGGGGGCAGGCCGGACAGGACGAGTTCGGCAGCGTCTTCCTGAGTGTCGTCGGGCCGCTGATGGCCGAAGGGGCTTCCAGAATGAGTTCCAGTTCCGAGGAGGTATCACCGGAGCTCCGATCCGAACTGGCGACCAACCAGGAGGCGCTGGCCACTGCTTTCTCGCACGAGGGCATCGAGATGCCCCCCGAAGCACTCGGACCCGAGGCGGTTCACTCACTGCTCCGCTGGTGGGTGCGCCTGTACGGACACGTCGCCTTGGAGGTGTTCGGGCGCTTCCCCTTCGATGTCCGGCAGGCCGACCGGCTCTTCGAATCACTGCTGTCCGAACTCGCCGACGAGGTCGGCCTCACGCGGAGCTGATCAGCGGCGGGCCGGCGACCACCGAGTAACCCGGTGAAAAGTCCCGCTGTTCATCGACCGAAGACCTGGGTCCAGTACCACCCATCGGTGTCCACCCCGACCCCCATGGTCGTCAGTGCGCAGTTCAGGACGTTCTCGCGATGGCCCGGCGAGTCCATCCAGCCCTGCATGACGGATTCGGCACTGCGATATCCCCGAGCGATGTTCTCCGCCCCCGGCGAGGGGTATCCGGCTCGCTTGGCCCGTTCCGCGAAGCCGACGTTCTCCGGAGTGGTGTGCGAGAAGTAACCGCGCTCGGACATGTCCGAACTGTGCCGATTCGCGGCCGTGTTGAGCCGCCGATCCAGCGAGACCGGGTCACAGCCTGCCTCGCGGCGAGCACGATTGACCAATTCGAGGACCCGGCGCTGTTTCGACGTGCCTGCCACGGAGGGGGACTCCGGGGCTGCGGTTTCCTGCTCGGTCGACGTGGGGGTGGACTCCGTCGTCGCCGGAACCCGCTCCGTGGTCGTGCCGGGTGCCTGTTCCGTCCTCGTGTCCGTGGCCACCGGAGGTGGTTGCGCGGTCGGCAGCGAGGACGAAGGCATCACCGGAGAAGGCGGCGCGGATGACGATGCGGATGACGGCGTGGCTGGTGACGCGGACGTTGTCGCGGTGGGAACCTCGGTCTCCGAGGGCCACTCCGTCATCGGGAGCTCCTGCGGGTAACTCGGCCGGGCACCGCTGTACGGACGCATCGAGACATGCTGGTCCCAGTACGTGACCACCGTGCCTGCGGTGCCCGCCCCGACCATCAGCGCCAGCAGGCCTGCGGTCAACACGGCTCGTCGTGCACGTGGAGGTCTCACGGATGCGTGAACCTACCAGGGGGACAGACTCCTCCCGACGTCTGTGCGCACCGAAATATCGTGGTCACGGAGCCGGGACCGACTGCTCACCCACGGTCGTGCACCCGCTGGTTTTCCTGGCGTGTGGTTTCGGCACCGGTGGCGATCGGGGCCGTCAGCCACTGGCGCGGAATACCGAATGCCTCCACGAGATCGACGGCGTGCGGGCGGATCCGCCGGCACAGTGTGTTCACCGCCTCGGTGATGGCTTTGGATCGGCGACTGCTGATCCGCTCGTGTTCGAGGAACCAACCGCGGTCGGCCTCGATGTTCGAGAGCACGTACAGATCACACAGCCGCTCCAGCACGGCCGCCACGGATCGGTCCTCTGTGCGGGTGGATTCGCCGCATCGCTCGATACCTGCGACGAACGCTTCCAGCACGACACGGTCCACGTGCACACGCGCCGCGCGCAGCACGTGGTCCTGCGCGTTGTTGAACACCTCGAACGGGTCCGCATCGTCACCGGTGGCCCGGCGCAGGCGCCGCGCCAGGGCGTCCAGGACGTGCTTCTCGCGGTCCTCGAACATCTTGAGCTGCCAACCGCGGTCGAAGATCACGTCCTCGTCGTCCCTGCCGGGTGCGGCGTCGACCAAGCGCTGCACCAGCTTCCGTGCCGCGGTCCGCTCGATGACCGTGCCGAAGAACTGGTCGGCGACGTAGCGCGCCAGCCCGAGGGTACCGAGATCGTCGAACTGATCCTTGTAATGGGTCAGTAGTCCCTTGGCGACGAGCTGCAGCAGGATCGTGTTGTCACCCTCGAAGGTGGTGAACACGTCGGTATCGGCTTTGAGCTGCGGAAGCTGATTTTCCGAGAGGTAGCCGGCACCACCGCAGGCTTCCCGGCACGCCTGAATGGTCTGCGTGGCGTGCCAGGTGGACACCGCCTTGAGCCCGGCCGCCCGCGACTCCAGCTCGCGCTGGGCGCGCTCGTCCCGACCATCGGAACCGTGTACATCGTGCAGGGTCGAGACCAGCTCCTCCTGGGCAAAATGCAGAGCGAATGTCTTCGCCAGCGCAGGCAGCAGTTTCCGCTGGTGACCGAGGTAGTCGAGGACAGGGGTCTCGTCGCCGGTGCCCGGGTTCTCGAACTGCCTGCGCGTGTCGCCGTAGCGCAGGGCGATCTCCAGCGCGAGCTTCGTCGCGCTGCCCGCCGTCCCGGCGACGGAGATCCGTCCCCGGATCAGCGTGCCCAGCATGGTGAAGAACCGCTTGCTCTCTCCGTCGATCGGGCTGCGGTAGGTCCCGTCCGGTTCGACGTCGCCGTAGCGGTTGAGCAGGGCCTCACGCGGCACCCGCACCCGGTCGAAGGTGATGCGGCCGTTGTCCACACCATTGAGTCCGGCCTTGTGGCCACAGTCGGAGATTCGCACGCCGGGCAGCGGATGTCCGTCCTCGTCCCGGATCGGCACCATCAGCGCGTGCACTCCGTGGCCCTGTACCCGGTGGTCCCGCCCGGCTGTGTACAGCTGCGCGAACACCACGGCCATGCGGCCGTGCTGTGCGGCATTGCCGATGTAGTCCTTGCGCGCCGACTCGTGCGGCGTGTGGACGACGAACTCCTCCGTACCGGGATCGTAGGTCGCCGTGGTGCGCAGGTGCTGCACGTCCGAGCCGTGTCCGGTCTCGGTCATGGCGAAGCAGCCGGGCAGGTCCATGCTCATGATCGGCTCGAGGTACCGGTCGTGATGCCGCTCGGTACCCAGAGCCACCACGGCACCCCCGAACAGGCCCCACTGCACACCGCTCTTGACCATCAGCGAGAGATTTCCGGCGAGCATTTCCAGCGACACCACGGAGCCACCGGTGTCGCCCTTGCCGCCGTACTCGGCCGGGAAACCGAGCTGGGTGATACCGCTGTCGGCCAGCCGGTACATCTGGTCGAGGATCCATGCCCGATGGCTGTCGACGTCCAGATCGTTGCCGGGTGGCAGTTCCGTGTCCTGCAGGGTGTCGCGCACCAGCGCTCGGACCTCGGCCCAGCGTCCGTCCAGCACCTCGCCGAGCTTCGCGGCGTCGAACCCTGTCGGGATCGGTGGTATATCCATCGGCTCTCCAGTCCAGCTCGGGCAGCGCCCAACGCGAGAACGTCTCCTCGGGGCGCTCCTCACCAGACTAGTTACCGACTAGTAACTTAGCCATGTGATTCCCGTCCCTCCGGCACGCCAGCTCAGCCGACGATGTTGACGAGGCGGCCGGGAACGACGATGACCTTGCGCGGCTCCTCGCCCTCGAGAGCCGCCACGATCTTCTCGTCGGCCAACGCAGCCTCACGAACCTCGTCCTGCTCCGCCGATGCGGCCACGACGACCCGCGAACGCACCTTGCCGTTGAACTGGATCGGATACTCGACAGTGTCCTCGACCAGGTACTCCTCGTCGGCCACCGGGAACGGCCCGTGCGCGAGCCCTGCCTCGTGCCCCAGCCGCGACCACAGTTCCTCCGACAGGTGCGGCGTCAACGGTGCGACCATCAGCACCAGCGACTCCACGACCACGCGCGGTGTCCCCGCCGAGGAGGAGTATTCCTTGGTGACCCGGTTGTTCAACTCGATCAACTTGGCCACGGCCGTGTTGAACCGCAGCTCGTCGTAGTCCTCCCGGACACCGGCGATCGTCTTGTGCAACGCCCGCAGTATCTCGACATCGGGCTGCTCGTCGACAACCCGCAGCTGCCCGGTGTGCTCGTCGATGACGTTGCGCCACAACCGCTGCAGGAACCGGTGCGAGCCGACGACGTCCTTGGTCGCCCACGGCCGCGAGGCATCCAACGGTCCCATCGCCATCTCGTACAGGCGCAGCGTATCGGCCCCGTAGGCGTCGGCCATCTCGTCCGGCGAGACCGAGTTCTTCAGGCTCTTGCCCATCTTCCCGTACTCGCGGGTGACCTCCTGGCCGTCGTGGAAGAACTTCCCGTCCTGTTCGACGACCTCTTCGGCGGGTACGTACACCCCACGCGAGTCCGTGAAGGCATAAGCCTGGATGTACCCCTGGTTGTACAGCCGCCGATAGGGCTCCTCCGAGGAGACGTGCCCGAGGTCGTAGAGCACCTTGTGCCAGAACCGCGAGTACAGCAGGTGCAGTACCGCGTGCTCCACACCACCGACATAGAGATCCAGGCCGCCCGGATCGTCGGCACCGTGCCGCTCCGGGCGCGGTCCCATCCAATACCGCTCGTTGTCCGGATCGACGAATCGCCGCTCGTTGTCCGGATCGATGTAGCGGAGCTGGTACCAGCAGGATCCCGCCCACTGCGGCATGACGTTGTTGTCCCGGTCGTACCGCTGCAGGCCGTCACCGAGATCCAGCTCGACCGCGCCCCAGTCGTCGGCCCGCGACAGCGGTGGCTCCGGCTCGCTGGCCGCGTCCTCCGGATCGAAGGTACGCGGCGAGTAGTCGTCGACCTCGGGCAGCACCACGGGCAGTTGGTCCTCCGGCAGTCCCAGGGGAGTGCCGTCGGAGTCGTAGACCACGGGGAAGGGCTCACCCCAGTAACGCTGGCGGGCGAACAGCCAGTCCCGCAGCTTGTACTGCACACTGCCCGAACCGTGGCCGTGCTCCTCCAGCCAGGAAATGATCGCCTTCTTGGCCTCCTCGACACCGAGACCGTTCAGGCTCAGCCCGGTGTCCCGGGAGGAGGAGTTGATCGTCGGGCCGTCCCCGGTGTAGGCCTCTCCCTCGAAGTCCTGGGGTGGCTCGACCGTGCGCACGATCGGCAGCCCGAACACGCTCGCGAAGTCCCAGTCGCGCTGGTCCTGACCGGGCACCGCCATGATCGCTCCGGTGCCGTAGCCCATCAGCACGTAGTCGGCGAGGAACACCGGGAGCAGTTCGCCGTTGACCGGGTTCGTCGCGTACGCGCCGGTGAACACACCGGTCTTGTCCCTGGTGTCCTGGCGGTCGAGCTCGGACTTCATCGACGCAGCGTGCCGGTAGTTCGCGATCGCCTCGGCCGGGGTTGCCGCACCCTGGGTCCAGCGCTCGTCGGTGCCCTCCGGCCACTGCTTCGCCGTCATCTCGTCGACCAGCGGGTGCTCCGGCGCCAGCACCATGTAGGTCGCGCCGAACAAAGTGTCCGGCCGGGTGGTGAACACGTCGACGTGACCGGCGGAGCCGTCCAGCGCGAAGGAGACGGTGGCGCCCTGGGAGCGGCCGATCCAGTTGCGCTGCATCGTCTTGACCTTGTCCGGCCACTCCAGCCGGTCCAGGTCGTCGACCAACCGGTCGGCATAGGAGGTGATCCGCATCATCCACTGCTTGAGGTTGCGGCGGAACACCGGGAAGTTGCCGCGCTCGCTGAGTCCCTCGGCGGTGACCTCCTCGTTGGCCACGACCGTACCCAGCCCGGGGCACCAGTTCACCGGAGCTTCGGACAGGTACACCAGGCGGTGGGTGTCGAGGACCGCACGCTGCTCGGAGCGCGTCAGTTCCGCCCACGGGCGGCCGTCGGGGGTGGTCCGCTCACCGGACTCGAACTGCTTCTCCAGTTCGCTGATCGGCCGGGCGCGCCCTCTTCCACCGTTGGCCTCGGTGTCGTACCAGGAGTGGAAGATCTGCAGGAAGATCCACTGGGTCCACCGGTAGAAGTCGATGTCGGTGGTGGCGACGCGGCGGCGCTCGTCATGACCGAGACCGAGACGGCGAATCTGACTCAGATACCGCTCGATGTTGTTCTCGGTGGTCGTGCGCGGGTGCGTGCCGGTCTGCATCGCGTACTGCTCGGCGGGGAGGCCGAAAGCGTCGAAACCCATCGTGTGCAGCACGTTGCGGCCGAGCATGCGATGGAATCGGGCGTAGACGTCGGTACCGATGAAGCCCAGCGGATGACCGACGTGCAGACCGGAGCCCGACGGGTAGGGGAACATGTCCTGGACGAAGAGTTTCTCCGCCCCGGCGGTGTCACCCTGCAGCGATCCGGTGGGGTTCGGAGTGTGGAAGGTACCGAGCTCCTCCCAGCGCTGCTGCCAGCGCCGCTCGATCTCCCCCGCCGTCTCCGCCGTGTAGCGGAACGGTGGGGTCTCTTCGGAGCCCTGGTGGGCTGAGCCTTCTGCCGCGCCACTCATCGTGTGCGTTCCTTCCCTCATCGCCCGTTATGCGCGCCGCGACCGACGCGCGTCGCGCTCGGCCGGTTGGCCCTGACGTGTGCCGCCCCGGAAAATCGAAAACCCCCCAGCCCTTCCGGGCGTGAGGGGTTGCCGCGCTGACGGGTTCCGGCGAGCGATCAGCCCTCCCGGGCTAGTCAGCGCGGCCACGCAAGAAGCAGTCGGGCCGTACTCACGAGCTCCAGAATACCGCGTACGCCGCTCCCCCCTGGGATCAGGGAAGCTTTCCCGGCCGATGCTGTTAACAGAATGAGCGCATTGCACTGCGCTTGACCCGGCGAGGCGTGCCGGATAGCATGATCGACAGCAACAGCAAGGCACGTAGAGCGACCTTGGCAGGCGGTGACGTCGATGTCGCCTTCCGGCTCTACCAGTGGAACCCGGAGGTGTGCTCAGCGTTCTACGGCCCGATGCACTGGCTGGAGATCGGCCTCCGCAACGCGCTCAACGACACGCTCCGCGGCCACTACGGCCGCGATGACTGGTGGACGAGCGCGCCGCTGGACGACAATGGTCACCGCATGGTCGGCAATGCCCGGGGCGAACTCGTCGAGGAAGCAAGACGGAAAAAACACAGTCGGCGGAACGTCATGGAACCCTGCGCCGACGACATCGTCGCCAAGCTCGCTTTCGGATCCTGGGTCTCTCTGCTCAGTCGTGGCAAGGCATACGACCGCTACCTCTGGGTTCCGCTGCTGTACAAGGCCTTCCCGAACTACTCGGGCCCTCGACGACCCTTGCACAGCGAGCTGGAGAAAATGCGCAGGCTGCGCAACCGGATCATGCACTACGAACCGGTATTCGAGCATGATCTCCATTCCTATCGAGCCGGGATCTACCGGCAACTCGGCTACCTTTCACCGGTCATCGCCGATCAGGCCCGACGATTCGACCGGATACCGGAGGTACTGGGTCGGTACGACGAGGTGTGGGACGGAAACGATCGACCGGACGATGACGAAGGTGAAGATCGACGGTGAACGCCTCCGAAGACCGTGTTTCGATGGCCGAGATCGGACGTCTGGCCGAAGTCAAACCGGCCGCCGTCAGCAACTGGCGGCGGCGATCGACCGATTTTCCGGAACCAGCGAGCACCACCGGAGGTGAGCAGTTCGCCGTCGGAGACGTAGCCGCCTGGCTCGATGGCCGCAGGATCCCGAAGAATGCGCTCAAGGCCGGCGAATCGGCGGGTACCACCTACGGAGAACGGCTGCGCAGGAACCTCGATTCGGCGGGAACCGCAGTCCCATGGCAACCGAAAACTCCGAAAACGCCCGTCCGAACACCTCGGGACTTCTTCCTGGAGCTGTGGCGGGAACTGGACGGATATCGCGGTTATCTGACGGCACCTTTCTACCGCGACCTGGTACTCGGGTTGCTCTACCTGCGAGTTCGCGACACCTCGCGCTGGCGTGAACTGGTAGCGGCTTCGTCCGGTGGGGACCCACACCGAATCCGGGACATGCTGGCACAGGCAGTGAGCGACCACCGACTGGTCCTTCCCGACCTTGTCGATCTGGTACGGCTCGACTCACACGGAGAAGTAACCGGGCTGAACAACATCATTCGCCTGCTGGATCAGGTGCAAGCACAAGACACGATGAACAGTTCCGGCAACGGCGCCCACCAACTCTTCGAATCCCTGCTGGAGCAACTCGCTACCACCGACAGATCTTATGGAGAGTTCTACACACCGGATGCCGTGGTGCGGACCATGCTCGAGCTCGTCGAGCCGCATTCCGGTGAGAAAGTCCATGATCCGTGCTGCGGTGTCGGTAGCCTGCTCACCGGAACGGTAAAGTTCGTCCGACGAAACGATGGGGATGCTTCGGATCCATCGATCTCCGGTCACGCCCTCGCGGAGACATCGCGGAAGCTGGCGGCGATGAGCCTGTCCGTGCTCGGTACCGATGCCGACCTCGGCGACGGGCCGGTACATGCCCTCCGCGATGCACCCGAAGGAGGACATGGTTTCGACGTGATCGTCTCCAACCCCCCGTTCAACATGAAGAGTTGGAGTCGAACGGACACTTCCGATGATCCACGCTGGCACTACGGCACTCCACCGGACAGCAATGCCAATTTCGCCTGGCTCCAGCACAGCCTGGCACGCCTTGCCCCCGGTGGACGCGCGGCAGTGCTCATGGGCAACGGTGCCACCTTTCACGGTGGTCGTAACCGCGAGATTCGCGCTGCCATGATCGAGGACGGAGCGGTCGAGGCCATCATCGCCTTGCCTCCTCAGCTTTTTCATTCGACGGGCATCCCGGTCAGCATTTGGCTGCTGAAGAGGCCGACTGGGCGGAACCGCGAAGAGGTTCTCCTCGTCGACGCGACCGGTATGGGTCGGATGGTCGAGCGCACTCGCTGCGCACTCGACGACGAGGACATCGAACGAATCGGAAGTATCCATCGAGAGTTTCGCAAGAGCAGCAGCATCTCGGCCCCTGGCTTCTGCCGTGCTGTCCCGCTTTCGGAAATCCGCGAACGTGAGTACCTGCTCAACCCCCGGAGTTACCTCGGTGATCCGGCGGCCACCGTCGAACCTTCCGAAGTTCGCACAGCAGCACGCGAACACCGCCGCAACCTCGCGGAGTTGGCTTCCCGACTGAGTGAGATCGATGCGGAGGTCGAACAGCAACTGGGCCGAAAGAGTTCGTGGACTCCGCTCGTCGACAGCACTTCACCGACGTGGGAGCGGGTGCCCTTGGGCGAGGTCTGTGACGTTCTTGCCGGCCCGAGTGGAGAGGTCTTACGAGCTCTCGAATCCCATGCCGAGGGGATACCGCTCCTCGCCCCCAAGAACATTCACCACAACCGGGTCATCGACACGGAGGTGGACAGGGTCGAATCGAAAAACATCGAAAAGAAGCTGACCCGATATCGACTCTCCCCCGGAGACGTCTTGTGCGTACGAACCGGCGAACCGGGGCGTCCGGCGCTCATCGGCGAGGAGCATGCCGGGTCCTTGTTCAGCACCGCCTGCTTCCGACTTCGCCCGAAGGAGGCGGTGCTGACAGGGCCGTATCTCACCTACTGGCTCGGCACACCTCCGGCACGGGAGTGGATCTCCCGGAACACTCTGGGAGCGACCGTTCCCAGTCTGAACGCCCGGATGTTGCGCTCCATGCCCGTTGCCCTTCCTCCGCTACGGGTACAGGAGGCGATCGAAGAAGTTCTCGGATCTCTGGATGACAAGATCGCCTTGCACGAGGAGATCGGCCGAATCACCGCCGAACTCCGCGACTCCCTGGCGGCACTGCTCGGTAGCGCCACGTTTCCACTGCTCGAATAGCCCGTGTCAACGTACGGCCAAGGCGATGATCTGGGTGGTCTGGCTCGCGGAGAAGTTGTCATCACTGACCAGCACCAGAGTGCGCTCCCCGCTGGGAAGACGCGGTCCCCAGGTCATGCCCTCGATGTTGTCGATGGTGGACAATCCCTCGAATTCGGAGAGGTCGACCAGTAACTCCTTGCGCACCGGTTGCACCTCGGTACCGCGTAGCGAATCCACCGCGCGCACATCATCGGCACCACGGGTGTCGATCCTGTGGATTCGGATCGAGTTGCCCACCCCGCTGACATAGGAGCGCTCCAGCACCAGGTACCGGAACGGATTGCCCCTGTTGACGGCGAGAATCTCCGACACGCCGTTGTTGGCAGACCCCCCTTTCGGGGGCGATGCGAACACGGGATCCATCGGATACGCGTACTGCGACAGCACCTGTCCCGAGCGGTTCTGCACGGTAATCCGCCCCAGGGCTCCGTGCTCGGCGGTGGGTGCTGCGCCGTCCTGGATCAGCGGTCCTTCCATGGAACCGACCACCAGAGAACCGCCCGCGGCGAAGGTCAGACCTTCGAGCGTCTCGTTCCGCCGCGGTCCCGTGTGCTCGCGCATGCGCAGGTTCGAGGCAAGCGGCAGCCGCCCGGCGAACGAGCCGTCACGCTCGGTGCGCAGGATGGCGGGGTCTCTTCGATGCTCGGCCCGTTCCCCCTCGCTGCTCCACCACAGGTCCTGCGAGCGCGGGTCGAAGCGGATGGCCTCCGGGTCCACGCTCCCACCGGTACCGGACGGTGGGTAGACGGTACCGTCCGGTCGCCGCAGCGGCACGGTGTCGGTCAGTTCGATACCGATGTCTCCGGCACCCATGTCGATATCGGCGGTGTAGAACCGTGCGGGCTGCTTCCGCGAGCGGTCGTCGCTGATCAGTACCCAGTTCCCGCTGCGCGGGTCGTAATCGATACCGGACAACCCGCCCACGGTCGTTCCGTCGTAGCGCAAACCGTGGGGCAGCGCCGTGGCACCGAGCAACCGCACCCCCGTTTCGGTGGGTCCGGAAGCTTCGAAGGTGCGCGGGGCGGCCGAGGCCGAGGCCGCCGTCGATACGAGGAGTACGGCCGTGCACAGGCCTGCCAGTCGCTTGCTCGTCATGGCCCACAGCACATCCGATGCGGGTGTCCGGAGGGTGACATCCGGATGGAGTCTTACCCTGAGATCCGTGACGCTCGTTGTTCAGATCATTCTCGGCGCGATCCTCGTTCTCGGCGGAGCCGCGGTGCTGCTCGTCGGATGGCGCAGCCTGCACGGGCGGCTCACCCGCAACCGCTACGTCGGTGTCCGCACCCCGGCGACGATGCACTCCGAGGAGGCCTTCGAGCTCGGTAACCGTGTCGCCGCACCCGCGATGCTCGCGGGAGGCGCGGTCGGTGTCCTCTCCGGCACGGCACTGCCGATGCTGCCGTCCCTGTTCACCATCGTCATGGTCGCGGTGATCGGCCTGATCGGCTGGTTCGCACTCATGATGATCGGCGGTGTACTCGGTACCCGAGCCGCAGCGACCGTCAGGGCGAAGAACCCCGCATCCGCAGCGGTCTCCGCCGATCCGTGCGGCGGCTGCGCGGGTGGGTGCTGCGGCGCACTGCAGCGTGGTTGACAACGCCGGTTCGAGCACCATCGGGAGGCGCGAGCTGCCGGGCGATCTCAGTTGACCAGGGTGACCTCAGTTGAGCTGAACGTCGCCGGGGTGGGTCGCCAAAAACGCCAGTGGTGCGCCCTGCCGCCGCAGAACCCGTCCCCACAGGTCCTCGGCAGGCGTCGTGATGACGTCATCGGGGAGGGAGGGGACGACCACCCAGTCGCCGCGGTCGATCTCACCGGCGAGCTGCTCTGCCTCCCAACCGGCATACCCGGCGAAGAAACGCATCCCGCGGGTGCGGGTCACCAGTTCACCGGGGTCGCTCTCGAGATCCACCAGGCCCACCGGGCCCCGGACACCGACCACACTCGTAGCGGCTTCGATGTCCTCGCCCGCATGCAGAGCCGCCAGGCAGATCGCGGTGCGCTGCTCCACCGGCCCACCCACGAACAGGGACTGCGGCTCGCTGGCGTAGCCTCCCCATTCGGGCAGCACGTCGTGGACCGCCACTTCGCTCGGGCGGTTCAGCACGACACCGAGCGTTCCCTGATCCCGATGGTGGATGACGAAGACCACCGTCCGGCGGAAGTTGTCATCCAGCAACTGTGGAGCAGCGACCAGCAGTGTCCCCGGTTTCACGTCCGCGTCGGATCCCACACACGCATGATCGCACTACCCGGGCCCGGATGGCAGCGCCCCGCCGTTTTCCGCACGTCGGCGCGTCCCTGCCTGCGCTCGGCGCAGGCAGCGGTGCGAACACGATGATTCCCGACTAATCACACTCGGTATCAATATCAAGCAATACTGCCGAGTATTAATAGCAGCTTGCGATCATTCCGACTCGGTGACGTCGATCCCCTGGTCACGAGCCCAGCGGTACAACTCGGCAACAGCCTCATCGTGCTCCATCGGCCCACGGTCCAATCGCACGTCCTTGAGATGCCTCCACGCCTGACCCACGATCGGCCCCGGTGCGATACCGAGCAGCCGCATGATCTCGTTACCGTCCAGATCGGGCCGGACCCGCGCGAGGTCCTCCTCTTCGGCGATCCGAGCGATCCGCGCTTCCAGGTCGTCGTAGGAACGGCGCAGGGCGTTGGCCTTGCGCCGATTGCGCGTCGTGCAGTCCGCCCGGACCAGCTTGTGCAACCGGGGCAGCAAGTGCCCGGCGTCGGTCACGTATCGGCGCACCGCCGAATCGGTCCACTGGCCGTCGCCGTAACCGTGGAACCGCAGGTGCAGATACACCAGGTTGGACACGTCGCTGATGACATCCTTCGGATACCGCAGTGCCCGCAACCGTTTGCGTGCCATCTTCGCACCGACGACCTCGTGGTGGTGAAAGCTCACCCCGCCCCCGGACTCGAACCGCCGCGTGGCGGGCTTGCCGATGTCGTGCAGCAACGCCGCCATACGCAGCACCAGGTCGGGTTCGGGTTCCGGTTCCTCATCGGAGGCCGCGGCGCGTTCCAGGTCGACCGCCTGTTCCAGCACGACCAGCGAGTGCCGGTAGACGTCCTTGTGCTGATGGTGCTCGTCGATCTCCAGACGCATCGCGGGAAGCTCGGGCAGCATGTACTCGGCGAGCCCGGTGTCCACCAGTAACTCGACACCGCGTCTGGGGTGCCTGCCGCACAGCAGTTTCGACAGCTCCAGCTGGATCCGCTCCGGGGTGACGCGCTCGAGCTGAGCGGCCATCTCCCGCATCGCCTCGACCACCCGCGCGGCCGGTTCGAATCCGAGTTGGGAAACGAAGCGAGCAGCACGCAACATGCGCAGCGGGTCGTCGGCGAACGACTCCTGCGGGGTCGCCGGCGTGTCCAGCTTCCTGTCCACGACGCTCGTCAGACCGTCGTACGGGTCGACGAAGGAACGCCGTGGAAGCTCGACGGCCATGGCGTTGACCGTGAAATCGCGGCGCAACAGGTCGTCATCGATACTGTCGCCGAAGACGACCTCCGGATTGCGGCTCACCCGGTCATAGCTGTCCGCTCGGAACGTGGTGATCTCCACGGTCGTGCCACGCCGGTAGGCGCCCAGCGTGCCGAACTCGATACCGGTATCCCAGACCGTCTCCGCCCAGTCCTCGAGCAATTGCCGAACCTGTGGTGGGCGCGCATCGGTGGTGAAGTCGAGATCACCGCTCAACCGGCCCAGCAGGGCGTCCCGTACGCTGCCTCCGACCAGGTACAGCCGGTATCCCGCCTCGGCGAAGCGCCGCGCGAGTTCTTCGGCCACCGGGGCCACCTTCAGCAGCTCCACAATGGCGCTTTGCCGGGCGGCCTGCCCGATGTCGCCGACCTCGGAGCGAGACGTCTCGGGCCGGGACACCTCGTCCTGGACCGCCTCTTCCCGGGACGCTGCAGGCACCTGTGCGGACTCGTGAGCTGATGAATCGGAAACCGGAGGGGACACGACACACCAGGATATCGGCCGCCCGAGCAATGCCCACGCGACGGCCTGCAGGAGACTCGCACACACGGGCACCTCCGCACCGACCGTGCGTGATGCACCATCGCCACCCGTCGAAGCGCATTACCATCGGCGATATGCCTCCCTCCCCGGGACGCCCCGGAAGCGCGCAGCCGGGGCGTCGGAACCGACGCCGACGGCGTCGGCTGAGGACGGTGGAGGAAACGTCGGCAGGAGGACTGGCGATCGACCAAGCCGGATCCCACGCTGTCATCATCGGGAGGCTGGATCGTCGGCGGCGACTGCTGTGGTCGTTGCCGAAGGGCCATATCGAACCTGGTGAGTCCCCGGAGGAGACTGCGGTGCGAGAGGTCGCCGAGGAGACCGGGATCATTGCCAGGGTGACGCAACCGATCGGTGCGATCGACTACTGGTTCGTCGCGGACAACCGACGAGTACACAAGACCGTGCATCACTTTCTGCTGGAAGCGGTGGGTGGTGCGCTTTCCGACGAGGACGTGGAGGTCACCGAGGTGGCTTGGGTGCCGCTTGGTGAACTGGACGAGGTATTGGCCTACGCCGACGAGCGCCGACTGGTCCGGCACGCGGTCGCGCTTCTCGGCAGCGCCACCGGGATGGCGGAACCGGGTGCCGGGACGGAGTGAGGGTTGAGGTTCTTCCTTGCCGCCGTGGTATCCGTACTGCTGCTCGGACTGGTACCGGTGGCGGCTCCGACAGCGACTGCGCAATCGGCTCGAACATTTGTCACCATAGACGTGACCAAAGTCACTCCCTCGATTGTTCGGGCCGACTCACCGTCCGAGTTGACCGTGTCCGGAACGCTGACCAACACCGGCAACAGGACGATCGACGACCTGGAGATGCGGGTCCAGCGCGGTGCCCCGAGAGCGACCGAGGCCAGTGTGCGGGAAGCGCTGCGAGGCAGTGCCAGGACCGCGTTCCGGACTCGGTTCACCGACGTCGTCGACACGCTCTCTCCGGGTGAGCAAACCCCGTTCACACTGCACATTCCCATCGCAGGCGGAGCGGACTCGCTGCGAATCGCTCAAGCCGGGGTATATCCGGTACTGCTCAACGTCAACGGTGTTCCCGCCTACGGCAATCGCGCACGCGTGGCGGACACACATTTCCTGCTGCCCGTGGCAGCCCCTCCGGGCGGCACCGCCAAGCAGCCCGCACAGCCCACTCCCGTCACGATGCTGCTTCCCCTGGTCGGCTATCCGAAGGTGGAGCGAGCAGGCACTCTCGGCAGGCCCGCGATCCTCGTCGACGACCGGCTGTCGCAGTCGCTGGCGCCGGGTGGCCGCCTGTTCGAACTGGTCGATGCAGTCAGCAAGAAGGCCGGCCCCGGCTCACCGCTGGGCAAGGGACTGTGCTTTGCCATCGACCCCGCCCTGGTCGCCACCGTCCACTCGATGGCGGACGGTTACCGGGTACGTCAGGACGACGGGAGCCTCCGGCAGGGCAGTGGTACCGAGGCCGCGAAGCGCTGGCTGGACAAGCTGCGCGGCATCACTCGGGGACGCTGCGTGATCGCCCTGCCCTACAGCGACGCGGACATCGTCGCGCTCGGCAGAGCGGGCCTGCCGGATCTCATCAGTGGAGCCCTCGACAGCGCCGGGGTCATACGCCGAGTACTCGGCGTGGAGCCCCGAGGGGACGTACTGTGGCCCATCGACGGGGCGCTGGACGAGCCCGCAGCGACGCAGCTTTCCGCGATGGGAATCGACACACTACTGATGCATCCGCAGTCACTGGCCCTGCCCGAGAGCTCACTGCAGCCGGTGCGGGTCAAGACGCAGAACGCGGGCCACACCCCCGCGGCACAGCCTGTCGACCCGCTGCTGTCCCGCGCCCTGGATCCGCGGGGCAGCGGTGGTTCCACGACGCTGTCGTCCGCCCGGGATACCACGCTGTCCGCACAGAACACCCTCGGAGCCCTGACCTTCCGTGCCACTGTCGGGGCCGATGGGCAGGGCGCCACCTCGGTACTGGCACCACCGAGGCGCTGGAACCCGCACGGACAGGACCTGACCGACCTGCTCACCGGCCTCGAACGCCTGACCGAGGCGGGCTATGTGCAACCGACCGGGCTCCCGGACCCCGGCGGGTCGAGCACCGAGGAAACGGATGCCACCGCCTCCTCCGAGCAAGCCCCGTCCGGTTCACCGTCCACTCCGGCACCGTCCCGGCCGACCTCGGCATCCTCCGGGCAACAGGACGCACCGCAGCAACCGACGGCCCCGGAACAGCTTCCCACGGCCACACTCACCTACCCGGTGTCCTCGGCCACCGAGGAGATCCGTCGGAACGTACTCGACACGCTCGCCGCGCAGAACCACAAGCTCGGGGAGTTCCACCGCGCCGCCGAGCGCGACCCCGCCCTCGACATCGCCCCCGTCGAGGTGACCACTCCGCTGCGCAACGGCCTGCTTCGCGGAGCTTCCAGTGCCTGGCGGGGTGACCCTGCTGCCTCCCGGCGCTGGGTGAGCATGGCGACCGAAACACTCGAGAACACCCTCTCCGGGGTCCGGATCGACGAATTCGGTGGGCAGATTTCGCTGACCTCGTCGAACAGCCCGATTCCGGTGACGGTGAACAACCGGCTGCCGGTGACGGTCGGGGTGAACCTGCATGTCGACAGCCCGCCCGGTATCACGGTCACCGACCTCGGCCTGCTCAAGATTCCCGCGCGCGGGAGTCGCCAGTTCTGGCTGGACACCGAGGTGAACCGCTCGGGCAAATTCAGCGTCGACATCACCATTCGTACCGAGGGGGGCACCCAGCTCGGCTCCACCAGGCGCATCCAGATGGAATCGAACGCCTACGGCACGATGCCGCTGTTGATCACCGTCATCGGTGCCGCACTGCTCGTCCTGCTCTCGGCACGGCGCCTCGTTCGCCGGGCACGCGCCAACCGTGCGAACGTGGCTGACGACAACCGGAGCGCCGGGGAAATCGACGATCGCCCCGAGGAGAAGCAACCGATGGAGGGGGGCTCCGCGTCTTCCGGACCGGAATCGGCTGCTCCGAGAACTGCTGCCGAGGACGCCGATGCTGCGGACAGCAACCAGGAGCGTCCGGACACCGAGCACGGCGCCACCACTGAACGTGACCAAGATACGAACTGAGACCCTGGTCGGGGGCACGTAAGGGTGAGCATGGGATCCGGAGAGTAAGGATTGACGTGGTGAACCGAAACACCGACGCAGGAGGTGGCAGCGACTCCGAGGCTTATTCGACGGTGCCGCTCGGGTACGCCGCTGCGTCCCGGGCCTCTCCCCTCGCGACGCAGGTGGGATACACCGACCCGACCCAACCGATCCCCGCCGTGGCCGGTGAACCACCCACCACCGAGCCGGGGGTCGAGCAGGCGGCCGAGCAAACCCGGGTCATCACGCCGGTTGCGCCGAGCCTCGACGATTCCGAATCCGACGGGGCCGGAGCCGACGATTCAGGCCCGGCTGGGACGGGCCGAGGCAAACCGTCGTTACTCAAGGCCAGCGGGTCGATGGCCATCGCCACACTCGTCAGCCGCATCACCGGCTTCGGCTGGAAGCTCATCCTCGCCTACGCCGTCAGCTTCGGCGTCATCAACGATTCGTTCACCGTGGCCAACACGCTGCCGACCAGCATCTTCGAGCTGCTCATCGGTGGCGTGCTGACCAGCGTGATCGTGCCGGTGCTGGTGCGCGCCCAGAAATCGGATTCCGACGAGGGCCAGGCCTACATCCAGCGGCTGCTGTCACTGGCCACCGTGTTCCTCGGGATCGGCACGGTGCTTTCGGTCATCGCCGCGCCGGTGCTGGCCATGATCTTCATCGGGGACTCCGACGGCGCGACCACGGAGCTGACCACCGCCTTTGCCTACCTGCTGCTGCCGCAGATCTTCTTCTACGGCGTAAGCGCCCTGGTCAGCGCGATCCTGCAGTCCAAGCAGGTTTTCGGTCCGCCTGCGTGGGCGCCGGTGATGAACAACATCGTCATCCTGGCCACGCTGGCGATCTACATCCGGATCCCCGGCGAGCTGACGCTCGATCCGGTCCGCATGACCGACACGCACCTGCTGACCCTGGGAATCGGTGTGACCTGCGGTATCGTGGCGCAGGCCTGCATCCAGCTCCCCGCGCTGCGTAAGACGGGGTTCCGGTTCCGATGGCGGTGGGGCTGGGACTCCCGGTTGTCCGAGTTCGGCGGACTGGCCCTGTGGATGCTCGCCTATGTCGGAGTCAGCCAGATCGGCCTCATCGCGCTCACCAAAGTCGCCACCGCCGCGGACCCCGGCTCGTGGTCGATCTACAACTACGTGTGGATGCTGCTGCAGCTGCCCTACGGCGTGATCGGCTTCTCGGTGATGACCGCCATCCTGCCCCGGATGAGTGCGGCGGCGGCCGATCAGGACCACCAGCGGATGATCGACGATCTCTCGCTGGGAAACCGGTTGTCGACCGTATCCCTGCTGCCGATCAGCGCCGTGATGACCGCACTCGGCACGCCGATCGCGCTCGCGCTGTTCTCCATCAAGAGCGGCACCGGCTCGATCGACCAGATCGGCACCGCACTGGCCGTCTCGGCCTTCGGGGTACTGCCGTACGCGATCACGATGATGCAGATGCGGGCGTTCTACGCGATGAAGGACGCCCGGACCCCCACCCTGATCATGGTCGTGATGACCGCCGTCAAGCTGCTGATGGCGATCGTCGTGGCGACCACACTGCCACCGCAGGACGTCCTGTTCGGCCTGACTTTCACCAATTCGTTCACCTTCGTCGTCGGCTGGCTGGTCGGCGAGGTCTGGCTGCGTCGCCACCTCGGATCGCTGGGCAGCGGGCGTTTTCTGATCACCCTGGGCAAGACGCTGGCGGCGTCGGTGTCCGGGGGCGTGCTGGCCTGGCTGATCAGCGCCTGGGTCGACGGGCTGGTCCCCGGACCGGCGAGCGCCGGGACCGGGTGGCTGCAACTGCTCATCGGCGGGACCATCGGACTCGGCGCCATCTTCGGCGTGATGTGGATGCTCCGGGTTTCCGAACTGGAACCCGCGATCGGGCGGATCACCGGTCTGCTTCGTCGCCGCTGATCTCCACGTCACGTAGTCTCGGGCGGGGAGACTTTTCCGTGGGGATGGGCGCCCGAGCCTTTCCAGCAGCAACCCCCATCAGCAACCCCAGCAGCGACCCCGACAGCAATCCCCAGCAGCGACCTCGAGTAACAGCCTCCGGCAACAGCCCCGACAGGCATCCCACAAGACCGGAAGGAGCGGGAGAGGGCAGGTGAGCGGTAAGCCGACCGAACAGGTGAGCCCGGGAGACGACAAAGCCGCCGGAGGTGATGGCTCGCACGATCAGGGGCTGGTACCCGGTGCCGTGCTGGATCACGGCCGCTACCGGCTTCTCACCCAGGTCGGTGCGGACACGCGCTGCCATGCCCGATTGTGGCGTGCCAAGGACGGAGTACTCGGCCGCGATGTCGCTCTGACCATCCTGGTGGGCGATCGTGCCGATGCCGACCAGGCCGCGAACGCACGCCGGTCGCTGGAACGCGCGATGCACGCGAGCACCTTCAACCACGTCGGCGTCGCGCGTGTGCTCGATGTGGTCACGCAGTCCCCGGGAGACCCCGAGTGCGTACTCGGGATCGTGATCGCCGAGTGGACGCGCGGTACCGACCTGCTCGAGCTCACCACGGAGGGTTCGCTGTCCTCGGGCACGGCGGCCGCGCTGCTGCAGCCACTCGCCGCCGCGGTCGAAGCCGCACACCACGCGGGGCTGGTACTCGGTGCGGATCACCCACAACGGATCAGGGTGACTCCCGAAGGCGAGATCCGGATGGCCTTCCCCGGGCCGCTGCCGCACGCGAGTTCCGGGGAGGATGTACGTGGTCTGGGGGCCACGCTGTATCTGCTGCTGACCGGCTACTGGGCACTTCCCGGCGGTCCGGAATCGGTGCCGCAGGCACCGACCGATGCCGACGGCGCTCTCGTCCTGCCACGCACCCTGCGCCCCACCGTGCCGCTCGAGCTGTCCACGGTCGCCGTCCGCGCACTCGGCAGTCCGGAATCCACCGGTACCACCGGAGGCGTGCGCACCGGGGCGGCCGTACTGCGTGTCCTGGAACAGTACGCCAACGCCGAGTCGACGAGTACCGTGATGCAGCCCGCTCCGGCAGGCAGCGATACCCGTGAAAACGAGGTTTGGCACACCGAGGACCCGAAGCCCGACAGCAGCCGCCGCAGGAAACTGACGATCGGTGTCACTGTGCTGACGGTGGCAACCCTGGTGGTGCTCGGCTGGGTCACCGCCGGTCTCGTGGGTCTGTTCGCCGGGCCGACCGGAAGCTCGGGACCGTCGGTGGTTCTGCAGCCGGACAGCACCGACAAGCAACGGCAACCCGCGCAACCGCCACCCGCACGCCCGGAGCCGGTGGCGATCACCGAAGCGGACGTGTTCGTCACCGAACAGGACAGGGACAACCGCGAGGAGGTCGGGCTGGTCCACGACGGTGACCCCGCCACCCACTGGAACACCGACAGCTACAACGGTCAGCTCGGCACCGGCTTCAAAAACGGCATCGGCCTGTTGCTCACGTTGGAGAAACCGACGACGATCACCGAGGTCGCGATCGACTCACCCAGTCAGGGCACCAGGGTGGAGATCCGTGCCGCATCGAGTACCTCGCCGACACTGGAATCCAGCAAGGTCATCGGAACGGGGACCGTCCAAGCCGCCACCACGCGGATTCCCGTCAAGGCCGCCGAACCGACCTCCCACGTACTCGTCTGGATCACCAAGCTTTCCCAGGACGACCGCTACAGCTCACGGATCGACGAAATCACCGTGACCGGGTGAAGTTTTCCCCCGAAACTTCACTCCTCTTCCCCAGCGCCGATCTGGCGGATGTGTCGTGCGCCATGATCAGTAGAGTGCGTGACCGTGTCTGTCCCCGTCAGTTCGGATTCCGACCTCATCGCGGCGCACACCAACGGAGATCCCCACGCGTTCTCCGAACTCTTCCGCCGGCACCGGGACCGGCTGTGGGCAGTGGCGCTGCGCACCATGCGCGACCACGAGGAAGCCGCCGACGCCCTGCAGGACGCCATGCTCTCGGCATTTCGCAACGCCGCGTCCTTCCGGGCCGAATCACAGGTCACCACGTGGCTGCACCGGATCGTGGTCAACGCCTGTCTGGACCGCATCCGTCGGCGGCAGGCGAGAGCGACCGTTCCGCTGCCCGAAACGGGCTCCGGCGAACCCGCGTCCACGCACGATGCGATCGCGGATCAGGACACCCGGATGCTGGTGCAGGAGGCACTCGGGCAGCTCAGCGATGATCAGCGTGTCGCGATCGTGCTCGTCGACGTCGAGGGGTACCCGGTCTCGGAAGCAGCGGTGATGCTGAACACGGCGGAGGGGACCGTGAAAAGCCGCTGCGCACGAGGCCGGATCAAGCTTGCCCAACTCCTGGGCCAGCTGCGGAACCCGAGTGCGGATGCGAACGTCCCAGGGAACGCGATGGTCGCACGCCGACGGGAGGGGCGATGAGTGGTGCGGACCGGCACTCGGAAGCGCCGCAGGACCCACCGTGGTCCCCGGAATTACTGGCCGACTTCCACGCGGAGTTACTCGATCAGGAGACACAGGACGCAGTGCACGCGCAGGTGCGAACCGACTCGCAAGCGCGGGAGGTCCTGTCGGCGCTGGAGACCACGAGCGCGGAGCTGCGTACCCTGCCGTCACCGGCGATCCCCGACGACGTCACCGAGCGGATCGAAGCGGCACTGCAGGAGGCGGCGGCGTCCCGGCAACGCCCTGTCGAACGGGAGCGGGCCGAACGGGAGCGGGCCGAACGGGAGCGGGCCGAACCCGGCCCGGCGAAAACCGGTCTCGGCAGAAGGATCACCGGCAAAGGCGGCCACAGCAGGATCAACAGCAGGACGGGCCGGGACCGCGGACTCGGGTGGACGGTGGGGCCGGTGGCCGTTGCCGCGGCGATGGTCGGTGCCGTGATCGTGGTTGCGTCACCCGGGAACGGACCCACCGACGAACAACCCCTGGCTGCCGAGCCGCACTCGGCGGCAACGTCCGGTTCCACCCCCGCACAACCGGCGCCCCTGGCACTACGGGGCAACAACCTGGCGCTGAGCGGCGAACAGTTCGCGGAAGTACTCGGAAGCGAGCAGTACACCGGACTGTCCGCCCCGAAGCAGCTCATCGGTTGTCTGCGGGCCAACGGGGTGGACGACGGCGGGAAACCGCTCGGAGCTCGTGCGGTCACCCTCAACGGCAAGTCCGCCCAGTTGCTGATCCTGTCGACCGGGAGAATCGGTGAGTTCCGGCTGCTGGCCGTGGGCCCCGACTGCGGACCCGGTCGTTCCGCCACCATCGCCGACACCACTTTCGGCGGGTAATCCCGTCCGCCGACGTCGCCGAGTGGCTTCCTCGCCACTCCCTGCCACGGCGATCCATCCCCTCGCCCCGAACGATCGAGTGGTCCGAGCAACGCAGCGCCGGATCGGGAACAACAGAGGCCTAGGATCGCGTTGACCGGAATGCGCGCGGGCAGCCACGCCCGCGCACGAACACGACCACGGGCACATCATTAGGGAAGGGGCGCGGTGACTGGCGACCTCCGGAACCTCATCATCGTGGGCTCCGGCCCGGCCGGCTACACCGCAGCGGTGTACGCCGCGCGGGCCGAGCTCGAACCACTGGTCTTCGAGGGCACCCAGTTCGGTGGGGAGCTCATGAACACCACGGATGTGGAGAACTATCCCGGCTTCCGGGACGGAATCATGGGCCCCGAACTCATGGAGCAGTTCCGTGCCCAGGCACAGCGTTTCGGTGCCGAGCTCAGGACGGAAGACGTCGATGAGCTCGATCTCACCGGCGATACCAAGACCGTCACCGCCAATGGCGTTCAGTACCGGGCCAAGGCCGTCGTCCTCGCGATGGGCTCGGCCGCTCGCTATGTGGGCGTACCCGGCGAGGACCGGCTGCTCGGCCGCGGTGTGTCCTCGTGCGCGACCTGCGATGGCTTCTTCTTCCGCGACCAGGACATCGCGGTGGTCGGCGGTGGTGACTCGGCGATGGAGGAGGCCACGTTCCTCACTCGCTTCGCCCGATCGGTCACGATCATCCACCGCCGGGAGGAGTTCCGAGCCTCCAAGATCATGCTGGAGCGCGCGCGCAACAACGAGAAGATCAAGTGGCGCACCAACGCCACCGTGGACGAGGTGCACGGTGAGGGCACGGTATCCGGCCTGACCCTGCGTGACACGGTCACCGGTGAGACGTCCGAACTCCCGGTGTCGGGCATGTTCGTCGCCATCGGACACGATCCGCGTAGCCAACTTGTCCGCGACCAGGTCTCCCTCGACGAAGAGGGATACGTGCTGGTCGATCAACCTTCCACCCACACCGGCGTGCCCGGCGTTTTCGCCGCGGGCGACCTGGTGGACAAGACCTATCGGCAGGCCGTCACGGCTGCCGGTACGGGATGCTCCGCGGCCATCGACGCCGAGCGTTGGCTCGCCGAGCAGGAGGCATCCGGCATCGCGGATGTCGCTCCCGAGCACGTCGGCGGCGGGTACGGCCCCGCAGCCGACACCGAAACCGTCACCGCAGGCTGATCCGCCCCGGATCGGGCTCCTCTCGCCAACCGCGATCAACAAGGGAGATGAACATGGCAGGCAAACCCGTCACCGTGGATGCCGATTCCTTCAGCAACGACGTTCTCAGCAGCGACAGGCCCGTCCTGGTCGACTTCTGGGCCACCTGGTGCGGCCCGTGCAAGATGGTCGCGCCGGTACTGGAGGAGATCGCCGACGAGCACCAGGACAAGATCACGATCGCCAAGCTCGACATCGACCAGAACCCCAGTGTCGCCCGCGACTACCAGGTGATGTCGGTCCCGACCATGCTGCTGTTCTCCGGTGGCGAGCCGGTCAAGCAGATCGTCGGCGCCAAGCCGAAGGCTCAGTTGTTGGACGACCTGTCCGACTACCTGTGATCTGAATCCTCCTGTGGGCCGGGCTGCGGCGCGAGGCACGAGCGATCAGTGATGATCAGTGCGACCACGTGCAGCGAACTTCCACGAACAATCCCGGCCCCGCGATGCAACCGATCAGCGCGATCCCACCGTCTTGGTAGACACCGGAGACGGTGGGATCGCGCATTGTGCACCCCTTTCCTGATCTTGTGGCCCAAAGAGCCGAGAAAAGGTCGGCAAGGCACAATAACTTCACGAACACCATCGTGCGTCAGAAATGGATACCGGGGGGTAACCATCGTCCCTCGCGCCGGTCGGCACCGGCGCCTGAATCGAGCGAGGAGTGCATGCAGCTGCTCCACCGCGGTGACGTAGGTCCGGCCGTTTCCGAGATCAGGAACATTCTCGCTGCCCTGGACCTGCTACCGGCGCCGAACGGTCAACCCGGACCCGTCACATACGACGCGGCGGTGGAACAGGCCGTTCGGGCTTTCCAACAGCAACGAGGACTCATCACCGACGGAGTCGTCGGACCGGCCACCTATCGTGCGTTGACCGACGCTCGCTGGCGACTCGGGGACCGTTCACTGGCCTACCTCGTTTCCAAACCGGTCAGCGGTGACGACGTGTTCGCGTTGCAGGAGCGGCTACTCGAGCTCGGCTACGATGCGGGTCGTCCGGACGGGATCTTCGGTCAGGAAACCGAGCAGGCGCTTCGCAGCTTCCAGCGGGACTACGGGCTCAACCCGGACGGCATCTGCGGGCCGGGTACGCTGCGCGCCCTCAAGCAGCTCGCTCCGAAGGTGCGCGGTGGCAGGCCCGTGTATCTGCGCGAGCAGGAGAAGGTGCGCCGATCGGGGCCGCGCCTGCGCGGCAAACGTATCGTCATCGACCCGGGTCACGGTGGCCATGATCGCGGAGCGGTCACCGGTGGGCTCTCCGAAGCCGACCTGGCGTGGGACTTCGCGCGGCGCGTCGAGGGACGCATGGTTGCCACCGGCATGGAGGCACTGATTTCCCGAGGCCCCAATGCGTGCCCGTCCGATGCCGATCGTGCGGCGTTCGCCAACGAGGCGGGAGCCGATCTGTTCCTGTCCTTACACATGGATGCCAACCCCTCGTCCCTGGCACAGGGCGTGGCCAGCTTTCACTTCGGTACCGGCAACGGCACCACCTCCAACGTGGGGGAGGCACTGGCCGGGTTCCTGCAGCGCGAGATCGTCGCGCGCACGGGTATGCGTGATTGCCGTACCCATCCCAAGACCTGGGAGGTACTGCGATTGACGAAGATGCCTGCCGTACGTATCGAAGCCGGGTACCTGACCAACCCCGAGGACAGGCACCGGCTGCTCGACCCCGCATTCCGGGATGTGATCGCCGAAGGCCTGCTGGTCGCGGTAAAGCGCCTCTACCTGCTCGGCAAGGACGACCAGCCGACCGGCACCTTCACCTTCGACGATCTACTCCGCCACGAGCTGGCCCGCGCCGAAGGGGCCTGAGCCCCGGAACCTTCTTCAGGTGCGGCCGAAAGCAGGCTCCGCGGTATGCATCGACACCGAGCCGAGCAGCCGCTCCAGAGCCGCCTCGACATCTTCCTTCCAGGAGATCGCCGTCCGCAGCTCCAGCCGCAACCGGGGCCACCTCGGGTGCCTGCGCACCGTCTTGAAGCCGACCTGCTGCAGGAAACCCGCGGGGATCACGCATCCAGCGGAGTTTTCCTGCAGATCACCGAAGGCTTCGATCGCCGCGACACCACGGCGGGTGAGGTCCTTGGCGACACTCTGCACAAGTACCCGCCCCAAGCCACCGTGCTCGAACTCTTCGGTCACCCGCAGTGCGGTCAGCAGGATGGCATCCGCACTGACCGGGGCGCTCGGGAAAGTCGCCGCACCGGGCACGGCAGCAGGAGGGGCGTAGAAGGCGTATCCGGCTGTGACACCGTCCACGGAGAGGACGCGGCCGCAGGAACCCCACTCCAGGAGGACGCTGGAGACCCAGGCTTCCTTCTCCAGGGCCGTCTGACCGAACTCCTCGGCCTGCTTCCGAACGTGCGGTGCGAGTTCCCAGAAAACGCATCGACGGCACTTCGGGGGCAGTCCATCGAGGTCGTCCAGCGTGACACCTGCTACGCGTCGCGACACCTGACCTCCCGGCAATCGAGATCTCCCGGCCATCGGGGAACACCCGCACACCCCTCGCGATGAAGTCAGAATAAGCTGCCGTCGCCCAGCGCGGAAGCAACCTCACCGCACCGAGGTCCCACGAAAGAGTGAGATCCGTTACTTCTGCTGCCGAGTGTGTGAGGCACCCGTTACACGGACGTGAACGTCACGCGATGACACGGATAGAATCGACGAATCACCGTGGCCATGGCAGCTCCGGTCGCCGCCACGGCGCACCACCGAACCCGGGAGCGCGGAATGTCCGATCACGGAACTCAGCCGAGCGATACCGGCCCCACGACGCCGGACCAGCAAGTCTCGCAGGGAGAAGCCCGGTCCGGGCAGGCCCCGCAGGGCCACTCGGCCTCGCCGGTCTACAGCCTCGATGCGCACACCCAGCGCTACGCACAGCGCACGGCAGGGATGACGGCCTCCGAAATCCGTGCTCTCTTCTCGGTCGCCAGCAGGCCCGAAGTCGTGTCATTGGCAGGCGGCATGCCCAATTTGGCCGCGTTGCCGCTGGACTCGCTGTCCGAGGAGGTGGCGCGGCTCGTTTCCGTCGACGGTCAGTCCGCCCTCCAGTACGGGTCCGCACAGGGTGTCCCGCAACTGCGCGAGCAGATCTGCGAGATCATGGCGCTGGAGGGCATTTCGGCTCATCCGGACGACGTGATGGTCACGGTCGGTTCCCAGATGGCGATGGACATGGTCACCCGGATCTTCTGCGATCCCGGTGATGTCGTGCTCGCCGAAGGGCCGTCCTTCGTCGGTGCCCTCGGTTCATTCGCGGCCTACCAAACCGACATCGTGCACGTGGCGATGGACGACGATGGCTTGCGACCGGATGCACTGCGGGAGACGATCGACAACGTCACCCGCCAGGGCAAGCGGATCAAATTCCTGTACACGATCCCGAACTTCCACAACCCTGCCGGGGTCACCCTGGCCGTCGAGCGTCGCGCGGAAGTGCTCGATATCTGCGCCCAGCACGGCATCCTGGTGCTGGAGGACAACCCGTACGGGCTGCTCGGCTTCGACGGCCAGACCTATCCGGCGCTGCGCTCGCAGGACCCGGACAACGTGGTGTATCTGGGGTCGTTCTCCAAGATCTTCGCTTCCGGTCTGCGGGTCGGGTGGGTTCTTGCGCCACATGCGGTCCGCGAGAAACTCGTACTCGCCGCCGAGTCCGCCACCCTGTGCCCGCCCACGCTGAACCAGATGATCGTCTCGCGGTATCTGAGCACGCATGACTGGCAGGGGCAGGTCAAGGTCTTTCAGGAGCAGTACCGCGAACGCCGTGACGCCATGCTGAGCGCTCTCGAGCAGCACATGCCCGCAGGGTGCGATTGGACCCATCCCGACGGCGGCTTCTACGTCTGGTTCACCGCCCCCGAGGGAGTGGATGCCAAGGAGATGCTGCCCCGTGCGGTGACGCAACGCGTCGCCTACGCCTCGGGGACGGGCTTCTACTCCGGTGAGTTCGGTCATCGCCAGATGCGGTTGTCGTTCTGCTATCCCACCCCCGAACGCATTCACGAGGGCGTCCGGCGGTTGGCCAACACCATCACCGACGAGCTCGACCTCGTACGCACGTTCGGTTCCGCGGGCAGGCGCCCTGCTTCGGGTCCACAGGCACCGTCGCCGGACACGGCGTAACATCCGTCGCCGAACGAGGTCTTCTCGTATCGAAACCAGACTTTTCGCGACTGTCCGATCAGTCCACTGTGTCTCCCCTCGGTGCGGGACACAGTGGACTACTACGTTTCAGGGGTGTTGACGCCGAAGTGTCCGATCGTTGGGTTGCCGTACTGTCGGGCGGGCTCTCGCATGAGCGTGAGGTGTCGTTGCGCTCCGGGCGCCGGTTGTCGGCAGCGCTGCGTGCTGCGGACGTGACCGTGACCGAGTGGGACGCCGACAACCGGCTGTTGGATCGTCTCCGGAACGAGCGCCCGGACGCCGTCGTCATCGCGTTGCACGGTGGAGAAGGTGAGAACGGCGCGGTCCAGTCGATTCTCGAGATGCTCGGGACTCCTTATGTCGGCACCGACCCGCGAGCCTGCCGCCGGGCATGGGACAAGCCCACGGCGAAGGCCGAGATCGCCCGTGCCGGACTTGCCACACCGGATTGGGTCGTCCTGCCCCACTCGACCTTCCGGGAGCTCGGAGCGCAGCCGGTACTCGATGCACTGGTGGCGAAGCTGGGACTGCCGCTGATGCTCAAACCCGACCAGGGTGGTTCCGCTCTCGGCGCCAGAGTGGTACGCGACGCCGCCGAACTCCCCTCTGCGATGGTCGGTGCGCTGTCCTATGGCGACACCGTGCTTGTCGAGCAGTTCGTCGAGGGCACCGAGGTGGCCATCGGTGTCGTCGACGGCAAGGACGGGCCGGAGGCTCTCCCGGCCGTGCGGATCGAAGCCGCCGACGGGGTCTACGATTACGCCGCTCGCTACACTGCGGGCCTGACGAGTTATCAGGCTCCTGCCGAACTGGATACGGAGACCGCCACCAGAGCAGGAGAGCTTGCGGTGGCGGCGCACCGGCTGCTCGGATTGCGTGATGTGTCCCGGACCGACGCGATCATCGATCACAACGGCACCGTGCATTTTCTCGAAGTGAACGTATCCCCGGGCATGACCGAGACCTCGCTCTTCCCCATGGCCATCGATGCCGCCGATCGTTCCTTGGGAACCGTCTTCGCCGGACTCATCGAACGAGCCATCACCCGCGAGCACTGAGAGCGAACTCCGGCCACGTCGCTCCGGAAGGAGCAGCCCACCCGGAGCCCTCGCCCGGATCACGAAGGTTCCCGCCCGGGAACGGCATGACCCTCGGGTTTCACGTGAAACATCCCAACGCGCCGAACACCTCAGTGTCACCGTGACGAAAGAGGGTCATGTCAGCCGGTCGCCGATCTCGGGGGAATTTTCGGCCGGATTTTCCAACATCAACTCGGCCAGACGTTCGAGATCATCCGCCGAGCCGAACTCGACCACGATGCGTCCTTTGCGCCGCCCGGACTCGACCTTGACCTTGGTGTCCCACTGGTCGGAGAGCTTTTCCGCCAGCCGCTCAGCTCCTGGGATCTCCATCTGCTTACGCGGTGACGAATTCGGTTTCGCGGTTTCCGCGCCCTTCTGCAGGGTTACCGCCTCCTCGGTCGCCCGTACCGACAGGCCCTCGGCGATGATCCGGGAGGCAAGTTCCTCCTGTCCGTTCGGATCCTCCAGAGTCAACAAAGCTCGGGCGTGCCCGGCGGAAAGGACTCCCGCTGCGACCCGTCTCTGCACGGGCAGGGGAAGCCGCAGCAACCGGATGGTGTTCGTGATGACCGGACGGCTACGGCCGATCCGGTCGGCGAGTTCATCGTGGGTCACGTCGAACTCGTCCAGCAATTGCTGGTAAGCGGAAGCCTCCTCCAGAGGATTGAGCTGCACTCGATGGATGTTCTCCAGCAATGCATCCCGCAGCAGTGCATCGTCCTGCCGGGTCTGCCGAACGATGGCAGGAAGGACTTCCAGCCCCGCTCGCTGCGCGGCACGCCACCGCCGTTCTCCCATGATCAGCTCGTACTGGTCACGGGCCACGGCACGCACGACGATCGGCTGCATCAGCCCGAACTCACCGATGGAGTGCTCCAGTTCGGCGAGCGCATCCTCGTCGAATACCTGACGGGGCTGGCGTGGATTCGGCGTAATCGCCGCAATGCTGATTTCGCGGTAGACCGCACCGGCCACCACGCCGTCCGTTTCACGTGAAACCGAGTCCTCCTCGGCCTTGATCGAACGGTGCTCCTCCTGCCGCGATTCCGCCGGAGGGTCGCTCGAAACCCCGGTATCCGCCTGCGACGCGGCCGACCATGCGGCTGCCCGTGCGGAAACCTCCTCGGCACCCTCCGCCTGGGGCGCGCTCGGAATCAACGCGGCCAGCCCTCGGCCCAGACCACCTCGACGCTCCGTCATGCCGTCTTCCCCTCCGAACCTCGTTCGGCAATCTCACGCGCCGCATCGAGGTAACTCATGGAACCACGTGACCCCGGGTCATAGGTCAGCACGGTCTGCCCGAACCCGGGTGCCTCGGAGATCTTGACGCTGCGCGGGATCACCGTCCGCAGGGCGAGCTCACCGAAATGCTCACGCACCTCGCTGGTGACCTGATCGGCGAGTTTGGTCCGGCCGTCGTACATGGTCAGCAGGATCGTGGACACCGTCAACGCCGGATTCAGATGCGACTGCACGAGTTCGATATTGCTCAGCAGCTGGCCGAGCCCCTCGAGTGCGTAGTACTCGCACTGGATCGGGATGACCACCTCGTCCGCAGCCACCATCGCATTCACCGTGAGCAGCCCGAGCGACGGCGGACAATCGATGAAGACGTAATCCACATCGAACCCGTCCAGCACTTCGCTGCGAAGTGCCTCCTTCAGACGGGCCTCCCGGGCGACCATCGTGACCAACTCGATTTCCGAACCGGCGAGGTCGATGGTGGCCGGAACACAGAAGAGATTCTGCGACTGGGTGCTCTCCGCGGCCGCATCGGCGATGCCGATTTCCCCCAGGAGCACCTCGTACACCGAGGGGACGCTGGAGCGATGCTCCACACCGAGTGCGGTACTCGCATTGCCCTGCGGGTCAAGATCGATGACGAGCACCTTGAGGCCCTGAAGGGCCAGGGCCGCGGCAAGGTTCACCGTGCTCGTCGTCTTGCCGACCCCGCCCTTCTGGTTGGCGACGGTCAGGATCCGCCGATGGTCGGGGCGGGGAAGTTGGATCGTCTCCGGATGCAGTACCCGAGTGGCACGTTCGGCTTCCTCCATGATCGGAGTCCAGCCGAAGCCCTCCGCGCTGATTCCGCTCGACTGCCCGCCCTCACTCGATCCCGCTGAGGGGAACCGCATGCCACCGACCGCGCGTCCCCTGGTTTCACGTGAAACGTGATCCGTTCCGTTCGACTCCGGATTCATGCGTCAACGATCCTTCCTTGTCCGACGCTTACCGCCGCGACGACGAACGGATCCGGACCGCGGCGAGGCCTCGGATGTCCGTTCCACCACCACGACGTTGGTAGGTACCGCGAGTACTCCATCGCCACAGGAGATCACCTCCTGACGGCCGCCGCCGACATGCTCGATCGCGGTGCGGTCCCGAGCAAGTTCCTCCGACGCACTGGAACCCTTCAAGGCGAGCAACCGGCCACCCGGACGCACCAGAGGCAGGCACCACCCGGCAAGGCGCTCCATCGGTGCGACAGCACGAGCGATCACGGCGTCCTGCTGCGCACATTGCTCCCGTACCGGAGCCTCCTCGGCGCGCCCGCGCACCACCTCGGCGGTCAGTGCCAACTCGGTGACGACCTCCTGCAACCAAGCCACCCGCCGAGCCATCGGCTCGAGCAGCGTGAACCGTATATCCGGGCGTGCGATTGCCAATGGGATTCCCGGGAGTCCCGCCCCGGAGCCTACGTCGAGAACCCCACTCTGCGGTGTCAGCAACTCCGCAATCACCGCCGAGTTCAGCAAATGTCTTTCCCACAGTCGATCGACCTCACGAGGTCCGATCAAACCACGCCGAACACCATGCTCGGTGAGCATCTCCGCGAAACGCTCCGCCAAGGGGAGGTGCTCACCGAAAACCCGCTGCTTGGCCTCCTGCCCGAGTTCCGGAGTCCGTTCCTCCGCGCGGTCATCCACTCAACTCACCCTCCCTGGAGCCGTTTCACGTGAAACTCCCGTATCCCCGTGCCCCGAGAAGGACCCTAGCCCGCAGCAGCCACTGCAAACACCGGCCGGAAGTGCGTGTTTCACGTGAAACGGAATCCGAGCCAAAAAAGCTGCCCCCTGGTCACCCGGGACCATGAGGGCAGCTTCCACAGCGATCTCCCGAGTCACTCCACCCGGTACACGACGACCTTCCGGTCCGGGGATTCGCCCTCGCTTTCGCTGTGCACCCCGGCAACCTCGGCCACCGCGTCGTGTACGATCTTGCGCTCGAACGGAGTCATCGGACGCAGCCGTGTCTCCTCGCCCGTTTCGAGCACGCTCTCGGCAGTGGTGCGACCCAGCTTACTCAGCTCCGCACGCCGGCTCGCGCGCCAACCGGCGACATCGAGCATCAAGCGACTCCGCTCACCGGTCTCCTGCTGTACCGCCAGCCGTGTCAGCTCCTGCAGAGCCTCGAGAACCTCTCCGCGCTGACCGACGAGTTTCTCGAGATCTCCACCGCCATCGATGCTGACGATCGCTCGTCCCGCTTCCACATCGAGGTCGATGTCGCCGTCGTAGTCGAGCAGGTCGAGCAGTTTCTCCAAATAGTCACCCGCGACATCACCTTCCTGGACAAGGGTCATCTCGGTGTCGGTCACGGTCTCGTCTGCCGGAACCTCTGCATCCTGGCCGGATTCCTGCACGGTTTCGGACACTGGGTGTCTCCTCTCCAGGGATTCGCGAGGGGTTCATCGGGACTCCCCCGAGGCATCCCCGTCACGAGAACGGTCTTCGGTCACTCCGGGTACTTCACCGGGTTGGTCATTGCTCATACGCTCCGCCGGACCGGCCTGCGTGACCACGTCACCCGACTCGGCGGTCGACTCGACCACCGCAGGTGCGGCCACCGCACGCTCGGCTTCCTCACGGTCGATCCTGCGAAAAACGATTCGTTGCTGAGCCAGTGTCCAGAAGTTGTTGGCCAGCCAGTAGAGCAGGATCGCCAGCGGCAGGAACGGTCCCCCGACGAGTGCGAACATCGGAAACAGCCACAGCGTCATGCGATTCATGAGCGCGGTCTGCGAGTTCGCGTTCTGGTCCGGGACCTGGCGCTGCACCGAGTGCCGTGCCGTGAAGTGAGTCGCAATGGCCGCCGCGATCATCAGCGGCACACCCACCATGATCATGGACATGCGGTCGGTGCCGAACTTGGCGAGCACCTGAGACGATTGACTGATCGTGTTCGCCAGGTTGGCACCGAACAAGTCGGCTTCCACGAACGAGAGGACATCGGCACGGTCGAACACGAAGTTCGACGGTGCATCCGGCTTGAACCCGTTGAGTACCTGGAACAGACCGATGAACACCGGCACCTGCACCAACATCGGCAGGCAGCCACCGGCCGGATTGAATCCCTCCTCGGCCTGCAACTTCTGCAGCTCCTGGGCCATCCGCTGCCGGTCATCGCGATACTTGTTCTGCAGCTCGCGAATCTGCGGGGCGAACTCCTGCATCTTCTTCATCGAGCGCACCTGGTGCACGAACGGCTTGAACAGCAGCGCACGCAAGCTGAATACCAGGAAAACGACCGAGAGGGCCCAGGCGTAGCCACTCGCCGGGTCGAGGATGTAGCCGAAGACCGTGTGCCAGAACCACAGGATCGCCGAAACCGGATAATTGATGAAGTCCAGCACTGAACTACTCCTCGGCGTACGGTCGGGGGTTCTGGGTGTTGCCGGACCCGTCCTGCCCCGTGGAATCCCGTCCCGTGGAATCCTGCCCGGTCGTCCCCCGATCGGGCGATCCCCGCCGGGATGACCTCCGCCGGGGTGGTACGGGATCAAGCCCGCCGGGGTGCCAGGGGCCGCAGCGCAATAGACGCCACAGGGTCAGCCTGCTACCGCGAAATGCTCCGTGCACCGTCAGTGCTTCCACCGCGTAGGCACTGCAGCTCGGATAGAACCGGCAAGTCGGGGGGAGCAGCGGCGAGATCACCGCGCGGTAGATCCGGATGGGCAGCAGCAGGAGCCGGGCAACCGGTCCCGGGCGTTGCGCGGTGTCGCGATAGTTCTCGACGGGTGGGTCTTGCTCTGCCATCATGTGTTTTCCGTCGGCGGGAGCCCCTCGGACGCAGTGGACACCCGCAGCTTGCGGAATGCGGAGTCGAGGTCCCTCCCCAAATCGCGACTGGTCGCACCGGCCGCCGGGGGCAGAGCTCGCACCACAACCAGTGTGCCAGGAGGAAGCCCGCCGAGGCGTTCACGCATGAGGTGCCGAAGGCGTCGTGCAACCCGGTGGCGCATCACCGCGTTGCCGACGGCCTTGCTCACGACAAAACCCACCCGGGGCGATTCGTCTCGTTCCCGGATGGGTGCCGCTTCGGTGGCCGAGGCTGTGCCGGACCGATGTGCACCGCCGTTTCGGAGCGATGCACCATCCGAACAGCATTCAGTGGCACGTGCCGGAGCAGCCTCGGTTCCACCCGGCTGCGTCAGCACGTGCACCACCAGACGCGATCGCCCGGCTCGGCGACCTCGACGGACCACCAGACTGAAGTCCTGGCTTCGGGTCAGCCGGGCAGCCGCAGGAAGCACGATCGTCAGTGCTCAGGCGGTCAACTGCTTACGACCCCTGCGACGGCGAGCGGCCACGATCGCGCGGCCGGCCCGGGTGCGCATGCGCAGCCGGAACCCGTGGGTCTTGGCCCGCTTACGATTGTTCGGCTGGAAGGTGCGCTTGCCCTTGCTCACGGTCGGATCTCCCGGTTACTACAGGCACACAATGGCCACAGTGGCTCGGTCAGGTGTCCCCGCCGACAGGTTGCGGTCGCGACTCATCACCGTGGCCGGGACAAGCCCGGCAGGAAGAGTACGTGTGCCACGCCGATGCGGCATGACACACAGCGCCTGAACACCATCGGAAACCAAGCGCAACCGCATGCCCGCTTCTGCAGCGGGGGACCATACGAGGGTACGCAGGAGCAATCGGCGATTCCAAACCGGGGTCTCGGAACCACCCCGCACGTCCCGAGGAACCACTCTGCGAAAGCGCTGTCGGCAGGCCGATCATGCTCCTCGAGCGACACCACCTTGAAGGGCACGAGACCCGCTTGTTAACCTGCCCGTCTGCCAAACGCTCGATTCACCGGCTGTCGACTCACCGGCTGTCGACTCGTCAGCCGTCGGCCGTTCCGCCGACGCAGAACAACCACAAGGATCCACCGTAACGGTTCCGACCTCGACTGGTACGGCACTGTGGGCCCCAGGACGTCCCACCACGTTGCCCTGTCGTACCTTCGTGCACAGTTGTGGACAACTCTGTGGATACGTATCTCGACAACGGCCACCCGAAAAGCGGCCACCCGGAGCTGCCTCGACAACCGTGTAGGTCCTGTGATTCGTGCGGGCGCCAGGGCACGCGGGTCACGTGCCGATGAGGGGAGGGGAGTGCAGCGGTGTCCGACCACCAAACCGATCTCGAGCGGGTCTGGGACGAGGTGGTTCACGAGCTGTCCTCGGGCACGCTCTCGCCTCAGCAACGCGCGTGGATGCGAGTGACACGCCCGATCGGACTGCTGGACGGTACCGCTCTGTTGGCCGCTCCGAGCGACTTCGCGAAGGAAGCGATCGAACGTGCGCTCCGGGATCCGATCACCGATGCGCTCTCCCGCAGGCTCGGCCGTTCCGTATCCCTGGCCGTCAAGGTGGACACCACCGTTCCGGCCCCGACCCGGCCGGTCACCCAGCAGCAGGCTCCCGGAGCCGACCCGCAGGTCGAGCAGAACCCGACCGCCGACCGACCGGGTGAGTTCGAATACACCGAAGCTCCCTACGGGACCTCGCCGTATCCCGCGACTTCCTCCCCGAGCGGACGCTACGACAGAGCCCCTGGCATGCGCCCCCCCGACGAGAGGCCATCGGGCGACGGGAGTCCCGATTATCGGGGTGCGGACCCCTGGAACCCGGAGTATCGGACACACGAGCAGCCCCCTGACGACCACCGGCCGGAAACCTACGGCAACACCGCACATACCGGCTCGATCAGCGGTTCACTCCCCACGGCATCGACCGCAGGACAACAGATACCCGGCAGCGGGGAGGAGCCCGACCTCTTCGCAGCCTACTCGCCACAGCACAGCAGCCCGACCGGCTACGATCATCGAGGATCGACCTCGGAGAGCACGGGCCGGGGAAGCACACCCCCGGGGAACTCCGCGAGTACGGCCGACGCAGCCGGTGAGGTCGAACCGGACGACGAGGAGGAAGGCGAGGCGCTCAACACCGCCAACGAGATTTGGCCGACCTTCGGGGGCGGAAACCAACCCGAAACCCAGCAGGGACAGCCGTTCACCGCGCCGAAGCACGCACCGCCGACCTCGCAGACACGTCTCAACGCGAAGTACACCTTCGACACGTTCGTGATCGGTGCCTCCAACCGCTTCGCCCATGCCGCGGCCGTGGCCGGCGCGGAGGCGCCTGCCCGCGCATACAACCCGCTGTTCATCTGGGGAGAGTCCGGGCTGGGCAAAACACACCTGCTGCACGCGGTGGGGCACTACGCGCAACGCCTGTTCCCGGGGATGCGCGTGCGGTACGTCTCCACCGAGGAGTTCACCAACGACTTCATCAACTCGTTGCGCGACGACCGGCAGGTCGCCTTCCAGCGCCGCTACCGCGACGTCGATGTGCTGCTGGTCGACGACATCCAGTTCCTGGAGGGCAAGGAAGGGACTCAGGAGGAGTTCTTCCATACCTTCAACACACTGCACAACTCCAACAAGCAGATCGTGGTGTCCTCCGATCGCCCACCGAAGAGTCTGCACACGCTGGAGGATCGGCTGCGCACCCGCTTCGAGTGGGGCCTGATCACCGACATCCAGCCACCGGAGCTGGAAACCCGGATCGCGATTCTGCGGAAGAAGGCCGCGCAGGACCGGATGGCCGCACCCGCCGAGGTGCTGGAGTTCATCGCGGCGCGGATCGAGCGCAACATCCGCGAGCTGGAGGGTGCCCTGATCCGGGTCACCGCGTTCGCCTCGCTGAATCAGCAGCCCGTGGACGTGCAGCTGGCCGAGATCGTGCTGCGTGATCTCATTCCGGACTCGCATACCCCGGAGATCACCGCGGGCACGATCATGGCGGTCACCGCCGAGTTCTTCGAGGTCACCGTGGACGATCTGTGCGGTCCGGGCAAAACGAAAGCGCTGGCCCAAGCTCGGCAGATCGCCATGTACCTGTGCCGGGAGCTCACCGACTCGTCGCTGCCGAAGATCGGACAGAGCTTCGGCGGCCGGGACCACACGACGGTCATGCACGCGGACAAGAAGATCCGCAATGGGATGGCCGAGCGCCGCCGCGTCTACGACCAGGTCCAGGAACTGACCGCTCGTATCAAGCAGCAGTCCTCGCTGGCCTGAGCGCACCCGCGCATCCTGCGGCTCACACCTTTCCGCTGACCCACCCGCATGCGAGCACCCCGGTGACACAGAAGGATCCGGCCGCATCCGGGTGGCACCTCCGGTCGCACCCGTCGGATCGATCGGATCGCTTCGGACCTCACAGGGTGCACGCATCCGATATGAACCGACACGAAACGGACGCGCAGCAAGCACCAGCACGACGGGAATACGGAGCGTCACGGAACTCCTGAGATCTACCCGATTGTGAATTACCGCATTGTCTGCGGTCGGCAACTCGCCGGTAACCCGAGTTGTCCACAGCAAAACTCGTCCCCAAGGCTGCGCTGCGGTACCCCAAAAATCAACCACAAGCTGTACACAACGAAGCCGGACTTGCCCACAGGAAGGGCATCAGTTGCCCACAAGTTGTCCACAGAGTTGTCCACAACCCGTTCGAGGGATCTTGATCCACCCACAAGACCTGGGGATAACCTGGGGTCAGCCTGGGGATGGACTGTGGATAGATCAGTGGATCTTGGGGATGGTTTTATCCACAAGCCAAGTTGTCCACAGGCAAGCTCAATGATCCACAAGTTACCCACAGTGGGCTCCACAACCATGCACACCTGCGACCAGCGCAAAGTCGACTTATCCCCAGCGTCCACAGCCCCTACTACTACGGCTGTTTTTTCTCTTCTTTTTGGGAAAAAAGAAAAAAGAAGGGGCAGTGGACAAGTGAAGGAACATCCCGCCACGGCCGAACGACACCCCGTACCGAAGCCGGGACCCGGATGACGCGCTCACATCGCAGGCTCTACGGTGGAACTCCCCGTACCCGGTCGGCGGTCTGACGGCCGGGATGCCATCACCGGTGCCGAATCGCACCTACGATGGCCCACAGGCGAGCACGAGCTCTTCGCTCCACCGAAGTACCCCCAGCAAGACGTGTCCAGCAAGCCACCAGCGGCTGGAATCGAAAGGACTCCCATGAAGATCCGCGTGGAACGTGACGGTCTCGCCGACGCCGTCGCCTGGGTCGCACGCAGCGTCCCGTCACGGCCACCGGTTCCGGTCCTGGGTGGGGTGCTACTCGACGCGAGTTCCGAGGACACCCTGACCATCTCGGGATTCGACTACGAAGTCTCCGCCCAGGTCGGGGTCGAAGCCACGATCGAGTCGACCGGGCGCACCCTGGTCTCCGGCAGGCTGCTCGCGGACATCACCAAAGCGTTGCCATCGCGCCCCGTCGAGATCACCGTGGACGGCAACCGGGTCAGCATCACCTGCGGAAGCTCCCGGTTCAGCCTCCCCACGATGCCGGTGGAGGACTACCCGCAACTGCCCGGCATGCCCGAACATGCCGGTTCCGTTGCCGGTGACCTGTTCAGCGAAGCCGTCGCCCAGGTCGCGGTCGCCGCGGGCAAGGACGAGACGCTGCCGATGCTCACCGGCGTCCGGATCGAGATCAACGAGGACCGGTTGACGATGGTGGCCACGGACCGTTTCCGGTTGGCCATGCGCGAGTTCGCCTGGGAACCGAGTGGTGCGGTGACCGATACATCGGTGCTCGTACCGGCCAAGACCCTGGCGGACTCGGCCAAGACCCTGGGGAGCGCGGACAGCAAGGTCGAAATCTCGCTTGCCTCGGGTGACGGCCTGCTCGGCCTGTCCGGCCCCAGCCGCCGCAACACCAGTCGGCTCCTCGATGCGGAGTTCCCGAAATATCGCCAGTTGCTGCCTTCGGAGACCTCGGCGAGCACGATCATCGATGTCAACCCACTGGTGGATGCCATCAAGCGAGTGTCGCTGGTCGCCGAACGAGGCACTCAGGTGCGCCTGGAGTTCTCGGAATCCGGGCTGCGGCTGACGGCAGGGGGCGATGACGAAGGCAGCGCGGAGGAAGAACTGGCCGTCGAGTTCTCGGGCGACCCGCTGACGATCGCCTTCAACCCCGGCTATCTGCTCGACGGGCTCGGGGCGCTGAAGACCGATCGCGCTCAGATGCTGTTCACCACATCCAGCCGTCCCGCACTCCTCAAGCCGGTCGGGCAGGATGGTTCGGTGAGCGAGGGGTACCTCTACCTGCTGATGCCGGTCCGGATGCCCGGCTGAGTTGCCGGCCAGTGGGGCGAACAGCACCCTTCGCCGGTAGCCGCAATCCCCGAACAGTAGCCAAGGAGTTCCGGTGCAACTCGGTCTCATCGGTTTGGGCAAGATGGGTTTCAACATGCGTGCCCGACTGCACGCAGCCGGGCACGAGGTCGTGGGCTACGACCGCAATCCGGAGGTCAGTGATACCCCCTCGATCGCCGACCTGGTGCGGGAGCTACGAGGGCCCCGCGTGGTGTGGCTCATGATTCCGCATGGCGATCCGACCCGCCGGGCCATCGAGGAGCTGAGTGATGAGCTCGATACGGGTGACCTGGTGATCGAGGGTGGAAACTCGCGTTTCACCGACGATCAGACGAACGCCGCCTTGCTCGCGGAAAAAGGCATCAAGTACGTCGACGTCGGGGTTTCCGGAGGTGTGTGGGGCGCGGAGAACGGCTATGGCCTGATGGCCGGAGGCGACTCCGAGGACATCGAACGGGCAATGCCGATCTTCGACGCATTGCGCCCCGACGGCGAACGGGAGAAGGGCTTCGCCCACGCCGGCCCGGTCGGTGCGGGCCACTACGCCAAGATGGTGCACAACGGCATCGAGTACGGCCTGATGCAGGCCTACGCCGAGGGCTTCGAGCTGTTGGCCGCTTCCGACGTCGTCACCGACGTGCCCGCGACGATCAAGGCGTGGACCGAAGGTACCGTCGTACGTTCCTGGCTGCTGGACCTGCTGGTTCGTGCCCTGGAAGAGGATCCGGAGCTCGAGGAGCTGCAGGGCTACGTCAGCGACTCCGGTGAGGGACGCTGGACCATCGAGGAGTCGATCAACAACGCGGTGCCGACTCCGGCGATCACCTCGGCCCTGTTCGCCCGGTTCGCCTCACGTCAAGAGGACTCGCCCGCGATGAAGGCGGTGGCGGCGTTGCGCAATCAGTTCGGTGGCCACTCCGTCCGGTCCAGCGACGACTGATCCGTGTACGTCCGCCACTTACAATTGACCGATTTCCGCTCCTGGCAGCACGCCGACCTCGCGTTCGCACCGGGACCGAGTGTGCTGATCGGAGCGAACGGGCAGGGCAAAACGAATCTCGTCGAAGCACTCGGCTACGTCGCCACGCTCGGTTCGCACCGCGTCGCCACCGATGCGCCCCTGGTGCGCCACGGCGCCCAGCGGGCGGTGGTGCGGGCCACGGTCGTCCACGCGGGGCGGGAGTTGCTGGTGGAGATCGAGATCGCCGCAGGGCGGGCGAACCGGGCCCGGATCAACCGTGGTGCAGCGTCCCGCCCCCGGGACGTACTGGGCATCCTGCGCACCGTTCTGTTCGCACCGGAAGACCTGGTCATGGTGCGGGGGGATCCGAGCGAGCGACGCCGCTTCCTCGACGACCTGTTGGTCTCCCGCACACCGCGCTACGCGGGGGTACGTACCGACTACGAGCGGGTGCTCAAGCAGCGCAACGCACTGCTGAAATCCGCGGGAGCGGCACGCAAGGGCAAGTCGGTTTCGGATGACCTGCGCACTCTGGAGGTATGGGACGGGCATCTGGCCCGCCACGGTGCCGACCTGCTGGCGGGCCGGCTCGACCTGGTCGCGGATCTCGCGCCGCATGTGACCCGGTCGTATGCGAGCGTGGCCGCAACGGGGGCGCCGGACGGACAACAACCGGGAGAGGGGCCCTCCGGGCGTGTCGCTCGGGTGAGTTACCGCAGCAGTTTCGGTGACTCCCTCCCCGAAGGGTTCGGACCGCCCCACGGTACGCGTGCCGGTACCGAGGAAGGCCGCAAGGCGCTGGAATCCGCGCTGCTGTCGGAACTGGAGCAGGTGCGCTCGCAGGAGCTCGAACGCGGCGTTTCCCTCGTGGGGCCGCATCGTGACGATCTCGACCTCGTGCTCGGCGAGGCCCCGGCGAAGGGGTATGCCAGCCACGGCGAATCATGGTCGCTCGCACTGGCGTTGCGGCTGGCTTCTTACCACCTGTTGGCAGCGGATGGCGCGGAACCGGTGCTGGTGCTCGACGACGTCTTCGCCGAGCTCGACAGCAGGCGACGGGCACGACTGGCCGAACTGGTCGCGGGTGCCGAGCAGGTTCTGGTGACGGCGGCCGTGCCCGAGGACGTGCCCGAGGAGCTGTCCGGTGTCCGATTCGATGTGGGCGACGGTGAGGTACAGCGTGTCGAATGAATCCCCGCCGGTTCGTGGCAGGAATCCCCGGCCTCCGTCCCAGCAGGCCCCTCGACACTCGCAGCCACGAACAGTGGCAGGCAGCACATCCGTCCTCCCCGAGGAGGACAACCGCCACACGACTGGGGATAACTCTGTGGATAATGTGGACAACTCGGTCACCGAGAACTCGTCGAAGCCCGCTGGTGAGTCCGCGCCGGACGACTCTTCGCTTCCGCAGGACTCCACACTCCGGGGAGCGGACCTGGCGCGCGCGGCACTGCAGGCCGCTCGGGAGCAAACGAAAGCACGTGGCCGTGGCAGGCCGCGGAAAAAGACGACGAGTACGAAAGCCCGGCGCAGACGCGGCTGGTCCGGAGCCGGAACCGACGACCGCGACCCCCAGCCACTGGGACGCGTCGCCTCCCGGATCGCTGCCGACCACGGCTGGGCGGAACGCCTGGCCGGAGGGCGAATCTTCGGTGGATGGGCGGCTCTGGTGGGCGATGAGATCGCCGAGCACACCAAGCCGGTGGCCCTGCAGGAGGGGGAACTCACCGTGCAGGCCGAATCGACCGCCTGGGCCACGCAGCTCCGGTTGCTGCAGCGCCAGATCCTTCAGCGCATCGCCGATGCCCTTGGCAAAGACGTGGTCCGCCGGATCAAGGTGCAGGGACCTGCAGCGCCGAGCTGGCGCTACGGCCCCCGGCACATCCCCGGCCGTGGCCCCCGCGACACCTACGGCTGAACAAAGAACCCCACGGTGGCCATCGAGCACGCCGCAGACGGTTCGCGACCCCTGAAAACCCATCCTGATCCGTTTTATTGGCTCTGTGAGCAATCCAGGAGGGTCCTTGGCCCGCTTCTGAACGAGGGGACCAGTAGAATGGTTATCGGACAGGCAATCTGGCTCTAGGAGACACCGAGGCCCGTGGCAGCACAGAAGAACGACTACAGCGCTTCCTCCATCACCGTTCTCGAAGGCCTTGAGGCCGTCCGCAAGCGCCCCGGTATGTACATCGGTTCGACCGGCGAACGCGGCTTGCACCACCTGGTGTGGGAGGTTGTGGACAACTCGGTCGACGAAGCCATGGCCGGGCATGCGAGCCAAGTCAGCGTGACTCTGCTCGCCGATGGCGGCGTCCGGGTGTCCGACGACGGCCGCGGCATCCCGGTCGACCAGCATCCGGTGGAAAAGAAGCCGACACTCGAGGTCGTGCTGACCATGCTGCACGCGGGCGGCAAGTTCGGCGGTGACTCGTACGCGGTCTCCGGCGGTCTGCACGGTGTGGGGGTTTCCGTCGTCAACGCGCTCTCCTCCGTCCTGGAGGCGGAGATCCACCGCGACGGCCACGTGTGGCGTCAGCGCTACGAGGACTCCAAACCGGTGCATCCCCCCAAGAAGGGCGAGGCCACCAAGAAGACCGGCACGAGCATCGTGTTCTGGGCGGATCCGAACATCTTCGAAACCACCCGCTACAACGCCGAGACCGTCGCGCGCCGCCTGCAGGAGATGGCGTTCCTGAACAAGGGACTGACCATCGTGCTGCGCGACGAGCGCGCCGACGAGGAGGACGAGTCCGGAGAGGACGCCTCCGGCCAGACCGCACGCTCGACCGAACGGACCTTTCACTACCCGGGAGGCCTCGAGGACTTCGTCACCCACATCAACCACACCAAGGAGCCCATCCACAAGAAGGTCGTCAGCTTCAGCGCCTCCGGCAACGGCCACGAGGCCGAGATCGCGATGCAGTGGAACAACGGCTACCAGCAGTCGGTCTACACCTTCGCGAACACGATCAACACCCACGAGGGCGGTACGCACGAGGAAGGCTTCCGAGCGGCGCTGACCAGGGTGGTCAACGCCTACGCCAAGGAGAAGAAGCTTCTCAAGGACAAGGACTCCAGCCTCACCGGTGACGACGTCCGCGAGGGACTCGCGGCGATCGTGTCGGTGAAGGTCTCCGAACCCCAGTTCGAGGGACAGACGAAGACCAAGCTCGGCAACACCGAGGTGAAGTCCTTCGTGCAGACCACGGCGTTCGAGTGGCTCAACGACTGGTTCGAACGCAACCCGACCGAGGCGAAGACCATCATCAACAAGGCGGTCTCATCGGCACAGGCGCGGCAGGCGGCGCGCAAGGCCAAGGACCTCGTACGTCGCAAGTCCGCGATGGACATCGGCGGCCTCCCCGGCAAGCTCAAGGACTGCCAGTCCAACAACCCCGAGGAGTGCGAGCTCTACATCGTCGAGGGAGACTCGGCAGGCGGTTCGGCCAAGGAAGGGCGCGAGTCGCGGTACCAGGCGATCCTGCCGCTCCGCGGCAAGATCATCAACGTGGAGAAGTCCCGGATCGACAAGGTCCTCAAGAACGCCGAGGTCCAGTCGATCATCACGGCGCTGGGTACCGGCATTCACGACGAGTTCGACCTGTCGAAACTGCGGTACAACAAGATCGTGCTGATGGCCGATGCCGACGTCGACGGCCAGCACATCCGCACACTGCTGCTCACGCTGCTGTTCCGGTTCATGCGGCCACTGATCGAGAACGGTCACGTGTTCCTGGCCAGCCCCCCGCTCTACAAGATCAAGTGGCCGCGCGGCGAGCCGCAGTACGTCTACAGCGATCGCGAGCGCGACGCGATGCTGGAGCAGGGCGCCGCCGAGGGCAAGAAGCTGCCCAAGGAAGAGGGCATCCAGCGCTACAAGGGTCTCGGCGAGATGAACGCCCCCGAGCTGTGGGAGACCACGATGGACCCGGACAGCCGCCTGCTCATGCAGGTCACGATGGACGACGCGGCCACAGCCGACGAACTGTTCAGCGTGCTCATGGGCGAGGACGTCGAGGCGCGCCGCTCGTTTATCACCCGCAACGCCAAGGGCGTTCGTTTCCTCGACGTCTGACCCGTCGAGGCCCTGTGACCCCAGACCATTCGCCGGGCCGCCACGCGCGGCCCGCTCCGCACTACGAAGAAGGACGGCATGACTGAAACTCTGCCTCCGGAGGGCGGTCGCACCGAGCCGGTCGACATCCAACAGGAGATGCAGAACTCCTACATCGACTACGCGATGAGCGTGATCGTCGCCCGGGCACTGCCCGACGTGCGCGACGGGCTCAAGCCGGTGCATCGCCGCGTGCTCTACGCGATGTACGACTCGGGATTCCGCCCGGATCGCTCCTACGTCAAGTGCTCCCGCGTCGTCGGCGAGGTGATGGGTAACTACCACCCGCACGGTGACTCGGCGATCTACGACACCCTGGTGCGCCTGGCCCAGCCCTGGTCCATGCGGCACCAGCTCATCGACGGCCAGGGCAACTTCGGCTCGCCGGGCAACGACCCGGCCGCCGCGATGCGGTACTGCGTCTCCGGAGATACTCGGGTGAAACTGGCCGACGGTTCGTCGGTCCGGATCGGCGGCATCGTGCCGGAGGCGCAGCCGAACAGCGACCACGACATCGACCTCAAGGTCCTCGGCCGTAACGGCGATCCGGTCCGCGCGGAGAAACTGTTCCACTCCGGCGAGCACGAAACGCTGAAGCTGCGCACCACCGGCGGCTACGAGCTCGCCGGCACACACAACCACCCCGTGCTGTGCCTGACCAAGGTGCTCGGTGTGCCCACTCTGCTGTGGAAGCTGCTGGAGGAAATCCAGCCCGGCGACCGCGTTGTCCTGCAGCGTACGGAGGCACCCGAGGACGTCGCTCTCATCGATGAACGTGACTGGGACAAGGCGATGCTGGCGGGGGCTTTCGTCAGCGAAGGGTTTGTCTCGGAGGGGCGTGCCGGATTCAACAACACCGATGCGGAGTTCTTCCGTTATGTCGTAAATCTGTACGACGCGGTCGTGGGTGGTTCCCGGTACGTCCACTCCAGGCAGATCGAGTCCGGTTCGACGATCCATGAGCTCGATGTCCAGGACTTGTCCGCGCTTCGTAACAGTGTTCTCGGCAGCATGGTCGGCGAGCGGAGCCTGGACAAGCACGTTCCGGAATTCGTCTGGCTCGGTGACAAGAGCACCAAGCAAGCCTTCCTGGTGGGCTTGTTCACCGGGGACGGGTCGTGTTCCGGTCTTCCACGCAACACGGTGCAGATCTCTTACTCCACCCACAGCCCGCAGTTGGCCAAGGAGGTCCAGCAGCTCCTGCTGGAGTTCGGCATCGTTTCCGCGATCAGCGAGTACGCCGAGGGCGAGTACAAGGTCGTCATCACCAACCGGCGGGACGCTCGGCTGTTCGCCAACCGGGTCGGCTTCGACAATGTCAAGCAGCGCGAGCTCACAGAGATCCTCGACGCGGTTCCCACCAAGAGCCGCTCGATGAGCAAGGATCACGTGCCGTTTGTCGGTGAGTATGTCCGTGAGCACGGGGCGAACCGCGGGACCGAGCGGGACTGGCTGCGTCGCCACGATGTGGACCGCATCGAGCGGTGGGAGACCAACCGCGACGAGATCGTGGCGAACATCACCAACAGTGAAGTTCTCGACGTCGTCGAACCGCTGGTGGACGGGCGCTATTACTACGCCGAGGTCGAGTCGGTGACCGATGCCGGTGTGCAGCCGGTGTACAGCCTGCGGGTCGACAGTGATGACCACTCGTTCATCACCAATGGGTTCGTCAGTCACAACACCGAGTCGCGGCTGGAACCGTTGGCGATGAGCATGCTCGCCGACATCGACGAGGACACCGTCGAGTTCTCCGACAACTACGACGGTCGGACCCAGGAACCCGACGTCCTCCCCGCGCGTATCCCGAACCTGCTGGTCAACGGTGGTGGCGGGATCGCGGTCGGGATGGCGACCAACATCCCGCCGCACAACCTGCGCGAGGTCGCCGACGGTGTCGTGTGGGCGCTGGAGCATCCGGAGGCCACCGACGACGAGCTGCTCGAGGCGATGATCGAGCGGATCAAGGGACCGGACTTTCCGACCTCGGGGCTCATCCTGGGCACCAATCCGATCGCCGATGCCTATCGCACGGGCCGAGGGTCGATCCGGATGCGTGCGGTGGTCGATGTCGAGGACGACGCCAAGGGACGTACCTCGCTGGTGGTCACCGAGTTGCCGTACCAGGTCAACCCGGACAACCTCATCGAGAACATCGCAACGATGCACCGCGACGGCAAGCTCTCGGGGATCTCGGATATCGCCGACGAGTCCAACAGCCGCCGCGGTATGCGGATCGTCTTCACCCTGAAGAAGGATGCGATCCCGAAGGTGGTGCTCAACAACCTCTACAAGCACACCCAGCTGCAGACCACCTTCGGGGTGAACATGCTGGCCCTGGTCGAGGGGGTGCCGCGCACGCTGCGTCTCGACCAGGTGGTCCGGTACTACGTCAAGCACCAGGTCGACGTCATCGTCCGACGCACCCGTTACCGGCTGCGCAAGGCCGAGGAACGCGCGCACGTCCTGCGTGGTCTGGTCAAGGCGCTCGACGCGCTGGACGAGGTGATCGCACTGATCCGCCGGTCACCGACGGTCGACGACGCCCGCACCGGGCTGATCGAACTGCTCGAGGTGGACGAGACCCAGGCCAATGCGATCCTGGAGATGCAGCTGCGCAAGCTGGCTGCTCTGGAGCGGCAGAAGACCCTCGACAACCTGGCCGAGCTCGAGGAGCAGATCGCCGACCTCACCGACATCCTGGACAAGCCGGAGCGGCAGCGGCGGATCATCCGCGACGAGCTCATGGAGATCGTCAGCAAGCACGGCCAGGAGCGCCGCACGAAGATCGTGCCGTATGAGGGTGAGGTCTCGATGGAGGACCTCATCGCCGACGAGGACGTCGTCGTCACCATCACTCGAACGGGCTATGCCAAGCGGACGCGCACCGATCTGTACCGGGCGCAGAAGCGCGGCGGCAAGGGCGTGCAGGGCGCGGCGCTGAAGCAGGACGACATCGTGTCGCACTTCTTCGTGTGCTCCACCCACGACTGGATCCTGTTCTTCACCAACAAGGGCCGGGTGTACCGGGCGAAGGCCTACGAGCTGCCGGAGGCCAACCGCACCGCACGCGGCCAGCATGTGGCGAATCTGCTCGCGTTCCAGCCGGACGAGCACATCGCCCAGGTGATGCAGATCAAGGACTACACGGCGTCGCCGTATCTGGTGCTGGCCACGAAGAACGGCCTGGTCAAGAAGACGAAGCTCACCGACTTCGATTCCAACCGGTCGGGTGGTCTGATCGGGATCAATCTGAAGGACGACGACGAGCTCGTGGGCGCTGTGCTCTGCTCGCCGGAGGACGACCTGTTGCTCGTGTCCGCGGAGGGGCAGTCGATCCGCTTCCACGCCACCGACGAGGCGCTGCGGCCGATGGGGCGGGCGACCTCCGGGGTGCTGGGAATGCGATTCAACTCCGGTGACGAGCTGCTGTCCATGGGTGTGGTCCGGTCCGACCGGTATGTGCTGGTGGCGACCGATGGTGGCTATGCCAAGCGCACCCCGATCGATGATTATCCGGTGCAGGGCCGTGGCGGGAAGGGAGTTCTCACCCTTCAGTATGACCGCAAGCGTGGCAGGCTGGTGTCAGCGCTTATCGTCGAACTGGACGATGAGCTCTACGCGATCACTTCCCAGGGTGGGGTCATCCGAACCACCGCCAAGGAGGTGCGCAAGGCCGGCAGGCAAACGAAGGGAGTTCGCCTGATGGATCTCGGGGAAGGCACCTCTGTGGTTGCCGTCGCGCGCAACGCCGACGAGGCGGTCGACCCCGATGCCGCCGGACCGGAGCAACGAAAGTAGTGGGGTGGTTGGCAGCACAGCCACGCCACGACCGCTACGCCGCCGTCGACGATCAGTGAAGGATCGCTCGTGACACCTCCCGATAAGCCGCAGAGTTCGGACGAGCATTCCCGGCAGGATGCGGATCCGACCTCGGTCATGACGCAGGCAGTCGACGACAACTCGGCCGGGACGCAGGCCAAGGGTTCCGCTGCGGACAGCAGCAGATCGAGGGACAGTACGGCGGCGTCCACGGCAGCAGGCGAGGTCGGTGATTCCGACAGTGCCGCGGGGTCCGAGGCCTCCGGTGAGTCCGATGGCGGGGAACCGCAGAGTCGCAGCGGTGAGTTCCCGGACGGTACCGGGACGCCACCGCCGTGGCAGCGGACTTCCGGTGTCGCGGAATCGAGTGTTTCGTCGACGACGAGCCCCGGAGCGGCCGGCTCCGGGGCAGGGGCCACGGAATTCGAGGCAGCGCAGGAAACCCGTTCGGGATCGAGTGTCTCGGCAACCGAGTCGAGGGCTTTCACCTCCGGGGCGGGTGGCGCGCAGGCGGAAACCGCCCATCGGGAAACGCAGGACACGTCGAACCCGGATGCGGAGGACACTCAGGCGATTCCGCATCCGCTGCGGGACATGGGACAACCGCTGCAGCCGGACTCGGAGGCCGCGGCCGCTTCGGAGTCCGGCGAAGCCTCCCATGCCGAGCGCACCACCGTGTCGTTCACGGGGAGTGGACCGGGGCGCTCGTCGTCCTCGGCTCCGGCGAGCGGGGCCCGCCGCCCGAGCCGTGGGCCCCGTCGCGCGAGCCTGCAGCTCAAGAGGCTCGACCCGTGGTCGGTGTTGAAGCTCGCGCTGGTGCTCAGCGTGGCGATGTTCTTCGTGTGGATGATCGCTGTCGCGGTGCTCTACGGAGTCCTGGGCGGCATGGGCGTGTGGGAACAGCTCAACGGCACGTTCAGTGAACTCACGCAGCCGGAGAACACGGTCGGTGAGCCGTTGATCAGTGCGGGACGCGTATTCGGTGCTGCCTCGATCATCGGGGCGGTCAACATCGTGCTGATGACGGCCTTGGCCACGGTGGCGGCGTTCATCTACAACGTGGCCGCCGACTTCGCAGGTGGAGTCGAAGTGACGTTGTCCGAGCGGGAGTGAGTCCGGTACCCGTGGGGGCAAAGCCCGCAAAGCGCGGGTGACAGCCCTCACGGTCCCCCCGGTTTGGAACAGCTCGGCGGATCATGTAATGTTTGTGGTGCACGACGGGCCTATAGCTCAGACGGTTAGAGCGCTTTGCTGATAACGAAGAGGTCGAAGGTTCAAGTCCTTCTAGGCCCACTGTCCCCCGTGCCGATTCGTTACTGTGTAGCGGCACGGGATGTCATTTCGAGTAGGAGGCGACCGAAGTGAAGAAGCTGTTCATTCTGGCTGCTGTTGCCGGTGCTGTCCTGCTTGTCGTTCGGCGTAACCGTGCAGCCAAGGCCGAGGCCGATCTTTGGCGTGAGGCCACGGCGGAGGCCTGAGTCGGGAACGGCTCAGCGCGGCTTCGAGCTTCGTTGCCACCCGGCCTGTCGGCCGGTCCGGACGAATCTCGGTGAAGTCAAACAATGCAGTTTCTCGAATGTTCTGTTGCCGCAGTGCGGCAAGCATTGCAGGCGGGGACGTAGCTCAATCGGCAGAGCACCGCTTTTGCAAGGCGGGGGTTAGGGGTTCGATTCCCCTCGTCTCCACCCGAAAGGACCAGGTCACGCGACCTGGTCCCTTTTCATGGTCGGCAGGGTTCCCCGGATACGGATCGAGTCGACCCGCTTCCGGGGAAGCGCACCGTCCATGCTCGGCGAGCAAACCCGCCGAGCGCGTCTCAGCGGTTTTCGGCGGCCTTCTTGATGCCCTCGACGGTCTGTTGCAGAGCGAGCTGCAACTGGGTCCGGCGATCGGCCAGGAACGTCTCGGCTTTCTCGGCGGGTAGTTCGGCCATGATCCGGCGCAGACCTTCGGGCATGCTGCGCATGATGTATCGCTGAGTCAGCAGGCAGCGGTAACCGTTGGAGGCGATCTCGAAGGACCACACCGAGGTTCGGTTGTCCGCTGCTGTGCTCAGTACCGCCCACGCGAATCGGCGTCCCGGCTCCGCTGCCACGACCTCGCACTCCGTGGTCCACGTGTCGGCTCCGACCCGGTTGTGGCCGTGGAATCGGGAGCCGAGGACTCCCGGGCGTCCACTGACCCATTCACAGCCCTCGGTCTCCGGGCTCCACTCGCCCATCCGCGTGATATCGCTGGCAACTGCGTACACCTCGTGCGGTGTTGCCTCAACGTGCACTGATGCGTGGATGTCGTAACTCGCATCGGGACCGATCTCGCTCATACGGTCAGCATGGCACGCTGCCTTGTGCTCGTGGGGCACATTTCTCGGGCAGGGCCGGCTCGCTGCAGCATAGCGCCAGGGACGGCAGCAGGATCGCGGGTAGGGTCCGGACGATCATGGCATCGTCCGGACCTCTCCCCGCTGGGTGATTCAGCGTTCCTGGTCGGACCGCAGGGCAGTGGGCTCGCCGCTCACCTGGCCGTCTCCCCGCGCCGGTTCGGCCGAGCCGTTGGTCGCATGCTGGCCGTTGTGGTCGTGCAGCGGGAATCGGCCGTGCTCGGCCTCGGCGATGGGCAGTTCCTCCGGACGGCGCATCAGTACGGCTGCGGCTGCTGTACCCAGACCGACCAGGGCCAGCAGAACCCACGGCCACTTCCGGCGGCCCTTCTGCGGCTCCGGCGGGGAGATTCGGCCCGCCAGCTCCTTGCGAGCGGCCTTGGTGTTCTTGGCCAGTTGCTTACGCGACTTGGCGGTCTTTTTGTCCCAGTCCTTGCGAGCTTTCTTGCTCTTGGCGGCCAGTTCCTTGCGGGACATGCCGGTGGCTCGCTGCATGAGCCGTTCCTGCAGGTCTTCGGTGTTGATACCGCGGCTGGCGAGTTCCTGCTCGGCGAGCAGGGCAGCCTGCCGGGAGATCTCCATGCCCGCCTTGCTCGCACGGGCGGCGCTGTGGCGTGCGGAGCGCACTCCGGTACCCACCGCCTTGCCGACGTTCTCGCCCGCTCGGGACATGGCCTTCACCTCGTCCATCGTCTGCCTCCTTGGCCGGTTGTTCACCGGTCGTTCGTGCCTCCTCCCGGCTGCGGCTACAACCGGGCCTGCCACCGCGCGACAACGTTGTGGTCCCCGCAGTGCATGACGATCACCTTCCATACTGCACCCTCACACCGGGATCTCGCCTGTTGATGGCAGGATGGAGTGGTGGCTGAAGACAACGGATCGCTCGTTGGGACGACATTGACCGCGACCCTGCAGACAACGCAGGGGGACATCCGCGTCAATCTCTTCCCGAACCAGGCGCCCAAGACCGTCGCCAATTTCGTGGGTCTCGCCGAGGGAACCATCGAATACAGCGAACCGAACGCGAGAGGTGAGCGTTCGGGGCCGTTCTACGACGGGGTGATCTTTCACCGGGTCATCGACGGCTTCATGATTCAGACCGGGGATCCGACGGGCACCGGCAGGGGTGGCCCCGGGTATCAGTTCGCCGACGAATTCCATCCGGAACTGCAGTTCGACCGGCCCTATCTGCTGGCGATGGCCAACGCGGGTCCGAATACCAATGGCTCGCAGTTTTTCATCTCGGTGGCTCCGACGAGCTGGCTGAACTACAAGCACTCGATCTTCGGTGAAGTGGCGGACCAGGAGTCCCGCGATGTGGTGGACGCAATCGCGCACACCGCCACCGGTCAGCAGGACCGCCCGGTCAACGACATCGTGATCGAAAAGGTCACGGTGAACCGCGGCGGCGAATCCTGACGTGACTGTTCCACCCGGCCAACCGGCGGATCCGCAGGGAGCGTCGCCGCAAATGCCGGGATGCGTGCGCCATCCCGACCGGCCGACGGGGCTTCGCTGTGTGCGCTGTGAACGCCCGATGTGCCCGGAGTGCCTCCGCGAAGCGTCCGTCGGGTATCAGTGCGTCGACTGCATCGGCGAGGGGAAGCGGGGAATGCGGCATCCCGTGACCGTCGCCGGGGCGCGGTTGTCGACCAAACCGGTGGTCGTGCCGGTGCTCATCGCGATCAACGTGCTGGTGCACGCGCTCACCTCGCTGCAGGCGGGCAATCCGATGGAGAACTTCCGGTCGAGCCTGTTCCAGTGGTGGTCGCTGTGGCCTCTCCCGGTGGCCGATGGCCAGTGGTGGCGGTTGCTCACTTCCGGGTTCCTGCATATCGGCCTGCTCCACCTGCTGGTCAACATGGTGGCGTTGTGGATCATCGGCCGGGATCTGGAGATGGTCCTGGGCCGAATCCGATTCGCCTCGGTCTACCTGCTGTCGCTGCTGGGCGGGAGTACGGCCGTGTTCCTGTTCGGTGGGTTGATCAACCCGGTCGCCGGTGCCTCCGGTGCGGTGTACGGGTTGATGGGCGGTATCGCCGTCGCGGCGTTCCGGCTGAAGTTGAACCTGCGGCCGATCCTGATGATCATCGGTATCAACATCGTGTTGACCTTGAGCATCCCGGGGATTTCCCTCCTCGGGCATCTCGGGGGTCTCGTGCTCGGGCTGGCTTCGACGGCCGCGCTGCTGTACGCCCCTGCCTCGCGTCGTACCGTGTGGCAGTTCGGTGCGCTTGCGGGGCTGCTGGTGGTGCTGGTGGCCGTGCTGGTCACCCGTGATCTCCAGCTCGGCAATGTCGTGTGACACGCGCCCACGCGGGCGATCGGGTGTGTGCGGCTGCCGGGTGGACGCCGTCACGGGCGAATACGGCCGAGTTGGTCGGCGACATCGCGTGCGTCCGCGCCGAGTTCGAGCTTGGTGAGGACGATCAGCCCGCCTGCGCGATGTTGCTCGGGAACCTCCAGCTCGAGTGTCTCGACAGTGCGCCCGAAGCGCTGGTTGTGTCGCACCAGCACCCGTACCTGTTGCCAGGGCCAGCTGTGGGTTCCACGCAGAGATCGCACGGTGACACCGTCGGTATCGGCTTCCAGCCGGGGCCGTACGAGACTGGCGTAGGCCGACACGGCAGCGAGCACGAGTACGAGGATGCCCACGAAGAGACGGTCGGTGGCGTCCGGCGTGCCCAGCCACCATAGCACCGCGGCGATGGTGAGAACCCATCCGAAACCGGCGAGAGCCGCCGGAGTCGACCATGCGCGGGAGACGGAGTCGGATTTCACAGCCCCAGTATCACATCCGTACCCAGGTGTTTTTCGAGTTATCCACAAGGTTGTCCCCAGTGGGGATAACTTACACGCGTGTGTTTCGATGCCGGATGTGGACAGGTGCGGCTAGCGCCAACGCATGGTCATGAGCAGCCCGATGATCATGAATGCGAATCCGATCGCGAAGTTCCACGCTCCGAGCTCGGCCATGAACGGGATTTTCGGGCCTGCCAGGTAGTTGACCACCAGCCAGAGCAGTCCCAGCAGCATCATGCCCAGCATCACGCCGACGTAGATCGGATGTGACGGTCCGGCCGACTTCGCCTTCACCGGTGTGTGCCGGTCGACGGGTGGGGTGGAGGAATCCTTCTTGCGGACCTTGGACTTGGGCATGGTGTCCTCGCCGGGTGGTGCAATCCGCCGGGTGGCGGGGCTGCTTTGGAGGGCTGCTTCGGAGAGATCGTATCGTCTTCACCCCACACGTTAACGTAATCACAGCGGCAATCGAACCACCCGGGCCACGCATCCTGGAGAAGGGAGCTTCGTGGGTTCGCCCGAATCCCCCGCGGCGCCGCCGGGTCGGCGAGGAGAGCGTGTCCGTTCCGCCACGCGCGTGGTCGGTGAGGTGGTGATGACGCTCGGCATCGTCATTCTCCTCTTCGTGGTCTACGAGGTATACGTCACGAACTGGTTCTCGGCTCGCAAGCAGACCGAGGCCACCAAGCGGTTGCACCATCGCTGGGAGAACACACCACCCCGGCAGTCACCGGAGAAACCGAAGGCAGGCCGGGGGTTCGCACAGCTGTACATCCCGTCCTTCGGGCCGGACTATCGGTACACCATCATGCAGGGCACCGATCAGGATACCCTGGCGACCGGGCCGGGGCACTACATGGATACGGCGCTGCCGGGAGAGCGCGGCAACTTCGCGGTCGCGGGCCATCGGATCGGGAGGGGAGCGCCGTTCGGCGACCTCAACCTGCTGGATTCCTGTGATGCCCTCGTCGTCGAGACCGCATCGCAGTGGTATGTCTACCGCGTCCTGCCCATGCGGGACGAGGTGGCCGGCTGGGCCTCTCGAGGAGGAGACCCCTCTCCGGGGGCGGAAACTCCGGACCCGGCACCCCCGGCCGATGGTGCGGCGCAACGATGTACGGGGGTGGCTCCGATCGGGGGGCCGTACCGGGGAGTGGTCGGCAGGCGCATCGTGCAGCCCGACCGGGGGGAGGTCATCCTGCCCGTGCCGGGTAAGCCGGATGCCGGGGTGCCTCCCGAGCGACGGACCCGGTTGATCACGCTGACCACCTGCCACCCGCGCTTTTCGGCGGAGAAACGTCTGATCGTCCACGGTGTGTTGACCAAGCGCTACCCGAAGGTGCCGTCGCGTCCGCAGCTGCGGCCGCCGGAGTTGGAGCAGTCGGAGCAGGGGGAGGAGTGAATGTACGCCTGGATCTGGCGAAAGCTGCCGGGAACGGTCGCCGTCAAGTTCGTCGAGGCGGTGTTGCTGGGTGCGGCGGTGGTGGCGCTTCTGCTGTTCGTGGTCTTCCCGTGGATCGAACCCGCCCTTCCGTTCACCGATCCCACGGCGGGATCGTGAGCGAAGGTCGGCGGTCGGTGCCGGAGGTGCTGCGCACGAAACCGGGCGTGACGTGTGGCGGCCGGGCGTGGCGGCGAACGCGGAGACGGAACACGTAGGCTGTCGGCGTGCGCGTACTGGTGGTCGACAATTACGACAGCTTCGTCTACAACCTGGTGCAGTACCTCGCCCAGTTGGGCGCCGACTGCGTCGTGCGCCGCAACGATGTGGTCACCGACGCCGAAGTTGCCGAAGCGGACGGTGTGTTGCTCAGTCCCGGCCCGGGCACGCCGCAGCGTGCGGGCCGCTCGATGGAGCTCGTCGAGAACTGTGCACAGCAGCGCAAACCCATGCTCGGAGTGTGCCTGGGCCACCAGGCGCTGGGCGCGGCCTGGGGCGGCACCGTCGAGCAGGCCCCGGAGCTGCTGCACGGCAAAACCAGTGAGATCGACCATGCCGGTGGTGGTGTGTTCGCAGGCCTGCCGCAGCCGTTCATCGCCACGCGCTATCACTCGCTGATCGTCCGTGCGGACACGGTGCCCGGCGAGTTCGAGGTCACCGGCCGTACCGAGTCCGGGATCGTGATGGGGATGCGGCATCGTCGGCTGCCGTTGGAGGGGGTGCAGTTCCACCCCGAGTCGGTTCTGACCGAGGGCGGGCATCGGATGCTGGCGAACTGGATGACCGATGCCGGCTATCCGGCCGATGAGCACACCGTCGCCGAACTCGAACGCGGCATGCGCGAGGTCGCCGCGGGCGCTCTACGGTAATCGCGCCAGGAGCACTGCCGTTTCAGCGCAGCCGGTCGAGGGCGGACTGCCAGGCCACTCGCAGCGGGTGGGTGTCGTAGACGAAACGCAACTCGGCGATCAGTCCGTCGTCGTCGACGGTGATGACGTCGATGCAGTCGAAACTCGGTGGCGTCTCGGCTCCGGCCGTCCAGTCGTAGCGGAACCGGACGGCGGCACGTCGCGGATCGTCGGTGGAGACGAACAGTTCCTGAGCGGTGATCGTCGCGCGCTGCAGGGTCGCCGCGAGTTCCGGGTAGAACTCCCTGGCGGGAATCTCGCCCTGCATCGGTGAGGACACCACACCGTCGGTGGCGAACAGGGCCAGTACCCCCGGTACATCTCCGGCATCGAGCCGCTGGAGGTACCGCTCGACCGTGCCCGAGACGTGTTCGTGAGTCACCGGCGTCATGCTGGTCACTCTAGAACACCTTCGCAAAAGTGCGTGGGGACGGCTCCCGCGGAAGCCGTCCCCACGCCGCGAGGCTCTGCGGCGTCTCCCAACTCACCCAGGACAGGATCAGTCGGGCACCGTCTAGTCGAAGGAGGGGATCAGTTCATCGGAAGGCGGGGAGTCCGACGAGCGCTCGTAGTCACCGATGTAGAGCGTGATCGACTCGTCCTTACCGATCGTTGATCCTGCCTCGGGCGAACTGCCGACCACCTTCTCGTCCAGGGAGCGATCGTGCGTCACCCTCTTCTCGGTGTCGAGATCACCGTTCCAGCCGGCCTCCTTCAGGGCTTTCTCGGCCTCGGACGCCGACATGCTCCTGAGCTCGGGCACGGTGATCTGCGAACCGTTGGAGACGGTGAGTGCGACCTCACTGCCCGGCCGCGCACTCGATCCGGCCGACGGCTCCTGTGAAATCACTGTGCCCTGCGGTTTAGGGGAGTCCGTCTGTTGGCTCGTGACGGTGAACCCGGCCGATTCCAGTGTGCTGGTCGCCCTCTCGAGACTCCGGCCGACGACGTTGGGCACGTTTTTCTTCTCGATCGCCTTGCCGACGGTGACGGTGATCATGGTGCCCTTGTCCACCCGCCCCGTCTTGCTCTGGTTCAGGATCGTGCCGACCTTGCTGGAGTCGGTGACTTCCTTCTTCTTCGGAGTGACGTTGAGCGCGAGTCCGACGTTGCCGAGTGTCTTCTGTGCCTCCCCCATCGTCATGCCGGTGAGGTCGGGCACGTCGATCTGTTTCGGGCCGGTCCCCTTGTACAGGAAGAGCTTGGTCCCGATGTCGTATTGCCGGTTCGGCTGTGGGGTCTGCCGGACGACCCGCCCCTGGTCGGCGGCCGACGACGCCTGCGTGCGGACCATGACCTGAAACCCGGCTTGGCTGGCCGCCTGACGTGCGACTGCGATCCTCTGCCCGTCGTAGTTGTCGAGCGTGATCTGCTTCGGCCCCGCAGGTTCGGCCGTCATGATCGTGGTCAGCCACGCCGCCAGGGCGAAAACGCCGAGACACAGCGCGGTGACCAGCCCGATCGTCCAGCGCCTGCGGCGTCTGCGGTGCTGTTCGTCCGTCTCGTTCGCTTCGTCCGCTTCGCTGGGCCGGGCGATTTCCTCCGGCCAGTGCTGCCGCGTCTCGGTCACCTGGGCCGTGGTGGACCCCGTCATCATCGAGGTGCGTTCTTCGGCGGACATGACCATCGGCGCCTGCGGACGCTGACCGGACAACACACGCACCAGGTCGGTGCGCATGTCGGCGGCCGACTCGTAGCGGTTGTCGGGGTTCTTGCTCAGTGCCTTGAGGATCACGGCATCCAGCGAGGCCGGGACCTGCTCGTTGTGTTCGGACGGCTTGCTGGGGTCCTCCCGCACGTGCTGGTAGGCCACAGCCACCGGGGAGTCTCCCGTGAACGGGGGGTCCCCGGTGAGCAACTCGAACAGCACGCAGCCCGCGGCGTAAACGTCACTGCGGGCGTCCACGGTCTCCCCGCGGGCCTGCTCCGGTGACAGGTACTGCGCGGTGCCGATCACGGCGGCGGTTTGGGTCACCGCGGCCTGCCCGTCGGCGACGGCCCTGGCGATGCCGAAATCCATCACCTTCACCGCACCGGAGTCGGTGATCATGATGTTGGCGGGTTTGACGTCGCGGTGCACGATGCCGTGCCGGTGGCTGAAGTCCAGTGCCGCCGAGGCATCGGCCATGACCTCCATCGCCCGGCGGGGCGCGAGCGGCCCTTCCGCCTTGACGATGTCCCGAAGGGTCCGCCCGTTGACGTACTCCATCACGATGTAGGGCAGTGGCCCGTTCTCGGACTCGGTTTCACCGGTGTCGTAGACCGCCACGATCGCGGGATGGTTCAGCGCGGCCGCGTTCTGCGCCTCACGGCGGAAGCGAAGCTGGAATGTGGGGTCACGAGCGAGGTCGGCCCGCAGCACCTTCACCGCCACGTCCCGGCCGAGCCGGATGTCGCGGCCACTGTGCACCTCCGACATACCGCCGTAGCCGAGTGTGTCTCCGATCTCGTAGCGGTCGGAGAGAAGTCGTGGTGAGCTCATCGCTGCGTAGTCCCGATCCTTGTCCACGGTCGTCCCATCATGCCGACCCGTAGTCCCGTGGCAGCCGAGGTCCTGTGACTTCTCGTCGCCCAGCGGGTGCACGGTGCGCGGTTCCCCCGACTTCCTTGGCGTGTGTTGTCTTCCGGCTCGTTGTGGGCTGTCCGGCGCTGCTGCGCTGGGGCGCAGCCCGTCCCGATCCAGGATGCCGTAGGGCAGTCTGACCCAAACGTGCTCCGGAATCCATGCCGACGAATCTCACACCGGCATGGTCGTTGCGTGAGTTTCCCTCGGCGAGGCTCCTCGTCGAGCGGTCGGTGGCGGCCGGTCTCGGTGACGGGCTGCTCTGCGTGGCGACTCGCCAGGTCGCCACGCTGCCGACGATCAGTACCACGATGATCACCACCGCGAGGAACACCCACAAACCGATACGGTTCGCGCGGTCCGGCGGTGCCGGGGGTGGTGTCGGGGGTGGTGTCGGAGGTGGGAATACTCCGGATGGATAGGCGCCCGTGCGCTGCATCCCACTTCCTACAGGAGGCACTCCGGCCCCGACGGCTCCGACCGAGGGATGCCCCGATGCGGGAGCTGCGGGAGCGCTGACCGAAGGATTGGGCGGCACTCCCCCCGCGGGCGGCGGGGTCTGTGCTGTGCCCGGTCCTCCGCCGGGAGGCCGAGATATCCCCGTATTGTGTGCGGCCGTGCTCTGCTGCGTTTGTCGTTGTTGCTGAGGTGGCACGGTGAGCGCGGCCGGTGCGGGCAACGGGCCACCCGCACGCACGCTGCTCACCGCGTTCGCGAACTCACCGCCGCCGCTGTAGCGATAACGAGGATCCTTGACCAGGGTCGCCTCGATGAGGGCACGTACGTTCCGGGGCACGTCCGGCGGCAGCAGTGGAGCGACCTCGCGGATATGCATCATCGCGACCGTGACCGCGTTGTCGGACAGGAACGGCCGGTGCCCCATCAGGCATTCGTAGCCCACGACCGCAAGCGAGTAGACATCGCTGGCCGGTGTCGCGTCGTTGCCCAGAGCCTGCTCCGGTGAAATGTAGTGCGCAGTACCCATGACCGTTCCGGACCGGGTCACCGGGGCTGCGTCGGCGGCCTTGGCGATTCCGAAGTCGGTGATTTTGATCGTTCCGGTCGGGGTGACGAGGATATTTCCCGGTTTGACATCGCGGTGCACCAGGCTGCGTCCGTGCGCGGCCTGGAGCGCGTTGCCCGCCTGCTCCAGCATTTCCAGGGTGTGCTCGCTGGTGATTCGCCCCTCCCTGGCGAGGATCGCGGCCAGTGGCTCGCCTTCGACGAGTTCCATCACCAGGTAGGCGGTGTCCTCCGGACCGTCCGGGGTCGCGGCGGTTTCGCCGTAGTCGTGGACGGCCGCGATGCCCGGATGGTTCAGCGAGGCGGTCGTGCGGGCTTCGGTGCGGAAGCGATGCAGGAACTCCGCGTCGCCGCACAGTTCGGCTTTGAGAACCTTGACGGCCACGGTGCGGTCGAGTCGTACGTCCACGGCTTGCCAGACCTCGCCCATACCACCGACGGCGATGCGTTGATCGAGCCGGTAGCGCTCGGCGAGAAGATGGCCGGAGGTCGGCACGGGTCAGCCACCCCCCTGCATACCTGCTCGGATCACGGCGCGGCCGATCGGCCCGGCGATCTTTCCGCCGGTGGCGTCGGCGCCCATGTTCCCACCGTCCTCCACGATCACCGCGACGGCGATCTCGGGGTTCTCGGCAGGGGCGAAAGCCACGTACCAGCCGTGTGGGTCGGTGCCCTCGCCGTGCTGGGCGGTGCCCGTCTTGGAGGCGATCTGGACTCCCGTGATCTTACCCGTGTCACCGGAATACTGCTCGGACTTGATCATCATGTCCCGGATGGTGTGCGCGATCTCGGGGGAGACGGGCTTGCTCAGCTGCTGCGGGTCGTGATCCGCCAGCACCGACATGTCCGGAGCCGTGGTCTTTTCGACCAGATACGGCTTCATGAGCGTGCCGTCGTTGGCGATCGCGGCGGCCATCATGGCGTTCTGCATCGGGGTGACACGCACATCGCGCTGTCCGATGCCGCTCTGGTACAGCGCCGCCGGGCCCGAGATCTTCCCGAGGTCGGACTTCGCCACCTTCATGGGGATGTTCAGGTTTTTGCCGAAACCGAAGTCCTGGGCCTCCTCGCGGAGCTTCTCCTCGCCGACGGCACCGGCGACCTTGGCGAACGCGGTGTTGCACGACCGCGCCATGGCTTCCCACAACGGCGCGGTCGGCAGGGTGCCGCAGGTGTTGTTGCCGTAGTTGGGCAGCCGCGCGCTGGTGGTTTTCGGCAGTGGGATCGAGGATTTGGCGGTGACCTGCGTGTCGGAGTCGTACTTGCCGGTCTCCAGTGCGGCTGCGGCGGTGATCAGCTTGAACGTGGAGCCGGGTGGATAGATCCGCGAGATCGCCCGATTGATCAGCGGACCGCTCTCGGCGTTGAGCAGCTCCTGATGGGCCTGCGTCTGCTGCTTCCTGCTGTGGCTGGCCAGGCGGTTGGGATCGTAGGAGGGCGAGTTGGCCATCGCCAGGATCGCGCCGTTCTGCGGGTTCAGCGCGACCACCGATCCCTGCAGGCCCTTGCTCGTGAGCTGCTCGTAAGCGGCCTGCTGCATCGCCGGGTCGATCGTCAGCTCGACGTTGCCGCCCTGCTGCTCGCGGCCCATGATGAGGTCGGACAGGCGGGTGAACGCGAGCGAGTCGGCGGTACCGTTGAGCACCTTGTTCTTGGCGGACTCGATGCCCTTCGATCCGTAGACGAACGAGTAGTAGCCGGTCACGGGCGCGTACAGCGGACCGTTCGGGTAGGTGCGCAGGTACTTGAGGTTGTCGTTGGTCGGTACCGACTTGGCGAGCAGTTTCCCGCCCGCGGTGATCTGTCCGCGTGGGGTGGAGTACTCCTGAAAAAGCATCCGGCTGTTGCGCGAATTGCTGCTCAGCTCCTCGGCTCTGATCACCTGCACGTAGGTGGCGTTGGCCAGGAGCAGGACGACCATCGACATCATGGCCAGCGCCACTCGCCGCAGCGGCTTGTTCATCGGGGACGCTCCACCAGTTCGGTATGTGCCTCGGCGATCGGAGCCTGCTTCGGCTTCGGTTTGCTCGGTACCTGTGGGCGACGCGAGGCATCGGAGATTCGCAGGAGCAGGGCGACCAGCACGTAGTTGCCGACCAGCGAGGACCCCCCCGCGGCCAGGAATGGCGTGGTCAGTCCGGTCAGCGGAATCAGACCGGTGACGCCACCGGCCACCACGAACACCTGTAGCGCCATGGCGAAGGACAGGCCGCCCGCCAGCAGCTTACCGAACGAGTCCCGCACGGCCAGACCACTGCGCAAGCCCCGCGCCATCAGCAGCAGGTACACCAGGAGCAGCGCGGCCAGCCCGAGGAGACCGAGCTCTTCGGCCACCGAGGCGATGATGAAGTCGCTTTCGGCGTGGGGCACGATCGCCGGCCTGCCGCCGCCGAGTCCGGAACCGAAGAGGCCGCCGGTGGCCATGCCGAACAGTGCTTCTCGGAGTTGGTAGCCGCTATCACCACTGGTCATCGGGTTGAGCCAGACGTTCACGCGTTCCTGCACGTGCCCGAACAGTGAGTAGGCGAGCAAGCAGCCCGCCGCGAACAGGCTCAGTCCGATGGCGATCCACACGGCTCGTTCCGTGGCGATGTAGATCATCACCAGCACGATGCCGAAGAACAGCAGGGAGGTACCCAGGTCGCGTTCCAGCACCACGATGCCGATGGACAGCGCCCAGGCCACCAGCACCGGGGCGAGGTCGCGGGCTCGGGGGAAGTCGATGCCCAGGAAGCGGCGCCCCGCCGTGGTGAACAGTTCGCGCTTGGACACCAGGAACGACGCGAAGAAGATCAGCAGCAGGATCTTGGCGACCTCGGCGGGCTGGAAGGACAGCGGTCCGATGTAGATCCAGAGCTTCGCACCGTTGACCGGCGGTGCGATGGTGCTGGGCAGTACCGCGGGAAGCGCGAGCGCGACCAGGCCGCCCAGCCCGCAGATGTAGCTGTACTTGGCCAGGGTTCGGTGGTCTTTGACGAAGATGAGCACCAGCACGAACAGCACCAGCGCGATGGCCGTGTACATGACCTGCGAGGGCGCGGCGGGGCTCCAGCCCTCTATGCCCTCGGTGGCGTTGCCGAGGTCGATGCGGTGAATGACCACCAGACCGATGCCGTTGATCAGCGCCACCAGCGGCAGGATCAGCGGATCGGCATACGGTGCCCAGCGGCGCACGGCGAAGTGTGCGGCACCGAAGAGCGCGAGGAACGCGCCTCCGTAGTACAGCACCTGCGGGGTGAGCTGCTCCTGCTGGTTGATGGCGACCAGCACCAGTGCCGCCGTGACAATGCAGGCGGCGAAGACGAGCATGAGCAGCTCGATGCCGCGCCGAGTGGATTCCCGCGGAGCCGGTGCTGCGTCGCCGGAGGACCTGTCGGCACCGTCGGTGGCGACCGGCTGTGACATCAGCTCACCGTCCGACAGGTGACACCGGGCCGCTGTGTCTCCTCACCCAGCGGCGTGCCACTGGACGAGGAGGTGGGTTTCGGAGCTGTCCGAGCGGAGGTCTCCTGCTGTGTCGGGTTCGGCGGGGGCGATGCCGACGGAGCGGTGGGGGAGGTGCCGGGAGCCTCGGACGACCGCGTTGTTTTCGGCTCGGACTTGTCGCACTCCGGCAACAGTGCCGTCATGCGCAGTCGGAGCATGGCCTCCTTCGCCCCCTGTAGGCCCCGGAGGTCGGTGATCCCGTTGCGCACGTCGGGACGCTGAGCTTCCTGCAGGTCATTGATGCTGATCGGTCGGCAGTCCGCCGCCGCTCCGGCGGGACAGGAGCCCGCCACCTGCCGGTTCAGTGACAGTCCCAGCATGCTGCCCTGCACGCCTTGGAAGATCACCACGTCGTCGGCCTTGTTGACACCGATGAAGTACTGGCTGAACACCCACCAGCGACCGGCGAAGACGAGTCCGGCCAGCACGGCCACCACCGCACCGGTGATCAGCAGGGAACGTAACCATCGGCGCCGCGGCGGGGGTTCGGGGGGAGGGGCTGTCGGATCCGGCCGTTGCGGTGAGGGTTTCGGCATGGTGGCTGCCGAAGCCCGTGCCGCCGCGGAGTCCGGCTGCGGCCGGTCCTCCTCCCCACCGGTGCCTGCCGCACCGGCCACGATCGGTGCGTCGTTGCCGAATTCGACGTCGACCACATCGGCGACGATGACCGTGACGTTGTCCGGTCCGCCGCCCTTGAGAGCGAGTTCGATCATCCGGTCGGCACACTGCTGCGGATCGCTGATCCGCAGTGCCTCCGCGATGGTCTCCTCGCTGACGACGCTGGACAAACCGTCGGAGCACAGTAGGTACCGGTCACCGGATCTCGCCTCGCGTACGGCAAGGCTCGGCTCGACCTCGTGGCCGGTGAGCGCGCGGAGCAGCAGTGAGCGCTGCGGGTGGTTGGCGGCTTCCTCCTCGGTGATGCGGCCCTCGTCGATCAGCGACTGTACGAAGGTGTCGTCGTGGGTGATCTGGGAGAGTTCGCCATCGCGGACCTGGTAGGCCCGGGAGTCACCGATGTGCACCAGTCCCAGCTTGCTGCCCGCGAAGAGCACCGCTGTGAGGGTGGTGCCCATACCGTCCAGATCGGGGTCACTGGCGACCAGTTCGGAGATCGCACTGTTGCCGGAGATCATCGCATCGTGCAGGTGCCCGAGCAGATCGTCTCCCGGTTCGTCGTCGTCGAGCGGCGCGAGCGCTGCGATGACGACCTTGCTGGCGACCTCGCCTGCGGCATGGCCACCCATGCCATCGGCGAGGGCGAGGAGTCGTGGGCCGGCATAGACCGAGTCCTGGTTGTTGGAACGCACCAGGCCACGGTCGCTGCGGGCTGCGTAGTGAAGGACGAGGGTCATGAGCGCAGCTCGATCACCGTCTTGCCGATTCGGATCGGAACGCCGAGTGGGACCTTGGTCGGCCCCGTGACCTTCGCCCGATCGAGGTATGTGCCATTAGTGGAGCCTAGGTCCTCCACGTACCAGTCCGTTCCCCGGAGGGACAATTTCGCGTGCCGTGTCGACGCGTAATCGTCGTCGAGGACCAGAGTGGAGTCGTCGGCGCGGCCGATCATGATCGGCCGGCCCTCCAGGGAGATGCGTGTGCCCGAGAGCGCACCGTCGGTGACCACCAGTTGCCGGGGCGTCTTGGACTTGTTGCGGGAGGGTTTACCGCTTTTGGCCGGACCACCCCTCCCCGAGAACCTGCCTGCACCCGGCATCGATACTCGCATGCCGGACGCCGAGTTCAGGTCGGAACGCACCACGCGCAGCGCGGCCAGCACGAAGAGCCAGAGCAGGGCGAGAAACCCTGCTCTGGCCAGCTGAATCACCAGCTCGGACACCTGTTGTGAACGCTCCTACCTGTGTAGTCGGCTGCAGGACGGCCGGATTCAGCCCTGGCTGCGGAACACCAGGGAGGAATGACCGACGCGGATCACATCACCGTCCGCCAATTGCCAAGTCTGCACCGGAGTGCCGTTGACCGTGGTGCCGTTCGTCGAACCGAGGTCGGCCAGCATCGCGGCCTGTCCGTCCCACTGGATCTCGATGTGCTTGCGGGACACACCGGTGTCGGGAAGCCGGAACTGCCCTTCCTGCCCCCGGCCGACCACGTTGCTGCCGTGCTGGAGCGTGTACGAACGGTTGGAGCCGTCGTCGAGCTGCAGTGTGGCAGTGAGCTGCCGCGGCATGGCGTCCGGATAGCCACCCGGCGCACTCGGCGGGTAGGCGCCGCCGGGCTGCTGGCCGTAGGGGTCGTAGCCGGGTTGGCCGTAGCCCTGGGGTTGTTGGCCGTAGCCCTGCCCGGGTGCGTATCCCGGTGGCTGCTGGCCGTAGGGGTCGTAGCCCGGCTGGGCGTAGCCCTGGGGTGGCTGCTGGCCGTAGCCCTGGTCGGGGAACCCGCCGGACTGCGGGTAGGCGCCGCCGGGCTGCTGGCCGTAGGGGTCGTAGCCGGGTTGGCCGTAGCCCTGGGGTTGTTGGCCGTAGCCCTGCCCGGGTGCGTATCCCGGTGGCTGCTGGCCGTAGGGGTCGTAGCCCGGCTGGGCGTAGCCCTGGGGTGGCTGCTGGCCGTAGCCCTGGTCGGGGAACCCGCCGGACTGCGGGTAGGCGCCGCCGGGCTGCTGGCCGTAGCCCGGTGCCTGCGGCTGTCCGTAGCCCTGGTCGTATCCCGGGGGCGGCTGACCGTAGGCGGGTCCCTGGCCATATCCCGGCTGCTGGCCGTAGGGGTCGTAACCGGGCTGGCCGTAGCCCTGAGGCTGCTGACCGTAGCCGTAGTTGGGGTCCTGCCCGTACTGGCCTTGGCCGTAGCCCTGGTCATAGCCGTACTGCCCCTGCTGGGCGTACGGATCCCCCTGGGGATACTGGCCTGGTGGCTGGCTCATGGGTCGATCTCCTGCGGTACGAGGTGTTACCTGCCGTCGGCTTACGTCGGGGTCGACGGACGATCTGATTTGGAACTGTCCCGTGTGCAGCGTCTCAGAGCGCTCCAGGGAGACTACGACGTCACCATATGTGTCCCACCCCTGCTCGGTGAGATGCTCCTGAACGCAGTCGGCGAGAAGGTCGGTAACCCGCTGTTCCTCCTCTCCGGCGAGCCGGTCGTGGTCGGTGGGGCTGAGTTGCACCGTGTAGTGATTACAGGCGAGCAGTCGGCCACCGGCCAACTCCTGGACCTGCAGGTCGGCTTCCCGCTGCAGTCCCTGAGCCATTTCCTGCGGCACGACTCTACCGCCGAACACGCGCGCGAAGCTGTTACCGACGATGCCTTCGAGCCTGCGCTCGAAGCGCTGCACGAGGCCCACGGCAATCCCCTCCACACATACGACTCCTGCCTCCCATCGTATCTGGGGCAACGGGCTGTTACACCGACCAGTTCCCAACCCGCTGCGCCCCCTGGTGAAATCGCATGTGGAGTGCGTGCTAGACTGCCCGAGGTCGGTTACGGGAGAGATCGTTTCGGCGATTGAGCTCCGGCGATTGCCCGACGGTCGGGTCCACAGCGATCGGATCGAGTTGACCGACCCCCTGGTGAAGGCCGAATCCGAACAGGGTAGGCTTGATCCGGCAGCCACGGGCGAGTGGCGGAAAGGCAGACGCGCACGGTTCAGGTCCGTGTGTCCGGAAGGACGTGAGGGTTCAACTCCCTCCTCGCCCACTTCAATACCCGGCGGTTCCCCGAGGATCCGCCGGGTATTTTTGTTGCGGTCTGCTCGAGTCGGCGAGTTGCCGGGGCACGGCGCGATGGGTGAGGTTTCCCTCACCGGGAGGTGAGTCGGTGCCGTGGCTCGTCTGAGAAGTCCCGCTTCCGGAGAGACATTCCCCGGAAGCGGGAGAGGCTCTCCAGCCCACCGCCTGCGACTCCGGTGGCCGATTCCTGTCCCAAGCCGAACGGCTTGAGCCCCGTCGGGCATCGCAGCTATCCCGTCCGGGCGGCGCTCCCGAGACTCGTGCCCTCGTCGGGCAGGGGATCGGTGACGAAAGTGGCCCTGAACAGTGCGGCGAGGTGCTCCGCGAAGTGCGCGGGGGGCCACTCGCGCTCCACGATCAGCCGCTCGATCACATCGGAGGACATCAGTGCCCAGATCATGTCCGACGCGGTCGTGACGGTCCAGGGCGGTGCCAGCCGGTTCTCTTGGTGGAGTCGCTGGGCCAGCCTGTGGCCGGCTTGCTGCTGATCCCCGGACACCTGCTCGCGATGTTGCGCGACCGTCTCGTCGATTCGTCGTACAGAGTCGAGCGCGCGGTCGACGGCGAGGACGCGTGGGTGGTACCGAGCGAGGTGTCGTGCCCATTCGTCGAGTGCTGTGACGGCGTCGGGTGCCTGCCAAACCGGTTGTAGCGATTCCGCCAGTCCTTCCTGTTCCGTGACGTAGTCGAACAGGGCGCTGATCATCTCGTTGCGAGAGGCGAAATGCAGGTAGGCGGTGCGCCGCGAGACACCTGCTTTCTCGGCCACCGCCCCCATGCTCACGGCCCGGAAGCCGTGCTCCTCGATGAGCGCGCGCATGGCCGCCATCAGTTCGGTACGGGTCCGCTGCCGCCGGGTGCTGCCCGGATTGCCGGCCGATTCCGACATGCTGCCCTCCTTGCGATGCGCTTTACAGTATGTGTAGTTTACAAGGTGCACACGCTGTGAAGCGCGAGGAAGGTGGTCAAGATGTTCCGCGCGGGAGATTCCGCGAGGTAACTGGTTGTGGCGTGTGCGGAGGGGCCGGGCTGACCGACAAGTCGCCTCGTCCGGAGTCCGGTGGAAGTTCCGGACTCCACCGGATAGCAAGAGATCTTCTCCGATCACCCGGATACGCAGTGGGAGGAAGTAATGACCGAGCCCGTCAAGGTAGCGGTGATCTATTACAGCTCGACGGGGAATATCCACCGTCTGGCGGAAGCCGTGAGCACGGGAGCCGAGAAGGGTGGCGCCGAGGTGCGGATGCGCCGGGTGGCCGAGCTCGCTCCCCCCGAGGCCATCGCCGGCAACCCCGAGTGGCAGGCCAATGTCGATCGAACCAAGGACATTCCCGAAGCTGCCCAGGACGATCTCGAATGGGCCGACGCGGTCCTGTTCGGCACGCCGACCCGGTACGGCACCCCGGCCGCGCAACTCAAGCAGTTCATCGATGCCACGGGACCGCTGTGGCAGCAGGGCAAGCTGGCGGACAAGGTCTACAGCGTTTTCGTCTCCACCGGAACCAAGCACGGTGGCGTGGAAAGCACCGTGTTGTCGCTGTCGAACATCTTCTATCACTGGGGCGGGATGATCGTACCTCCCGGTTATACCGATCCGGTGCAGTTCGAGCTGGGTAACCCGTACGGAGCGATGCACGTTTCCAGCACCGGGGCGCCCGGCGAGCTGGAGCTGAACTCCGCCCACCATCAGGGCCGTCGCTCTGCCGAAGTCGCGGCTGCGCTCAAGGCGGGGCGTTGACACACACCCGATTCGGCCCGGTCTCATGAATCGAGGCCGGGCCGAATTCGCGTTTCGTCACAGAAAGGCTTGAGTATGTCGGAACAGCTCGAACCGATGCCGGAAGACTGGAGGCAAGCCCTGGTGATCGTCGCTCACCCGGACGATGTGGAGTTCGCCGCGGCGGCTTCGGTGGCCACTTGGACGGATGCCGGACGTGATGTCGCGTATCTGCTGGTGACCCGTGGTGAGGCGGGTATCGATGGGATGGCGCCCGAACAGGCCGGCCCGCTCCGGGAGAACGAGCAACGTGCGAGCGCGGGGATTGTCGGTGTGCGCGACGTGCGGTTCCTGGAGGGGCACCGTGACGGTGTCATCGAGGAGGGGCTGCTTCTCCGGCGTGCTCTCGCACGCGAGGTGCGGCGATATCGGCCGGAACTCGTGGTGACCCTCAACCACCACGACACCTGGAGCTTCGGCGCTTGGAACAGCGCCGATCACCGGGCCGTCGGTCGAGCAGTGCTGGATGCGGTCGCCGATGCGGGCAACCGTTGGATCTTCCCGGAACTGACCTCCGACGAAGGTTTCCAACCGTGGGGTGGCGTGCGCTGGGTGGCGATCGCCGGCTCACCGTACCCGTCACATGCCGTTGAAGTGACCGCCGCACTGGACCGGGCGGTGGATTCGCTGGCCGCCCACGGCAATTATCTCTCCGCGCTGAGCGACCAGTCGCCCGAGCGAATGGCTCGTGACTTCCTGGAACGTACGACGGCGCAGGCCGGTGAGTCGTTCGGTGTCGACCACGCCGTGTCCTTCGAGCTCATCGCGCGCTGATTCTCCTGCCGACCGGTTCCCGCGGAAGCATCCGCCGCACGGTGCGGGGACGCCGCCCCCGAAGATTCGGTGCCCCCGCGAGGCCCGAAAGCGCTTCGCCGTTCGCGATCACCGGTCACCAGTGGTGGAGGAGTCGCCCCGCGCGTGCGGGAGGAGGAAGATGAGCAAGAACGTGAGGATGCAGGCAGCCAGGCAAAACAAGCCGGCGATCTGGATGGCGTGACCGTACTCAACGTGCAGTGTCGAGGATGCCGAGTGTCGTGCTGCCTGTGGCAGCGAACCGAACAACGCGGTACCGACGATCGCGATCCCCAGCGCGTGGCCGACTCGTTGCGCGGTCGCGATGACGCCACCGGCCGTGCCCGCTTCCTGGCCGGGTACGTCGGTGAGCGCCATCCCCAGCAATGGGGCACCGAGCATCATCGCGCCGATACCGCTGGCGAACGTCGTCGGCGCCAGCCACAGTACGTTCACATCGGTGCCGAGATAACCGATCGTGGCGAGGACACCGGCGGTGCCGACCAGCAGCAGGCCACTGCCCAGATGAAGTGCTCTCCTGCCGAGACGGCGGACAGCCGAGGCGGATATCGACGACCCCACGAAGGTTCCGACCGCGAACGGCAGCAGTACCAGGCCGGTGGCCAGGGCGGAGCTGCCGAGCCCGAGCTGCAAGTAAGCCGACAGTGCGAACTGCAGGCTGGCGAACGCGATGAACTGCGTGAGAGTAGTAGCGACACCGGCCGCGAACGATCGTGTGCGGAACAATCGAATGTCGATCAGCGGTGCTGCCCCTCTGCGCAGCCGGCTGCGTTGCCAGGCCACGAACAGCGCGCCCATCGGGAAGGACGCGGTGAGGGCGGCGAAGACCCAGCTTGGCCAGCCCTGCTCGTACCCCTGGATCAGCGGGTAGATCACGAGTAGCAGCACGGTGGTGAGCAGGGCGGCACCGACCGGGTCGAGCGACCCGCCTCGTCCCCGGTAATCGGGCAGCACTTTCAGTGCAACGAGCAGGACGATCAGTCCGATCGGGACGTTGAGCAGGAAGATCGGGCGCCAGCTCCATCCTCCGAGGTCCACCGAGATGAACAAGCCGCCGAGTACCGGTCCCAGTGAGGCCGCGATTCCGGCGACCGCGCCGTACCAGACGAACGCGCGTCCCCGTTCGGCCGGTCGGAATGCCGCCTGGATCATCGCCAGTACCGCAGGATTCATCATTCCGGCGGTGATTCCTTGCACGATCCGCCAGGTGATGATCTCCGGAGCTGTGCTCGCCTGCCCGCACAGCGCCGAGGCGAGGGTGAAACCCGCGAGTCCGATGAGGAACAGCCGCTTGTGTCCGAACCGATCGCCGAGGCGACCGGCGGGGATAAGCAGAAGCCCGTAGGCCAGGGCGTATCCGGTCATCATCCATTGGGCCGCGCTGTAACTGGCCGACATGTCCTCCTGGATGGGCGGAATGGCGACGTTCATGATCGTGCCGTCCAGCAGGATCATGAAGAATCCGGCCAGCACCACGGCCAGTACCGCCCACTGGTTTTCGCGCCGCTCCGGAGAGTTCGTACCGACCAGGGGTGATCGCGCCGAGGGGCTCGGTACGGTCTGCTCGGGCATGCTGGTCTCCTCTGGGGGAGTGTCGCCGTGGCGATCGGGAGGGTGGTTACGAAGCAGTGCGGGTCTGCTCCGGGCTGTACGGTGAGCGGGCACCCAGGCTCGGCCCGGACTTGTGCAACGAGGCGATCACGGCCTCCTGCCCCTGCTCGCGCATCCTGGATTCGTACTCGGCGATGGCCGGATACAGCGAAAGCTGCCCACGGTCGGCCGCGCGTAGTTTTGCGCTGAGTGATGCGGCATCGCACAGGGCGGTGTTCGCACCTCGACCGCCGATCGGGGCCATCGCGTGGATGGCGTCGCCGAGCAGCGTGACATTGCTCGTCTGCCAGGGATTCACGGGCAGCACGGCACGGACCGACAGCGGGAACGTGGACGGTTTGTCGGCACGCTCGACGAGTCGCCGCAGCGTGGGATGCCATCCGTCCAGCATGTCCAGAGCGATGCCGTGCAACGTCGCCGAGTCGGTGCGCCACAGAGCCTGCTCGCGAATGGGGAGATCACCGACGGGGGCGAGTTGCAGCCACATCAGGTAGTCGGGCACCGGATCCAGCCGGGCATCGGGGACCAGCTCCGTCGCCGCCTCTTGCTGTGGGCGGCGGGAGCGGTACTCGGCCATGGCCAGGGTCCGGTAGTCCGGACCGTGTACGCCGGTGAAGGTGTTGTGCAGTTCTTCGGGGAAGTCGGCTTCGAGCGCTGCCATCGTGGTCTTACCGGTGATGGCACGGACGCCGGTGTCACAGATCTCGGCGTGCGGAAGGAGCTGATGTCGTACCACCGAATTGATGCCGTCCGCCGCGACGAGCACGTCACCGTTTGCCACGCTGCCATCCGCGAAATGCGCTTGTACCCCTGCGTCGGTCTGCTCGTAACCGACGAGTTCCCGTCCGAAGCGGAGCGCGCCGTCCAAACCGGTGAGCAGGATCTGACGCAACGTGTGGCGGTTGACCGCGGTGGGCGACCGTGCCGGGGTGAAGTCGCCCGCCCGGGCATCTCCCTCGCCGGTCTTGTCGAACCGGTGATCGAAGAACATCGCGACCTGCTTGTCCGGTGTGGCGGTGGACGTGGCGATGTAGAGCTCGTACAGGTCTTCCGGCAGGCACTCGGCGAGGGCCGTGTGCCCGGGGGCGTCGATGTGGATGCGGTATCCCTGCAGCCGGAAGTCGTGCCTGGGATCGCGCTCGTAGACGGTGACATCGACCCCGGCTTTACGGAGACCGTGGGCGAGGGTGAGCCCGCCGAGACCGGCGCCCGCGATCAGAACGTGTAGAGACATATCTACCCCTCGTAGCCTGGCCGTCCGGCCCGGTGGCCGGAGGGTGGTAGCGACACCTGGGCATTTCTACACAATGTGTGCACTTCTGGCGATCCCGTGAACGCGCGATACTTGCCTGCGCTTGCTCCGGCTCACCACCGATCAAGCCGCGGAGGCCGAAAAAACCGCCAAATGGAGGCAATTGCCGCAACCATGCGCCATTTTCATGTCCGTCCGTCGGCGGAGTGTCAAATTCCCGTCGGCGACGGTGTCATCCCGGCAATCCGTCTTTGCTGGTCACTGGATTCATGAATGACGCCACCAGTTTTCGTGTGCATTTGGGGTCATGCTGGTGACGTTTAGCATGTCAGCACAGATTGTGATCTACGTCACAATGTTTTCCGAATGTCGAACTGGTATCGTCCGAAGCGAAGTTGCCTTCCTGGTCGCACTGGGGGTGTCACGGTTCAAGTGAATACCGCGCCAAATTTAAACTCTGCGTCCGCTCCCTTGTTTTCGGGATGTCTTTGGCTCCGGCCGTCGAGCCGAAAATTTCTTTTTTGCGGGGTATAGATGCGCCGATTCCTGTCTTCGGGCTCGGATGATCCGGCACTGGTGGGCCGGAACAGGATTCTTTCCGAATTATCCGGTTCCCTCGAGGCGGTACTGGGGGGGAGCGGTGGCAGTTACTGCGTGGAAGGCGCTGCAGGTATCGGCAAGACCCGACTCGTCCGACACATCGGTACCGAAGCTATCCACAGAGGAATGTCCGTCGCGGGTGGTCAGGCCACCGAGTTGGACCGTATGGCGCCGTTCAGTACCCTGCTGACCTGCTTGCAGGGTGAAAGTGCGCCCGGTCTGGATGTTTCCTCCTTCGCGAGCGCGACGGACCGAGGCCAGTTCGGCCAAGTGGATCGGCTCGGGGAGATACTCGAGGACCACTCTCGGCAGCGGCCACTGCTCGTGCTGATCGACGACGCACAATGGATGGACGAGATGACGGCGTTCGCGTTGCGCATTCTCGTTCCGGGACTGTCCTCCTCACCGGTGGTGTGGTTGCTTTCCCGACGCCGATTATCGGGACGCCGCCCTCCGCAAGAAGCCATCGATTGGCTGATTGACCAGGGAACTCGATTACTGCCACTCGAACCGTTGGATGACGATGCCGTCGCACAGATCTGTGAAACCGTGCTGGGGGCCATTCCCGATTCGGGGGTGCTGTCGCTGGTCTCGCGTTGCAGCGGCAATCCTTTCCTGCTGCGCGAGTTATTGACGACGCTGTCCGATGCGGGGCAACTGGCCGTTTCGGACGGGACGGCCACGATCGTCCGCGGCACGCTCCCGGCGAATTTCGTGAGCGCGGTGGGGGCTCGGCTGCGCGAACTCTCCGAGGACGCGCGCAAGCTACTGGAAGCGGGAGCCGTACTCAGCCGGCCGTTCACCGCCCATGAGGCGGCACGTCTGATGGGCTTTTCGGCGGTCGGCCTGCTGTCCGCGGTCAAGGAAGCGATCGAGGGCGGGACTTTGGTCGACCAGGGATCGAACCTGGTGTTCCGGCACGATCTGATCCGTGAGGCGGTTTACGACGAGTTGCCCGGCCCGGTGCTGTCGGTACTGCACCGGGAGGCGGCCGATGTCGTGCGGGAGGAGGGGCGTTCCGCGATCGAGGTCGTGGAGCACCTGGTCCGGAGCGGACGCCACATCGACCACCAGATGGTCGGGACGATGCGGGACGAGGTCAAGAAGGTGGCCGAAGGAGCACCGAGCAGTGCCGCCGACCTCATCCTGCGCATGGTCAACCTGCTCGACGAGCGGGATCCTGCCGGACCGGAGCTGGTCGCCGATGCGGTACGGCTGCTCGCCAGCGCGGGGCGGGTCGGGGAGGCTCGGGACCTCGCCAAGCGGACATTACGCGGCGGCCTGACCGCCGAGTCGGAATCGGGGTTGCTGCTCGGGCTCGCGGAGGCCCTCAAACACGCCGGGCGCAACGCCGAGGTGGTGGAGCACACCCGCCGGGCACTCGCGCGCCCGGATGTGCCCGACGCCGTCCGTGCGCGGTTGCTCGCGATCCACGCGCACGGATTGCTCTACATCGATGATCTGGCCAGAGCCGACAGCGCGAGTCGACAGGCCGAGGAAGTCGCGGAGGCGGCGGGAGACCTCGCGGCGATGGTTTTCGGCATGGTCGCGCGTACCGTCACGCTGCGCGCGAGGGGCAGACTGGCGGATGCGGTCGAACTGGCGCGGGAGGCGGTCCAGGTGGCCGACCGGACGACCTCCGACGTCCGGCACCGGCACCCCCGGCTGTGGCTGGCACCGGCCCTCGGCGCGATGGACCGCCTCGCCGAAGCCGATGCGGTGTGCGAGATAGGGCAGCGGGAGGCCGGCGAGTTGGGTACCGCTTGGTCGCAGCCGCTGTGGCACTACCAGCGGGCTCGCCTGCGCATCGCCAACGGGCGGCTCGACGACGCGGCTGCGGAGGCCGAGGCCGGCCTCCGGTTCGCCGAGCAGCTCGCCGCGTACGCCTTGATGGTGCCGTTGCTGGGGCTGCTGGCCTACATCGCGATCCAGCGCGGCGAGGATGCGGCAGGCAACGCACATCTGGACAGCGCGGGCAAACTCGTCACCGATGGCATCGGAGGGGGGATGGAGGACCTGGGGTGGCCGATGGCCCTGGCGCAGGACGCGGCCGGGAAACCGGAAGCGGCGATGCGGACCCTGGACGAGATCTTCAGGTGTCTCCCCGACCGGATGCTGTTGCTGGTCTTCGACGTGCGGGCGAGCGCGACGCTCGTGTCCCTGGCCCAGCGGGTGGGCGACAGCAAACGCGCACAGCTCGTGGTGGACACCAGCCGGGCGCTGGCGGACCGCAATCCGATGGTGAGCTCCTTCGCGGGCGCGGCGAAGCACGCGGAAGGTCTGATAAAACAGGATCTGAACACCCTGCGCGATGCGGTGGCTGCTTTCCGACGCGGCCCGCGTCGGCTCGGTCTGGCACTGGCCCTCGAGGACACGGCCGCAGCCGAGTTCGATGCCGGAAACCGGCAGGGCGCGGTCAAGTTGTTGGAGGAATCCTCCGAGATAGCGCGCATCAGCGGTGCCCATCGGGACCTCGCACGCATCCAGGAGCGGTTGACCGAGCTGAACATTCCGCGCAAGCCCGCTCTGCACGGTACCTCGCGGTGGAACTGCTTGACGGAATCGGAACTTCGCGTGGCGCTTCTGGTCGCGGACGGGTTGACCAACCGCGAGGTCGCCGCCCGTTTGTTCCTGTCGCCGCACACGGTGGATAGCCACCTGCGGCACAGCTTCACCAAACTCGGCGTGTCCAGCCGGGTGGAGCTGACCCGCCAAGTCCTCGCAAACACCGAGGATGGGTAGCAGCGGATGGTCCAACAGGAGTATGCGCGAGTGCTGCCTCAGCAGCCGCGAACCAGGTCGAGCAGGGCACTCCGGTCGTCCGGAACGACATCGCCGCGCCACGCCACGTGCTGGTCCGGGCGTACGAGAACGAGATCGTGCTCCCAATGCGCACGGAGATTTTCGTCATCGACGATAAGATGCTTGATCGGGACGCCGCGCTGTTCGGCCACCTCGACCATGTCCTTGCCCGCCTTCGTTCCGGACATGTCGCAGAGCGTGAATTCAGTACCGAACAGGTCGAACACCGGCGTTCCGTTCGCCAGCCGGATCGAGGGGGCGCGCCCGCCAGGCCAGGTCGTGGGGATGATCCGTGCCCATGACCACGCCGGTGCGGGGCCGGCTTCGTGACGGATCACCGGTGACGAGTCGTAGCGGTAACCGAAGTGGATGCCGAGGTTGTCCATCTGGTAGGTCTCGTGCTCGAGGAAGCCCTGAATGTGCTCGCGAGAGGCTCCGTTGGCGACCAGCCTCGGGAAGCGAAGCCACACTTCGAGCAGATTGGCGCACATCTCGCGGTTGAACAGGGCGACGGGGCGTCGTTCGTCCTCGTAGCTGTCCAACAGGGCCGGTCCGCCCCACCCTCGCAAGCAAGCGGAAAGCTTCCAGCCAAGATCGACCGCGTCGCCGATCCCGGTGTTCGCGCCGTGCCCGCCGGTCGGGTAGAACTGGTGAGCGGCGTCACCGGCGAGGAATACCGAACCGCTGCGATAGGCGTCGGAAACCCCGAGCCTGCCTTCCCACTCGACGATGCTGAGTACCTCGTCCACCCGGAAGTCCACTCCGAGATTTTCGCGCATGAGCGTCAGGGGTTCCACGGAGCGGGTCGTCTCGTCGGCGAGGTGCACCGTTCCGGTCCAGGTGTCCTGCTCGTCCCGGGAGACCAGGGTGAGACCACCGGCTGCGATGGTGAGAAATGCTCTGCCGTGCTTGCGCAAGGTGGGGTCACTGCTGCGGAAGTAGACGTCGCGATGCTGCGTGGTCGGTCCGAGCTGCGACATGGGGATGCCGAGCTGCCCACGTACTGTGCTGTTCGCCCCGTCGCATGCCGCGAGGTAGCGGGCGCTGACGGTGTGCTCGGTGTGGTGCTCGGTATCGACGAGCCTGGCACGAATTCCCGAGGAGTCCTGGTCGAACTCGTGCAAGGACCAACCCTCGCGGAAGTCGACCAGACCGCATTCCCGGACACGGCGTCGCAGCATCTGCTCCAGGAGGGAACCCTGCAATCTTTGGTGGGCCTCCAATGGCATGGAGCCGTCGTTGCTCTCCTCGATACGCCTGTTCAGCTCGGTCACCGAGGAGTAATTCCACACCGAGATCGGTTGCTCGTCGAAGTCGCGGGTCCAGACGAAGTTGAAGGGGTGGTCGGGGCCGACCCCGCCCGTGCGTATCTCCGCGGTGAGATCCAGTCTGCGCAGCAGTTCCATGCTCCGGCCGTTGATGTAGTCCATCTTCGGATGCCGGGAGGGAAAGGGGGAGCGGTCCACGAGGATGCTGTGAATTCCGTGCCGGGCCAGCTCAAGGGCGGTGACGGCCCCGACCGGCCCGGCCCCGACCACCAAGACCTGGGTGTGGGCCCGCGCCTGCTCGTCCTGTTGGTTCATGCGGTGTGGCTCCTCCGTCCGTATCCGGCGTCGATGCTGCTCCGGCGCGTTCACGTTGTCGTGCTGGTTTTCCAGCCTGATTCATCGGCGCGGGAAAATGCGTCACGTCTTTGCGGGATTCGGGGCGGGGCCAGCGGTCCCGGCATGTCGGCAGGCGGCTGTGGCAGGACGCGCACGTCGAAACGCGCGGAATTTTCCGGGTGGTGCGAGCCGGCTGTGCAGGATTTTCGAAACCTCCCGTGAACACGTGATGCCAATCGGAGGCGCGAACTCGCAGGCTTTGGAGCATCGAGAAACCAAGGTCGGCACGCCGAAGCGGGTGCAGACAGCCGACGATTTCCGTTCGGACCCGATCCCTTGAGAGCCTACAATGGACAGAAAACCGGTCTTCGACTTCCATGCGCGCCTGGCACCGCGCCCCGGTGCGTACGAGAAGATGCTGGCTGCGATGGATTCCGCGGGAATCGGTCGCGCGGTGATCAGCTCCGGCGGGGTCGTCGACCTCGACACCCTCGCCAAACAGATCATGGTGGGTGGCCACGTCCGGGGCGATGCCGACAATGATGCGGTGCTGGCCGCGGGAACACGGTCCGGTGGCCGCCTCGTTCCCTTCTTCTTCGCCAACCCGCACCGGGATCCGCAGTACTACCGGGAGCGGGCGCCGGAGTTCCGCGGGCTTGAACTCTCCCCTGCCGTCCACGGGGTGCCGCTGACCGACGAGCGTACCGTCGCGCTGGTCGAGATCGCCGCCGAGGTCGGCCACTCCGTCTACGTCGTCTGCCTCGGCGCCCCGGGTTTCACCGCAGGCGACCTCGCCGTGCTGGCGGAGAAATTCCCGGATGTCACCTTCGTGCTCGGCCACTGCGGCTTCGTCGGGGTGGATCTGTACTCGCTGAACCGAATCACCCCCCGATCCAACGTCTTCACGGAGATCTCGGGGTGCTACACGGAAGTGGCACGTGCCGCTGTGGATCGGCTCGGGGCCGGACGAGTGTTGTTCGGCACGGAGTATCCCCTTCAACATCCCGACGTCGAACTAGCCAAGGTGCGGGCACTGCAACTCGATCCGGAGAGCCTGCACGAGGTTATCCGGGGAAACGCCCACCGTATTCTCGGAGAGGAGTCGTGATGAGCCGGATGGAGTCCGAGCTTCCGCAGTTGGGCCAGTGGAAAAATGTGGACGAGTTGGCCGAGATCCAGGAAAAGCAGATTCCATGGATTCTTGACCGCGCGGCCCGATCGCCGTTCTACCGTTCTCGGTTGTGTTCGGATGTGCCGTCTTCGGTGGCGGAGTTCGATGAGTTGCCCATCACCGAAAAGCAGGACCTCAAGGACAACTATCCCTTCGGAATGCTCGCGGTGCCGAGGCGGGAATTGGCCACCTACCACGAGTCCAGTGGTACGGCAGGTCAACCGACACCCTCGTACTACACCGCGCAGGACTGGGAAGACCTCGCGGAACGCTACGCGCGCAAGTGGATCGGAATATCATCCGAGGACACCTTTCTGGTCCGTACCCCGTACGCACTGATGATCACTGGTCATCTCGCCCAGGCGGGCGGGCGCCTGCACGGTGCTACGGTCGTGCCCGGGGACAATCGCTCGTCCGCGATGCCGTACTCGCGGGTGGTGCGCGTGCTGCACGACCTCGACGTGTCGCTGACCTGGTCGATGCCGACCGAGACGTTGCTGTGGGCGGCGGCGGCTCGGGCGAACGGATACGCACCGGACCGGGACTTCCCGGGACTGCGAGCACTTTTCGTGGGGGGTGAGCCCCTGACCCCTGCACGCCGCGCGCGCATCAGCGAGGTCTGGGGCGTGCCGGTCATCGAAGAATACGGCTCCACCGAGACGGGCAGTCTCGCAGGCGAGTGCCCCGCCGGAGCATTGCACCTGTGGGCCGACCGCGTCCTGTTCGAGGTCCTCGATCCGAGCACCGGCAGGATCGAGCGCGCGGGCAGCGGTCAGCTCGTGGTCACTCCGCTGTTCCGGGAGGCAATGCCCTTGCTGCGGTACAACCTCGAAGACGACGTCGAAATCTCCTACCGGGATTGCGCTTGCGGATGGAACCTGCCGACCGTTCGCGTGTTGGGGCGCGCGGCGTTCGGGCACCGTGTCGGGGACACCGAGGTCACTCAGCACCGGCTGGAAGAGCTGGTGTTCGGACTGCCCGCTGAGCGCGAGGTGTGGTTCTGGCGGGCGAAGGCGGACCCGGACCGGCTGCGGGTGGAAATCGAGGTCGGGCCGCAGCACAGGGATGCGGCCTGCGCCGAGTTGGCAGCCGCGATCGAACGGGAGTTGGGAGTGGAGTGCGATGTCCGGGGAGTCGATTCCGGGACATTGATCCCGACCGAGTCGCTCACTCGCATTCATGACGTGGTGAAGCCGCGAAATCTGTTCGGTGCCGGCGAGGACTGGACGAAGGCGTTGCTCTACTACTGAGCCCGCCGAAGCATTCTACGAGGACAGCGATGCGAAACAACGAGATGCGAATTGCCATTGTGGGCGCCGGGATCGCGGGCCTGACCGCCGCCTCGGCACTCGCGCGCGCGGGCGTGCGGTGTGAGGTCTTCGAACAGACACGTCTGCTGCGCGAGGTTGGTGCAGGCATCCAGATCGCGCCCAACGCGGCCAACCTGTTGCACCGACTCGGTCTCGCGAACGATCTTGGCGAGGTGGCGATCCGGGCGGAGGCGCTCGAGATGCGGCGCTGGCAGGACGGCAGCGTGCTGCGTCGGATGCCGCTCGGTGGACGATCCGAGGAGTTCTTCGGCGCACCGTACTACGTCGTGCATCGCGCCGACCTGCACCATGTGCTGCTGGAGAGCCTGCCGGTCGAGACGGTTCGTCTCGGGAAGCGGTGCGTGGCGATCGAGGAGTCCCCGGAACACGTCGAATTGTTCTTCGAGGACGGAACGACGAGGGTGGCTGACGTCGTCGTCGGTGCCGATGGCATCCATTCGGTGGTCAGAGGCAATCTCGTCGCCGACGCCCCGCGATTCTCCGGTCAGACCATCTACCGCGGTGTCATACCGGCCGAGCGGATGCCGCTGTTCGACGATGACCCGAGGGTCCTGATGTGGCTGGGCCCGAATCGGCACTGTGTTTGCTATCCGATCTCCGGCGGGAAGCAGATCAGCTTCGCGGCCACCGCCCCGGCAACGGACCGTGGTGTGGAGTCCTGGTCGGCCGAGGGCGACGTGGCGGAGCTGCTCGGGGCTTACGATGGCTGGCACGAGCAGGTCCGCCACATCATCGAAGCCGCTCCCACGGTGGGCCGCTGGGCCTTGCACGATCGGGATACCGCGGAGAGTTGGAGCACCCGCCGCAGCACGATCATGGGGGATGCCGCCCACCCGATGCTTCCGTTCATGGCGCAGGGGGCGAACCAGGCGATCGAGGACGCGATGGCACTCGCGGCGTGCCTGGAACAAGCTTCTCCGCACACCACTGCGGAAGCCCTCCTGCACTATGCCGAGGTCCGGAAGGATCGCACGAATCAGGTGCATCGGATCTCCCGCGACAATACCGAGATGCTGCACCTGCCCGACGGCACGGAGCAGCGTCACCGTGACCGGGTGCTGTCCGAGAACGCCGATCCCCGAAGCCGGGCATGGCTCTACGGTTACGACGCCGAAAGCGCGGTGAAGGACAACCCGGCCGGCCTTGCGAGCGCACCGTCGAACCCGTGAATCCCGTCGACCGCCCCCGGTACGGGAGCGGTGTCCATCGACATTCGAACGCCTACTACCCCGGAGGGGAGTCGCAGTGTCCGTTACATCCGAGTCCGCCGACCATGCGCAGCTACGATCCGACAGTGACGAGAAGGGCGACGCCGCCACCACGGTGAAGTTCAGCGAGATCGCACCGCTGATGCAGCTCGCCGACATGATGGCACCGGTGGCGGTGCGTACGGCAGCCACGCTCGCGCTGGCCGACCACATCGCGGCGGGCACGACGCACCTGCGTGAGCTCGCGGCTGCGTCGGATTCGAACCCCGACGCGTTACGCCGGTTGCTACGGTATCTGATCGCGCGCGGGGTCTTCGCTGAACCCGAAACCGATCGGTATGCCCTGACCGACATGGCCGGCTTGCTGCTGCGGGACCATCCCGCTCGCTTGCGGGACAGATTCGACCTCAACGGACCGGTCGGGCGCGGTGACCTGTCCTTTATCCACCTGCTCGACTCGATTCGCACCGGGGGACCTTCGTTCGAACGGATGTACGGGCAGCCGTTCTGGGAGGACCTCGACTCGGATCCGGACCGGGTCGCCCGATTCGCCGAGATGATGGCCGCGAACTCGGCTGATTCGGGGATCGAGTCCGAATACGAGTGGAGCGAGTTCGAGCACGTCGTCGACGTCGGTGGCGGTACGGGAACACTGGTCGCCCAGGTACTGCGTGCCAACCCGCACATGCGGGGCACCATCGTCGATCTTCCCGCGACAGCCGAGGGTGCGCGTGACGTGCTCACCCGGGCGGGATTGTCCGAGCGCTGCGACGTGGTCGGCGCGAACTTCTTCGAACCGTTGCCGTCCGGTGGTGACGTGTATGTGCTGTGCAAGATCCTGCACGACTGGGACGACGCCAACGCGGTCGCGATCCTGCGGCGCTGCGCGGAGGCTGCAGGTACAGCGGGTCGAGTACTCATCAGCGAGATGGTCCTGAACGGCGGTGCCAACGACCGACAATTCACCTACCTGGACCTGCACATGCTGGTCTATTTCGGTGGAAAGGAGCGCACTCTGGACGAATACGCGCAACTCGCGGCGGAAGCCGGAATGACGACCAAACGTGTAGGAAACGGCAAGTGGGGTGCCTCGCTGCTGGAGTGCACGCCGAAATAGCCGAGTGGTGCCGCCGTTTCGGCGCACCCACCGAAACGTCAAGATTATCGAGAGGGGAACCAACATGACCACGACATCCGAGGAAGTCCCTGTCACCGCGACCGTCGCCTCCTGGGCGGCCGACCTGAACCACAGCAGCGTGACCTTCCGCATCCGCAACTTTTTCGGAACGGTTTCGGGACACTTCAACCTCAAGCAGGCCACTGTCACCTACGACGAGTCGACACCGGATGCCACGGTCGGTGCCATCATCGATGCCGCGAGTATCGACACGGGCAGCGAGATGCGGGACGGCCACGTCCGGGGTGAAGGGTTCCTGGATACCGACACTTATCCGGAGATCACCTTTCGGAGTACCGCGTTGCGGCTCGATCCCGGCCGGGAAACCGGTGAGCTGCTCGGCGAGCTCACGGCGCACGGTGTGACTCGTGCGGTCACCCTGCGGTTGCAGCAGCTGGGCAGGGGGTACTACCCGCTGGCCGAGGCAGAGGCACTCGTCGTGGCCGGAGAGACCGAACTGGACCGCAACGAATTCGGAGTCACCCAGAACATGCCGTGGGGTGAGAAGACGCTGCTGGGCAACGAGATCAGCATCCGCATCGAGCTGTTGCTGCTGCCCGCGACCGAGGAATGACCGGAAGCGGGCTGCCCGGTACTCACGCCGGGCAGCCCGCTCGACGGGATCGTCAGTGGCCGTCGACCGAGTCGAGCCCCCAGCTCACGACCTTGTGCGGAGTGATGCGGATAATCGCGTCCCGGGCGCTGCCGTCGGGCCAAGTGGCACTGTCCAGCGCTTCGCCCGTCCCCCGGACCTGGACGCATCGCGGATTCCACGGTGGTGGGACATCGTCCACGACGAACGCCACGTTGGGGGACTCGCGAACGTTGCGAAATTTCTTGGTATTCGAAAAGTCGCGTCCGCCGATATCGATGGTGTCGGTGTTGGGATTGTAATTCCATCCTACGGGCACGACGTGGGGCCGACCCGCGGCGTCAACGGTGGCGAGGCGCCCCAGCCGGTTTCCCTCCTCCAAGTAGGCCAGTTCGGACGTGGAGAACACGCTCACGTCGGATCACTCCATTCCGGGATATCGGTGTTACGGGACATGGTAGCGGTGGCGACCCTGGTTTTCCAGGATCATGCGGATTTATCCGGCGAGTAATTTGTCGCCGCTCGTTGAGCGACGCGGCAAGAGGCGTTTCCAGGTAGTTCGCCGTTATGTGGTCACCCGTTGCGGTTGCCGGATCGCGCGATTACGCCATGTCCTTTCCCGGGCGGTCACTGCACACTCTGTGCAGGATCATCCGGATCCGCCGGATGTATCCGATTCCTCATGGGCTTGCTGCCGGCCACGGTGACGTCAAGATGAACAGGAGATCGTACGGTGCATTCGAATCTGTCCCTGGCGACCGGTGTGGTGGCCGCTCTTGTCGTTATTCTTGTCGCGACCACACTGTTCGGAGTGATGGCCCGGCGCGTCGGCCAACCGAGAGTGGTCGGTGAGATGGTGGCAGGTGTCGTGCTGGGGCCCTCGGTTCTCGGTGCTTTCTTCCCACAAATACAGAGCACCATATTCCCGGAGGACGTCAAGGACGTCCTGTATGTATTGAGTACGATAGGCCTCACGTTCTTCATGTTCCTGGTGGGGTCCGGGGTCGATCATTCGACGGTGGACCGGCGCTCGGTTCGGCGCTCGACCTCGGTCGCCTTGGGCGGGATCATTCCCCCCTTCCTGCTGGGTGCGGGCGCCGCCGTGGTGTTTTTCGACCAGCTCGCCACTGACGGCTCGACCATGCCGGAGTTCGTACTGCTGCTCGGCGGAGCGCTTTCCATCACCGCGTTCCCCATGCTCGCGAGGATGCTGCAGGACTGGGGCCTGACCAGTACCCCGTTCGGAACGATGACCGTGCTGGCCGCCGCCGTCGACGATGCCGTGGCATGGGCGATGCTCGCGGTGATCATCGCGGTCGCCGAGGCAGGCAACCCGGGCGGGGCGACGGGCACCATCATCGGCGCGGCGGCGTTCGCGGTGTTCATGCTGACGATCGGTCGACGCCTTCTCGAGCCGGTGGCGCGCATCGTCGAGCGGACGGGGCGGGTAGCGCATGGTCAGATGGCGATCATCCTGCTGGTCGTCGTCGCCAGCGGCTGGTTCACCAACATGATCGGCATTCACTCGATATTCGGCGGTTTCATCGCCGGTATGTCCGTGCCGAATTCGCCGGTCCTGCGGCAGCGTTTACAGGAAAGGTTGACCGATATGAATTTGATCCTGTTTCTGCCGGTGTTTTTCGTGTTCTCCGGGCTCAATACCCAACTTGCCGGTCTCGGCAGTGCGGAGTTGATCATACCGCTGATCACCATTGTGGTGCTCGCGTTCGCGGGAAAGTACCTGGGATGCATGCTGGTGGCCCGCTGGAACGGTGTCTCGTGGCGTGACTCGTCGGCCATGGGCGGGCTTATGAACGCCCGGGGCCTGATGATTCTGATCTTTATCAATGTCGGACTCGGATACGGGATAATCGGGGACGGCCTGTTCTCGATCCTGGTTCTCGTCGCGGTGGTGACCACCGCAGCCGCGATGCCCGTATACAGCGCTTCCGTGCGCGACCGTTCGAAGAACGGTGCGGCGGAGAGCGTGGGTGAGCATCCCGGTTCGCGGCCGATCTCCGGAGTGATGGCCGGGTCCGAGGCCGGTACGGCTCCGGTGGAAGCGGAAGAGACCGGTGACGAAGCAGTCGAACCGGCAACCACTCGTTGAGTGGATTCTCGCGCAGTGCGTGAAGGGAAAACAAGCAAGGAGGAAAACCGCCGTGCACACTTACAACGACACTTTTCCCGATGTGGTCGACGCCGTGGTCATCGGTTCCGGTCCGGCAGGCTCGACCGCCGCGATTCACTTGGCCGAAGCGGGCCGGTCGGTACTTTTCCTGGAGCGGCGCACGTTGCCGCGGTTCCATATCGGCGAATCGCAACTGACCTATTCCGCGGAACTGCTCCGGCAGATGGGGCTCTACGATGAGGTGGCCGCGCAGGGGTATCCGGTCAAGACCGGTGCGGAGTTCATCACCGCGAGCGGTGAATTCCGGCGCACGGATTTCTCCGACCAGGGTGCGGGGCGTCAGGCATCCACGTTCCAGGTCGAACGCGGGCACTTCGACGGTTTCCTCGCCCGCAAGGCGCGCGACAGGGGTGCACACCTGATCGAGAATGCCTTGGTTCGTGACTTGTTGCTCGATGACGATGGTCGGGTCAACGGGGTACGTTACGAGGTCGACGGGCAGTCGCGCACCGTGCGCGCCGGATGGGTGCTCGACGCGGGGGGCCGGGCGAGCAAGACCGCACAGCACTTCAGGACGCGCCAGGAGATCAGCTGGCTGCGTAATGTCGCCGTGTACCGTCACTACCGGGGCCTGGACGAACGGAACAATCCCGCATGCACTGGAGACATCCAGATCGGCGGGCACGAGGACGGCTGGGTGTGGGCGATACCGATCTGGCCGGATACGATCAGCATCGGTGCGGTGATGCCTTCGTCGGTACTGCGTGCGGGCAACAGCCCCACCGAGGTGCTCGAACAGCATCTGGAGCGGGTGCCCCGGATCCGGCAGCGCGTAACCGCAACGATCCCCGATCCACGGACGCAGGTGGAGACCGACTACTGCTACTACTCGGACGTGCTCAGCGGCCCCGGTTGGATCATGGCGGGAGACGCGGGTAGTTTCATCGATCCGATCTTCTCCGGGGGCGCCTTCCTCGCCATGGTCACCGGCAGAGAGGCCGCCAGAACCGTGGACGCCGCCCTGGACGAGCCGTACCGGCAAGAAGAACTGCGGCAGGCGTACTCGGATCTCTACAAGACCGGATACGATTCCTACACGCGCTTGATCTCAGCCTACTACGAGTCCGAGTACAAACTCGGAAAATACCTGCAGGAGCAGGGTTTTGCCGTGGAGGGTGACAGATGGTTCGCGCAGATGCTCAGTGGTGACTTCTGGAGCGACCTCAACCCGCTGACCGAGTGGTTGCGGGCCCAGCGCCGGTGGGACACCTTCTCGTCGTTCGAGATCGTCCGCGAGTGTCCTGTCTATCCGGAACTGGATGCTGCCGAGCGGGCCGCGTGGTCCGCCACCGCATGAGCCTGCCATTGCGCCGACGAGAGAGCACGGCAGGCGCGCAGCGGGGCCGGGGAAGGAACACGGATGCTCCGCGCCGCGGTTTTCGGGCGTGGTTGTTCCGTCGGTACCGGCCGGATTTTGCCGCAGGCCAACGAGAACCCGCAGAAAGGAAGGGATCGGCCGTGATGACGAGTGCAGTGCTGACGACCGCGGCGACGTCGAGTGTTGATACAGGCACACGTGGGGATGGGCAGGAGAGCCTGTTGGCGCGGGCCGCTCGGGACCAGCGCGTCGGTGTGCGTCACGACCGGGCGCCTTCGACGCCCGTGCCATCGGTCCCCGCCGCGGAATCGCGAGCGGTCGGGGCGGACCGGCGACGCGGATTCGGTGCGACCGTGCACGACGAACTGGCTCCACACGTGCGGGGAGAGGTGCTTCTCGCTGGTGATGCCGGCTACGAGGAGGCGAGTTCCGGATACAATCTCGTGCTGGAGCATCATCCGGCCGTTGTCGTTCGAGCGAGCGGTCCGGCGGATGTCATGTCCGCCGTCGCGTTTGCCACGAGGCACGAGACGCCCGTGAGCGTGCTCAACACGGGACACAGTACGGCGGTATCCGCCGACGGATCGGTACTGATCAACACGCGCCGGATGCAGGGGGTGCGCATCGATCCGCATCAGCGCGTCGCCCGACTGGAAGCGGGAGCCACCTGGGACCGCGTGATCCACGAGGCATCGGCGTTCGGGCTCGCACCGCTGAGCGGATCGTCGTCGTCGGTCGGGGCGGTCGGCTACACCCTCGGTGGTGGACTGGGCCTGCTGGGCCGCGGCTTCGGTTACGCTGCCGATCACGTCCGCAGTATCGATATCGTGACGGCGCACGGAACGCTCCGGCAGGTCACGCCGGAGCAGTACGCGGACCTTTTCTGGGCGTTGCGTGGCGGCAAGGGCAATTTCGGCGTGATCACCTCCATGGAGATCGACCTGTTCCCGGTCACCCGGCTTTACGCGGGAGGACTGTACTTCCGCGGCAGCGATGCCAAGGAGGTTCTGAACGCCTATCGTCGGTGGACCCGCACGGTACCTGAGGCCATGACGTCGTCACTGGCTTTGATCAGGTTCCCGTGGGGAGCCGAGCTTCCGGATGAGCTGCGGGGTCGATTCGTCGTTCATGTCCGTATCGCCCACGACGGAACGGCCGAGGAGGGTGAGCGGTTGATCCGTCCACTGCGCGACGCTGCCGCCACCGTTCTCGACACCGTTGCCGATGTCCCCTACACGAGCACGGACGGCATCCACAGTGATCCCGTCGAGCCGTTCCCCTTGCTGGAGCGGAGCAGTTGCCTCCGGGAACTCGACGAGGACGCCGTCGATGCGTTGCTGCACATGGTCGGCCCCGACAGCACGTGTCCCATGCGCCTGGTGGAGCTGCGTCACCTCGGTGGGGCGCTCGGACGGGAGCCGCGGACGCCCAACGCGGTGGGCAACAGGGATGCACGTTTCCTGCTGTACACGGCGGGTCCGGCCACGGCCGTCGATGTGGACGAGGTGCGCGACCACGCACAGGCGACTGTGGACCGGATGGCGCCGTGGAGTACAGGCGGGGTTCTGCTCAATTTCCTCGGAGCCGACGATGTGACTGCGCAGCATATACGCGCCGCGTACGGAACCGAGGATTACCGCAAGCTGCTGCGCGTCAAACGAGCGTACGATCCGGAGAACCTGTTCCGCGTCAATCACAACATCGTGCCCGGCGTGGAAGCCGAGGTCTGAACACATCGGTTGCGGGGTGCGCGGTCATGCCGATCGCACACCCCGCAGCGCCGTCCGGCGCACCTCGAACGGGAAGCGAGAGAACCGGCCCGCCGGGAAGTCGGCGGGCCGGTTCTCTCATGGTGGGCACGGTGGTGGCCGAAGTGCCGTCAGTCGTCGGTACCGTCCAAGTAGATGGTGTAGTAGTGGGTCTCGGGGCTGGCAGGATCGATGTGCATCTCGCCGCGGGCACCTTTGTAGGCGCCGGTACCTCCGGTGATGGCGGCGTAGAACGGTGGTGGCGGGAACGATTCCTCCACGAACGTCTGGAAGGCGATGGTCCCGTCCGGCAGCATCATGCTGACGTTGCAGAGAATGTAGTACCGGCCGTCGTCCTCCATGCGAACCACCGTGCAGGCGCCACCGTCGAATCCGACCTCCTTCTCATCGAGGTAGAGGGCGTGCGTGAACATGCTTCGATCGCCGAGGTTGGCCTCCGAGCTGCCGTTTTTGAACACATCGCGCCTGACCGGCTTCGCGACGAGCTTGATCACCTTGCCGTTGTCCGACATACCGTTCCTCCTGACTGCAGTTCATGGCGAGAGACCCTCGCACGTGACCGGTGGCGAGGGTGCGGATCGTGGCCCGCTCGATCCGGGACGTTCGGACAGGCGGCACAAAACCACGGATTCGAGTGTGCTCGCTCCGTAGCGCTGCCGGTATCGCGTGTTTACGTGTGCGTCGGATTCGATGTGGTTTCCGGTGGTGCGGATTGTTCTGCCCGCCTCGGTGCGGGCGGTGCTCCGGCACTGAAGTAATCCTGTGAATACGCGATCGAATCCGGCATTACGAGCAAATAGCTTCGGGGGAAGCGCCGTTGGCGGGACATGTCGTCGGCACCGTTATTCACGAGTGAGAGGAAAGTATGGGAGCGCAGGAATACATCGACAAGATCGCACAGGGGCGGGGTTTCGTCCTCGACTTCCACAAGGTCATGGCCAAGCACGACTACGACGTGCTCGTGGCGACCGACGACCTGGTGCGCGGAACTGTGCTCGCCGACCGCGAGCTCGACAAGAACACCAAGGAACTGCTCTTCATTCTCTGCCTGGTGGCCGTTCGCGGTAGCCGCGACGACCTGGAGACGCACATTCGCATCGCCCTGGGCATGGGCATCACCTCGCAGGAGATCCTGGAGGCGCTGGAGATCCTGATTCCACTCGCCGGTGTAGCGCTGTTCAAGGAAGGCTTCGAGGTCTGGCGCGAGGTGACCGGGGCCGAGGGGCTGGAACCCTCCGCCGAGGACGTGGTGGAGGGCTGAGCCCGTCCCGTGGGGGATTGTTTCGCGATCCCCGCGCAGGCAGTCGGTGAGCCGGTCCTCGATGGTGACCCTTCCGAAGGACATTCCGCCCGGTGGCCCGCACGGTGCTCGTGCGGGCCACCGGCGTGCCCGGGTGGGCGGCCGAATCGCCGGGCCGGTGCCGGGTGCGGTCGTCAGGCACCTCGTTCGCTGGTCGCGTCGGGGGATCGTGCGTGCCGGTCGTGGCCGGCCAGGACCGCGACCAGCGAAGCCAGTCGCACGGCGTCGCGGACCAGTTTCTCCGCGGACTCACGGTTGCTGTGGTAGCTGCTCAGAAGGGTGCGAACACGTTGCAGGGTTCGGCGCGCTCCTTGCGGTTCCGACCCACAGCCGCCGCCCGCCCGGGTACGGACTGCGGTCGCCAGCACGGCGCCGACGACCGCGGCTGTGGTGACGAGTTCGCCGACGTCACCTTCACGGCGGTAACGGGCAAGGAGATCGACGTGGACCCGGTTCCACATCCGCATCGCCCGGCTTCCTGCATTGCGCGATGCTTGCAGTACGGGCAGGGTTCCGCTGTTGGCTGACACTATGGCTTCCCTTCGTCGGTTCCTCGGTGGCCGGGCGGCGGCTCGGTCGCTGTGCGTCGCCCTTGTCCTGCGTCCGGGGCATCACGTATTCGGGACACATGCTCCGGGGAAGGTGCAGGGGTCGTCTCTCCGGAGACGAAGGCCGAGCGCAGCAGAGCACTGAGGAGCTGGGCGTAGCGATCCCGCGACCATCCCCGGTCGATCGTCAATGCTTCGAACAGTCTCGCGGAAGCCAGTGACCACAGGAAGTCCGCCGTGTTCTGCACGGTCCACGGTGGAGCGAGAACATCCTCGTCGTCGAGCCGAAGCGCGAGCCGGTCGCAGGCGATTCGCTGGGGAGCGGCCACGGAGTCGGCGTCGTGTGCCGCGTCCGTGCCGAGAGAGCGCACCTGCTCCATCGCGCGGATCAGCGCGATCAGCCGGGAGTGGTAGTGGGCCATCCGACGCGTCCACTCGGCCAGGGCGGTGGTCGCGTCGGGCGCCTGCCAGACGGCGTGAACAGCCGGTGGTCCCCCCTCCGCCACACGCATCTGGTCGAACAGGGTCGTGATCAGTTCGGCGCGCGAGTGGAAATGGAGGTAGGTCGTCCGGCGGGTCACGTTCGCGCGTTCGGCGATCGCGCTCATCGTCGTCGCCTCGACCCCGACCTCGTCGAGCAGTGACTGTGTGGCGGCCAGAAGCGCGGCGCGGGTGCGGCGGCTGCGTGCGTTGCACGGACCGGGGGCGGGCCTCATGACGGACCTCCCTTGCATTGATCTTCACATGGTGTGTAGTCTTGTACTGCACACGGTGTGAAGTGTCAGATTCAAAGTGGATATTGTCAACCGCCCTCCGGGGTGGTTTCAGGATTTTTCGTTGCGCCGGGAATGCGTGTTCGAGAATCGGTTCGGCCATCCGGTGTTTGTTCCGGTGGCAGACTTTCACGTTGATGCAGGATTCGCCGTGGTGTACCCGCAAAGGCGGTATACGCCCTCCACGCGTTTTTGTCGGCGAACTGTTGAAAAAGGAGAAAATCATGAGTGACACGACTCAGGCGGTTTCCGTGAAATCGATTCGGTCTCCGCACGGCACACGCGCGGCCGCCGTGGTCACCGCTGTCATCGTCCCTGCGGTGATCTGGGCTCTCGCCGTTCCGGTGGGCGATCTGGAACTCGTGGTCCCGCAGTCCGGGAGTCCGATGGAGATCACCCTGGTTCCGGTACTTCTCTCCTCGGCCGTGGCCTCGCTGGCGGCTTGGGCGTTTCTCGTCCTGCTCGAGCGGTTCACCGGCAAGGCGAAGATGATATGGACAATCGCCGCAGTCGTGCTGCTCGCGGTCTCGTTCCTCCCGCTGGCCTCGCCGGAGGTCTCGGCGGCCACCCGTGCGGTCCTGGTGCTGATGCACCTGGCGGTGGCCGCGGTCCTGATTCTCGGCTTCCTGCGTGATGACCGGCTGCGCAGGTCCGGATGAACCGGTGGTGATTCGCGCCGCGGGCCGTGACCGCTCAGCCGGTCACGGCCCGCGATGCTCGCCTTGGAGCCTCGTCGTCGAGCCCACCGGTGGGTGACACCGGCGTTCCGGGGCAACCGTCCAGGTGCTACGGCCGCTCGCAAAGCGTTCCGTGAGTCGGCACCTTGCGGTATGGCGTTGGCCCACCCCCTGCCGGGGTGGGCCTTTCGTGGCGATACCCGGTGCCCTGCATGCAGAGCGAGTACGGGTTTCCGGCGAGCTCGTTGATCCGCCACTCCGCAACTCCGGGAAGACGCCTGGCAACTCCGGGAAGACGCCTGCCGAAGCAGCACACACAGGCCCCGACGGATCACCGAAAAGCTGCCGACCCACGTCTGCTGTCCTCGGGTGGTCGTCGTGTGCGCGGAGCTGTTCGCGATTGGAGTGTCAGGACGTGTCGGGGTGCTGTCCAGCATCGACACCACATCGCTCACACCGGCCCTGCCCCGGGTGCGAACCGAGGTGACATGGCCCCGTACCGGTGTTCTGCACGACGAAAACCCGGCCGTGCCGCCGGTGGTCGTCGGCGGCACGGCCGGGTGGTGAGTCCCGGTGCCGACCGATGTCGGCACCGGGACGTGTTGTTACTTCTCGATGCAGAACTCGTTGATCGGATAACCGACGTGGCGCTTCTCGGTGGGCAGGTAACCGAGCACCTTCGTGCCCGCCTCCAGCTCGGTCACGTTGAGCACCACCCCGCCCGGCCCGAGTACCCGCACGTGCCAGTCGTCCTGCACGATCAGATTGACCTCTCGACCGTCCGTGGACACCGCATTGATCGACAGAAGCGGGCGGGTCTCGAGTTTCATCCGTCCGACGACCACGGTGCGGGTCTGGCCCTTGGAGTCGACCGCCAGCACCTTGCTGCCGGAGTGCAGCTCGCTGAGGTAGTTGGTGCGCTCGTTGGCCGAGGTCGTGTACGAGTGCAGAGCCCCGGCGTTGACCCGGAACGGACGCGTGGGCATGTACGGCAACGGGTGCGTCTCGCTGGAGCACAGGATCATGCCCTGCGAGTGCGAACCGACCAGGATTCCTTCGTCGTCGTGGAAGTGGCTGCAGGTGTCGATACAGGCGCGCTCGCCCATGCCGATGTGCTCGATGCCGGTCACCTCCAGCTCGGCCAGGTCGAGATCGGCGGGCCGGGACTCGGCCGCAGCCTTGAGCTTGGTGGCGTCACCGATCTCTCGCGGTGCCATGAGGACCCCGTCGGAGCCGTGTTCCAGCACGCCGAAGACGATCTCGGCCTCCTCGACGTCGGCGACCTCGGTGACGATGCTGCCCGAGGCCGCGTCGGCGGCGGCCAGCACGATCTCCAGGGGGATCTTGGTCGGGTCCCGGAACCACAGCACGCTCCAGCGCTCCGTCCGTGCGGACTGGGAGGCGAGCTCGAGCGAATCGGAGTCGGTGATCTCGACGTAGCGCCCGAAGTCGACGTCCGGATACTTCGCGGCCAGGGAAGCGGGCTCGCCGTGCACGGACGGTCGCACGATGACCACGTCGGCCGCTTCGAGACCTTCCGGAAGGTTCTCATCGGACGGGAACAGCACCTTGGTCACGGTCGGGGGCAACCCCGTCAGGTCGTCGACCGAAGAGGTGAGTACACCATCGACCCGCTGGTGCAGGGCCTCCTCCAGGATCGCGTCCTTGGCGTCGGGGTTGTGGCGCACATCGAGCCAGCAGAGTTTCATGACGAGTGTTCTCCTTGTGTGTTTTCCTGCGTGGGCGGGCGGAGCGGACGGGTTCAGCCCACCGCGACGGTGAGCTTCCCGTTATGGGAGGAGACGCTGGAAGGCGTTGCGCTGTGGACCCGGTCGGCCACCAGTTTGGCCATGGATCCCGGGTCGTCGGCCTGGAAGATGTTGCGGCCCATGGCCACCCCGGCGATGCCCGAGCTCATCACCTCGTCGATGTAGGACAGCATGTGTCCGGTGGTCGCGGCCTTCGGTCCGCCGGCCACGACGATCGGGATGGGACAAGAGTCGACGATCTCGGCCATCTTGTCGGCCGATCCGACATGCATCGTCTTGACGATGTCCACGCCCAGGTCGGCGGCGAGACTCGCCGCGTGCGCGACCATGTCCGGATCGCGGGGGTCCACGACCCGGGGACCGCGCGGGTAGATCATGGCCAGCAGCGGTAGGTTCCACCGGTCGCACGCCTCGGCGACGGCAGCCATGTCCGCGATCTGCGTCCGCTCGTCGTCGGAGCCGAGGTTTACATGCACGCTGACCGCGTCGGCGCCGAGCCGCAATGACTCCTCGACTCCGGCTACCAGGTACTTGCTGTCGGGGTCGGAGGCGTGGGCGGTGCTCGCGCTGAGGTGGACGATGAGCGAGGTATGCGCGAACCACCCGTGATCCACGTGTCGTATCCGTCCTTTGTGTAATACCACGGCGTCGACGTCGTTATGGGCCATCTGACCGACGAGACGGTCGAGGCCGGTCCCCGTGGTGATCGGTCCGTCGGCCATCGAGTGATCGAGTGGAACGATCATGAGGTTGTCGTCGCTGCGCCGAAAAAGCCGGCGGACGCGCAGGTCGCGGGCGAATGAATTCCGTGTCACCGTATTCTTCCTCTCTCGTTGTGTGTCCGACCGATTCGCCGGAGTAGCTGTTCAAGCCACGGCCAGCGTGTTCGGTTCCGGTTCCTGGTCCAGGCCGAACTCGTCATGGAGCAGTTCGAGAGCCTGGACCACCCGGCTGAGCGGGATGATGACGGACGTTCGTAGCTGCGAGTTCGAAACCCAGCTCGGGTTGATTCCCGCCGCCGACAGCGCGGCGAGCATCCGGGCGGTTCCCTGCGGACGGCTGAGCAGTCCCAGGCCGACCAGCGAGACCTTGGCGACGTTGTCGTCGATCCGGACCACACCGCCCATCCGCGTTACCGCGCTCCGAAGCGACTCCTCGATGTCGGGGTACTCGCTGGAGCGCATCGTGAAGCCCATCCGGAACTCGTCCTCGTTGGGGCCGGACCGCGCGATGAGGTCCGCCGCGGTGCCGTGCTCGGCCAGTACGGACAGCAGATTGGTCGCGAAATCGACCCCGGGAGAGTTCCTGACGGCGGTGTTGTCCGCGTGGATGAGCACGCGCGCCACGTCGAGGTCGTGTGTCACGGCCGTGACCGCGTCATCGGATTCGAGCATTTCGGATTCGGTTCCCTTCAGAATCGTCGTTCCCGGATGGTCGGAGAATGAATCGCGAACACGCAGCGTGACGTTGTGCGCCCCGGCCAGTTCGACGGAGCGGGGGTGCAGGACGTTCGCGCCGGTGAACGCCATCTCGGCCATCACGCCCATCTCGATTTCGGGAAGGACCCGTGCCGTCGGCACGATCCGCGGGTCACAGGTGTGGACCCCGGCCACGTCGGTGTAGATCTCACAGCAGTGGGCCTGCAGTGCCGCGGCCAGCGCCACCGCGCTGGTGTCGGAGCCGCCTCTGCCCAGAGTCACGACGTCTCCACCGTCGTTGATGCCGTGGAAACCGGCGACCACCACGGTCTGGCCCTCCTTCAGAAGGCCGGATATACGGTCCGTATCGATCTGGCGGACGCTTCCTGCCCCGTGCGGACCGTTCGTGGTGATCGCGGCCTGCTCACCGGTCAGTGAGGTGGCGGGAATTCGCAAGGCGCCGAGCGCCATGGCCATCAGCGCCGCACTGGCGGCCTCGCCGGTGGCCAGGAGCTGATCGGTCTCGCGTCCGGCCGCACCGCCACCCGTTTCACGGGCCAGGCGCAGCAGTTCGTCGGTGGTCTTGCCGCGTGCGGACACGACAACGACGAGTGGTCCGCTCCTCCTGTGGCGTTCGGCGACGCCCTCGGCGATTCGCCGGACCTTATCCAGTGTCGCGAGTGAACTTCCGCCGTACTTCTGAACCACGATTTCCATGACTCGGTCACCACAGTGTCTCGGTCGCGTATATCGGAGTAGCCGGGGAACGCGGTTGTCGATAGGTCCACATTCGTTCGGGGTCCCGCCGTGTCCCCCCCGGTGTCGTCCGGATCGGCTGTGACGAGCATGCAACGTCACTCTTTCGAGAGGCATCACTGGTTCACGGGATCTTTCCGATTCGTCGGCGGTTCGGCGGCCGGACCTGCGCAGCACGCGCTCAGTGGATCGATTGGATCCACTATGGACGTCTGTGCGGTGTGACGAGGCTATGCGGAAGTCGGCCCGGTCCGCCGGGGCGACGCTCGAGCACGTGAGGTGGCGCGTGCATGAGTATCACGCGAAGACGTGATGCTGCGACGGCTCTCGGCGATTCACTCTTGAGTAGGAATACGAGAGGAACCGATTACGCCTCGGCAAGCGGAACCGGCTGCTTCGAGGTTTCAAAAATCGCGGCAGTGCGATGTTTCGATCGTGCGGTCGCCTCGGTGCTCGGCCTCGCGCAAACCGCCGCACCGCTTACGGGGAAACGAACGTGTCCGAAATATTCTCGGAAGGAAGGGCATGCTTCAACCAGAATTGCACGGTACGAATCATTTGGAACGGATCCTGGGTGACGACCCACCCGCATTCGCGCTGCTGCATCGGCCGGGCTCCTCGGGTGGCGACGTCGAGGTACTCACCGGGGAGACCACGACGGCCGAAGCGATCGCCGATCTGGAGCTCCCGCCGGCCTCGATGCCGGCACGTCCCGGGAGTACGGACCACGACCTGCTCGCGTTCCTGCCGTACCGGCAGGTGACCGAGCGCGGTTTCACCTGCCACGACGATGGTGAACCGATCGTCGCGCTGCGGGTCGATGACCACGGCACGGTTCCCGGGGAGGAGCTGATGGCACGCCTCCCCGACGAGGAACCCGAGCTGGTCGACGCGGGTTTCGACATCGATGACGACTCGTACGCCGAGGTGGTCCGCCGCGTGCTCGAGGAGGAGATCGGTCGCGGTTCGGGTTCGAATTTCGTGATCAAACGCTCCTTCACCGCGACGATCCCGGGCTATACGGCCTCGTCGGCTCTCGCGCTGTTCCGCAAGCTGCTGAACAGCGAGCTCGGCGCATACTGGACTTTCCTCGCACATCTCGGAACACGCACCTTCGTCGGTGCGAGTCCGGAACGGCACGTCAGTCTGTCCGACAGGACGCTGACGATGAACCCCATCAGCGGGACCTACCGCTACGGGACCGAGGGTCCCAGCGTATCCGGGGCCGTGCGCTTCCTCGCCGACAGCAAGGAATCCGACGAACTCAGCATGGTCGTGGACGAGGAACTGAAGATGATGGCCGGAATCTGCGAATCCGGCGGACGTGTGGCGGGGCCTTACCTGAAGGAGATGGCGCGCTTGGCGCACACCGAGTATCACCTGGACGGTACGAGCAGTCTCGATGTCCGGGAAATCCTGCGCCGTACCCTGTTCGCCCCCACCGTGACCGGAAGTCCACTCGAGAACGCCTTCCGTGTGATTGCACGGCATGAGCCCGGAGCACGCGGATACTACAGCGGTGTGGCCGCGCTGTTCGGACGGGACGACCGGGGCAGGCGCACACTGGATTCCTCGATCCTCATTCGTACTGCGGACATCACCCCGGATGGCGAACTCGACATCGGAGTGGGTGCGACCCTGGTCCGCGACTCCGAGCCGCACTCCGAAGTGGCCGAGACGTGGGCGAAGGCCGCCGGCGTGCTGGATGCGATCGGCGTGGCGGGGACCCCGGCCGGCTCCCCGACTCGTGCCGGTACGAACCCGGCCCTTCGCGTGCCGCTTGCCGATCACGTGGAAGTGCGCGCCGCTCTGCGGCGGCGCAACCGGACGTTGGCACCTTACTGGTTCGAGGAACCGTGGCGGCGTACCCGGACCCAGCCGAACCTGGTCGGTCTGCGTGCGGTTCTCGTCGATGCGGAGGACACCTTCACCGCGATGCTCGGCGATCAGCTCCGGTCGCTGGGCCTCGAGGTAACCATCCGCCCGTATCACGAGGGCCCGGTCGAGATCGGGGACTACGACCTCGCCGTGGTCGGCCCAGGACCGGGTGATCCGCGAGATGCAGGCGATACGAAGATAGCCACGCTGCGCAAGATCACTCGGGGGCTTCTGGCCGAAGAGGTGCCCATGCTTTCGGTGTGCCTGGGCCACCAGGTGCTCGCATCGTTGCTCGGGTTGGAACTCGTCCGACGGGAGCACCCGAACCAGGGCGTACAGCGCGAGATCGACTTGTTCGGCAAAATGGAGCGCGTCGGTTTTTACAACACCTTCGCCGCCCGGTCGGATCGGGACCTGTTCCACGTGCCCTCGATCGGACAGACGGTGCGTGCCACCCGCGAACCGGGGACAGGCGAGATCCACTCCCTGCGTGGACCGTGGTTCCGTTCGGTCCAGTTTCACCCGGAATCACTGCTCACTTATGACGGGCCTGCAGTGCTCAGCGAGATGATCGCAGCAACCTTCACCCGGCATGGCGCCAACGATGCACACCACACCTTATTGGGGAAGTCCGGATGAACAGCCCACTTACAGAACGGATCGAGACTGCCGGTCCGGCCACAGAGATCGATGTGTGGGAAAATTTGCCGGCGGAGCAGCAGCCCACCTGGCGCGGTCACCCCGGGTGGTCGGCCGCCACCACACGGCTTGCCGGCGAGCAACCACTGGTGACCCTGTCGGAAGCGGAGGCTCTGCGGGCCCGATTATCGCGGGTGGAGGCAGGGCGCGAACAACTGCTCCAAATCGGTGACTGTGCGGAGAACTTCGGCGAGTGCACCGCGCCGCACATGGCGGAGAAACTCGCCACACTGGATTCACTGTCCGATGCGCTGCGGCAGCGTACGGCCCTGGACGTGGTTCGGGTCGGCCGGTTCGGTGGTCAGTTCGCCAAGCCACGGTCGTCGGACACGGAGTGGCACGAGGGAGTGGAACTCCCGGTTTTCCGCGGCCACCTCGTCAACTCGGAGACGCCAACCGCCGCGGCACGCCACCATGACCCTCGACGGATGGTCTGGGCCTACGAAGCGAGTGCCAAGACCATGGAGTGGCTGCGGCAACATCGGCATCGCCGGGACTCGCTGGTTCCCGATGGCCCCTGGTCGAGTCACGAAGCACTCGTCATGGACTACGAGTCGAACCTCGTCAGGACCGACTCCGCGACAGGTGTCCGCTACCTCGGTTCGACCCACCTGCCGTGGATCGGTGAGCGCACCCGGCAACCGGATGCCGCCCAGGTACGGCTGCTGGCGGCGGTGGCCAACCCGATCGGCTGCAAGATCGGCCCCAGCGCCACTCCGGCGGACGTCGTCCGACTGTGCGAAGTGCTCGACCCGGACCGTCTCCCGGGCAGACTGACCATGATCTGCCGGATGGGCCGGGACGCCGTCGAGCAGACCCTGCCCCCCGTCGTCGATGCCGTGAACGAGAGCGGCCACCGCGTGGTGTGGCTGGTCGACCCGATGCACGGAAACACGACCAAGACAGCCGACGGTGTGAAGACCCGCTACCTCGACGACATCAGCACCGAGGCGCTCGCGGCCAAGGCCGTCCTGCGCACTCACGGCTCGCACCCCGCCGGTCTGCACCTGGAGGTAGCCGCCGATGAGGTCACCGAGTGCGTCGGCGGCCCCATCGAGGGTGAGCAGGATCTGTACCGCCACTACACCACGCTGTGCGATCCCCGGCTGAATCCCGAGCAAGCCCACCTGCTGCTGGAGCAGTGGGCGAGCTGCTGATCCGTTCGACCGATCTCTCCGCACGGCCGTGTGGGGTGCCGGCAGACAAGGAGGCGAGCAATGGAATCAGGCAGTCCACCGGGAAGACTGGCGCTGGTCACCGGTGCTGCACACGGAATCGGTGCGGCAGTCGCCCGTGAGCTCGCCGAGCGGGGCGTGGCTCTCGCACTCGTGGACCGGGACGGCGAGGCACTGGATGTCGCGGTCAAGCAGTTGCGGGACGAAGGTCACGATGTATGTGGCGAGCCGCTCGACGTGACGGACGGCTTTGCGGTCGAAGAGTTCGTGGAGCGGCTGGAACGCACGGTCGGTCCCGTCGACATCCTCGTCAATGTCGCCGGGGTGTTGCGTACGGGGCCCGTTGTGGAGATGTCCGACTCGGATTGGGAGACGTTGTTCGCCGTCAATACGACGGGCGTCTTCCACTGTTGCCGTTCGGTGGGGCGCCGAATGTCGGCTCGCGGTGACGGTGCGGTCGTTACCGTGGCCTCGAATGCCGCCGCCGTGCCCCGGATGAACATGGCGGCCTACGGGGCTTCCAAAGCCGCCTCCGTCTCGTTCACCAAGGCTCTCGGACTGGAGCTGGCAGCGACCGGGGTCCGCTGCAACGTGGTGGCCCCCGGTTCGACGGATACCGGCATGCTGCGGTCGATGTGGCACAGCGATGACGACCGAGTGGGAACGCTCGACGGCTCGCCCTGCGCTTACCGGGTCGGGATTCCGCTGCGCAAGCTCGGTCAGGGAAGCGATATCGCGCACGCAGTGGCGTTTCTGGTCTCGTCCGAGGCCTCGCACATCACCATGCAAGAACTCTGCGTCGACGGTGGGGCCGCGCTCGGAGCATGACGGCACGCGGTGATTCCGCCGTGCCGGAGACAAGGAGGCAGTAATGAGCATCCCGATGATCACACCCTATGGCATGCCGGTGACCGACGAGCTTCCGGAATGCAGGGTCGACTGGCGTGTGGATCCGCGACGCGCCGTGGTGCTGATCCACGACATGCAGAACTACTTCGTCGATTTCTTCGCACCGGGCACGTCCCCGAGGACCGACCTCGTGGACAACAGCGACGAGGTCCGCCGCACGGCGATCGATGTGGGAGTTCCCGTCGTGTACACGGCACAACCGGGTAACATGACGCGGGAACAACGTGGCCTGCTGCTCGACGTCTGGGGCCCGGGGATGGGTGACGAGCCGCAACAGCGCGCCATCGTGGGTGAGCTGACCCCACGCGCGGAGGACACGGTACTCACCAAGTGGCGCTACAGCGCGTTCGCCCGGTCCGACCTGGAGGGCATCATGCTGCGTGGCGGGCGCGATCAACTGGTCATCTGCGGTGTGTACGCTCATGTCGGTTGCCTGATGACGGCCTGCGACGCCTTCACGAAGGATATCCAACCGTTCGTCGTCGCCGATGCCATGGCGGATTTCTCCGCCGAGTACCACCGCATGGCGCTGGAGTACATGGCCGAACGCTGCGCCCGGCTGTTAACGACGGATGAGCTGGTGCGTGGACTCGAAAAGTCCGATCACGGACTCGGGGCCGCGGCGCGGTGATTCGGGGCTGCCGCCGATAGCACCGCGCGCTGTGCGGTCGGCCCCAGCAGTTCTCTCCCGTGCGGGTCCTGCCGATGGTGGGGCCCGCACTGTTGTCGTTTTCGTGTTCGCTTCGTGGGAGGAGCGGCCCTGCTTGTCGTCGGCGGCATATGGTGCGGACCGAGGCACGGGATCGCCGGACCGGAACGCGGCGATCGGTGGGCGGACGACGGGAGGTCGGCGTGAATCGCTTGGGGATGCGGCGTCGCGGGGTATGGCTTCTGGTGGCCATTGCGGTACTGGCGTTGAACATGCGTCCGCCGTTCACGGCCCCGGGCGCGTTGTTGCCCGACATCGCCGCCGACCTGGACATGTCGACGACACTGGCCGGTCTCCTGCCGACGCTGCCGGTGGTGTGTCTGGGGGTGTTCGCGCTCGCCGCCCCGCCGCTGCGGAGCCGCTGGGGTGATGAGGGTGTCATCGCGGTGTGCGTCCCGTTGCTGGTGGTGGGAAGCCTCCTCAGAGCGGGACCGAGTGTCGCGACGCTGTTCGGCGGCACGATCGTGGTCGGTGCTGCTGTCGGGATCGCGAATGTGGCGCTGCCTGCCCTGATCAAGCGGGAGTTCCCGAACCGGGTAACTCAGGTCACCTCCCTGTACACGGTGTTCCTGACGCTCGGCAGCAGTATCGCGGCAGCCACGGCGGTACCGATCATGCAGGCGGCGGGTGGAAACTGGCGAGTACCGCTGGTGGTCCTGGCGGGACTGGGGGTGGTGACCGGCCTGGTGTGGCTGCCTCAGTGGCGTTCGGCGCTGGGCCGTTCGGCACCGGGACGTTCCCGGAACGGCTCGGCGGTGCCGAGCTCGTCGGCGGGCAGTCTGGTGCGCAGTCCGCTGGCCTGGCAGGTCACGGCGTTCATGGGGCTGCAGTCCCTGCTGGCTTACGTGGTCTTCGGCTGGATGCCGACTCTCCTCCAGGACAGGGGACTGGGCGCGACGGCGGCAGGCCTGGCGTTGTCGCTGTCCACATTGGTGCAGGCGGTCGGTGCGATGTGCCTGCCGCTGCTGGTCGGGCGGCGGACGGATCAGCGGTTGCCCGCGATCGGCTTGCTCGCACTGACGGCGGTGGGACTGCTCGGGATCTTCGTGGCGCCGCTGTCGTGGACCTGGCTGGCGTCGGTGGTGCTCGGATTCGGGATGGGAGCGCTGTTCGGCCTGGCCCTGAGCGTGATCGGTCTACGCGCCGGGGACGCGGCGACCGCCTCGCGCCTGTCCGGCATGGCGCAGGCCGTCGGTTACCTGCTCGCGGCGCTGGGGCCGCTGCTGGTGGGGGTGCTGCACGACGTCAGCGGTGGCTGGATCGTGCCGCTGTGCCTGCTGCTGATGGTGTGCCTGTCCGGATCGGTTGCCGCCCTCGGTGCGGGACGGCCCCTGCACGTCGGCGAGGAGGCGCCGCAGGCCGAGCAGCCTGCGGCGCAGTAGGCCGGGTCGGCCCCACCTCGTCACGTGCTGATGCGGCGCTTGCGCGTGCGGGTGATGATCATGGCCACCGCCGCCGCGACCATGATCGCGTACAGTCCCAGCGTGTAGGGGCTGCTGAACAGGATGCCCACATCGCCCTGTCCCATGGCCATCGCGCGCCGCAGTGAGGTTTCGGCCAGCGGACCCAGAATGACGCCGATCAGCACCGGGGCGATCGGGAATCCGTAGCGGCGCAGCAGGAATCCGAGCGCACCGACGAGGTACAGCAGCACCACATCGGACAGCGCCGACCTCGCCGTGTAGACGCCCAGCGTCGCGAACACGACGATGCCCGCGTACAGGTAGTTCCGCGGAATCCGCAGCAGCTTCGCCCATACCGGTGCGAATGGCAGGTTCAGCACCAGCAGGATCACGCTGCCGATGAACAGGCTGGCCAGCAGTGCCCAGACGAGATCGGCTTCCTGGGTGAACAGCAGCGGGCCCGGCCGTATCCCGTACTGCTGGAAGGCACCGAGCATGATCGCGGCTGTGGCCGAGGTGGGCAGGCCGAGGCTGAGCAGCGGAACCAGGGAGGTTGCCGTCGTCGCGTTGTTGGCGGCCTCCGGGCCGGCCACTCCCTCGATGGCTCCCCGGCCGAACTCGCTGCTTCCGCGACGAGCGGCCAGCGACTTCTCCATGCCGTAGGACAGGAACGTCGGGATCTCGGCACCGCCTGCGGGGATCACTCCGAACGGAACTCCCACCGCCGTACCACGGAGCCAGGGCAGCCAGGACCGTCCCAGGTCGCGGCGATTCAGCCAGGGCGTTCCGGAGGTGATCGTCTCGGTGGCCGGGTTGCTCCGCGACCGGGCGGCCATGTGCAGTACTTCGCCGATCGCGAGCAGCCCGACGGTGACCACGACGATGCTGATACCGCCGAACAACTGGGTGGTGCCGAACGCGAAGCGCACCGTCCCGGTCTGTTCGTCGATGCCCACCAGGGCCAGTGCCAGACCGATGCCCAGCGCACTCACCCCGCGCAGCACATCACCGGAGACCACCCCGGACGTGGCCAGGAACGCCAGCACCGTGAGCGCGAAGTACTCCGCCGGACCGAACCCGACCGCCAGTTGCACCATGACGGGGGAGAAGAACACCACCAGTGTCACCGCGACGACGCTGGCCAGGAAGGAGCCGATCACCGCCGTTGCCAGTGCCTGTGGTGCCCGGCGGTTCCTGGCCATCGGGTAGCCCTCGAACGCGGTGGCCATCGACGAGCTCTGACCGGGGGTGTTGAGCAGGATCGCGGTGGTGGCCGCACCGAACTGGCCGCCGAAGTAGACCCCGGCGAACATGATGAAGGCACCGGTGGGGTCCAGCTGGAAGGTGACCGGCACGAGCAGTGCGATGGCCATGGCGGTGCCCAGCCCGGGCAGCACGCCGACGACGGTGCCGAGCACCACCCCGACCAGGCTCCAGAGCAGGTTCATGGGGGTCAGCGCTTCGCTGAAGCCCCCGATGAGCAGGGACAGAGTATCCACTCACAACACCCCAACCAGGATTCCGGGCGGCAGTACCAGGCCGAGCCCCGCGGAGAAGGCGACCTGTACGGCCGAGGAGACGACAACGGAGATCCCCAGATCGCGCAGCACGCGCCTGCCACCGAGGGCGTAGGACACTCCCCAGAACAGCAGCGCTCCCGCGATGATCCATCCGGCTGTTTTCAACAGCAGTACGTGCGCGGCCAGGGTCGCCAGGGTGATTCCCAGCGGCTTCCAGTCGCTTCCCTCGGGAGCGGACCCGGACTCGTGCTCGGCGGTTTCCCGCCCGGGCCGGGTGCGGAGGAACACCTGCACGCCGAGCAGCACGCCCAGTGCCAGCAGCAGCGTGCCGACCACGGCGGGGAAGAACCGCGGCCCGAGGTAACTGACGGACGAGGACACATCCATGCGGACGGTCGCCACCAGCAGGAACACACCGATGCCCGCCACGAGCGCGGCTACGAGCAACTCGCTGCGTCCCGCCCGCAGGAACCGGGCCCCGTTATCGGTGGGTTTGTCCGTCCTCGGTCCGGATTCGTGCAGCGAGGTGGTCATGACAGCCCCAGCTCCTTACTGATCCGCGCGATGCGTTCGGTTTCGGTGTCGATGAACCGCCTGAATTCGGCACCGGTTCGGAAGGTGTCCTTCCAGCCGTTGCGGCGTAGTGCGCTCTGCCACTGCGGGGTGGCGTGGACCTGCCGGGCGATCTTCTCCAGTTCGGCGCGCTGCGCGGTGCTGATGCCGGGTGGCGCGATCAGGCCGCGCCAGTTGGCCAGCGCTACGTCGACTCCCTGCTCCCGGAAGGTGGGCACGTTCACGCCCTCCAGCGGTTCGGGGGAGGACAGGCCCAGCGCGCGCAGCTCACCGGATTTGATCTGACCCGCGAACTCCGCATAACTGGAGACTCCGACGTCGAGATCGCCGCTGAGCAGACCGGCGACCACTTCACCGCCGCCGGGATAGGCGATGTAGTTGAGCTTGCCGGTGTCGACTCCGGCCGCTTCCATGAGCATCCCGGTGAGCAGGTGGTCGGTGCCCCCTGCCGAGCCACCGCCGACGATGACCGATGCGGGGTCGGCACGCCATGCCGCGAAGAGGTCCCGCACCGTCCGGTACGGCGAGTCGGCGGGAACGACCACGGCGCTGTAGTCGTCGGCCAGCCGCGCGATGGGAGTGACATCGCGGAGTGTGACCTGCGATTCGGTGGTCTCGATCGAGCCCATCATGACGGCACCGGTGGCCATCAGCGTGTTGCCGCGGCCGGCTTGACCGGACAGGCGGGACAGACCGATCGTGCCGCCTGCGCCGGGGATGTTGAGTACTTCGGTGGTGTCGGACAGGTTGTGCTCGCCGACCGCGGTCTGAAACTCCCGGATCAGGGTGTCCCAACCGCCACCGGGGGAGGCCGGTGCGATGAGGTGCAGCTTGTCCCGCGGCCCGGTGCCGCTCTCGGCCGTCGCACGGGCGTCGGCGACCGCCGCGCCCACGAGGACCACACCGAGGAGCGCGGCCAGGATGGTGCTCAGTCGTCCTCTCATGAACCTTCCCTGCGTGTCGATCGTCGACAGCCCGCCGTGAGCTGTGCGCCACAGGATGTGGGTCACACCCGATCGGGGGGAACGTGGTGTTCATAAGTTGCAGTAATGGTCGTTGTGGTCACGGGGGATCGACCGGTTCTGGGTGGGCACTGGACGTTGTGGGGGTCTCCCGTTGCACACTCTCGTGGCGACCGGGAGGAGAGTGAGTCTCATCGTTGACGACCGGATACAGGTGCCGGACCGGAACCGGAGGGCACGTCGGCTGTCGCTGGCGGGGCAGTTCTTCGCGCTGCAACTGGTCCTCGTCGTGATTGCGCTCGTGGCCAGCGGCGTGTTCTGGTGGCGTCAGACTCGTGTCCAGCTCGACGAGCAGTACGCCCAGCGGGTGCTGGCGATCGCGGAGTCGGTGGCCACCATGCCCGCCATCCGGGAGGCCTTCGACGATCCGCGTCCCGCGCGTACGATCGCTCCGCTGGCCGAGCGGATTCGCCGCGCCACCGGCGCTTCCTTCGTCGTCGTCGCCAATGAACGTCAGATCCGCTACTCGCATCCGGTTCCCGCCAGGATCGGCGGACGACTGTCGACCGACGCCTCGATCGCGTTGTCGGGCAGGCCGTGGACGGGGGTGCAGACGGGCACGACGGGTCGCTCGATGCGGGCGAAGACTCCCGTACTCGACACCTCGGGCGAGGTGATCGGCGTGGTATCGGTGGGTGTCCCCGTGGCCGACGTCGCCGACGAGGTGTGGGAGACGCTGCCTGCGCTGGTCGGTGCCGTGGTGGTGCTGGTCGGAGTCGGCGCGGCGGGCACCTACCTGATTTTCCGGCGGATGCGGCGGCAGACCTTCGGACTCGCCGCCGACGAGATCGGCACGCTGGTCGAGCACCGGATGGCCATGCTGCACGCGCTCAAGGAGGGGGTGGTCGCCTGTGATCCGTCCGGCCGCATCACGCTGGTCAACGACGAGGCCCGCAGACTGCTCGGCCTGCCCGACGATGTCGAGGGCCGCGACCTCGAGGAACTCGGCCTTCCCGAGCGGCTGCACGATGTTCTCGCGGGGCAGGCCGACGGCGCGGACCAGATCGTGCTGCGTGGGGGCCGGGTGCTGGCGTTGAACCGGATGCCGGTGCGTGTGGACAAGCGGGACGGTGGTTCGGTGGTTACCCTGCGTGACCGTACTCAGCTCGACCAGCTCGCCCGGGAGCTGGACGGTGCGCGGACGACGACCGATGCGCTGCGCGCCCAGGCACACGAGTTCTCCAACCGGATCCACACCATCGCCGGTCTTCTCGAACTCGGCGAGTACGAGGAGGCGCGGGCCTTCGTCGACGAACTCAGTGCGACACGCGCTCGGTTCACCGAGCAGCTCACCACGCGGGTGCGCGACCCCGCCGTCGCCGCACTGCTGCTGGCGAAATCGGCCGCCGCGGGCGAGCGGGATGCCGAGCTCGTCCTGGCCCCGGAGACCGATCTCGGTGCGTTGCCGGGCACGACCGCTCGGGAGGACCTCATTCTGGTGGTGGGCAACCTGGTCGACAACGCCGTGGACTCGCTGTCTCCCGGACAGGGCTGGGTGCGCGTGTCGGTGCGTCCGGTTCAGGAGGAAGGGATGGCGGCGAACCTGATCGAGGTCAGGGACTCCGGCTCGGGAATCACGCCGGAGCTCGTGGAGGAGGTGTTCCGGGCCGGTTTCACCACCAAGGTCGCCCAGCAGGGCGGGACCGGTGGTCTGGGGCTGGCACTGGTGCGGCAGACCTGTCGTAACCGTGGTGGATGGGTGCGTGCCGACAATGACGAGGGTGCCGTGTTCACCGCGCTGTTGCCGGTGGCCGAGGATCGTGCGGACCCGGACGGGGTCTCGGACGGGGTCTCGGACGGGGAAGGTCCCGGGCGCGCCGGTTCCGGTCAACACCGGCCGATGATCACCGGAGGTGTGTAGGTGATCCGCGTACTCGTGGTCGACGATGACGTTCGGGTGGCGCACAACCACCACAAGCTCGTCGAGACCCTGGACGGGTTCGAATCCGTCGGGATGGCGCACACCGCGCGGAATGCGCTGGAGATGGTGGAGGAGTTGCGGCCCGATCTGGTGCTGCTGGACATCTACCTGCCGGACGAATCCGGGGTGACGGTGCTACGGCGACTGCGCGGTGCGGCCCACGCGCTGGATGTCCTCGTGATCACGGCGATGCGTGATGCGGAGACGGTGCAGGCATCCATGCAGACGGGTGCCGTGCACTACCTGTTGAAGCCGTTCCCCTTCAGCGAGCTGCGGGACCGTCTGCAGCGGTATGCGGAGGCCAGAAGCGCGCTCGATTCCGTGACCGAGGCCGAGCAGTCCGATGTCGACCGCGTCTACGGGTTGCTTCGCGCCCAGGAGACCACGGCTGCGCCCGCGAGTCTGCCGAAGGGGCTGTCGCAGGTCACGGCGCAACTGGTGGTGGACACGCTGCGTGCGGCGGACACGGACCTGTCCGCGGTCGAACTCGGCAGCAGGGCAGGGCTCTCGCGCGTCAGCGCGCGGCGGTATCTCGATCACCTGGCCACGATCGGCACCGTCGAACTGCGGATGCGGTACGGCTCGGCAGGTCGCCCGGAACATCGGTACCGCTGGGTCGGTGAGCACGGTTCACCGCGGACCCGCTGACGGGGGCGGCGGTTGAAGTTTTCCCTAAAACTTCAACCCCCACCGTCAGGAAGCTTTGAGCGTGCCCAGGAAAGAGGCCCAAGTCCGGCGGTCGAAGGCGAGGGTGCCGCCGCCGCGATCCTTGGTGTCGCGCACACCCACGATTCGCGGAGTCACTGCGACCTCCACGCAGGCTCCGCCGTTGCCGTTGCTGCGGGTGGACTTGCGCCACCTCGCACGGGAGAGATCGGGCGTGGACATGCCGCACCTCTTGTCGTTACGTGCCGTCTCGGATCGCCCGGTCGAGCATCGCGGCCGTCTCGGTCTCACCGAGGGCGGCGACCTGCAACCGGTCGAACACCAGGCTATATCGCTCGATCTGGGCGGGTCCATCAAGGTAATCGGAGCTGGCCAGGTCCTCGGTGTAGATCACCTTGGCTTCCGAGGGGTCGCGCATCTGCAGCAGGTGGAAAGAGGAGCCCATCGCTGCGTGTGCACCTGCTGTGAATGGCAATACCTGCAGTGTGACCCTGGGGAGGTCGGCGAGCTCGCGCAGTCGCAGGAGCTGCTTATGCATGATTTCTGCGCCTCCCACGGGTCTGCGAATCACGGCTTCATTGATGACAGTCCACAGATGCGGTGGGGCTTCGCTGTTCAGAAGTGCTTGGCGTTCGGCACGGACTTCGACCAAGCGCTCTACCTCGGCGGTGTCCCGTTCAGGGTCGAACGCCTTGGTGACGGCGCGGGTGTACTCCTCGGTTTGCAGTAAGCCCGGTATCAACTCTGCTTCGTAGATGCGAATTGCAGAGGAGATGCTTTCCATCGCCACGAATCGCTGTGCCCAGTCCGGTACACGCACTGGTGCGCGCTTGCGTGCCTGCCGTGCGAGCTGCAGGACTGTCTCGGCGGTCTGTGCATCCGCGTCATAGAGCTCGATCAGCAGGCGTGCATCGCCCGGACCGATCGTGGCTCTACCGGTTTCGATTTTGCTGATCTTCGGGGTCTTGCACTCCAGCTTTATCGCCGTGTCCTCACGTGCTCTACCGGCGGCCTCCCGGAGCTCGCGGAGTAGTTGACCAAGTTGCAACCGCGCCACAGGTGGGGTGGGAGCGCTCATCGATGTTCCTTCCAGAGATCAGCCGGAGATCGAATATGAACATCGCAGTTTCTGACTCTGCCATCAAGACTGGATCACTCGTTCGTGTAGTAGATAAGTGGATCATTCCACTTATATCCTTCCGTTGGCGGCGGTCCTGGTGTGCGCCCCCGACCCCCGACCGGGACCGCCGTCTTCCGGCAACGGCGAACGCGATGGGAGTGGTTTCGATGTATGGCGGTGTGGAGTGGGAAGGCCCGGTGGTGTGGTGGCAGCCGGTCGAGGGGCAGCGGCACGCGTTCTCGCCGGACCGGCGTCCCCGTCCCGGTCAGGAACGGGACACGGTGTGCGGTGAGCAGGTCACGCTGGTCGAGCTCGCCGAAGTGGACTGGCTGGCACCGACCTGCGATGTCTGCATGGCCGAGGCATGCACTCGTCGCGATGCGCGCGTGGAGCGCGACCGCGAGGCGCGCCATGCGCGCGAACGCTTGGCCCGCGAGCACGCCGAGCGGTGGACGCGATGAGTCCGCAAGCTCTGCTCGCCATGATCGCGCCACCCGGATTCGGTGTCGTGTCGATGCTTGGAGCGGTCGCTGTCCTGACCGCTGTGGCCGGTGTCATCCCGCTGCGCGGTGGTCACGGCCAGCATGCCGACGCTGGACCAGGAGCTTTGAGCGTCTGGCAACTCCACGAGCCCGCTGGCCCGGAATTCGAGTCACCGCTCCGGCACGATGCCCGAGCCCGTGATGTTCGAGCCGAAATCCGTTTGCCTGCGGCGAGGCCGACCGTGCGGGAACCGGATCCCGAAGAGATCGACTGGCCGGACGGCGACTGGTCGAATGGGGATTGGCCGGATGGGGACCCCTGCGAGCCCGAATACGTTGGCCGCCACCGGCTGTTGCCCCGTCCGAAGCCGTTCACCATCGACCTCGCCTTCTCTGCCTGACAGGTCGACTTCGCCACCGGTCGGACTGAGCACCGCGTCGGCGGTGGGCAGCAGCCGAGCCGGAGTCGTGGTTTCGATCGCCTTAGCTCCATGCGTTGTACGGCTGCCACCCGGTAGCGCATTGCGCTAAAGTGGCGAACGTAGGCGCCGACCGTGCCTCTGCCGGGTTGGTGACCGTTGGTCATCGCTCGACACGCGCCCGGCGTAGAGCCCGGACGGTGTGGAATTCCGCTGTGAACTCCACACCGTCTTTTTGGTAAGTGCGGCCCGGCTCCGAAGTGCTGATGACCATGCACCAGCAGAGATCGCCGTTCGCGCGTTTCTGGCGCCGACCGTGCCGTTGCCCCACATGGATCACCTGAATGGCGCATCGCCGGACCGAAGTCCGTGAACCGCTCGTCGACCGGCCACCGACGCCTCATGGCCGCCGATCGCAGAAGTGCCTGTTGAACGGGGAGGAACCGACGTGAAGCTGTTTTAGTCGGATCGTGCCGCAGCGAGGCCCGGCAGCGGGCCTCCAGCGCAGATCAATGCTCCCCGGCAGCAGTGCCGCTCGCCGTCGACGGCGGTTGTCGAAGCCGACGCCGCGCTGTGGGAGCAACCGTGTACCGAGGAGGCGCACAACAGTGACCGCAACGCCGGGACGTGCCGTGATCAACAACGACGTCCGCCTGTGTACCACTCAGATCCAGCCCTCGCTCGAACTGCCCGCATCCGTCGGCGAACTCGCCGAATTGGCCGTGGAGCCATTGGGCTGGCCGGGCAGTGTTCTGTCACCGATGAAACTGCTCGGCCGTCGCGTGGTGCCGGTCGCCGAGCTGGTGCCGGATGCGCATGCCGAACGTCTGTGTGTGGGCAGTGCGCCCGTGCTCGATCGCGCCGAGGTCGCCACCTGGGTGTGGCCGGAGATGATCGACCGGGTGCCGCCGCCTGCGGCGCGAGTGACCGGTGTGCTCGCTCCCGCACGCCATTGGCGCAGCGCACTGACGGCGGCCGTCCCATTCGCCCGATTCACCAGCACCGCGATCGTGGTGCCGAGGTCCGTCAGCGACGCCCGGGACTTCGTCTCGAACTGCCTGATCCGTGCCCGCCAGTTCGGTGTGGCGGTGCTGAGCGCCGATGCCGAGGGTGTGCGGGTGGAACTGGAGGGACGGTCCTTCGAGGATGCACCGCCCGCCGAGCCCACCGCCGTGTCCCGCTGGGTCAGCGAGGTCGCCTACGAGCAACTGCTCGCCTGTGAGGCTCCGGCGCCCAGCCGCCACTGACAGCCGTCGCTGACCGCCACCGACACGGCGTCCGGAAAGACCTCCTTATACGCTGGCCATATGCGAGTAGTGGTGGCGGGCGCGCACGGCAAGATCGCACGCGAGTTCGGGCGGTTGCTGGCGCGCCGGGGTGATTCGGTGGCCGGATTGATTCGCGACCCCGAGCAGGCCGAGGACCTGAACTCCGATGGTGTCGCGCCGGTGGTGGCCGACCTGGAAGACCTCGACGCCGATGCGCTCGCGGGCTACCTGCCGGGAGCGGATGCGGCCGTCTTCGCCGCAGGCGCAGGTCCCGGCAGCGGTGTTTCACGCAAGGACACAGTGGACCGTGCGGGTTCGGTCCTGCTGGCTCAGGCGTGCGAACGCGCGGGGGTGCGCAGGTTTCTGCAGGTCGGCTCGATGGGGACCGCGCAGCCGAATCCACCGGATGTCGGCGAGGTGTTCGGTGCCTACCTCGATGCCAAGCGAGCCGCCGAAGAGGACCTGCGGGCGCGCGACCTCGATTGGACGATCCTGCGTCCGGGACGGCTGACCGACGATCCCGCCACCGGCAGGATCACGCTCGGTGATTCGGTCGGCCGAGCGGAGGTGACGCGTGCCGACGTCGCCGCCGTGCTCGTCGCACTCCTGGACGAGCCGAATACGGCACACCGTGCCCTGGAACTGGTCAACGGGGATACCCCGATCGCCGACGCCGTGCAGGCGCAGGTTCGGCAGCAAGATCAGCCGGGTACCGCTTAGGCGGTTTTCCGCAGGGCCGCTGCGAACCGATCGCACATCTCGCGGCCGCTCATGAGGCCGGGGTCGATGTCGGCCCCGGCCCACAGGCTGCGGGGGCGGACCGCGTTCACCCCACGCCCGACGAGTTCGTTCAGTCGCCTGTCCAGTGGTAAACGAGTCGAAACCGGCGCCGACGTCGATTCGCCGTGGCCGGCGAGTTCCTCGACCGTCATCCCGGAAACCGCGACCTTCGAAGCCACCGTGCGCACGTTCTCGGACACGGCCCGCGAACGGATGCGAGAGACGTCCACCGCGCCACTCGAGGGCATCGCCGCTGCGCATGGCGTGGATGTCGAGATCGATTGCCTCTCGGGGCATCCCCACCAGCATCGACGTGGCCGAGAAGGCTTGCTACCGGGGCGCGGGCAAGTCCTTCGGATGACCTTCGGGGATCCGGCTCGACAAGTACCCCCGCACCAGCTCGCGCGCCTCGGCCACCAGCGCGGGATCGCCGGCAGGGTCGCGCCGAAACGCCAGATGCAGTACCGCGTCGGCGGCTTCGACCGCCACCGACAGGGGAAGACTCAGTTCTGCGGAGCTCATCCCGAACTGCTCGGCGATCAGTTCGATGAGCTTGTCGGCGATGACCGCGTTGTTGTCCTTGCTGTCGTCGAGCAGCCGCAGATCGACCACATCGCCGAAGTGCAGGCGGCTGAAGGCGGGAACCTCGCGATGCATCGTCATGTACACGTCGAAGACCGTGTCGACCGCGTCCCACCAGTGCACGAGCTCGGACCGCTCGAACCGGTCGGACACGCTCTGCACGAACCGGTCCAGATTGCGCAACGTCAGCTCTTGCACGACGGCCCGCTTGTCCGGGAAGAACTGATACAGCGAGCCGACCGCGACGCCTGCTCGTTCGGCGATGAGCGTTGTCGTTAATCCGTCGTAGCCCACCTCGTCGATGAGCCGGCCACAGGCCTCCAGCATCTTCTCGACGCGCTGGGCACTGCGCTGCTGAACAGGCTTGCGTCGCAGGGGGGCTACTTCGGTGGGCAAGGTGACTCCTTGATCGTGTCCGAGGTCCATCGTGAAGGACCACGACCGTGCTGTATCACTGGGGACGTGCTTGGCGGGGCGAGTCGGACGCTCACGAACCGGTGTTTTCGCGCAAGTTCGGGCTCGTGTACCGCCGGACCGTGAGCCCGAAAGCTCGTGGACCGTCAAGCATGCCGCGTTCTCTCCAGTTTCGCCCGAATACCGAAAGCGTGCTGCCTGGAGCGGCCGAGCGTGTGTCAGCCGGTCGGGTTGTTCGTTCGAGCGGGCTCCCCGCGCGAGCGCGGAGTGCCGCCACGGCAGCGGGTCACCTGGTCGAGAAAGATCTTTCTCGCTCGGGTGAGATGATCATCGCATCACATGCGTACTGTCACATTGCCCGCGCGCATGGTAGCTATCTAGCGTGATCAAGGTGTGCGTGATCCGGGTTTTCGACGTCATTGTGAGTCACCTCCGTGTCGACTCTCGTTTTTCCGGCCCTTTCCATGTTGTGCTTCCCTTGTGGGCACCGACTCCGGGTATCGCGGCTCGTCCTCCCGCAGGCCGTGTGGCCGGTTCTCGTGCCCGGTCGGATGTGGAGCTCGCTTCGCCCGGACCACGCGAGGCATCGGTGAGGAGTCCGTCCACGCTTCGCCGTCGCAGGATGACCCGTCTCGACTCGGCGGCACCGCAGCATTGAGGTCACATCCCATCGAACCATGCACGGAGCTGGGCCTGCGCCGTGAACCGGACGTGGGCAAGTACGAAAACTCCTCCGTGCGCAGCAGCAGATACAACGGTTTCCGATCCGGCTCGCCGGTGGTGCCTGCCGGGACGAATCCCCTCGGACTCGATGTGGGCAACGCACTCCTGCGCAATGGTGACTACGGGTTGCGGCTGATACGTCACTCCGGTCGGGTGTTCCTCTCCGGGGACGGCACCGGAACCGGGATACCACTCGGCTCCGAACCCACCTGGTCGGACCTGTACCGGATGCTGATCCGGCTACGGCGAACACGGCGTAGCTACGATCAGGGCTGGCTGGATCACCTTGCCCGCTCACTGCAGGGGCGATTACCCGGCACGGCAGCCATCGAGGTGACGAGTACCGGGGTGATGGACACCGGAGTGGTGGGTACCGGCACGGAAACGCACGGCGGGACGTGGCGGGTGCCGTCCGACGAGTGGTCGCGTTTCGCCGCTGCCGTGGAGACCGATTCCCTCCTGCGCATGCATTGCGCGACGCGATTCGCGCCCGCGACACCGCCGGAATCCCGCACGCATTCCCCACCTGCCCCGCCACATCCGGGCTATCCCGGCGGCACGATCGCGGTCGGCTTGCCCGACCTGATCAATCCGGTTCCCGGCCTGGCGCGGGGCCTGCTGCACCAGGTTCTGCGAAACCGGTTCGAGCATCGGGAGGACGAACTCGCCTACTTCCTCGAACACTTCATCCGGCCACCGCTGCGCGCGTTCCGGCTCGCCCTGGACAACCATCACATCGGGTTGCTCGCGCTGCACGGGCACGGCATCGGATTCGAACTCTCGCCGGAACTGCAGGCCACCGGCAGGATCGTGGTCACGGAACACGCGCGAGTACGCCAGGCGGGCCGACTCGGTGCCGCCGAGGTGCGGGAGGGTGTTCGGGCGCTCGCCGACACACTCGACACGCTCAGTGCCGGATTCCGCAGTTCCCCGGACGGGAGTCTTTCGGCAGGCAGCACCCCGGCAGGCAGCACCCCGGCAGGCAGGACCCCGGGCGGGGACTACTCGGAAGCCGCAGTGCGTGCGGGCGTCAACCGGGTGATCGCCGAGGAACTGCGGCATCTGGAGGCACACACCGCCGACGTGCTCTCCGGCGAGCATCCCCTGCAGTGTTTCGTCCACACCGTGCCCACCGAGCAGGACGAGATCCTCAAACGGGTACTGCACACCGTGCAGGAACGCACCCGTCTCCGCCGCTGGGAACCGCAGCGGCCGAAGCCCACCGTGGTCATCGACCTGGACCTGTGCGGGATCGTCCCGCTGCAGCGCACTCTCGATGCCGCACGGGCGGTCTCCGGTCCTCGTGCGGGCGCGCCGAACGGGATCGAGGAATTGGCACAGCCGACATCGCTGTCCGTGCTCCCGGCCTATGTGCGTTCGGCCTGGTGCAACTTCGTCGAGATCAGCGGACTGGCCGCGAAGTACCCGGCGGTGAACTGGCGACGGGTCCACACCGAGTTCTTCCGGGCTTTCGCACAGCCGGGGGAGCAGTTGCGGACCGACACCGTCAACGCGGGCCTCGCACGGTTCGTGTGGGATGTGCACGATGCCGGTGGCCGGGTCGTTTTCTGCACCGGTCGTCGCGGGCATGTTCGCGGATACACCCGGGAGGTGCTGGACACGGCCGGTGTACCGGATGCCGAGCTGCTGTGCATGCCCGACGACCATTCCCGGTCGAGCTCGGAACTGAAGGCGCAGCTGCTCCGCACACTCGACGACATCGACCTCGTCGCCGTGTTCGACGACAGACCCGCCCACCGCCTCGCGATGACCGAGGAATTTTCCGGAGCGCTGGCCGTCGCGGTGGAGATCCCCGGGATGGCGACCGCGCGCAGGTCGGATCAGTCGGCCGCCGACGCAGCGCCGGTGATCGCCACCTTCGAAACCTCGCCCCGGCCACGTGCCGGGACGGCGGCCTCGGAACACCGCACGGCCACGCTGTCCCATGCGCACTCCTTGGAAGAGGTACAGGTTCCCGCCCTTCGCAGCAATCGCTCGGCCCAGCGGTGGGCGGTTCACCTGACGGCGGACGAATCGCTGGCCATCGTGGATGCTCTGGTGGCCGACACCGATCGCTCGGCCGAGCGCGCGGCACGGCGGGCGCGCACGAAATTCACGTCCGGTTCCGAGTCACCGGCCGAATCCGGGATTCCGGCCGACGTCGAAGAACGAGACCGTACGGTGCGACAACTGCACCACCTGTTCACGCGCAAGCAGTTCCTGAAGGGATCCCGGTCGAATTACCGGGTGACGGACATGCACCGTGATGCTGCCCCGTTTCTGGAGCGAGGCAGCCCGATCGAGGTGGTGCTGCTCGGTTTCCCCATCAAACAGTCCCTCAGCCGGCTGAAGGCCTTCGGCCCGCTGCCGGACCTCGCCGAGCTCGGCGCGCTGGTCCGGCTCCGGGAACTCCAGAGCGCGGTGCGGTGGGTGTACCCACCGGGGTTGCACTTCAACATCCTCACCGACGGACGCCACTTCCGGCCTCGACCGGCTTCGGCCACCGGTGCCTACTGCGGAAAACTTCGCCAGTATCTGGAACTCGCCGGTATGGACGGATGCACGTCGATCACCGAGATCGACGCGGTGGCCGGGCAACGGCGAGGTGCGGGCCTGGAGAGGGAGCGCACGGCGCTGTTCATGCGGCATCGCCACCTGCTCAACACCGCGCTGCGTCATTTCGACATCACCGACAAACCACTGCGCACCCTGGACGCCGTTACCGAATTCGCGTGCGCAGTGAGCGGTCCGAACGCCGCGTTGCTCGCGCGATCACTCGGCATGTTCCGGGAGATATTGATGTCCATGGTGTACTCGGTGCCCGTTCCCGCACCCGGCACCGTGGATCGACTCGCGTGGTCGCGCCTGGTCTACGCCGATATCTACAACCTCACCGACGGTGGTGTCTCGCTCGAGGTCCGGCAGGCGAGGACGGCGGTGCTACGCCGAGCTTGGCACAACGTGATTCGCTATCTGGCCACGTTGCGCACCGACGAGGCACTCGGTTATGACGACCTGTTTCCCGACCGTGTTCGGCTCACGGTCAACGCGGCGGCCCCGGGCAAGTGCGGTTTCACCTACCTCGGTGGTTCGGGGTTGCTGCCCTGGCAGGGCACGGGGACGCTCGATCAGCGTGGGCACGTCGCGGTCGACTTCGCCGTCTCACTCATCGATCAGGGGTTCGTGCCGGTGTATTCCCCGCTGCTGGGACGCAGGCAACCGTGGATGATGGTTCCCGCCCAGTACACTCGTCTCTGCTCCTCAGCGGAGCAAATCGGCGGGGATCGAATCGGCGGGATGCGACTGGACGAGGAATTCGCCGCCCGTGCTCGTCTCCGCCGAAAGTAGTGGCTCGTGCGGCCTGCTGCGTTGTGCGATTTCGTGCGGGAAACGCACAACGCCGGTACAAGGACCCCGAGTGCCCGCCCGGGGAAACGGGCACTCGGGGCCGTCCAACCTCCGATGTCCACTCGGCTCGGGGAAAACGGACATCGGAGAGGTGGAATCCGCAGGCCGATACCGGTCGGGGGAGGGGAGTAACGTCAGCACCGGCCCGCGGAAGTCTGGAGATCGCGGTCACGACGGCCACACCGCGACGGCAGCGGAAAGCAGAGCCATCCCGTCGAGAACGCTCACTGTGGAATTGTTCCGGGCTTGCCGGTCGAACGTATCTCCGGCGGATCACCGGTCGGGGGTGACCGGCGATGGGCCTTGCCGCGGTCGGGGGTCACGGCATGCCGATCGCCGGTCACCGGGCGGTTCCTCGGTCTGATTCCGGGTCGGGGATGTGCGGTCCGGAACCGAGGCCGCCGCTTTACGACACCGGCGTCGCCGGGCGCAGCGCATGCGCCGGGCGCAGGTGTCGTGCGGGACGGGGGGCGAGGCCACCGGCCACCAGATGCTCGTAGGCCGAACGCCACACCGAACACGGTGCTTTCTGCTGGCGCCAGCGTGTCGAGCACTCCGGGCAGTGGCCCCGGTCGTCGGGCTCGTGAGCGGTCAGCAGCGCTCGCCATCCATCGGTGAGCCGAGGCAGCTCGGAGCGCGCTACGGAGAGGAGGGACGGGGCGTCCGCGCGATCCGCGAGCTCGGTCAGAACATCGAGCCGCTCCCATACCGCGCTGCGCAGCACCTGCCCCAATATCTCGTCCATCTTTGCGTTACCGTCACTTTCTCGCCTGATCATCGGCGTGCCGTGGCGCCGAAACAAACCGGTCGGCTGTGCGATCCGGCGGCACCACGGCTTTACCGGGCGGCCCGGCGAGAACCACCCTGTCCCGGTTGAGCAGCACGGCGAGGAGAGCCGGTACGTGGTCCGCACGTCTCGGCGGTTGATCCGCCACCAGCGGCGCCTCCGGGCGGGAACGGTCGAGAGCTCGACCGTGCGAGGAACCGGGTGGAATCCGGTTTTCGCGTCGGTCTCGCCGTACGCCTGCTCGAAGGAGTTCACTGTGCGGATTCCTCTCCGTGCTCGGTTGCTTGCCGATGACTAGATTGGAATCCGTGCTCCCGGTCTGGCTAGAGAGAACGCGACGACCGGACAAACCGTGCCGACGAGCGGTCGGTGGAGTTATGCCCCGCCGATCACCTCTGCTGATAGGTGCTTCACCGGCTTGCGGACGGGGTTTTACTCTGCGATCGACGCCCGAAAAGCGTAAAGGGGTCCTTATGAACACCATCGGTTCGAGCGGCTCGCTCGTTACACCCGACATCTGGAACGGTCGGGAAATGCGTGACGCGCTGGCCAGCAGAAACATCAGCGACATTTACAAGCTGCTGCGTCGCAACGGTGTTTCCCAGCGCCAGATCGCGGCGGCAACGGGTCAGTCGCAGTCCGAGGTCTCGGAGATCCTCAAGGGCCGCCAGGTCATGGCTTATGACGTGTTGGCCCGCATCGCCGACGGGCTCGGCGTACCGAGGGGGTACATGGGCCTCGCCTATGACGGGGCGACGGCAGTGAGAGTCGCGGATTCCCCGAGCGACTCCCAGGCTGAGGAGGACGAGACGGTGAAGCGTCGGAAGTTTCTGTCCCATGCTGCGGCGGTCGCTATGGGAGCGTCCGTCTTCGGAGCGGAGGAAGGCGGTTGGTTGCCCAGCAGTGTGCAGACACCCGCGCCCTCGCGCATCGGCATGGCCGACGTGCAGCAGATACAGGCCGCGACCAAGGCATTGCGTGACCTCGATTACCGCTATGGCGGAGGCACGTGCCGGGACGCGGTGATCGCACAGCTTTCCTGGGCACAGCAATTACTGGGCGCCGACGCCAGCGATCAGGTCCGGCAGAAGCTGTTCGTTTCGCTGGCCGATATGCACAGCCTCGCCGGGTGGACTTCCTTCGATACCGGTCTGATGGACCCCGCGCGTGGCCATTTCGGAAAGGCGCTGGACTTTGCCAAGCAGGCCGACGACGACAGCCTGGCCGCCAGCGTGCTGTACCGGATGGGACGGGTGTATCTGCATTATCACCAGCCCAACGAGGCGCTGAAGCTGTTCCAGCTCGGTCAGATCGCGGCCCAGGACTCGGGGTCGGCCCTGACGGTGGCGGTCATGTGCGCCAACGAGGGATGGGCATACGGGATGCTCGACAGGCCCGACCAGGTCCAGAAAATGCTCGGCCGGACCAAGGACGAATTCGCCCGGGCGGATATGTCCGAGGCTCCGGAATGGGTGCGGTTTTTCGATGAGAACGACCTGCACGGCATGGCGGGCTCGGCCCACGACGCCCTCGCGGAATTCCACCCGGAGCGCTACGCCCCGATGGCCGTGGCGGAAACGATCAAGTGCAACCAGGCCTACGGTGCCGAGATGCAGCGCACGCACGTATTCGGGTTGAGCCTGCAGGCCACCAACCACATTCGTGCCGGTGACGTCCAGGAGGGCATCAAGGTCGGCAGGCGGGCTCTGGAGTTCGGCGCCAACGTCAAATCCGCCCGGGTACCGGACAGGCTGTATCCGTTGCAGGTGGAAGCGGGCAAGCACCGGACGAACTCGGAGGCACGCGACTTTTCGGAGGAAGTGCTCCGGTTCCGCGAGTCCCGCGAGATCTAGTAGGACCGCCGCGAGCACCCACGAACATGACTTCCCGAACAAGTCCCGTGCAGGACGGGCGTTACACCCGGCCGAAACTCGCCGAGGCGCTGGCCGAGGTGTGCGCCTCGGTCGGGCTCGATCACCGTGGCGCCCGACTGCTGCGCTTCGTCAACAACGGTGTGTTCCTGCTGCGTGAACACCCGGTGGTCGTCCGTATCGTGCTGGCACCGTCGTTTGCTTACCGTGCCGAGAACGTCGTCGAGGCGGCGCGGTGGTTGGCCGATCAAGGTGTGCCCGCTGTTCGGCTGCTGCCCGATGTCGAGCAGCCGGTGCGGACCGGTGACCATCTGGCGACGCTGTGGGAGGCGGTCGATGATTCCGGGCGCACCCCCAGCGGGCGGGAGCTGGGCATGCTCCTGCGGCAGGTGCATCGGTTGCCGCTGCCACCCGCGCTGCCGGAGTGGCAGCCGATGTCCGATGTCCGGCGCAGGCTTCGGGACGCCGAGGAACTCGATCCGCAGGACCGCGATTTCCTGGAGCAGCGCTGCGACGATGTCGAGCGGCGCTTGTCCGATCTCACGTTTCCCATGCCCCGCAGCGCGGTGCACGGGGACGCGCATTTGGGCAACCTCATCGCGGGACCGGACGGCCCGGTGCTGTGTGACCTGGATTCATTGTCGGCGGGGCCGCCCGAATGGGACCTGACGCCGATGGCTGTGGGATACCTGCGGCTGGGGCACTCCTCGGAGGCATACCGGCAGTTGACCGAGGCCTATGGCTTCGACATCACCAACTGGCCGGGCTTTGCGGTATTGCGTGACTTGCGAGAGCTCAAGATCACAGTCAGTGTGCTGCCGATTTTGCGAAGCAATCCGCGGCTTCGCGGCGAGCTCCGACGCCGGTTGCGCTCGATGCGCCGGGGCGATGTCCACACACAGTGGGCTCCGTACCGATGAGGACCGGTGTATCGGTGCGGACGGAGTGCACGGCGCGGTGGCACCGACCGTGTGCGGACACGGGGTCGCGTGGATCCGAGCGGGGCGCTCGTGCTGCCGGGGCTTGCTGACTCGACTCGGTTCGCCGGGACGCGCTCGGTGGAACAGCTCACCGAATGTTGATGACCGCTCGGCGACAGGACGAGCTCTCCCACAATGTGAGAATTTCTCGCTCTGATGTTCGGAATTCGCTCCTGCCGATGCATTGCCCGTGAGAGCGTTGACCGGAGTGCTGTGCGGTGGTGATGAGCGCGATGCCGCGGAGCCTGCGAAAGGCACTGCGCCGGGAACCCTGCGCCGGGAACCGCCGAGAACGGAGTCTACCCATGGAGTGAGCCCGAGTGTTGATTCAACCACGCTGAGCACAGGCAGGTTTGCCGTACTCCTTCGAATGGGTCACGGTTTACGGGTTGCAGGCATCCGGAAACGCTCGGCATGAATGTGGCGCGAGTGATACTTGCCGCAGGGCGATCGGGGTTGCCGTAACCGAAGACTGGAGAGGAGGGGGCGTCGCGACAGTCGGCGCCGATACCTGTGTCGACAGATACCTCGCAAGAGCAAAGAAGCGGAGACGACTCGGTGCCCGATCCGGGTAGCCAGGCCACTCCGGAATCGGAAGTACGCCAGCCCACCGACTGGGTGGTCTTCGGGACCGTCGCGGCGATCATGTTCGCCCTCGTTGCCTGGGGTGGGATCGCGACGGATTCGCTGAGCAACTTCGCGTCGGGTGCACTGACGTGGTTGATCACGAATGTGGGCTGGTTTTTCGTCCTGTCCGCCACGGGGTTTGTCCTGTTTGCCCTGTATCTGGCATTCAGTCGGTTCGGCCGAATTCCGCTGGGGGCCGATGACGAGAAACCGGAGTTTCGGACGGTTTCCTGGATCGCGATGATGTTCAGTGCCGGCATGGGTATCGGTCTCATGTTCTTCGGTGTGAGCGAACCGCTCTCGCACTTCGTGGAGCCCCCACCGGGGTCGGTGCCCACGGTCCCCGGTCCCGATGGTGATCCTGTCGTCGCACCCAACGCGACGGATCAGGCCGTTCGTACCGCGATGGCGACCTCGCTGTTCCACTGGACGCTGCACCCGTGGGCGATCTACGCGGTGGCCGGTCTGGCGATCGCCTACAACGCCTTCCGCAAGGGTCGCAAGCAGCTCATCAGCGCGGTGTTCATCCCGCTGATCGGCAAGCGCAACGCCGAGGGCCCGATCGGTAAGCTGATCGACATCCTCGCCCTGTTCGCCACGTTGTTCGGATCGGCGGCCTCCCTGGGCATCGGTACTCTGCAGATCCGCACCGGCATGCGAGAGGCCGGCTGGATCAGCGGTGCAGGCACGATCATCCTGGTCCTGATCATCGTCGTACTGACGATCTGCTTCATCGCTTCGGCCGTATCCGGTATCGCTCGGGGCATCCAGTACCTGTCGAACATCAACATGGTGCTGGCCGCGCTACTGGCGCTGTTCGTGTTCCTGGTCGGCCCGACCGTGTTCATGCTGAACCTGATCCCCACCTCGGTCGGCAGCTACCTCAGCCATTTCGGGATCATGGCCTCGCGCTCCGGTGCCACCGGTGGCGAGGAGATGAACGAGTGGCTGCAGGGCTGGACCATCTTCTACTGGGCGTGGTGGATCTCCTGGACGCCGTTCGTCGGGATGTTCATCGCTCGCATCAGCAGGGGCCGGACGATCCGCCAATTCGTCGGCGGTGTGCTGCTGGTGCCGAGCGTGGTCAGCCTGATCTGGTTCGCCATCTTCGGCGGCGCGGCGATCGGCCTGCAGCGCAACGGGATCGATGTCTTCGGCGAGGGAAACCCGCAGGCTCAGACGTTCGACATGCTCGCCGAACTTCCGCTGACCATGATCACTTCCGTTCTGGTGATGATCCTGGTGGCGATCTTCTTCGTCTCCGGCGCCGACGCGGGGTCGGTCGTCATGGGCACCCTGTCCCAGCGTGGCTCCATCGAACCGAGTCGGCCGGTCGTCATCTTCTGGGGTGCCGCCACCGGTGCGGTCGCCGCGATCATGCTCGTGATCGGAGGCGGCGGGGACGAAGCCCTGACGGGTATCCAGAACCTCACGTTCATCGGCGCGCTGCCGTTCACCGTCGTGATGGTCCTGATGTGCTTCGCGATGATGAAGGACCTGCGCAACGACCCGATCACCCTGCGTGTGAACAAGGGCGCCGAGGTTCTCGAGGCGGCCGTGGTGCAGGGCACCGAGGAGCACGCCGGTGAGTTCCAGCTGGACATCTCCCAGGCGGAGAGCACCGAGGAGGGCGGCGATACCTCGGATACCTCGAACACCTCGGAGGACGGCGGTACCTCGGAGGACGGCGGTACCTCGGAGAACGGGGACAACGGCGAGGTCACCGATCGGTCCGGCGGTGTCGAGAGTGACTCGAGTCTCTCCGGGCGGAACTGAGGCGTGTTCGATTGGCCCGTGGTGGGGTTTTCGGCCTTTCCCGCAATCCCACCACGGGCAGGAGCGTGTGGTTGCGCCGTGCCGGTGAGCGAGCGTGTTGCTACAGCTCGAGACGGTGCAGGAGGTCAGCCTCGATACGGTCGAGTTCGCCTGCCACCGCGCGGTGGGCGGCCCTGCGGCGGTTGCCCGGCATCCGTTCCGCGGCACGGACTGCGCTGGTGAGCTGGCTGAGTCGTTGCTCGGCACGGTCGGTGAACTGTTCGACGCCCACCTGCCGGGCCGCGGAATCACCGTTGCCGCCCTGCCCGCCTGCTTTCATCCGCAGATCGTGCAGTGCATCGGCGTCCCCGGCGATGCGCGCGTGCAGGGCGGCGCCCCTGCCCGAAAAACGTCCCAGATCCTCGACGGGGATGCCGATCCGGCGAGCTCGCATCCGATCGTAGCCGTCCCGTGCGGTGAAGGCGGCCTTCGCCGCGAAGGGGGCGATGGCCGGTCCTGCGATCTTGAGTATCCCGAGAATCTTTTTCGTGTTTCCCGGTGTGATACGGCCGTACTCGCCCTTCTTCTGGGCTTTCGCCGTTTTCTTCGCGGCCTTCGCCGTGGCCTTTGCCGACTTCTGCTCGGTGCTTGCCCGCGTCTTTGCCGCCTTCTGTTCGGCCTTGGCCGTCTTCTTCACGTCCTTGCGGTGCTCGCGTGACGAGGTGGGCTGGGGTGTGGCGGGGTCCTGCTTGCCCGCTTGCTTCTTCACGGAACGTGCCATCGCAGCGAACACCTCCGGCAGGCTATTCGGGCCACGTGCTTGGGCTCTCGTGTGATCAGTCTAGAGCGTTACGCCGATCGGCACGACAACAGCGACCACGGGCAGGAACAATCCGTGTGACATTGGCCGCACGTGAGGCGGTGGTGACCGGGGTGACCGGCGCGGGAGCCGAACCGAGGACATACCCTGCCAGTGTGGGTTCCGAGGTGCTGCTGGACGGGGGTGTGGTGACGCGTTGCCGTCGACGCGTGCATCTCGAGCACGAGCCGACGGTGCGTGCGGTGCCGAAGGCCCCGCCGGACCCCGGGGTCGAGCAGCGCATCGCCGACGCTGCCGAACACCGCCGTGCCCTCGCGGACAAGCTCGGTCGGCTGCTGGGGTCGGACTGGACGGAGATTCCCCGGGACGCGAGCGTGCACAGCCGTGAGCGCGCGACGCTGGCGGCCATGCGCGCCGCGGCGCCCTACATCTCGGGAGCCCAGTTGCCCTGCGATACCACGGGTGGCCGCCGTGGTGCGGTCGACGTGCTCGTCCGAAGTGCCGACGGCTACGTGCCGCTCCTCGTGGTGCGCCACAAGGTGACGGACCCCGGTCGCGGAGCGCGGACGTCACCGCTGACGGATCCGTTGCCGGAATCGGCGCGGGTGGATCCGCTGCGCAAGGGGCGCGCACAGTCTCGTGACCAGCTCCGATTGGCGCACAGCGTGCGGCTGTTGCAGGCATGCGGCATGAGCGCCTCCGGTCGGGTGGTCGGCGGGGTCATCGGCGCGGACGCCGATGTGGTGCTCTGGCATGACCTGCAAGCACCGAGCTGGTCCGGTGGGCGCAGTGTGCTGTCCGAGTACGACGAGCGTTTCGCCGATCGCCTTGCCGTGGCCGGTGCGGCGGCATCGGAAGCCGAACCGCTCGCGCGGCCTTCCCGGATCTCGGATTGCAAGGGCTGCCCGTGGTGGCCGGTTTGTGCGCAGGAGCTGCACGCGACCAGGGACGTGAGCCTGGTGGTGCGTGGGGAGGATGCCGTGTTGCTGCGCCGCGCCGGTGTTTCCACCGTGGACGAACTCGCGGAGGTGACGCCGGACGTGGCCGAAGCGCTGCCGTTGGCCGCCACCAGGACTTCGGATGCGGTGCTGCTGGCCAAGGCGTGGCTGCGGGATCTGTCCTTGGTGCGCCGCGTCCCGCACCTCGACGTCCCCCGGGCGGATGTCGAGATCGATGTCGACATGGAAAGCTATGCCGACTCCGGTGCCTACCTGTGGGGGTGCTGGTTGTCCCGGACGGACACCGCCACGGACAGCGGTTTCGACGAGGCCGAGGGGTACCGAAGCTTCGCCACGTGGGATCCGTTGCCCTCCGACGACGAGGCCCGCTCGTTCGCCGAGTTCTGGTCCTGGTTCACCGCGGTGCGTGACCGCGCCCATGACCGTGGTTTGAGCTTCCGTGCCTACTGCTACAACGAGCTCGCCGAAAATCGCTGGATGCTCGCCTCGGCGGAGAGATTCGCGGGTAAGCCCGGTATCCCCACCGTGGACGAGGTCCGCGAGTTCATCGATTCCGACGAATGGGTGGACCTGTTCGCTACGGTGCGTGACCAATTTCTGTGTCCGAACGGTAGGGGACTGAAGGTGATCGCTCCGAACGCGGGCTTTTCCTGGCGTGATGCCGAGGCCGGCGGCGAGAACTCGATGCGCTGGTATCGCGACGCGGTGGGGCTGGACGGGGCTGCGCCGAGCGAGTCGCAGCGGCGGCGTCTGCTGCAGTACAACGAGGACGATGTCCGTGCGACGCTGGCGATTCGTCGCTGGATGACCACGGAGGCGGAGCACCGGGTACCCTACGTCGGCGACCTGTGACGCGACCTGCGATCGCGCCGGGCCGGGAGGGAAATTTCGCGAGAAATTGCTCGATCCCGCTCATCGCCGCGTCGGGGGGCAGATCATGTCGATCTCGTCGAGATCGGCCGCCGACGGGCGCCACTGCCCGGCACGTGCGTTCGACTCCACCTGTTCCGGCGAGGTCGCACCGGTGATCACCGACCCGACGGAGGGCTGTGCCGCCAACCAGCCGATCGCCACCGCGATCATCGACAGCCCGCGCTTGTCCGCGAACGCCCGCAGGTGCTCGATGCGGTCCCACGGCGCGTCGGCGAGCAACCGGTCACGCCCCGAAAGCCTGCTGCCCGACGGTGGCTCCTGCCCCTTCCGGTACTTGCCGGTCAGTAAGCCGTTGGCCAGCGGGAAGTACGGGATGATCCCGACGCCGAACCGGGTGCACGCGGGGATCACCTCCCGCTCGGCTTCCCGTTCCAGCAGGGAGTAGTGGTTCTGCGCGGAGACCGGGGTGGTCAGCCCGGCCGAGGTGGCCGTCCACGCCGCGTCGGCGGTCTGCCATCCGGCCAGGTTGCAGTGCCCGACGTAGCGGATCTTGCCCTCGCGTACGAGATCGTTGAGCACCGACAGGGTCTCTTCCAGCGGAGTCATGGGGTCCGGGCGGTGGAGCTGGTACAGATCGATCCAGTCGGTGCCCAGACGTCGTAGCGAGGACTCGACGGCACGGCGCACGTAGCGGCGGGAGCCGCGGGCGGCGAAGTCGGGGCCGTTGGCGCCCTGCATGTCCATGCCGAACTTCGTGGCGATCACGGCGTGCTCACGTTTGCCGGACAGTGCCTGCCCGAGCAGTTCCTCACTGCGCCCACGCGGAGCCCCGTACACGTCGGCCGCATCGAAGAAGGTGATCCCCGACTCCAGCGCCCGATCCACCACCGCTCGGGCACCTGCGAGGGATTCGGTCGCCGTGCCCGGCCTGCCGAGATTGTTGCAGCCGAGACCGACGGCACTGACCACCAGACCGGATTCGCCCAGACGTCGCTGTTCCACGGACAGTGAGCCTAAACGGCCGATCACCGTGTAGTCACGGCCGGGAAACGGGTGATATCCGTGGTCGAGCGCACCGCGGCACAGCAGCACCGCACCGGCCCACCCGGCTCGACGGATCCGCCCGACCGGGCCGGGCGGTGATGCGCATATCCGCGACCGGATCCCTGTCCACAGGGGTTCGCCCGTGGGGATGGACACCTTAGGGTGGTCGGGATGTTCACCACCCGTCCGGAACTGGCCGGTACGCACGGCATGGTCGCCACGACCCACTGGCTCGCCTCCGCCGCCGGAATGGCCGTCCTGGAGGACGGGGGGAACGCCTTCGACGCCGCGACCGCCGCCGGATTCGTGCTCCAGGTCGTCGAGCCCCACCTCAACGGCCCGGGGGGAGAGGTCCCCATCCTGTTCGCCGCGGCAGGTGATCCGCGCCCGCGCGCGTTGAGCGGGCAGGGACCCGTTCCCGCAGCCGCCACCATCCCGCGGCTGCGGGACGAGTCGGGGCTGGATCTCGTTCCGGGCAGTGGTCTGCTTCCGGCCACCGTCCCGGGGGCGTGGGACGCCTGGCTGACCCTGCTCCGCGACCACGGCACGAAAACGCTGCGCGAGGTCCTCACCCATGCGATCGGATACGCGCGCACCGGCTTCCCCGTCGTCGAGCGCATCAGTACCACCCTCGACACGGTGCGTGGGATGTTCACCGAGCACTGGCCGACTTCTGCGGCGTTGTGGCTGACCGAGGGGGCCGCTCCACGTCCCGGAACCCTCCTGCGCAACCCCACGTTGGCCGATACCTGGGAACGCTTGCTCGCCGAGGCCGACGCGGCGGGCGGTGACCGCCAGGCACGGATCGACGCCGCACGTCGTGCCTGGTCACAGGGCTTTGTCGCCGAGGCCGTCGAGAGGTTTGTGCGGACACCCGTACGGGACAACTCCGGACGGGACCATGCCGGGTTGATCACCGGACAGGACATGGCCGGGTTCCGTGCGAGCTACGAGGACCCGGTGACGGTGGACCTACCGGAGGACCGGACGCTGGCGAAGTTCGGGGTGTGGTCGCAGGGACCGGTCCTGGCGCAGCAGTTGCGCCTTTTGGAGGGCATGAGCGACCGGATCTCCTGTGTCGACGGTCTGCCCGACGCCGACACGGTGCACGTGGCGGTGGAGGCGGCCAAGCTGGCTTTCGCCGACCGGGAGGCGTGGTACGGCGATTCCGCCGAGTCGGGCGTCGCGGAGGACCTCCTGTCGCGTGCCTATGCCGACTCCCGTCGCGAGCTGATCGGCGAGGACGCGTCGCTACGGTTGCGGCCGGGTTCTCCCGGGGGTCGCGGTGTGCGGCTCCCCGCGTTCGTCGACGAAGGGCGGGGCGCCGGTGGTCCCGAGGACCCGAGCGGTGTCGGTCTCGGTGAACCGACCGTGTCACCGACCGGGGAGAGCCGGGGCGACACGGTGCACCTCGATGTCGTGGACCGCTGGGGAAACATGGTTTCGGCGACCCCGTCCGGTGGATGGCTGCAGTCGTCACCGGCGATTCCGGAGTTGGGGTTCTGCCTGGGAACTCGTGCGCAGATGTGCTGGCTGGAGGAGGGACTGCCGAATTCGCTCGTGCCGGGCAGGCGGCCCCGCAGCACACTCAGCCCCTCGCTGGTGCTGCGGGAGGGCACACCGGTGCTCGCCTTCGGTACTCCCGGTGGGGATCAGCAGGACCAGTGGCAGCTGTGCTTCTGGCTCGCCCATGTGCACGGCGGGCTGGACCTGCAGGCGGCGATCGATGCCCCCGCTTGGCACTCCCGTGCGTTTCCGCTCTCGTTCTATCCGCGCACGTGGCAGCCGGGCCGGTTGATGGTGGAGTCGCGGCTCGGCGCGCGGCGCATCGCCGAACTCGAGCGACGCGGTCACGACGTCGTCGATGCAGGTCCCTGGTCCCTCGGACGGCTGTCGGCCGTCTCCCGCGATCCGGATACCGGCCTGCTGCATGCGGCTGCCAATGCTCGCGGTGCCCAGGGGTACGCCGCCGGGCGGTGAGGTGATCTCATCCGCGCCTCACTTCCCGAGGCGGTAGCCCATGCCGCGGACGGTGTTGATGCGTTCGCCGCCGATCTTGCGGCGCAGCGCCCGGACGTAGACGTCGACGACGTTGGATCCGGGATCGAAGTCGTAGCCCCACACGTGCGACAGGATCTGCTCGCGGGAGAGCACCTGACCGGAGTGGCGCAGGAACAGCTCCAGCATGGCGAACTCGCGCGCGGTGAGATCCACCGTCGCCTCCGGCACCTGCGCGCGGCGGGTACGCAGATCCAGGGAGAGATCACCGTCGCGGAGCACCGTCACCTCCGGCGTGCGCTCGGCCGGGCGCAGCCGCAGCCGTATCCGCGCCAGTAGTTCCTCGAACCGGAACGGCTTGGTCATGTAGTCGTCGGCGCCTCCCTCCAGCCCGGCGACCGTGTCGGTGACCGTGTCCCGCGCGGTCAGGATGATCACCGGCACGCCCTGCCTTTTCTCGCGCAGTGTCCGCAGCAGGGCGAAACCGTCCATGTCCGGCAGCCCGAGATCCAGCACCACCAGGTCGAAGTCCCCGGTGAGCACCGACCTCAGCGCCGCGTTGCCGTCGGCGACCACTGTCGGGGCGAAGCCGTTGGCACGCAGCCCCTTCTCCACGAACGCCGCGATGCGCGCCTCGTCCTCGACGATCAGCACCTTGCTCATGCCGTGCTCTCCTTGTCCGGGTTGCTCGCGATGGGCAGATCGAGACCGAAGGTCGCGCCCTTGCCCGGTTCGGACAGCACGCGCACGCGACCGTGGTGGGCGTCGGCGATGGCCCGGACGATCGCCAGCCCGAGACCCGCGCCACCTCGGCCGCGACTGTCACCGTGGGCGAAGCGCTCGAAGATTTTCTCGACCTCTTCCGGTCCGACTCCGGGGCCGTGGTCGGTGATCCACAGGTTGATCCTGCCGAGGCTCAGCGAAGAACCGAAGCGGATCGTCGAACCTTCTTCGGTGTGCTGCACGGCGTTCTGCGCGAGCTGCACCACCGCCTGGGTCAGGCGCTGCTGGTCGACGGCTACGTCGCCCTCACCGATGTTCTCCAGCATCCAGCGCCGGTCGGCGAGCGTGCGTACCTTGGCGTCGATGTCGCTGGTCAGCTCCGCCAGGGACACCGGTTCCGGGGTGACGAAGTCCGGTCGATCGGCCTTGGCCAGCATCAGCAGGTCCTCCACGATGCGGGCCATCCGGTCCAGTTCGTCGGTGCACAGCCGGATCGTGTCGGCGCGCTCGACCGGGTCGTCGCCGAGCAGTTCGAGGTGGCCGCGCACGATGGTGATCGGGGTGCGCAACTCGTGGCCGGCATCATCCACGAACTGCCGCTGGGTGGCGAACGCCTCCTGCAGACGGTCGAGCATCGCGTTGAACTGTTCGGCCAGCGCCGCGATGTCGTCCCGGCCGGAGACCGGGATGCGGCGGGTGAGGTCCCGCTCACCGATCTCGGCGGCCGTGCGCCGCACCTGGCGCACCGGCGCGAGAATCGCACCGGCCACCACCCACGAGGCGATTGCGGCGAGCACCACGCCGAGTGCGCTGACCACCAGTAGCGTCCGGACGATTCGGTTGACCTCGGCCGTGTCACCGGCGGTGAAGTGGCCGCTGATGAACCACGCGGGTGGGGCGTTGGCCGTCCGTGGTGCCACGGCACCGACCTTGACCCAGCGCATCGGGCCCGCGGGCGTGTCCACGGTGCCGAACTGGTCCGGTGCGGTGATGACCTTGCGCAGCAGTGCCGGAGTTCTGGCGATCTCCTTGATGCGCGCGTTCTGCGCCTGGGCCAGTGACTCCAGGTCGGTGGGGCTCCGCCACGTGCCGATGAGGACTTCCGAGTCGTCCGGGTACTGGCGCTGCAGGTAGGAGCCGAACAGTGCGGCCGGTTCCGTGAGCAACTGTCCCGTCGCGGGATCGCGGCCGGTCGTGGCGAAGTTGACGAACTCCTGAACCTCCTGTTCGAGCGCACTGGTCACTTGGCTGCTCGCGTCGGTGTGCAGGAACTGCCGCACGAGCAGGACGACGGCCACCAGCACCACGAGCAGCACCAGCAGCATCCATCCCATGATCTGGGCGCGGGCGGGAATCCGAGTTCCCCGCCGAGGTGGCCTGTGCGGTTCGCTGCCGGTGCGCTCGTCCCGTTGCCGGTCAGTCGTCATCGCGCTCGTTGCCGTCGCGGTCGTCCCCGTCGTCCTTGTCGTCCCTGTCGCTCTCGCCGTCATCATCGGCGGGAGGCGGTGGTGGGATGCCACCCGGGGGAGTCGGCGCGGATGTCGTGGGATCGCCGGATGAGGGTGGGGACGGATCGGGGCCGGCGGAGACGCCGACCCGTACCTCGGTGGGGACCTGCGGTGGACGTGGGCCACTGGTGACCGCATAGCTACCGAGGACCACCGCGATCGGCAGTGCCACCGCTGCGATCAGCAACGCGATTCGGGAAGCCGACATGCTCTCCTCACCTCCTGGACAACTCCCACTCTGTCCCGGCCGGGAGTGCCCGGAGATGAAAAGCGGATGAAGATCCTTTCATCCGCACGGCTTTCGTTCGGGTTGCTTCAGCACAAATCCCCTGGTCGATAGCGGTAGTCTGTACTGAGAGCGTGCAGTGACGCACAAGCGTCGGCTACGGCTGTGCCAAGAGGGACCGGATGAACGACAGCAGCGGCCGCACCGGGCGCGACCGGCAGCGATTGATCGACTGGACCGGAGAACGCTGCGTGCCGTGGGCCGACGATGCTCAGGTCATCTACGAGCACTATCACCGTTACGCGATGGCGGCTCGTTTCGTCCGGGGCAAGCGAGTGCTCGATCTGGGCAGTGGTGAGGGATACGGCGCTTCGATGCTGGCTGCCGAAGCCGCCGAGGTCGTCGGGGTGGACATCGACGCCGATACCGTCGAGCACGCCGACCACAACTACGGTGGCCGCAATCTGAGCTTTCGCACCGGTTCGGTCACCGACCCCGAACTGCTCGCCGAGGTCGTGCCGTTCGACGTGATCGTGTGTTTCGAGGCGATCGAGCACGTCGCCGATCATGCGGCCGTACTACGGCTGGTGCGTGCACGACTGGCCCATGGCGGCCTGCTCATCGCGAGCACCCCGGATACGGCGGTTTACCACGATCAGCAGGGCAACGAGAATCCCTTCCACGTCAAGGAACTCGCCGGACCGCAGTTCGAGTCGTTACTGGAGGACTTCTTCCGGCACGTGGCGATGGTGAAGCAGAACGTCGCGGTCGGTTCGCTGATGACTCCCGCCGATCCCGGTGACCCGGACACCGCCGTCGACGGTGTGCGATTGCAGACTCTGCACCAGCAGGACTCGGGCTCCTGGTCGATACGTCAGGGCGTCCCGCACACCTACTTGCTGGGCTTGGCCTCGGATCGCCAACTACCGCAGCTGCCCGCGGCTGCGGTGCTGCTCGATGCCGAGCTGCGGCTGGTGCAGCGTGCCGCCTCGGGATTCGGCGTGCACGCGGAGGAGATCACCGAACAACGAGACGCGGCTGCCGCCGACGTCGCCCGGCTCAACGAACTCTGCCGTCGCAATCGGGACGAGATCCGGGAACTCGAGTCCTCGGTAGCGCGATTGCAGACACTGCACCAGGACGCCGAGCAGCGGGTGAACGAGGGCGCACACGAGCAGGCCCGCCTGCGCCTGGAACTCGACAGACTCGGCGCCGAACTGCACGAGGTGCACCTGGCCGGCCGGCGCGACGCGGCTCGGATGGAGTGGTTGCGCGATACCGTGGCGCATCTGGAGACACGGGTTGCCGATGCCGAGCAGCGTGCCGCCGGGCCGGACGAGACCGGGCCGGACGAGACCGGGCCGGACGAGACCGGGCCACTTCGCGTGCCGCGCAGCGATCATCCGCTCGTCAGCGTGATCGTGCCGGTGCACGGCGAGTGGCTGTACACCCGCCGGTGCCTGCGACTGCTCGGGCGGCATCTGGTGTCGGTGCCGTTCGAGGTACTTGTGGTCGACGATGCCTCACCGGACGGCAGCGCCGAACGCCTGGCCGCCTGCGAGGGCGTGCGAACGATACATACCGATCACCATCTCGGATACGCGGGAGCGTGCCATCTCGGCGCCGAACAGGCCCGTGGTGAGTATCTGTTCTTCCTCCACAACGATGCCGAAGTGACCGAGTCCTGGCTGGACACCCTGGTCGGCACGCTCGAGTCCGAGGGGGGAATCGGCCTGGTCGGTGCGAAACTCGTCGGTCCCGACGGGAGTCTGCGGGAGTGCGGCAGCGTCGTGTGGTCCGATGGAACCGCTCGGCCTCTCGGTCGTGGCGGTGACGCCGATGCGGCCGAGTACAACGTGCTGCGCGATGTGGACTACTGCTCGAGTGCGGCGATCCTGGTGCGGGCGGACCTCTTCCGGCAGCTCGGCGGTTTCGATACGCGCTACGCACCGGCCTACTACGAGGACATCGACCTCGCTTTCGCGGTGCGCGCGGCGGGTTTCCGCACGGTGGTACAGCCCGGAGCTGTGGTGGTGCACCACGAGGGGGTTTCCCACGGTGCCGACACGGGCGGTGGGGCGAGCAAACTTCGGGAGCTCAATCGCGGAGTGTTCACCGGGAAATGGGGCGGAACCCTTGCCGCCGAGCATCTTCCGGGCGCCACGGCGTCCCACTTGTGGCTGGCCCGGCAGCGGGGCAGTGGAGGGCACTTCGGTCCTCTCGTCCTGGTGACGGATCATCGAGTGCCGCGCCCGGATGTCGATTCCGACTCGACGCGGAAGCGCCATCTGCTGGAGCTGCTCGTCGAACTCGGCTGCCGCGTGATGTTCCTTCCCGCCGACCATGCCGCCACGGAGCCCTACACAGCCGACCTGCGGCAGGCAGGCGTGACGGTGTTGCCCGAACCGGAACTGCAGCGGACATTCCTTTCCGAGGCGGGCGCGGAGATCACGCTGGCCCTGCTGTCCCGGACGCAGACCGCCTGGGACCTGGTGGAGGAGCTGCGTGCCTCGGCTCCGCAGTGCGTGCTCGTCCACGACACCGTCGGCCTGCACTTCCTGCGGCTGGAGCGGCAGGCGGCGCTGGCCGAGTCCGAAGGAGACGAAGCGAAAGCGGATGCGCTGCGGCGGAAGGCTTTCGTCTCCCGGGAGCGTGAGCTCGGGCTCGTCCGGTCCTGTGACGTCACGCTCGTGTCCTCCGACCTCGAACAGTCCCTGCTGTGGGAATTGGTCCCCGACACCGACGTGCGAGTGCTGTCCCGGGTCCACGAGGTGCAGTCGCAGTCGCTACAGCCGGACGGTCGCCGCGATGTCCTGTTCGTCGGTGGTTTCGAGCATCCCGCGAACGCCGACGCCGCCACGTGGGCGGCTCGGGAGATCATGCCCCTGGTGCGTGAGCGCTGCCCGGATGCGGTGCTTCATCTCGTGGGCAGCGACCCGCCCCACGAAGTACTGCGGATGGACGACAGCGGTGTGCAGGTGCACGGCTGGGTGGCCGACCTCGCGTCGATGTATGCCGCGAGTCGGGTGACGTTGGCCCCGTTGCGGTTCGGTGCCGGTGTGCGGGGCAAGGTCGGCGAGAGCCTCGGGGCGGGGGTGCCCGTGGTCGGGACGACGTCGGCCATGGAGGGTATGCATCTCACGCCGGGTGACGATGTGCTGATCGCCGACGACGCGCGAGGACTCGCGGACGGCATCGTGCGGCTGCTCACCGATGATCGGGCATGGCGACACCTGTCCACATCGGGCCGGGCCGCCGTCGCGGCACAGTTCGGCCCCGACGTGTCGCGCTCCACCCTGAAGGCCCTCCTCGTCACGGGAGAGCCCGAAGCTTCGGGCAACACTGCACGCTCCTGTGCCCGGGGCGAGGAGTGAAGTCTTCGGGAAAGCTTCAACCCCACCGAGATCAACCGGACAGGTCCTAGGTGGTGGGCGGGAGGTTGGCGAGCTGCCGTTCGAGCAGGTCCCGGAACAGGCTTCTGGCCTCCTGCCCCGAGGCGTCCACCGCGCGGACGGATATGACCACCGCCCAATCCTGCCCTGCATAGGCGGTCCGGAAAGCACTGCTGTCGGTGACGACCTCGACGCCCCGATAGGAGAGCTGATCGGAGCTGATCATTCCCGATTGTTCGTCCAGGTATACCTCGACGAGCTTTCGAGCTGCCGCCTCGTCCGGCATCCGCACCGCCACCATGCTGCTTTTCAGCGGCCCGTCGGTACCGCGGAACCACCCGCCGACCATGTCCCTGTACAGCGCGAAGGAGCGCACCGAAACCGGCAACACACCGGATTTGTCCCCGTCCAACGCAGCCGGGGACAGCGCACCGTTGAGCGAGTTCGCCGGACCCGGTGGCCGTGCGACCAGTGCCTCCTCCGAGGTGGCCGGTGGAGTCGCTGTGGCAGGTGGTGGCTCGGGCAGTGTGTCCGTGGCCCGAGTCTGCCGCTCGGCGGCGGCCCGGCCCGGTGACTCGGAGCCGGTGAAGAGGAGTGTCCCGGCGACGATGATCCCGGCGAGCAGGACGCCACCGAGGGAGAGCCCGGCGATCAGCTTGCCCTTGGACGAGTTACCTGTCGCGAGGACTCTCGGGCCGGTACGCGTCCAGCGCGTGCTGTCGTGCTCCGGGGGGAACTCGGCGTTGCCCCAAGGAGTGCCGTTGCCGTTGGCCGGTCCCCAACCCGGCTGCGGTTGGTATGGCGCCCATCCGGCCTGGTCCGGCCGGAACTGCGGTGGCTGTTGGGGTGGTGGCTGTTGGGATGGGGACTGCTGACTCGGGCCGCTGCTTCGGTCCCAGGCGAATGCGGGGGGAAACGGGTTCCGGCCCTGCGCCGGGCCTTGCGGCGGTTCCTGCTGCGGGAGATCTCCCCCCGGCCACCTCGCCTGCTCCGCATGGGCCTGTCCCAGAGCGGTATCGCGCCGTTGGCGATACTCCTCGGCGGACAGCCTCCCCGCGGCGAGCTCGGCGTCGAGATGCTGCAATTCGTCTTGCCAGGTCACCGATGCGCCCTTCCCCATCATGATCACGACCCCGTTTGCGATCATCGCCATTCTGGCACCTCGCAGCGAAGTGTCGAGGGCGCCGAACATAACGATCCACCCATGACGTGGAGATGGGTATCGTGCGGGTATGGCGTTGTTCGGTAACAAGAACCGTGTGATCGAAGCTGATGAGGCTCTGCCGGGACGATCCACTCCGCTTGCGGTACCCGAGTCGCATGCGGTGTTCGGCGACCGCCGGATCGTGCCACCCTTCCCGGAAGGCATGTCCACCGTGGTGGTGGGCATGGGCTGTTTCTGGGGAGCCGAGCGCATGTTCTGGCGCACCGAGGGCGTGTGGTCCACCGCTGTCGGATACGCGGGTGGGCACACCCCCAACCCGACCTATGAGGAGGTGTGCAGCGGTCTGACCGGGCACGCCGAGGTCGTCCTCGTCGTGTTCGACCCGGAGATCATCGGGCTTTCGCGGATCCTGCGGGTGTTCTGGGAGAACCACGATCCGACGCAGGGCATGCGGCAGGGCAACGACGTGGGCTCGCAGTATCGTTCGGCGATCTACTATGCCGACGAACAGCAGCGTGTGACGGCCGTGGCGAGCCGTGAGCAGTACCAGGCGGCACTGACGGCCGCCGATCGTGGCAGTATCACCACGGAGATCGCCCCGCTGGGTGAGTTCTACTACGCCGAGGGCTACCACCAGCAATATCTCAGCGATGCGAAAAACCCGAACGGTTACTGTGGCATCGCCGGAACCGGAGTCGCCTGCCCCACCGGCCTCGCCATCTGATACGCGAGCACGGTTGGAGGCCGTCACCCGCAGGGGTGGGCGGTGTTCCGCTCGCTTGCGAGGTGGCGGGGCCGCGCCGACGATCTGGGCATGGCAGACAACGTGTACCGGGTGACCGAGATCGTCGGCACGTCCGAGCAGGGCCTCGACGATGCGATCCGCAAGGGCGTGCAGCGTGCCTCCCAATCGCTGCGGGAAGTCGACTGGTTCGAGGTTTCCGAGATCCGGGGGCACGTGGAGAACGGCTCTGTCGCCCACTTCCAGGTCGGCCTGAAGATCGGTTTCAGGCTGGACGAGTGAGGGCCCGGATCGGTGCAGGCCCCGACGAGTGACGATGCCGAGGGGCGGTTCGGCGGGCCGTCCCCGTAGTCGGCCGGTCCCGCAGGTGACGTGACAGGGCCCGGTGCGAATCGAGGATCTCGGTGCGATAACGAAGCCCGCCGGGGATTACCACCGGCGGGCTTCGTCATGGAGCGGATGACGGGATTCGAACCCGCGACCCTCAGCTTGGCAAGCTGATGCGCTACCGCTGCGCCACATCCGCGTGTTTTCTTGATCGCAGTGACCTTCCGGCTCCTTCGGTTCTTCCCGGTGGGTTCCCCTCGGAGTGCCTTCCGGCTGCTGTGAAAACCACTGTAACCCATCGTCGGCATGCCGTTCGACGGGGGTCGGAGGCGGTGTTGCTTCCCCGGTCAGCCCGGCCCCGCACGGGTGAGTTCCACTCGGATGAGCACCCGGTTCTCGGCTCGCATGGCGGCACGGTAGGACTCCCAGTCCTCGTGCTCGCCGGCGATGCTGCGGTAGTACTCCTCCAGCAGCGGCATCGCCTCCGGTAGTTCGGCGATCTGCACGTCACCTTCCACCTGGATCCACGGGCCGAAGAAGCGATCGGGGAGTACACACAGCCAGGCGCGGGGATCGCGCCGCAGGTTGCGGACCTTGGCCGTGTCCGCCGAGGTGCTCACGGTGACCCGCCCCGCCTCGTCCACCGTCGCCAGGACGGGCGACATCTGCGGCATGCCATCCGTGCGTAGCGTGCTCAACACCGCGTGATGCTGGGTACGTACGACGGACCGCGCTTCATCGAGGTCCACTGGGTATCCTCCGGAAGTAGGAGTCTCACTGCCTCCCCGGCCGTGCTGTCCGTGCTGCCACTGGTGTCCCTGCGGATCTTTCCCGACCGGAACCTCACGGTACCGGTACGACGGGCGGCATGCGATTCAGCGGGACGGGTTATCCGCGTTCGTGGGAGCGACGATGGACAACCGCATCGCCGGAGCGGAACCGGACGAGGACGACAGCGTCCTGCTGGCGAAATTGCGTGCCGGCGAGGAGGGCGCTTATGACCTGCTGTATCGCAGGCATGCGCCTGCGGTGCGGCGGTATGCACTGAGCGTGCGGCGGCCCGGTATCGACGTCGACGACGTGGTTGCCGAGGTTTTCCTGCGAGTGCTGCGTGCGGTGCGAACGGGTCACGGGCCGAAGGATTACGTGCGGACTTACCTGGTGACCGCCGTGCGCCGGGTGCTCGGCGAATGGGTGGCTGCTCGCCGGGACGAGCCGATGCACACCGACCAGCTCGGTGACTGGGCCGGACGACTGCCGGACGATGAGCGGAGTGATCACCAGACTCGGGAGGCCGAGCGGGAGCTGCTCGCGATGGCCTTCAGCCGGCTGCCCGCCCGCTGGCGTGCGGTGCTGTGGCGAATGGAGGTCGAGGGGCATCGCCCCGCGAGCATCGCCGGGGAGTTCGGGCTCACGCCGAATGCGACCGCCGTGCTCGCCCACCGTGCGCGGCAGGGCTTGCGAACGGCGTATCGGGAGGCCGCAGCCGGTGAGCATGGTGGTCGGCGCAGGCGCGGCCCGGTGGCACCGGGCTGTGCACCGCATCCCGGTGGTCCCGCGAACGGTTCCGGCTCCGTCGGGAACACGCGCGATGGGTGAATTCACCCGTGGAGCCCCGTGCGAACGCGGTACCGTGGCCGTACGCGTGATCAACGAACCGGTACGGCCGAGGACGGCACGGCCGGGAGGTAGTTCGAACCGATGGAATCGGCCCGGCCTGGGCAGGGAGGCGGCGATGAACCGGGTGGTGCGTGGCTCCGACGGGCGAATGTGGAACGTGCGGACCAATCTCGAATGGTCCAACCCGATCGATGTGGACGAGTGGGAGCACGACGTCAGCGGAGGAGCTGCCCCGGGCATGGCCATGGGGGCGGTCCTGCTGTTCCTGTTCGTCGGGTTCGTCGTCTGGACCCCTCCATCGGTGTACGTCCCCCCTTGGTTGGTTCTGGCGCTGGCGGTGATCGTGCTGTTCTTCCCGGTCCGCTGGTTGCTGCGGCGGCCGTGGACGGTCATGGCCGAAACACCCGGGGATGAGGATGAGCGTCCGCCGGAGCGGTGGGTCGGTGTCGTGCGTGGATTCCTCACCGCCAGGCAGCGGGGTGCGCGGGTGGCACGCGATATCGAGGTCTACTCCGAACCCGATATGAACGGACCTCTGCAACCCATCGCCTGAGAGGGCGCCACACTCACCTGTTCGTGTGAGCGGACGGTGCCGCCTTTCCGGTGAGCGGAAGGTTGTCTGCCGCTCACCGATGATCGCGACCCGCTGGACTCGGGGAGCGGTGTACATCCTTGATTCCTGGCCGATTCGTCACGAGTATGGTCGTCGTGCCCGAGCTGCTGACTGAGCGGACAGTGCTGACCCTGATAGCGGCGCTTGGCGTGCTCGGAATGTTCGTCATGCTGTGCCGATCACGCCGGGTGAGCACCTCGATGGAGGATGCGACACTTGCCGCGCTGCATCGAGTGACCAGCGCCGCCCCCTACCTGCGTAGCGGTCTCACCCAGGATTCGGCGGACAAGACCGCGCCGCACCTGCGGGAGCTGCTGTCCTGTGTCGCGGTGGGTGTGGTCGATCCCGATGGGACCATGTTGGCCTGGGACGGCGAGGCCAATCAGCATTACGGTGATCTGACCGGACCGATCGAACGGGTGCTGAGCACCGACAAGCGCGAGTATGTCGATCACTCCGATGTGCCCTGCGACCAGCGCCCGTGCCCGATGCGGCACGCGGTGGTGGTGCCGCTGGAGGTCGAAGGTCGTAACCGGGGTGCGTTGGTGGTGATCACCGGTGGTGACCAGAAGCGGTTGCTGCGTGCGGCCGATGAGGTCGCCGACCATGTTTCGGCACAGCTCGAACTGGCCGAGCTGCAGGAGTCCAAGGAGAAGCTGGCGCGTGCGGAGGTGCGTGCCCTGCGCGCGCAGATCTCGCCGCACTTCATCTACAACGCGCTGAACACGATCTCCTCGCATGTCCGTACCGACCCCGAACAGGCACGGGAACTACTGCAGGAGTTCGCCGACTTCACGCGCTACTCTTTTCGCACCAACGACGGCATGTACACGACCCTGGCCGAGGAGATCCGCAACATCGATCGCTATCTGATGCTGGAGGGGGCGCGGTTCGGTCCGGAACGACTGAAGGTGCAGCTCAAGATCGCACCGGAGGTACTGCCCGTGACCCTGCCGTTCCTGGCGCTGCAGCCGCTGGTGGAAAACGCCGTGCGGCACGGTCTGCTCAACAAGCCGGGTGGCGGCACGGTTTCGGTGATCGCCGAGGACCTCGGCACCGAGGCGCTGATCAGCGTCGACGATGACGGGATCGGTATGAATCCGCAGGATCTGGAGTCCGAACTCGACGAAACGCACATGAGCGGCGCGCACGTCGGCCTCGGCAACATCAACAACCGGATGCGTTCGACCTTCGGCAACGACTACGGCCTGGTGGTCGAGACCGAGGAGGGCGCGGGCATGAAGGTCATCATGCGGGTGCCCAAGTATTCCCCCGGGGTGCACCCGGACCCCGCACCACCGCTCCCGGATCACTCGAGGCAGGAGCAGGAGATCGGCGTGCCGGAGCAGGAACCCGCCCCGGCACGGTAAAGCCGGTAATGTCGGGGCATGAACGAGAGGGTGCCGCACAAGTTCACCAGCGTGCTCAGTGGGAAATTGTCCTCCAAGTTGCCTCCGAAACTGGCCGAACGCGCCGAGCGGGGGCCTGTGGTGCCCGTGGTGAGGTTGCATGGTCCGATCACGCCGACACCGTCACCGGTGAATCGCGCCTCGATCTCCCTTCAGACGGTCGAGTCCGCTTTGACCAGAGCTTTCAGTCACGACCGTGTCGCCGCGGTGGCACTGTCGATCAACTCGCCGGGGGGTGCGGCCACTCAGTCGGCATTGGTGGCCGACCGGATCCGTGACCTGGCCGAGTCGAAGAACGTGCCTGCGCTGACCTTCTGCGAGGACGTCGCGGCTTCGGGCGGATACTGGTTGGCCTGCGCGGGTGACGAGGTCTATGCGCATCCGACCTCGATGGTCGGCTCGGTGGGCGTGGTCAGTGCCGGATTCGGCTTGGAGGGCCTGCTGGACCGTTTCGGCGTGGAGCGCCGGGTCCACGCGGCCGGGGACCGCAAAGTGCGTCTGGATCCGTTCCGCCCGGAGAAGGAGGACGACGTCGAGTGGCTGCAGTCGCTGCAGACGGAGATGCACGGGCAATTCGCGGACTGGGTCCGCCATCGTCGTGGGGACAAGCTCAACGGTTCCGCGGACGAGCTTTTCTCCGGTGAGGTGTGGACCGGGGCCCGGGCGAAGGAGCTGGGGCTCGTCGACGGGACCGGGACGTTGCGCGGGATCGTGCGCGAACGGTTCCCCGAGGCGCATGTGGTTCAGGTGGAGCCACGTAAGCCGCTGCTCGCGCGCCTGGGGGTGAGTGGTCCCGGTGCCCGGTTCGGCAGTACGGGTGCCGCCGCCGCGACCGGTTCGGTGCTGGCTGCCGTGGACGAGCTGGAGCAGCGTGCCCTGTGGTCCCGTTTCGGTCTGTGACCGTGTGGATCGGTTATGCCACCCCGCCGTCTCGCGGGAAAACGTGAAGCCGTAGGTTGATCGCGTACGTGAGCCCTCAGGCGGGGCGAGCTTCCCCTTCGTGAAGGCCGTTCGACGGATGGTCCGACCGGTCCGGTCGGACCTGGCGGCTGCTCCGGTGGGCCGGTGTCGCACTGGCACATCACCTGCGATCGACACCGGGTCCGGAGCGTGGACAGGATATCCGTCGACACGGCAGGATATGGCGTTGCAGTGAGTACTCAAGAGCACGTTTCGGGTCTCGTCGTTCTGGCGGTGGACGACGAGATTGCCGGGCTGAACGAGATGAAACACCTGCTCGAATGCAATCCTCGAGTGAGTCGGGTCGTGACCGCCTCCGATGCTCCCGAAGCGCTGCATCTGTTGCGGGGTGGTGACAAGCAGGTCCGGACGGGCAGCACCGAATGGGCCGCCGTGGATGCGGTGTTCGCCGACGTGGCCATGCCGGGGCTGAGCGGGATGGAACTGGCCAGGGCCGTCGTGTCGTACGACAATCCGCCCGCGCTCGTGTTCATCACCGGCCATGAGGAAAACGCGCTGGAGGCTTTCGAACTCGGTGCGATCGACTACATCATGAAACCCGCCAATCCCGAACGGGTCGATCGCGCCCTGCGGTTCGTGGAGCGGGTGAGCGATTCCTCCGCGGAGAAGGAGAACCGCGTCGAGTCCGGGCGCGAACGGCGTGCGGTCGAAGAGCAGGACACCGACCCGCACGCGTTCATTGCGGTCGAGCTGGGGGGAACCACGAAACTGATACCGCGCAAATCGGTGCTGTGGGTCGAGGCCCAGGGTGACTATGCGCGGCTGCACACCACCGATGGTTCGTATCTGGTGCGAATTCCGCTGGCCCAGCTCGAGGAGCAGTGGGCGGATGCGGGGTTCGTGCGGATTCACCGGTCGTACCTGGTGGCGCTGGGCCTGGTCAGTGAGCTGCGGACATCGTCATCGGGCCACTCGGTGCTGCTGCGTACCGGTGGTGAGCTGCGGGAGCTGCCGGTCAGCCGCCGCCACACCCGCGAACTCAAGAATCGGCTCGTGCACACCCCACGACCGGGATGGGGGTGAGATGAGTCCGAGTAAGGAGACCGGGGAGGCGGAGCCACGTGCGCCGCGTCGGAAACGGGTCGTGCTGGCGGATCGTCGCGGCACTCGTGAGATCCCTCGTACGATCATGGAGCTGGAGGACCAGAACAGCGTCGGTGAGGCGCTGGTGAGCAATCTGATGAAAGTGCAGTTACGCAGCTCGCTGGTCCTGGCCGGGATCACCGCTGTGGCATTGTGCGGGCTGCCGGTGTTGTTCCTGATCGTTCCCGCGGTTGCCACGGCGACCGTGTTCGGAGTGCCGCTGTCCTGGTTGCTGCTGGGAGTTTTGCCGTTCCCGTTCATGGTGCTGATCGGCTACCTCAGTACCCGCAACGCTGAGCGGTACGAGCGCGATTTTCTGCGAATGGTGGAGAAGTAGTGTTCGCCGTGTGGTGATCAGGACACCGGCGATTCGGCAACCCCGATATCCGGGAACCACCCGATGCTCCCGGCATCACCGGGAGCGGCGAATGAGAAACCGACCCTGGCAGGTACAGCGAGATGGAGTGGAACGTCTGGGCGCTGGGCGGCATCGTCGTGCTCGCCGCGGCGACCGGCGCTCTCGCGGTCTGGGGTTCGCGGAACGCGCGCACCACATCGGATTTCCTGGTCGCACGCCGCACGGTGGGAGCGGAGCGCAACGCGGCGGCGATCTCCGGTGAGTACTTGTCGGCGGCGTCGTTTCTCGGCGTGGCCGGCCTGATACTCAAGGAGGGAGCCGATGCCCTGTGGTACCCGATCGGCTTCACCGCCGGGTACCTGGTGTTGATGCTGTTCGTGGCCGCGCCGTTACGGCGTTCCGGGGTCTACACACTGCCGGACTTCGCCCAGGACCGGCTGGGCTCTGCCCGGCTGCGGCTGCTGGCGAGCATGCTGGTGGTCCTGATCGGCTGGCTGTATCTGGTTCCGCAGTTGCAGGCGGCCGGGGTGACCCTGTCGACGATCATCGGCTTGCCGTACTGGACCGGGGTCGTGGCGGTGGCGGTCATCGTGCTGATCGGCGTGCTCGGCGGCGGGATGCGTGCGGCCACTCTGGTGCAGGCGTTCCAGTATTGCGTGAAGTTGTTCGCGATCACCGTGCCCGCCTTCGTGCTGTGCACGGTTTTTCTGGGTGAGCATTCGTCACGTCTGCGCGGACTCGACGAAAACGCTCCGCCCGCTTTCGAACGGGCCACCACGGTACGCATTTCCACCGATGTGCGGCTGCAGGTCGCCGAGCCGCTGTGGTTGTGGGTCGAGGGAGGTTCCGGTGCGGGCGTGATCAGCGACAGCGCCGCGTCGGGACCGAGCAGTGTCTATGTCTCCCCCGGCGTCTATCCGGTTTCGGAGGGTGCCGAGCTGCGGTTTCCCGCGGGGGCGTCGGTTCCGGTGGTGGCCGATGCCGCACCGGACAACCTGTCCTGGCTGTTGCCGCAGGACGGTGGTTTCCGCGGTCTGTTCGAGACGTACTCGCTGATCCTGGCGACTTTCCTCGGCACGATGGGTCTGCCGCATGTGCTGGTGCGCTTCTACACGAACCCGAGCGGGGACGCTGCTCGGCGTACGACGTTGTTCGTGCTCGCCCTGCTCGGCGCGTTCTACTTGTTCCCGACGGTCCTCGGGCTGCTGTCGCGGTTCTACATGCCGCAGTTGCTGGTCACGGGTAAGACCGATGCGGCGGTGCTGCAACTTCCCGGCGCGATGCTCGACAACTGGGTCGGTGGGTTGCTCGCCGCGATCACGGCGGCGGGCGCGTTCGCGGCGTTCCTGTCCGCCTCGTCCGGTCTGGTGATGAGTGTGGCAGGAGTGCTGTCCCGGGACCTGCTGCCGGGCCGCACGTGGGATTTCCGGTTGACCTCGCTGGGCGCGGCGACGGTTCCGACCCTGCTGGCCCTCGGCGCGGTGGACCGGGACATCTCGGAGAGCGTGGGCCTGGCGTTCACGATGGCGGCCTCCACCTTCTTTCCGCTGCTGGTGCTGGGTATCTGGTGGCGCCGTCTGACGGCGGCCGGGGCAACCGCCGGGTTGTTGGTCGGCGGGTCCCTGGTGTTGGTGGCGGTCCTGCTGGGGATGGGGGTGCAGGACACGCAGAGCTGGTGGTCGGTGGTGCTGCGGCAGCCTGCGGCGATCACGGTGCCGACTGCGCTGCTGGTGACGATCGTGGTCAGCCGTGCCACCCGGTATCGGATTCCGCCGGGGGTCGCACGTGTGATGTTGCGCATGCACGCCCCGGACCGGCTGGGTTTCGTTCGCGACCGCGCCGGGGAACACGTCGGCACCGACGACGGGAAACGGCCGCATTCGCAGGGACGCCACCACCGCTGAAGTCCCCATCCGTGGCAGCATCGGGGTGTGACTACACCGATGCACGGTCAGGTGCCCGGAGTGCACCCCGAGGAACTGCCTGCGGAGTTGCCGGAGGGCACGCTGCTCGACGTCCGCGAACACGACGAATGGCAAGCGGGACACGCACCCGGCGCGGTGCACATTCCGATGAGTGAGGTCCCGGAACGGCTCGACGAGATCCCGGAGGCCGACCAGCTTTACGTGGTATGTCGCTCCGGTGGGCGTTCGTCCAAGGTGACCGCCTATCTCAACGCGAACGGCTGGGACGCGGTCAACGTCGAACGCGGCATGAACGGTTGGTCGTCCAGCGGGCGGCCGGTGGTCGCCGACAATCCCGACAGTGAGCCGTACGTGCTGTGACGCGACGTCCGACCGGTTCCGAGGCGCCGGTGGAGTGGGTGGCCACTCCACCGGGGGGAGTGCGCCCGCCCCGCGTCCGGAGCGCCCCGCGTCGCTACACCGGGCCGCCGTCGTATTCCGTCGTGCCGCGCTGGGGATTTCCACAGCTGACGTGGCGATGGCCGTTGGCGCTGCCGAGCCGCACTCGCGTCGACCCTGCCGAACGGGTGCTGTCGTTGTCGGCCACGGCCGTCTCGACGCTGTGGGTTACCGCCGGACTCGCCTGCGTGGCCACCATTGCGGAGATCTGGCGCTATGTGCTGCTGCTGCGCAGCCGAAATGGGGCGCTGGCAAGGACTCCGCTTGCTTTCTCGGATGCGTTGGTGATCACGGCGGGAGTGATGACCTGGGTGATCGGGGTACTCTGCGGCGTGGTCGTGGTGTTGTGGGCCTTGCGGGCACGTGCCTACGCGGCCACGCAGGCAGGCGTGCGTCCGGCGCGTTCGGACTGGCAGTTCGTCACCGGTGTGCTGGTCCCGGGACCGAATCTGTTCGTGCCCGGTTCGGCGTTGGCGGAACTGGAGCACACGGTTCTGATGCGTGATCGTGCCCGTGATCCACATGCTCGCCCGAGACCGACGTGGCTGGTGCAGCTGTGGTGGTGTGCCTGGAGCGCGAGCTTGTTGCTCGGGTGGATCACGTTCCTGTGGGGCTTCACCGACGGCGTGCAGGCGTTGGCCAACGGTGTGGTGTTGCATGCCTGGACCAATGCCGTGATGGCCGCGCTGGCCATCGTGACCGTCTACGTCGTCAAGTACTTGACGCGGCTGTTGGTGCCGGTGGATACGACGGAGGTGCCTCGGCTGCGCGTTCTCGGAGTGCGCGGCGCCCCCGCACCCCCTCGTCAGGAGCGCCCCACCGGAGCCCCACGCTGACGGCGCTTTGTGCAGTTTCGCGCGAAACCGCATTTTTGTGATTTCGCGCGAAACTGCACCAACGGTGGTGATATCCATCCACATGGGCGCGGGGTGTCCACAAGTCTCCTGTCGATCCCTGCCAAATTATCCCTGTCAAACCACCCTGCCGAACCAATCCCTGCCGACACGCCCGGCTCGACCGGTTGTCACTGGTTCGATAATGTCACGCGCACCCTACGGGCTCAGATCATCCTGCGGCCGCGGGCTCTACCGCGGTCGCGGTGCGGCAATCCGGCGAGTAGCGAACACGAATGAGGAGACAACGTGGGCAAAGCAACGGCGGCCGGACAGGCAGGCACCGAGGGTGGCATCGGACGGCGGCAGCCGTGTCCGTGCGGCTCGGGCAAGCGCTACAAGGCGTGCCACGGCGCGGCTGGCGGCGCCGCGAACGTGATCGTGACCAGGCCGTTCGAGGGACTGGCGGCCGAGTGCGAGCTCGTGGCGCTGCGGGAGTTCGTGCCTTCGGCGACGGCGAAGCTGCCGCTGCGCTCCGGTGATCGGGAGATCACGCTGGCCACGGTGCTGCCGATGGCTGCGGCGGCAATGGTGCGCAGCGACGGGCAGGCATTCGTGGGCTTGCAGGTCCAGACTCGTTCCGGCGACATCAGCAGGGACCTGGCACGTGCCGTGGAATGGGCGCAGCAGGCCGAGGTAGGTACGTCGCTGTCGGTGGTGGGCCCGGAGGATGCTCCGGAGGGTACCGTCCCGGCACGATTGCAGGACCTCGTCGATCCGGAAGCGCTGCTCGACGTCGAGTTGCACGGTGACTTCTCCTGGTGGATGCCCGACGACGTGGAACCCACCGGTGATGTGGCGCTTTCGCTGGAACGGGCCAATGCGGCGATCAAGCCGGCCCAGCGACTCGACGCCGAGGGTGTGCACTCGGCCTACTGGATGGATGCGGGGGAGAAGGCGCACGTCCGCTGGGTGCGTCCGGAGTCGGAGGAGCGGTTGCTGGCCGCGCTGGCCAGGTTGTCGGTGCGCGGGGAACTCGCACTGGACGAAGACAGCCGCTATGCGGGCTCCTTCCGGGCGCACGGCCTGCTCGTTCCGGTGTGGGACCTGGATCGGGAGAAGCATGCACGCGAGTGGGAGCAGCCGGTGGCGGAGATGGGCCGCCGGTTGAACGAGGTACTTGCCACGCTCGACACCGAACCGCTCGACACTGCCGAGCACCGTGCCCGGGAAGGTTTGCGCGGTCGCCAGGTCACCGTTCGCTGAGGTGACCGTGCGCGGCAAGCGGTGTCGTGCCTTGCTGCGCGATGGTGCACGCCACTCGGCGGCCGGACGGCAGGGTAGCGCCGTCTCGGCCGCCGAGTGTTCAGCCCGACCGCAGTGGCAGGCACGGGTGCTCAGACCGCGCCGCCCGCGGTGGGGGGTGCGGTCGGGTCCGCACCCTGGTCACCGGCACCCTCACGGGCGAGGAAGTTCTCCACCTCGAACATGCTGCCCTTCGCGCGATCCACGACGGTCAGCAGCGTGGACATCTGGGACACTTCTTCGACCTGTTCCTTGAGGAACCACTGCATGAACTGCTCACCGATGTAGTTGCCCTCGTCGCGGGCTGTCTTGGCGAGGGTGGTGATCTCCTCGGTGACCGTGCGTTCCTGCTCCAGGGCGAGGGCAACGAGCTCGCGGGTTTCGGTGAAGTCGTTGCGGACGCTCTCCACGGCGGGAATCACCGGCTTGGCGTCGTTATCCATGAGGAAACGGACGATCATCATGGCGTGGTTGCGCTCTTCGAGCGCCTGGCGGTAGAAGTGTGCGGCCAGCTGGGGCAGGTCCTCGCTGTCGAACCACACCGCGACCGCGATGTACTGCTGCGAGGCCGTGAGCTCGTTGCGAATCTGGTCCTGTAGCAGTTGGTTGAAGTGGGACTCTTGCCGTTCGATCTTCTTCGCGCTCAAAGCCATGCCACGAACATACACCCCAATTGTGAGGGTGTTTCAGATCAGGCTGCCCTCAAAAAAGTTTGCCTCACCTGAGAAAGGTAAGGCTTATTCAAAGAAGGGAACCCTTACCCGGGATTGGCGCGGCCTTATCGAGAAAAAGGTGAGCCTTGCCATGCTTGTCGAATGAATTCACTCCCGGTCCGTGTCGGGAGGTGGATCGAGCGGATCGGCCTGCAGGATCCGATCGGCGGTCCGCTCGGCGCATTCGTGCAAGGGGATCGTGAGCTTGGTGATGTATCGGTGGCGATAGCTCAGCACCAGTGGTGGCATATGCCACCGATGCTCCCGGGCGGCATGCTCGCAGTGTCGTGCGATCAGGCGTAGTTGCCGAGCATTGGCACGGTGGGTTCTCTCCACGAATTCCGGCCTGCGTTCGGCGGCGTCGATCATCTCGAACATCTCGTTGACATTGCGTGCGGCCTCGATCCCCTTGGCGACCACGTCGTACACGGCGAACGGCACGGGGTGGCCGGTCTTTCGGCGCACCCATTCCCCCACCCGAATGCACAGCAGCCCCAGCGGAAAGCCGACGAAGCCGCCGATCCACAGCATCGGCGACCACTGACCGCCGATCGGTATCGAACTGCTCGCGGTGAGAGCGAGAACGGTCAGCAGCGCGTAGGCGGCCAGTGCCGTCCAGGCGAAGACATGGCCCGCTCCGATCAGAACGAGTGCGCGTCGATCGGCCGAGACGTCCACCGTACTCGGCGGTTCCGGGTGCACCTGCCATTTCCGCACGTCGAGCCGCCCGAACGTCCCCGCACTGATCTCCGCGCTCCCGGCCACGTCAACCTCGCTGGTGATCGTCTGTGGTCAATACCACACCGATTGTCACCTCCATGCACCGTGTCGGCACCAGCAAAGGGCACTTGCAGGGCTCGTCGCTCACCGCATGCTGCTCCGATTGCCTCTGTCACCAGGACCTCGGCCGCGGGCACACGGTGTTCGCACCGGACTGTGCCCCGCGGCAGGAGTCGAACGGATGTCAGGGCACCGCGGGCAGGGAGTTCCGGTGCGGCAGCGGAGCGGTCCCGGGGTGATCCTGCGTGCTGGGCGTGGCCGACTGTGATGTGGCTGTCCGCCCGCAGAACTCCGTGGCAAGAACATCGACTGCCGCACTGGAAACCCTGGCCAGTTCGGCTGCGTTCTCGGTGGTTTCGGTGAGGCTGAGTGAGACCTGACGCTGCCCGTCGGCCGAGGTGAACGAGAGTGTGATGAAGCCGGGGAAGCGACCGTCGTGGCCCCACAGCGTGGTCCCGCACATCGGGATCCTGGTCAGGCCGAGTCCGTAGGGAAGGCCCGAGTTGAGCGGTGTCGTCGCCTGCATCTCCTCGAGTGGTTCGGGTGCCAGCAGCTCGCCGGTGAGCAGCGCGCGGTAGAAGCGGTTGAGGTCGGAGGTGGTGGAGGTGATCGCACCTGCTGTCCACGCCCACGACGGGTTGAAACGGGTCACGTCGGTGAGTGGCTCGCTCGGTCCCTGCAGTCCCAGGTAACCGTGGGCGTTGGGGCCTTTGATGAACGGGAAGTGTTCCGGGAAGCGGGTGTGCCGCAGCCCGGCCGGGCGGAGAACGCGCTCGTGCAACTCGGAGCGAATGTCGTTGCCCGTCACCTTTTCGATGAGCATCCCGAGCAGGACGTAGTTGGTGTTGGAGTAGGACGGCTCGTCGGGGGCGGGGTCGTACTCCGGTTCGTGCTGCATCGCGATGCGGACGAGCTCTTCGGGTGCGAAGGTGCGCTGCCGGTTGCGGAGGAACGTCGTCGCGAATTTCGGGTCGGTGGTGTAGTTGAACAGCCCGCTCGTGTGGTTCATGATCATGCGGACCGTGATGTCCTGATCACCGGGGATGATGCCGGGCAGGTAGCGCTCGACCGGCGCGTCCAGGGCGAGTTTCCCCTCGCCGGTCAGCTGGAGTGCGATCGTGGCCATGAACGTTTTGGTGATGCTGCCCACTCGGAACCGGCTGTGCGGCAGGATCGGCCGGTTGCTGTCGATCTCCGCAACGCCGCTGGTGCCACGCCAGGCGCCGTGCTGATCCCGAACCTCGACGGCCGCTCCGGCCGCTCCGGCCTCGACCACCGCATCGAGTGCGTGCTGGAGCTCGGCGCGTTCGGGTGGCACGTGACCGGGACCACGACCGGGGTCTGCAGCGGCAGGCGGTCCGTGTCCGGGCCCGCGAGCGGAATCGATCGGGGGGTTCGCCGCTTGGGCAGCACCGGCCGGCACGAGCAGTATGCTCGCGAGGAACGAGGCGACGGCGGTTTTGCCGAGTGTGGACACACGCCCGCCGAATCGGCGCTGTGCGGCCGGACGAGTTCGGGGGAGTGGTGCGGCCATCGGTGTGGAGGCGGGCGTGGTTCGTCGATCGCCGCGGTCGGTCGTCGGATCGGAGTCGACCATCGGATCCGCTCCTGGCTGTCTGCCGCTACGTGGTCGGCTGTGGGACATTCGTGACCTTTCCGTGCTCTGTCCGGATGCCTCCATGATCGGGTTGCGGTGTTCTCGTGTGCAGACGGCAGTCGGGTGCTTTCCGTGGTCCGAATGGCTCCGGCTGTGGTTGGTGGCCTACCGGCGGGGAAGTTCATCCGCGAGCCTCGGTGGCCGGTTGCTCTCCGGTGCGGGCGGCGAGCTTGTCGGCACCCGCCATCTCCGCACGTCGAGCCGTCCGACCGCTCCGGTCCCGGCTGATGTCCCTCCGGCCGGGTATGCGGCCTCCGCCACGGTTCCTCGTTGATGGTCAGTCCGTGGCCGTCCAGCCTTCCGTCGGGGGGCCTGTTGCCTGCTCCTCCTGCTCGTCCCTGCCCAGCAGTGGCGCCCAGGCGCGGTGGACGACCGCCGCGGTCGGTACCGCGATGATCATACCGACGAGACCGGCCAGAATTCCTCCCGCGACAAGAACGAGGCCGATCGCCAAGGGGTGCAGTCGGACGTAGTTTTTCATCACGAGCGGCTGAAGGACGTTGCCCTCCAATTGATTCTCCACAAGGAGAACACCGAGGAGGATAAGCGCTTCGATCAGTCCTTGGGTGACCAAAGTGATGAGGACGGCGATCGTGCCTGCCACGATCGCCCCGACGATGGGGATGAAGCTGCCGAGAAACACGAGCACCGACAGGGGAAGCACCAGTGGCACTCCCAGCAGGGTCAGGGTCAGCCCGATCACGATGCCGTGGATGGTCGCGATGACAACGGTGCCGTGCACGTACCCGGTAATGGTGTTCCAGGCGATATGTCCCGCACGGTCGACGCGCCGTCGGTGGGGGTCCTGCTTGAGTGGTGAGATCAACCAGCGCCAGATCCGCTCGCCCTCATAGAGCAAAAACAGTGTTACGAAGATGGCGAGGAGGAGCATGGTCACGAACTGGAACAAGTAGCGAGCACCGGTCCGTGCGATATTCCGCAGCATGTTGCGGTGGTTCTGGAGCCAGTTGACGATGGCGTCTTCGATACTGTTCAGTGTCACCTGCCCGAAGCCCAACTTGCTCAGCAGCTCAACAATTTGACGGACGGTATTGACCAGCTGGCTGATCAGCATCGGAAAGTTCGCAGCAATCCGCATGCCGATGAGGTAACCCATGCCGCCGAGGACGACAACGGCGAGGATCAGGGTGATCCACGCCGCAAGCAGATTGGGCACCAGGCGTCGCAGCATCCTGTTCAACGGCCACAACAAGGCGGTGAACAGCAACGCGGCGATAACGGGTATGACAACGAGGTCGAGCAGCACCAGCACCTGCACGCCCACGTAGACAGCCGCCGCGACCAGCAGCGCCCGCAGCGCCCACCGTGCTGCACGGCCAAGCAGCGATCTCGGCGGCTCGGTCCCGTCCGTCTCTCCTACCACGCGCATTCCCGCCCTGGACCTCGTTTCTGCGGTCGGTGAACTTCCTTCCGCCCCGGACATTCCACGTTTGCGCACGCCACAGGTCGGAAGTGGTGCTGGTTCTCCAGGGGGTCCGCTGTGCGGCAACCTCCGGAGGCAGGCAACGGCGGGCACGGGTGCCCCTCGATTGCCTGCTTACCGGTTACAGGGTGACTCGAATAGAGCTCACCGGCACGCTCGACGCGAGCCGATCGCGGTACGGGACAACGCTGCCCTCGAAACACCATCGCTCCCACGGCAGCCTCGGTGAGCAGCTTGCGCTCACCGACTTCGTGAAACCGCCCCGATGCCTCGATGGCCCGACTACGGTGACGGCCATCCGAGACGAACGGGGACGGGACGGGCGACGGCGGGAGCATCGAGCAGCGACTGATCGGCTCCGGCACGCATGAAGGAGGCTCCGGAAGCGGACCGAGCTCCGGATACCCGGACTTCGGGGTGGATCCCGACGTGCTGGACCGACGAGGAGGCCCGGTGCGAGACGTGAAAGTAACGTCCTCGGGACGTGTCCGTGCCATCCATGCTGCCCCCCGGCTCTTACCACTTGGGCGGCGGGCAAGGTGGCACCGGGAGAGGAATGGGACCACAAGCCGATCCTGGAGGACCGTCTCAGCCCGGAGAGCAAACGAGAATTTGACCTCGAGGTTCCGGGGGAGGACCGTTCGGCGAGCTACGACATCTGGTCCAGCATTCACTACGGTTGTGTCGGAGGCGCGTCCGGGATCGATGCGGGTACCTTGATCACCGGTGCTTCGACCGGTATGGCCGAAACGGTGCACAGGATGTCGTCACCGATCTGGGCATTTCTGATGTTTCGGATGGCGCCGCCACGGAAGCGTGTCGGCGAATACTGTGATTCGATGAACCTGTTTCCGCCGAACAAGAATGTGAGTTCCGCCGAGGAGGTTCGCTACTACTGCGCTCGGAGATATCTCGACAGCGAGCGGTGTGACGAGTGGTATGTCTGGATGCGTTACGGGCAGTATCTCGTGGAACTCGATGCTGATGCGCTGTGCTCCGGCGACGGCTCGGAGAGCCACGCCGAGGGGGAAAGTGGAAATTCCCGAGTGGTTGTACGGGCTGGTCGAGCGTGCTGACGACCGCCGCGCCGAAGAGGTAGCGCCACTCGTCACTCACGTGTTCAGCCAGCCCTGCTCGTGGAGCGCCGCCAGGAACCTCCGGTAGCTGCGGTCCAACGGTCCGGTCTCCTCGGCGATCGGGTCGATCCGCTCGGACGCGGGCACCATGGCGTGCGCAGCGGTGCTCAGGTCCGGATGCAGTGTGCCGGTGGCAGCCAGCAGCGCGGCTCCCAGCGCGGTCCCCGCCCGGGGCACGCGAGCGATCGGCCTCCCGAGCACCGAAGCTCGGATGCCGCACCACAACCGGCTACGGGCACCGCCGCCGGTGGTGAGTATCGGCGAGGTGGCCGGAACGCCGAGTTCGGCCATCCGGTCCAGCGCGAGGCGTTCGCAGAAGGCGACACCTTCCAGCCTTGCCCGGTGCAGGTCGATCTCGTCACCGGCCGGTTCGAGCAGAAAGCCCCGTGCCTGTGGAGCCGGGAACGGGAATCGCTCACCGTCGCGGCGCAGGGGGTAGCACACCGTGCGGGACGGGCCACGCTCCTCGGCCGCACGATCCAACCCGGCAAGCCGTTCCGGATCCACATCGGACAGTGCTTCGCCGCCGGTGTTGGAGGCACCGCCGGGCAGCCAGGTGCCTTCCGGGTGCAGGTGGCTGTACACGGCCCCGGTGGGGTCGTGCACGAGCTCGGTGGAAACTCCCTTGACGACCAGTGTCGTGCCGAGCACGGTGACGATCCGGCCGGGCTCGACCGCCCCGGAGGCGAGCTGGCCCGCGCACCCGTCGGTCATTCCGGACCGCACCTCGCAGGTTACGGGCAGGCCCGTCTCGGCGGCAGCGGCCGGGGAGAGCCGCCCCAGCGGCTGCGCCGGGCGCACCACGTCCGGTAGCCGGTCGATATCGACTCCGAGGGGAACCAACGCCTCCTGCGCCCACTCCGCGTGGACCGGATCGTAGCCGCTTTTCAACGCATGGCTGGTGTCGGTGGCCACCGGCCGGCCGAGTAGGTGCTCGGCGATGAGGTCGGGGGTGTGCAGAAACCGTACTTTCGGGTCGTCGGCGTGGGCGGCCAGCCAGCCGATGCGGGCCAAGCCGGAACCGGCCGAGGGGGTGATCCCGATGCGCTGCCAGCGCCGGGCTCCGGCCTCGCGGGCGATGGCCGCCTCGGACTCGGCTCGCCGGTCGTCGTACATCAGTGCCGGGCCGACCGGTTCCCCCGCCGCATCGACGGCCACCACGGTTCCCGAGGTGGCCGCGATGGCCAGTGCCCGCACCGCGCGTCGCCGCCGCCCCAGTTTCGTCGTGCACTCCCCGAGCGCGGCTCGCACCGCAGGCCACCAGCTTCCGGCGTCCTGTTCGGATGCTCCATCGGGGCCGCGCACCGGCCGGGGCAGCGGAACCGACGCGGCGGCGGCCAACGCTCCGGAGGCGTCGCGTACCTCCACGCGCACGGTCGCGGTGGCCACGTCGATCCCGGCGACCAGCGGGGCATCGACGTCGCCCGGAGAATCGCTGCTCATGGCGCGATCACCGGGAACCGTTCCAGCGCCGAGGGGAGCTCGGCGAGGGTGCGGACCGACGTGTCCGGCTCGGCGAGCTGCTCGATGGTCGGTTCCGGCGGTGCCTCGCCACGCAGTACCCACACGGTGTGCAGGCCCGCTTCCTGCGCTCCCCGGACATCGGTGTCGAGCCGATTGCCGACATGCACGGTTCGGCTCGCAGGCACGCCAGTCTCGTCGAGCGCGTGGCGGAAGATCGCCGGGTGCGGCTTCTCCACTCCCACGATCTCGGAGATCGCCCACACGTCGATGTACTCGGCGATTCCGTCGCGCCGCAGTGCCTCCAGCACCCGGGCGCGCTGGTTGGCCACGATGGCCAGCCGGTACTGCCCGGCCAGCTCGTGCAGCGCGGGCAGTACGTCCGGGTACAGCGCGTCGGTCGAGTAATCCCAGTACCGTGCGGCCAGTGCGGACAGCCGCTCCCGATCGCCGGAAGTCAGGAACCGCTCGGCGATCGCGCTGCGCAGCGACCCGGACTGGCGTTGTCGCTGGGCATCGTAGGCGGCCAGGAACTCGACCTCGTCGATCTCGTCGTCCGCCAGCTCGCGGGTGGCACGCAGGAGCGCGTCGCGGTAGACGGCGTCGTCGTAGATCGGCCCGCCGACATCCAGCAGCACCAGCTCGATCGGACCGGATGGTGTTGCCATGAAGCTCTCCCGGAGATGTGTTCGTGCCGGTGTTAGTCGCGTCACCAGGAGGTGAACCCTCCGTCTGCCACCACATTGCTTCCGGTCATGAAGCTGCTGGCGCCGGAGGCCAGGAACACCGCCAGGGGGCCGAGTTCGTGTGGTTCGCCGACACGGCCCATCGGGGTCTGCTCCATCCAGGCCCCGAACCAGTCGGGCTGGGTCCGCTCGACCTGCTTGAGCAGGTCCGTGCCGATGTAGCCGGGGGAGATCGAGTTGACCCGCACACCCCGGGAGGCCCACTCCCCGGCGAGGGACTTGGTCAACATGATCACGCCCGCCTTGGAAGCGTTGTAGGAGACCTGTGCCTGCGGGTGATTCGAGATCATCCCGGACATGGAGGCGATGTTGATGATCGACCCCGATCCCTGCCGCAGCATGACCTTGCCCGCTTCCCGGGAGCAGTAGAAGACCGCGTCCAGGTTCAGTCCCAGGACCTCGCGCCAGGATTCGTCACTCATCGACTCGCCGGGCTCGTTGCGCACCATTCCGGCGTTGTGCACCGAGACATCGAGAGCGCCGTACGTCGAGACGATGTACTCGACGGTTTCGGCGATTCGGCCGGAGTCGGTGACGTCGAGGTGCACGAACTCGCCGCCGATCTCCTCGGCGGCCCGGGAACCGGTGTCGTGGTCGATCTCGCCCACGACCACGCGCGCACCCTGGTTGCTCAGTGCCCGCGCGATCTGGAAGCCGATTCCCCGGCCCGCTCCGGTGACCAGTGCGGTGGTGCCGTGCAGCGAGAACGGATCGGTGCTCATGAGGTGGCTCTCCTGTCCTGGTTGCCGTACCGGGTGGTGTGGTGCAGCGTGCGGTCATCGACTGCGGTGGCCGCACGCTGTTCGGTCGGTGGCGGGGTTCATCCCACCGCGGACTGGGACGGTGCGGCGGTCGTGGCCGGCCGGGTCTTCTTGGCCTCGCCGGGATCGCTGGGATCCTTCACGGTGGTGGACAGGAACGCCACGAGCACGTACATGATCCCGAAGGCGATCGCCACGCCGCCGCCTCCGACGAAGGGGTACAGCGCGTAGACCGTGATGGGGCCGAGGAAGGCGGCACCGCCCGCGCCGAAGTTGAGCACCGCCAGCGAGGCGCCCTTGTCCTTGTTCGAGACCATCGAGGGCATCAGCGCGGACAGCGGCACGAACCCGGCCAGCAGGATGCCGTAGACGATGCCCAGTGCGGCGGCCACGGTGAAACTCTCCGAGGCCAGCGAGGCGAAGTACCACAGCGGCGTGGCGATCGCGCAGCCCACGCAGCCGAACCAGGTCACGGTGCGCCGCCAGCCGAAGTAGTCGCCGAAGACCCCGAAGAACAGGTTGGCGGCGATGTTGGCCGCATACGCGATGGAACTGAGCGCGGCGACCTCTGCGGCCGTCAGGAACCCGCCACCGACGGCGGCCGGCCCGAAGGTGAACGGGAACATGGCGAAGAAGCCGAACTCCGGGGCGGTGTTGACGATGCGGGTCAGCCCGCCCGCGACTGTTCTGCGGTCGCGCCAGAGGATGTCCACACCCTCGAACAGGCGCTTGAGGCTGGTGGGGTTTTCGACGGTCTCGTCGGCGATGGGGCGCGTGCCGTGCGGTTCCCGGACCCCGAAGCATCCGATGGCCGCACCGATGGCGACCAGCACCAGCGACAGCACCAGGGTGGCGTGCAGGCTCATCCCCAGTGGTCCGATCGCCAGCGCGGCCACCGCCGCACCCAGTGTGGGCAGTCCGCCGGTGAACACGAACCAGAACCAGCCCGCGACCGAGCCGCGCATGCCCACCGGGCTGGCAACCTGTGCCCAGACGAGGAAGGCGTAGGCGAACAGCGGATAGGCGAAGCCCCGGATGCCGTAGACCGTCACGATCAGCGCGAAGCTCTGCGACGGAATGGCCACCCACAGGAACAGGACCTCGAACACGATCCACCAGGCCGCGCCGAGCCACATGACCCGCCGCGGTCCCCAGATCGACGACAGCGTTCCGGAGAACCAAGAGGCGATCATGACCGCCAGGCCGTAGATCGTCACGGTGGCGAAGGTGGCCTGGGAACCGGGCAGTCCGCCGCCGTCGGGGCGTGTGAGGTAGTCGGTGAGGTAGGTGATCTCCACGCCGTCGCCGATCATGAAGATCAGCACTCCGACGAACCCCCAGAACAGGGGTTTGGGGATCCCGATGCGTTCCAGCCACGTGCGGTGGTGTCCGCTCGCCCGGTCTGCGCTCGGGCCCGCGTTCGGCGTGCCGTCATCCTGTGGGGTGTCTGGTGCAGGTGGCTGCTGTGCCATGACTCCCGCCTCCGAAGTGACTGAGAAGGTGCTGGGCCACCGGCGGAGCTGCACGGGGATCTCCGGACGGGATCTCCTGTCGAGATCCTTCACCGGATCCTGTGATGCGCGGCACGCACGGTGTTACCGAAGCATCATGCACACAGTTAGATTAACGCGCAAGATGTTATTCACGATTCGAGTGGGGCGATCATGGTCGGAATGACGTCCCGCGCGGCGGCGATGAGCTCCTCGTCGGCACCGTCGTCGACCACGAGATGGTCGTAGTCCGACAGCGGCGCCATCCGGTGCAGGGCCTTGCGCGGCATCTTGCTGGAGTCCATGAGCAGGACATTGGTCTCGGCCGCGGCCAGCATGGCCCGCTTGACCTGGACGAGTTCGTGCTCCTGGTGGTAGGTCATGGTCGCGTTCATCGCCGAGGTGGATACGAACGCCATGTCCACCGACAGTGCGCCGACGGCCTCGATGCACGGCAATCCCAGGAAGGAGTCGTGCGTGGCCGAGTAGTTGCCGCCGAGGCAGATCAGGTGCACCTCGGGCAACTGCTTGAGCACCTCGATGGCGGGCAGGTAGTTCGTCGCCACGGTCAGTGGGCCGATATCGGCCAGCAGGCGTGCCACCGCCAGCGCGGAAGTGGAGTCGTCCAGCAGGATCGAGCCACCGGGCTCCACCAGTGTCAGCGCGGTCCGGGCGATGGTCTCCTTCTGCGACCGCTGCGCGCCCATCCGGTACTCCGAGCTGCCCTCGAACACCGTGGAGGGCTGGGCGGAGACGCCACCGTGGAACTTGCGCAGCAACCCGCGCCGCACCAGCTCGTCCAGGTCCCGGTGCACGGTCATCAGGCTCACGCCCACCAGTTCGGTGAGTTCGGCCGCGCTGGCCGAGCCCTGATCCAGCACGTGGTCGACGATCCGCTGCTGGCGCTGCTCCCGCGAGCGCGCCCCCTTCGATGTCCCGCTCATTCTTCACGCTTCTCGTGGTCATATTCCCGCCGCTGCTGGTATGGCGACGAGCTCGGCTCTCGTACTCCTGCGCAGCATACGGCCACGAGGTGGCTGGGTCGGGCGGTTGGGTAGGGCCGCGCCCCCGAACCCCTGGACAGTTAAACTCAATACTGTTAATTTAACTTCAACTTCGTGAAAGGACGGGGTGTCAATGACGGTCAGCAAGCCCGCGGAACCGCTCGCCAAGCCCGGAGAGGTACTGCGCGCGGTGGTATTCGACATGGACGGGGTGCTGGTGGAGAGCGAGCATCTCTGGGAGCGCATGTGGACCCGCTACGCCAAGCGCCACGGGCACGAGTGGAGTGCCGAGGACACGGCGACCGTGCAGGGGATGAGCTCTCCCGAGTGGTCGGACTACCTCCGGCGCGCGTGTGCTTCACCGGAATCGGCCGAGGAGGTCGAACGGGCCGTGGTCGACGAGATGGTCGCCGCCCTGCGGGACGGTGAGATCGAACTGCTCGACGGCGCCCGCGAGATGGTCGTCGACGTCAGTTCCGTGGTCCCGATCGCGCTGGCCTCCTCGGCGCCACGGCGGCTGATCGACGCCGTGCTGGCAGGCCACGGCCTGTCCGACCGGTTCACGGCCACCGTCTCCAGCGCCGAAGTACCCCGTGGCAAGCCGAGTCCGGACGTCTACGCCGAGGCGGCGGAGCGGCTGGGAACAGCAGGCAACGAGTGCGCGGCGGTCGAGGACTCCAGCAACGGCATCCGCGCGGCCCACGCCGCCGGGATGGCCGTGGTCGCCATCCCCAGCGTCGGTTACCCGCCGAAGCCCGACGCCATCGCCGCGGCCAGGGTCGTGGCGACCTCGCTGCAGCACGTGCGGCACACGCTGCTGTCCTGCTTCGGCGATCGAGCCACCGAAAGTGAGGGTGCGTGATGACCGGTCTCGTCGATGCCGCCTCGTTCAAGAGCGCCTGGCTGGACGGTTTCGTGACCGCCTACGGCCGCACTGTGCGCAAGGTGCCCGGAGCCTACGGCGTCGTCGGACGCCACGCGCCCCGCCCGGGCAAGGTCTCGGTGATCATCGGTGGTGGTTGCGGGCACTATCCGGCGTTCGCCGGTCTGGTGGGGCCGGGCCTTGCCGATGCCGCCGTGATCGGCGACGTGTTCACCAGCCCGAGCGCGGAGCAGGTCTACCGCACCGCCCGCGCGGCCGACGCAGGCGCCGGGGTGCTGTTCAGCTACGGCAACTACTCCGGCGACGTGATGCACTTCGGCCTGGCCGCGCGCAGGCTGGCGGCCGAGGGCATCGACAGTCGTACGGTGCTGGTCACCGACGACGTCGCCAGCGGGGCCGCCGAGAACACCGAGGTGCGCCGGGGCGTGGCGGGCGACTTCTTCGTGTTCAAGATCGCGGGCGCGGCGGCCGATCGCGGGGACGATCTCGACACCGTGGCCGCACTGGCCTCCAAGGCCAATGCCCGGACCCGCACCTACGGCGCCGCTTTCGGTGGCTGCACACTGCCGGGGCAGGCCGATCCACTGTTCACGGTGGAGCCCGGCCGGGTCGAGCTCGGACTGGGCATCCACGGTGAGCCCGGCGCGCGCACGGTGGACCGGATGAGCGCGTCGGAACTGGCCGCCGAACTCGTGGACACGTTGCTGCCGCAGCTGCCGGACGGTGCGGATCGCGTGGCGGTGCTGCTCAACGGGCTGGGGCGCACGAAGTACGAGGAGCTGTTCGCCTGCTACCCCGAGATCGAGCGCCGCCTGCGCACCGCCGGGCTGCGACCGCACCGTCCCGAAGTGGGCGAGTTCGTCACCTCGCTGGACATGGCGGGCCTGTCGCTGTCGCTGATGGTCCTCGACGACGAGCTCGCCGAACTCCACGACGCAGCTTGTGCGACACCGGGCTTTCGCACGCTGAGCCCGCAGCTCTCCGGCGAGGCCGGCATCCGTGCAACGCCGCATCGCAGCGAGGAGGTTCCGGACAGCGAGGACGCTCCGGACGAGGCCCGTCACGGCGGCGTGGTCCACGCCCTGCTGGCGGCCGCGCTCGATCGTGTGGCCGAGCAGGAGGACGAGCTCGGCCGACTCGATGCGGTGGCCGGAGACGGTGACCACGGTCAGGGCATCGTGCGTGGCCTGCGTGCCGCCGTCGACGCCGCCGACCGGGCGGGAAGCCATTCCGGCGACGCGCGTTCCGTCGGTGCTGCGCTGCTGTCGGCGGGTACCGCCCTGGCCGACGCCGCGGGAGGTGCCTCCGGTGCGCTCTACGGCGCGCTGCTCGGCGAGACCGGTGCGGGCCTGCGCCTCCGCGATGGCTCGGCGGTCGACACGGGCCTGCTCGCCGACGCCGTCCGCGGTGCCTGCGACGCCGTGGCCGAACTCGGGGGTGCGCAGCGGGGGGACAAGACGCTGCTGGATGCCCTGGAGCCGTTCCGCGACACGCTGACCGAACAGGCGCGTTCCGGAGCCGACGTTGTCCAAGCGGTGCCCGTGGCCGCGCTGGAGGCCACCAAGGCCGCCGAGGCCACGGCCGAGCTCGCCTCCGCACGCGGACGGGCCTCCCGGCTCGGTGCTCGCGACCTGGGCACACCCGACCCCGGTGCCACCTCGCTCGCCCTGATGCTCACCGCATTCGGCGAAGCACTGACCGGCGGCTCCGGTGCGACGGGGCCGTCGACGGAAACCTCGACCTCGCAGGAATCCCGACAAGGAGGACTGACATGACCGGTCTGACAGTGGCTGTCGCGGCCGACAATGCGGGCGTGCAGCTCAAGAACAGCCTTGCCGAACTGCTCGACGGGGATCACCGCGTTGCCGACGTGCTGGACTTCGGCGTGCCCGACGAAGCCGACGATCGTGCCTATCCTCGGCTGGCGTTGACCGCCGCCGAGGCGATCGCGCGCGGGGAAGTCGACCGCGGAGTGCTGATCTGCGGCACCGGAATCGGTATGTGCATTTCGGCGAACAAGGTCGACGGAGTACGCGCCACCGTCGCGCACGACTCCTACTCGGTGGAGCGCTCCATCAAGTCCAACGACTGCCAGATCCTGACCATGGGCTCCCGCGTCATCGGGCCCGAACTGGCCAAACGCCTGGTCACCGAGTGGCTGGGGTACACCTTCGACCCCGCCTCGGCCAGTGCTGCCAAGGTGGCCTACATCACCGAGTACGAGCACCAAGGGTACGAACACCAGGGGGCGTAGGGCTTCGGCCGCAACCGGCGCACCCACCGGTAACCGTCATCACCACTCGACATCTGCGGCGTCCGGCCGCTGAAGGAGGAACCTACCGTGCGTGTTCTGGCAGCCGGCGACCACTTCGTCGGCCCCGAGCTGCTCGATGCGGCCCTGCGTCGTGAACTGGATGCTCCCGAGATCACCTCGCTCGAACTGCCCTGGCCGGTCGAACCCTTCGGCCCCGTCGGTGGCGTCGAGGAGGCCAGCGGCACCGAAGAGCAACTCATCGAGGCCCTCGGTGATGCTCGTGCGTGCGTCACCCAGATGGCGCCGTTCACCGGGCGTGTCTTCGCCGCGGCCCCCGAGCTGAAACTGGTCGCGGTGGGCCGTGGCGGTCCCGTCAACGTGGATCTGACGGCCGCCACCAGAGCCGGAGTCGCAGTCACCTACGCGCCGGGGCGGAACGCCGCCGCGGCCGCCGAGTACGCGATCGGGATGATGCTCGCGGCACTGCGCCGTATCCCGGCCTCGGATATCGAGCTCAAACACGGTCGGTGGCGTGGTGACCTCTACGCCTATCCCGAGGCGGGGGTCGAGCTCGACGGCACCACCGTCGGGCTGGTCGGTTACGGTGCCATCGGTCGCATCGTGGCTCGCGTGCTGCGTGCCTTCGGGGCCACCGTGCTGGTCGCGGACCCCTACGCCGATCCCGACGAGCTGGCGCGCGAGGGGGTCGAGCTGCTCTCCTTGACGGAACTGCTTCCGCGCAGCACCGTGGTGAGCCTGCACGCCCGGCTGACTCCGGAGACCAAGCAGTTGCTCAACGCCGACACGCTCGCCCTGCTTCCGCACGGAGCCGTGCTCGTCAATACCGCGCGGGGCGGGCTGCTCGACTACGCGCCGCTGCCCGAGATGCTGCGCAGTGGCCGACTCGGCGCACTGGCCCTCGACGTCTACGACATCGAACCTCCGCCACCGGACTGGGCGCTGCACCGGGCACCCAACGTCATCACCACTCCGCACCTGGCCGGGGCGACCCGCCAGACCGCGCACCGGGCCGCCGACATCGTGGCGGCCGAGGTCGGGCGGTTCGCCCGCGGGGAACCCCTGGCACACCTGGCCAACCCATGAACCCGGAAGGGGTGAACGGAACTTTCACGCACGTGGAGAGGACGAAAGTTCCGTGCACTCCCCGATGAAAGCCCCTACTCCACCAGCATCCGAGGACCAGCCATGATCATCGCTGTCGACATCGGTACCTCGCTGACCAAGGCCGCCTCCTTCGACGAACACGGCACGATCCTGGCCGAGGCCAGTGAGCAGTCCCGTCTGGTCCACTACCCGGACGGTCGGGTGGAACAGGACCTCGACGATGTCGTGTCCACTGTGGCCACCGTGGTCCGGGACGTGAACGCGCGCACCGCGCAGCGCCCCCGTGCGGTGGCGCTGACCGGCCAGGGTGACGGGCTGTGGCTGCGCGATGCCGACGGCCGTCCCGTGCGCCCGCCCATTTCGTGGATGGACGGCCGCGCGGCGGGCATCGTCGAGCAGTGGCAGGGCACCGGGATCAGCCGCCGGGTCTACGAACGCACCGGCAACGGCCTCTTCCCCGGTGCGCAGGCGCCGCTGCTGGCGTATCTGCGGGATACCGAACCCGAATCCCTCGACAAAGCCGTGGTCGCAGGCTACTGCGTGGACTCGGTGCTGCACGTGCTCACCGGCGAGATCAGCGTGGACGCCTCCGATGCGTCGGTCCCGTTCCTCAACGCCGGTGCCCGCAGCTACGACCAGGAAGCACTCGCGGCCTGTGGCCTGACCGACCATCAGCGGCTGCTGCCCAAACCGGCCCAACCCCGCCAACTCTTCCAGCTCAACGCCGCCGGCGCCGAGCTGCTCGACCTGCCGACCGGCCTGCCGGTGACCGCGGGACCGTTCGACCTCCCCGCCTGCGCCATCGGCGGTGGGATCCAGCAGCCGGGGGACGGCCTGCTCACCGTCGGAACCACGCTGGCCTGCCAGGTGCTCACCGACGTGACCGAGACCCGCGAGCACGCCGAACCCTCGGGGATGTGGCTGTGCACCCCGGATGAGGACCGGCTGCTGCACGGCATGCCCGCCATGGTCGGCACGGCCAGCCTCGACTGGATCCTCGACCTGTTCGGGCTGACCAGCGCCGACCTCGGTGCCCTGCTGGACGAGAGCCCTCCCGGCGCGCACAACGTCTCGGCGCTGCCCTTCCTGGCGCCCGGAGGCGAGCGGGCCCCGTTCGTCGACCCTCGTGCGAGCGGTCAGCTCAGTGGCGTTCGGCTCGGTACCACGCGAAGCGACGTGGTGCGGGCGGTCTGCGAGAGCGTGGCCTACGCCGCGCGGCACTGCTTCGACGCTGCGGGGCTGGAAGGTCGGCTCGTGGCCTGCGGTGGTGGAACCCGTTCACAGCCCTGGGCGCAGGTCTTCGCCGACATTCTCGGGCGCACTCTGCACATCCCGGACGACCCGGGGATGGGTGCGCGGGGTGCGGCGATCACGGCAGCGCGGGCGTTGGGGGATTCCGTCGACATTCGGGAGTGGACCGGGGTCAATCGCCGTGTCACTCCGAACCCGCAGGTTCGCGACCACTACGACGCGGGATACCGGCGCTACCGGGACACCCTCGAGGCCTCGCGCGAGTTGTGGCGCAACACCGCAGGCGGGTGACCGGGTTCGCAAAATTGCAGTTTCGCGCGAAACTGCAAAAATCACCGACTCGTACTGCGGAGCCTTGAGGGGCCTCGGGTCCGTCTCGGAGTCACAGGCAGCGGTGATCACCGAACACGACTGCCCAACGGCGCTCGAACGGATTCATTCCGCGACGAGTAAGCACGGCCTTACACGTGCAGGGTCCCCGATCCCGAGCCCTGCAACCCCTCGCGGATGATGGGTGAGGACATGCAGCGGGGTCCGCCCCGGCCGGAGCCGAGTTCCGAGCCGGTGATGCGCAGGACCTCGATGCCGGCTTCCTCCAGGCGGGCGTTGGTCTCGACGTTGCGTTCGTAGGCCACGACCACGCCCGGGGACACGGCGAGGGTGTTGTTGCCGTCCTCCCACTGCTCCCGCTCGGCGGTGACCGGATCGAGGCCGGTGTCGATGACGCGGAGTCGGTCGATGCCCATGGCCTCGGCGGCGGTTTCCAGGAACGGCTCCGGTCCGGAAACCTTGATGCCGTCGCCGGCCGGTTGCAGCGAGTACGCCGTCAGGGTGTCCTGCACTGCCGGATACATCACCACGGTGTCGCGGTCGACCATCGTGCACACGGTGTCCAGGTGCATCGAGGCACGGGTCTGGGCGATCGGCACCGCCAGCACGGTGTGTGCGAGGTCGTCGGCGAACATCGAGCGGGCGAGCGATTCGGCACCGGCCGGGCTGGTGCGCTCGCCGACGCCGATCGCGGCGACTCCGGGAGCGAGCAGCAGCACGTCGCCGCCCTCGACCGGCGCGGAGTGGGCGCCGTAGGCGCGAGCGGAGTGCGAGAACCTCGGATGATAGGCGTAGACGAGATCGGTCAGCGTGGACTCGCGGCGGCGTGCGGGCATCGCCAGCGCCGTGACGGCCACCCGGTTGCCCACCCACACCGAGGAATCCCGGGTGAACAGCAGGTTCGGCAGCGGGTCGATGACGAAGTCGTGCGCGTGGTGCATGCGCCGCACCAGCGACTGTCCCTCGGCGGCGGGCAGCTCCTCGAAGGTCATCCCGGCGATCAGCGTCCGAGCCAGCGTACTGTCGTCCACACTGGACAAGTGGGAGCGCAGGGTGTCGGCGATCTCGGTGCCGAGTCTGCGTTCGTCCACGCCGCTGTGTGTCGCCGCCGCCCGGGCGCGCGGGTCACCGAGCGTTTCGACCAGCAGGTCGTGCAGCAGAAGCACCTCGACGCCACGGGAGCGCAGGGTGTCGGCGAACGCGTCGTGCTCGTCCTGCGCGCGGTCGACCCACGGGATCGCGTCGAACAGCAACTGGTCGCTGTTGCGCGGCGTGAGCCGCTTGAGTTCGGTGCCCGGGCGGTGCAGCAGGACGGTCTGCAGCGGGCCGACTTCACTGGCCACGTGTGGTGTGCTCACAATGCCGAAGCCTAGTCGCCCTGAGTGGAATCGACCGTATTGCGACGCTGATTTGAAAAAATATTCAGCTTATTCGGCACTGCTCGTGCCTTTCGTTGCGTCGTGGTTGTGCAATCAGGGCAGCCAGGAGGCGTGACCACGCAACAGGGCATAGCCGACGAACGCCACCACGTCGATGAGCCCGTGCCCGATGATCAGCGCCCACAACCGGTTGGTGCGCTGCCAGACCCGGCCGTAGACCAGGCCCATCGCGATGTTGCCGACGAATCCGCCGAAGCCCTGGTAGAGGTGGTAGGAACCGCGCAGCAGAGCCGAGAGCCACAACGCGCGGTTCTCCGAGGCGCCGAGTTGGCGCAGCCGGGTCAACAGGTAGCCGACAATCAGAACTTCCTCCGCCACGGAATTGGCGAAGGCCGACAGCACCAACATCGGTGCCCGCCACCAAGCTTCGTCCAGTGTGGATGGCTGCACGGTCAGGTTCAGCCCCAGTGCGTGCACCAGGAGATACAGTCCCAGCCCGGGGATCCCGATCAGGGCGGCCAGACCCGCGCCTCCGGCGATGTCCCGGAGCGGGCGACTGCGGTCGAGCCCGATGCGGGCCAGGGCGGTTCCGCCGCGCCACAGCAGGTAGGCCCCGAGTGCGCCCCAGGCGAACAGGCGTGCCGCGCCCGCGAGCTGCTGTACGAGATCCAGCAGACCGAGCCGGGCCTGCGGAACGTTGATCGCCGCGGTTTGGGCGGCCAGGGGAGTGGTGCGCAGCAGCGCGTCGATCAGCGACAGCAGGCTCTGCAGTGCCGCCAGGCCCAGGGTCACGGTGAAGACGAGAACCAGCTCGATGATCAGCGCCCGGCGTTCACCGGCGTCGGTGACCTTCGCGGGCTCGTCGGGCCGCGCGGGGATCAGCCAGGCGCGCAGGCCGGGGTGTTTCGGAGGCAGCCGCGTGTGCGAGGACGTGCTCACGGGTGCACGCTACCTCGTGAAGGTCTCACCCCTGGCGCTGCTGGGAGAGGAAGGGGCAGCCGAGGAGACGTCGCAGTTCGATGCCGAGCTGCTCGGCATCGGCGACGGCTTGCGAGAAGGCCAGCCGCACGTCGTGGTCGTCATCGGTGGATTCCACCCGGAGCCGTAGTCCGTACCGATCCAGTCCGAGCGGCCGTACGTGGCCGCCCCGCAGTCGCTCCGGCAGGTGCCGGGTGAGTGGTCCGACGACGTCGCGGTGGGACAGTTCCAGGTACCGCAGCCACTCGTCCTCCTGGAGGCAGAACGGGTCCGCGTCGGCCTCGGCGAACTCCTCGGGCAGTACCGAGCAGGTGCCCTCGGCGTCGGCGAGCACCAGCGAGGCGGGTTCCAGGCGCAGCACGGTCGCTCCGTTGCCCGCATCGAGCAGGCGCGGGTCGGGTCGTTGTTCGGCGATCGCGAGTACCTCGGCACGGGCTTTCGCCGCGTCGGGGACACGCAGCCATCCGGTCAGCCACAGCAGTCCCCGTACCGGCTCACGCAGCCGCACCGGGGTGGGATCGGCGATCTCCAGCATCGCGCCGAACTCGCCACGGGGAGACTGCCATGCGGCGCCGACAAGCGGATGCTCGTCGGCGAGCAGCACGGTCGCCGTACCATCCGGGTGGACGTGATGCAGCAGCGGTTTGACCCGTGCCGAGGTGTCGCTCGACGGCAGCAGGGCGGCACGGCCGATCCGCGTGGCGATGGTCCTGGCACGTTCGGCCGAACTCGGCGTCGCGGGGCGGCGGGTCGTCGTCTCGCCCATTGCTCACCTCCTGGTTAGGTAAGCCTAACTTGAATGGCCGGTAAGGGGAAGTCGGCACGCCGATTTCCGTCATACCAGCCGCAGGAGATGATCGGGGCCGCCATTGGAGTTACCGACTCGGCACGAGCCCGAATTACTCCCCGATGGGAGTTCGTTTTTCGGGCACCTTTGTTCACTGGCCGGTACGGCATTAGCGTGGCAGTCGTGTCAAGTGCTGTTGAACTCCGCGCGCCCGGTCCGCGCGGCATCCCGCCCCTGTTCGCCCGGCTGATCGACGATGCCTCCCTGTTCCACCCGGCCAGCGCGCCGGTTCCGGAGGCGGTCGCGAACCACCTTCGGGCGCGTGCGGGCGAGTACTCCGGGGTGCTCGGGCCGCTGATGTGCCAGGCGTCCCGGTTGGCCGAGCTGATCACCGAGTTGGCGAAGGAGAAACCGACCAAACCGGTGCCCCTGTCGCTGGTGTGCGACAACGGGCTCGGCGGGGTTCCCAAGGCGCTGTCGATCATCGAGGATCGGCAGGAACTGCTGGCTCTGGAGAAAGTCGAAATGCCCGCACCGTCCGACGTCGACGGTGTGTGGTTGGAACGGGTTTCGGAGTTCGTGCCGGAGGATGTGGTGCGCGTCGTCGAACCGCGGCGCGGTGAAGGCTGGCTGGAGGGTGTCCGGCGCGTTGCCGAACACGGCTGTTCCCCGAAGCTGCGAACCGGCGGCCAGACCTACGAATCCTTCCCCGGCGTCGACGTCGTCTCCGACTTCCTGACCGTGGCAGGCACACTCGACGTGCCGTTCAAGACCACCTCGGGCATGCCCAAGGCGGTCCGCCACACCGATCCGGAGACCGGATTTCAGCATCACGGGTTCCTCAATCTCCTGGTCGCCACCGGGCGCGCACTGTCCGGGCAGAACGTGCGCGAGGCACTGGCCAGCACCGATTCCGAGGCATTGGCCGAGGAAGCCGGTTCCCTCTCGACCGACGCAGCCAAGGCCGTGCGCAGTGTGTTCTCCGCATGCGGTGCCAGTTCCCCGGATGATCCGGTGGCCGAACTCAACGAACTGGGCCTGCTGTGAGCTGGATCGACGACCCCGAGTTCACGCCCGGCAAGCCGTTCGGGCCACAAACACTGCCCTACGGTGTCCTGGGCACTTCCTCCGGGCCGACCGTGGCGGTCCGGGTGGGCAGGCATGCGCTCCCCCTGCGCGGCATTGCCGAATCCCTCGGGCCGCGCCTGGCGGACCTGGTCGACGGTGCGTCGCTGGACCCGCTGCTGGCTGCGGGGCCCCAGGCATGGCGTGAACTGCGCGAGCGGATGACCGGCATCGTCACGGCCGATCGTGCTCCTGCCGGAGCCGAACTCCTACGCGCGGACTGGCACACGCTGCTGCTGCCGTTCACCGTGGCCGACTACGTCGACTTCTACTCGTCGCGGCACCACGCGGAGAATGTGGGACACATCCTCCGGGGTGGTGATGTCACGCCGCTGACGCCGAACTGGACGCATCTGCCGATCGCCTACCACGGTCGTTCCGGCACTGTGGTGGTCTCCGGAACCGATATCGAACGGCCCTGCGGTCAGCGTAAGACCTCCCGGGAGCCGCCTCCTGTGTTCGGGCCGACACGGCGGCTGGATTTCGAGGCCGAGGTGGGTTTCGTCTGCGGTGGCGAATCCACTTCGGCGGTGTCCACAGCGGACCTCGGTGAGCACGTCTTCGGCGCCGCGCTGGTCAACGACTGGTCGGCCCGGGATATTCAGTCGTGGGAGGCTCAGCCGCTCGGACCGTTTCTGGCCAAGTCGTTCGCCACCTCGATCGCGGGCTGGATCACCCCGTTGGAGGCCTTCGAGGAGGCGCGCGTGCCCACACCGGAGCCCGAGCACGCGTTGCAGGACTATCTCGTCGAGTCCGAGCCGTGGGGGCTGGACCTGCGGCTTCAGGTGCAGTGCAACGACACCGTCATATCCCGCCCGCCGTTCGCCGAGATGGCGTGGTCGCCCGCCCAGCAGCTCGCGCACATGACGATCAACGGTGCCACCGTGCGGCCGGGGGACCTGTTCGCCTCGGGCACGGTGTCCGGGCCGGACCCCGGGCACCGTGGGTCCCTGTTGGAGCTGACGTGGGGCGGTACGGACCCGGTCACTCTGGACGACGGCGAGCAGCGCACCTTCCTGCAGGACGGTGATCGGGTGACAGTGAGCGGGAGTGCGCCCGGACGGGGTGGGTCCGTGGTCGGACTCGGTGAGGTGACGGGCACGATCCTGACCGCGACTCGGAGGTAATCCGATGAGCGGACGTGTCCCCGAGTCCTCTCGGACGCCGTGGCCGGACCGAACGGACCGAACGGACCGCTCTTACCGAGCAGGCTATGCCGATCGGTCCGCCGGCTCCACGGACGGCGGACGGGAACCGGAACCTGCGGGAACTCCGCAGACCAAGGAAAGCTCGCTGACGTTGGATCGGGGACTCAACCTGTTGCAGGCGGTCGCCGAGGCCGACAGTGCGGCCCCCACGATCAGTGACCTGGCCACCGCCGTCGGAGTCAGCCGTGCGGCCGTGTATCGCCTGCTGGGGCCGCTGCAGACACGTGGTCTGGTTCGTCGCGAGGGCTCCAGGGTGCGTCTGGGACTGGGGGTGCTGTGGCTGGCCGGGCGGGTGCTGCCGCAGCTACGCTTCGCCTCGCTGCCCGCCCTGCGGGAGCTGGCCGAGCACATCGGCGCCACCGTGCACCTCACCGTGGCCGACGGCAACGAGGCCCAGGCCATCGCCGTCGTCGAACCGTCGTGGACGAGCTACCACGTGTCGTACCGGGTCGGAACCCGTCATCCGGTGCATCGTGGTGCGGCGGGCCGGGCGATCGACCTCACCGAGGGCGGGCAACGGTGGGTCGTCAGCACCGGTGAACTCCAGCAGGGGGCCTACGGCATCGCTGCGCCGGTGCGTGCGGTTCCGGGGCTGCGTGCCAGTGTCGGCGTCATCGCGATGGAACCGTTGTCCCCGGACGAGGTCGGCCCCCGGGTGACGGCCACGGCCGATGCCGTGGCCGATGCCCTGCGCTGAGCGCCTCTTCGTGTCCGTCGCGAGTGGTGGCCACCCGTGGGGAGTGATCGCTGCGGGAAACCTGCAAGATCGAGCGTGCGTGTGGGGTTGTGGCAATTTCGCGCGAAATTGCCACAACCCCACTTCCACCCACTTCACTGATCGAGCAGCGCCTCACCCGAACCCCTGATGTACGGGTGATACCGAAGTTCCGGACAGCAGACTTCAGCCGGTATTGCCGCTGAAGACCCTTCCCGGGGCGGGCGGTCCGGTGGTACAACGAACGCCGAGGGCGAGCCACCGCGATGGCGACGAGGACGAAAGTCCTCCCCGAGCCGGGACTTCCGGTCCGGGAAAACGGGACGACTTGCCCTGAATCAGCCTGCGGTGCACGGGCATGGTGAATCCCGTGGACGTGCTCGATATCGCCCGATGGCAGTTCGGGATCACGACGGTCTACCACTTTCTGATGGTGCCGTTGACGATCGGCCTGGCGATCCTGGTCGCCGGGATGCAGACGGCGTGGTACCGGACCGGCAACCGCCGTTACCTGAAGATGACCAAGTTCTGGGGCAAGCTCATGCTGGTCAACTTCGCCATGGGCGTGGTGACCGGCATCGTCCAGGAATTCCAGTTCGGGATGGCCTGGAGCGAGTACTCCCGGTTCGTCGGTGACGTCTTCGGTTCCATGCTGGCGATGGAAGGCATCGTGGCCTTCTTCGTCGAGTCGACCTTCCTCGGCTTGTGGATCTTCGGCTGGGACCGGTTGTCCAAGGGCGTGCACCTGGCCTGCGCATGGGCTTTCTCCCTGGCCACGGTGGCTTCGGCATACTTCATCCTGGCTGCGAACTCGTGGATGCAGCACCCCGTCGGCATCGAGATGGTCGACGGCAAGCCGCAGTTGACCTCGGTCTGGGCACTGTTCACCAACAGCACCGTGCTGGCGGCGTTCCCGCACACTCTCTTCGGCTGCTTCGCCGTGGCCGGTGCCTTCCTGGTCGGCATCGCCGCCTGGAAAATCGCCCGGCACCACCGAAAGTCCGCTGTGGACAACGAGGACCGCAAACTTTGGCACACCTCGATGCGGCTGGGTGCCTGGGTCGGCCTCGTCGCCTTCGCCGGGCTGGCGATCTCCGGTGACTTCCAGGCCAAGCTGATGTTCTCCCAGCAGCCCATGAAAATGGCATCCGCCGAGGCGCTGTGCCACACCGAGCAGCCGGCAGGGTTCTCGATCTTCGCCTACGGCGATGTCGGCCGCCCCGACTGCGAGAGCGTCAAGAGCTTCACGGTTCCCTACCTGCTGTCCTACCTCGCCAATGGCGACTTCACCAGCGAAGTCAAGGGCGTGCAGGAATTGGTGCCCGAATACCAGGAGAAGTACGGTACCCACTACCCGAACGATCCCCGGCTCGGTGAGCTCGCCGGGAAGCCGATCGATTACACACCGAACCTGCCCGTCACCTACTGGGGATTCCGGTTCATGATCGGCTTCGGTGCTGTTGCCGCTGTCGCCGCGGCCGCGGTGCTGTGGTTCACCCGCAGAGGCCGATTCCCGAAGGGGCGCTGGGTGGGGCCTGCGGCGCTGGCGAGCATCGCCACACCGTTCCTGGCCAACGTCTTCGGCTGGATCTTCACCGAGATGGGCCGCCAGCCGTTCGTCGTCGTGCCCAATCCGAATCCGTCCGGAGTGGATGGCGTGTGGATGTTCACCGCCCAGGCGGTGTCCTCGGGAGTCTCGGCGGGCGAGATGCTCACCTCGGCGATAGCGCTGACGACGGTCTACGGCGCACTGGCGGTCGTCGAGATCTTCCTGATGTCCCGCTTCGCACGAGGCGGGGTGGAAGCCGTGATGCCCCCCGAATCATCGAAGGACGACGACGAGAGCTCCGGTGACGGAAAGTCCGAGGACGTCCTGTCCTTCGCGTACTAGTCGGCAACCACCGCGCCGGGTCCGGCGGATTCTCGAGGAATTGTGATGGATCTTTCCACCTTCTGGTTCTGCCTCATCGCCCTGCTGTGGCTGGGTTACCTGTTCCTGGAGGGGTTCGACTTCGGTGTCGGCATGCTGCTGCCGATCCTCGGCCGGGAGGAGAAGCAGCGCCGCGTGCTGATCAACACGATCGGGCCGGTGTGGGACGGCAACGAGGTGTGGCTGATCGTCGCGGGCGGTTCCATGTTCGCGGCGTTCCCGGGCTGGTACGCATCGCTGCTGAGTACCGCCTATCTCCCGTTTCTGATCCTGCTGCTGATGCTGATCGGCCGGGGCGTGGCCTTCGAGTACCGGGGGAAGGTGGACAACCCACGCTGGCGAAGAGCCTGGGATAGCACGATCGTGCTCGCCTCGTGGGTCTCGCCGATGATGATCGGCCTGGTGCTCTCGGCGACCGTGTTCGGACTGCCCCTGAACGCCAACGGTGACCGCGTCGGCGGACCGCTGGTCATTCTGACGTGGCCGACGGTCGCCGGTGCACTGGCGGTGTGGGGATTCTCGTTTCTGCACGGGGCCGCGTTCCTCGCGCTCAAGACCGAGGGTGAGGTGCACGAGCGTGCCCGGCGATTCGCTCTGGGATTCGGCTTGCCCCTGTTGTCGCCGGTCGTGGTGTTGCTGTTGATCACCCAGTTCACCGAGGGCTCGGCGTGGACGTGGGTGCCGCTGGTGATCGCGGTGGCCACCGCGCTGGCCGGGCTGGCGCGTCAGTCGCTGGGGCGCGACGGCCAGGCGTTCGCGCTGCAGGGCATCGCGATCGCGGGCGTGGTCGCCACGTTGTTCGGGGCGCTGTGGCCGAACGTGCTGCCCTCCACGCTGAACCCGGCGTGGTCGCTGTCGGTGGCCGGAACCGCCGTCAGTGACTACACCCTGACGGTGGTCAGCTGGGTCGCGGCGTTCGGCCTTCCGGGAGTGCTGGCGTACCAGGGGTGGACGTACTGGGTGTTCCGCAAACGCATCGGCACCGCGCACATCCCACCGGTACACGCGCCGACGGGTGGAGGCACATGACAGGACTGATGCCGCGAACTCCGTTGGGGGCACTGCCGCACCTGTCGCCGTCCGCGCGGCGCGCGCTGTGGTCGGCGGGATTGCTTGCGGTGGCCCAGGCGCTCGCGTTGATCGTGCAGGCGTGGTCACTGGCCGATGCGCTGGCCGCCGTGGTCACGCGTGGCGCGGGACCGGCCGCGGTGTCCGAGCAGTTGTTCGTGCTCGCCGGGGCGGTCGTGGTGCGATCCGTGCTCGGGTGGGCCACCGAGAGCGTATCGGCCCGTGCTGCCGCCGGGGCGAAGGAGGAACTGCGCTCGCTGCTGCTCGGATCCGCCCTGCAGCGCGGGCCCGAGTGGATCCACGAGACCGGCCCGGCCGAACTCACGGCGCTGGCCACCAAGGGGCTCGACTCGCTGGATGCCTACTTCACGAAGTACCTGCCCGCCCTGGTCACCGCGGCGATCGTACCGCCGATGGTCGGCGCGTGGATTCTGTACTCGGACTGGACATCCGCGCTGCTCATCGTCGTCACCGTTCCGCTGATTCCGGTGTTCGCCTGGTTGGTGGGGCGCTTCACCGAGAGCCGCACCGCGTGGGCCACCGATGCCCTGCAGCGCCTGTCCGGGCACCTGCTGGAGCTCATTCGCGCGCTGCCGGTGCTCACCGCGTTCGGGCGTGCACGGGCACAGGGGGAGGCGGTGCGCCGCGTCAGCGAGCAACACCGCAAAAGCACGATCTCGACGTTGCGCATCGCGTTCCTGTCCGCGCTGGTGCTGGAGTTCTTCGCGTCGCTGTCGGTCGCGCTGGTCGCGGTCGGTATCGGGCTGCGGCTCGCTTCCGGTGATCTCGACCTGACCACCGGGCTGCTGGTGCTCGTGCTGGCCCCCGAGTGTTATCTGCCGCTGCGCGCGGCCGGTGCCGCGCACCACGCCAGCGAGGACGGGATCGAAGCGGTCCGCCGCGTGCACGAGGTGGTGCGCGGTGAACGGAACTTTCACTCCGATGGGCGGAACGCAAGTTCCGCTCGCTCCATCCCATCGAGCGGCATCCTGCGGGTGGAGAACCTTCGGGTGGCCCGGCGCGGCGGCCACGCCCCCGACGGGTTGAGTTTCACCGCGCGACCCGGTGAGATCCTGCATCTGGACGGGTTCGACGGGATCGGACCCAGTGGCAGCGGGAAGTCGACCACTTTCGCCGCGCTGCTCGGTTTCACCGTCCCGGGTTCCGGGCGTATGACCTACGGCGGCACCGACGTGGCCGAGTTCGCTCTCGCGCAGTGGCGGCAGCGAATCGCCTGGGTGCCGCAGCGCCCTGTGTTCACCGGTGGCACGGTTGCCGACGAGCTCGCCCTGGCAGTGACCGATCAGCCGGACGGCACCGCATCCACCCGGACAGCGGTGCTGACCGAGACGGCGGCAACACACCTGCTCGACCGCAGGGTCGATGAACTCTCCACCGGGGAGCGTCAGCGCGTTGCGGTGGCACGAGCACTGCTGCGTCTGCGCGGGCATGCGCGGCTGCTGCTGCTCGACGAACCGACCGCCCATCTCGACACCGCAGCAGCCGGGCAGGTCAACGCCGCGATCCGGCGCGCAGCCGAGGCGGGCGCGACCGTGGTCCTGGCCAGCCACCGGCCCGGTGAGCAGGCCGCGGAACCCGAACCGGCGACGCGGGGACCGCGCGAGCCGGAGGTCGACTTCCCGCAAGTACGGGGACGAATCCGCGATCTGATCACCCCACGCTCCCTCGGCGGCGTCCTGCTCGGTGCGCTCTCGCTGCTGTCCGGCCTCGCGCTCACCGCCACATCCGCGTGGCTGATCGCGCGTGCCTCGCAGCAGCCGCCGATCATGACGTTGACGGTCGCCGTCGTCGGCGTGCGCACTTTCGCGCTTTCGCGCGCGGTGCTGCGCTACCTCGAACGCCTGCTGACCCACGATGCCGCCTTCCGGCTCGCAAGCGACCTCCGGCGACGCCTGTGGGACGCGCTGACGCGCTGGGGTCCCGTGCGTACCGCAGGTCTGCGGCGAGGGGACGGCGTTTCCCGGCTCGTCGACGACGCGGATGCCGTCCGCGATCTCGTCCCCCGCGTGCTCGTCCCGCCGATGGTGGGGGTGGTCGTTGCGGCCTGCGCTGTTGTCCTGCAGACCGCTGTGCTGCCCGCTGCGGGCCTGTTGCTGGCGGTGTCGCTGCTCGCCGCGGGCACCGCCGGGCCCGCTCTCGCTGTCGCGGTCGAGCGCCGCGCGACGGCGGTTGTCTCCGAAGGACGTCGCATCGTCGGCACCCGTGCCCTCGGACTTCTCGATGCCTCGGCCGAGCTGCTCGCCTTCGGTGCCGGGGAGGCCCAGCGAGCTCGACTGGCCGAGACCGACGCCCATCTGGTGGCTCGCTCGCGTCGTGCGGCCGCAGGCACGGGAGCCGCCACTGCCGCCATCACCATCGCCGTCGGCATCGCCGTGCTCGGCGGAACATGGCTGGGGGCCGAGGCGGTGGCCGCAGGCCGCCTCGCGCCCGAACTCGCTCCGCTGCTCGCGCTGGTGCCACTTGCTGCTGCGGAAGCCGTTGCGGAGCTGCCTGCGGCGGCGCAGCAATGGCGTTCCCTGCGTGCGGCGCAGGCGCGGCTCGCGCCGCTGCTGGCGGCAGGGGCGGAACCGGGACGCAGCGGTGATGCGGCCGATGGTGATGCAGCCGATGATGCGCTCGGGGACGGCTCGGGTGAGGATGTCTCAACCCGTGGCGTGGCACTCGCCGCCGTGGACGTGCGCTGGCCCGGCTCGGCACAGCCCACCTTGCGTGACGTGTCGCTGCACGTGCCCGAGGGTGCGCATGTGGCGGTCGTCGGTCCGTCCGGCGGTGGCAAGTCGACGCTGCTCGCACTGCTGCTGGGATTCCTGAGCCCGGAGCGCGGTGAGGTCCGGGCGCCCCGCCGGGCTGCCTGGTGCCCGCAGGATCCGCAGCTGGTGGCCACGACGATCCGGGAGAACCTGCGCCTGGTCGATCCCGAAGCCACGGATACGCGGCTCGCCGAGGTCCTGCGTCTGGCCGGCTTGCCGGAGTGGGATACCCGGCTGGACACCCGGATCGGTACGGGGGGTACGGCGCTGTCGGGGGGTGAGGCACAGCGAGTGGCGTTGGCGCGGGCGCTGCTCGCCGACGACGCCGGACTCGTGCTGCTCGACGAGCCGACCGCACATCTGGACGTGGCGACTTCCGAAGCGCTGCTGGCCCGGCTGCACCGCGAATTCCACGGCCGGACGGTGGTGCACGTGACCCACCGCCGATCGGAGACCGAACACGCCGATCTCGTGCTGCATGTCGAGGACGGCGAGGTCAGCCCCACCCGCCCAGAGGAGATTTTTGCAGTTTCGCGCGAAACCACAAAAATATGATTTCGCGCGAAACTGCACATTGCGTCACTCGTGGGGAGCTCGGTGATCACCAGCTGTGATATTCACCGTCCTCTCCGGCGCACATCCGGCTCACTCGCTCGTGGAGTTCTAACCTCGTGTATGTCATGGATTCCGCACTCGCTCGGCGCATGCTCGCAGCATCGACCGAGATCACCAAGGCGGCCCTCTCAGGTGAGGACCCCGACGCCGTTCTCCCGTTGATCGTGCGGCGCGCCGCCGCACTCGCCGAAGCCGATCTCGGGCTGATCATGGTCCGCGACGATGAGGACCGTCTCACCGTGGAGGCCGCCTACGGTGGGCCTGCCTCATCGGGCCCGCTCGACGACCCCGTCGGTTCGGTACTTTCACCACGCTCGGCCGCCGCGCGTGTCGCCCGTGGCGGCGTGCCCGTGGTCGTCGACGATCTCATCGACGATCCGCTGACCGCTCCGTACGTGCCCTCGGCACTGCGGGTCTACGGCCCGTTCGCCGTGGCCCCCTTCGGCACCCGCGAACGGCGGCTCGGTGCGCTGGCCGTCTACCGGCGACGCGGCGCGAACTCGTTCAATCGTGTGGCGGTGGACGTGCTCACCTCGTTCGCCGCACAGGCGGGGCTGGCCCTGGTATTGGCCGAAGGTTCGACGGCACGTCAGCGTATCGCCGTCTACCAGGAGCGCGAGCGTATCGCCCGCGACCTGCACGACGTTATCGTGCAGCGCCTGTACGGAGCGGGTATTCAGCTCGACGTGCTGAACCGTCGCCTGTCCGGGCGGTTGGACGAAGCCGACTCGACCCGTCTCACCGAGACGATGGATCAGATCGACCAGACGATCGCCGAAGTACGCGCGACCGTGCGCGCATTGCGATCATCCGATCCGGAAACTCCCGAGCAAGCACCGGATCTGGCCGATTCGATGCGTTCCGAGGTGCATACCGCCGGAGAACTGCTGGGGCGCCCGCCGAAACTGGAGATCCAGGGTGATCTCACCGGAGTGCCCGTCGCGGTGGCCGACCACGCGCGGGCCGCACTGCGCGAGGCCCTGTCCAATGTGGTGCGCCACTCGGGCGCGCAGACGGTGCTGGTGCGGGTCCGCCGCTCGGAGTCCGGCCTGTCGCTGCAGGTCATCGATGACGGTTGCGGGATTCCCAGAGACGTGAGCAAGCGCGGTCTGCGCAATATGGAGGAGCGGGCGGTTGCCGCGGGCGGACGGTGCACGATCCACTCGTCCCCGGACAGCGGCAGTACGGTGACCTGGGAGGTACCACTGTCCGCCGACGAGTCCTGAGTGCGGCCCGGTGGATCGGGTGTGTCATGCCCGGGGAGGGGATGAGGTCGTGCGGAAGCGTCAACCCTGACGCCGCGCCACCCAGGCGGCTGCCTGCGTCCGGCGCTCCATACCGAGCTTGGCCAGTACCGCGGTGACATAGTTCTTCACGGTCTTCTCGGCGAGGAACAATCGCTCGGCGATCTGCCTGTTGCTCAGGCCCTCGCCGATCAGGGCCAGTACACGACGTTCCTGCTCGGTGAGCTCCGCCAGTTCGTCCGGGGCTTGGTCGGCCGACTCGCGCAGCCGGTCCAGTACGCGTCGGGTGGTTACCGGGTCGAGCAACGAACGGCCCGCTGCCACCTCGCGTACCGCGTTGACGAGATCCTGCCCTCGCACCTGCTTGAGCAGGTAGCCGGACGCCCCGGCGTTGATGGCACCGATCAGCGCCTGCTCGTCGTCGAATGCCGTGAGTACGAGGCAGTGCGGTGCCGAGGGCAACTCGCGCAGCTGCCTGCACAACTCGAGCCCGTCCCCGTCGGGCAGGCGCATGTCCACCACGGCGACGTTCGGCTCGGTGGCTCGGGAGCGCACGAGTGCCTCGTCGACACCACCTGCCTCGGCGACGACGCGCACGTCCTCTTCGGTGTCCAGCAGATCCCGCAGGCCACGACGGACGACCTCGTGATCGTCGACGAGCAGCACACGTACCGGCACACGCACCACACTACGGGCCACAGCGTGCCGCGGGATCGGCGAGGGGCCGGTGGGGCACGGCGGTCAGTCGGTCTTCGCCCACCCCTTCTTCGCGGCCTTCGCGCCCTTCGCACCCTGCTTCATGCCCTTCTTCTGCGCCTTCTTCTGGGCCTTCTGGGCTTGCTTGCTCGAGAACTGGCTCGCGATCTGAGCCTGGTCGGTGAGCCGCTGGGCCCCGTGGCGGGTGCGGTAACCCACGGAGGGCTTGCCCGCCGTGTCCACCGCAGTGATCAGCAGTCCGCCCAGCAGACTGAGATTCTTGAAGAACTGGACCTGCTGGGTGGCACGCTGCTCGGCATCCTCGTACTCCCAGTAGGCGTGCTGGGAGAGCGTGGTCGCGGTCAGGCTGCCGGTGAGCAGTGTGGCCGACAGGCGAGGGAACTTGCCGAGAGCCAGCATCGCGCCGGCGCCGATCTTCACCGCTCCGTCGATCGTGATGAGGGTTTCCGGATCCGTCGGGACCTGTTCGGGAACCGAGTCCCGCACCTGCCCCACGGTCTTGTTCAGCCACGGCTCGGCTGCCTTCGCGTGACCTTTCACGTCGCGCAGTGCTCCGATGCCGCCGTAGATGAAAATCGAAGAGAGAAGCGGGCGGGCCAAACGGCGAACGAGCATCAGTGGACCTCCTCGGGAACGGCGAATGTGGTCAACATTACTCAATGCGTCCCCAACATGCTCGCTCACGAAACGAGCCACTGAAGAGCCCCGGCGGGTCGGGCGCGGGGCATCGGGGTCACCGAGGTGTCTCGCCACCTCGGTGACCCTGAGCAGTACAGCCTGCGATCAGTGGCGATCCGGGAGGAGGTCCGACCCCAGCCCCAGGTTCAGGTCCTGGTCCCGGTCGCTTCCGAGGCCGATACGGAAGTTCTGATCACCGCAGGCGGCGGGAGCCGTGGCCTCCAGCGGCAGCGACGGAGCGAGCGAGCTCTTCGCTTCGCCGTCATAGGCACTGCTGTCATTCGGGTCGATGCCGTGCAGCACCACCACCGCATTGCCTTCTCGGAGGTGCCCGCGACCGCGGTGCCCGCCCCGGTCAGCGCGAGACCGGCGGCGGCGGTTAACGCCAGTCCTGCTCGGAGTCCATTCCTGCGCATGATCGAAAAAATCTCCCTGCTCGGGTGACAGCGCGACGAGTGAACCAGGTGGTCCAGGGGAGCACCCGTCGGCTGGCGCGATCGGTATCACGCACTGGCTATTCGTGGCCGGTGGCTGATCCGATTGAGGAGGATCGGGGAGGAATTGCCGCTTTCGTGTCTGCCGGAGCGGCGGGATTGTCGAGCATGGCCACCCGAGCCGGGTGGACTGCAGTATCAGGAGTGCCGGGCGTGGGCGAAAACCTCGTCCCACGCCGCCGCCACCTGCCGGGCGCACAACTGCGGCGAGGCACCACCGGTGCCGGTGCCCAGACCGGGCATGGCGATGGAGCGCACGACTCGCCGCACGGGAGTGCCGTTGTCCAGGACGGCACCGGCCCACAGGCGCAGCGTGGCGCGCGCGGCCAGGTACGGGTGCACGGTGTCGTCGGGAAGCTGCTCACCGGGTTCCCGCATCGTCGGCGCGCTGATCAGCCACCTCGGCCTCGATGCCCCGGTCGGCACCAGCAGTGCTTCCCCCACGGGGAGTTCCCCACCGTGGTAGGCGAGCACGGCACTGCGTACCTGCTGTTCGAGATCGGGGAAGACCCGTGCATAGACCGCGTCGATACCGCCCCGCATCCATCCGTACGAGTTGGCGGGGCTGACCGCCGCATCAGCCTGCACGTCCAGCACCGAACCCCGGTATGTGGTGACGCCGTCACGGCCGGTGGCGATATCGTGCCAAGCCGCCGCCAGCGGTTCTTCCAGCGCACACAGGATCAGCCGCAGGTGCGGCTGCGCTTCGTCGCCGGAGCGCTCCGAATCCGCAGTCACGCCCACCAGCATCGCAGGAAAACACCTTCGTGTGTCATCGGGTAGGTCACACTTGTCGGGCATGATATTCACCACCACCGGTGGCATGCCGCCTGTGCGGGTCCCCGTAGGGTGGGCATGTGCCGCGAATAGCCTTTTTGGGTCCTCCGGGCACGTTCACCGAACAGGCGACGCGTGCCCTGACCGCCGACTTCGATGCCGAGCTCGTTCCGTCCGACACGGTGCCGCTCGCGCTCGAGGCCGTGCGGTCGGAGGATGTCCTTGCCGCCGGTGTGCCGATGGAGAACTCGGTCGAGGGCGCGGTGTCGGCCACGCTGGACGGGCTGGTGGCAGGGGAACCGTTGACCGCGGTCGCGGAGACGGTGCTGCCGATCCGGTTCCACGTGCTCGTCCGCCCGGGAACCTCCTCCGAGCAGGTCGGCTCGGTGATCAGTCATCCGCATGCGCTCGCCCAGGTGCGATCCTGGCTCGGCCGGTACCTGCCACGGGCAGAGGTGCTGACTGCTTCCTCGACCGCGGCCGCAGCGTCCGCGGTGCAGGCCGGGAACGCCGATGCGGCCGTCGCCGCTCCGGTGGCCGTCGATCATTACCCGGACCTGGAAGCCCTGGCCACCGATATCGCCGATGTCGGCGATGCGCAGACCCGATTCCTGCTCGTTCGTCGCCCCGGCGTCCTGCCGCAACCCACCGGTGCGGACCGCACGTCGATCGCCGTCGTCGCCCACGACGAGGTGGGTGCGCTGGCGGAGGTGTTGTCGGAACTGTCGCTGCGCGGGATCAATCTCAGTCGTATCGAATCCCGCCCGACCAAGGACAGGCTCGGTGAGTACCGGTTCTTCTTCGACTTCGACGGGCATGTCGCCGACGCCCGGATCGGAGATGCGCTGACCGGGCTCCGTCGCCGGTGCGGGGAAGTACGGTTCCTCGGTTCTTATCCGAAGTCGGATCGATCACCCCCCAGCGTGCGACCGATGGCGTCCGAGCAGGCTTTTCAGATGTCGACGGAGTGGCTTGCCGAGGTGCGTGCGGGGCGGCTCGCATGACGGCGGACGGACTCGGTCTCGCCGCCGCGGGCGAGAACGTACGGCTGGTGCTGGTCCGGCACGGGCAGACACCGTCGAACGTGCGGGGCGCGATGGACACGGTGCCACCCGGGCCGGGGCTGACGAAGGCGGGTGGAAACCAGGCCGAAGAGCTCGCCGAGCGCCTGTCCGAGGAGAAGGTGCTGGCGATTCATGCCAGCCGTGCGCTGCGGGCGCAGGAGACCGCCGAGCCGCTGGCGATACGACACGGAATGCCCGTCGAGGTGGTCGAGGGCATCCACGAGATCTACGTCGGCGAGCTGGAAGGCAGTGCCGAGGTCGCGGCGCGCAGGCAGTTCGAGGACGTGTACGCGAGCTGGCACGCGGGCAAGATCGACGAGCCGATGCCCGGCGGCGAGACGGGGCGCCAGGCCATGACCCGATTTCTCGACGCCGCGGGTGAACTCCTGTCGGGAATCACCGCGGGGACGATCGTGGTGGTCAGCCACGGAGCGATTCTGCGGCTGGTGGCCGGGCACCTTGCTCCCGAGGTCGACAGCATGCGCGCCAATTCCTCCTACATGCCCAATACCGGGATCATCGCCCTGGAGCCCGCCGATACCGCGACCGGTTGGCACCACGTTCACTGGGATGGGCTCGAGGGCGACTGATCCTTCAGGGCCGACCTCCCTCAGGCCCGGCCTCCTTCAGGCCCAGCCGAGTTCGTGCAGCTTCCGGTCGTCGATGCCGAAGTGGTGTGCGATCTCGTGCACCACGGTCACGGCGACCTCGTCGATCACGTCCTCCTCGCTGTCGCAGACATCCAGGAGTGCCTCGCGATAGATCGTGATCCGATCCGGCAGTACCCCGCCGTAGGTGCTGTCCCGTTCCGGCAGTGCTATCCCCTCGTACAGGCCGAGCAGTGCGGCCTCCTCGGGATTGCGGTCCTCGACCAGCACGACGACATTGTTCATCGCCCTGGCGAGCTCCTCGGGAATCAGGTCCAGGGCGTCGGTGACGAGCTCCTCGAAGCGGGTCCTGGTCATCTCCACCGGCACGGTGTGCTCCTTCTTCCCGACACGGGTGCCGACCCGGCCGGTGCTTCGTCCTCAGCGGGTGCCGTTCGCGGGAACGCCCTGCATGGTCGGGGCGGACTCGGTCGGTGCAGGCTCCGTCCCCACGGTCACCTCCCCCTTGATGCTGCCGGTGATCGGCGCGAGGCCGCCGTCGTCCGGAAGTTGTGCACCGACCTTGCAGTTCACCTTCCGCGATCCGGCGTCCCAGCTCGCCTGCTTCAGATTGTCCCAGGACACCGTCAGTCCCTTGTCCTCGGCGGCGGTCTTGCTGCCCGCGTACTGCGCGGTGAGTTCGCTGCAGCGGGTGAACAGGAACGTGTCCTGCTTCTCGATCGACGGATATCCCTCGGGGAACTTCTCACCAAGATCGACGACTCCGGTGATTTCCAGTGAATGCGGCTCCGAGCAGTCCACCGGAGCGGATACCGATGTGCCGTTGATCCCCAGACAGGTACCGATGTCGTGGGTATCGGACTGGTCGAGTGTCTTGACGCTGCCGGAGAACCGGTACAGCTTGCCGGACGGCCCGGGCTGTTGCAGACCACAGCGCAGTGTGCGCTCGCCGTTCCGCCACTCCTGTTTGCTCGGTGTGGAGGCGCCGACTTGGAAGCGCCCGTTCGGGTCGAAGTTTCCGCCCAGGTACTGGTTCGCGACCTCGGTGCACCGCTGCTTCTTGAGCTGCGCCCACTTCTCGACGCTGGGGAACGGTGCCCGGTCACCGAACTGTCCGCGCAGGTCGGAGGTGCCCGTCGCCTCGAACAGATGCGGTTCGGCGCAGGTGACCTCGCGGATATCGCCCGCGTCGGGTGCGGTCCAGTTCAGGCAGGTGCCTGCCGTGACTTCGAGTTCCGGCGGTCGAGTCGGTGCGGCTTTTTGCTCGTCGCCGGCGCTCGCGCCTGCTCTCGAAGCCGTGCCTGCTCCCGAGCCCGTCTCCGAAGCCGTGCTCGTGCCGCGAGCGCTGCTCCCCGAGTTCGGCCAGTGGAGCACCGCGCTGATCACGAGAACCAGCAGCCCACCGAGAGCGGCCGAGATCATCACGAGCCGGGTGTCGAGTTTCCGTCGGTTCCTGCCGGATCGGGTACCCGTGGGTGGAGACTCGGGGGGCGGATCAGGGGACTCGGCCATCACTCTTCCATGCTGCCTAAATGCCGTACGCGGTGCTTCCTGCGGTCACCATTCGGTGTCTGTGACGCATCCCGACGAACCCTGGCGATCGACACGCGGGTGTGCCGTGGTGCACGCCGCAGGCGAACACTACCCCGGCCGGTTCCGGGGAGGGCGTGGCGAGCTAGGCTGACCAGCTGTGATCGACCTGAAGACGCTCCGCGAGGATCCGGAAGCCGTGCGCGCTTCGCAGCGTGCGAGGGGAGAGGACGCGTCCCTGGTGGACGCGCTGCTGTCCGCCGACGAGCGGCGCCGTTCGGCGGTCTCTCGGGCGGACACGCTGCGTGCCGAGCAGAAGCAGCTCGGCAAGCAGGTCGGCAAGGCTTCCGGGGAGGAACGCGACACGCTGCTGGCGCAGGGCAAGGACCTCGCCGCGCAGGTCAAGGACGCCGAGGCGGAACAGGCCGAGGCCGACGAGACCCTGCAGCAGGCACAGCGCAAGGTTTCCAACGTGGTGGAGCCCGAGACTCCCGCAGGCGGGGAGGACGATTATGTCGTGCACAAGCACGTCGGTACGCCCCCCGAGTTCGACTTCGAGATCTCCGACCACCTGGAGTTGGGGACCGCACTGGGGGCGCTGGACACCGAGCGTGGCGCGAAGGTCTCCGGAGCTCGCTTCTACTTTCTCACCGGCGTCGGGGCCCAGCTCGAGCTGGCACTGCTGAACATGGCGGTGGCCCAGGCCACCGCAGCGGGGTTCACGCTGGTGGTGCCGCCGGTGCTGGTACGTCCGGAGATCATGGAGGGCACCGGGTTCCTCGGTGCGCACGCCAGTGAGGTGTACCGGCTGGAAGAGGACGATCTGTATCTGGTCGGTACGTCCGAGGCCCCGCTGGCCGGGTACCACTCGGGCGAGATCCTGGACCTGTCCCGGGGTCCGATCCGGTATGCGGGCTGGTCGTCGTGCTTCCGGCGGGAAGCGGGCTCCTACGGCAAGGACACGCGCGGCATCATCCGCGTGCACCAGTTCAACAAGGTGGAGATGTTCGTCTACTGCCGCGAGGAGGACTCCCGCGCCGAGCACGAGCGTCTGTTGGCGTGGGAAGAGGAGATGCTGGCCAAGATCGAGGTACCGTACCGTGTCATCGATGTCGCGGCCGGTGATCTGGGGGCCAGTGCGGCCCGCAAGTTCGACTGCGAAGCCTGGATCCCGACCCAGCAGGCTTACCGGGAACTGACCTCCACCTCGAACTGCACCACGTTCCAGGCGCGGCGGCTGGGCACACGCTACCGGGATGAGGGACGTACCCTGCCCGCCTCGACATTGAACGGCACCCTGGCCACCACTCGCTGGCTCGTCGCGTTGCTGGAGAACCACCAGCAGGCCGATGGTTCGGTTCGGATTCCGGAGGCGCTGCGCCCCTTCATGGGCGGACGTGAGGTGCTGACCCCGTAGACGGGGTTCGGCCGGCTGCTGTTGTCGGGGGCAGTACCCGCGAGAGCGGGGCGTTTCGGAGAACACTCGACGGGGTACGAAGACGAGGACCGGTGTCCGCCCGACAGCCCGCTCTCCGCAGGCAGGGGGGCCGTATGCAGATACGCGCTGCCATATCGAAGGACATCCCCCGCAGAGGGATCGCCCTCGCCACCGCCGTGGCCAGGGCGCTCGAGGCCGCTGTCGGTGGCGGACGCGGTGCCGCGTCCCGGTCCGTTGCCGAACGACGATGGCATGTCGTCACCATCAACCGGCCCGGCGATCAAGTGGCGGTCGGTGGGGTGACACCGCCGGTTCCCGTCCGCGAACTGGGCAGCGCCGTCGAGTGGCAGGTACGGACGGCCCCGGGAGGGAAGGGCACGGAGCTCGCCGTCCGACTCCGATCCGCGCCTCCCACGGGCGCTTCGGCCGTGCTCGCTCGTCTCCGCGGTAGTGACCCTCGCCAGGAGGTGCGCTCCGCGTTGCGGAAGTCGAAACAGTTGCTCGAGACCGGCGACATCCTGCGCGAGAGCCATGCGGTGACCATCGAGCCAACGCTCACGAACCTGCCGCTGCGTGTGGCGGCGGATCGAGCCGGAGGTGAGGGGCGAGGATGAAAGCCTTGTGCTGGAAAGGCGTGAACGAGCTCTCGGTCGATACGGTCCCCGATCCGCAGATCCTCAACGCCCAGGACGCGATCGTGCGCGTCACGATGACCGCGACGTGCGGCTCGGACCTGCACCTCCTCGACGGCTACTTCCCGTTCATGGAGTCGGGTGACGTCCTCGGTCACGAGTTCATCGGCGAGATCGTGGAGACCGGCCCCGAGGTGCGGCGCCACGAGGTGGGGGACCGCGTCGTGGTGTGTACCTTCATCGGGTGCGGCCGTTGCTGGTACTGCGAGCAGCAACTGTTCTCGCTCTGCGACAACGCCAACACCAACCCGGCCATCAGCGAAGCGCTGTGGGGTTTCCCCGCAGGCGGCTGCTTCGGTTTTTCCCTCGTCTTCGGCGGCTTCACGGGCAGCCACGCCGAGTACATCCGCGTGCCGTACGTCGACCACGGCGCCTTTGCCATCCCCGACGGAGTCGACGACGAGAACGCTCTGTTCGCGTCCGACACGGCCCCGACGGGCTGGATGGGTGCCGAGCTCGGCGGTGTGCAGCCGGGGGATGTCGTTGCGGTGTGGGGATGTGGCGCGGTGGGGCAGATGGCGGCGAGAGCGGCGTTCCTCCTCGGTGCCGAGCGCGTCATCGCCATCGACCGGTATCCCGACCGGCTGGCGATGACCAAGCGGCATGCGGGTGCCGAGGTGCTCAACTACGAGCAGACCGACGTTCCCGGCGAGCTCCACGAGATGACCGGTGGCCGTGGTGCGGACGTGTGCATCGAAGCCGTGGGCAGCGAAGCGCACGGCACCGGGTTGACGAACATCCACGACCAGGTGAAGCACAAGCTGCGCCTGCAGACCGATCGGCCGACCGCCGTTCGGCAGGCGATCTACAGTTGCCGCAAGGGCGGTAGCGTCTTCGTGCTCGGCGTCTTCGGCGGCTTCGTCGACAAGTTCCCCCTCGGCGCGGTGTACATGAAGGGCCTCACCTTCCGCGCCGCTCCGCAGCACGGCCAGCGCTACATCCCGATGCTGCTGGATCGCATGGCCATCGGTGAACTGCAGACCGCGCACTACGCCACCCACGTACTCCCACTCGATCAAGGGCCGCAGGCCTACCAGATGTTCAAGAACAAGTCCGATGGCTGCGTCCGGGTGGCCTTCCGCCCCTAGGCAGGAGCGCGGCTGTGTACCCGATCGGCGACACCCTTCTCGAGGGTGACGCGGACGCAGGCGGCGGCGAACCGCGCGAGGTCGCCGCCGTCGACGAGCTCGGCCAGTTGCTCCGGCTTGGCCTGCAGGCCGACCTTCTCGGCGCCGCGCAGGGCCTTCTTGTCGAAGTACGGGCGCAGCTCGGGCCACACGGCCTGCGCCTCGCGGCAGAAGATGTCCGCGCCGACGGGCCCCAGTTTGGGCACCTGGGTGAGGCCGTTGCAGATGGCGCCGACATCACCGTTCGCCTGCTTGCGGAGTCTGCGGAGATCGCCCCGGTACCGGTCGAGGAGCAGGTCGGCGCCCTGCCCCAGAGCCGTCGCCGTGCTCTCGTCGTAGCGCACGTAGTGTCCACGTCCGAGCGCGTCGACCCGTTGTTGCCAGCTTGCCTCGCGCATCCGTTCCGGCGTACCGAAGTCGGCGAGTTCCCTGGCCGCCGCCACCGCGATCTCGGCCTTGATCCGGGCGGATTGCAGCACCGACAGCACCAGCAACCGATACAGCGGAGCGGGTTTGTCGGCCAGGGTGATCCCGGCCTGGGCCGCGTAGGTGGTGCCCGCCTCGTCGAGCAGTGAGCGGGCAAGCGACTCCTGTGCCATGGCAGCGCCCTTCCCGTACCGGGGCTTCCCGTGCCGGTGATTCCGCACCGGGAGTTCCCCGTGCCGCACCGTTCCCATGGTGGGTTTACCCGGCAGTGCGGGCAGGCACACGCAAGTCATACCTCTTTCAGGCCGGGCAGCACCTCGGCGGCGATCTCCTCGATGATGGATTCCTGCCCGGCGTAGGGCTGTTCCGGCCTGGGCCAGTGGGTGATGACATCGGTGAAGCCGAGTTCGCCCGCGCGTCCGAGCACGTCGCGGAAGTGCTCGACACTGGACAGCGAGTACCGCGGTGCCGCGTCGGCGGAGAGGTACCGCGGTGACCGGGCGGGTGTGCGGCCCTCGGCGGTCAGCGCTTCGGAGTATCGCTCGGAGGCTTCTCGGACCGAACGCCACCACTGCTCGGTGTCCTCGCCTGCTCGGCTCTCGGGGCTGCCGTTGGTGACCCATCCCTGGCCGAATCGTGCGGCCAACCGCATGGAGCGTGGGCCGTTGGCGGCGACGATGAACGGCATCCGCGGTGTCTGTACGCAGCCCGGTGCCCGCCGCGCCTCGGCCGCCGAGTAGTACTCGCCGTCGTAGGTGGTGCTGTCCTGCTTGAGGATGGTGTCGAGGAGTTCGACGAACTCGCCGAACCGGTCGACCCGTCTGCTGTCCGGCAGTGCCTCCTGACCGAGCACCGTGGCATCGAATCCGGCGCTGCCCGCGCCGACACCGAGCAGGAAGCGCCCGTCGGAGATGTCGTCGAGTGCGGTGAGTTCGCGGGCGAAATGCACGGGATGTCGGAAGTTCGGGGAGGCGACGAGCGTGCCGAGCTTGATGCGTGAGGTCACGGTCGCCGCGGCCGTCAGCGTGGGTACGGCGTCGAACCACGTCCTGTCCACCAGCGATCTCCACCCCAGGTGGTCATAGGTCCAGGCATGGTCGAACCCGTATTCCTCGGCCATTCGCCACAGCGGTTCCGCAGCCCACCAGCGGTGTTCGGGCAAAATCACGATCCCAACGCGCACGCCCGTGACCGTATACGTCCAGCCGCGTGCGCTACGAGAGGTTCGCCATATCGGACGGGTTGCACGTCGACGTGGTGTGAATCGCTCCCCGCGAACGTTGTGCGGCAGGCACGATGGTGGGGTGCGCAAACCTGGCCTGGTGGCATCGGATGTGGACGGGACACTGCTGGACCCGTGGGAGCGGGTGAGCTCGCGTACCGCGCGGACCGTGCAGCGGGTCGTGGCCTCCGGGACGCCGTTCGTACTGGTCACGGGAAGACCGCCACGGTGGGTACCGCAGATCGTGGACGGACTCGGATTGCCCGGACTCGATGCGGAGGAGACCGATGCGGAGGAGCCCGATGCGGAGGAGCCCGATGCGGGCCACCTCGATCCGGACGGATTCGGCCGGGACGGGACAAGTCCGGAGAGGCCGGAGAGGCCGGCAGCGGATGCTTCTCACGGGTTGGAGGCGGCGGGACGGCGCCTTGCCGGTCTGGCCGTCTGCGCCAACGGCGCGGTCGTCTACGACACGGCTCGTGACGTGGTGCTGCGTACCAGTGGCATCGGCCCCGTTCTGCTGCACGACGTCACCCGGGAACTGCGCGAGGCCATTCCGGGGTGCTCGTTCGCGGTGGAGCGGTCCACGCACGGTGCCCGCGACCGTCTCGACGAGCAGTTTCTCGCCGAGGAAGAATTCGTGGGGATCTGGTCCAATGCCGACCTGCGTGTGGTCCCTGCCGATGAATTGGTCGGCAAGCCCGCCGCGAAACTGCTGGTGTTGCACGATCGGTTGACCAGTGGCGAGATGGCCGCTGCCGCTGCCGAGGTCGTGGGGACACAGCTGCAGGTGACGTACTCGACCGGTGCGGGGCTGCTCGAACTCTCGGCGTCGGGAGTGGACAAGGCTTCGGGGCTGGCTTCGATCGCCGAGGAATTCGGCGTCGACCGATCCGATGTTCTCGCGTTCGGCGACATGCCCAACGACGTCGCGATGCTCGACTGGGCCGGGCACGGCGTGGCAGTGCACAATGCGCACCCCGATGCGCTGGAGATCGCCGACGAGGTGACGGCGGCCAATAGCGCCGACGGAGTGGCTCAGGTCCTCGAACGCTGGTGGTGATCCCCCGGCAGGAGCGCGGTGTCTCTGTCCTCCCGTTCCGGTGCCTCCCTCGGCAAATCCCGCATCGCAGCCACGCCCGTGATAGGGAAGGTCCTGTGGCCCGCGTTCCGTTCACCGAGCCTGTCGTTGCGGGGAGATCATGGTGCTCGAGCTGCTGACTTCGCCGTGGCCGCTGGGCTGGAGCGTGGCCGTGTTCCTCGTGGCCGCCGCCATAACGGTTCTGGGCAGTGTGCGCATGACCGGCATCGGGGACACGCTGGCCGATCGGACCGGCTGGGGCGAGGCGCTGTTCGGCGCGGTGTTCTTCGGCTTGGCGACCTCGTTGTCCGGCATCGTCATGACCGGGGTCAGTGCCGCCGGGGGCCAGGCCGGGCTGGCCTACAGCAACGCCATCGGCGGGATCGCCGCTCAGACCCTCGCGATCGCGGTGGCCGACTTCGCCCACCGGCGCTCCAATCTGGAGCACGCGGCCGCCTCGCTGTCGAACCTTTCGTTCGGCACCCTGCTCATCGGGCTGCTGTCCATGGCCTTGCTGGCGGCCTTCAGTCCCGATTACACCTTCTGGGCCGTGCACCCCGCCTCGTTGGTCCTGGTGGCCTTCTACCTGGGTGGTTTGAAACTCATTCAGGAGCAGGGCGAAAAACCCATGTGGCGGGCCGTCCGGACCAGGGAGACCCTGCCCGATGAACCCGATGAGTCCGGTGAGCAGGACCGTTTCGCGGGAGTGAGCAGCGCGAAACTGTGGGGGCAGTTCATCGTGGTCGGCGGTGTGGTCGCCGTCGGCGGTGCGGTCATCGCCCATGCCGCCGAGAGCCTCGTTCTCGCCACGGGACTCAGCGCCGGAATCGTCGGCGCCGTGTTCATGGGTGTCGTCAACGCTCTGCCCGAGACGGTCACGGCCATCGCTGCGGTACGGCGAGGCGCACCCACCCTGGCCATCGCGGCGGTCATCGGCGGCAATTGCCTCGATGTGCTCAACCTCGTCGTCGGCGACATCGCCTACCGTGGTGGGTCTCTCTACCACGCGGCCGATCAGGACCAACTGTTCCTCACCGCCGCCGCTCTGCTCATGACCGCGGTCCTGCTCGGTGGGCTCCTGTTGCGACAAGTACGCGGCTGGTGGCGACTGGGTTTCGAAGGAGTCCTGATCATCGGCGTCTACATCGCCACCGTCGTCACCCTGGCCTTCTGACTCCTGCTCTCCCGGGAACGCGGGCGGAAGCGGAGCCACGCCACGGTGCTCGCGATCAGAAAGCCGATGCCGATGAGGGTGTAGGCATTGCCGACGACCTGCTGGGAGAAGGTCCAGTCGAGTTCCCGATCGTCGCCGTACGGCAGGTACCACTGGGGTCCGATCAGCACCACGACGGCGCAGAAGCCGACCGTGAGCAGCACACCGTGCCTGCGGTGCCGTAGCCCCATCGCGAACAGCAGCGCCAGCGCCGGGCCTGCCCACACCCAGTGGTGCGACCACGAGATCGGCGAGACCAGCAGCCCGAGCACGGCGTTGATCACCAGTGCCAGCGACGTGTTGCCGGAGCGCAGCGCATATCGCATCCCGGCCACGGCCAGGATCAGCAGTACCAGCGACCCGGCGAGCCACAGCGAGTCCAGCATCGCCCCGCTGATTTCCTGCTTGGCCAGCAGACTGCGCAAGGTGAGATTGCCGGTGTAGACGGTGCCGAACGAATCGCCGGTGGACAACATCTTGTCCAGCCACCAGTCGGCCGCATCGTCCGGTGCGGCGAGGAAACCGAGCAGGACGGTGGCCGAGAAGGTCAGCAGCGATATCGATGCCGCGCGCAGGTCCCTGCGCACGAAGAACAGCAGCAGGAACACCAGCGGCGTCAGCTTGATCGCGGCCGCGATCCCCACCAGCAGGCCGCGTGGCCAGCGCACGCGCCCCAGCACGGGCTGCGGCAGCAGGCAATCGGCGGCGACCAATCCCATGAGCACGAGGTTGATCTGGCCGTAGTTGAGGGTTTCGCGCGTGGGCTCGATCAGGGTGAGCCATGGCAGGACCACGGCGGTGGCGAGGGCGACCGACCCCGAGCGCGGTGCGAGATACGACGAACAGCGGGCGAGCGCGTAGGCGGTGACGAACAGGGAAAGATGCGAGCAGATCGCGACCGTGACGATGGCGGCGTCGAGCGACATCCAGGTCAGCGGTACGAACAGCAGCGCGGCGAAGGGCGGGTAGATGAACGGCAGGGTGCCGACGTCCGGGCTTTGCACGGGAGTGAGGTCGGAGCCGTAGACCTCCCGGCCGTCGAGCCAGGCCTGGGCGCCGAGCCGATAGATCCCGGTGTCGATGTAGCCGCGGGTGTCGATCCAGTGCACGAACCATACGGCGAGGACCTCGGCGGTGATCGCCGCGATCAGCACGATCGGCACGATCGGCACGATGGGCTGAAATCTTCTGCCGCCTACCCCCGGCACTGCCCTGATCACCGTCCCCTGGTACCCCCGGCCGGTCGATGGCGGCCTGCTTCAGTCGCGATGCCGATGCTATCCAAGGGCCGAAGAGCTTCATTCCTGTGGAGTAGCGGCCTTGCCCAGGACGGGTGCGTCATCCGACGAATCGGACAACGTCCACGCGGTTCCAACGTTTCGATTACGAAACGCTACCCTCGCGGCTGTGAGCTTCGCAGGCTATGACCTGATCGTTGTAGGCTCCGGATTTTTCGGCCTGACGATCGCAGAGCGCGCCGCCACCCAGCTCGACAAGCGGGTGCTGGTGCTGGACCGACGTAACCACATCGGCGGCAACGCCTACTCGGAGGCGGAGCCGGAGACCGGGATCGAGGTGCATCGCTACGGTGCCCACTTGTTCCACACCTCCAACAAGCGGGTGTGGGACTACGTCACCCAATTCACCGACTTCACCGACTATCAGCACCGGGTGTTCACCCGGTACCAGGGGCAGATCTACTCCTTCCCGATGAATCTCGGTCTGATCTGCCAGTTCTTCGGGCGGGCGTTCTCCCCGGACGAGGCGAGGGCCTTGGTGGCCGAGCAGGCCGCGGAGATCGACACCGCCGATGCGAAGAACCTGGAAGAAAAGGCGATCTCGCTGATCGGCCGGCCGCTGTACGAGGCGTTCGTGCGGGGTTACACGGCCAAGCAGTGGCAGACCGACCCGAAGGAGCTGCCCGCGGCCAACATCACGCGCCTGCCGGTTCGCTACACCTTCAACAACCGCTACTTCAGCGACACCTACGAGGGCCTGCCGGTCGACGGCTACACCGCCTGGCTGGAACGCATGGCCGAGCACCCGAACATCGAGGTGCAGCTGAGCACCGATTACTTCGACGTGCGCGACGAGCTGCCCACCGGCGTCCCGGTCGTCTACACCGGCCCGCTGGACCAGTACTTCGGTTATTCGGCCGGGGCGCTGGGCTGGCGGACCCTGGACTTCGAAAGCGAGGTCGTCGACACCGGGGACTTCCAGGGCACGTCGGTGATGAACTATGCGGACGAGGACGTTCCCTTCACCCGCATCCACGAGTTCCGGCACTTCCATCCGGAGCGGAACTACCCGAAGGACAAGACCGTTATCTTCCGGGAGTACTCGCGCTTCGCCGAGAGCGGCGACGAGCCGTACTACCCGATCAATACCTCCGAGGACCGGGAGAAACTGGACTCCTACCGTGATCTGGCCAAACGCGAGGCCAAGGAACGCAAGGTGCTTTTCGGCGGACGGCTGGGTACCTACAAGTACCTGGACATGCACATGGCGATCGGTTCGGCGCTGAGCATGTTCGACAACAAAATCGCCCCCTACTTCACCGAGGGCCGTTCCCTGGACGGCTCGATGGAGGACTGACGTGGCCGACCGGATCCCCGCCGGCGAGCACAACCCACAGGTAACCCTCGAGACCATCGCCGTGCGCAAGGTGCAGAGTGTGCTGGCCCGGCCATCCGTGGTCACCACCGCGCAGGCGATGTCGAAGTTCGGCGACCACGCCATCGGATGGCTGGCCGTCGGTGCGGTGGGAGCCGTGGCCGACCGCACACGGCGTGGTGAGTGGATCGCCGCGACGGCAGGCGTGGCGGTCGCACACGGGGTGTCGATCGCGGTCAAACGCACGGTGCGGCGCAGGCGCCCGCTCGATCCGCGGATCGAGGTGCTGGTGGACACACCGAGCACGTTGAGTTTCCCGTCGTCGCACTCGACGTCCACAACGGCGGCGGCGGTGCTGTACGGGGGACTCGCCCGGGGCGTCACGGGCAGGAGTCTGGCCTCGGTGCTGGTGCCGCCGATGATGGTCAGCCGCCTTGCCCTGGGAGTGCATTACCCGAGCGACGTGGTCGTGGGGGCGACGCTCGGCGGTGCCGTGGCACTGGGAGTGCGCCGCCACCTGAAACGGTGGAGGAGCCGTGTCTGACAAGAACGAGACCGGTGCGGGCGTGAGCGAACACCCGGGCACCGAAGAGGGAGCTGCGCTCCCGGCCCGGAACGGGGCCACGGCGAAGGAGACTCTCCGGACGGAGCCCGCCCGGCTGGACGAGGACGAGGACGGCATCGTCGCAGCCGAGGAGGAGCCCACTGCTCCGGAGACGCCGAGGTCCGAGGCGGTTTCCCAAGCGGGCACGGTCGGTGGTCTGGTCAAGGGGCTGGTTCGGGAGGCTCGGCCGAAGCAGTGGGTGAAGAACGTCCTCGTGCTCGCGGCCGTGTTCACGGCGGGCCAGATCGGCAATCCCGGCGTTCTGCTGTACAGCGCGATCGCGTTCGTCGTGTTCTCGATGGCGGCTTCCGGGATCTACTTCGTCAACGATGCCAAGGACGTCGAGTCGGATCGGGCACATCCGACGAAGTGCAAGCGTCCGATTGCGGCGGGCCTGGTGCCGCTGCCGGTGGCCTATGCCGTCGCTGCGGTACTGCTGGTCGGCTCGATCGTGATTTCGGCTCTGGCCAGTACGCCGCTGGCCATCGTGATGTTCGTGTACGTGGCGGTGCAGCTCGGCTACTGCTTCGGCCTCAAACACCAACCCGTGATCGACCTGTGCATCGTGTCGTCCGGTTTTCTGCTGCGTGCGGTGGCCGGTGGTGCGGCCGCCCAGCTCTACATATCGCAGTGGTTCCTGCTGGTGACGGCCTTCGGTTCGCTGTTCATGGTGGCGGGCAAACGCTATGCCGAGATCATCCTGGCGCAGAACACGGGCGCGAAGATCCGCAAGTCGCTGGAGGCCTACTCGCCGTCCTACTTGAGGTTCGTGTGGGCGATCTCGGCCGCCATCGTGATCATGACCTACTCGCTGTGGGCATTCGAAATCCGCGAGACGGTCTCGTCGATCTGGAGCACTGTGTCGATCGTGCCGATGGTGATCGCGATCCTGCGGTATGCGGTCGATGTCGACAAGGGCGGCGCGGGCGAGCCGGAGGAGGTCGTGCTCAAGGACAAGATCCTCATCGTCCTCGGTGCCGCACTCGTCTGCTGCCTTTTGCTGGCTTTCTATCTGTAGCGGGTTGTTTGCGGCTGCTCTGTCCGGTCGTGGCGAAATCAGTCGTCGGCGACGGCCAGGGCGCGGCCGCCGGTCAACCGGACCAGTTCCTCGTGAGTGGTGGGAAAGACGGTGCGGGGTGTTCCGCCCGCCGCCCAGACCTGTGGGTACTCCGCCAGTGCCGTGTCGACCACGGTCGGCAGAGGGGCAGGATGGCCGACGGGAGCGACGCCGCCGATGGCTTGCCCGGTGGCTTCCCGCACCTGCTCGGGAGTGGCACGTTCCAGTGGCTGCCAGGACAGCTGCGCCGCGACTCCGGCGGTGTCGACGCGGTGACGCCCGCTGGCCAGCACCAGGATCGGTTCTCCGCCGGAGAGGAAGACGAGGCTGCCGGCGATGGCTCCGACTTCGCAGCCCAGTGCGGAGGCGGCATCGGCTGCCGTGCGTGTCGAGTCCGGCATCTGGCGGATCTCGCCGGCGATGCTCGCCTCGGCCAGGACCCGAGCCACCTGCCTGCTCCGTTCCGGAAGCGCCATATCAGCATCAGCGTCCACGCGTGGCCTCCTCGTCGTTCTCATCGCCGATGACGACCCTGCCAGACGAGGGGATCGCTTCGCGGCGAGGTGATTATGGCCCGCTGGTATGCCCTGCTTCACAGAGGCCCGCTACCGGGACTGCTCGGGCGAGTGCCGGTTGTTGTCGGTACCGGAAAACGAGGGCAGTCCCCTGGTGGACAGCCCCCGGGGACACCCCCCAGAGGAGCACGCCGACCCTCTGGTAGAGTGTGTACATCGCCGGGACAACCTCGACGGACCCGCTCGCGGGAGGGGGCCGATTGAAGGTCTCCGCTGGAGAGGTACACTGGCGTCGGAAGCTTCGAGCGAGCTTCACAGTAGTGTTTCGCAGGTACGCTGTTGAGTAGCCCTGTAGGGTCCGCTTGACGACGGATGCGGAGCAGCGCTACGATTTCAAGTGAAAACAAGCCTTGGTGGCGGCGCTCCATGAGATGACTTCGAGCGAGGAAATCGCGTGGAAGCCGCTGCGGCCCGAGCGTGATTGCACGCAACCGGGTTGCCGCTGGGCCGATTTGGCATCAGCAGCAAGCATTGTTATCCTGGGAACGAGGGATTTCAGCCGCTGACACAGCGGTGACCCCCCCTCCTTGGATGGCTCGGAAGAGCACTGATAACATTATCTCTGCGGGTTTGGAACCCAGGGACTGCCATTGGGCCTGGTAAGATAATTTCAGGTTTTGATGACGGTTCATCGGGACACACCTGCGAGGAAGTCTCGTACCTTGAGAACTCAACAGCGTGCCTAGTCAGTGTCAGCGTTTATTCGCATCGACGCTGTAGTGCGGGCGCGGCCGAGTGCGATGCACCGGCCCGCCAACGATCCGCATTAGCGGATCTTCATAGGATCATTGATGGAGAGCTTGATCCTGGCTCAGGACGAACGCTGGCGGCGTGCTTAACACATGCAAGTCGAGCGAGGCGTCTCTCCTCCGGGAGAGATAGTCGAGCGGCGGACGGGTGAGTAACACGTGAGCAACCTGCCTATGGCTCTGGGATAACCTCGGGAAACCGGGGCTAATACCGGATACGCGTCGGCCGGGGCATCCCGACCGGCGGAAAGGTTCTCCACCGTGAGGTGGGGTTCCGGCCAGAGATGGGCTCGCGGCCTATCAGCTTGTTGGTGAGGTAATGGCTCACCAAGGCGATAACGGGTAGCCGGCCTGAGAGGGTGATCGGCCACACTGGGACTGAGACACGGCCCAGACTCCTACGGGAGGCTGCAGTGAGGAATCTTGCGCAATGGGCGAAAGCCTGACGCAGCAACGCCGCGTGAGGGAGGACGGCCTTCGGGTTGTAAACCTCTTTCAGCCCCGACGAACCTGACGGTAGGGGCAGAAGAAGCGCCGGCTAACTACGTGCCAGCAGCCGCGGTAATACGTAGGGCGCAAGCGTTGTCCGGATTTACTGGGCGTAAAGAGCTCGTAGGCGGTTTGTCGCGTCGGTCGTGAAAAATCGCAGCTCAACTGCGAACGTGCGGCCGATACGGGCAGACTAGAGGGCGGTAGAGGCAAGCGGAATTCCTGGTGTAGCGGTGAAATGCGCAGATATCAGGAGGAACACCGACGGCGAAGGCAGCTTGCTGGGCCGTACCTGACGCTGAGGAGCGAAAGCGTGGGGAGCGAACAGGATTAGATACCCTGGTAGTCCACGCCGTAAACATTGGGCGCTAGGTGTGGGGACCGTTCAGGTTTCCGTGCCGTAGCTAACGCATTAAGCGCCCCGCCTGGGGAGTACGGCCGCAAGGCTAAAACTCAAAGGAATTGACGGGGGCCCGCACAAGCGGCGGAGCATGTGGATTAATTCGATGCAACGCGAAGAACCTTACCTGGGTTTGACATGCCCGGATCGCCATGGAGACATGGCTTCCCTTCGGGGCCGGTGCACAGGTGGTGCATGGCTGTCGTCAGCTCGTGTCGTGAGATGTTGGGTTAAGTCCTGCAACGAGCGCAACCCTTATCCCGTGTTGCCAGCAATTCGGTTGGGGACTCGCGGGAGACTGCCGGGGAAACTCGGAGGAAGGTGGGGACGACGTCAAGTCATCATGCCCCTTATGCCCAGGGCTTCACACATGCTACAATGGCCGGTACAGAGGGCAGCAAAGCCGCAAGGTGAAGCGAATCCCTCAAAGCCGGTCTCAGTTCGGATCGAGGTCTGCAACTCGACCTCGTGAAGTCGGAGTCGCTAGTAATCGCAGATCAGCAATGCTGCGGTGAATACGTTCCCGGGCCTTGTACACACTGCCCGTCACGTCACGAAAGTCGGTAACGCCCGAAGCTCACGGCCCAACCGCACATTGTGCGGAGGGAGTGGTCGAAGGTGGGACCGGCGATTGGGACGAAGTCGTAACAAGGTAGCCGTACCGGAAGGTGCGGCTGGATCACCTCCTTTCTAAGGAGCATTGCTCTAAAGAATTATTGTGATCGATGCGGAACTTCACGGGTGCGAACCCGTTGTAGTCGTTGATACTGACCGGCGCTGCTATCAGGTGGCGCCGGGCACGCTGTTGGGCTCCCAGGGTGCGAGCCACGAAGCAGAGTGGAAGCTCTGTTCATCGCACCGTGAGAGCTGCACCTTGAGAACTGCACAGTGGACGTCGCGAGCATCTTTGCGTGTGAGCAAGTGTTGAAGGGCGCACGGTGGATGCCTCGGCATCAGGAGCCGATGAAGGACGTGGGAGGCTGCGATAAGCCTCGGGGAGCTGTCAACCGAGCTGTGATCCGAGGGTGTCCGAATGGGGAAACCCGGCCGGAGTGATGTCCGGTCACCGCTGCCTGAATGTATAGGGCAGTGGGAGGTAACGCGGGAAAGTGAAACATCTCAGTACCCGCAGGAAGAGAAAGCAACAGCGATTCCCCGAGTAGTGGCGAGCGAAACGGGATCGAGGCTAAACCGAGTACGTGTCAAAGCCGGCAGGCGTTGCGTGCTCGGGGTTGTTGGGACCACCTGGCTGGGGCTGCCGCCTCAGCAGGGAGTACACGGACAACCAGCTCAATGCGTTGGAACGCGCAGGCGTAGTGGGTGAGACCCCCGTCGGCGAAAGTTGTGCGTGCTCCCGGGTGTCATCCCGAGTAGCACGGGATCCGTGGATTCCCGTGTGAATCGGCCAGGACCACCTGGTAAGCCTAAATACTCCTGATGACCGATAGCGGAGAGTACCGTGAGGGAATGGTGAAAAGTACCCCGAGAGGGGAGTGAAATAGTCCCTGAAACCGTGTGCCTATAATCCGTCAGAGCCTTCGGGTGATGGCGTGCCTTTTGAAGAATGAGCCTGCGAGTTAGTGGTGCGTGGCGAGGTTAACCCGTTGTGGGGAAGCCGGAGCGAAAGCGAGTCCTAAAAGGGCGTGGTAGTCGCGTGCTCTAGACCCGAAACCGAGTGATCTACCCATGGCCAGGGTGAAGCCCGGGTAATACCGGGTGGAGGCCCGAACCCACCAGGGTTGAAAACCTGGGGGATGAGCTGTGGGTAGGGGTGAAAGGCCAATCAAACTCGGAGATAGCTGGTTCTCCCCGAAATGCATTTAGGTGCAGCGTCGTGTGTTTCGTCGTGCAGGTAGAGCTACTGGATGGCTGATGGCCCTTTGAGGGGTACTGAAGTCAACCAAACTCCGAATGGCATGGCGTGGAAAGCGCGGCAGTGAGTCGGCGGGGGAAAAGCTCCGTCGTCGAGAGGGAAACAGCCCAGAACACCGGCTAAGGCCCCCAAGTGTGTGCTTAGTGGGGAAGGATGTGGGACTGCCCGGACAACCAGGAGGTTGGCTTAGAAGCAGCCATCCTTGAAAGAGTGCGTAATAGCTCACTGGTCGAGTGGTCCTGCGCCGAAAATGTAGCGGGGCTCAAGCACACCGCCGAAGCCGTGTCGCCGTGACTGTGTGTCACGGTGGGTAGGGGAGCATCGTGTGGACGGTGAAGCGGCGGCGCAAGCCAGTCGTGGAGACCATGCGAGAGAGAATGCGGGCATGAGTAGTGAAAGAGGAGTGAGAATCTCCTCCGCCGGAAGACCAAGGGTTCCTGGGCAAGGCTGATCCGCCCAGGGTGAGTCGGAGCCTAAGGCGAGGCCGACAGGCGTAGCCGATGGATAACGGGTTGATATTCCCGTACCCGCCGACGCACGTCCCATACCGGCGTCGGTGCTCTCGGCACCATCGGCTCCGGCCTGTTCCGCTGTGCGGGACAGTGTCCGGCGCTCATGGTGTGGAGACCCGGCTGTCCGGTCAGCGATGGGGTGACGCAGCAGGGTAGCCCATCCCGGGCGATGGTAGTCCCGGGGTAACGGTGTAGGGCGGTGCACAGGAAAATCCGTGCACCGGTGCCTGAGACCGGAGGCCGAGCCCGTGTGGCGAAGTGGGTGATCCCGTACTGCCGAGAAAAGCCTCTAGCGAGTGCGTGGGTGGTCCGTACCCCAAACCAACACAGGTGGTCAGGTAGAGAATACCGAGGCGAGCGAGCAAACCGTGGTCAAGGAACTCGGCAAAATGTCCCCGTAACTTCGGGAGAAGGGGAGCCGGATGGCGTGTACACCCTCGGCGGTGGAAGCGCTGGCCGGCCGCAGTGAATAGGCCCGAGCGACTGTTTACTAAAAACACAGGTCCGTGCGAAGTCGTAAGACGAGGTATACGGACTGACGCCTGCCCGGTGCCGGAACGTTAAGAGGAGGGGTTAGTGGCCCTTGTGGCTGCGAAGCTCCGAATCTAAGCGCCGGTAAACGGCGGTGGTAACTATAACCATCCTAAGGTAGCGAAATTCCTTGTCGGGTAAGTTCCGACCTGCACGAATGGCGTAACGACTTGGGCGCTGTCTCGACCACGGACTCGACGAAATTGCAATACGAGTAAAGATGCTCGTTACGCGCGGCAGGACGGAAAGACCCCGGGACCTTTACTGTAGCTTGGTATTGGTGTCTGGTTCGGCTTGTGTAGGATAGGTGGGAGACTGGGAAGCTCACACGCCAGTGTGGGTGGAGTCGCTGTTGAAATACCACTCTGGTCGTTGCGGGCGTCTAACCTCGATCCGTGATCCGGATCAGGGACAGTGCCTGGTGGGCAGTTTAACTGGGGCGGTTGCCTCCCAAAGGGTAACGGAGGCGCCCAACGGTCCCCTCAGCCTGGTTGGAAACCAGGTGGCGAGTGCAAGGGCACAAGGGGGCTTGACTGTGAGACCGACGGGTCGAGCAGGTGCGAAAGCAGGGCCTAGTGATCCGGCACTGGCTGGTGGAAGCGGTGTCGCTCAACGGATAAAAGGTACCCCGGGGATAACAGGCTGATCCTGCCCAAGAGTCCATATCGACGGCATGGTTTGGCACCTCGATGTCGGCTCGTCGCATCCTGGGGCTGTAGTCGGTCCCAAGGGTTGGGCTGTTCGCCCATTAAAGCGGCACGCGAGCTGGGTTTAGAACGTCGTGAGACAGTTCGGTCCCTATCCGCCGCGCGCGTTCGGAGACTTGCGAGATGCTGTCCCCAGTACGAGAGGACCGGGACGGACGAACCTCTGGTGTGCCAGTTGTTCCGCCAGGAGCACGGCTGGTTGGCTACGTTCGGCACGGATAACCGCTGAAAGCATCTAAGCGGGAAGCCGTCCTCCAGATGAGGTCTCCCCCCGGCATGACCGGTTAAGGCCCCCACCAGATCAGTGGGTTGATAGGCCGGACGTGGAAGCCTGGTAACAGGTGAAGCCGACCGGCACTAATCGGCCGAGCGACTTGCTCATATCACGCGGCGTTCACTGTGGAGTTCTTAAGGTGTATTGCCCCGGCGGTTGCCATACTGGCACCGCCGGGGCTTTTTGCATGTCCGTGGGCCATACTTTGCCTACCCCACCCGTGGTGCCGGGTAGTCGTGCCGTATGCCGTGTATGTCGGGACGCGGGGTGGGCATTCGCCCGGCGAGGTAACGAGGTCCGGTCCGGAGGTGAGGTGCATGCTGCCGCAGCCTTGTGTGCTGCTCAAGTACGGCGAGCTGGCGCTCAAGGGACATAACCGCGGCTTGTTCGAGCAGCACTTGCTGCACAATCTGGAGTACGCCGTGGGTGATGACACGTCGGTGCGGATTCGCCGCCGTGCGGGGGTGCTGGTGCTGTCATCCTCTCGGATGCCGCTGCATGAGCTCGTGGAACGTGCGCGGCAGGTGGTTGGAATCAGTGTGGTGCAGCCGGGACTGCGGGTGGCCAAGGATGCCGATGATGTTGCGGCTGCTGCAGTGCGGATGTTGCGCGAACGGTTCGGAGCCGGGGACATGGCTCATGCCGAGTACAGTTTCGCCGTCCGTGCCAGGCGACGGCACAAGGGCTTCCCGCTGACCTCGGACCAGCTCGCCGCGCATGTTGGGCAGCGCGTATGCGATGAGCTGGGTTGGCCCGTTGATTTGAAGACTCCCGAGGTCAAAGTCGAGGTGGAAGTCGACCGCAACGAGGTCTTCGTGTCCCTCGAACGGCATTCGGGGCAGGGTGGTCTGCCGGTTGGCTCGAGTGGCCGTGCTCTGGCGCTGCTTTCCGGTGGGTTCGATTCGCCGGTCGCCGCATATCGGGCCATGCGACGTGGACTGCGTTGCGACTTCGTGCACTTCACCGGTGCGCCTTACACCGGCCCGTCATCGAGTTACAAGGCATACGCGCTGGCTCGCAGGCTCAACCGGTTCCAGGGAGGTACTCGGCTGCACGTGGTGCCGATCGGCAGTGCGCAACGGTCGCTGGCCACCGCAGGTGCCGGTCAGTTGCAGATCGTCGCCCAGCGCAGATTGATCGTCCGGGCCGCCGATGTCCTGGCTCATCGGTTGGGCGCGGAGGCTCTCGTGGCCGGGGACAGTCTGGGGCAGGTTTCCAGTCAGACGCTGACCAATCTCGCCAATACCGAGGCCGTGTCCTCGCTGCCACTGCTGCGTCCTTTGCTGGCGTTCGACAAGGACGAGATCATGTCCGAGGCTCGGCAGATCGGCACCAGCGAGATTTCCACCTTGCCGGATGAGGACTGCTGCAAGCTGATCATGCCACCGCGGGTGGCTACCCATTCCAGGCCGGAGCAGCTGACTCGCCTGGAGAAGCGGCTCGACCTCGATGAGCTCGTGGAAAAGCTGCTGGCCAATGTGCAGGTGCTGGCACCGGACGAACTCGCCGCCACCTCCGAGGAGTGAATGGACTGTTCGTCTCGTCTATCTGGACGAAAGTTCCGTTCACCACGTCGACGCTCGGCGCGACAAGATTGCCCTATTGATGCGGATGGTGAGGCAGAATGAGGCCTGTACCGGTGCCGGGCCGGATGAGGAGGGCGCAATGAGCGCTGCGGTATGGCCGGATCGTTTGTTGTCGTCTGCGCTCCTCGATCCGGCGATGTTGCTGCCCAGGCGTGGTTCATGACCGGCCCTGCCTATCGGCATGATCCGCTGCGCGCATTGATGTCGCTGCGCGCGACGCGATGGTTCACCGATGAAGATGTCGGCGATCACGACCTGCATCGGATTCTGGAAACCGCCCGGTGGACGGGTTCGGCGCGTAATCGCCAGCCGTGGCGGTTTCACACGGTGCGTGATGCGGATGTGCGCGAGGCGCTGAGCAGGTGCGGCGCTTACGCTCTCCACCTACGTGCTGCACCTGTGGTGGTATTGCTGGCGTTGGACCACAGCGGGACGGATGCGGAGTTCGACGGTGGGCGGGTCGCGCAGAACCTCATGCTCGCCGCGCACGTCATCGGACTCGGTTCCTGCCCTGTCACGTTCTTTCCGCAGCACAACGTCGAATGGGTCACGGAGAGGGCGGGCCTGGCCGAACCGTGGCAGGTCCGCACCGGTATAGCTCTCGGCCATCCGGCTTCGGCCCCGGTCGGGAAGTCGGCCATCCCGGCCGGCCGCCACTCACTGACCACCCTGTGGCGAGAGGAGTGAGCGGACTGGTCATCTCGTCTATCGGGACGAAAGTTCCGTTCACCACGCTGGCAGCGGTGATTACCGGTCGTAGGCACCGCGCTTGAGGGTGGTCAGGAATGACTGCCAGCGCGCGGGCGAGAGAGTGAGCTGCCCGCCCTCGCGGTCCTCGGTGTCCCGAACCCCGACCGCCTCCACGGCAAAGCCGACCTCGACGCATGTTCCCTGACCCTGGGATCGAGTGGATGTGCGCCAGTTTGTGATATCGCTACTCATAGTGCCCCTATGCGCTGTCGAACAATCTCCAGCGACGCAGCCGGGTCGGCAGCGTGCGCGCGTAGATGTTCCATCACATGTGCATAGTTGGCTACGGCTGTGAGGTCTTCGACATAGAAACCGCCGTGCTGGCTTTCGAGGTAGACGACGTCGGCGTCCTCGGCTTCGGCATAGCGGAGGATGGTGACTTGGCCGCCGGTAGCCGGTTGTGCTCCGGCTTCAAGTGGCATGACCTGGAACGTGATGTTGGGTGATTCTGCGGCTTTGATGAGGTGTCGTAGTTGCTCTGCGAGTACTTCGGGGCCACCGACCTTCTTATAGAGTGCTGCCTCACCTGCGATGGCCCAGAGTTGGAGTGGTTCGTCATCGCTGAGGCGTTCTTGCCTCTGGAGACGAAGGTCAACACGGCGCTCGACCTCATCAGCTGTGGAGGTGAGCAGGGTCGCCTTGGTTAATGCACGCGCATACTCTTGTGTTTGGAGTAGGCCGGGGATGACCTCGGGCTCATATGTGCTGACTTCGGTGGCTTCCGCTTCGAGGCCGAGGTATCGCTCGTGCCACTCAGGCAGGACATCGACGTAAGTTTCCCACCATCCCTTGCGTCGGGCATCGCGCGCGAGAGAGGTGAGTTGATCACGCTCTTGGCGTGAAATCTCGTAAAGTTCGGCGAGAGCTACGACATCGCCATGCGCGGGCGTTCTCTTGCCTGCTTCCCACCGAGATACGAGTGACTGAGCTCGTCCGACACTGTCCGCGACTTGTTGTGTCGTGAGCCCTGCTTTGTCGCGGAGAGAACGTAGATCGCGGGCCAAGCGTCGCCGCCGGACCACTGGTGATGACTCCATATGGGCCAGTCTTGCGGGTGAACCTTGAACTGCCCAGGGGTGTCACTCGAACGATATCTATCCCATTGGAATTATCCCAAGGACACTATCCCTCAGGGATCAATCAAGGAGGTCTGGATGTACGAGGGTTTGGTGGGGTCTTGGCAGGGGCCGGTGGTGTGGTGGCAGCCGGTGCTGGGGGAGCGGCATGCGTTGTCCCCGGAGGAGCGCCCACGCCCGGGGCAGACGCGCGACACGGTATGCGGGCTGAGTGTCACGTTGCAGGCCCCGTCCGATGTGGATTGGTTGTTGCCGACCTGCGATGAGTGCTGGGCGCAGGCTGTGGCCCGCCGAGACGATCAAGTGGAGCATCAACGTGCGCAGCGCGAGCGCGAGCGGCGTGCACAGGCGAGTGAGCGTGCGCGTCGGGATGCGGATCGGCGGTGGTCCTGATGTTGTTCGGAGAGCCGTTGTTCATGCTGCTGCCCTCGGCGGGTGGAATCTCCCTCGGAGCGGGGGCGCTGGTTGCCGCAGCAGCACTGGCCGGGATGTTGCCGTGGCGAGGTGGTGCCGGTCAGCACGCGCACGCCGGCCCGGGGACGTTGACCGTGTGGCAACTGTGCCCGTCGGATGGATCCACTCCGCAGCGGCGGGACGAGGATCGCATGCCGTATCCAGGCATGGGCACGCCCGAGCCCGTCTCGGAGAAGATCGGCTGGACGGAGACGGGGGACTCGGAACCGTTCTGGCCGCAGCCGGTGTGGCCGGAGGACATCGCGCAGACGCCGCGCGTATTGGAACCCGGCGCACTGTGGGACGAGCCCATGCTCCGGGGCGAGTGTGTCGAGCAGGGGTATCTCGGCAGACACCGACTGGTCAGCCCGTTCGAGAAGTTCCGCACCGACCTGGTCTTTTCGCAATAGCGCCGAATCGACGCAGGTCCACACCAGCGACCCGAGGGCCGACATCACAGCACCATGCCGTGATGTCGGCCCTTTTGCTGCTTGGTTCCATGAAACTGCCCCCTGCTCTCGCCTTGTGGATCGGCCCTGGGAGGTCATACCGAGGGCCATTCCGAGTGTGGTGGCCGAGTTTGGGTCATTCGGGTGAGCGGAGAGTGAGTGCGGAACCACGTTAGAGTGCTGATCGTCATAGTGCTGGTTCACTGCTTCTGCTGACGATCGGTGTCGAAATCGTGCAGGATGGACCCGATCGGTGATCACGACCCCGAGGGGGAGGTACGCGTGACCCAAGCTCAAGGCGGCTTCGGCGTCGACCGTGACGCACTCATGAAGGCCATCCAAGAACTCGAGGACGCTCGCGATGAGGCTTACCAACTTGCCGAGAGTGCAACGACGATTTCTCCGGGTGAGTTGACTGCCAAGGACGTGAGCACACTCCGAGCACGGCAGATGTTTCAGGAACGCATGACGGGCGACGAGAAATCCTTGCATGCCATGGCTGACACGATTCGCAAGAGATTGAACGAGAAGATCCAGGCGTATAAGGCATCGTTGGACGAGTATCACCGTGCCGATGACAACGCGGCCGTGGACGGGCAGCGGCTTGAAGGGCAGGTCTGAGCACACTGTGCGTACCGAGATGGTTAGGTTCCGGCGCACTGCTGCCGTCGGTATCGGACTCGCGCTGACCGCCGCCTTGGCGGCGTGTTCCAGTGGTTCCGGTGCCGAAGGCACTCCGGGGAACAATCAGACTCAGCCCCCTGCTACCTCGCAGGCAGTTTCGGTGCCGACGATCGCCAATCCGAAGAACGCAGCGGCAATGGACGTGTGCAAGTTGCTTCCCTCCGAAGCAGCAACAGAGCTTGGAATGAAATCGAACGGTGAGAGGCATTCCAATAAGCTCAAACCAAGCCTGCCGGATAACTGCACATGGGAAAGCCCGGAAGGTGGGTCAACCAAGGTATCGTTGACGGCGATTGATGACCGATCACTTCAAGTCTATTATGAAAATAGTTCGCAATATGTCGACTTCGGGAAGTTGCGAATAGCGGGCTATCCGGCAGTGCGCGCAAACGGAAATGATCCGATGGAGGGTGGAAGCTGCGCCATATTTATGGCGACTCAGCAAGACCAGATAGCTAAGGCATTCGCTGCTGTTCCCGCAGCAGGTACGGGCAAGGCCAATCCTTGTGATTTGTCGAAGAAGGCATTGAAGCTGTCGGTGTCGTCGTGGCCTGCGGCGAAGTGATTGTGGGGGTGTAGTCAGTGGCTCCGACCAAGGGCAACGCATGCATGCACGCGAGCAGGGCGGAACATGCTCGGGCGCAGATGGCAGGCTCGCCTGATGCGACCAGTCTGCCTGCTCCAACAAGTCGAGGAGTCGTAGCTCTGGAAGAGGCTTCGAAAGCCTTTCGCGGTCTGGGCAATAAGATTGAGGGTGCCCTGAGAAAGGCCGAGGCGGCGCACTACGGGCGAACGGCGGAGGCAGCGAATGCTTCCATCGCCGAAATCAAGCCGCATGCGGAGAACGCTGCGAACACGGCCGATACCGTGAAGCAAACGCTGGTCGACCAGACCAAGAACCAGAACGAGACGTTCGCGGCGATCCCGCGCGAGGGCGAGAAGCTGCAGGACGGTCGAATGGCCCAGATCAAGGTCCCGGAAAAGGGCTGGGTGGAGGATTACCACGTCGATGACATTCCGGTCGTCGGTGGCTGGGCCAGTGATTACGAGGAGCGCCAGGAGCGATTCCAGGCCACGAACGACGAGGCCGACACCGTCATGCGTCGCTACGGGGCGCAGACCGATGGTGTCATCGGGCGCACCCCCGAATTCGAGCAGCCGGCTCAGGATTCGACACCATCCCCGCAGCAGCCGCAGCAGTACGGCGGCAGCGCGAGTGGTGCGATGGCGGGAGCGCATTACAGCAGTGGGCCGAGCATGGGCGGAGGTTCTCCGTCGTCGACGTCCTCGGCATGGGCTTCGGGTGCCGGTGCCCCGGCCGGTGGTTCCTACTCTCCGCCGGTGAGTTCGGCCCCGTCCGCGAACGCCCCGGCGGGCACCGGGTCGGCGTGGACGTCCCCGTCGGGCGGTGCACAGCCACCCGGCGCGGTGCGCGGTTCGGACGGCATGCTGTATCGGCAGAATCCCGACGGCACCTGGCAGCGGCAGAACCCCCACAACGGTCGGTGGGCCCCCGCACCGAAGGGCCCATCCGGTGCGGCCGGAGCCCGTGGCGGTGGCAGTGCCCTCGGAGGCGGTCGCCCCGGTGGTGGGTTCGGGCCGCGTGGTTCCGGTGGTCCACTGGCAGCAGGCGGCCGTGCGGGCAGCGGAAGCTTCGGTCCCACCGGTGGCTCGTCGGCCTCCGGAACAGCCGCGAGCGGGTCCGGCAGTGGCCGGGGCGGCATGATGCGCGGTGGCCCGATGGCGGGCGCGGGCGGCCAGCAGGGTCAGGGCGATGCGGAAGAAGAACACGAGCGTCCGACCTGGCTGGTGGAGTCCGAGGACGTGTTCACCAATGACATGGACCGCGTCGCACCACCCGTGCTCGGTGCGCTTCCCCACGAGGAACAGGGCCGCTGATCGTGGGAGAAAACCGAATCTCGATCACGCCCGATTCCGCCGCATACCTGTGTGAACGATTCGACATACAGCTGCATCCGCTGCTGCGGGTGGGGCGAATGCCGATGGAGGCAGGCGAGGACGAGCGCAGGCAGGCCGGCGAGGAAGGCCGCAGGCAACTCAAGCAGCAGGGGCTGATCGACACCGACGAGGTGCACCCGTTTCTGAACGACGCCTGGCATCTGCTGGCCCACCCGCCACTGGCGGTGGGACTGGCCGTGCAGTCCCGCACGGGCGAGAACTTCAACGCGGTCCTGGTCGAGCAGAGCCGCAACACCATCCAGGCCTACCAGGCCGACGGGGAGACTCCCGAGGAGCTGCGGGACATCGTGATCAGCAGACACGAGTACGGCGGCCCGGCGGGGAATGCGGTGAACCTGCTCGGCGGACTCCGACCTGCCGCGGGGGGATCGGCGAGTCTGCCCGCCGAACTTCTGGACACGGCGAGTAAGCGCATGGCGGCCGATCCGTCGGGCAGTATGCCCGCCGCACTGGCCTCGTCCGGAGTGCGGCAGGCGGACGCACAGGTCCTGGCGAAGGCGTTCGGTGCGCCGCGCACCCTCGACGGCGTGCTCACTGTCCGCGTCTACGACCGCAAGGTGCGCCGCACGCACAAGCTGCCGACCAACCTGCAGGTCTTCGCCACCGAGGACGGGTGCTACCTGGCGCAGAAGAAACCGGGTGGCGACGGGCGCGAGTGGTTCACCCTCGCACCCGCCGACGGCCGCAAGATCGCTGCGGCGCTGGAGGAGATGGTCGGGGCTCTGGGTGGAGCCCGCGCGCCGGTAGTGAGTCTGGGTGGAGCGTCTCAGTAGAAGGAGTGCTCCGGTAGTGGTTGGCCGGAGACTTTGCGCAGCGCGTGTGCGACGTTGTCCAGCCACCACACCGTGAACCGGCACGTCACAACCGCTTGCGGTCCCGAGTGGTACCGGTCTTCTTGGCGCCACCACCTCGCGGAGGTTGAGCAACTCGCCGACGGGAGGCTGTCCTGTGCTTGCTGCGCCCCTCCTCGTAGCGACGTTTCCGTGCTTCGCGGGACATCGATACACCCTCGTCCGACCCTTGGCCGAGGACGATTTCCTCCAATCGCCGTACCCGCTCATCCACCGAAGCCGCATCGTCGGCAGGGTGCTTTCTACCAGGCTGCTCGCTGTCTCGCTTCTGTTCGAGCCACCGGCGGATGAGTGCCGTCGGCCGGATGTGTTCTGCGTCGGCTTGCTCGCGTACCCAGTCCAACAGCGACTTGGGCAAGCGCAGTGAGGTCGACACCATGGGATCGGATTCCGTGTCATTTTCCGGCTTGGCGCGCCGGAGTTCCGCGCTGGTGTCGTGCGTGTCGTAGTACTCGGCGATTTCGTCGAGTCTGGCGGGATCAATCGGATTGTTCATGGTTACCTTCCCTTCCGCCGGAAGGTGCGGCGCTCGGTGCCGGTCATCGGGCGGGCCGTGACGAACAGAGCATGCACAGTGTGGAAGTGATACGTGTTCACCGCAAGATCGCTGCGGCGCTGGAGGAGATGGTCGGGGCTCTGGTGGCACCCCCGCGCCGGTAGCGTGTCTCGGTGGAGCGTCTCAGTAGAAGGAGTGCTCCGGTAGTGGTTGGCCGGAGACTTTGCGCAGCGCGTGTGCGACGTTGTCCAGCCACCACACCGTGAACCGCGCCGGGGTCTGCGGATCGCTCCAGTCCGCCTGCTCGCCGACCTGCTGCTCGACGGGCGGGCAGTCCGGGCCGAGCACGCCGTGCTGCACGCCGTAGCCGATTCGCAGGTTCAGCAGCACCCAGAACCAGGACTCGACCTCCTCCGCGCAGTGCAACTCCAGCGACTCACCACGTTCGGGCATCGTGGACAGTGCCACGTCGGCATCTTCGCGCAGCCGGGTCATCAGGTCGGCTTCCCGCCAATGGTCCAGCGCGTCGTCACCGGCGAGGCCGCACCAGTTGTCCCGCAGCGTGCACAGGATCTCCGAGTTGAGCGGGGTCACCGGCAACGGCATGCCCAGTGCCTCACACAGTGAGTCGTACTCGCGGTACTCGTCGATGCGGGACTGCACCATGCCCCGGTAGCGGGGCAGCGACACGCGTAACCAGCCGTGCATGATCGGATCGAAATCCACGATCAGCGTGCCGTCCACAAGGGAGCACCGAAACGCCATACCCGAGTCTCCTGTCGCCCTCAGCCTGAGGGGCGATTATCGCAGCCCCGCTGTAGCGGCCGGTACCCGCACCGTGACTGTCGATCACTGGTGGAATACGCAGACGCCACGTCGGTGAATCCCGAAGTGGCGTGGTTCGGTCGTCGGGTTCGTGGTGGATTACTACTCTTGGTCGAGGATGTCGACGGTGTTGGTGGCGACGGTCTGCAGGCTGTGGTTGCGCTTTACCCATTGAGACAGCGCCACCCGACGCGCCGTGTCCGGGGAATCCGTCAATGCCCTGTCCATGGCTTCGGATACGGCATCGTCGTCCCATTCGACGGCCCACCCCAGGTCGTTGTCGCGAATGATCGATGCCATGGGGCCGACTCCGGCATAGATGACGGGTGCACCGGCGGACAGACTCGAGAGGGCCTTCGTCGCGAATGCGAAATCGTATCCGACACCGGGCTTCACCGAAGCCAGCGCGGCCGATGCGGTGGAGAACTCGTTGCTCAAGTGCTCCGCTGATTGCGGTGGGCGAAACTCCACTTTCCCCGGGGCCAGGTCGTTCGCAAGGTCTTTCAGTGCGGGCACGTCCACGCCTTGGCCGATCATCAGCAGTGTGGCGTCGGGATGCTTGTCGGCTATCCTCGCGAAGGATCGGATGAAGATCGCAGCACCGTGGATCTCCGACATCGTTCCGCCGTAGACCAGTTTTTTGGCTGGTGTTTGCTCGTCGTTCGGAGTGAAATCGAACCTGGTGGTGTCGATGCCCACGCCGACGATCGTGATGCGGTCCTCGGGTACACCCAGCGACAGCAGGTCCTTCTTCACGCCGTCCGAGACGGCGATGATGCGTCGAGCCCCATTGAGTACCCAGCGCTCCAAAAATTTCAGAGCACGGACCACCGTGCGATTGACGCCGATACCCTCTGCCGCAGTCGAGACCACGTCGGCGGAGTAATGAAAGTACGGGGTACGCCTCAGTGCACACACAATTCTGCTGACCACGCCGGTGGTGGTCGGTGGCTCCACCACGACCACATCGCTTTTCGTGAACAGCAATCGAAAAAGCAACGGTATGTCGTAGCTGAGGTATTGAACGTACCCGCGGACGTTTCCGCCCTTGTCACGCAGTACCGGCCATCGCCGAACATCGAGCCCGGCATCGTCGATACGCGTGCCCTTGGGAGGCACGGTGGTCAGCACTCTGACGTGGTGCCCCTGGGTTGTCAGTTCGTCGGCCAGGGCACCCAGGCGGTAGGCAGCCGCGCCCGCCTCGGGCCGGAACAATCTGGAGACGATCGTGATTCGCTGCGGCATCGGATCAGGCGCTCCGCGTCTCCATCGGTTGCTTGGCCGTGGACAACAGTTCCTCGGCGGTGCGCAGGGTGTGCAGACCCTCCTGCATGGTCACCACGTCGTGGGAGACGCCCAGCACCGCATCGCGGAACTTCTCGTGCTCGACGCGCAATGGTTCCCGCTTCTGTATCGCGAACCGGGTCATGTCGCCCTCGGCGACCCCGCGGAAGTTCGCCACCGACTCCCACTCGGTGCTGACCACGCCATTGGCGTGGAAGGTGAGGTCGGCGGTGAGCGTGTCGGCGACGAACGCGCCCTTCTCGCCGGTCACCACGGTGACTCGCTCTTTCATCGGGGAAAGCCAGTTCACCAGGTGATTGGTGATGGTGCCGTCGGCGAGCCTGCCGGTCGCGGCCACCATGTCCTCGTGCGCCCGCCCGGAGCGGGTGGTGACTTGGGCGGACACGCTGGTGTACTCGGACTTGGCCAGCCATGCCGTCAGGTCGATGTCGTGCGTGGCGAGGTCCTTGACCACACCGACGTCGGCGATCCGCGCCGGGAAAGGTCCCTGCCTGCGGGTGGCGATCTGGTAGATCTCACCGAGCTCGCCTGCGGCCATCCGTTCGCGCAGCGACTGCAACGCCGGGTTGTACCGTTCGATGTGTCCGACCGCGCCGACCACGCTGTTCGTGGTGAACGCCTCGACCAGCCTGGTCCCGGCCTCGATGCTGTGCGCGATCGGCTTTTCGATCAGCGTGTGCACGCCCGCTTCGGCGAGCGCGAGGCCTGCTTCCTCGTGCAGCCCGGTCGGCACTGCGCACACGGCCATGTCGATACCCGCGTCGATCAGCTCCGCCACGCTGCCGAGTACCGGCATCCCATCGGCGACTCCGTGTGGATCACCGGTGGCGTCGGCGACCGCGGCCAGCGTCAGGCCATCCACCTCCCGGATCACCCGCGCGTGGTGGCGGCCCATCATACCGAGCCCGAGCAGGCCGACTCGTAGTTCGGTCACGCTCATGCACCTGCCTTTGCCAGTGTGTTCACCGCGGTCACGATGCGCTCGCGGTCCTCATCGTCCAATGACGGGTGCACCGGCAGCGACAGCACGGTGCGAGCGGCCTGCTCGGTGTTCGGCAGGTCCTCCTGCCGGGCGAACGACGGCAGCCGGTGATTCGGGATGGGGTAGTACACCCCGGAGCCGATTTGGTGCTCCTCCTTCAACGCGGTGGCGAAACCGTCCCGGTCCTCGGGAACCGTGATCGTGTACTGGTGGTAGACGTGCACGGCCCGGTCGGCGACCGCGGGCACTCCGACGCCGTGCAGGTTCCGGTCGAAGAACCGCGCGTTGTCCTGCCGGGTCTTGGTCCACTCGCCGACCTTGCTCAGTTGCACCCGGCCGATCGCGGCATGCAGGTTGGTCATCCGCGCGTTGAATCCGACGATCTCGTTCTCGTACTGGCGCTCCATGCCCTGGCTGCGCAGCAGGCGCAGGGTCCGGTCCACCTCGGCATCCCCGGTGGCGACCATGCCGCCCTCGCCGGAGGTCATGTTCTTGGTGGGGTAGAGGCTGAACATGGCGAAGGTGCCGAAGGTGCCGACCGGATGGCCGTCGAGGCTCGCACCGTGTGCCTGTGCTGCATCCTCGAACAAGGCCAACCCGTGCTGCTCGGCAAGTCGCTGCAACGCAGGCATGTTCGCCGGGTGCCCGTAGAGATGTACCGGCATGATCCCCTTGGTGCGCTCGGTGATCAGCTCGGCGACGTGCTCCGGGGCGAGGCAGTAGTGGTCGGGTTCGATATCGGCGAAGACCGGTGTGGCCCCGGTCAGCGCCACCGCGTTCGCCGTGGCGGCGAAGGTGAACGAGGGCACGATCACCTCATCGCCGAGACCGACTCCGGCGGCGAGCAACCCGAGGTGCAGCCCCGCGGTGCCCGAGTTGACCGATACGGTTGACCTACCGTCCAGCAGTTCCTGGCTGAACTCCTGCTCGAATGCGGTGACCTCGGCGCCCTGCGCCAGCATGCCGGAGCGGAGCACTTCGTCGACGGCTTCGCGTTCCGCGTCACCGATGATCGGCTTGGCGGGCGGGATGAACTCCTTGCTCACGAGGTGTCCTCGATGTCGTTCGGGGAATGTCGGCTTCACTGTATTCCTGCTTCCGGTGCGCCCAGGCAGGGGCCGGAATACACGAAACCCGCAGCCCATGCGTCACTACCTGACCAGAGCCATGCCAATGCGGGCAGATACTGTGCGATTCATGACCGCGCTCGATGGCGGGACCGACGGTACCGGGGCAGAAATTGGGCTCGTCGGCCACCGTCGCTCACTGCTGACCCGGCCCGATGCGCGCACGGACGCCGTGTCGCTCCCGGTCGGAAAACGCGGCCTGGTCTCGGCCACCGGCATCGCGGTGCAGGGGCTGGTGCGATTCGTCTACAACCTGCTGGTCGGTCGTATGCTGCCCGCAGGTTTCCTGGCTGCCACGAACAGCGCGATCTCCACGGCACTGCTGGCGACCATGTTGTGGCCCACCTCCCTCGGCGCGGCGGCATCCAAGTTCGTGGCCAGGGAAGCAGGTGATGTCGCACTCCGGGAAGCCCTGACCCGTTACCTTGCCCGCCTGTCGCTGCTGACCTCCACCGCACTCGGTGCGGGTGCCGGGTTGCTGACCTACTTCGTGCTCGCCCCGGGCGAGCTCACGACGGGGATCTTCGTCGGACTACTGACCATCGGCTGGTCGGGCTACACGTTCGTGCGAGGTGCGCAGTACGCGACCGGGCGGGTGCTGCGAGCCACCGTGTGGGACGGGCTGTCCTTCGTCGTCGCGGTGGGCGGTCTTGTCCTGGTGCTCGTGCTCGGTCTGCGCGCCTGGCTGCTGTTACCGCTGACCGCGGGATATCTGCTGTACACCATCGCGGGCTGGCCCCGAGCCGGTCGTGGATCGATCGAACCGGCATTGCGTACCGAGATCAATCGGTTCGTGGCGTGGGGCGTGCTCGGCTCGCTGGCCACCGGGGGGTTCCTGCAACTGACCATGGTGCTGGCCGACCAGACCGGCGACGTGGTGAGTGCGGACGCCTACGCGGCGGCGCTGACCTTGGCGACCCCGGCCTCGATGCTCGGTTCCGTGCTGAGCCTGCTGCTGCTGCCCGCGCTGTCCAGCGCGGTGGGACGGGGTGATCTGGACGCCGTTCGACGACACACCGACGTGGCGCATCGGGGACTGGTCACCACCGTCGGCGGGGTGTTCGGCGTGCTCGTGGTGGGCAGCAGGCTGATCGTGGCGCTGATCTGGCCGCGGCTTTCCGAGGCAGTTCCGGTGCTCGAGGTGCTGCTCGTCGCCACCTTCCTGCTTACCGTGTCCACCGTGGTCACCGAGTCCATCAGGTCCTACAGCGAGCACGGTGCGCGGGTGGTGGCGCTCATTCGCAGCGCCGGCTTCGTGGTCGGCCTCGGTGTCGCCGTGGCACTCATCCCCGGCATGTCGGTCATCGGCATCGCGCTCGGCTACCTGGTGGGGATGGTGATCATCGGTTCCCTGCCGATGGTGCTGGTGTGGCGGCGCGACCGGCACCGCTGGGGGGCGCTCATGCTGCGGGTGCTCGCAGGGACCGTGCTGGCCGGCGCGCTGGTGGGGCTGCGGTCCGCCGCCCACGGCCCAGGATGGCTCGATGTCGCGATGATCGCGGTGTTCGCGCTCGGCTGGGCGTTGCTGCACCGCAGTGACCTGATGGCTATGGTGCGCCGATCCGTTCGCCCTCGAACGTGACCCTTTCCGCGTGACCGCGGTGCTCAACCCTGCGCGTCGGACTCGGTGAGTACGCCGTCCACTTCGGTGTAGGTATGTCCGGTCAGCGGGCAGACCCAGTGCTGCCCTTCCTCGCGCAGCGGTGCACCGGCCTTGCCGACCCAGCCGACCCGGCGGGCGGGCACTCCGGCCACCAGGCCGAAGTCCGGCACGTCCTTGGTCACCACGGCTCCGGCTGCCACGGTCGCCCACATACCGATCCGGACCGGTGCGACACACACCGCTCGGGCGCCGATGGAAGCACCCTCGGCGATGCTGACGCCGACGGCTTCCCAGTCCGATGCGCTCTTCAGCGTGCCGTCCGGGTTGATCGCCCGCGGGTAGGTGTCGTTCGTCAGTACCACCGCCGGCCCGATGAACACGCCGGTGGCGAGTTCGGCGGGTTCGTACACGAGAGCGTGGTTCTGGATCTTGCAGTTGTCGCCGATGCGGACACCGGTGCCGACGTAGGCACCGCGGCCGACGATGCAGTTTTCGCCCAGCTCGGCGTCGTTTCGCACCTGGGCAAGATGCCATACCTTGCTCCCCTCGCCGATCTTCGCGGTCTGCGCCACGTCGGCTCCGTCAGCAATGAACGACATGTTCCTCATTTCTCCAGGTGACTGTAGAACTCGTCGAACTTCTCTGCGATGGTTTCCTCGCTGAACCGGGAGGTCCCGGTGGCACTGATCGTGTCGGCGGACACGTCGGCGAACCGGTCCCGGGCCTGCTGAACTGCCTGTGCCAATGTCTTCGGGTCATCCTGTTCGATGATCACTCCATTGGCCTCGGTCACGTAGTCGGTGAACCCGCCGGTGTTGGGCAGCACCACCGGACGGCCACAAGCGATCGCCTCAGCACCCGCGGCGAGGAAGGTTTCGAATGCGGTGGGCAGGAAGAAAAGGTTCGCCGCACGCACGTGATCGGCCACCTTTTCCGGACTGACCGCGCCCACCAGGTCGATCCGGTCGGCGAGACCGTACTCGGTGATGCGTTCTCGGATCTCGTCGTGCAGGGCACCGTCGCCAACCCAGGTCAGGTGCGTGTCGACTCCGGTGGCCACCAGTTCGCGCACCGTATCCACTGCCGACTGCGGACGTTTCCCCGTGACCAGGCCACCGACAGCGACGAGTTTCAGCGGTGTCCAGGAGGGCTGCGGAACCGGCCGGAACGACTCGTCCACCACACAGGGGATCACGTCCACCGCATCCCGCCTGGCGAACTTCGCGATCGCCTCGGCAAGGACGCTGGACACCGTGCTGACTCGGCGCGGTAATCGCAGCAGATGGCGCGCGGCGGACAGTCGCTGCCACACGCCGGGGATACGGTCCGGGAAGGCGGTGCCGCTCCAGTGCTCGGTATGTACCCAGCGCTTGCCGATCACCGGATACAGGGGGGCGAGCACACCGAGTGAGCTGAACGCCATGCTGTGCACCACATCCGCTCCGCGGACGAGTCGCCGTAGCGTACTCAGGCTGCGTGCCACGGCCAGGGGTCGCCTGGGGTTGATCGGCACTCGGGTCACCGGCAATCCGGCGTACTCCTCCTGGCGAATCGGCCCCGATCCGCCCAGTTGGGCATGCACCACCTGTACGTCGTGGTTGCGGGTGATGGCCTTGGCGTGCGCCACGTTGAAGGGTGCGATGTCAGGTCGATCCGCGCTCGGGAACCAGGTGCTGACGATGAGGATCCGCATTTCAGGCCTTTCCGATCACCCGGTAGCTGACGCCCGGCCAGCGGTCGGCGGAACTGATCCGTCTGCCGTCGATGAATGTGCCGATGCCGGGCAGATCATCCGGGCCGAGTGTGGCGTACTCGCCGTGATCGGCCTGCACCACGGCGGCGTTCACCTTGTCGCCGAGATGGTAGGGCTCGAAACCGAGCGCTCGGAGCTCCTCGTCGGTGTACATCGGATCGTGCACCAGGGGCGTCGCGCCACGGGAGCGCAGCGCCTCCACCGCGGCGAACACCCCGGAAAACGCGGTCTCCTTCACCCCGCCACGGTAGGCCGCGCCGAGCACGACCACCCGCGCGCCGGACAGGGTGCCGTGCGCACCTTCCAGCAGGCCGATCGTGTAGTCGGGCATGCCCGCGTTCGCCGCCCTGGCCGCGCGCACGACACTCGCCTCGGGGTCGTTCCACAGGTACAGCCTCGGATACACCGGGATGCAGTGCCCGCCGACGGCGATCCCCGGTTGGTGAATGTGGCTGTAGGGCTGGGAGTTCGACGCCTCGATGACCTGGTAGACGTCGATGCCAGCGGCCGTGGCGTAGCGTGCGAACTGGTTCGCCAACCCGATGTTGACATCCCGGTAGGTCGTCTCGGCGAGCTTGGCCAGTTCACCCGCCTCGGCCGAGCCGAGGTCCCATACGCCGTTCGGGCGGGCCAGATCGGAACGCTCGTCGAAGTCCAGCACGGCCTCGTAGAACTCGACGGCTCGCGCGGCGCCCGCCTCGGACAGCCCGCCGATGAGCTTCGGATACTTGCGCAGGTCCTCGAACACCCGGCCGGTGAGCACTCGTTCCGGGGAGAACGCCAGGTGGAAGTCGCTGCCCTCGACCAGCCCGGACCTCTTCTCCAGTACCGGTTTCCACCGATTGCGCGTGGTGCCGACCGGGAGCGTGGTCTCGTAGGACACCAGGGTGTCCGCGGTCAGATGATGCCCCAGTTCCTCGGTCGCAGCGTCCATCCACCCGAACTCCGGACGCGCCTCGTCGTCCACGAACAGCGGCACGACCACGACGACGGCATCGGCTCCGGGAACCGCCTCCGCGTAGTCGGTGGTGGCGCGCAGGGCGCCCGCGGGGACGAGTTCGTCGAGCTTTTCCTGCAGGTGCTGCTCACCCGGAAACGGTTCGACCGCGTGGTTGACTTGATCGACGATCTCGGTGTCCACATCGACCCCGATGACCTCGTGGCCTTTCGAGGCGTACTGCACGGCGAGTGGAAGGCCGATTTTCCCCAGGGCAATGACAGCGATCTTCACCGAGGTAGTCCTCTTCCGGTAATGCAGGGCGGGGCGCGCGAGATCTCGGCTGCAGCCTAACTCAACCGAGGCTGGTGAACATCGCCCCCTTGCCGTCTCCGCGGCGTCAGCGCCACCCGGAGCCGGATCGGTAGGCTTTGCGGCCATGCGCGTTCTTGTGACCGGGGGTGCCGGCTTCATCGGCTCGAACCTGGTGGATCTGTTGCTGGAAAACGGCCACGAGGTGCACGTTGTCGACGACTTCAGCCGTGGCAGGGAGGCGAATCTGACCTCCTCCGGCGGAGGAATGCGATGCCCCGTGCACCGGGTCGATGTGCGATCGGACGCGCTGGCGGACGTGATGTCCGAGGTGAGCCCCGAGGTCGTGTTCCATCTGGCCGCCCAGATCGACGTTCGCGTCAGCGTGGCCGATCCTCTCGGCGACGCCGGTCGGAATGTGCTCGGCACGCTCAACGTGGCCGAGGCCGCTCGCCGTGCCGGGACGCGCAAGGTCGTGTTCACCTCTTCCGGTGGTTCCATCTACGGAGTCCCCGAGAACCTGCCGGTCGACGAGCAGGCGCCGCTGTGCCCGCAGTCGCCGTACGCGGCCTCGAAGATATCCGGCGAGACCTACCTGGACACCTACCGGCGCCTGCACGGCCTGGACTGCACCCACCTGGCCCTGGCCAACGTCTACGGACCGAGGCAGGACCCGCACGGCGAAGCCGGGGTCGTGGCCATCTTCGCCGGTGCCCTGCTGGAAGGGCGTGCGACCACCGTGTTCGGCGATGGCGGCAACACCCGGGACTACGTCTACGTCGAAGACGTCGCCCGCGCGTTTCTCGCCGCAGCGGGAGAACGCGGCAGCGGATGCCGCTACAACATCGGAACCGGAATGCAGACCTCGGACCGCGAGCTGCACACCCTGGCGGCCACCGCGGCCGGCGCCGCGGACCGGCCCGAACACGCCCCCGCCAGGCCCGGCGACGTGCGGTTCTCCGCCCTGGACGCCGGAGCGGCGGCCCGGGAGCTCGGCTGGAAACCCGAGGTCACCATCGCCGACGGGGTGGCGCGCACCGTCGAGTACTTCCGCAGCCGCCGCTGAAGCCGGTCACTTCCGGGGCTTTTCGTCGTCATCGGACTCGGGTTCCCGCTCGCCTGTGGCGGCGTTCTCGGGGACCCGACTGTCTCGTAATGCGACGGCCCGTGCGAGCTGGGCATATCGCCCTTCGAGCTCCTTGAACCGCAGGTAGGTGTTGATCGAGGCGAACGCGAACCCGGCTGCCATCGCGTAGACGAGCAGGTCGGTGCCACGGCCGACCCCGACCCACTGGGCGACCACGGAGACGGCCCCCGGGCGCAGCACCGCGAGCACACTGAAGATCACGAAGAAAACGAAACCGACCTTGACCCAGGCCGCCGTCCGGCTCGTGCCGTGATGCCGCAGGAAGAACACGAGCAGCAGCGCGACACCGATGATCAGAAGATACTGGATGAGCACTGTTACCGCCTGGAGCTCGTTCTGAGGATGCTTTCGAACAGAATGTTCACACCGTTGATGACCGACTGGCCCTTGGCCATGGAGTACTCGGTGTAGACGATCGTCACCGGGCTCTCGGCGACCCGCCAGCCGTGTCGACGTGCCATCGCGATGATTTCCGAGGCGTGTCCCATGCCGTTGTGGGTGATGTTGAACTGGTTCGCCACGGTCCGGTTGAACACGCGCAGCCCGTTGTGGGCATCGGTGAGTTGCAGTGTGCGTAGCCCCGGACTCAGCAGGACGATCGTGCGCAGCAGGAGGCGCTTGATCCACGGGATGTGGTCGGTGTCGCCGTGGAACCGGGTGCCGACGCACAGGTCGATCTCGCCGAGGCGGAGCCTGTCGATCATCTGTTTCACGTCGGAAACCTGATGCTGCCCGTCGGAGTCGAAGGTGACAAAGTAGTCCGCCCCGGGGCGGCTGCGCGCGTATTCGATCCCGGTCTGCAGCGCCGCCCCCTGGCCGAGGTTGACCGGATGCTGCACCAGGTGTGCCCCGCTGTTCAGGGCGATCTCCGCCGAGTCGTCCCGGCTGCCGTCGTCGACGCAGACGATGTTCGGGAATGTCTGCAGCGCCTCGCTCAGGACATCGCCGAGCACCTCGGCCTCGTTGTAGACCGGGACGATCAGCCACGTGTCGCTGTAAGACATGGCGACTCCTAAGTGCCGTTGCGCGGCTCGGGGGTATGAGAGGCCAGTTCGGGATCGCACGCCGTGATCCGGTACAGCTCCATCCGTCCCTGCTGCTCCACGAGTTCGAAACCGGGATTCATCCGGAGGTTGGTCAGGCCGGGGTAGTTGTCGATGCGGTTGTCGTCGAGCCAGAACCGGAAGGTGCCGTTGATGACATAGCGCACGTCGAGTCGATGGACCAATCGGCAGACCTTGGGATTGTTCGAGGCCTCGTTGAGATGCTCGGCAAGGTAGCCCTGCGCCTCGGTCGAGCCACTCTGGCTGAGATGCGGAAACAGCACGTGGGTGCCGGTGAGTGCCCACAGCATCGCGCTGCCGTCCCACGGGTTGTTCGCCACGACCGCGTCCTCCGGGACTATGTCGTCGATGCGCGAGTAGAAGGCCCGTTCCGCCGGATCGACCAGGGTGGCCTGCACATTAGCCGGTTTGTTGTAAGTCCCGTTGATGTCGTCGACGAATTCCTCCTGATACCCGGTTGCGACCACCACGAGCAGCAGTGCACCGAGCACACCGGTGAGCGCGGGAGCAGAGGCCAGACGGGTGTTCCGCATCCGGATCGGTAGTTCCTGGAGGTTGACCCGCTCGCGCAGTTTCACGGCTACCCCGGTCACCCCGTACACGGCGAGAAGTACACCGGTGATCGGCACCATGGCGGCGAGTCGGTAAGAGTCGTTGTACCAGAACCCGGTGAAGATGTGGGTGGTCGACGACTGGATCGCCGCCGTCATCACGAACAAGACCGCAGTGGCCATGTGTGCCGGCGGCAGCCACAGCGTGCTGCGGTCGCGGAACGCGAAGAACATGCCTGCCACCACGGCCGCCGAGATCCACCACAGGGCTTCGCGACCGTTCGTGGCGTTGAGCAGGACCTCGCCCACGGCACCCGCAACCGACGTGTACGGCGCCCAGGGAAAGTCCTTGATGCCGGTGACCATCGGCAGCGAGTGCACGAACACCCAGACCCCCACCGCCAGGGCCACCGCGGCGGCACCGCCGAGGAGTCCCCGTACGGTTCGGCCTGCGCGGTGCTGCCCGCGCATCCAGCTCAGCAGCGCCTGGCAGGCAGGCAGCAGCAGCAACGCCGCCAGGCTGAACGTCGTGTTCGGTTGGGCGAAGCCGGTGGCGAGCACGCTCGTGATGAGCAGCCCCCACGCTGCCGTGCGGTTCAACGTGTCCTGCGTGGTCAGGCCGAGGATCGACAGCCCCGCGCCGACACCGATGGGTACCAGGGCGAAGCCCAGCGCGTTCGGCCACAGCACACCGAAGTTGAGCAGTCCCCACGGGAAGGCCGCGAAGGAAACCGAGACCGTGCCGGTGATCGCGAGCGCGGGGATCGCGGGCCCGAAGACCTGTCTGCTCAGGAACAGGCAGGCCAGCGGCCACACGAGCACGGCGATGACCCCGGACGCCATGTTGGCGGCGACCGTGAGCGAGGCGTTGCTGCTCAGTACGACCAGCGAGGTGATGTCGTGCCAGGCGCCCGGATAGAAGGTGGCCCCGAAACCCCCGAGCGTCAGCGAGGACGCCTCGCCGGATTCCAGGACCCACCGGAGGGCGTTGTAGTGGAACACGGCATCGTAGGTCTGGGACATCGTGCCGGGAGTCCGGAAACCCCGCACGATGATGTACAGCCCGATGAGCACGGCGGGCAGCAGCCCCAGCCAGCCGGCCAGTCGCACTTTCCGGGAGTCCGGCTGCACCGCGGGGGAGAAACCGCGCCTGAGCACGAGGCGGACCAGCAGGATGACGGCGGCGGGAACGATCGCGGCGATGCCTGCCGACTCCGTCGACCAGGCGATGCCGAGCTTGCCGAAGACCACGGCGGACACGGCGAGTGTGGCCGTGGAGAACGCGGGCGCCACCGTCCATGCCGCCAGGCCGCGCAGGCCGAGTGCATAACTGGTCAACACGCCCGGCGCCAGAAACCACACAACGGTTGCGGCCAGCGCCGGAACGGCGTCGATCCAGCTCATCTTGCACGGACCTTTCAGGGTGAGGCGGTAGGTACTCGAGTCCGACCGGCAGCAGGTGCGGGTGCTTGCCGCAGCACAGCACACGTCAGCATACGATTCCCCGTCGCCCCCGAAGGCACCGAACCGGTGCGGGAATCGCCCCGAGCGGCAAAAATGCTACCGCTCCGGCATCTTCGCACGTGATCCCGACCTCGGGGAGCCATCGAGGTTTCACCGCATCGTTATTGATCCACGATTGTTCGGACACGGTGCGTACAACTCCGGCGGCTGCTAACCGTAAGGACGTTCGCCACCCGACCGAGGTTGCCCGGAATCACGCGACAATGTTCGGCCTCACCGATTCGAGTGAGCGCGCAGCACTCATTCCTAGAACGGCAGCCGGCGGAAGACCACGCGGGGCAGGTGGCGCAGGACGCTCATGACGTAGCGGAACTGCGCGGGTGCCCACACCAGTTCCTTGCCCTTGCGCACCGACTCCACGATGATCCGCGCAACCTGCTCCGGCGTCTGTGCCAGCGGCGCCTCGGACATGCCCTCGGTCATCTTCGAGGTCACATGCCCGGGCCGGACCACGGTGACCTTCACCCCGGATGGGCGCAGCGCCTCGGTCAGGCCGGTGTAGAACCCGTCCAGACCGGCCTTCGAGGAGCCGTACACGAAGTTCGACCGGCGAACGCGCTCACCGGCCACCGAGGACAGCGCCACGATGTGGCCGTGCCCCTGCTTGCGCAGCTTGTCGGCCAGCAGCACGCCGATCGTCACCGGCGCGACGTAGTTGATCTCGGCCAGCTCGCGGGCCGCCGCCACATCGGTCCACAGTTGTTCCTGGTCACCGAGCATGCCGAAGGCCACGAGGCTGACGTCGATGTCGCCGTCGGCGAAGGCCTTCTCGATGGCCTCGGCGTGGGTGTCCGGGTCGCGGGCGTCGAACGAAACCGTGGTCACCGTGCTGCCGGTGGAGCGCAGCCGCTCGGCAGCGGCGTCGAGGCGCTCCGACGGGCGCGCGGCGAGCACGATCCGCAGCGGCCGCTGCTCGGCGTACTGCTCGGCCGTGGCCAGCGCGATATCGGAGGTGCCGCCGAGCAGCAGCAGGGACTGGGGGTTTCCAACCGCGTCGATCACAGGGCCAGCCTTCGGGACAAATCGGAGGTGAAGATTCCATCGGGGTCGACCGAGTCGCGGATCTTGCGCCACTCGTCGATGCGCGGATACATCCGCTGGATCATCTCGGGCGTGGTGCGGGACTCCTTGGCCAGGTACAACCGCCCGCCCGCGTTGAGCACCATCTCATCCAGCTCGCCGCACAGCCGATCCAGGCCGGGGGTGATCGGGATGTCCACGGTCAGCGTCCAGCCCTTGCTCGCAAACGACATCGGTGCCGCATTGCCCGGGCCGAAGGTCTTGAGCACGTTGAGGAAGGACACGTGTCCGGAGGCGCTGATCTTGTCGATCGAGCGGCGGAACATGTCCTCCTGCCCGAACGGCACCATGAACTGGTACTGCAGGAATCCGTGCGAGCCGTACACCCGGTTCCACTCGCCGACGAGGTCCAGCGGGTGGAAGAACTGGGTGATGTTCTGCACCGAGCCGTACTTCGTGGGGGCTTTGCGGTACCAGAGCTCGTTGAACGCGGTGATCGTGTATTTGTTGACCAGTCCGCTCGGGAAGATCGGTGGAGCCGTCATCAGCTGCGGCGCATCGAATCCCAACGGGTCCTTGCGCAGCTTCTTCGGCAGGTCTTCCAGCTTGGCGGAGTTGCCCCGCGTCAGCAGTGCGCGGCCCATCTTGTCGCCGCGCGCCAGCGAATCGAACCACGCCACCGAGTAGGTGTAGTTGTCGTCCGAGCCGTCGGTGAAGTGCTCGATCAGCTCGTCGAGGTTCCTGGTTTGCACGTTGTCGACGAGGAAGTAGGCCGTCTCGACGCGCTTGAGCCGGATGGTGGCCCGCACGACGACGCCCGTGAGCCCCATGCCGCCGACGGTGGCCCAGAACAATTCGGACTCCGGGCCCTCCGGCGCGAGCGTGCGGACCTCGCCGTCGGCGGTGAGCAGGTCCAGCGACAGGACGTGGCTGCCGAACGAGCCTTGCGAGTGATGGTTCTTGCCGTGAATGTCCGAACTGATCGCGCCACCGATGGTGACCTGACGGGTGCCGGGCAGGACCGGAAGCCACAGGCCGTAAGGCAGCAGGCGGCGCATCAGAGTGTCGAGGGACACGCCGGTGTCGACGTCGACGGTGGCCTCGTCCACATCGATCTTGTGCACGCGGTCGAGTGCGGTCATGTCGATGACGGTGCCGCCCGCGTTCTGCGCGGGGTCGCCGTAGCTGCGGCCGAGCCCGCGTGCGATGACGCCGCGCTCGCCGGTTTCGCGGACGGCGCGCGCGATTACCTCGACGTCGGGCGTGCTGATGACCCGTGCCCGGGTCGGCGCGGTGCGTCCCCAGCCGGTCAGCGTCCGAAGCTCGTCCTTAACCGATCCCACTCGTCCGAGTCTATCGACGTGATGTCCCCCGGCCGGGGCGGGTGAAGACTGTGCGCGGTACCTCACTCCGGTGGCCGATATAATTGCTTGGTCATGTGAGGGGGTAGGTTCCGCCTTGATCGTGTCGCCGGATGTCTGAGGTGAATCAGTGGCCGTGGCCGAATCCGCTGCCGACCCCGAGGTGAAAAGACTCGGCCTCTTTCATCAGCTGATCCGTTTCGGTCTTATCGGCGGCGTCTGTGCCGTGATCGACTACGGCTCGTACATGCTCCTGCTGGGCGTCGGTTGGCCGAACTGGCTCGCACGGTCGCTGGCCTTCGTCCTGGGGACCTCGTGCTCCTACATCGCCAACCGCAGGTTGACGTTCTACGGGGCGAGGACGGGTAACACCAAGGCCAAGGCGGGCGCGTTCGCCGTGGTCTATCTCGCGACGTTCCTCGTCAACATCGGTGTGAACCAGCTGCTGTTCGTCACCTTGCCCGACTTCGCGGTGGCCTACGGCGCCCAGCTTCGGTGGAGTATCTGCTGGGTGGTCGGCCAAGGACTCGGCACGGGGCTCAACTTCGTGCTGCTCAAGTGGGCCGTCTTCCGCGAGTGAGTCAGCGCGGGTGGGATTTTTGCAGTTTCGCGCGAAACTGCAAAAATCCCACCCGGTCGTGTTACTGCTTGGCCTCGTCTTCGTCCTCATCACTGTCACCGAAGCCCTTGATGTCGTTGCGATCGTCCGAGCTCGGCACGTCGCCGGGCAGCTGCACCGTCTGGCTCACCGGCCCCGGCGTCCAGGTGCCCCAGTGCGTCTCCGACCGCACACTCATCGCGGCCTCGGCGGGCAACGCGTTCGGGGCATACGGGTCCACCGCGTACAGCGTGCCCCAATCCCGGTGAATATTGCCCCGGAGATAGGTCGGCATGGCCCGCATGCTCGCCGTGACACTCATCCACCCGAACGGGCCACCCGCATCCGGGGACGACCAGCCCTGCCCGACGCTGCGGACGGCGCCGCCTGCCGTGATGCGGAACCGGGGCATCTCGGCGATGCCGTTGCTGATGCTCGGCACCTCCAGGCACGGGTACACGAAAGCAGCAGGCCACTCCACGAACGTGGGAGCGTCGCCGATGAACTCGGTCATGTTGGTCAGCCGCGGTGCGCGTGGCGCGCTGACGGCCAGCCAGCCATCGGTACCCAGTGACTGGTCGATGGCCACGACACGCATCTTCTCGGCACCCGTGGCCTTGTGCGTCACGCTGATCCGCGCGTCCCGCCAGCCCGGCGGTGGTCCCTTCAGCACCGGCCGCCGTTCCATGACCTCGAAGCCCTGCTCGGTCTGCTTGCCGAATTCGACGAACAGTGAGTTCGCGCCCGTCTCCGCACCGGCGAGGGTGAGCACGACGGGAACATGGCCCTGCTGCGCTCGATCGGGCAAGTCGTACCACTGCGTGCGCAGTTCGCCCGTGGCCAGGCCTCGCGGATCGTAGCTGCCCCAGACCGGTGCGTCATCGGTACCGAAGTCATACGGCGGCTGCCAGTCCTTTTCGAAGGGGTCCGAACCGTCTCCGGGGGGCAGACCGCTGCGGCGGAAGCCCTGCATCTTGGCGCCCAGGTATTCGGCGGGCGATTCCTCGCGGGCGTTGCGGTCCGGGACGTAACCGTCCGGCACGGGGTTGCTGGGCTGTTGCTCCGATACCTGCAGCATCCCGGCCAGCGGGTTCTTCTCGACATAGACGTAGTCGGACAGGCCGCAGCTCTGGCCGAGCAGTTGCTTGATGTTGTCCCCACCGAGGCTGTAACTGCCCCATTGCTCCTGGATCACCTTGCCGAAGGTCGCGACCTCGCCGATCACCAGCAGCGCACAGATCATCGACAGCGGCGCCGTTCCGAGACGCAGTGCGCGGCTGCGTTTTTCCATCCCGGTCCGGCCGTTCTTGTCGCGCATGGCCGCCTTGACCACGCGGGGTCGGTGCTCGTCGATGCGCAGATGCTCGATGAACGCCACGATCAGGGCGATCGCTGCGATGCCCAGCAGCACGGTGCTGAGCTCGTAACCCCGGAACGAGGGTGGCTTGTCGAACCACGGCACACCCCAGCCGGAGACGTACCAGAACGCGTTGGGGCCGGTGGCCGCCAGCGCACAGATCATCATCAAGCCTGCGAAGAAGGCCGCCCGGTTGCGCCGGGAGCGCAACACCGTGTCGCTGGTCGCCAACGCTGTCAATGCCGCCAGGGCACCGCCGACGGCGGCGAAGATGCCGAAGTGATGCGACCACTTGGTCGGCGTGAGCATGAGCACGAAGAACGACAGTGCGGTCACGGCCAGCAGCCTGCGGCTCGGGCCCAACGCCGCACCGCGGATCCGGCCCCGGCGCAGCAGCACCACCGCGCAGGTCACCAGACACAGCATGACCAGCAAGACCGGGAATCGGCGGGCCAGCGAACCGTCCGGCGTCTGGCTGAACAGCAGCGTGTAGCGGCTGAGTTCCTGATACCAGTCCTGGCTGGGGCCGATCTGGGTACGCAGCTGGGTGGCCTCCAGCACCGACTTCCACGTCTGGTCCCAGTACACCACGGTCAGGATCACGAATCCGGAGGCGGAGATCGGGGCCAGCACCGGCAGCCAACCGAACTCGCGGATGCGCATCCGTACGAGACGGATCAGCGGTTTGAGCGCGACGATGTAAGGCAGCACCGCCACGAGGCCGTGTGGATTGGCGCCCAGCGCGAGTGCCGCACCCACCAGGCCGACTGCTGCGGGCATGAGCCGGTTCGTGGCGACCGCGCGCTCCACCGCACACAGAGCCAGCAGCGAGAACACCACCACGACCGGTTCGGGGCGCAGGCCGTTGTTGTAGGGCAGCCAGAAGGCGAGGAACACCGCGGCGGCCGCCCACCCCGCCGCGTGGCTGCGGCGTACCTGCTGGCCCAGCCGGGGCAGGACCTCACGGCTGATCAGCAGCCAGCTCACCACGCCCATCATCAGTGCGGGCAGTCGTACCCACGGGGCCGCCGTGGAAATCCGCACCCACAGCGAGTAGATTTCGTAGAACCACCCGAACGGTGCTTCCGGGACCGCGAACCACCGGAAGTAGTTACTGATGTAGCCGGCCTCGTCGCGGGCGCGGGCGATGGTGAGGATATAGCCGTCATCGGAGGTCATGGCCCCGATCAACCACCAGATGATCAGGGCTGCGAAGACCGCGACATCCCGTGAGGTGAGCTTCCACCATCCCGATGGGGCCAGCTTGGGCGGGCGTCTGCCCGCCCGCACGTCGAGTCTGCGCAGCACGATGACCGAACCGACGAACGCCAGTATCGCGATTCCGATGGCGACGAACTTGAGGATGGTGGCCGAGGTGGCGTAACGGTTGTCGACCTGCGCCTGGAATGACAACCCCTGCACAGGATCCTGCTGGGCATCGAGTGCGGAATAGATGCCGGTCAGTTGGGGACGGCGGTCGCTGCCGTGGATATCGGCCAACGGCTGGTCACCGACCGTGGCGGTGGTGCTGAACGCGTCCGAGTGCACCGAGATCGTGCAGTCGCTGTTCGGCAGTGGCGTCGTGCCGAGTTGCCTGCCCTTGGACAGCAGAGTCAGCTGACCGTCGGTGACCTGCAGCACCATGCCCGTGAGCTTGCCGTACTCCGAGGACGGCGGATTCGTGCTGAGCAGGGTGCCCGCGCCCGGAGTGCGTGCGTCCAGGCTCCGGGCCGAGTCGCAGGGGATGGTGGCGTCGAGCCAGATCGGTGAGTAGCTGACCAGGGGTGCCGATACCGGCTTCGTGCCTTGCGAGGTGGGCCAGTGCAACGTGGTGATGTTGTGGTGCACCGGCAGGAAGGGAACGGAGATCGACAGGATCGTGCCGAGGAGCCCCAGCACCGAGGAGATGATCTTCAGTCGCTTCGGGGACGAATCTCTGCGCCGCGTCGTGGAGCACGCAGCAGTGGCCCCGGACGATTCGCCGTCCGGGGCGGGCTGCCCGTCGTCGTCCTGCCCCGCGTTACGCACAGCCTGAAGAATAGTAGCCGCTGACACGCGGCTTTGGCGCGGTATTCGGTGCTTGTGAGGACCAACACCGTCCGTAACTCGGTGAACTGCGATCTCAGTTTGATCTCAGCGCCATCTCAATGAGATATCAGTACCGAGGTTGCCTTGAGGTAATTATTCGACACTCTGTGTGATTACCTTTTGTGCAGGACTCGGCTCGCCTCGGCCACGAGTTGTCCGACCCGCTGATGCGATGTATCGACGACCTCGGCGAGGGCGCGTGGGTTCCGACGGACCCACGCGCCACCAAAGTCCTGAGCGAGTACGGCTAGAGCTGGTAGAGGCGGGTCCAGTTTTCCCGGGTGGTCAGCTCCGACATGGCCCGCTGGTACTGGGCCCGCACGGACGGCCCCTCCTTGCGCAGTCGATTGAGGACCTTGACCGCCTGCTTGCCCAGTTCGAACATCTTCTGCCGGTCGTAGCTACGCACCCGCACGCCCTCCTGCGAAGCGTCGGTGACCACGGCCGTCTCGAACAGCGACACGTGCCACCAGTGCGCTTCGTCGTTGGGCACCGCGCCCAGCGCGAACCTGTGCTTGCCCAGCAGCCGGTCGATGATGCGCTTGAGCAGGATGACCCGTTGCAGCGCCGGCCGTGGCGCGTTGTTGATGATCTCGATGTCGTTGGACGCGATGCCCGGTACCTCGGTGGCGTCGTGCCGCTTGGTCTCCGGATACTGCGCCCGGATCTCCCGGATCTCCTTCATCGCCGCTACACCGCCGTCGTGCAGGATCTGCGGCCCGGCCAGGAAGTCCTCCACCGCCTTGATCAGGGTCGCGGTGAGCCCGTACTGCATGCCGAGCAGGTAGCGGACCACCTGGGCGAGGAGCACCCGGCAGACGACGTTGAGGTCGAACGGGCTGTGCAGCGCCGCCGTGATGATCGAGTTGCGCAGGTTGAAGTACCGGTGCCACTCGTCCCAGTCCTTCCAGTGGAAGTCGGCGTGCCACACGCCCGCGCCGGGCAGCGTGACCGTCGGGAAGCCGTGCGCCCGCGCCCGGTAGCTGTACTCCGCGTCGTCCCACTGGAAGAAGAACGGCATCGGATAGCCGATCTCCTGTACCACCTCGTACGGGATCAGGCACGACCACCAGCCGTTGTACCCGGCGTCGAGGCGGCGTTCCTGCCGGTTCGGCTTGCCGGTCTCCTCGTCCACGCCCAGCAGGTCGGCCGTGGTGAGGCTGTGCTCCACCGGCTGCCCCGGCTCCAACGTGTTCAGCCGGGCGTACTCGGTCCCGACGTGCAGCTGGTTCGGGTGCAGCAGGTTGAGCATCTGGCCGCCGACGATGATCGGGTTGGCGGCCTTGTTGGAGAACGCGGTCAACCGGATCACCAGGTCGGGCTCCAGCAGCACGTCGTCGTCCATGAACAGCACGTTCGCGTGCTCGGTCTCGGTGTGCTCGGCCACCTCGTACAGTCCGCGCGTGAATCCGCCCGCCCCGCCCAGGTTCGGCTGGGTGATGTAGTGCAGCCTGTCTCCCAGTCGCTCGGCGACCTCGGTGAAGCCCTCCCGCGAGTCGACCCGGTCGGTGCCGTGCTCCATCACGTAGATTGCGTCCAGCGTCTCCAGCGCGGGCAGCGAGTCGGCCAGCGTGCGCAGGGTGGCCAGGCAGTCGTCGGGACGGTTCGTCGTGGGGATGCTTACCGCGGTCGGTCGGATCTTCTCCGGCGGCTCGACCGTCCACCGCACGTTCGTCACGGTCAGCTGCTGCCCGACATCGGTGACCAGGTCCAACCACAGTGCGCCGCCGTCGAGGAACTTGTCGACCTTGGCTTCGAGCGCAACGGCGGTCCGCTCCGCGTCGGTGATCTCCCGCGTGGCAACGATCCTCGGCTCGGCTTCCACATCCGACGCGGCGACCGAAAGGTGACCGGATCCGGTGACCACCGCCTCCACGGTGACCTGCTTGACCGTGGTCCAGCGCTGCCAGTAGCTGGCGGGGAAGCGGCCGAAGTAGGTGTTGCCGGTGACCTTGGCGGACGCATCGAGGGTCACCGACTCCCGGGTCCGGGTGGCCACGCCGCGGACGATTTCGGTGTACAAGTCCTTGCTCACCACATCGGACGGCCCCGCGAAGAGCCCGCGCTGGGTCAGCAGCCTGTCCTGCGGCGTGTGCTCGGCGAACGTGGTCCGCTCCGCACCGGCGGCGGAACGGTCACCGTTCGTCCGGGACTCCGCCGTGGCAGCCGCGGCCGCGGTCTGTCCGGTCGTTGCTTCACCGGGCATTAATCCTCAGTCCTCCCAAGGGGATCCAGCGCACTGTGCGGACGCACGATTACCAAGGTACAAGGGGGCATGCAGAAGTCCTTCTGCAGGAGCATCAGCACTGTCTTACCTGGTCAACAGCCTGATTGCACGACGATAACCGAGACTTGCCCAGCCTCGGGGTCTGCCCGAGTATCCTGCACGGATCGGCACGCGATTTGTTCGGTACATGGTGTACCGCGAAACTCGACCCACTCGTGCAGCACGAAGCTGATGCTCGCCTATGCGGTGAGCAAGCGTCTTCCACGCTGCTCAGCGGCGGAAGAAGTGCTCGCGACGTCCCTGGTGCACCAGGCGCAGCCACTCCGCGAATGCCTTCGGGTCACGCCGTTGTCCGAGGAAGTACAGTCCGAAGCGCAGTACCTCCAGCGCCCCGATTTTGCGCATCCCCGGCTGGGAGAGCAGGTAGCCGCGGTTGCGGTAGGTGTAGTAGCGCTTGTTCGCATCCGGCGGGTCCTGCGCGTGGAAACGGCCACCGAGCATCGGCTTGAACTCCGCCGATCCGTCCGGATGCACGAACCGCGTACGCAGCGTGGTGCCGAACCGCAATCCCGAGCGCACCACGCGGCGATGCATCTCGACCTCGTCACCGCGGAAGAACAGGCGGTAGTCCGGCACTCCGACGACGTCCAGGGTGCTCGCGCGGAACAGGGCACCGTTGAAAAACGATGCGATACCGGGCAGGAACTCGTCATCGCCGTGGGTGTCGGCGCCGCGCAGTTCCTCCGGACGGCGCTTCCAGGTCAGTCCGCGCCGCAGCGGGAAGGCGAGTCGCTCGGGATGGTCGATGTTGACCACCACCGGCGAGACGGCGGCCAGGCCCCGCGTCTCGGCCACCTCCAGCAGCGTGGCCAGCGCGTGGTCGTCGGCGGGGCGGCCGTCGTCGTCACCGAGCCACACCCACTCGGCGCCGAGCGCGAGCGCGTACATCATGCCGAGCGCGAAACCGCCCGCGCCGCCCAGGTTGCGCCGGGACGGCAGGTAGGTCGACGGCACCGGGCATTCGGCGACGACATCATCGGCGGGCCGGTCCGGCCCGTTGTCCACCACGACGAGGTGATCCGGCACCCGGGTCTGGGTGGCGATGACCTTGAGTGACTCGGCCAGCAGCTCGGGGCGGTGCCGGGTGACGACGACCGTGACCACCGCCCCCTCGGGCAAGGTGGGGGCGGGCTGCTGCGGTGAGTCGCTCATGAATCCTCGTTGCTTCCGATCGTGGCCGCCGCGTCGGACGCGCCGATGCGGGCCAGGGTCTGCGGGCTCAGGCCCTCGAACGGGTCCTTGCCCTTGTAGTGCGTCAGCACGCTGCGCAACGGTCCCTGCTCCTTGATGGCGCCCTTTTCCAGCCAGATCGCCGTGTTGCACAGCTCGATGAGGAACTCGTCGGAGTGGGAGGCGAACACGAGCATGCCGGAGCGCTTGACCAGCTCGTTGAGCCGCTCCTTGGCCTTGTCCAGGAAGTCCGCGTCGACAGCCCCGATGCCTTCGTCGAGGATCAGGATCTCCGGGTCGATCGAGGTCACCACCCCGAGAGCCAGGCGCACGCGCATGCCGGTGGAGTAGGTGCGCAGCGGCATCGACAGGTAGTCGCCGAGCTCGGTGAACTCGGCGATGTCGCCCATCCGCTTCTCCATCTGCCTGCGGTTCATGCCCAGGAACAGGCCGCGGATGACGATGTTCTCGTAGCCGGAGATCTCCGGGTCCATGCCCACGCCCAGGTCGAACACCGGGGCGACCTTGCCCTCGATGCGCGCGTTGCCGCGGGTGGGTTCGTAGATCCCGGTCATCAGGCGCAGCAGCGTGGACTTGCCCGCGCCGTTGTGCCCGACCAGCGCCACTCGGTCGCCGTGCCGCAACGAGAGGTTGATGTCGTGCAAGGCCTCGATGATCGGGACCTTGCTCTCGGTGCCGATCTTGCCGCCGGTCTTGCCGAGCACGGCCTTCTTCAGCGAGCGGGACTTCGCGTCGAAGATCGGAAAGTCGACCGCCGCGTCCCAGACATCGATGCTGACCATTGTTTTTTCAGCCCCCCGATCAGACCCAATAGGTGACGCGGGCGCGGTAGTTACGCAGCGCCAACAGCGCCACTGCCCACCCTGCCAGTGTGATGCATCCGACGACGATCCAGTTCGTCATCACCAGGTTCTCGCCGAGCAGCGGATCCCGGATGATCTCGATGTAGTGAAACAGCGGGTTGAGTTTCGCGATGCTCATGCTCCCGCCCCTGTCCTGCAGGATGTCCGCGTCCCAGACGATCGGTGTCATGAAGAAGAGCAACTGCATGAGGCTGCCGACCACCGGCGGGATATCCCGGAACCGGGTGGCGACGATGCCGAACAGGAGTGCGACCCAAGCGCCGCTGGCCATGATGAGCAGCAGGGCGGGAACGGCCATGACGGCCGTCCAGGTGACCGGCATCCGGAAAATGGCCAGCACGATGAAGTAGATGACCAGGTTGTGGCCGAACAGCAGGGTCTGCCGCCACACCAGGCGCAGGATGTGCACGCTCAGGGGCGCGGGAAGCTGCTTCATCAGGCCTTCGTTCTGGATGAAGACCTCGGTGCCGTCGAGCAGGCAGCCGGAGACGAACCCCCATACGATGAACCCGACCGCGAGATAGGGCAGGTGTTCGCCGAGATCCTTGCCGAAGAGATTGGAGTAGAGGATCCCGAGCGCGGTGACCGTCATGCCCATGCTGATGGTGATCCACAGCGGGCCGATCACCGAGCGGCGGTAGCGCTGCTTGATGTCCTGCCAGCCGAGGTGCGCCCACAACTGCCGTTGCCGTGTACCTGTGGAGATATCGTGGAACGCCTTGCGCCAGGTCCGGGAGGAAGCTTCGGGCGGTGCCGGTGGGCGGTTCAGGGTGCTCGTGGGCTGCACAGTGCGTCAGGGTACCGACTGCCGGATGTGGCTTCCTCCGGGCGTCTCCCGTGGATCAGTCACTCGTGCGGACGACACATTCCGGACAATTCTGCGAACTCGGTACGGGCGGTAGTCGATGCCGTGCTGGGTACGCCTGGCATTGGTCGATTTCTCGCGAAATTGCCCACCGCGAGTGGTCCGTCGGCGAGGTGGTGCGCCCGGTGGTTTCCAAGATCGGCCACCCGGGGAAAGGCGCGCTCGGCGGTCTCCGTAGGGTGGGTACATGGCGTTCGACGTCGCTGCTGTTCGCGGGTTGTACCCCGCGCTGGGCGACGGGTGGGTGCACTTGGACGCCCCGGCGGGCATGCAGGTTCCCGAACAAGTGGCAACCGCGGTGTCGACCGCGTTGCGGGCTCCGGTGTCCGGTCCGGGCGGGATCTTTCCCGCCTCGCAACGCGCCGAGGCGATTGTGGACGCTGCCCGTCGTGCCTGTGCCGATCTCGTGGGGGCCGACCCTGCCGGGGTGGTGCTCGGCTCCAGCTCCGCTGTCCTCCTCCAGCGGTTGGCCGATGCGCTCGGTGACGGCTGGACGATCGGTGACGAGGTGGTCGTCTCGCGGCTGGACGATCCCGCGAATGTCGTGCCGTGGCAGCGTGCCGCGCAGCGCGCGGGGGGAACCGTCCGGTGGGCCGAGGTCGATATCGAAACCTGCGAGCTGCCCGGTTGGCAGTACCGGGAGCTGATCACGTCGAGGACGAAGCTCGTGGCGCTCACCGCTGCCTCCGGTGCGGTCGGGACCAGACCCGACGTGCGGCAGGCCGCCGAGGCCGCCGCCGAGCACGACGCGTTCGTCGTCGTGGACGGGTCGGCGGCAGCGCCCTTCCTTCCCCTGGACATCACGTCGATGGGTGCCGACGTGGTGGCACTGAACGCTTCGGCCTGGGGTGGTCCGCCGGTTGGTGCCCTGGTGTTCCGGAATCCGGCGGTGCTCGAGCAGCTGCCCTCGGTGGCGCTGGAGCCGGGGGCTCGCGGCGCCGAACGCATGGAACTCGGGTCGCACGCCTATCCGCTCCTGGCCGGGCTGGTCTCCTCGGTGGACTACCTGGCGAGTCTCGACGATGCCGCGCTCGGCCCCCGCAGGGAACGGCTGCTCACCTCGATGGGGTCGGTCAAGGCGTATCAGGCGGGGTTGCTGGCGAACATGACCAGCGGTCTGCGCCGGATGCAGCACGTCATGCTCATCGGGGATGCGATGCGCAGGATCCCGTCGATGGCGTTCACCGTGGAGGGCGTCAAGGCCGAGGACGCCATCGAGCACCTTTCGGATCGGGGCGTGTGCGTGTTCGCCGATCCCGGTACGCACGGGGTCTACGCGGTGCTCGGAGTCGGCGAGGTCGGCGGTGCCGTGCGGGTCGGACTGGCGCACTACACCAACGCGCTCGAAGTGGACCAGCTCCTGCGAGCCGTGAGCGAACTCGGCTGAGTGCCGCAGGCGTTGGGCGAGTGAACGGAACTCTCACCCGCATGGAGGTGACGAAAGTTCCGTTCTACTCGCGATGAGTCCCGCCTACGGCACCTGCAGCAGGATCTTGCCGTGCACACCACCGGATTCGAGGAGCGCGTGGGCCTTCGCCGCGTCGGGCATGGGCATGCGATCGTGGACGATGGGACGGACCTCGCCCCGCTCGACCATCGGCCACAGGCGACTGTGGGCGTCGCTGACGATGGCCCCCTTGCCGTTCGGGCCATCCACCGGCCGCCCGCGCAGTCCGAGTACCGACATCCGCAGCCGCTTGACCAGCATTTTGCCGATGTCCAGTTCGGCCTTACGGCCCCCCTGCATCCCGATCACGGCGAGATGACCGTCCGGGGCGAGCGCGCTGGCATTGCGATCCAGGTACTCCGCGCCCATGTTGTCGAGGATGACGTCGGCACCTCCGAGCTGCTTGACTTCCTCGACGAAGTCCTGGTCCCGGTAGCTGATCGCGAGTTCGGCACCGAGATCGCGGCACAGCTGCAGGCTTTCGGCCGAGCCCGCGGTGGCCGCCACCCTCGCCCCCATGGCCTTGCCGATCTGAATGGCACAGGTGCCGATACCGCCCGAACCACCGTGCACGAGCAGCACCTGACCGCTGCGCAGCCCGGCCTCCATGATCACGTTCGACCACACGGTGCAGCCCACCTCCGGCAGCCCGGCCGCCTCGACCAGGTCCATGCCGCCGGGTACGGGCAGAATCTGTGCGGCGGGCACGACGACCCGCTCGGCGTATCCGCCGCCCGCGAGCAGTGCACACACCCGGTCGCCGGGTTGCCAACCGGTGACACCGTCGCCCAGTGCGGCGATGGTCCCCGAACATTCGAGCCCGAGGATCTCGCTCGCGCCCTGCGGTGGCGGGTAGGCGCCCTTGCGTTGTGCCAGGTCGGCGCGGTTGATTCCGGCGGCCGCGACATCGATGGCGACCTCACCGGGGCCCGGCTGCGGCTCGGGTCGTTCGGTCCACTCCAGTACGTCCGGTTCGCCCGGCTCGCGGATGCTGATCGCGTACATACTCCATGACAGTAGTGACCGTGCGGTTCCCGCTCCACCGGCATGCCCGTGGGAAGCACCACGGCCGGCCGCGTCACCACCGCACTCGGCACTCGCCGGACGAGAGTGGACGAATGGTATCCGCGGCAAAACTGGGAAAAATTCGACACGAAAGCGCTGTCGGTGCGTACCCCGAACACGAAAGGGTCCGAGGATCGATCACGGTCGACAAAGCATTGACTTCGACGGGTGGCTGTATGAACGCTTATGCGGCACATACCCACCCGAACCGGGGAGCACGATGAGAGTACGAAACGTCGAATCCAGGCGCGTAGTGAAGGGACTGTTCGCCGCGTGCACGGCCACGGCGCTGGCCGTTGTTCCCGCCACGGCTGCGGCCGTGCCGAGTCAGCCCGCGAACCTGGACGAGGAACTCAATGTCAACGCCGTGAACCGGCACCTGGCCGCGTTCCAGCGCATCGCCCACCAGAACGATGGCAATCGCGCCTCCGGGACCTCGGGGTACAAGGCCAGCGTCGACTATGTCGTGGGCAAGCTCCGCGACGCCGGTTTCGACGTGTCCACCCCGGAATTCCAGTACACGAAGTACTACCTCGATTCCATCGAGCTGAGCGTCGCCGGTGAGCCGGTCGAGGTGAGTGCGATGGAGTACTCCCCGGCGACTCCGAAGGGCGGCGTCACCGCTCCGCTGTCGGTCGTTCCGGCCGACGACTCCACCGGTTGCGAAGCCGGTGACTACGACGGGGTCGACGTCAGCGGCACCGTTGCGCTGATCAAGCGTGGTGCCTGCACTTTCGCGAAGAAGCAGCAGTTGGCTGCCGACCACGGTGCCAGTGCGGCGATCATCTACAACAACGTCGAGGGTACCCTCAACGGCACGCTCGGTGGCGCCGAAGCCGGTGCGATCCCGACCGCCGCTGTCAGCAAGTCGATCGGTGCGGACCTGGTGAAGCAGGCGGGCACGGAAGCGACGCTGAATCTGCAGGCTCGGTTCGACGAGGTCACCACCGAGAACGTGATCGCACAGACCCGCACCGGTAACTCTCGGAACGTGGTCATGGCGGGTGCGCACCTGGACAGCGTTCCCGAGGGCGCGGGCATCAACGACAACGGCACCGGCAGCGCAGGCCTCCTGGAGACCGCGATCCAGCTCGGCGGGAGTCCCGATGTGAACAACGCCGTGCGCTTCGCATGGTGGGGTGCCGAGGAGTCCGGCCTGATCGGTTCGACCAAGTACGTCAGCGGCCTGACGTTCGAGCAGCAGCTCAACATCGCGATGTACCTGAACTTCGACATGATCGGCTCGCCGAACGCCGGGTACTTCGCCTACGACGGTGACGACTCCGACGGCGTCGGCGCGGGTCCCGGTCCGCATGGTTCGGGCGTGATCGAGCAGGCCTTCGTCGACGCGCTGAACTCGCAGGGTGTCGAGGTCGAGGGCACCGACTTCACCGGTCGTTCCGACTACGGCCCCTTCATCGCCAACGGCATCCCGGCCGGTGGTCTGTTCACCGGTGCCGAGGGCATCAAGACCAAGGCGCAGGCCGAGAAGTGGGGCGGTGAGGCAGGTGTTGCCTACGACCCGAACTACCACCAGGTCGGCGACGACATGGACAACGTGGACCGTCAGGCGCTGAAGCGGAATTCCAAGGCGATCGCCATGGTCGTGACCAAGTATGCGCAGAGCACCGAGGAGGTCAACGGAATGCGGACTCGTGCCGAGCGGGCACAGCTCCGCCAGGCGCAGTCGGTGCGGACCCTCGCGGCCTCGACACAGGAGTCGCAGGGCCACACCTGCCAGCTCCCGCTGAAGTAAGAGGATGTGTGCAGTTTCGCGCGAAACCGTATTTTTATAAAATTGAGGTTTCGCGCGAAACTGCCATCCCACTACGGAAATCGGGTGCGCCATGGCACGACGGCGGGCAGTCTGGGGCGATGGAACATCATCCGGAACCGTGGCCGCTGCGCCACCTGGTGCTGCACACACCCGGACTCGAGCTGCGGCCGGACGACGATGCCGGGCTGTTGGAACTCGTCGGGGAGGCATACCGAGGTGTTCACCCGCCGGAGACGATGCCGTTCGGGTTCCCGTGGACCGATGCTCCTGCCGAGGAACTCGGCTGCAATACCCTGCAACACCATTGGAAGCTCCGCGCTGAGCTCACCCCCGGGTCCTGGACGCTGAACTTCCTGGTGCGGCGCGACGGTCGGGTGATCGGTACCCAGGGCTTGACGGCGAAGAACTTCGCCATCACCCGGGAGGTGCACACCGGCTCCTGGATCGGCCGGCGCCACCAGGGGCAGGGCTACGGAACGGAGATGCGGGCGGCTGCGCTGGCCTTCGCCTTCGATCACCTCGATGCCGAGCAGGCCCGCTCCGATGCCTTCACCGACAATCCCGCTTCGCGCGGAGTGAGCCGCAAGCTCGGCTACGTCGAGGACGGTGTGCAACGCCAGGCACGCCGGGGAGAGTCGGCCGACGTCGTTCGCCTGCTGCTGACCCGCGAGCGTTTCGACGTGTATCGACCCCGCTGGAAACCCGCGGTGGCAGGTATCGAGCAGTGCCTGCCGATGCTCGTGGCTGCGCAGGGACGGAACCGGACCGGCCCCCGAGAGCGCGGGATCAGTCCAGCGCGCGGCGAAGGAAGAACTTGATGCCCAGTGTGCCGAAAATCCCGCACGCGGTGACGAGCGCGAGTACGCACACCCACGGCGCCATGTGCGGCACCCACGGTAGGAGGGCACCACGCATCCCCTCACTGACGTAGGTCAAGGGGTTGAATGCGCACACCACCTGGAACCAGCGCAGCTGGTCGAGCTGCGCCCACGGGAACTGGCTCGCACCGGTGAAGATCAGCGGGGCCAGAATCACCGCGAACATGATGTTGATCCGCCGCGGGGGAACGGCCGCACCCACCGTCAGACCGACCGTGGCACCGGCGAAGGAACCCAGCACCATGCACAGTGCCGCGAACGGCAGTCCGGACAGGTTCCAGTGGATCTCACCGAGCATCACCAGGCCGATCGGAAACATCAGCATCGCGGCGACCAGCCCACGCAATGCCCCGAACAGCATCTTCTCGACCGCGACCCAGCTGATCGGCAGCGGTGCGAGCAGCCGGTCCTCGATCTCCCGGGAATACGAGAAATCCAGCACCAGCGGGAACGAGGTGTTTTGCAGTGCGACCAGGAACGCGTTGAGCGCGATCATGCCGGGCAGCAGGATCTGCGCGTAGCCGGGCTGGGTGTAGCCGAGTTGGCCGAGCACCTTGCCGAAGATGAACAGCAGCGCCACCGGCTGTACGAGGACCTGCGCGAGAAAGCTCGGCAGTTCGCGGCCGGTCACGAATACGTCGCGGCCGAGCACCGCGGCGAACGCGCGCATCGAGCTCCCCGCCGTTCCGTTCACCGAGGATTCCGTCACCGTAGGTCCCTGCCCGTCAAGTCGATGAAGACGTCTTCCAGTGTCGCCGATCCCAAGGACAGATCACTCACTGCCACCTGCCGCTCGTGCAGTGTCGCGGCGACCGGGCCGAGCAGCGCGGCCGGTTCCTCGGCGACGTAGAGCCGCAGGCGCAGCTCGGATTCCGCACCGGTTTGCGCCGGGACGGTACCGATCGATTCGACCTGTTCGACCCCCTGCACGGCGCTCAGGATGTCGGCGAGCGTGTCCGGGGCGAAGCCGTTCGGGCGGACCGTGGCATCGACGGTCCCGCTTCCGGGCAGCGACTTGATCAGTGCTTCCGGGGTGTCCAGCGTGAGCAGCGTTCCGTGATCGACGATTCCGACGCGGTCGGAGAGCTTCTCGGCCTCGTCCATGTCGTGCGTGGTGAGTACGACGGTGACGCCCTCGGAGCGCAGGTCGTTGACCCTGTCGTGCACGAAGAGCCGGGCCTGCGGGTCGAGTCCGGTGGAGGGCTCGTCCAGAAACAGCACCTCGGGGCGGTGGATCAGGGCGCGGGCGATCATGAGCCGTTGCGACTGGCCACCGGAGAGGTCGTCGACGCGGGCTTTGGCCTTGTCCGACAGCCCCATTCGGTCGAGCAGCTCATCGGCGAGCCGCTTGCGTTCACCGCGCGGCACCCCGTGGTAGGAGGCGTGGAAAACCAGGTTCTGCCGTGCGTTCAGCGACCTGTCCAGGTTGACCTGCTGCGGTACCACGGCCACCTTGCGGCGGGCGGCGACCGGGTTCGCTCCGATACTGACTCCGCCGATCCGTGCGGTGCCGCCGGTCAACGTCACGCGGGTGGTCAGGATCCCGACAGTGGTGGTTTTGCCCGCCCCGTTGGGGCCGAGCAGACCGAACACCTCACCGGGGTGCACTTCGAAACTCAGGCCGTCGACGGCGTTGCCCGAGCTTTTCGGATACCGCTTGACCAGGTCGAGTACCTCGACCGCAGGAGTCACGTGGGCTCTCCTTCCGCGGGGATCGTCCAGACCTGTCCGTCTCCCATGAATCATTCCGTACCGGGGATGATTGGTGCGAGATTGCCCGTGGCGGGCAGGATAGCGGCACGAACGGATAACCTGAATGAGTGTCCAGTACGGGAGACGGCGAGACCCGGTGGCTGGGTCGGCAGGAAATGGCGGCGTGGCGGACCTACATCGTCGGCAGCGCATTACTGGAGCATCGGCTCAGCCGTGAGCTACAGGCCGTGCACGGGCTCTCCCTGGCCGACTACGAGATCCTCGTACGGCTGTCCGAACACCCCGATCGGCAGCTGCGGATGAGTCGGCTGGCCGAGGACGTCGCGCATTCCAAAAGCCGCATCTCCCACCAGATCCGTCGCCTGGAGAGCAAGGGACTGGTACAGCGCGGTGAGTGCTCGGAGGACGCCAGGGGAGTGCTCGCCCTGCTCACCGAGGAGGGTGCGCATCTGCTGGAGCAGGCGGCGCCCACGCACGTTGCCGGGGTTCGTGAGCACATGGTGGATCTTCTGACGCCGGGGGAGCAGCAGATGCTGTCCGAGGTTTTTCAGCGGGTCACCGCACACCTGCGCAGCAAGGAGGACTGAATCCGCCACCCCTGCTGTGGTCGGTGCCGACCGGATTGGCTAGGGTCCGGGACTGGAAGCGTGGCAGAGCGGCCGAATGCACTCGCCTTGAAAGCGAGCGACCCGAGAGGGTCCGCGGGTTCGAATCCCGCCGCTTCCGCTTCGGTGAGCAGTGAAAACAAGGCCCGGTGGTGATCTCACCGCCGGGCCTCGCTGCTTGCTCGTCTCAGTTCTCGTCTCAGTTGCCCTTCTCGGGAGGCTCGTCGGAGGGCTTCTCCGACGCCTTCCAGAGGTGGTCGCCGAGCTTCTCGGCGACCGTCCCGAGCACGTGTCCTGTCACGTGCTGGTACCGCTGCGTCAGGGCAACGTTGGACCACCCCATGATCTCCATCGCCGTGCGATCGGGGATGCCGAGTTCGAGCAGCACGGTCGCGGCCGTGTGCCGAGCGTCGTGCAGCCGGGCGTCTCGCACCCCGGCATCGGACAGGAGCTGCTTCCATCGGGCGAGATCCGTGCGGTAGTTGAGCGGCTTGCCCGTCTCGTTGGTGAACAACCACCCCGCATCGCTCCACAGCTCGCCAGCGGCCTCACGCTCGGCGGTCTGTTCGGTGGCGTGCTGCTTCAATTCCTCCAGTACCGGATGCGGGAGACCGATCGGTCGGCGGCCTGCTCGTGACTTCGGTCTCTTGGTCTCACTTCGGGTGTTGATTCGCTGCGGGCAGTGGCCTCCGTGCTTGTGGCCGCACGCTCCATCGCATCCGTGCTTCCACTTCGGTCGCGGCCTCTGCACGTCGACGGTGAGTGTGCCTTCCTGGAAGTCCACGTCCGTCCAGCGCAGTCCAAGAACCTCGCCCTGCCGAAGTCCGAGGGCGATGGCGATGATCCAGCGGCAAGCGTTCCGACCTTCGCGAGCTGTCTTGAACAGCTGGGTGACCTCCTCGCGCGTGAACGGCTCCACCTCCTTCTCTTCCACCTTCGGCGCTTTGGCGACTACGGCAGGGTTTTTGGCCAGGTAACCTCGCTTGACGGCTTCGTTCAGTGCGGTCCGGATGGTCCGGTGGGCCTGGTGGGCAGTAGCGCTCGACGCGCCGGCCTTCTGCATCTTGCGATACATCGCTTCCAGGTGATCGGGAAGCAAGTTCGGAAGCTTGTGCGCCCCCACGTGCTTCCGGATGTGTTTCGTGGCGTAGAAGTAGGCGTCCCAGCCACCGTCTCCGGTGGTCGAAGTGGCGATGTTGTGCAGCCAGTGCTCGACCCACTGCTCAACTGTCCACTTCTCACCAGGTTTCGTGATGTTTCCTTCGTCGCGGGCACGTTCGAGTTCCCGGACCTTCTTCGTGACCACCTTGCGGTCCCAGGATTCGACGTGGCGACGATCCGACCTGCCGTCGTCGCGGACGCCTACGGTCACGCGACCGTGCCACTTTCCGTTCTTGTCCTGGTAGATGCTGCTTGCGCCGTTGGGGGCGCGGGTTCCTTCGGGGCGTTTCTTGCGGGGCATGGGGATCTCCTTTGGTCCTACTGCTGCTCGGTGAGGGCTGCGATGTAGGCGTCGATGGATTCGGCGGGGATGCGCCGGAGGCGTCCGATGCGGACTGAGTGCAGATGCCCGGTTTTCAGGAGCTGGTAGACGCTGGTGCGGCCGAGGCTGAGTCGTTCGGCGGCTTGCTCGACGGTGAGCAGAACGCGGGGCTGGCCGGTGCTGTGTGAGTCGATCACGGCGGGGTTCCTTTCTCGTCGGGGCATTGCGGGGACAGCGGGGACAAGGCGTCCCCGGACTCGCTGCCTGTTCGGGCAGGTCAGAGCAGTTTTGGGGACTCCGGGGACGGCGGGGACACGTCGGAGGACATGGCGTCGTCCCCGACTTCCGGAGTGCTGTAGCGGCCGCCGGATGTGGCGTGGAGTTGCCCATCGCTGGCCATGCGTTGGCAGGTCTTCTTGACCTGCTCGCGGTCGAGTCCGGTGGCTTCGGCGATGGCTTTCGGCCCGGTGCCGGGGTGCTCGCGGAGGTAGCGCTGGATGGTGGCGCGGGTGGTGTGGAGGGTGTGGTCGCTGGCGGGGCCGTCGAGGAGTTGCCAGGCGCCGGAGTGGCTGTGGAAGGTCAGGGCGTATTCGGCTTCGTCGATGTCGCGGCCGGTGACGTTGAGGACGGCGTCGGCTTGGTTGCGGCCGCGTTTGAGCACGAGCACGGCGTCGGCGGCTCCGGCGATGCCGTTGGAGCCGGAGACGGTTTCGAGGAAGTCGTCGCTGCCCATCTTGCGCACGTGGTGGACCAGCACCAGGGCGACACCGTAGGCGTCGGCGATGCGCTTGGCGCGGGACACGGCAGCGTAGTCGGCGTCGTAGGCGGACATGCCTGCCGGCGGGGTGCCGCGCATCTTGGCGAACACGTCGAGCACGACCATGCGCGCGTCCGTGTGGGCCTCCAGCCACGCGATGATGGCCTCGTCGCCGCCCTGGGTCAGCGTGGGGCAGCTGGTGGCCAGGGTGAGACCGGCCGGGGCGGGTTTGCCATCGAGCAGCTTGCTCATGCGGGTTTTCAACCGGCGCGGGGTGTCTTCCAGCGCGAGGTAGAGCACGGGGCCGGGCTCGACGTCGAGCATGTCGAAGGCTTTGCCGCCGGAGGCGACTTCGATGGCCAGCCCGAGCGACATCCAGGACTTGCCGACCTTGGGTGGACCGGCGAGCAGGTTGACGCCTTCAGCCACGATGCCGGGCACGGCCCAGGTCGGTTCGGGGAACTCGGTGGCCATGAGCACATCGGCGGTCCAGGCGGCGTGCAGTGCTTCGGCCGGGTGCCGGTGCAGCGGGTGCACGTTGTCGGGCTCGGGAACTTCAGGCGCGCTCATGCGGCGACCTTTCGCGGGCGCTTGGCCCCGGCACGCAGGCCGGAGGCGATGGTTTGGCGGGCTTGGCTCCAGCGGTAGGCCCCGGCGGCGACGTGGCCCTGTGCGGCGTGCAGCAGCGTCTCGGTCACGTCCTGCTCGGTCAGAGCGCCTCCGGCGGCCAGTTGTCCGAGCGCGGCGGCCGCGCAGTACAGCGCATAGTTGCGCTCACCACCGGTCGCGGTGGTCACCCGTTGGGCTTCGGCGGCCACGGCCGCGTCCAGGTAGCGCGAGCGCCGACCCTGCAGCGGCGTGACCGGGGTGGGTTCCTGTGGAGGTAGCGGGGCCGGGCGCAGCTGCTCGACCAACCACGTCGGGAGCGGCGCGGGCGGCTGGTCGTCGGTGACGACATACGGGCCGTCGCGGCGGGTCGAGCCTGCGGCGACGACGTAGCCGCCATGGGCGCGGGTGTCGATACCCCAGCCGAGCCCGTTACCGCGCTCGCCCTGGGTGATGCGCAGCTCGACCCCGTCGGGGGCCGTGAAGTACAGGTGCGTGCCGCCGGAGGGGGTCGCGACCGTGAACGTGTCCAGCGGCGGGGCCTGTCCAGCGTCGGCGCAGACGAGCAGGAACACGTCCATGCCTGTTTCAGCCCCCTGGGCCGCCCAGTGCTCGGACACGCTCTTGCCGAGTTTGGGCACGTCGAGGTCAATGACCACCAGTCCGGCCGGGCCGGTGGCCAGCCCGACGTTGTAGGCCGGGCCGTGGGACCAGCACCGCTCGATCACGGCGGGGTCGGTAGTGGCGCGCTGTTCCCACTTGCGATGCCCACTGGCACACGGCCCGGTGCCGGGACAGCGGAACTCGCTGTGCAGCGCCGGAGAGCTGCCACCGGGCACCAGCGGGAACACCGGCCAGCCACGCGCGGCCGTGTCCAGCGCTGTGTTGAGCAAGTCGGAAGGGGGCATGGCATTCCTCGCAAGTAGTCACTGTGCGTGTCGGTTGATGGGCGTGAGGGGCTGGCCTCAGCACCTGCGGTGCCGGGCTGTGGGGGTTAGGAATGCGGGTTAGGTGGCCGTGAGTGGGTTAGGTTCCTAACTCAGCGCCCTGGTTGTTGCTGCGCTGGGGAAAGTGAACCGAGTGAGGCGGGTTAATCCGGCCCCGCGAAGTTCTGTGGCGGCCCGTGTGGCGGGGTTGGTGGATGGGGCTGGGCGGTTCACTGGCTTCACTCCTCGGTATCGAGGTCGGCGGTGGCGCGCCGGGCCTGTTCGCTACGCACGGTGGCGGGGTCGAGGGGGAACTTGTTGCCGGTGGAGGGCACTTTGATGCCGTAGTCGTCGGTGAGCTGGACGCGGAGCTGCTTGCCGGTCAGGCGCTGGTAGGGAGCCCACTTGGGGGCGTGGCGGGCCAGCAGGGCGGGCACGTCGGCGGCCGGGACGGGCTCGGTGCCGAGTACGGCGTCGAGGTCGGCGAGCAGGTCGCGGGGCTGTTGGCTGCGGTCGGCGGCCGGGTTGGCGGTGATGCCCGCGTCCTCGCGCAGTGCCAGGGCGCGTTGCACCACGGGGGTGATCTCGTCGATGCCCTTTTCCTTGCGGATGTGGTGGCAGCGCACCAGCCCGGCATCCCGGCGGAAGCCGGTGGCCATGGCGGTGCCCACGTCCTCGCCGGGCACCAGCCCGGTGGCGGTGATGCCGGCCTTGTGCTTGCCGGTGCCCAGCACTGCATCCGATCCTTGGTGGTCGCCGATGGCGAAGCACACCCGGTGTGAGGCGGTCTTGGCCAGGTCACGCGGCAGCGAGGCAGCCGAGGGGGAGGGGGTGGCCCACACGAGGGTGATGCCGGTCTTGCGGGCCTTCTTGGCGACCTTCTCGGCGAGTTCCTTGGCTTCCTTGCCGTGCTCGTCGTGCTCGAACAGCTCCTGGCACTCGTCGACGACCACCAGGCGCGGGCGCATGCGCGCGTCCTGCTCGGCGATGTCGCGGGTGAGCTTGGTTTCCTCGCCGCCGATCTCGTCGAGGATCTTGCCGCGCTGGGTGACCTCTTCGCGCAGCTCGCGCAGCATGTCCAGCGCGGCTTCGATCTGTTCGTCCTCGTCGCCCTTGACCAGGCTGCGCAGGCGTGGCCGCAGTGGGTCGAAGTCGACGTTGTAGGCCATGACGTGCACGTCGATCTCAACCAGCGGATCGAGGATGGCGCCCAGCAGCAGGTTGACCACCAGCGAGGTTTTGCCGGAGCCCATCGTGCCGCCAATGACGTAGTTGGCGGCCATGAGCTTGCCGGTGACCTCGTCACCGCGGGCGTCGATACCGACCGGCACACCGGTGAAGTAGTCCGTGGTGCCCTCCTCCAGCAGCGGCCACACATCCACCGGGCCGGACAGGATGCCCTGATCAGCCACCCACAGATCCAGCACGCCGGGCTTGTCGCGCGGCTCGGTGGGCCAGACCTCGTTGCGCTTGCGCACGAGATTGTGGGCCAGCACGTCCTTGTTGTCGTTGATCTTTTCGACGGTCACGCCCTGCGGCAGCTCCAGTTGGGTGCGCCAGCCCCTCCCGTCGCGGCCGGTGGGCTGCACCCAGCGGGGTTTCCAGCCCTCCTTGATGGCCTTGTTCAGCGGCGGCAGGTTGAGATTGCGCAGCGCATCGAGAATGGCCCCCTCATCCGGCACCACGTCCTTGCCGCCGGGCTGCTCACCAGCGCTGATCCATGCCGGAACAAAGTCGCTGTCGTGTCCGGCCCGCCAGGCGGCATAGCCCAACGTCGCCACCAGTGCCGCGAGCATCCAGGGCCACAGCGACGCCACCCACGCCACGAACTGGGCCGTGCCAACCAGGAACGCCCACCATCCGTCGGTCCACACGGCTGCGAAGTCGGCCCCATCGGGGACAAGCTGGACCACCACACCTGCGATGAGCACTGCCAGGCTCGCCCCGACCACGACGCCGCTACCGGTGGCGGCCACGATGCCGGTGAGCTTGACCTGAGCGGTGATGCGCTTCCATCGGTCGTTGGCCGCGTCCCGGCGACGCTGCTCCAGCTCGGCGACCATGCCCAGGTCTCCGGCGGCCTTGGCCGCGCGCACAGCCTCGGTCAGATCACCGTGAGTCAGCCGTGAGAAACCACGCCGGGTCAACTCCCAGGTCCCACCGAGGGTGTAGGCACCATGGCGTAGCCCGACCTGCCCAGCGGGCTTAGCCACCCGCCAGGTCGCTCCGGCCGCGCGACGAGTGGCGACCCCGGTGGTGCGAGCTGTGCGGGCCAGCGCGGGCGGCAGAGCCGGGCGGGGCAGCCGCTGCAGTGCGCGTGGGGTGTCCACTGCCAGGGTCGTGCCCGGCACTGTGTTGGGCTGCTCGTGATGCCCGTCGTGTTCGCTTGACTGGTCCGTGCCGTCCTGGTGGGTCTGCTCGGTGTGGCGGGGTGCGGGCACGGTGTTGCCGGTGGCGTGGTCGGGGGTTTGGGGGAAGCGGATGAGATCGCCCATGTGGGGCTCGGTGGAAGACATGACGAGCTGGCCTCTCTACGGACTGATGGAGAAACAGCAGGGGAGGGGTGGCCCCACGCAAGGCGGGGCCACCGGACGTGGGTCAGGCGGCGACGGCGGCCGATCCGTCGTTCCACTCGTCGCGTAGCCGTCGTGCGGTCTTGGCTCCGCAGCGCAGGGTTTTGCGGATCGACTCCGCCGAGGTCGGGTCGACCTCAACCCCGTCGGAGACGGCCCGGTGCAGCTCGGTGCGCAGGGTGTCGAGTGAGCGGCGGTTGGGTTCGGGAATCGAGACCGGCGCGGGGGTCGACTCCTGCAGGTCAGCCCCCGACTCGGCCCACTCCAGAGCGCTGGTCGAGTCGGTGTCGGTCGGGCTCGACTCGGTGGCTGGGTCGGGCTGGACCGACAGCCACTGTTCGACCGCATCGGCCACCGGGGTGGCGGGGGAGGTGGGGCCGTCGGCGGCCAGTCCGGGCACGGCACGGCGGTCGAGTCGGGTCCGGCCGGTCCAGGCGCGGGCGAGGGTGACGGTGCCCGGTTGGTGCAGCAGGGACACGGTGCCGTCGGTGCCCAGCTCGCCGACCGCCTGGCGCAGCGCGACCCGCTCCATCCGGGTCACCCGACGGGCGGCGAGACGCTGGGTGCGGGCGGCTTGCCGGTCGGTACGGCTGCGCCGAGCCTGCATCGGGGCGGCGGTCAGGATCTGGTGAGTGACCACGCCACCAACGGAGACCACGGCCATGACCAGCCCCACGGCGATGCCGCCGAGAGCGTGGCCGTGGATGTAGTTCAGCAGCGCGGCCACGGCGGTAAAGGCCCACGTGCCCATCTGCAGCCACCCGGTTGGGGCCTGGTGCTGGCGGGCCTGGTGCAGCTTGGCTGCGAAGGCCCACATGGCCGCTTCGGTGAACAGCGGCAGCAGCACCCCGATCGGGCCGTAGATCTCGCGGCCGTAGGTGGCCATGGCGGTCCATGCCAACAGCGCCGGAACCACGATGATCGCGGCCATGGCCAGCTCCACCGGGCGGGCGGTCACCCACCGGCCCAGGGTGGCCAGGCGAGCACGCCGCTGCTGGCCACGCTGGGCGCGCTGGGCCTGGCGGTGCTCGCGGTCGGTGCGGTCCTGCTCGCGTTCGGCGGCCCGGTCCGCGCGGCGGTTCTCGGCGGTCTGGGCGCGGTCGGCGCGCCGGTCGGCGGCTTGCTGGGCGCGGTTGGCGCGCATCTCCTCGAACATGCTCATCGGGCGGCCCTCCCAGTGCTGGTGACGACGGAGACGGGGGCGGTGGGAATGCGGGTGGTGACGGTCAACAGCCGGTCGGCGCAGCGGTCGAGCACGTGGCAGGCCACGGCCAGGGCGACCGCCGGCACGCGGCAGGCCACGGCCAGCAGGAACAGCAGCCCCACCAGCAGGGCGCGCGGGGCGGTGTAGCCGCGCAGGTAGTCGGCGGAAGTCATGCCCGCTCACCGCCCTCGGTGGTGGTGGCAGGGTCGTAGCGGTCCTGGCGGTTGCCGCAGCGCTGGCAGGAGCGGAGCTGGATGGTGCAGCGGCCCTGGCACCAGCAGGCTTGCCATGGTGTCCAGTCGTGGCCGTGCTCGGTGCACAGCCGGTTGGTCTCGCAGCGCCAGCAGCGCAACCGTCCGTCGGCCAACTGCTGCCAGCCGGGGGTGGTGGTGTCGCGCAGGTAGTCCAGGCCGTCACCCTTGGGCTCCGGCCCATCTTCGGCCAGGTGGGCGCGGGCACCAGCGACGGTGGCGAAGTGCTGGACTCCCTCACCGTCCTCGTCGAAGTAGGACCGGCAGGTGTCGCACACGGCGACCACGCAGGAAACGATCTCTATCATGGCCAGTACTCCTCACTTGCTCGTTCGGTGCAGGTGGCGAGAGACCCGGCCCGGCAGAAGTTCTTGGCGGGACTGGCTGCCGGGCCAGGGTGCGGCTAAGCAGCGGCTTCGCCGTGCTTGCCGGTGCGGCGCAGCGCGGCGCGCTCGGTGCGGGTGCTGCCGCCCCACACGCCGTGCACGTCGTGGTGCAAGGCGAAGGACAGGCACGCCTGCCGGACAGGGCAGGACTCGCACACCTGCTTGGCCGCTGCGATCTGGCGAGCTGCACCCGGACCGACCGGAAAGAACAGTTCCGGGTCGACCTCGCTGTTCGCGCACGCCGGTTGCTGGGCGAAATGCTCACTGGGAAGCCGAGTGATCAGGTGGGACAGCGTGTTCTCACAGTTCAGAGGCTGGGCAGCCGTGCTCATGCGATCGCCCCCTCGGCATCAGTCATCGGCGCCATGCCCAGGCTGTGCAGGTAGGCGTTCAGTGAGTCGGCCGGAATGCGTAGCGCGCCCTTGCCGAACCCGACCCGCACCGAGTGCAACCGACCGGACTCCGCGAGCCGGTAGACCGTGGAGACGTGGACGTCCAGGACTTCAGCGACTGCCTTGACCCGGTACATCCGCGTCGCCGTACCGTTGACCTGCATCGTTAGTGCTCCTAGTTCTTCGATGTGTGCCCCGGTCGGTGTGGCAGCACCACCCGGGCTTCGTGCTTGTTACTGGCCTGCTGCTGCGAACACTGCGACAACTGCAACCAGAACTATTACTAGTACAACCACTAGTACTAGTTGTCGTCAAGTCTGCTGTGTGCCGCTGCTGGAATCGCGGGGCAAGTTGCTACTAGTCTTAGTGGCGAAATTCGCAGCTCAGGAGGGCCGTGTGGGTAAAAACTGGGACGCCGTAGCCGAGACCATCAACACTCGGATGGAGTACTTGGAGCTCACCCAGCAACAGGTGGCGAACCGCGCTGGCTTGGCTCTCCAAACGGTGCGTGAACTCCAACACAACCTTGTGCCGCGCAAGCGCACCAGTCGCACTCTGGGGGTGATGTCCGAGGCTCTCGGACTGCCACGGAACCATCTTTCGACTGTCCTTGATGGCCAAAACTCTGCTGAATCGGAATCGCATGAGTCTGCTGCCCTCGCTGACATTTACGGGAAACTGGCTGACATCACGAAGCGACTGGATTCCCTGGAGCGTCGCCTTCCCGACGAGTGAGCGGCAGTCAGGCGGTAAGAGCTTTAAGGAAGACAACCAACGCGCTCACGAGATCGCTGAGACCGCCGAGAATGCCCTTTACCCAGACTGCGGACTCGTTCGGGTACTGCACGACCATGGCCAGCACAGCCAGGGCCACGAGTGCCCCGACGAACTTCTTCAGCGCTCCACCACCGTTGGTCTGGATTCCGGGGATCGATTGCTTGGCCATTGCTCCGCCCTTCCTTTGCAACTGCCGCTTTGTTCGTCTCTGTCGCTTTCACATCAAGACTGCCGTCGATCGCGCTGACCGAGAACTGTCCAGCTGCCCCCTCAACACTGAACTTTCACCGAACCCGAACCCCTGAACTTTCACTGAACTTCGGTGCAGTGCAGGTTCAGAAACAGCTGGAAAGGTGCGAAGGTAGAGCCATGGAACTGAATGGCGCCCCTGCAACCATCGATCAGATCAAGTCCCTGGCGCTGACCAACTACGGCCACTTCACTTCGATGCTCGTCGAAGACCAGCAGGTACGCGGGCTGTCTCTCCACATGCAGCGGCTAGCGCGTGACTGCCGCCAGCTCTACGGCGTGGAGCTCGAAACCGACCGCGTCCGGCAGTACATCCGCCATGCATTGGCCGACACCACACAGCCCACCGTGGTGCGAGTCACCATCTATGACCCTGAACTTGGTCTAGGAACAATTGGCTCTGACGCCAGCCCGGCCGTGTTGGTCACAACACGGCCGACCCCACACGGGTCCCCTTCACCTTTGCGTCTACAGGCAGTTTCCTACCGGCGCGAAGATCCTGCAGTAAAGCACGTCGGTCTCTTCGGTCCTCTCAGGCATCGGCGGTCAGCCCAACGAGAAGGATTTGACGATGTCCTGTTCTTGAACCCCGACGGGACGATCTCCGAAATTGCGACATCAAATATTGGTTTCGTCCGCGATGGGCAGGTAGTTTGGCCCCGCTCGGAATACCTTTCCGGAGTTACCATGACTCTGCTCAATCAGGCTCTCGACGAGCCGGTAAAGGCCGAACCGCTCACACTCGCTGAATTGGCAGATACCGAGGCAGCGTTCGCGACCAACGCCGCAACTGGCATCAGGCCCGTGACCTCGGTGGACGGTGTTCAGTGGCCAGAAGACCACAAGGTACTGCGCGAACTGCGCGACCTCTATACGGATATTCCCGCTGAACACCTGTGAAGCTCTCCTGCGACCCGTTACGATCTTCCGTGGAAGATCACGTAGGGGAGCAGCAAGTGGCGACAGTTCAAAGCTGGTCGGGCGTCGAGGTTCGAGCGCTTCGTGAAGCGAAGAGGATGAGCATCAGAGAGTTCGCCGCTCACCTCGGTGTCAGTGAGCGCATGATCTCGAAGTGGGAGGCAGGTCGTGCGAACATCACGCCACGGCCGGTCAACCAGGCGGCGCTCGACACGTGCTTGTTGCGAAGCGATTCGGATACACAGGCACGGTTCACGCACCTCACGGACGGAGCGTTGGGCTCCGGGCAGAGCGAGTCAGAGCTTGAACCCATTGGGAGTAGCGAAGTTCGGCACCCCGCTGACGGAAGCCCAATGGTCAAGGTGGACGGGAGCGTCTTCCTATCGGGACCGAGCAACGAACCGACGTGGCTTCCTGCGTTCTACATCGACGTGCACCCCGTGAGTAACGCCGACTATGCCCGCTTCATCGCGGCAACCGGTCACCCGTCACCCCAGCATTGGACGGAAGACAAGTACCCGGACGGGCTCGCAGAGCACCCGGCCGTCTTTGTCACCTGGAAAGACGCCACCGCCTATGCCGAGTGGTCCGGCAAGGCTCTTCCCACTGGACAGCAGTGGGAGAAGGCTGCTCGTGGCACCAGGGGAAACGTCTACCCCTGGGGCGACCAGCCCACGCCTGCCAAGTGCAACGTTCGAGAGAACGGGGTCGGTAGCACCACCCCCGGCGACTGCTACCAGAGCGGCGTTAGCCCCTACGGCGTGTACGACCTATGCGGGAACGTCTGGGAGTGGTGCTCCACGGAGTCCAAGCCAGGTAGGCACGAGCTGAAGGGCGGCGCCTGGACGAGTCCGTTCAATCGCGCAACCCCATCGTCGTTCAACGATGCCGCAGCGAGCATGTGCGACGACGACGTCGGCTTCCGCTGTGCCGTACCGGCCGAGATCCTGGAGGCGCTGCTGCAGAGCTGAGCTGCCCTCCAGGTGTCCCCGCTGTCCCCGCTGTCCCCGAGACTGTCTTGACCTGCCCAAATAGAAATCAACTTCGGGGACACCCTGTCCCCGCTGTCCCCGTAAGCTAAGTCTGGTCGGCAGGCTCGCCTACTACCGATGGTCGAGCGTCACCGTAGGTCTTCAAGCCTTGCTGCAGCCCTCTTCAGTTCGTCGGCGAGGTAAGAGACCTCGCGTAAGTTCGATACGGCTTCGTCTAGCGAGGCTATGATGCCTTCAGATCGCATTATTTTATCCGCTGCGGAACTAAGTGAAGTTGCCGAATCTTGCAAGTGCGAGAGGTCACGGGCGCTATCGAGTAGTAGTCCGGCGTCATCTCCGAGGTTTTGCAAGTTGCGGGAAGCGTCGTCGAGCAAACTAACACTGTCAGGGTCAATAATAGGATCGTTCCGTCGGGAGCTCTCCAATTCGCTTACCAATGAACGGAGGACGTCGGCAGCTTCGGAATTTATAGCGTGCAGTTGGTCAAGCGAGTCTTTGATTTGTTTGTCATGAACTTCCATGGCATCCGATATTAGCTCTTGAAGTCGGTCCTCGGTTACATTGGTGAGTCCGCGTAGTTCCGCTACGTTCGTGCTTTCTCGCTCGAACTTCCAGCGCTCAAGGCGTTTTACGGGGTATTTGTCAGGGTCGATCTTGTCGATTGTTGTGTGGTGTGGCTTGCAAAGAAGTATGAGGTTGCTGAAAGCGTCGCGTCCCTCTTCGGGCATATTGGGGTCATAGCGTGGCCCATTTGGATTGGCGGCTCTTATATGGGCGCGCTCGACATTGAAGATGTACCGTCCGCTAACGGCAACTACAATAGGTACAGAGCAGTCGGGCCAGTAGCACCGCTTGTTGGAAAGTGCGATCAGCCCTGCCATGTCTCCGGTACTGTAGTTTCGGTTAGACATTGTGATTTTCTCGATTCGTTGGTATGTACGGTCGGTCGAAGGCTATCCACATCCTGCAGCTCGGGGAACGTCCAAACGTGTGAGCATTGATCATGGTGATCGAAGCTGGAACAGTGGGGGGAGTCGATCAGGGAGATGTGATGGACCCTCGCTTCGTGCAAGATCCAGACGCAGGGCTGACCACGCCCTGCAGGTGTGGGAGCCACGGACACGATGAACGCTGGCATCAGAGCAAGGGTCCGTTGCCGCTGCTCCTTTCGAGGCATGGTTTACCCAGCCATGGGCGTATCCGATGGATAGACCATGCCTACAGGCTTCGCCTGCCTGACGGGCGTTGGTGCTACGTGGCAGAACCGTATGAGCTCGACGGCGACGCAGTGGCCGATCTCGCCTATCTCGAAGAGCAGGGCTACGAAGTGACAGTCACTTCTTGGCGTGCCAGGCACTACCCAGGTCATTCGCTGTCCGTCCAGATCCTCCCCGAGAGGACTCCTGGGTAAGCGGTATAGCCGCTGAGGCCGTGTGCGCGGAGTGCGGAAGCCAGGCAGTGTCTTCCAGCGGGCCACGCCGACAGCACGACAGCGCCTCACTCATCGAGCGCTGAGTTAGCCGTACAGCCTTCGAGTGCGCTCCCTCGGGCCGGTTTCCTCTGCGAGTGCTACCGAGCTTCGCCGATGGCTCGTCTCAGTTCTCGTCTCAGTTCGTCTCAGTACGAACCTCCCCCCACTGTTGCAGCAGTCTCACGAGTCACCACGTGAGCAGCAGGAACGAGGCTGTGAACAGTGAGCCGCCGATCTTGAAAGCGAGCGACCCGAGAGGGTCCGCGGGTTCGAATCCCGCCGCTTCCGCTTCGTTGAGCAGTGAAAACAAGGTCCGGTGGTGATCCCACCGCCGGACCTCGTTCTTTGTTCGTCGCACGTGTCCCGGCACGTGCTGATACCGCTGCGTCAGGCTCGGGTTGGACCAGCCCGTGATCTCCATCCGCCGTGCGGGTCGGTTTCGGACGCGGTTCAGGGTCATCCCCGATGTGCCGCCATGCGGCGCGTGCGAGGTTGCGGAAATGCACGGTACCGAGCGAGAGACCGCGTCGGCGTCATCAGCTTCCGAGCACCGAGACTTACTGCGGCCGACCGCCTACGGGGCGGCGCTGCTCGCATTGCTGCACGCCACCGTGAGCGCTTACTGGGCGCTCGGTGGCACCGGACTGCTCGCCACGATCGGTGGTGAACTCGAAGCCTTCGTCCGCCGCGGCGGTCCTGCACCCGTGGTCCTGCTCGCGGTGGTCGCCGCGGTCAAGGTCGCAGGCGGCCTGATGGCTCTGGCCCTGGTACGTCCGTGGGGTCGGCACCTGCCGCAGCGGCTGCTGAGCGGGGCGGCTCTCACCGGTGGCCTGGTGCTCGCCCTGTACGGCGGTGTCCTCGTGCTGATGGGTGCCCTTGCGCTGCTCGGGTTGTTCGGACAGCCGACGGATGTGACCGCGCTGCGCTGGCACGTCCTGGTTTGGGACCCGTGGTTCCTGCTGTGGGGGTTGCTGCTGATGATTGCCGCCCTTCTGCGGTTGAGATGGGATCGGCGGGCCACTCAGCGCGTCCGCTGAAGAATTCCCCTGCGGATGTGGTGGCACGCACCGGGCGTGCTGCGCAGCAGCAGTCGCCCGCTCTGCCTGAGGAATAATCTTGCGGTGAGGTTGTACCTGAAAGAATGAAAGATTGTCACTCCTTCGGGTGGGCAACTGCTTCGATCTTCGGATCCGCTGATGGTGTTCCGGTGACTCCTCGGCATGCTGGTTCATGGATTTTCCCTGGTCAACGGTTGGTGATTCGGGATTGTTCCCGCCGGTTCCATACCGGTCCCCTGCGGTTGTTGGGAAATGGCCGGCGGGTTAGCGTCCGCGCGGCGTCGATCAGCCAGATCGGTGCCGTCGTATGTTCGCCTCGCAGTCTCGTCGAGTTTTTCCGGCCCGTCGCTTCCGGCCCGGCGTGAACTGCGGTGCGAGCTGTCGTAAGCGGATGACGAGTCAGGAACATTCCCATGGAGTTTCCGAGAATCCACCTGCGCCGGAGGGGCCCCGGCCGAGGTCGGCATGCTCGTGTGGCACCGGTGATTCTCGGCGTCCTGCTGCTCATTCTGATGAGCGGATGCTCGAATGCCGCGTCGGTGTCGCCACCACGGGAGTCGAAATCCGCAACCGAACCCACGCCGGTGCAGGTGGATCTGTCCACATTGCCTGCGGCGACCACCTTCGGAAATACCGCGGCGGCACCTTCGGATCCCGCGCCACGGGCGGCGACCGACGGTGTGGTGTTGCATGTCAAACAGGAACTGGCGGTCTACGATGCTCCGGAAGGCCGGGCGATCGCACGGTTACCTGCCACCCAGTTCAAGTCGCCGACCTGGCTTCCGGTCACCGCCGAGCGCGGTGATTGGGCACGGGTCTTGCTGCCCTCGCGGCCGAATGGTTCCACCGGATGGGTTCGGGTGGGAACCGCGAAGGTCGAGAAGGCACGCACCCCCTACCTCGTCACTGTCGATGTGGAGCAGCGGCGACTGGTGGTTCGGAAGAACGGCCGGGAAGTTGGCTCGTGGACCGTCGGAGTGGGTTCCCCGGGAACCAGGACTCCGAAGGGCCGGACCTTCATTCTGGCTTCCATCCGGGAAACGGTGACGGATTTCAGTCCGATCATCCTCCCATTGGGCACGCATTCGAAGACCCTGACCTCCTATGGCGGTGGCCCCGGAACGGTCGCGTTTCATGGTTGGCCGGATCCGAGTGTGTTCGGCACGGCCAGCAGTGATGGTTGTGTCCGGGTTCCGAGCGATGCGTTGCACCTGTTGAGGTCACTCCCACTCGGCACGGTGGTCCTGTTGCGCTGAGTGGGTATGTGGCGATTGTCGGGAGTTACCGGTGAAAAGGTATCCCGTGGCGATAAATAGGTCGAATATCGATAACGAAGGAAGTGTGAGAGTGGGTAAGAAGACATACTTCGTGGGCACCCTCGCCGCGACAGCCGGTCTGGTGATGGCGGGTACCCCGGCGTTCGCCGACAGTTCCGACAACGACGGCATCAACATCGGCAATGACAACAACCTCAGCGTTCTGCCGGTGCAGCTGTGCGGGAACAACATCGCCGTGCTGGGCGCCGTGGTGCCGATCGCGTCGCCTCAGGCCACCCAGTGTGTCAATGCCCCGATCGTCGACCACCCCGAGGTGGAAGACGACAGTGACAAGGACCACGACAAGGACCACGACGACGACAAGGACCACGACAAGGACCACGACGACGACAAGGACCACGACGACGACAAGGACCACGACAAGGATCGCGACCACGACAAGGACAAGGAGAAGGAGAAGCCGGCGGGTCCCCGCGACGACAAGGACCTGCCTGCCGCACCCACGCCCGTGTCCGTGTCCGGCCACGCAGCGGTGACCGGCTGAGGAAGCCCTGTGGACAGTGTTCCGCGCCCCGGACGGAAATGCACCGGCCGGGGCGCGGAACACTGCTGTATACGGGATGGTGGTTCCACGTTGCCGACACGGGCACAGTGGGAGACATGCTGATCGGAATCCCCACGCCCGGCGATGTCGTCGGCATGGCGAAGTCCACGCTCGGGTGGACCGTGAACTCGGCTGTCACCGTCGCGGCGGCACCCGGCCGTGTGATCGGTCTGCTCGATGGTGCGGAAACTCTGCTGAGCCGGGGCCACGACGTTGTCGGCCGGGCCGAGGAGCTCGTGGAACGAACGGCGAAGACGGTTGCGGAGGCCGAGGAGGTGCTCGAGCAATCCCGGACCGTGGCAGCTTCCGCCACCGGGGCCGTGGAGGATGCCGTTCGTGTCTCCGGTTCCGCCGAGACGGTGGTCGGTGAGGCCGCTCGCGTTTCCGAGCGGGCATCGACCACGATCACGCAGGCCGAACGCATCGCCGAGAGCGCGGCGGGATTGCTGTCCGCCTACGAGCCCACCGCGCGGCGTGCCGCGCCGATGGTCGAACGGTTCGTCCGGGAACTGTCACCCAAGGAAATCGACGCGGCGATCCGGCTCGTCGACGAGCTCCCGGTACTCACCGAGCACATCCTGTCCGACATCCTGCCGATCCTGCGCACACTTGACCGGGTCGGTCCGGAGATCCACGAGCTGTTGGAGGTGACCCACGATGTGCGCCGGGCCATCGTGGGCATTCCCGGATTCCGGTACTTCCGCCGCCGTGGTGAGGACCAAGTGAGCGAAGAGCAGGAATCCTGAGCATTCGGTTCATGCTGCGGGGAAGGACTTCGCGGCGGCCAGGAAGGCGTCGTTCTCCTCCGGCGTGCCGATGGTGACGCGAACGCCGTCATCGGTGAACGCGCGCACCACCACGCGGTTGTCCAGACAGTGCTCGTTGAACTCCTGCGTGCGCTCTCCCAGCGGCAGCCACACGAAATTCGCCTGTGTCTCCGGAACCTCGTAACCGTTGCCGAGCAGCTCGTCGCGAACGCGAGAACGCTCGGCAACCACCTCGTCGCAGCGCACCTTCAGCTCGTGCTGCGACTCCAGCGAGGCGATGGCCGCCTCCTGGGCGAGCGCGTTGATACTGAACGGGATGCAGACCTTGCGCAGTGCCTCGGCCACCTCGGGCGGAGCCACGGCATACCCCGCCCGCAAGCCGGCCAGGCCGTAGGCCTTCGAGAACGTACGCAGCGAGGCGACGTTGTCGCGCTGCCGGGTCAACTCGATGCCGTCGGGGGCGTCCGGGTCGGTGACGAACTCCCGGTAGGCCTCGTCGAGTACCACGAGCACATCGGACGGCACGGAATCGAGGAAGCGCTCCAGCTCAGCGCGGCGCAGGACGGTCCCGGTGGGGTTGTTCGGCGTACACACGAACACCATCCGTGTGGCCGGGGTGATCGCCGCCGCCAGCGCGTCGAGGTCCAGCTCGTGTTCCTCGGTCAGCGGTACCCGGACCTGCCGCGCACCGGCGACCTGGGTGATGATCGGATACGCCTCGAAAGAGCGCCACGGGAAGACGACCTCGTCCTCGTTGGTGCAGGTCGCCTGAACGAGCTGTTCGCACAGGGCCACCGATCCGCAGCCGACGGCGATCCGTTCCGCGTCGACGTCCAGCCGGGACGACAGCGCGTCGATCAGCTTCGTGGCGCCCATGTCCGGGTAGCGGTGTACCTCGGGCGCCGCGCGCGTGATGGCCTCGACGACGCTGGGCAACGGACCCGCGGACACTTCATTGCTGGCGAGCTTGATCGACCCCGGAATGGTGCGCCCGGCGACGTAGGCGGGCAGCTGATCGAGGTCGGCACGGGTGCGCACGCTCATTGACGACTCCTTGGTTCTCGGTCGGCGGATTGCGCCGTACCTGGAAGGTAACCGGTCTCGGTGAACTCCGGTATGCCCCGGCGGGCACCGATCGGGGCCGAGCTCGTGCTCCGTGCTCCTTCGCGGGAGCTGCCCGGAAATATTGCACCGGATGGGCGAGCATGCGGAGTGATATCGATTACTCGTCACCGTTATGGGGTAATCCGTCAGGCTGAGCACGTTGACTTCCGTTCACCCCGGCATGGTTACCTGCACGGTATGATCCAAACCCGGACCGAGACGGTCGCGCTTACTGACGGTACCCAGTTGCGTTTGACGGTGGCCGAACCGGACAACGTGGTACGTGGCGGGATCGTCGTCCTGCATGAGGCGCGTGGTGTCACGGACCGGGTACGCCTGCTGGTCAGTGGGCTCGCCGAAGAAGGCTGGCTGACTGTCGCCCCGCATCTCTACCACCGGGACGGCACCGACGAGTTCGCCGAGAGCGACGGTGAGGACCGGATTCGCGATCAGGTGCAACGGCTTTCCGGCGAGTCCGTCCTGGCCGATACCGATGCTGCCTTCGTGTGGTTGGCCGACCAGGGAGTCGCCGAGCGGCAGGGCATCGTCGGGTTCGACATCGGAGGAACCGCCGCGCTGGTGGTGGCCGCGAGTCGCAGCATCGGTGCGGCGGTGACCGTCGGCGGAGACGGCATTCTCACCCCGCTGTCGGAGGGGCTGCCACCACTGGTCGAGGTCGCGGGAGAGCTCACCTGCCCCTGGCTCGGACTGTACGGGAAACGTGCGGAACGCATCCCGGTCGAGGAAGTCGAAAAGCTCCGTGAGGCCGCGGAGAGTGCCGGTGTTGCCACCGATGTGGTGTGCTATCCGGATGCCGATCACCGCTTCGACACCGATCCGAACGCCGCGAACGAGGCATGGCGGCGTGCCCGGAACTGGTTCGACCTGCATCTGCGCTGATCTCTGCTTGTGCCGTTTCGCCCTGGTGGGTTGTCTCGTCGGCCGGCGGGAAGTGGCGATCGGGATGCGGTGCGGTGGGCACATCGGCGCGGTCTTGCCCAGGATGGGGTTGTCCGTGGCGCAGGGGCACCCGTTGTGGGTGAGGAAATTGTGGGTTAGGAAGCAGCCATGACATCCAACACCAATCCGGATTCCACGCCCGAGCTGTTGTGGCAGCCGTCGCCGGAGCGCGTGGCGGCCAGTCGGATGGTCCGATTTCGTGACTGGTTGCGTACGCATCGCGACCTCGATCTGCCCGACTATCATGCGCTGTGGCGGTGGTCGGTGTCCGACCTGGAGGGCTTTTGGGGGGCACTGGCGGAGTTCTTCGACGTCGATTTTCACGACCGCCCCCGCCGGGTGCTGACCGAGGAGGCCATGCCCGGCGCCGAGTGGTTTCCCGGCGCCACGCTGAACTACGCCGAGCACGCCCTGCGCGACGGACCGGGCAGGGGCGATGCGGATCCGGCGGTGGTCTTCGCTCGGGAGGATGGGGCCGGCGAGGAGATCACTTTCGGTGAGCTTCGGTCCCGGGTCGCTGCCGTACGAGCCGGTTTGATCGAACTGGGCGTGCAGCGCGGTGACCGGGTCGCCGCACTGGCGCCGAACAGTCCGGAGACGCTGGTGGCTTTCCTGGCTGCCGCGAGTCTGGGGGCGACCTGGTCGTCGTGCTCACCGGACTTCGGGTTGCGTGCCATTGCCGATCGTTTCGTGCAAATCGAGCCGAAGGTGCTGGTCACCGTCGACGGTTATCTCTACGGTGGCCGCAGTTTCGATGTGCGCTCCACGGTCGAGGAACTGCGGGGGCAACTGCCGGACCTGGGGGGCACGGTGCTGATCGACTATCTCGGCCACGGCGCGAGCCTGCCCGGCACCGTCGGCTGGGACGAGCTGCTGGGCCGCCATCGTGGTGCGGAGCTCGCCTTCGACGCGGTGGACTTCGACCATCCGCTGTGGGTGCTGTACTCGTCGGGAACCACGGGGCTGCCCAAGGGCATCGTGCACGGTCACGGTGGCATGGCGCTGGAGCATCTCAAGGCGGTCGGCCTGCACTGCGACCTCGGCCCGGGTGATCGTTTCTTCTGGTTCACCACCACGGGATGGATGATGTGGAACTTCCTGGTGGGTGGTTTGCTCGCCGGGGCGACGGTGGTGCTCTACGACGGCAGCCCGGCGCATCCGTCGCTGGCGAGCCTGTGGGAACTGGTCGAGCGCTACCGGGTGAACTACTTCGGTACCTCGGCGCCGTTCATCCAGGGATGTCTCAAACAGGGTCTCCGGCCCGGCGACGACTACGATCTCTCCGCGCTGCGCGCGATCGGCTCGACGGGTGCACCGCTTTCCTCGGACGGCTTCGACTGGATCGCCGACGCGGTGGGCTCGGACGTGCAGATCGCCAGTGTCTCGGGCGGCACCGATCTGTGCACCGCGTTCGTGGGGGCCTCGCCGGACGTGCCGGTGTGGAAGGGCGAGATCTCCTGCCGGATGCTCGGCGCCGCGGTGGCCGCCTACGACGAGCAGGGCAACGAGCTGCGCGAGGAGGTCGGGGAGCTGGTTGTCACCAGGCCGATGCCGACCATGCCCGTGTTCTTCTGGAACGACCCCGACGGCAGTCGCCTGGCTGATGCCTACTTCGACACCTTCCCCGGGATTTGGCGGCACGGCGACTGGGTCAGGATCACCGAGCGGGACACGGTGGTGATCTACGGCCGCAGCGACTCCACGCTCAACCGGGGTGGCATCCGCATGGGTACCGCCGAGTTCTACCGCGTCGTGGAGGGCTTCGACGCGGTGACCGACTCGCTGGTGATCGACACCTCCGGCACGGGCGAGACCGACGGCGAGTTGCTGTGTTTCCTCGTGCTGGCCGAGGGGACCGAGCTGGAGCAGGTCGAGCCGGAGCTGAAGGCACAGCTGCGCAGCCAGCTCTCGCCCAGGCACGTGCCGAACCGGTTCATCGTGGTCGGTGAGGTACCGCACACTCTCAACGGCAAGAAACTGGAGGTGCCCGTCAAGAAGATCCTCGCGGGCACCGCACCGGAACGAGCCGTCAGCCGCGACGCCCTGCAAAACCCCGAATCACTTGAACCATTCGTGCAGCTCAGTGCCGGTTTTTCGGGCTGAGTCCCTGCGTGCGGAGGGGAGGTCACCGCTTCCGGTGGAAGCCGGCGGACGTAAAAGTGACCCCCCTTTGCTCGTCGGTTCGGGCGGTGTGTAGTCTTTTCTCCGGTGGCCGTGAGGACTACCCGGAGGCTTCGCCTAGTGGCCTATGGCGCCGCACTGCTAATGCGGTTGGGGCATCCCCCCTCCCGGGTTCGAATCCCGGAGCCTCCGCCGGGGCCTCCGTCGTAAGACGGAAGCTCACAACTGAACATGCGCCCGTAGCTCAACGGATAGAGCGTCTGACTACGGATCAGAAGGTTTGGGGTTCGAATCCCTACGGGCGCACGTCTGGTCGAGACAGCTTGAAACCCCCGGTACGCTGGGGGTTTTTTGCTGCTCGGGACTATCTCGGAAGACGGCTCAGTCGGTGATCCGGCCTTCCGGTGTGCGGCGGGGGCGGTCGGATGTCGGCCACACGTAGTCGAGGTCGGACGGCACGTCGGTGAACCAGCGGCGGTAGTGTTCGGGATCCTTGCGTAGTAGCGCGGATCGGTGGCTGCGATGGAATCCCGGATCGCCGAGCCATGGGGGCAACTCGCCTGCCGTGGCCAAGGAATCCTGGGTGCGCACCGTGGTCAGTCCGGTTGCTCGTGCCAGGTCTTCTCGTAAGGAGGAGGCGCAGGTGTCGGAACGGCCTGTCGAGCACCATACTCGGCAAATCTCGATGCCGTAGCGGGTTAACGCCTCTTCGTAACCCGCCCACATGTTCGCCGCTGGATGGTGACGCCAGCCGTATCCGGCGATGGTCAGCGCACGGAGTACTTGCAGTGCCTCCACCCGCTGCTTACCCAGCCGCCGTGGATCGAGGATCCGCGCGGTCGCCGCGAAATCCGGACACGGGAGAAACGTCTGCACGGTGGTCGGTCTCCACGTACTCGAAAGGCCCTTTTCCGCGACACGAAGTCGAGGCCCCGCTGTGTGCAACGGGGCCTCGGCAACCGACGTTCAGGCTGTCAGCGGTTGATGATCCCGGCGTTGATGACCTTGTTGTCCGAGATGTTGACGTAGGTCCAGTCCCACTTCCAGTCCCAGTCGAAGTTCTTCTCGACCTTCTTCTTGTGCGTCTCGGAGTGGTAGGAGTCCCAGCCGTGATCGCCGTTGTGCCCGTTGTCCCCACCCGAGGCGGAGGCGAGTCCTGCTCCTCCGATGGCCAGAGGCAGGGCGAGGGCGCTGACGACAACCGCACGAGAGAGCGAACGCATGCGTATGCCTTCCTTTCTTGGTGAATCCGGACGCCTGACCACGTTGTTCGAGCACGGTGTCCGGGACCGGAGTCGGGCTTTGCCGATTCCTGTTTACCTGTACTCGCCCCTGGTGGCTGCCCCGCGTGCTGTTGCTTCACCTCATTGTGTGGCATGCTCGAAAATTCTGTAACAAAGCAGTATCCCGCGGTATGTCAGGGCACTTCGGAGATCGGCTGGAATATTCCTCGCCGGTGCTCGGCGAGTCGATCGGAAGAATGCTTCGGTAAAATGAAGAATTTATATGAAAATTCCTCGAATGATGAAGTGCGGTATCACTCGGTCCGAACGGCGATCGCCATTCCCTGCCCCACACCGGCGCAGGCGGCGGCGATGCCGAGCCCGCCACCCCGATGGCGCAGATGTCGGCACAGATCCACCACGGCTCTCGGCATCGAGGTTGCGAACGGATGGCTGTAGGCGATCGCCCCGCCGTGCACGTTCACCCGCTCACGATCCACGTCCGGTAGATGATGCAGCACCGACAGCACCGTCGCGGCGAACACCTCGTTGATCTCCCACAGGTAAACGTCGTCGGTGGTCGCGCCGAGCCGGTTCAGCAACCGGTGGATGGCGGCAACCGGTGCGAGGGTGAATCGGTGTGGTTCGGTCGCGGCTGTCGCGCTTCCCACCAGCTCCCCGATCGGCTCCACGCCGAGGCGGTCGGCATATCGCTCGGACCCGACCAGGGCAGCCAGTGCTCCGTCGCCGAGTGGTGCGGAGTTGCCCACCGTTACCAGCCCGTTCGGGGAGAACCTCGGAGGCAGCTGAGCGAGCTTGGCCTCGCTCAGCTCGGCCCGCACCGACTCGTCGCGGCGTACCGTGCCACCGCCGGGTGTGGTGACGGGAAACACGAATCCCTCGTGTACGCCGGCGTCCCAGGCGGCGGCCGCGCGCCGGTGGGAACGCAGCGCGTAAGTATCCATCCGGGCCCGTGTGATGCCCAGCTCCGCCGCGACCTGCTCGGCGGCTTCTCCGGCAGGCACCGTCCACGCCGGGTCCATTCGCGGGTTCACCAGACGCCAGCCGGACGCTGTGGAAACGGCATCGAGCCGATCGGGCAGGGCCTGCTCGGCCCTGGGCACCACGAACGGTGCCCGGCTCGTCCCTTCCACGCCGCCCGCTACGAGCAGTTCCGCGTCGTCGGCGCGCACGGCCCGCGCGGCCTGCACCAGTGACTCGCCACCGGAGGCGCCCAGGCGGTTCATGGTGACGCCGGGGATGGTGGCGGGCAGCTCTGCCAGCAGCGCGGCCATCCTGGCGACGTTGCTGTTCTCCTCACCTGCTCCATTGGTGTTGCCGTAGAGGACGTCATCGATGTGTTCCGGGTCGAGCTTGGCGCTGCCGGAAGGGCCGTGGCGCCGCAGGAGCTCGATGAGGGGAAGGGCGGCGAGGTCGTCCACGCGCACACCGGACAGGACGCCACGGTAGTGACCGAACGGTGTCCGTGCGGCGTCGAGGAGGAGGGCGCGGGCCATGGCTCCATCGTGGCCGATGTGTGGCCGTGGGGATAGTGCGCCGACCGGATGAGCGACGTACGTTGCTTTGGTCAATTTCGCGAGAAATTGACCGGTTTCACCCCATCGGGGGGACTTCGGCAACGGCGGAATTCGCATCCAGGGTGCGGATGCGACCGCCCCGGTCGCCGATTTCCCGCAGCCGCCGCAGTGTGTTTCGGGTGCCCAGCGGAATCGTGGTGCGTTCTCGTTCGATGTCACCCAGCGCATCAAGTATCCGCCGCGCCTGATTTCCGGCATCCACAGTGGATTTCAAGGACCCGGTTGATGCGAGCGAACCGCGGGCGGCTCCCAGGCGTCCGAGCGTGTCGTCGACCGCGTCGAGCAGGGCGACACGGTTGCCCTCGGTCATGGCGCGGATGAGTTCCGGTGATCCGGCACTGACTCGGGTTCCGTCGCGGAAGGAGCCCGCTGCCAGAGACATCGCCAACGGGCCGCCGTCGGATCCGACGGCGGCGAGCACGGCGGCGAGCACGTGGGGTAGGTGCGAGATGCGGGCAACGGCGGTGTCGTGCTCGGCCGCCGAGGTCGGAACCACCCGCGCACCGCAGTCGAGTGCGAGTGCAGCGGCCTCGCACCAGGCGTCCTCCCGGGTGTCGTCCTCGACGGTGACCGCCCAGGCGGCGTCGGAGAACAGGTCCGGCCCGCCCGCCGACCAGCCGGAGGACGATGTCCCGGCCATGGGATGTCCCCCCGCATAGCGAGCGCCGGGCAGCAATTGCCCGACCTCGCTACTCACCGGCTCCTTCACACTGACGACGTCGGTCAACCACGCCTCCGGCGCGTGCCAGGCCACCTTCCGCAGAATCTCGCGGACGGCGGGCAGCGGAGTGGCGATCACGACCAGCGCGTCCGCGGCCGCCGCCCGGCGCAGCGCGTCCTCCACCGTGGCTTCGACGGAATAGCCCTCCGCGCGCGCCGCGGCAGCGTCGCCTTCCGAGGTCGTGGCCGCCCACCCCGCGCGGCCCGCCGACGTGGCGGCGCGCAGCACCGAGCCACCGATCAATCCCAGTCCGATCACGCACACGGCACGCATGGGGCCATCCTGCCCGAGGTCCCGCTTCGCCACCCAGGGGGTTGATATTGCGGCTCCGACACCTGTACGGGACTCCCGCACGGGTGAAAACCGCTCCTGAAGGAGACGGGAGAGCGCTGGTGCTTTCGGGTGGCGCCCACACGCTTTACGGTGTCCCCATGACGGTCCAGGAGCCGGTCGCGGGCTTAGCCGTTGCCGTGGTGCGAGAAGACGGTCGGTGGCGGTGCAGCGCGATGGACAGCTCGGCACTGGCGAGCCTCGATGCCGCCATCACGGAACTGCGCGGCCTCCGCTCCACCGGTGCGGTGTTCGGCATGTGCAATGTGGATGACGAGTTCTTCGTGCTGGTCCGTCCTGTGCCCGGGGGAGTGGATCTGCTGTTGTCCGACGCGGCGGCGGCTTTGGACTATGACATCGCCGCCGACGTTCTCGACCTGTTGCGGACCGACCCTCCGGACGAGGACGACGACGAAGTATGGCCGGAGGGCAACCTGGCGCTGCTGTCCGATATCGGCATGCCGGAGGGCGAGCTGCTGGTGATCATCGAGGAGGTCGACCTCTACCCGGACGAACAGCTGGAGATGATCGCACAGCGCTGTGGGTTCGGGGAACAGTTCAGCGGGCTCATGGAGCGGCTCGACCAGTGATCTCCGGCGGAGATCGCGCGCTGGTGCGCGCGGCGTTGGAAGTCGCCCCCGATGCCCTGCCCACCGGAGATGTTCCGATCGGTGCGGTGGTGACGGGGCCGGACGGTGCGCTGCTCTCCCGCGCGTGCAACGAGCGGGAGTCGCGGAGGGACCCGACGGCGCACGCCGAGATGTTGGCCTTGCGGTCGGCGGCTGCCGTTCACGGCGACGGCTGGCGGCTCGAGGGCTGCACGCTCGCTGTCACCGTGGAGCCGTGCACGATGTGTGCGGGAGCGCTTGTGCTGGCCAGGGTGGCCAGGGTGGTTTTCGGCGCGTGGGAGCCCCGGACGGGGGCGGTCGGGTCGCTGTGGGACGTGGTTCGCGACCGGCGGACCCAGCACCGTCCCGAGGTCGTCGGTGGTGTGCTCGCCGAGGAGTGCGCGGCCCTGCTGGCGGACTTCTTCACCGACCAACGCGAAGTGAAATAGCTCACATTGGTTCATTCTCGGGAGGTGCTGGGTACTCCTCAGCTGCAAGGACCCACGCGAACGGAGAAAGCGATGAGCACGTTCGACAAGGTCAAGCAGCAGGCACAGCAGCTCACCGGCAGGGCGAAGGAAGCTGCGGGCCGGGCAGGCGGCAATCGGGACATGGAAGACGCGGGCAAGCGCGACCGCCTCGAAGGCAGCGCGAAGGAAACCGGCCAGAACGCCAAGGACAAGGCGGCCGGAGCCGTCGAGAACGCCAAGAGGCAGTTCCGCGGGCGCGGTGACAACCGGCGCTGAGTCCCGCCGCGGAGACACCACCCCCTCGACGCAGCGGACTCTCCGTCCGTTACGCTTGTTGGCGGTAGCGTGTCCGAGCGGCCTAAGGAGCGCGACTCGAAATCGTGTGGGGTTAACAGCCCCCGTGGGTTCGAATCCCACCGCTACCGCACCGAAGGCCGGACGCCGGGAGCCCCTGCGTCCGGCCTTTTCGCGTTCGGTTCACCGGGTTCGGCCGGACGCGCCTTCCCGGCCGGCCCCGGCCCTCTCCCGTGCGGCCCTCCATCGGCAGTCTCAGCCCGGTTGCAACGGCAGGTCCCGGTACTCGTGCTGGACGCTGATCCAGTGGTCGGTGGTGAACTCCTCGATGGCCCACTCGCCACCGAAGCGCCCGATCCCGGAGGCCTTCTCGCCGCCGAACGCCGTGTTCGGCTCATCGTTGACCGTGGTGTCGTTGACATGGGTCATGCCCGCCTCCACGCGCTGTGCGAAACGCACCCCTCGCTCGACGTCGGTGGTGTAGACCGCACTGGCCAGGCCGTACTCGGTGTCATTGGCCAACTGGAGCGCCTCTTCCTCGCCCTTGGCCCGAATGACCGTCGCGACCGGCCCGAACACCTCCTCGGCGGCGGTTGCCACCTTGTTGGTGCCGAGGAGGAGGTGGGGCGGCAGAACACGTCCGGCAGGGCCGGAAGGATCACCGGACACCAGTAGTTGAGCCCCGTCGGAGACGGCACGCGAGATCTTGTCCTGGATCGAGTCGCGCTGACCGTCGTTGATGATCGGACCGATCTGGGTGTTCGGGTCGTCGGGGTCGCCGACCCGCAGGGCTCGAACGCGGTTGGTGAGCCGCTCGACGAAGTCGTCGTGCACCGAGTCGTCGACGATCACTCGGTTCGTCGCCATGCACACCTGCCCCTGGTGGAAGTACGAGCCGAACACGGCGGAATCCACCGCCCGATCGAGGTCGGCGTCGTCGAGCACGACCAGGGGGCCGTTACCACCGAGTTCCAGGGAGCACCGTTTCAGCGCGGCCTGCTGCCCGATCCCCTCGCCCACCGGAGTCGAGCCCGTGAACGAGACCACTTGCGGGATGTCGTGGGTCACGAGTGCTTCACCGACCTCGCTCCCCTTGCCGATCACCACGTTGAACAGTCCGGGCGGAAGTCCCGCTTCCTCGTAGATCCGGGCCAACAGCAGGCTGCCGGTCACCGGCGTGTCCCCCGATGGTTTGAGCACGACCGCATTGCCGAGCGCGAGTGCCGGTGCCACCGAGCGGTGGGACAGCTGGAGCGGAAAGTTCCACGGGCTGATCACCGCGACGACCCCGACCGGCTGGCGATACACCCGGTTCTCCTTGCCCGGCAGGGTGCCGGGCAGGATGCGCCCCGCCACCCGTGACGGGTAGGAGGAAACCTCGAACATCCCGGCTCGGACCAGTCCCCATTCGAACTCGGCCCGTTCCCGAACGCCACCGGTTTCGCTCACGAGCCAGTCGACGATCTCCTGCTTGCGTGCGTCCATGACGGATATCGCTCGGCGGAACATTTCGGTTCGCTCGGCGGGCAGAGTCGAAGCCCAGGAGACCTGCGCCTGCCGGGCCGCACGATAGGCCCGGTCGACATCGCTCGCATCGGCGTAGGGAATCTCCGTCAGGACCTCGTCGGTATAGGGATTGACGTCGGTGCGCACCGTCCCGGAGCTTCCGCTACGCCATTCCCCGTCCAGCGGCATCCGGTCGAATCCCGTGTAGGCCGCGGGTTGCTGACCACCAGTGGACATCTGCTGCTCCTTCGGTCGCCGGTAGCTGTCCCCGCGGAGTACCCGTGGTGGACAGGCGCGCAAGCACCCCGACCGGTGCGAGATTGCTCAGGAGCCGGGGAATTGCTCAGGCGGGCGGCACGGAGCCGGCTCACCGAGCGGGTTCCGAATCAGGTGATGTCGGCGAAGCGTTCGACGTCACGGGACCGGCCGGAGACGATGAGGATGTCGCCTCGGTTGAGCACGGTTTCCGCCGTGGCGTAGGTGAACCCCTGGCCGGGACGTTTGATGCCGACCACGGTGACCCCGTACTTGCTTCGGATGTTGCTGTCTCCCAGGGGGCGCTCCGCGGCCGCAGCGGGCGCGAGGGTCTTCACGATGGCGTAGTCGTCCTCGAACTCGATGTAGTCGAGCATGCGTCCGGTCACGAGGTGGGCGACGCGCTCGCCCATGTCGTGTTCGGGCAGTACGACGCGATGCGCGCCCACACGTTCCAGGATGCGCCCGTGCCTGCGGCTGACCGCTTTGGCCCAGATGGCGGGGATGTCGAAGTCGGCGAGTACGGAGGTCGTCAGAATGCTGGCCTCGAGGTCGTCACCGATCGCGACCACGGCGCGGCGGAAGTCGGGCACATCGAGTTGGCGCAGCACCTCCGGATCGGTGCTGTCGGCGACGGCGGCATGGGTCACCTCGTCGGAGAACTGCTGCACCAGGTGCGGCCTGGTGTCCAGGGCCAGTACCTCGGAGCCGTGCTCGACGAGTTCCAGCGCCAACGAGCTACCGAACCTGCCGAGTCCGATCACCACGACGCGGGAGGGACGCGTGCTCTGGTTGTCTCTAGCCAACGATGGGTCGCTCCTCCGGTAGTTCATAGCGGCGACCGCGCTCACGGAGAGCCAGCGCGGAGGCCAGGGTGATGGGGCCCAGTCTGCCGGTGAACATGAGCACCACCAGCACGAGTTGGGCCGCGTGCGGTAGGTCGGCGGTGATGCCGGTGGACAATCCGACCGTGCCGAACGCCGAGATCGATTCGAACAGCACCGCGTCGAGTCCGAACGGGCTGAGCAGCAGCAGGGTCAGGGTCGCGGCGATGACCATACCGACGCCGAGCAGTACCACCGTCAGGGCTTGGCGTTGTACCCCGTTCGGGAGTTTACGGCCCATGACGTGCACGCTCGGCACACCACGGACCTCGGCTGCGATGACGAAGGCCAGCAGCGCGAAGGTGGTCACCTTGATTCCGCCTGCAGTACCGGCGCTGCCGCCTCCGATGAACATCAGGATGTCGGTGACCAGCAGCGTCGCCGGATGCATCTCACCGACCTCGACGGTGTTGAACCCGGCTGTTCGGGGGGTGATGCCGTGGAAGACCCCGGCGAGCAGCTTCCCGCCGATGCCGAATCGGCCGAGAGTCTCGGGATTGCTCCACTCGAACGCGGTCACCGTGACCGTGCCGAGCAAGACCAGGGCACCGTACGTGAACAGGGTGATCCGGGCGTGCAGCGACAATCGGCGCTGTCGCTGCCGCAATCGCCGTCCGATGCCGAACAACACGGGGAAGCCGAGCCCACCGATCACGATGGCCACCAGCACGGGCACACACACCCACGGGTCGGTGGCGTAGCGCATCAGGCTGTTGGGGTACAGCGCGAACCCGGCATTGTTGAACGCCGACACGGCGTGGAAAACACCGAAGTAGCCCGCATGTCCCAGGGGCTGGCCATAGCCGATGGCGAACCGCGCGGTCAGCGCTGCCGCGGTCAACGTCTCCACGGTCAAGCTGACCATGATGACGCCCGCGATCACCGAGCGAACGTCACCGAGGTCGAGGCTTTTGGTCTCGGTCTGTGCGGTGCGTTGCATCCGCAGGCCCAGTCGGCGGGTGACCAGCAACCCCAGCAGGGAGGCCAGCGTCATGATGCCGAGCCCGCCGATCTGGATCAGGCCGAGCACGACCAGTTCCCCGAAGGTCGACCAGTGTGCGGCGGTGTCGACGACGATCAAGCCGGTCACGCATACCGCCGAAGTCGCGGTGAACAGGGCCGTCACCCAGTTCGTGGGCGTGCCGCTTGTACTGGCGACGGGCAGTAACAACAGTGCTGTTCCGACCAGGACGGCGAGGCCGAACCCGAAGACGACCATTCGCGCGGGCTGCCTGCTGTCGGGCAACAGGCGGCGCAACACGCGGAGGGCGTTCCGGAGTGCGGATCGTTCCGATCTCGGAACCGTGCGAGAGGTCACACCGACTTCCCGGTGACGCGGTCAGGGCTGAGCACATGGGTCATCAAACCCTGCACGTTAGCCCATTCGCCCCCGGATCCTCCCGTGCCGCTGTCTGCCTGTCCGTCGCCTGGAGAGCGCGATCCGGCAGCGCCCCTCGCGCGCCGGTGCGTTCGCGTTGCTCTTCGCTGTCCTCCGGGGTGGCGGAACGGTTAACCTGGTGGGAGCTGTGCGGGACGTGTGATCAGTGGAGCCCTGGTGAGCGAAGACGTACGCGCTTCGGACGCGGAGCGGGAGGCGGTGGTCGAGCGTCTCCAGCGAGCGTTGTCCCAGGGGCGACTGAGCGTGGCCGAGTGCGACGAGCGCATCGCGTCCGCTTACGCCAGCACGACGCGGGGCGAGCTGGCGGTACTCACGCGGGATCTTCCGGGGAACCTCTGGTAGCGCCGTTGTCAGGTCTCGGTGCTCGTGGGGCCGTCGTCGGTCCGGTCGCGACCGTTGCGCCACCACGCCGGGGACGGTTCGGCATCGGAATTCGGCTCGGTCGATGCCGAATACCGGGAGGTGGCTTGTCCGGTGGCGTGTTCGAAAAAGCGCAGTACCTCCACCGGGAACGGCATCACCAGAGTGCTGTTCTTCTCCGCGGACACTTCGACCACCGTCTGCAACAGGCGCAACTGCAAGGCTCCCGGTGCCGTTTCCATCGCGTCGGCGGCCTCGGCCAGCTTGTTCGATGCCTGCAACTCACCGTCGGCGTTGATGACTCGAGCACGCCGATCGCGCTCGGCCTCGGCCTGCCGCGACATCGAGCGTTGCATGCCCTCGGGCAGCGAAACCTCCTTGGTCTCGACCCGATCGATGCTGATGCCCCAATCCTCGGTCGGGGTGTCGATGACCCCCCGCAACTCATCGTTGATCTGCTGCCGATCCGTCAGCAGCGTGTCCAGATCGGCCCGGCCGATCACCGAGCGCAAGGACGTCTGCGCGACCTGGGAGGTGGCGTGCAGGTAGTCCGAAACATTGATCACGGCTTTGACCGGATCCTCCACGCGGAAGTACACCACGGCATCCACGCTGATCGAGACGTTGTCCCGGGTGATGGCTCCCTGTGCGGGAACGTCGAGCACGGCGGTCTGGACCGGCACCTTCTTCATCCGGTCCACGAACGGCACGATCACGCGCAGTCCCGGCTGACGCACCGGTGACAGCAGCCGGCCGAAGCGCAGCACCACCCCGCGTTGGTACTGCTGCACAGCGCGCAGTCCCGCACCCACGAGCACGAGCAGGAGCAGGATGACAAGGACGATTGCCGTCCACACAACGCTCACGGCTTACGCTCCTTTCGCGCGGCGGAGCACCACATCGTCCACTCTTGCGCCAAGGTACGCCTCGGTACTGTGGGTTTCCGATTCGTAGCCGCAGGTCACGAGCACATGACGACCCTTCCGGGGAGCCCTGCCCCGCGGGCACAACACCGAGTGTGACCTGTGCTTCCGCTACTCGCATGGGCCACCGCTCGTGTCCGTTGAAGTCGGTGCTGACGCGGATCACCTCGTCGGGCAGCTCGCGAGCGAGGTCGTTCTCACCGATGTGGCGGTAGCAGTCCATCGCGTAGAAGTCGTACTTCGACGGGTCCACGACGAAGTGGTTTTCGACGTTGTCCGGGTAAGGCATTCCTTCGAGCACGAGGCGCCCGTGCTCCAGGGTCTTCAGCATCTCGTCACGGTGGCCCATTCGCGCGAGCGCTTTCGCCTTCTGGGCGATGAGCTGGACGCTGACGCTGTGGTTTCCCGCGGCGGCCTCGGCCGCCATCGGCGGCCGCGAGGCCGCCTCGGTAGTCCCCCGACGTGAGTGCGAACCACGCGCGCATCTCGTGAGCCCATCCGAGGATTCCGGGGCTGCCGACTTCATGGCCCAGTGTCAGGGCGGAGCGTCGAGTGGCTTCTGCGGAACGCTTGTCGCCGAGGTCGTACTCGAGGCAGCCGACGAGCAGCGTCAGCCAGCCTGCCAGTTCCAGCGTTTCCCGCCGCTGGCGGAAGCTGACAGGGCTCACGATGTCGAGCGTGCTCATCCCGGTCGCGGTCACAAGGTCGATCTCGCTGTTGCTTCTGCCAAGAGGTGGAAACAGCGACGCGGTAACTGTGCCGAGCGTGGCCGCGATGTGCGAGGTTCACCACGTCGGCTGACGGCCACGCCACGGACCAACCGAATTCCCGAACGCGAACAGGGCCGGGCGCTGGTGTCGCGCCCGGCCCCGTGACCTGCGGAGGATACGGGATTCGAACCCGTGAAGGGGGATGCCCTTACACGATTTCCAATCGTGCGCCTTAGGCCGCTCGGCCAATCCTCCGCGAACAAGTGTACGGGACGGGTGTCGATCGGCAGCCATGGGGGGCGGGCCGCCTCGGCGGTGAAGCCGCGCGGACCGATTCTCCGGTTGGACGGACCCCCGTCTCGTCGTGTGCCACGGTTCGTTACACTTGAACGTGGACCCCGTGCGGCGTCCAACCTGTGAACTCCCCCAGGGCCGGAAGGCAGCAAGGGTAAGCGGGCTCTGGCGGGTGCACGGGGTCCCCTTTTTATCGGGTTGTACGCGGCCCCGCAGGCTGTCGCCTGCCGTTGTCGAGATGTCCGGCCGACCACGTAAAGTCCCCGGTGTGGCGCTCGCCCTCTACCGCAAGTACCGGCCGGCGACCTTCGGTGAGGTCGTCGGCCAGGAGCACGTCACCGAACCCCTGCGTACCGCGCTGGCGTCCGGCCGCATCAACCACGCCTACCTGTTCTCCGGGCCACGGGGTTGCGGCAAGACCTCCAGCGCGCGAATCCTCGCGAGGTCGCTGAACTGCCTGCACGGACCGACTGCGGAGCCCTGTGGGGAGTGCGATTCGTGCGTCGCTCTCGCCCCCGAGGGGCCGGGCAGTGTCGACGTCATCGAACTCGACGCGGCCAGCCACGGTGGTGTCGACGACACCCGCGAACTCCGCGACCGTGCCGTGTTCGCCCCGGCACAGTCCCGCTACCGGATCTTCGTCATCGACGAGGCCCACATGGTCACCCCGCAGGGCTTCAACGCCCTGCTCAAGATCGTCGAAGAGCCGCCGGAACACCTGGTCTTCATCTTCGCCACCACCGAGCCGGACAAGGTGCTCACCACCATCCGCTCGCGCACGCACCACTACCCGTTTCGGCTGATGCCTCCGGGCACCATGCGCGAGCTGCTCGAACGCATCTGTGGTGAGGAAGGGGTACGGGTCGAATCCACCGTGTACCCGCTGGCGATCCGCGCGGGCGGCGGTTCGGCACGGGACACCCTGAGCGTCTTCGACCAGTTGCTGGCAGGCGCGGGCGACGAGGGCATCACCTACGACCGTGCGGTCGCGCTACTCGGTGTCACCGACGTCGCCCTGATCAACGACATGGTGGACGCTCTCGCAGCGGGCGATGGTGCCGCGGTCTACGGGACGGTGGACCGACTGGTCGAGGCGGGACATGATCCACGCCGCTTCGCCTCCGACCTGCTGGACCGATTGCGGGACCTGGTGCTGTTGAACGCGGTGCCCGACGCGGCGCAGCGCGGGCTCGTCGATGGCGGCGGTGACGACCTCGCCACCATGCAGAGCCAGGGCGACCGACTCGGTGCGGCGACCCTGTCCCGGTTTGCCGAGATCGTGCACACCGGTCTGTCCGAGATGCGCGGTGCCACGGCGCCGCGCCTGCTGCTGGAACTGCTGTGCGCGCGGATGCTGCTTCCCACCGTTTCCGCGGAGGAGACCGCGCTGCTGCAGCGTCTGGAGCGTGTCGAGCGGCGTATGACCATCGCGCCGCCGGAGAGCAGCTCTTCGGGGGAGCACGCGGAAACCGCGGGCCCCGAACCGGGTTCGGCACCGGCGGAGCCCGAGAGCGGACCACCGCGGCGTGTGTTCCAGCGGCCACACGAGCGAGCCGCCCAGCAGCACGCCACCCAGCAGCAAGCCGCCCAGCAGCAGGCGGCCCAGCAGCAGGCGGCCGAGACCGGGGCGTCGGCGTCCGGGCCTGCGACGGGAAAGGACACCCCTGCGGAGAAGCCGCCTGCGGAGAGCACATCTGCGGAGAGCACATCTGCGGAGAACGGGCGGTACGAGTCCGAGGGTGTGCAGTCGGGAAGGCAACAGGGGACCGCCGAACCGGCGCCGTCCGAACAGGACGCCACCGCAGCGCGGCAGCAGCCCACCGAAACCCGCTCGGCTCAGCCGCCCGAGGGACACGCCGAGTCCGGGGCTACCTCCGGCGGGCTCGACGCCGCCGCGGTGCGGCGGGTGTGGACGGAACTGCTGCGTGCCGTCGCCGAACGCCACAAGCCCACGCAGGCTCTGCTGCTCAACGCCACCGTGCAGGACCTGCGTGACGGCACTCTCGTGTTGTCCATGCCGACAACCGGGTTGCTGAAGCAGTTCGCCCAGCAGCACCGGGTCGAGTTCGTGCGCGATGCCATGCGGGCCGTTCTCGGTGGTGAATGGCAGGTCCAGTGCGTGGAGGAGGGGGCCGCCGCTGCGCAGCAAGGCGGGCAGGCTGCCGGTGACCGGGCACAGGCCCGGCCATCGCAGGCAGCGCCTTCGCCGGGCGGGTCCTCGCCGGGCGGATGGACTCGGCAGCAGGAATCCCGAGGCCCGCAGGACTCGTCTGCGCACCGGGCCTCGGCGGAGTGGTCCGGCGAAACGCGCGGAGAGCAGCCTTCGGCGGGGTCACCGGGGCAGGAGAACCGTGCCGCATCGAACGGAGTACGCCCGGAAGCCGGCTCCCCGAGCGAGCACGGCAGCGTCCCCCCGCCTCCGGAACCCTCGGAACCCCCGGATGAGCAACCGCCTCCGGAGCCGCTGCCGCCGGAACCGCCACCGGAGCCGCTGCCTCCGGAGCCGCCGGACGAGGAACCGCCACCGGAGGATGTTCCTCCGCCGCAGGAGTTTGCCCGGCAGCAGGAGGATGCCGTACAGAGCGCGGAGCCGGAGCTCGCAGGCACCGCTTCCCCGGCTCCTGCTTCCCGGGTCGCTGCGTCTCACGGGGAATCCGCTGCGTCGTCTCCCGGGGGAGCAGCGGAGCAGCCGCAGCAGGAAACGCAGGACCCGCAGGAAGCGGCCGTCGAACTCTTCGCCAGCGAACTCGGAGCTCGCAGGATCGAGGACACCTGAGGCAATGGCGCCCGAGGCGATGCCGCGGTGTCCGCGAATCACCGGAGAACGTGGGCATCGACCCGCTGCGTGGGATATCCGATTACGCTGGCGAGGAAGGACCCTGCACCGGTGCGGTGCGTTGCCATCGCCGCAGGGTCGGCGCGGAGACCCGCAGAGACCGCGGAGACCCGGCGAACAGCCGAACCAGCCGTTCAGCGGCCCGACCCAGTGGATTACCGAAGTCCGGAGAGGAGCCATGGTGCAACCGGGCGACCAGCAGCCGAACATGCAAGAGATCATGAAGCAGGCGCAGGAGATGCAGCAGCAGCTCATGACTGCGCAGGAGGAGCTCGCCAAGACCGAGGTGACCGGCAGTGCCGGTGGCGGCCTGGTCACGGCGGTCGTGACGGGCGCGGGCGAGCTGCAGTCCATGTCGATCGACCCGAAGGCCGCCGATCCCACCGATACCGAAACCCTGTCGGACATGGTCGTCGCGGCGGTCCGGGATGCCAACCGAGCCGCGCAGGAGCTGCAGGCCGAGAAGATGGGGCCGGTCACCGGTGCGCTCGGTGGTGGGCAGGGCGGCCCGGACATGGGCGGTCTCGGCCTGCCCGGTCTGTGACGGGCGGGTTCACGTGTACGAAGGGCCTGTTCAGGACCTGATCGACGAGCTCGGTCGCCTACCGGGGGTCGGCCCGAAGAGTGCTCAGCGCATCGCCTTCCACCTGCTGGCTGCCGAGACCGCGGATGTCACCCGGCTGCAGGACGCGCTGCAGAAGGTCAAGGAAGGCGTGGTGTTCTGCGAGGTTTGCGGCAACGTCTCGGAGCAGGAGACGTGCCGGATCTGCCAGGACACCCGCCGTGACCCGAAGTTGGTGTGCGTGGTCGAGGAGCCGAAGGACGTGCTCGCCATCGAGCGCACCCGCGAGTTCCGGGGGCGCTATCACGTGCTCGGGGGTGCGCTGGATCCGCTTTCCGGCGTCGGGCCGGATCAGCTGCGCATTCGTGAGCTGGTGACCAGGATCGGTACGGACGGGATCACCGAGGTGATCATCGCCACGGACCCGAACACCGAAGGGGAGGCGACGGCGACGTACCTGGTGCGGCTGCTGCAGGACTTCCCCGATCTGAGTGTCACGCGACTGGCCTCGGGTCTGCCGATGGGAGGCGATCTCGAGTTCGCCGACGAGTTGACTCTGGGCCGCGCCCTGTCCGGTCGTCGTACGGCCTGATTTCACCGTGGTGAGCGCGTCGTTCTGGCAGTCACAGTGCCGGGATGGCGCGTTCACTCCGGCCGTGATCGCCGATCGGGTAGGGGCGGCACCGCCGAGGTTGGGCGGGGTTCGCCTGGTCGCCGTCGACGGTCCCTCGGGTTCGGGCAAGTCCACCCTTGCCGACGCGCTGGTGGCGGAACTGACCCGTCGCGGATCCGATGTCCGGCTGGTACGCACCGACGACTTCGCGACCTGGGACGAACCGGTGCAGTGGTGGCCGAAGCTCGTCGAGGGGGTACTCGACCCCCTGCGCAGGGGTGAGCGTGGGCGCTATCGGCGTGTGGAGTGGCCGCGAGGGGAACCGGTGCCGGGTGCGATGGTCGATGTCGACGTGCCGCAGGTGCTGGTCGTCGAAGGTGTGTCGGCGGCTCGTGCCTCGATCGCCGACCTGGTTTCGCAGGCGATCTGGGTGGAGTTCGCGGGGCAGCGACAGCGCCTGGAACGGGCCGTTGCTCGAGAGGGGGAGGACGCAAGGCCGCACTTGCGCCGGTGGCAGGAGCTCGAACGGGAGTGGTTCGACTCGGACGACACACGGGCTCGTGCCGATGTTGTCCTCGAGTACGGCCTTTTCGAGCAAAATCTTCGGCTGTAGGCAGTAATACGCGAATTTATCCGGATAAAGCAGCGGCCGATCCGGATGATCATGTAGTGGAATCGTAATCTTGAGGTCTCCACTCGAGCCGCATGACGGGTTACTCTCTGCGTCACTCTGAGATGTGCAACACACCGAGGTGCGTGATGAGAAGAGCCCGTCCGGCGGGGTACCGGTTACCGTATGTACGACGTCGTCTCGCGACCGCCGGAGTGGCGTGCATGCTCACGGCCTCGCTGGCGGCCTGCGTCGCCTCCGAGCGAGACAGCGCAGCAGGTGGGGAAGGCGGCACGCTGATCTTCGGCGCCGCAGGCGCGCCGGCTCTGTTCGACCCGTTCTACGCCTCCGACGGAGAGACCTTCCGGGTCACGCGCCAGATGATGGAGGGCCTGGTCGACTACAAGCCGGGCACCGCCGAGATCCAGCCGGAGCTCGCGACGAACTGGGACTCGTCGGAGGACGGCACGACCTGGACCTTCCAACTGCGCAAAGGCGTGCGGTTCCACGACGGGACCGCGTTCAACGCCGAGGCGGTCTGTGCGAACTTCGAGCGCTGGTACAACCAGACCGGTGCGGGCCGGAACTCGGCCCTGTCGTACTACTGGATCGAGACGTTCGGCGGATTCGCGGGCGACGACAAGCCCTCGCTGTACGAATCCTGCGAAACGACCGGCGAGTTCACCGCCGTGCTCAACCTGACCCGGCCGACCTCGAAGTTCCCGGACGCGCTGGGACTGGACTCGTTCAGCATGCAGTCGCCGACGGCGATGAAGAAGTACCGGGCCAACGACGTCAAGGCGCAGGGCACCAGCTTCGTGTACTCGGAGTACGCCAAGAAGCACCCGACCGGCACCGGCCCGTTCGAGTTCGTCTCCTATGACGAGGGCAACGGCACCATCACCCTCGCCCGCAACGAGGACTACTGGGGCGAGAAGGCGAAACTGAGCCGGTTGATCTTCAAGATCATTCCGGATGAGAACGTGCGCAAGCAGGAGCTGCTCGCCGGAAGCATCGACGGCTACGACTTCCCGAATCCCGCCGACCTGAAGTCCCTGCGCGAGGCGGGTTTCAACGTCCAGATCCGCGATCCCTTCAACATCATGTACCTGGGCATCACCCAGAAGAACAACCCGGCGCTGCAGGATCTGCGGGTACGCAAGGCGCTGGCCTATGCGGTCGACCGGAAGAACCTGGTTCAGGCGAACCTGCCCGAGGGGGCCGAGGTCGCCACCCAGTTCTATCCGGACACCGTCGACGGCTATGCCGAGGACGTGCAGAAGTACCCCTACGATCCACAGAAGGCCAAGCAACTGCTCGCCGAGGCGGGCCGGTCGGACCTGACTCTGGAGTTCTTCTGGCCGACCCAGGTCACGCGGCCGTACATGCCCGATCCGCGGGGCATTTTCAACGCTATCGCCGGGGATCTGCGAGCCGTGGGGATCACGGTGAAGCCGGTCAGCAAGCCCTGGAACGGTGGCTACCTGGACGACGTCAACAATGCTCGGGCAGATCTGTTCCTGCTGGGCTGGACCGGTGACTACAACTCGCCGGACAACTTCATCGGCACGTTCTTCGGCAATACCGAGAACCAGTTCTACACCGGAGCCTCGCCGTGGGGCGCGGAGCTGGCACGGCAACTGCAGGCCGCCGACCAGGAACCCGACGCGGCCGAACGCGAGGCGATGTATGCCGACATCAACCGCAAGCTGATGTCGCAGTACCTGCCCGCGGTGCCGCTGTCGCACTCGCCGCCTGCGATCGTGACCAGCAAGAAGGTCCAGGGCTTGGTGACCTCGCCGCTGACGGCCGAGGAGTTCGCCTCGGTCAGCATCGCGGAGTGAGGACCCGACTTGCTTCGCTATACGATCCGACGTCTGGGCCAGCTCGCGATCGTGCTGGCCGTGCTGTCGGTCCTGCTGTTCGCCTGGCTGCGTTCGCTGCCCGGTGGCCCGGTCTCGGCGTTGCTGGGAAACCGCGCAACGCCCGAGTCCCGTGCGCGGCTGGTGGAGCGGCTGGGGCTGGACGAGCCGCTGTACGTGCAGTACTGGAACTTCCTGCAACGGGCCGCTTCCGGGGATTTCGGAGTCTCCACCGGGGTCCAGCGCGGCACACCGGCTCTGCAGGTGTTCCTGCAACGGATGCCCGCGACGCTGGAGCTGTCGGCGCTGGCGCTGCTGCTGGCCGTCGTCGTCGGCATCCCACTCGGCTACCTCGCCGCGCGGCGGCGTGGCAGCTGGCTGGACAACATCAGCATCACCTGGTCGCTGGTGGGCGTGGCGGTCCCGGTGTTCTTCCTCGCGTTCCTGCTCAAGTACATCTTCGCCATCGAACTCGGCCTGCTCCCCGTCTCGGGACGCCAAGAGGCCGGGATCAACGCGACGGAGGTGACCGGGTTCTACATCCTCGACGGGATCCTGACCCGGGAGTGGGACGCGGCATGGGATGCCTTCCTGCATCTGATTCTTCCGGCGATCGCGCTGTCCACGATTCCCTTCGCCGTGATCTTCCGGATCACTCGCGCGGCCGTGCTCGATGTGGCCGAAGAGGACTATGTGCGCACCGCGCGGGCCAAGGGGCTCACGGCGATGGTCATTCGCGGACGGCACATCCTGCGGAACGCGATGCTGCCGGTGGTCACCACCATCGGCCTGCAGACCGGTGCCCTGTTGTCCGGAGCGGTGCTCACCGAGCAGGTGTTCAACATCGCGGGGCTGGGACAGGCCTTGTCGCTGGGCTTTCAGCGCCAGGACTTCGCGGTGCTGCAGGTGGTGATCATCGCGGCCGCGATGGTCTATGTGCTGGTCAACCTCATCGTCGACCTCGCCTATGCGGCGATCGACCCGAGACTGCGGACCCGGTGAGAGGTCGAGGATGGTCCCGAGTACCCAACGCAAGGAACGCATCGACGCGCTCTCGCAGACGAGCTCCGGCTCCGATGCCGGAGTCAGTCTCGCCGCGTCGGCGTGGCGGCGGCTGCGTCGTAATCCCGTATTCCTCGTCGGCGCATCGATCATCGGTGCCTTCGTCCTGCTGGCGCTGAGCTCGCCGCTGTTGGCGCAGCACGATCCGGCACTGCGGCTGCTGGAGGACCAGGTTTCGCGGGCGCAGAATGAGATCCCCCCACCGCAGCCGGATTTCCCGCTGGGCGGGGACCAGTACGGTCGGCCGCTCCTGTCCCGGCTGCTGCTGGGATCACAGCAGACGCTGCTGGTCGCGGTGCTGGCCACGGTGATCGGCCTGGGTGGCGGAATGACCCTGGGCATCCTGGCCGGGGCGTTCGGCGGCTGGGTCGACACGCTCGTGATGCGCGTGGTCGACGTGCTGCTGTCGGTGCCTTCGTTGCTGCTGGCGGTGTCCATCGGGGCGCTGTTCGTGCAGCAGTCGCAGTTCACCGTCATCCTCGCGGTGGCCATCGTGCAGGTTCCGATCTTCGGGCGGCTGCTGCGTGGCACCATGCTCGCCCAGCGAGCCAGTGACCACGTGCTGGCAGCGCGTGCGCTGGGGGTCAAGGAACGGTCGGTGGTCTTCCGGCACATGCTGCCCAACGCGTTGGGGCCGGTCATCGTGCAGTCCACCCTGGGGCTGGCGGTGGCGATCATCGACGCCGCCGCGTTGTCGTTCCTCGGTTTGGGGGCGGCCGACACCTCGGTACCGGAGTGGGGCCAGATGCTCGGCTCCGCACAGAACTTCTTCGACACGCATCCGCAACTGGCGTTCTGGCCCGCGGGCTGCATCATCCTGGTGGCTCTGGGATTCACGCTCGTCGGCGAGTCGCTGCGGGACGCACTCGACCCCAAGAACCGGCGGTGATGGCCGATGGCACTTCTGGAAGTCCGCGATCTGTCGGTGTCCTTCGCCCGCAAGGGCGAGCCGACGGTGCCCGCCGTGGACGGCATCTCCTTCGACGTTCAACCCGGCCGGACGGTGGGGCTGGTCGGTGAGTCCGGATGCGGCAAGTCCGTGACCTCACTGGCGATCATGGGGCTGCTGCCTGAGCGAGGGACCGAGGTGTCGGGGTCGATTCTGTTCGAGGGCACCGACCTGCTGGGGTTGTCGCAGCGCGATATCGAGCAGCGACGCGGCAGGGACCTGGGCATGGTGTTCCAGGACCCGCTGACCTCGCTGAATCCGGTGGTGCCCATCGGACTGCAGGTGTCGGAGGTGATCGAGCGACACCGGGGAATCCCGCGCCGCACGGCGATGCCGCAGGCGCGGGAACTGCTGGACCGGGTGGGCATCCCGGATCCGGACAGACGGTTGAAGGAGTACTCACACCAGCTCTCCGGGGGGATGCGCCAGCGAGCGCTCATCGCGATGGCGCTGGCGTGCAGGCCCCGGTTGCTCATCGCCGATGAGCCGACAACGGCGCTGGATGTGACCATCCAGGCGCAGATCCTCGATGTGTTGACCACGCTGGTCGCCGACACCGGCACCGCACTGATCATGATCACGCATGATCTGGGCGTTGTCGCCGGGATGTGTGATGAGGTCAACGTGCTGTACGCGGGGCGGGTGGTGGAACGCGCCGAGCGGCACGAGCTTTTTGCCGCACCGAAACACCCCTACACGGCAGGGCTGATGGCCTCGGTTCCCCGCCTGGATTCCCCGAACGGGCAGCGACTGTCCCCGATCAGCGGGTCGATCGAGGACAACATTCCCTGGGACCGGGGATGCGCCTTCTGCCCGCGCTGCTCGAATGCGCTGCGACTGTGCGGGCAGTCCGCGCCGGAGGCCGAACGCACGCCCGAGGGGAGGCTGCTGCGATGTCACAACCCGGTGGGCGAGGCGGTCCCGAGCGCGGTGGAGGAACCATGACGAGTGTGCACGGCACGGAGCCCGACGACCGGGTCCGGGACCATCGGGTTCGGGGCGAGCAAGTTCCGGACGAGCGAGTTCCGGGTGAGCACGTTTCCGACGATCGAATCCTGGTCGATGTGCGCGACCTCGAAGTGCACTTTCCGATCAAGCGCGGTGTCGTGTTCGACCGCACGGTCGGTTATGTATACGCGGTCGATGGTGTGTCCCTGCGGATTCATCGCGGCGAGACGTACGGACTCGTCGGTGAGTCCGGATGCGGAAAGTCCACTCTGGGCAGGGCTCTGCTCCGACTGGAGAAGCCCACCGCGGGCTCGATCGTCTTCGGTGGGACGGACCTGGCCGGGCTCAGGAGCGAACCGCTGCGGCGGATGCGCCGTCGGATGCAAATGGTCTTCCAGGACTCGCTGTCCTCGCTGGACCCGCGGCAGTCGGTCGAGTCGTTGCTGGTGGAGGGCCTGCGTGCGCACGGCCTGGACCACGGGCGGGAGGCGACCGGGACACGGCTGCGGGAGCTGCTCGCGGCGGTGGGACTGCCCGCCTCGGCGCTGCGCAAGTACCCGCACGAGTTCTCCGGCGGGCAGCGCCAGCGTGTCGGGATCGCGCGGGCGCTGGCGGTCGAGCCGGATCTGGTGGTGGCCGACGAGCCGGTGTCCGCGCTCGACGTCTCGGTGCAGGCTCAGGTGCTGAACCTGCTGGCGGATCTGCAGGACGAGCTCGGCCTGACCTACCTCGTGATCGCGCACGATCTCGCCGTGGTGCGCCACATCGCCGACCGGATCGGCGTGATGTATCTGGGCGGGCTGGTCGAGGAGACCGAGGCGGGTTCGCTCTACGCCGAACCCCTGCATCCCTACACGCGCGCGCTGCTGTCGGCGGTGCCGGTGCCCGAACCGGAGGTGGAGGACCGGCGCGAGCAGATCCTGCTGTCCGGGGACCTGCCGTCCCCTGCGGCACCCCCCGCGGGCTGCCGCTTCCACACCCGGTGCCCGTGGCGGCAGCCGCAGCGGTGCGACTCCGAGCGGCCGGAGTTGCGCGAGGTCGACCCCGGGCACCGGGTGGCCTGCCACTACGCCGAGGACATCCGCGACGGGCGTATCCGGCCTGTCGAAGACGAGTGAGCGGAACTTTCGTCCCCGCCATGTGGGTGAGAGTTCCGTTCACCTTCTGTCGTGCCGCTGGGTGCCGTGCCGCTGGATGTGCCGTTGCGTGTCGAAGTGCTGCCGAGCAGCACGCCGAGCACGACGGCGAAGCCGGCGGCGATCTCGATCGCGGCCGGCTGCTCGTGCAGCACCAGCCACGCTGCGGTGAACCCGACCACGGGCACCAGCAGAGAAAAGGGAGCGACCACACCTGCGGGATTGCGCCGCATCAGAGTCGTCCAGATTCCGGCGGCCAGAACCGTGGCGATCAGCACGATGTAGGCGAGGCCGGCGAGTGCGCTCCGGCCCTGTGCCGACGTGAAGGCACCGGCCAGGGCTCGCAAGCCGGTCGATGGTCCTTCCAGCAGCACGGACAGCGTGCACAGCGGAAGCGGCGGCACGATGGACATCCACAGCGTCAGGTGCAGCGGATTCGGCGGTTTCGCCCTGCGATTGCACAGGTTCCCGAAGGCCCAGCCCAGCGCACCGCACAGCGTCAGCAGGACGGGCAGCAGCGCTGCGGTCTGTGACCGGTACCAACCGATCACGACCATGCCGGCCACCGCCATACCGATCCCGCACGCCTGGACCGGTGTGATCCGTTCACGAAGCAGCATCCCACCGAGCAGCACCGTAAACGGGGCCGAGGCCTGCAGCACCAGGGAGGCGAGCCCGGTCGGCATGCCCACGTCGATGGCCACGAACAGGAACGCGAACTGCAGCGTGCCGAAGCCGAGGCCGTAGCCGATCAGCCACTTCCACTCCACTCGCGGCCACGGCACGAACAGCACCGCGGGCACGGCGATCACGGCGTAGCGCAGCGCGCTGAGGAACAGCGGCGGGAAGTGCCGGAGGGCGTAATCGATGGCGATGAAGTTGACCCCCCACATGGCGGCAACCGACACGGCGAGCAGGCGATCGCGGGTATTCACGTGCCCAAGCCTGCGTGCACCTTTTGTGAAGGACAATCGAAGATTTTTTCAGCAACGTTGTAGTATTCCTTTATGGATGTTCATCGCCTGCGCGTCCTCCGGGAGCTGGCCGATCGGGGAACGATCACTGCTGTGGCCAAGGCGCTGTCCTACACGTCCTCGGCCGTGTCCCAGCAGCTTCGCGCCTTGCAGGCCGAGGTGGGGGTGGCACTGACCGAACCGGCCGGGCGGGGAGTACGGCTCACCGATGCCGGGCTGATGCTGGCGAACCGCGCTGACGAGGTCCTCGGGGCGCTCGACCGTGTGGAAGCCGAGTTGGACAGTTACCGCTCGACTCCCCGGGGCAACGTACGGGTGGCCCTGTTCCCGTCCGGTGCGCTGCTGTTGCTTCCCCGGTTGCTGCGGCGGTTATCGGATCGGAACTTGGTGCGGGTCGAGTACCGCGATGTCGACATGACTCCCTCGGAGGTGCCCGGACTGACCGCCGACTTCGATATCGTGGTGACTCACCGGGACGACCACGCACCACCGTTCGACCCGGACCGGGTGGACAGTCGGACACTGCTGCGCGAGCCGCTGGATGTCGCACTGCCCGGCGGCCATCCCCTGGCCGAGCAGGATCCGGTGGACCTGGCCGAGCTCGCAGGGGAGCGGTGGATCAGCCCCGATGTCGGATTTCCGGTCGACGACGTGCTGCGCTCCCTGGCTGTGCGTACCGGGGTGCGTCCGACGGTGGTGCAGCGCATCAACGATTTCCGGATCACCGAGTCCCTGGTGGCACACGGTTACGGCATAGCGCTGCTCCCGAGATACACCGTGAATACCCCGGGCGTGGTGTTGCGGCCGCTTGCGGGTGTTCTGGCGGGGCGCCATGTCGAGGCCGTCACCCGTCGAGGGAGCGCCGAGCGGCCCGCGGTCCGGGTGGTGCTCGATGCGCTGCTGGCCGAGGCCGACGCGGTGGCGCGGTGACGCCGTCGCTCGATGACTGGTGATTCGGCGACTCGGCGACGATTTTTCAGCGCGGGGACTCGAAATGTGCGGTGGCCTTGCCCAGTAGCTCGACGATGTCGTCGGCCTCGCCCGGTTCGAAAACCGGCGTACCTCCTGCGGCCGCATCACCGGATTCGGTCGGGATCCTCGGGTCGTCCTCGGTCGCCTGCCGGAGAGGCCGGTCGGTTCCTGCTTTCGCATGGGCGTGCTTCGACCACAGGGTCACGTCATCACTTCCGTTCGACCTCGGCGATTGATTGCGTGCGAACCGGCTTTACTGAACCGCTTCCGGGAGGAGGCAGCAACCGCTGTCGACCGAACGAGTGGTGGTCGAATCGGCTTGTCCGGGACACCTTCTGCGAGAGAATGGCCGCGACGAACTTCCGTGAGGAGACCTACGATGGCACCGATCCTGGTCACCGGCGCGACGGGTTCGCTCGGTCGTGCCGTGGTCCGGCAATTGCTCGCCACCGGCTCCGATGTCCGCGCGCTCAGCCGCCGCGCCCAATCCGCATCGGAGTCGGTCGAGTGGGTCACGGCCGACCTGTCCGAACCGGACGGTTTGGAAGAGGCCGTGCGCGGGACGACGGCGATCATTCACTGCGCGAGCAATCCACTCTCGAAGAGCGATGACATCGAGGCCACACTCAATCTGATCGAAGCCGCGCGCCGTGCCGGGACACCGCATCTGGTCTACATCTCGATCGTCGGCGTGGACCGGGTGCCACTCGGCTACTACCGCACCAAGCGAACCGTCGAGCGCATCATCGAGAATGCGGACATCCCGTCCACGATCCTGCGTGCCACCCAGTTCCACGACCTCATCCTGATGATGGCGCGAAATCTGGTGCGATTGCCCGTGATGGCCGTGCCCGCCGAGACCGATTTCCAACCCGTCGACGTCGAGGACGTCGCCGAGCGTCTCGTCCGGTTCGCGCTCGGGGCTCCGGCCGGGCGCGCGCCGGACCTGGGAGGACCGCAGGTGCGGGCGATGACCGATCTCGCGCGCCTGTATCTGCGCGCGAGCGGAAAGCAGCGCCGGGTGGTCCCGATCCGGGTACCGGGAAAGGTGTTTCGCGGCTACCGAGAGGGCGGCCACCTCGCACCCGATCACGCGGACGGAGAGGTCACCTTCGAAAGGTTCCTGGCAGAGCGCTTCGGCCGCTCGCGCGAGGACGGGTGAGGCACGTCGGAGAGCCTCAGAGGTCGAACGTGCCTGCCTTGACGTGGGCGAGGAAGGCGCTCCAGCGTGCCGCGTCGACGGTGACGTGCCCGGCGGCGCGGTTCTTCGTGTCCCGTACACCGACGGCCTGCGGTGTGAGCGCGACCTCGACGCAGTTGCCACTGCCCTGACTGCGACCGGGCTTGCGCCAGATTGTGCGGCTCTGCATTTACAGCTCCTTCGCTTGGTTTTGTATCGTGCGTAGCGAGTCATGTGGATCCAACGCATGTGCGCGTAGATGTTCCATCACTCTGGTGTATTGCCCGATCTCGTTTGCCTCTTCGAGGTAGTGCCCACCGACTTGGGACTCCAGATAGACCACGTCGTGATGGGAATGTTCCGGGAAGCTCAGGACCACGAATGGCCCCATCGCAGGGTGGCCGCCTGCTTCCAGAGGCATCACCTGCACGGTGACGTTGGGCAAGTCGCTCAAAGCCAGGACATGCTGGAGTTGTTCACGGAGGATCTCGTGGCCGCCGACCGGGCGCCGGATGGCGGCCTCTCCCATGACCGCCCAGAGTTCCATCGGTGATTCGTCGGTGAGGCGGTGCTGGCGTTGCAGGCGGAGCTGTACGCGTTTTTCGATATCCGCGCTACTGGCCGTCAGCACCGTTGCCTGGGTGGTTGCGCGAGCGTAGGACTCGGTTTGCAGTAGGCCGGGCATGATCTCTACTTCGTAGGTGCGGATGCTGTCCGCCTCGGCTTCCAAACCGACATAGGTTTCGAACCAGTCGGGGAGGGCGTCGCCGTAGCTTTGCCACCACCCCTTCTTACCGGCGTCTTTGGCCAGTTGGACCAGCCGCTCCTGCTCGTGGGCATCAGCGCCGTAGACCGAGCACAGTGCGATGACGTCGGCGGCCTTGGCGCGTTGAAAGCAGCTTTCGATGCGACTGATCTTGCTATGTGCGCAATCCAGCAGCGCGGCTGCATCGGTGATCGACAGGTTGGCTGCCGCACGCAGTCTGCACAGTTCGGCGGCCAGGATGCGGCGGCGCACAGTCGGGCTGAAGGCCATATACCCAGTCTGACTGGTCACGTAAAGTAACTAAGCGCGATCACTCGAACGGCATATCGACAAAACGCACGGTGCGAATTTAAGTTGTGCATGTTGATCTATTGCTTGTCCGGAAGGAGTGGTTGCGATGTTGTCGGAGGGTTTGCAGTGGGAGGGTCCGGTGGTGTGGTGGCAGCCGGTGGTCGGGCAGCGGCATGCGTTGTCGCCGGAGGTGCGGCCGAAACCTGGTCAGGAGCGGGACACGGGGTGCGGGCAGAGCGTCACGCTGATTGATCCGTCCGATGTGGACTGGTTGATGCCGACCTGTGACGACTGCGTGGCCCGGGCGGTCGAGCTCGGTGAGCAGCGTCGGCAGCGGTCGTCTCAGCAGGCACCGTCGTGGGAGAGCCCGGCGCAGGCGGCGGTGCGTCGGTTGCGGGGGCTGCAGTGATGGGCCCGGTCGTGGTGAGTCCGGCGGTGGTGCTGCTGGAGGATCCGGCCGGAGTGTGGTCGGTGATGGCGCTGGTGGCGGCGATCGCGCTGGGGGCCAGTGTGCTGCCGCTGCGCGGCGGCCACGGTCAGCATGCGCACGCGGGAGTGGGGGCGCTCGATGTCTGGCAACTCTGCGACTCGGCCATCGTGCCGACCCGTGAGCGGGTGCCGGGAGGTTGGTCTATTTCGCGAGAAATTGACCAACCCGATCCCGAGCCCGAGCAGCCACGGGACTCGGGCGAGCCGCGTGGCCCGAGCCTGTTGGAGCGTGGGCTGGCCGAATTGTGGGAGCCCGCCCCGGAACAGGAGTATGTCGGCAGACACCGACTGGCCGAGCCCTTCGATGTGGACGTCTTCCTCACGCCACTACGCCTCGAATTCGGTGCCGCACGGCCTCGCGGGTACCCGTGCGCGGTCGCGGCATGAAGCTCTGCGAAGGCACGAGCACGGGTTCCGGCTCCGGTCACCGGGCAGGTAGGACGATGGCTCGCGCCGCCTGTCCTACCCGATCCGGGCTTACCGGGTCAGCGACCTTGATCTTCGTCGGGAAGTGCGCCGAGCACAGGCGGTGCGACGCGGTTCATGTCATTGGTGAACACGTCCTCGGATTCCACCAGCCAGGTCGGACGCTCGTGCTCCTCGTCCTCGCTGCCCTGGCCCTGCTGGCCTCCGCCCATCGAGCCACTCCGCATCATGCCGCCCCGGCCGCTTCCGGACCCGCTCGCGGCTGTGCCGACGGATGACGAGCCACCGGCCGGGCCGAACCCGCCGCTGCCGGAGCGGCCACCCGCTGCCGGCGGGCTGCCGGAACCACGTGGTCCGAAACCCCCACCGGCGCGGCCACCACCGAGGGCACTGCCACCGGCCGCGCCGGGTGGGCCCTTCGGTGCGGGGGCCCACCGACCGTTGTAGGGGTTCTGGCGCTGCCAGGTGCCGTCCGGATCCTGCCGGTACAGCGTGCCATCGGGGCCGCGTACCGCTCCCGGCGGTGTCGACTGGTTCGGCCCCGAGGCCCAGCCGAACCGGTACCTGCCGGAGCCTGTGACGACGGCGCGGCGGGCGCGGAGGCGGGCGGGATAGCACCGCCGCCCGCAGCGGCGGTACCGGGCGCCCACGCCGAGGAGGACGACGCCGGGACAGCAGCGCCACTGCCCATGGTCGGTGTCCGGCTGTAGTGCGCGCTCGACAGCCCGCTGTTGCCCGCATTGCCGCCACCGGACGACGCCCCGGACGGATACTGTTGTTCCGAGGCCGGTGACCGGAATTGCGGCAGTTGTCCCACCAGGGCGTCGGTCTTGCCCTGGTACTGCTGCATCACCTGCTCGGCGTGCTCGTTGGTGGCCTGGAAACGCTCCTGGCGCTCCTCGTAGTGGCTGGTCCAGCCGAATCCCGGAATATTGTCGAGGCCGTGTTCCTCCGACCAGTTCTTCTCGGGCGGGTCGAGCTGTGCCGGGCGACCTCGGCGGCCCGGCCCTTGTGCGCGGCCTCGGCCTTGCCGATGGCTTTCTCGATCCTGCCCCCGATCTCACCGAGGACCTTGGCGGCGTTGTTCCACTGTTCGGCACCGGTGCTCGACGGAGGCGGCGGCAGCTCGGTGGCATCGACACTGCCTGCCATGGCCTGGCGATACATTCTCGCGCCACTCGCATAGCACAGCTCGGTCATCACCAACCCCCATCGTCACTTCGCCGGCGGCAACGTCGGCACGACCGCCTCCAGTACCTTGCGAGCCGCCACGCACGGGTCCTTCTTGCCGACCTCGGCGGTCGACACGGAAACCTGGCTCGCGATCATCTGGTCGCTTCGGGTGGCCAGGTAGATGTCGCAGCTTCCGCTTTTCATCGGATCGGCCTGATTCGCCCGCACTGCCGGGTGACCGGCGATGGTCAGCTTCTGGAAGTCGGACCAGGTCGACGGGTTCGCGTAGTAGTCGGCAATGCGGCGATCCAGGACTCTCATGGTGACGCCCGTAGCGGAATTTTCCGGTGATTCCCATTCGCAAACCGGCGGTGCATCGGAATTGAGCATGTTTTCCCGCTTCTGGCCTTGAGCCTGGTAGCCGAGCGAGGTGGCTACTTCGGAGGGCAGGAGGCTGCAGAGCGGGACGGCGGAGGCGTTTTTCGGCTTGGCGATCGATAGGCCGGAGGATGCCTGTGACGTCCGGCTGGATGGTGCCGGTTGGTTGTCCGGTTCGGTTCCGGAACCGCCGGAACAGGCGGTCAGTGTTCCGAGCAGCAACGTGCCGGTGGCGGTCACCGTCGCACGAGTCGACGTACGCACTCTGTTCCTCCTGGGGTCCGCCGGACCTTATGAGCGGGCATCGCCCGGCAGCCGGTTCGGCAAGGCCGCACCGGCGCGTTGCTGGTACTCGGCGATCGTCGACTCGTAGGCCGCGATCTTCTCGGTGAGCCGGTCGCGCAGGTTCCTGGCTGCCATCGTCAGCGAGCCGTCCTCGCCGACGGCCTTGGCCTCGATCTTCTCGCGGGCGAGCTGGGTGGTCCGGTCGTTGGCGACCAGCTCACCGGGCTTGATCCCGGCACTGGCGCTCGTGCCAGTGCGCCGACCCTGTCCCGCTCGTTGAGCTCCGCCACGGCGGCGCGCAAGGCCGGGATGTCCACCTCGAAGCCGTCACGCGGCTGTGTCATCGATCCGCCGCCCCTCCCCAGGAACCGTGCTCGAGGCGCATCCTGCCGGATCGATCTTCACTCTGTCAGCCAAACCCTCGAATCGCTCGTGTGGTGGCGGACACGGCGGGAGAGGTGGCACCGGGGAGTGTGCAGTTTCGCGCGGATCGATAAAAATGCAGTTTCGCGCGAAACTGCACAAACCTCACCCGAATGGGTAGCGCCTGGATGGGGGAAGCAGGAGGAGCCGCTTCGGGTCAGCGGTGGGCGCGGTTGACGGCCGAGACCACGGCACGCAGTGAGGCCGTGACCGTCGAGGTGTCGATCCCGGCACCCCACAGCACGTCCGTGCCGGACGACGGGCTGCCATCCACGGCGCACTCCAGGTAGGCGGCGGCGCGAGCGTCGTCACCGGCCGTCATCGCGTGCTCGTTGTAGTCCATGATCCGGACCTGGTAGCCGACGGTGCTCAGCGCATCGACGAACGCGGCGATGGGGCCGTTGCCGGTACCGCTGATCTCGTGCTGAGTGCCGTCCACGACGACCGTCGCCTCGATCGACTCGTTGCCCGCCTCACCGGTCAGCCGCTGCCGCAGCAGCTCCACCGGAGTCCTGACTTCGAGGTACTCCTCGGAGAACACGTTCCACATTTCCCCGGGGTCGACCTCGCCGCCATCGGAGTCAGTGCGCTCCTGCACCAGCTTGGACAGCTCGATCTGCAGCTTGCGTGGCAGGTCGAGCTGGTGCTCGGCCTTCATCACGTAGGCCACACCGCCCTTTCCGGACTGCGAGTTCACCCGGATGACGGCTTCGTAGGTGCGTCCGACGTCCTTCGGATCGATCGGCAGGTACGGCACCTCCCACGGGTGCTCGTCCACATCGGCTCCGGCACGCTCCGCGTCGCGCCGGTGCGCCTCCAGGCCCTTGTTGATCGCGTCCTGGTGGCTGCCGGAGAAAGCGGTGTAGACGAGTTCGCCGCCCCACGGTTGCCGCTCGGGCACCGGCAGCTGGTTGCAGTGCTCGACGGTGCGCTTGATGTAGTCGATGTCGGAGAAGTCGATCTGCGGATCCACACCCTGGCTGAACATGTTCATGCCCAGCGCCACCAGATCGACGTTGCCGGTGCGCTCACCGTTGCCGAACAGGCAACCCTCGATGCGGTCGGCACCGGCCTGGTATCCGAGCTCGGCGGCGGCGATGCCGGTGCCGCGGTCGTTGTGCGGGTGCAGCGACAGGATCACCGAGTCGCGGCGAGCCAGGTTCCGGTGCATCCACTCGATCGAGTCGGCGTAGACATTGGGGGTGGCCATCTCGACGGTGGCGGGCAGGTTCAGGATGACCGGCCGCTCGGGTGTGGGCTGCCAGATCTCGGTGACGGCGTCGCACACCTCGACCGCGTAGGACAGTTCGGTACCGGTGTAGGACTCGGGCGAGTACTGGAACCGGAAGTCGGTGTCGGGATACTTCGCCGCGTACTCCAGGGCCAGCTCCGCGCCCTGGGTGGCGATCTTCTTGATGCCCTCGCGCTCCTCACCGAACACCACGCGACGCTGCAGGATCGACGTGGAGTTGTAGATGTGCACGATGGCCTTGCTCGCGCCTTCCAGGGAGGCGAAGGTGCGCTCGATCAGTTCGGGGCGGCACGGTGTGAGCACCTGGATGCGTACGTCATCGGGGACTGCGCCGTCCTCGATGATCTCGCGGACGAAGTCGTAGTCGGTTTGGCTGGCGGCCGGGAAACCGACTTCGATCTCCTTGAATCCCATGGTCACCAGCAGGTCGAACATGCGGCGCTTGCGGGCGGGCGACATCGGATCGATCAGCGCCTGGTTGCCGTCGCGCAGATCGACTGCCGACCACAGTGGTGCGCGGGTGATCCGCTGATCGGGCCAGGTCCGGTCGGGCAGCGAGACGTTCTCGACCAGCTCGTGGAACGGGCGGTAGCGGTGGCAGGGCATCGAGCTGCCCTGCTGCGGGTTCCAGGGCTGCTGGTCGTCGGGGGCGGGCCGTGCAGGCGTGCTGATATTGCCGGTGAACGGCGCCTGTGGATCGAAGGAGGTGGTCATGCGGATCGAAGCTCCTGCTGTAGTGGGTCGGAAAAACGTCACGACCGGCGCGTTCGAACCCCGCGACGAGGGGCCGGTCTAACAGACCCCGTCGCGGCGGCGAAGCAGGAGGAGCGCGCGTGCCACACAGCCAGGCTAACGGTTCGGCCCGCCCCGGATGCAACCATGTCGCTCGTATGCTGGTTATGCCTTACGACACAGCAGGCGGCGCCGTGCGAAGTTGATCAGCCGGAGGAATCAGGCAGTCTGGTGTGCATGGCTGCGAAAAAATCTCGGAAAGCTCAGTCGGGTGTGGCGACGCTGATCAACGGAATCGGTTTTCTGCTGGCCGCGATGCTGGTTCTGCACACCATCTTCGTGTTGTTCGGTGCCCCCGGCGATACGGGTCTGGCGCAGTCGGTGAGTCGGGCTGCGGTGCCACTCGCTCTGTTTTTCCCGGGACTGCTCGATGTGGACCACGAGGCGCTGCAGGTCCTGCTCGATTTCGGCCTCGCGGCGGTGTTCTGGATGGCGGTGGCGGGCTTGCTTGCTCGCATCCTCGGCTGAAACTCGAAACTACCGGACAGTAGTTTTCGGCTGTGTGTCGTGAGACACTGTTGTGTATGTCCGAGGGATCGGGGAACCCGGCGAGAGCCGGGGAGACCGGTGAGCAGCAGAAGATCGACACACACCGCGGTGAGCAGGCATTCGTGGCGGGACGTCGCAGGCGCAGGACTTCCGACTCCTTCGATTTCGCGAAGGCCCGTGCGCGCGTCGTGACAGTGATCGCGGCTCTCGTACGCTGGGCCGGAAATCTCGCTGCGGTGATCCTGGCGGCGCATGTCGTGCTCACCGTGGGCGGTGCCAACCCGGACAACAGCATCACTCGTTTCGTGGCGGATTGGGCGAAGCCGCTGGCGTTGGGGTTCCGGAACCTGTTTCCGCAGCCCGGTGACCCCGAACTCGACGTACTGGTCAACTATGGGCTCGCGGCGCTCTTCTGGCTGATCGTGACCTCGCTGGCAGTCAAGATCGTCCGTGCGCTCGGCTGAACGTCGGCTCGTTTCCGGCCGCATGCTCGCGGGTACCACGGCGGCATGACCGCTGCTCTTGTACGGCCGCGCCACGAAGCGATGATCGCGGGAGTGTGCGCAGGTATCGCCAACCGTTTTGGGTGGAGCGTGGGACTGGTCCGGCTCGCGTTCGTGCTGTCGATGATCCTGCCGGGACCCCAGATCCTGCTCTACCTGGGATTGTGGATCCTGATGCCCAAGGCGGACCGGTAGCGGCAATCGCCACGTCCTGGACGATGGCAACTCGTACCAGGACAGGCCCGCATCAGGACAGGCAGGACGGGCGAGCCGACCCCTCTTCGGGCGTGATGCCCCGCCCCGGTGACCGGAAGCTCGCGCGGAGTTTCCTGATCACCGCCATGTGGCACACAGGTGCCGCTTCGTTAGGCTCGACCGTGGTTGAGCAGCCAGCCGTGGATCACGAGCACCCTGCCGACAAGATGCCCGCGATCCGTCGCCTGGCTGGAGTGTGTCTCGTGGCGGTCGAGTGCACGCACCGCTCGGGTGCGATGGTGCTGCAGGTCTTCTCCCGGCAGGGAGGAAGGAAAAGGGCTGATGAGCCTCCTCGACCCCGCGCCCGATGACGCCCCGGGTCCCGATGACCCGGATGCGGCAGGTGCCACGCTGGGACTGCGGGTAACCCAGCCGCGGCCCGATGCGGTGGTCCTGACCGCTTCCGGGGAGATCGATGAGGCCACCGCGGCTCACCTCGAGGAGGTGCTTGCCCCTCGGTTGGTCGCGGCCGTGCGGATGGTGGTGCTCGACCTGTCCGAAGTGAGTTTCCTCGGAGTGCCCGCCCTGCAACTGCTCACCCGGGCACATCTGCGAGCCCGGGAGCACGGTATCGAGCTGCGGTTGGTGGCCACCGAGCACGAGGTGGCCCGCGCTCTGCGGATCGCCAAGTTGGATGCTGTGCTGTCGTGGTATGCCACCACAACCGGAGCCCTGGCCGCGGACCCGGACGAGTCGGCATAGCTCCTTGGGCGTGGCCACGCCCTGCTGCTTCTGTCGGAGGCCGTACACCTGGCCGTGTGTAAAGGAACACCGAAGCCATGATCGATGATGACGCTCTCGTTTGGTTCGCCGAGATCGCCCGTGACCTGGCTTCGCAGCCCTCGGAACAGGCCGTGCTGGATCGGGTCGTGGAACTGGCCGTGGAAGTGATCGACGGCTGTGACGACGCAGGCATTCTGCTGCTGCACCACAAACGGGACGTGGCCACAGCAGCGTCCTCGAGCCGGCGCGTCCGCGACTCCGACGCGGAGCAAGCCCGGCTGCGCGAGGGCCCGTGCTTCGATGCCGCTCTGAACACCGCGCCCTGGCACAACAAGGTCTACCGCAGCGAGGACACGGCCACCGAGCCACGCTGGCCGAAATACATGCCCCGGGCCCGCGAGCTGGGGATCGGCAGCATGCTGGGTTTTCAGCTCTACAACACCCAGGAGAGCTTCGGAGCCATGGATCTGTACGGCCACCGGCGGCATGCCTTCGACGTCACCACCGAGCGCCAGGGCTGGGTGCTGGCTTCGCACGCGGCAGTGGCGCTGACCAGCGCGCGTACCGACGAGCAGCTGCGCACCGCCATCGCCACCCGACAGGAAATCGGCCAGGCATCGGGCATTCTCATGGAGCGCCACGGGCTCTCCGGTGAGGCGGCGTTCACCGTGCTCAAACGGACCTCGCAGGACAACAACATCAAGCTACGCACCGTTGCCGAGGAGGTCGTGCGCACCGGCCGGTTACCGGGAACGTGACCTGGGGCTGGTCAATTTCTCGAGAAATTGACCAGCCCTCGGCGCCGTGCGGGGATCGCGGTGGTACCGACACACCGCGAGCACGCCACCGCACATGATCGATCGGACACGCCCTAACCGGAATGGCGGGAGACTTCGTCGAGAGCCGTGTTCAGCGCTTCGGCTGCTTCCCAGACGTCGACATAGCGCAGCCAGGTGGGTGCGAAGCCGATCCGGATGATGTCCGGTTCCACGAAATCGACGAGTATTCCGCAGGCGAACATGGATTGCACCAGGTACTGGGCGTGCCGATGGCGGAGAGTGAGTTGGGTGCCTCGTCTGTCCTCCTCGGAGGGGCCGAGTACTTCCACGCCGGTGCCGTGGTTGCGGTCCACCCGGCCCAGGAACAACTCGATCAGGGCCGAGGTCTTGGTCTCCAGTGCCGAGGTGGGGATTCCGTCCAGCACGGACAGGCTCTCGTGGAGCCCGGAGATCGACGGCATCGGTGGTGTTCCCGCGAAATCCGTGGCCAGCGGGTTGAGTGCTCCCGCAGCACGATCCCCTTCGTCCTGCGGCAGGGAGCGGTGCACAGCGGCGTGATGCCGCCGCGCCACGAAGGAGTACGCCGGAGCGTTGTGCCCGCCACCCAGATACTTGTCACCGCAGCCGATGGCGAAATCGGCCTCCCATGCATGCAGGTCCACGTACAGGGCACCCGCCGAGTGGCTCAGTTCCCAGAGAGCCAGTGCGCCCGCACGGTGAATCTCCGCGGTGATGGCCGCCGAGTCCCGGACCGCCCCCGAGATCGGGTCCATATGCGGTAGCGCGACCACGGCGACCCTCTCGCCGAGGAGATCCGGCAGGTCCCGCAGGTGCTCCAGCAGTACGAGTTCACCACCGACGAAGTCGGCCGCCGAACGGGCGAGGTAGCGGTCCGCGGAAAAGCCGTGGCGCCCCAGCACCAGCATCGGTCGGCCGGGCCGGAGGCGGGTGGCCGCGAGCAGTGCCCGGAACAAGCCCATCGAGGTGGAGTCGGCAAGGGTGATCTCGCCGGGTTCGGCCCCCAGGAGGGGCGCGAGATGATTCGTGACCCGGTGCGTCTCGGGACGCGAGTCGTCGCCCTGCCGTGGAGGCATCGATCGGGGGCACCGGTAATGCCCGGCGAACGTGCCCGACTGCGCCGGGGTGGTGCTGGACAGGGCTCCCGCGCTGTTGCCGTCGAGATGGATCACATCCGGTCGCAGGTCATAGTGGCCCTGCAGCGTCGCCAGTACGTCCGTCCGGTCGAGCGCTGCTGCGGCCGACCTCGTCGTCGTCCACACGAGTGAATCAATATCGCATTACTCTACGGTAAGTAACAACTTTCGAAGGATGCCGCGCCATTCCACCGAGAAGATCACAAGGCAGGCGCCTGCCAGGACCCGCTGAACACGAACTCGGACAGCGGCTTGCGCGAACGAGGCGCAGCCTCCTTTTCCTGCAGCTTCTCCGGCAGGTGCGCGATGGGCCCCTGGCCACCGATGGCGATCACCACCAGCGGTTCGAATCCGTCCGGCACGGAGAACGCCGTACGGGCGGCGGCTCTGTCGAAACCGGCCATCTGATGTGCCACGAGTCCCTCGGATACCGCCTGTAGCACCAGATTCTCGCTGGCCAGGCCGAGGCCGTACTCGCCGTAGGGCAGTGCCTCGCCCTCGCTGTCCACCAGCTGTGCCACACCGATGGTCAGCGCCGCAGCGTGCGCGGCCCACCCGTGGTTGCCCCGCGAGAGCGTCTCGTGGATGCGCGCGAACGTGTCGTCGCCGCGCCGCCCGGCAATGTAGCGGGCAGGCTGGGTATTACCCCAGGACGGCGCCCACCGCGCGGCCTCGAACAGCGCGGCGAACTGCTTGTCGGTCAGTTCCACGTTCGGGTCCAGGCCGCGGGGACTCCAGCGCTCGGCCAGTAGCGGGTGCAGCGGGACCGAAGTGTCGGCGGGCTTCACGATGCCTCCTTGGGAATTTCGAGCTGTGTCGTGGTTCGACAAGCGCGTCCGCATCTTTTCATCTTTCGCACGAGTGATCAGCCCGAGCAGGGTGACCGGCTATGCAGGCCGAAACACTTCTCCTACATCGCGTACGACCATGCGGTCAGCGAGTAGGCGCCGAACCAGGTGCCGAAGCAGAGGAACAGGGCGGTCACGGGCACGGCGGTGGTGGCTCGTCTGTTCGCCAGGCCGAGGGCGACCGGCAGCAGCAGGGGGAAGGCAGGCAGCAGCAGCCGTACCTTCGAATACATCAGGCCGTCGGAACCCAGATCCACGACGAGCACCAGGAACGCGAACAGCACCAGTGGCCAGGGAATCCGATGACGCAAGCACAGCACCATCAGCACCACGGCCGCCAGGACGACCCACGCGGTGAAGGTCTCGAGCACCGACTTCTCCGTGGACAGCGCCTCGAGCACGAACTTCAGGGTCGCCACCCCACCGTCGAACGCCGATGACCAGCCACGCCGCTGCAGTTCGAAGTACCCGTTGAGATCGCCGGTCCGCATCGCCACCCAGCCGAGGTAGGCCAGCATCCCGGAGGGTGCGAGCACCATCGCCAGCCACGGGTACGGACTGCGCCGGGCTTCCGCCCGCCGGAAGACGGCGATGAGAGCTGCCAGTCCGACCACCGCGATCAGGGCGGCGGCGGTCGGCCGTACGAGTCCGGCCGCGGCGCAGCACAGCCCCGCTTGCAGCCATCTCCGCTCGAGCACGCCGATCAGCGCCCACACGGACAGCGCGCAGAACATCGCCTCCGAGTAGGGCATCATCAGCACCACCGACATGGGCGCGGCGGCGAACAGCGCCACGAACAGCAGTCCGACCCGGTGCGATCCACCGATTCGGCGTCCCAGCCGAGCCAGACCGTACGCGCACACCACGCCCGCCACGAGACTCGCGGTGATGCCTGCTCCGGAGGTGCCGAGGCCGGGAGTCACGGCGAACAGACGGATCAGCAGTGGATAACCGGGAAAGAACGCCAGCGGCGTCTCCGAGGATCGGTTGCCGAAGCCGTCGACCATGCTCGGATCGACACCGCCGTAGCCGTTCGCGGCGATCTCCAGGTACCACTGGGCGTCCCAGGCGCGCAGATTCCCGAGGACCGACTGGTCGTTGGCCGCCGACATCCAGGAGAGCACCAGCAGGCCGAAGAACCGGACCGCGAGATACACCACACCGGGTGCGAGGAGGACGGCTCCCCGGTGGTGCCCCAGCAGAGCCGGGCGGTCCCGGAGCAGTCGGCCCAGCGGCCACTGTTTTCCGTGCGCAGCGCTCGCACTCCCGGTGTCGGGCCGCCTCGGATCGACCGTTTCGGGGCTGGGGGACAATCTGCTCCTTTCCCGCTGCGGCCAATCGGATCGGCGTTGTGGACAACTCGACGCTGGGGAAACCCGTCCGTCGCAGGTTAGTCGTCCCAACCGGGGATGGGTGTTGGCGGCCGCGATTCGGTAGGCTGGTCTGGCAGCGGAACGACCTGGTAGAGGACATCAGCGAGCCGACGCTGCAGCGAGCCGATGCTGCCTCTCCGCCGGTCGCGGAGCCGCCGATGCGGCGCCGGAATGCAGGCGTTGATCGAGTTGGTGGCTTCGTTCATCCCGGTTGTCAGCGCGGAGCACCCGCGCCCGGGACGTCCGCACGGCTCGAGGAGGTTTGTTACACGTGGCGCTCGTCGTCCAGAAGTACGGCGGTTCCTCTCTCGAGAGTGCTGATCGAATCAAACGAGTCGCCGAACGCATCGTCGAGACCCGCAAGGCAGGCAACGACGTGGTCGTCGTGTGTTCCGCGATGGGCGACACCACCGACGAGTTGCTCGACCTGGCCCAGCAGGTGAATCCGGCCCCGCCGGAACGCGAGCTCGACATGCTGCTGACCGCGGGGGAACGGATCTCCAACGCCCTGGTGGCGATGGCGATCGAGTCGCTCGGTGCGCAGGCCCGCTCGTTCTCCGGCTCGCAGGCCGGTGTGATCACCACCTCGGCGCATCAGAACGCCCGGATCATCGACGTCACGCCCGGCCGAGTGCAGGAGGCACTCGATGAGGGACAGGTCGTCATGGTCGCGGGCTTCCAAGGGGTAAGCCAGGACAACAAGGACATCACCACGCTTGGCCGTGGTGGCTCGGACACCACGGCTGTGGCGGTGGCCGCCGCGATGAACGCCGATGTGTGCGAGATCTACACCGACGTCGACGGTGTCTACACGGCGGATCCGCGTATCGCGCCGGACGCCAAGCATCTCGACCGCGTCACCTACGAGGAGATGCTGGAGCTGGCGGCCACCGGCGCGAAGGTGCTGCACCTGCGGGCCGTGGAGTACGCCCGCCGCTACGGCGTGCCGTTGCACGTCCGCTCTTCCTACTCACCCAAGCCCGGAACGATCGTGTCCGGCTCAGTGGAGGACCTTTCCGTGGAACAGGCGATGATCACCGGCGTGGCTCACGACCGGTCGGAAGCGAAGGTCACCGTGCGCGGTGTGCCGGACAATCCCGGGGTCGCGGGAAAGATCTTCCGCGCGGTCGCCGACGCCGAGATCGACATCGACATGGTGCTGCAGAACGTCGCCAGCACCGACTCGGGGCGTACCGATGTCACCTTCACCGTCTCCAGGAGCAACGGTTCCGAGGCGGTCGCCGAACTGGAGAAGATCAAAACCGAGGTCGGCTTCGAAAAGGTCGTCTACGACGACAATGTCGGCAAGGTTTCCCTGGTCGGCGCCGGGATGCGTTCGCACCCCGGGGTGACGGCGACGTTCTGCGAGGCGTTGTTCGACGCCGGGGTCAACATCGAAATCATCAACACGTCGGAAATCCGGATTTCCGTGCTGGTCCGTGATACCCAACTGAGTGACGCGGTCGCAGCGCTGCACGCCGCGTTCGAACTCGGTGGCGACGAAGAAGCCGTTGTCTACGCAGGGAGTGGTCGTTGATGCCGGGACCGACCGTTGCCATCGTCGGTGCCACCGGAGCCGTGGGCTCGGTGATGATCGACATCCTGAACAACCGGGAGCAGGTGCCCTGGGGGGACATCCGGCTGATCGCCTCCGCCCGTTCGGCGGGCAAGAAGATCACCGTGCGGGGTGCCGAGCACACCGTGGTGGAACTGTCGCCCGAGGCCTTCGACGGGGTCGACATCGCGATGTTCGATGTTCCCGACGAGCTCTCCGCGCGCTGGGCGCCGGTCGCGGTCGATCGCGGCGCGATCGCGGTGGACAACTCCGGGGCCTTCCGGCTGGATCCCGAGGTGCCGCTGGTGGTGCCGGAAGTCAACGCGGCCAAGGTGCACGAGCGGCCGAAGGGCATCATCGCCAACCCGAACTGCACCACGCTGTCGATGATGACGGCGCTCGGCGCTCTGCACAGCGAGTTCGGCCTGCGTGAGCTGGTCGTATCGTCGTACCAGGCGGCCTCCGGTTCGGGCCAGGAAGGCATCGACCGGCTCCAGGAGGAGATCGCCGCTGTGGCGGGCAAGCACGTCGGGGAGCGTTCGGGCGATGTGGCCGAGGCTCTTGCTGCCGCCGGCCTGCTGGCCGAGCAGACTCCGTTCAAGGCGCCGCTGGCGATGAACGTGGTGCCCTGGTGCGGCTCTCGCAAGGATGACGGCTGGACCTCCGAAGAGCTCAAGGTTCGTAACGAGTCCCGCAAGATCCTCGGGATTCCGGAGCTGAAGGTCTCGGCGACCTGTGTGCGGGTCCCGGTGGTCACGACGCATTCGCTGGCCGTGCACGCGGTGTTCGAGCGGGAGGTCTCCGTCGAGCAGGCGCACCAGTTGTTCGACTCCGCGTCGTCGATCGTGCTGCAGGACGAGTCCCGCGGCGAGGTGTTCCCGACACCCGCCGGTGTCGTCGGTGAGGACCCGACCTACGTGGGACGGGTGCGGCAGGCGTTGGACTTCCCGAACACGCTGGAGTTCTTCGTCTGCGGGGACAACCTGCGCAAGGGGGCGGCGCTGAACACCTACGAGATCGCCGAGACGCTCGTCCAAGGCTGAGCCTTCCGCCGTTGATCGGCAGTCGGCGCCCGTTCGGACTTCCGGACGGGCGCCGACTGCGTGCTCGGATCGCATCTGGAAACCCGAACACGCTCCGGGCATACTGGGCTCATGACCGTGCTTCCCGATGATCATCGACCGCTCGCGGAGGTAGTGGCCGAGCTTCCCTCCGCCGAGGGACGCATCGACGTGACCCATGACGGTGAGCCTGTGGCCACCGTGGTTTCGACCGAATACCTGGAGTCCCTGGAGGAGACGCTGGCCGTCGCCTCCGCCCCGGAGCTCATGGCGGCTATTGCTGAGGGGACAGCCGAGCTGAACCGTGGTGAAGCGGTTTCACTGGACGAGGTCATGGCCGACTTCGAAATCGAACGTCGTTGAGTCGGCGTTATGAAGTCGTCCTGACGAAGCGCGCGCGAAAGGACTTGAGCTCGATTCCGCAGAAAGTTGCGCACGCTTGTCTGACTTTCATCGACGGTCCTCGCTGGGCGCCTTCTTGGCCCGGGGCGGGGTGTTCGTGCTCGGCCTGATGGCGCTGACCGTGTGGGCCAATCTCGATGCCGGATCCTGGTCGCGGGCGCGGCCGGTGACGTGGCAGGCGGTCCTGCTCATCGCGGCATCGTTGGTGGTGGGGTGGCTCGGCTGGTTGCTGGCGCGGCGGGGACCGGATGAGAGCTCCGAGAGCGACCGCCACGTTCCGACGTTACGGCTCCGCGCCGGTGAGTGCCTCGTTGTCCGCTACGTCTCCGGTGGCGAGTTGGGAATCAGCGTGGATGATGCCGAACGAGGCGCTGCTCTGCTCAACACGCTGGTCGGCCAGCACTCCCGCAACTGATCCGGAGTTCTGACCCGTGGCTGGTGCCGCGCCGACCGAACAGGGTCCGGTCGGTGGGGATACGTTGGGGGCATGAGTGCAGGTGGGCAGGGCGCGATTGTTCTCGGCATCGATCTCGGGACCACGGCAACGAAGGTGGTGGCGGCCGACCGCGAGGGTGTGGTGCTGAACCAGACCAAACGCGAGAACGAGCTGCGCACCGACAAGCTCAGCGAGGCCGTGCAGGATGCGGAGGCGGTGCGTGACTCGGCGATCGCCGCGGTCGCCGAGTGCGTGTCATGGGCGCAGGACAACGGACACCGGATCGCGGGACTCTCCTTCAGCGCCGCCATGCACACCCTGCTCGGATTGGACGCTGCGGGGAAACCGGTGACCCCGGCGTTCAACTGGGCCGACACCCGGGCTGCCGAGGTGGCGGCGAACCTGCGGGCGGATTCGGACAGGGCAACGGAGCTGCACCGCACGACGGGAACACCGGTGCACACGCAGTCGGTGATGGTCAAGCTCGCCTGGCTGACGGGTGAGCGCACGGGCCTCGCCGAGGGTGTTGTGCACTGGTGCACGCTCAAGGATTTCGTGGTCGGCGCCTTCGTGGACGAGTTCGTCACCGAGCATTCGATCGCTTCGGGCAGCGGCCTGCAGGACATGCACCGTCTGGAGTGGCAGGAGGAGGCGCTGCGGGTGGCGGGCATCCGTGCCGATCAGCTTCCCGAGCTCAAGGCACCGACCGATGTCCTCCCGTTGGCGCCGCAGACGGCCAAAGTCACCGGCTTGGCGGAAGGTCTGCCGGTGGTGCTCGGGGGTGGGGACGGACCGCTCGGCAATCTGGGGGTGGGCGCGACCAATCCTGGTGTGGCCGGCTTGTCGCTGGGCACCAGTGGTGCACTGCGCGTGGTATCCGATCATCCGAGTGTCGACGTTCGCTGCCGGACCTTCAGTTACGTGCTCGGCGACGGTCTCTGGGTCATCGGCGGTGCGGTGAGCAACGGCGCCGTGGTCGGGGAGTGGGCCGCCGAGACGTTCGGAGTGGATCTGGGGACATTGCTGGACGAGGCTCTGGATGTTGCGCCCGGTGCCGAGGGGCTGATCGCGCTGCCGTATCTGCTCGGTGAGCGAGCCCCGTGGTGGGAGCCGGGGCTGACGGGATCGCTGGTCGGTTTGCGCAGGTTCCACGGCCGAGCCGAGATCACCCGTGCGATTACCGAGGGGGTCGCCCAGCAGCTCGCGCTGGTGCGCGATGCGGTACGGGATACCGGAGCGCAGGTGCGTGCGGTACGTGCCACCGGCGGTGGCTTCCGCAGTCGCGTGTGGGCCGAGGTGCTCGCGGCGGCACTGGACATCGAATTGGAGCTTGCCGAGGGCAGTAGCGGCTCCGGGCTCGGTGCCGTTCTGCTGGGGTGGCGAGCCCTGGGCGAGTTGGATTCGCTCGAGGAGGCCGCGTCCCTGGTGCGCCCCACCCGCACCGTGCCGCCGAATCGCGACGCCGCTCGGTTGATGGCGCAGCGACGCCCCCGGATCGAGAAGATCCATGCGGCATTGCGCGATTCGGAGTAAGGGGTGCTGGATCACCCGTTCGGTTGATCCACTCTCGCTGTCGTCGGCGGGACGAGGCGGGCTAAGGTTTGACCGGGCGGTGCTGTCCCCTCCCTCCCCAGGGAAAACTCCCGAGGAGACTCCCGGATGGGGGACAGCGCGAGAGTTTTCTTGACTTATTCCAGATTGTGCGTGGCATACTGGTCTCGTTATGGCACCCAGCACGACTTCCGGCAGCACCGGCCCGCGTTCAGGTGAACCAGGGTTCGCCGATCCGCGTGGGCAGTTGCGTGCTGCCGGGCTTCGAGCCACCCGGCCACGGCTCGCCGTGCTCAGGTGGTTGTGGAGCAACCCGCACTCGACTGCCGATCAAGTGGCCGGTGCGGTACGACACGAACTCGGATCGGTGTCCACGCAGGCCGTCTACGACGTCCTGAACGCGTGCACCGCCGCAGGGCTGCTACGCCGAATCGAGCCGGCCGGACACCCGGCTCGTTTCGAGGGCCGCATCGCCGATAACCACCACCACCTGGTGTGTCGTGGATGCGGACGGACCGAGGACGTGGACTGCGTCCACGGCGCCGCCCCGTGCCTGGCCCCGTCTTCCACAGCGGGCTATGTCGTGGATGAGGCGGAGGTCGTGTTCTGGGGCTTGTGTCCGGAGTGCCGGTCCGCTCACAACGAGGACCGGAGCCACCACCACGAGGAGGAACGAGCGTGAGTTCGCCACGACCCACGACCACGAACGCCGGTATTCCGGTAGCCAGCGACGACCACTCGCTGACCGCCGGGAGCAACGGCCCGATCCTGCTGCAGGATCACTACCTGATCGAGAAGAACGCCCAGTTCAACCGCGAGCGTGTGCCCGAGCGGGTCGTGCACGCCAAGGGTGGCGGCGCGTTCGGATTCTTCGAGGTCACCGAGGACGTCAGCCAGTACACCAAGGCTGCCGTTTTCCAGCCGGGCGCCAAGACCGAGACCCTCATCCGGTTCTCCTCGGTCGCGGGCGAGCTGGGTTCCCCCGACACCTGGCGCGACCCGCGCGGTACTTCGATCAAGTTCTACACCAGCGAGGGCAACTACGACCTCGTCGGCAACAACACGCCGGTCTTCTTCATCCGCGATGCGATCAAGTTCCCCGACTTCATCCACTCGCAGAAGCGCCGCGCCGACAACCACCTGCGCGACAACGACATGCAGTGGGACTTCTGGACGCAGACTCCGGAGTCCGCGCACCAGGTGACCTGGCTGATGGGTGACCGCGGGCTGCCCAAGACCTGGCGGCACATGAACCTCTACGGTTCGCACACCTTCATGTGGACCAACGCCGGCGGCGAGAAGTTCTGGGTCAAGTACCACTTCAAGACCGACCAGGGCAACGACTTCCTGACGCAGGACGAGGGCGACCGGCTGGCCGGTGCCGATGGTGACTACTACATCCGCGATCTGTACAACACCATCAAGGGTGGCGAGCACCCGAGCTGGACGCTCTACGTGCAGGTCATGCCGTTCGAGGACGCCGCGGACTACCGGTTCAACCCGTTCGACCTGACCAAGGTGTGGCCGCACGCCGACTACCCGCTGATCAAGGTCGGCCGGTTCGTGCTCAACCGCAACCCGGAGAACTACTTCGCCCAGATCGAGCAGGCCGCCTTCGAGCCCGCCAACATGCCCCCCGGCATCGGTGCCTCGCCGGACAAGATGCTGCAGGGACGGCTGTTCTCCTACCCGGACGCGCACCGCTACCGGATCGGACCGAACTACATGGACCTGCCGGTCAACCGTCCGATCAACGAGGTGAACTCGTACTCCAAGGACGGGCCGATGCGCTACAGCTTCGGCGGTCAGGACCCCGTCTACGCGCCGAACACGAAGGGCGGCCCGCACGCCGACATCGCGAAGTCCGGCGAGGACGACGCTGCCACCGGCATCGAGCAGGAGGTCATCCGCTCGGCCTACCAGCTGCACTCCGAGGACGACGACTTCAGCCAGCCGGGCAAGATGGTGCGCGAGGTCTTCAACGACGAGGAGCGCGCCCGCTTCATCGACAACGTCTCCGGACACCTGCTCGGCGGCGTGCAGCAGCCGGTGCTGGACCGTGCGCTGGAGTACTGGCGCAACGTCGACAAGGCCACCGGCGACAGGATCGCCGAGAAGGTCAAGGGCAGCTGACACCCGCTTCGTGGGGCGTGGGGCACTCGGGACCCGGAGGGCGACCACCGGGTCCCGAGGAGTGACTGCCACCGATCACATGCCGCCGGGTCCGGGAACGCACGGTTCCCGGGCCCGGCGGTTGTGTGTCGGGGTGTGCGGTTTCTGGGAAAAACCGGCGGCCTCAACCGGCGATGAGGCGCTCACAGCTGCGCAGCACCGTACGCGCCGCCTCCCGATGCACGCTGTCCTGCATCGGGTCCGTTGCCAGGAGCCGCCACCGGACCAGAGCTTCGCCCGCCCGGTCGGCCAGCTCGGCCTCCGACGTGTCCGTCCCCAGACCGAGCCGAGTACGCCGTTGACTGCCGAAAGCCCCCAGCAGACGCTCCGCCGCTTCCTGCTCTCGACCGGGCAAGCGCACCTGCCCGGAGTGCAGTGCCGACAGCAGACGCAGCTCGTCCCACTCGTGCGCATTCGCCAGCAGCCGCTCGAACTCTCCGCGTAGCTGCTGCGCTCCGGAACGGGGATTGGCTCGCAGCACCATGTCCACGGCCATCAGCACCGAGCGTGCACGCAGGGCCTCCTGCCGCTCGACGAACTGCTGATGCACGGCTTCCTGCAGGTCGTTGAGTCGGCTGTCGGCCAGCAGGGCCGAGCGGAGCTTCTTGAGGTCACCGGAACCTCCGGCGATGAGCGTGGTCGCATGCTCGACTCCGAAACGGCCGAGTCGTCGCAGCAAGTCCTGACGGGTGGCGGCGGGGATGGTCTCCGGCGTCGTGCTGTTCACGAAACGGTCGGCGGACAGCAGCAGGTTCTCGCGCTCTTCCGCGGGCAGTCGTGCCAGTTCGGCCAGCACATCGACGTCCTGCGCACTCAGTGTTGCCGCAGCCTGCCCGAGCAGACCCGCCACCGGCAGCACATACTGCGCGAAGGAGCGCACCCGCGGTTCGTCCCGGTATTGCCGGGCGACCTTGTCCGCGGCAGGCATGGCATCGCTGCTACCGCTGCCGGTCTCGTCGGCCCGGGAGAGCGCGAGGATCGTGTTGATCGGTGCGCGGCGGGCGACCTGCAGTTCGTGCGCCGACTGCAGGAACTGGATGTCGGTTTGGTGCGGATGCCGGGTGAGGTAGAGGACGGCATCGGCTTCGGTCAGAATCTGCGCCAGTGCCGAACGACCGGTTTCCTTGACGGCCGAGGAGGACACGCCGGGTGTTTCGATCAGGGTGATGGCCTGCAGTCCCGGTGACGGGGAGTCGATCACCAGCCGGGCCACCTCGTCGGGTCGCCAGCGCTGCAGGTCCCGGATCGTGCCGGGGTCCAGCGTGCTGACGGGGACGTTCTGCGCCGCGCCATGTGGCGTGTAGGCGGTGATCCTCGGTTCCGGCCCGTACTGGTAGACGGTGTTGACCTGGGTGCGTTCCTCGGCGTCACTCGGGGCGAGATCGGCCCCCACCAACGCGTTGATGAGTGTCGATTTGCCCGATTTGACCCGGCCGGTGACGGCGATCCGCAGTGGTTCGTCGATCCGTTCGAGTCGTTCGCGCAGCCAGCTCGCCGTTCTGGGGTCGTCCCGGTAGAAGGTCATCGTCCGGATCAACAGTGCGCGGGCCTGTTGCAACAGACCCGGAGGTGCTTCGCCGGTGTGGGCGGCGGGGCTCATGCGGCGGCGATGCTGTTCGAGGTCAGCATGGTGGCCCGTTTGCGTAGGACGGTCAGCTCCTCCAGCTTCTTTTTGATCTCCCGTGCGCGTTCGTCGCGGTCGACGGCACTGCGCTCGGCTTCGCGCTTGATGTCCTGAATGGATTGGCTGATCCGGATCTGGGCCTGTTCGGTCACCCGGTTGCAGTGCTCGTGCAGCCGCTGGTGCAGATTCCGGATGGTGTCCCGGGCTTCCTTGTTCACCTGGAAAGTCACGTGGTCCACATAGCGCTGGGCGGTCGCGCGGGCCTCGGCTTGGCGGCGCTTGAGGCGTGCGTCCTTCTCCTCGCTGAGGCTCTTGCTGCCCAGCAGCAGTCCGGCCGAGATCGATACGACGTTCATCAGGGGCAGCCCGGCCATGCTGGTGATCAGTCCGAACATGAGCACCCCGCCGTAGGAGCCGCGCAGCCCGGTCAGGATCTGATCCTTGCGGGGGAAGTCCGAGCCGCGAGGAGCGGTCGGTTCCGGTATGCGGTCCAGCGGATCGGGCGCGTGGATTCGATCGAGGTTGGGCAGTGCTCGCACGTGCTCGCGCAGAAGCTCGTCGGCGACCTGCTCGGTGAGCCGTTCACGGCGCTCGTCCAGCCAGCCGAAGGTCTCGGCAATGGCTTCGGACAAGTTGGACGACAGCCACTCGGCGAAGTCCTCCCAGGACCTGTTCGGGTCGGCCTCGTCGAGTGTCTCGTTGACCTGGTGCAGGATGGCCCAGCTGCGTTCCCGGAAGTCGTGCTCGATGTCGGAATACAGCTCCTGGATGCCGTCGGACAGCGTCTTCTGCCATCGGCCCGCGACCCGCTTGAGCTCCTCGGCCCGGTGCTGGGCGCTTTCCAGTTCGACCAGCGTCTCGGTGGCCGTGCGGGGATTCTGGTTGCTGAGTTCCTCCCGCAGCGCCGTCATGAGCTGGTCGAGGGCATCGGTGATGTTGTGGGACACCAGCTTGCGCGTGAACTCCTCGTGCTTGTTGGCCATCTCGGTACGAAGGTACTCCAGCAGTGGAGGAAACCCGGACTCGACGTTGATGTCGGGGTCCCTGGCGCTGGTCGCTTGTACCCGTACCTTCGACGAGACCGGAAAGATCTTGGCGGCGATCCCCGCATTCGACAAATGCTTGCGGTTGACCTCGACAACCTGCCGCCACTGTGGCGCGATGTCGGTCTTGGGCTGCACGAGAGCCACGTTCGGGCACAGCGCGGCGGCTTGCCGCAGGAAACCGAGTTCGTTGGTGGTCAGTTCCTGCGTGGCATCGGAGACCATGATCAACGAGTCGGCTTCTGCCACGGCCGCCTGTGTGGTGGCGGTCAGCGAGGAGGAGACACTGCCGAATCCCGGCGTGTCCATGAGCACCAGGCCGTTTTTGAGAATCGCCCGCGGCAGGTTGATTTCGGTGCGGGTGATGGGGCGGCCGTCGGCAACTGCCCGGTCCACTTGGTCGTGGACCTGTTCGATCGGTACCGGAAGTCGATCGAGTGCGGCGGGGTCGTGAGAGGGGTCCTGCTGGATGAGCTGAGCGGAGGCTTCCTCGGAATGCCGGACGATCGTCGGCACGGCTGTGGTGACATCGTTACCGGCGTTGCAGACCGGTGCGTTGACGACGGAGTTGATGAGTTCGCTCTTGCCCTGCTTCGACTCGCCGATCACGAGAACGAGCTGGGCGGGATCCAGAACCCTGCTGCGGATCTGCCGTAGCCGGTTGTGGAGATCGAGGCGCTGTTGCCCGGCACACTCGGCCGTTGCCCGGTCGATCAGTTCCACGAGAGCCGTTTCGATCACGGTTCGATTGTGCCCGTCCCTCTTTCGAGGGAAAAACCGGATGGGTGGAATCCGGCGGCACCTGACCGATTTGTCCGCCTTGCGGGCGGAGTGGCTATCGAAACGGGCCCGCTGAGGGAGCAGCGGGCCCGTTTCGATGCTGTATCAGCCGGAGCGTGACCACTCGGTCGGCCGTCCTGCCGGGGGCTCCCCGAGAGACCCTCGCCAAGGAGGGGACCGAGTGCTCCGACCGGGAATGCTCAGACTCAGAGCACGTCCAGGCCCAGGCTGGAGGTCGCACCGTCGGCGACACCGCCCACCGTGCCGACCGCACCGCCGGCGATGTTGCCGACAGCGCCGGTGACGTCGCCCAGGACGTCGCCGGTCGACACGTTGACCAGGCCGGTGGTGACGTCGCCGACGCTGTCGACCGTGCTGGTCACGGTGTCACCGGCGGACTCGACGGTGTTGCCCACGGTGCCGACCGTGTTGCCCACGACACCGACGTTGTTGCCCTCGACGTTGACCTCGTTGCCGCTCAGGACGTCGTTGCCGCTCAGGACGTCGTGCACGCTGATCAGGTTGTGCGAGTCGACCTGCTCGACGCTGTGGTTGACCTCGACGTTGCTGGTCTCCTGGGGAGCGGGCATCTGCTCGTCGGCGTCACCGTTGGAGGAGGTGTCGGTGTTGGTGGAGGAGGTGTTCTGCAACATGCTCGGTTCCGTCGCTTCCTGAAGCTCGTGTTCTTGTGCGGGATGTAGTTGGTTGATCGCGACGTGCTGGGTACTCACCGTGAACGTGTCGACGCTGCTCTGGAGTGAGCGGCCGTACTCCTGTACGACCTCGACCGGTGCGTAGTCGAGCACCAGCGACGCGCCCTGAAGCACGTCCGCCGCGGTCATGTCCCCGAGACCGGCACTGTCCAGCGAGGCGCGGGGATCGGCCTCGAATTCCGACCGGGCCTGCGGGTTGCCGACGAGTCGCGTGAGGAACTCGTGCAGCGTCGGCTGGTCGGCTTGTGTGGTGTGTGTCCCGGGGGTGGAAGTGGGGGCACCCGCCGAGGTCGACGACCCCGGAGCCTGCTCCGATCGGGAGTGCAGCATCGCTGATCTCCTCCTGAACTCACTCGAGTTGCTGAAGCCGGGCGGGGTGGTGCGGTTCCCCGTCCTCCCGGTTATTCAAGCTACAGAGCCCCCGCGCCGTTTCCATCGGGAACCACTCCTAGTTATGAAAACCTCTATTAGGGGATCATTCGTGTGACCCGTTAGGGGGTCCATAGGTGATACTGCGTCTCTGCGTGATTGGATACACGCTAAGTTGGGTCCGCCAGGCTTTCCCGATCAGGTGAGCCGGAAGGGGTGTCATGCCTTACGTCCTGGGAATTCACCTGGGTGCCACCGCGACATCCGCTGCGGTCGCCCGGCGCGATGCGGGACAGAGCGGGATGGTGTCCCCGTTTCCGCTGGGCAGTGCAGGCCCCACCATTCCCACCGTGCTGTGCAAGGTGCAGGACGGCTCGTTCGTGGCCGGAGAGGCCGCGCAACGCCAGGAACCGGCCCATCACGAGTGGGTGGTGCGATCGTTCACCCAGCAGGTGGGTGACGACCACGCATTGATGGTGGGCAACGAGTTCGTCACGGCACACCGGCTCGCCGCGGTCATGATCGAGTGGGTGGCCGATCAGGTCGCGCACCGCCAGGGCGCCCCCGCGGAGCACATCGCCGTCGCCCACAACGCAGCATGGGGTCCACACCGGACCCATCTCGTCCGTCAGGAGCTGGAACGGCTCGACCTCAACGAGGTGACGCTGTTGCCCGAGCCGGTGGCGGTCGGATTGGACTACGCGAGCCGGACGCGCGTGGAGAGCAGCGAGATCGTCGCCGTCGCCAATGTCGGCGGTACCGGCTTCGACGCCACGGTCCTGCGCAAGGAGCAGGACGGCGAGCTGCCCGGCTTCGAGGTTCTCGGTTCCCCACTGGACTCCGTGCACCCGAGCGGCAACGCACTCGACGACGAGGTCATCGCATACCTCCGCAGTGAGCTCGGTGGGCACCGGGTCACACTCGATCCCGCCGACCCCCGCGATCGGGTGGCCGCTTTCCAGTTGCGTGCCGAATGCACCAGGGGCAGGGAGGTCCTGTCGTACCAGCCCAAGGCCGCGCTGCGGGTCGAGCTGCCGCAGCTGCGGACGCAGGTTGCGCTGTCCCGAGTGAGATACGAACAACTCGTTCGCAACCACCTGGAGCGGGTGCCCGATCTGCTTCAGCAGGTGGTGCAGTCCGCATCGGTGAACTCCGCGGAACTCGGTGCTGTCGTGCTGGCAGGCGGTACGGCCAGAACGCCACTGGCGCAGCAGCTCGTATCCCGGCACTTCGAGCGGCAGGTACAAGTGGACAGTGCTCCCGAGCTGGTCGCCGCTCGTGGAGCCGCCTGCGCCGCTCGCACGGAGATTCTGGACGGTGGGCGCAATCGGTCGGTGGCGGCCGAAGAGACGAGTGTGCTCATGCGGGTGGAGGGTTCCGAGCGCGATCCCGGAGAGCTGCCGATCGTCGACGAGGAGGTCGAGGTCCCGGAGCGGCCGGATGTGCCACGGCCCCCGGTCGAGGTCGAGCCGATGCATCTCGAGCCCCCCCGCAAAAACCGCACTTTCAAGATCATCAAACTGGTACTGGCCGCCGTACTGATCATTTTCGGGCTGGTCCTGACCTACATGCAGGGCTGGGGCGGGCCACAGCAACCGAGCATAGGCGTCATGTCGCAATAGCCGGACACCACCGATCAGCACTGCCGTATCGAACGATCACCGCTCACCGATTGGGACGGCCCGTGAACCATTCGACAGTCGTACCTCCTGCCCCGAGCATGGCTGTATCCGCCGCTGCGCTGCGCGAATCGATTGCCGCGGATCCCACAGCGCCGGTCGTCGCCGGGATTCAAGGGTCCGGAGGGTATGGCAAGACGGCGCTGCTCGCTCGGCTTGCCCGGATTTACCGGGACGCGGGAATCACGGTGTACGACACCACGGCGCTCCCGGCCGATCCCTCCGACGCGGCCGTACTCGTCGACGACGCCCACCGGATCGATGAAGCGACGCTGCGCACCCTGGAGGAACTCGCGGAGAATTCCGCCACGCGGCTGGTCGTGGCCTACCGCCCTTGGCCGCGCTCGGAGGCGCTGGCCGCGCTCGTCGGCGCACTCGGGCGCCGTCTCCAGCCGATCCTGTTGCGAGAACTGAATCGAGGGGAGATCGCCGAGCAAGCCGAGACGGCACTCGGCGCACCGGTCACTTCGGACCTGGTCGAACATCTGCGCTCGCGGACCGGAGGTGTTCCCCGGCTGGTCTCCCGGCTGCTGAGCGCGGTGGATTCCGGAGACATCGATTCGGACGGCAATCCCGGTATGCCCCAGGCGGTGCTCGATCGGTTCCACCACGATCTGGACCAGTTCGGCGGGCACGCGCGGGATTGCCTCGTCGCCGTGGCCCTCGGAGCCACGGCACATCCCGCACTGCTCGCCTCGGCGCTCGACGTCGAATCGACGGCTGTCACCGAGGCGATGTCGGCGGTCCGCGCGAGCGGATTGGTGGATGCCCACGACGGACTGCTTCCGGTGGCACGGGATGCGGTGCTCGCGTTGACACCGTGGCAGCGGCGACTCGAGGTGCTGCGGCGACTGATCCGGATGCAGCTCGATCGTGGCGGATCGGTTCTCGCGCTGGTTCAGCCACTGCTGGGCGCGGAGAGCGCACTCCTTTCGGAACCCACGATGGCGGCTGCGTTCGAGAAGGCGGGCGACGAAGCGTGGGTGAATTCGCCGGAGCTGGCGGTGCGGTTGTTCGATGCCGCCGTGTCGGCGGGAACCGCGGTCACATCGGTGGCCGCCCGGCGTGCTCGTGCGGCAGCAGCGGCAGGAGACCTCGACGAGGCACTGCGCACCGCCGATCAGGTGATTGTGGACGATGCCATCGCCGACCGGGATCTCGGTATCCGGGTCGCCGCGGCCGTGCTGGCCCATCGCGGATTGCTCGCACGTTCCACGGAGCTGTGCCGGTGGTCGGTGGAACACGTTCGCTGGTCCGGTGATGTCGCCTTCGCAGTGCTCGGCATGACCGGAACAGGGCGACTGGAGGAAGCCGGCCAACTGCTGCGCTCACCTGCCGATGTCGGGCCACCGACGACGCTGTCCGGCGCGGCTGCGCAACTCGCCGAGGGAATGCACGAGTCGGTCACCGGCTCGGCCACGACAGCACTGTCCACACTCGTTCGATCAGCCTCATTGTCGGAATCGATCGGGCGCACGGTACTGCTGCCCGACACGCCCGCCGCTGTCGCTTCCGTCGTCGCCCTGCACTGCGGGGAGTTCGACGTCGCCGAGTCGACGCTCGACCGCGCGATCGAGTCCGGAACCGGCGGAGCGCTGCTGCGGACCCGGCATCACCTGCTCTCGGCGTGGGTCCCACTGCTGCGGGGAGACACGATGACGGCGCGCAACAAGCTGGCCGGTGTGTACGACGATGCGGGCGCCCTCGCCACGCGGGACCGTCTGGTGGCGATCGCGATCGAGGCGGGAATCGCCAACCGGGACAACGACATGACCGCGCTGGCCGACGTACGCAGCCGTGCCCGCAAGATCTTCGCCGAGCATCCCGTCGACCTGTTCACGATGTTGCCGCTCGGCGAGCTCGTGGTCGCCACGGCACGGCTGCGCGACCAGGAGTGGCTGACCCCGTATCTGCGGGAGGCGCGGTACCTGCTCGGCGACCTCGGCACGCCACCACTGTGGAGTGCCATGCTGCACTGGAAATGCCTGCAGGCGGCGGTCGTGCTGGAGCAGCACGACCGGGCCCGCGAGCACGCCGCCGCTCTGGAGGGGATGGCCCACCACACTCCGCTGTCCACGGCGATGTCCGACGGTGCGCAGGTGTGGTTGAACATCCTGGCCGGAGAAGTCGATCAGTCCGAAACGGAGCGGGCCGCTCGCTCGTTGCACTCGGCAGGACTGGTCTGGGACGGTGCCAACCTGGCCGGGCAGGCGGCGGTCCGGACGACCGACCGCCGGGTGATGCCGGCACTGCTGGAGTGCGCGCGGACCCTGCAGGGCAAGGCCCCGCGGCCGCAGAAGCTTCCCGCGGCCGGCCGAGGCTCCGGAAGCGCCTCGGCCGGTGGAGCGGACCTGCTCAGCGACCGGGAGAGGGAGGTCGCCGAGCTGGTCCTGGCCGGGTACACCTACAAGCAGGTCGGCAAGCGATTGTTCATCTCCGCCAAGACCGTCGAGCACCACATCGGCCGGATCAAGCAGCGTCTCGGAAGCACCACCCGCGAGGAGATGCTCACCCGGCTCCGCGCGCTGGTCGACTGACTTCAGGTCGTGGTCCACCACCGGTGGTCGGGTGAGCAGGGCGCGTCGGTTTCCGGCACGGCTGCACGCTCCTGCGCCGGGCAGCGGCTCGGAAGTTTCACCGGAAACTTCACGATCAGCCGCGCAGCGCCAGTCCGGTGCGGATCGATCCGATGATCTCGAACAGTGCCTCCTGGAACCGTCCTCCGGCGGCGTGCAGGTTCAGGAAGCCGTGCATCAGGTCCGTGAATCGCCGGGCGGCCACCGGGACTCCGACTTCCCGAAGGCGTCGCACGTACTCCTCGCCCTCGTCGCGCAGTGGATCGAAACCGGCCGTGGCCACGTAGGCAGGCGGGAGTCCGCTCAGGTCCTCGGCCAACAGCACGGACAAGCGCGGATCACCACGCAGGCTGCTGTCCGGCTGGTAGTGGTCCATGAACCAGTCCATGTCCGCATCGGTGAGCAGGAAGCCCTCGCCGAACAATTCCCGCGAGCGGCGCCGTGTGCTGGCGTCCACGGCCGGGTAGAGCAGAGCCTGCAGCACGGGTTTCTTGATGTCGGATGCGGTCGCGTGCTGCGCGACGGCCGCGGCGAGATTACCGCCTGCGCTGTCCCCGCCCACGAGCAGCGAGTCCGGTGTGGTGCCGAGCTTCTCGGCGTGGTCGAGGGCATACCGGTATCCGTCGAGTGCGTCGTCGAGCGCTGCGGGAAAGGGGCTCTCGGGGGCGAGCCGGTAGTCCACGGACAGCACCCGGATCCCGGCGTGCTTGGCGAGCATCCGGCACAGCCCGTCGTAGCTGTCGAGGTCGCCGAGAACCCATCCGCCACCGTGGTAGAAGACCATGAGCGCACTCGACGCGGTCAACGTCTCCGGACGGTACAGGCGCGCGTCGATGCCGCCGCTTGCCGTGGGAATGTGCTCGGCGGTCGTTTCGACACCCGCTACTGCGGTATCGCCGATGATCTTGGTCGCTTCCCGCATGGCGGTCCGTGCCTTCTCCACGGTGTCCGCCGACAGTTGGGCACGGCCGGCGAGACCCTGCATTCGGAGCAGAGCCTGGGCCTCGAGAGCCAGTTCCTGCCCGTCGATCCGGATCGGTGCGCCCGCAATCCGGCGCAGCACCGGCTGCGGCAGGGCGAGAACACGGCGGAGCGCGGCGCCTTGTGCGCGTGTCCGCAGGTGCGACGGGATCGGATCGAGGGGTTTGGACACGGTGAACCTCCCGGTGAGACAGTGGTGATCCGGACGTTACCCGCAGGTAGCTTGTGGTGCGAGACATACGCCCGCGATTGACTTCCAGTTCGCTCGAACTCGTAACGTGGCGTATGCGTACGCTCGGGCGGCCGTCACACGAATCGGCGAGGGCGGGCGACAGACGGGTGACGCCGAGGAAAGGATCATGATAATGACGGTGACCGTGGTGGGGATCGGCGGTTCGGTGCGGTCCGACTCGCAGTCCGAACGTGCCCTGCATGCCGTGCTTGCGGGGGCGCGCGAGGCCGGTGCCAAGGTCCACGCGATCACCGGCAGCAGCCTGGTGCTGCCCTTCTTCGATCCGTCGGTCACCGAGCGCACGGACAATGCGCACGAACTCGTGGAGGCGCTCCGTGCCGCGGACGGTGTGGTGATCGCCTCACCCGGCTACCACGGGACCTTCTCGGGACTGATCAAAAACGCCCTCGACTACGTCGAGGATCTCCGCGAAGCCGACCGCCCGTACCTCGAGGGCCGGGCTGTGGGTTGCGTCGGTACCGCCTACGGCTGGCAGGCCACGGTGACGACCCTGCAGCAGCTGCGTTCGGTGGTGCACGCGCTGCGTGGCTGGCCGACGCCCCTGGGCGCGGCGGTCAACTCGACCGAGACGCGGCTCGGACCCGGCGGGGAATGTTCGGACCCGAAGGTGGTCTCTACCCTGCACACGGTCGGACGCCAGGTGACGGACTTCGCGCTCCGGAGTTCGTGACACCGCTCGGGCACCGCAAAGAAGCAGGTGCCCGTCCTCTCGTGATCGAGATCACCGGTTTGAGGTGTGCCGAACTCGGGGTACTTCCCGGACAACGCCCTCGAACCGAGTGCCGGTGCGGCACGTGAGGAGGTAGGACGAGCATGACCGAGAAGGCTCCGATCACCAGCCCGCTGGGTAACTCCGAACGCGACATCACGGGCAAGGCGCTGCAGGGCACCCTGGTCGACATGGTCGATCTGCACCTGACCGCCAAGCAGGCTCACTGGAACGTGGTGGGCACCCACTTCCGCGAGGTGCACCTGCATCTGGACGAGCTGGTCGACAGCGCCAGGGAGTTCGCCGACAACGTCGCCGAGCGCGCGGCCACGATCGGTATCTCGCCGGACGCCCGGGCCAGCACGGTCGCCGAGGGCTCCGGCGTACCGAACATGGACGCGGGCTGGCAACAGGACCGCAACGTCATCGAGACCGTCGTGGAGAATCTGGCCACGCTGATTCGCCGCCTGCGGGCACGGATCGACGAGACGGACAAGACGGACCTGGTCACGCAGGATCTGTTGCTGTCGATCTCGGCAAAGCTGGAGGAAACCCACTGGATGTGGCAGGCGAAACTGGCCGACGGCTGAGTTGCCCGCCTTCGAGTGCACCCGGCGCGCCGTTCGGTGACGAGCGGCCCGCTCGTACGGGTGCGGCCGGGACGAGTCGCCGCGCCGCCGGTCGATGGTTGCAGCGACCGGTGGCGCCACTGCGGAGAGTGCGGCCTTCCCGGTGCCGGTGAGCGAGCGCGGAGGTACGCTCGACTCCTCCCGGGGGCTCGTGCACCCGGTGCTCCTCCCGCAGACGATGTCGGGTTGCCGTGATGAGCACTGATCCCGAGGTGATCTCGTCGCTCGCGCGGAGTCGGCTGTCGGGCCTTCCGCGCGAGGTACTCGGCCGTGTCATCGCACGGTCCACGGACCTCCACGTCCGGGCAGGCAGGGTGCTGGTCCGCACCGACCGAACCGAGGTCTTCTGTTATCTGCTGGTCAGCGGGCTGCTCCGGAGCTATCTGACCTCACCGGCCGGCCGCCAGGTGACGATCCGCTACTCCCGCCCGGGCTCGCTGCTGGGCATCACGACGCTGTTCGCCTCCGGAGCCGTGCCCGCCAATCTTCAGGCGGTGACCGACGCCCGGATGCTGTGCCTGCAACCCGCGACGCTGCAGTCACTGGCACGCACCGATGTGCGAGTCGGCCATGCTTTCCTGGTCGAACTCAGTGACCGGACCGTCACCTACATGAACGCCGTCGGCGATGCGGTCTTTTCCTCCTTGCACGATCGCGTCCTCAGCCACCTGCTCGACATCGCCACACCGGGGCAGCAGTCCTCCGAACTCTCGGCCCGAATCAGCCAGCAGGACCTCGCCGATCAGGTCGGCACCGTGCGTGAGGTCGTCGTGCGCATTCTCCGAGAGCTGCGGTCGGCGGGGCTGGTGCGCACCGAACGCGACCGCATCGTGCTTCTCGACGCTGCACGACTGCACACCCGGCTGAACGGCAGGTCCTGAGAGCCGCGCGCCCCGATGCCCGCGGCACTGGAACCGAAGTCGCAGACAGGACACCTCCGGTGGGGCGATGCTGCACCGAGCAGAGCCCACCGAGAAGTGAGGAAACTGCCATGGCCAGGAAAATTGCGGACTGCCGCAGATATCCGAGCGAATCACACTGCACGCTGACGATCACCGGTGAGGAGGACGAAGTGGTCCGCGCTGCTGCCGAGCACGCGGTCTCGGTGCACGGCCACGTCGACAGCCCGGAAATGCGTGCGCAGCTGCGCGAGTTCCTCGAAGACGAGGTCGCCGCATCGCCCACGGCATGACCGGGTGCGGGAGGGTCCCGGTCTCGCCGAAAACCGGGACCCGACCCGGATCAGCGATCCATACCGACGGCGCGGCGGGCGAAGTGGATCTCCGTGGCGACCTGGTCGAGGGTTTCGGCGATCACCAGCGAGCCGTGCCCGGCGTCGTAGCGGTAGAACTCGAACGGCACCTGTCGTTGCCGCAACCGGTCGAGATAGTTCTCGATCTGCCGGATCGGGCAGCGGGGATCGTTGTCCCCGGCCAGAACCAGTACGGGCGCACGTACCCGGTCGACGTAGGTGATCGGCGAGCAATCCCGATACACCTCGGGCACCTGCTCCGGCGAACCGCCGAACATGGCACGGTCGAAGGCACGCAGCGGCTCCATCTCGTCGGCGTAGGCCGACACGTAGTCGGCGACCGGAACCCCCGCGACACCGCCGGCCCAGCGCTGCGGCTGCGTGCCCAATGCGAGCAGTGTCAGGTACCCGCCCCAGGAAGCACCCGCCACCACGCTGTGGGCCGGAGTGGTCAGGCCCTGCTCGATCGCCCAGTCCTGCACGTGCGCGACGTCGGCCAGCTCGGTCAGTCCGGGACGGCCCTCGATCGCGTCCCGCCACTGTGAGCCGTACCCCGTCGAACCCCGGTAGTTGACCTCCACCACGGCGAACCCGGCTTCGATCCACGCTGCTCGATAGGACGAGAAACGATCCTCATCGGCGGCGTGTGGACCGCCGTGCAGATTGAACACCGTCGGGATCGGCTCGTCACCTGTACCAGGGGGGCGGGCGATCAGCGCGTGCACGGTGTCGTTGGGGCCGTGGGGGACCTCGATGAACGCGTCGCTGACCGGCACGGAGGCGGGTGCCCGGTCGCCCCCGGGAGCGAGCAGTACCCGATCCTCCCCGTTCGGGGACAACGTGCGTACCAGCCCGGGCGTGGCCGCCGATGACCACGAGTACTCCACGGAGTGATCCGGGCGGACCGAGGCGGTGCCGACGGTGCCTTCCGGACTCGACAGGGGAGTCAGTTCCCCGGAGGCGAGGTCGTAGCGGTGCATCGTGGTCCGCGCCCGGTGGGTGTGCGCGATCAGGAGTGCCCGGCCGTCCGGGTACCAGTCGGCGGAGACCTCGCCGGGCAGACCGAGGTCGATCTCGGTTTCGGTGTCGGCCTCGACATCCCAGATCAGCAGCTCTTCCCGGCCCCGGCGTTCGTGCAGCACCAGCAGGCGCGGATCCCCCGACACCGGCGCGAAGTCCAACGCGGACAGACCCTTGCCGGGTCCGTCCCACTTGTCGGCGACCGCGGAGCCGTCGGCGGAGCGCAGCACCCGCATCGCGGGGTGCCGGCTGTCGCCGTGTTCGGAATGCATGATGACCAGCAGGTTCTCGTCCCAGGAGAGCACGGCCAAGCCGCCGTCCTGCTCGTGCTGGTAGACGATCTCCGGGGCGCCACCGTCGCGCATGACCCAGACGGTCACGCCGTCGTCGGTGGACATGCCCGCCGCGATGATCCGTGCACCCAGCTCCAGTCCCGCCGGATAACCGGCATGGGTACCGGGCAGCGCAGGCTGCGGACGTGTGCCGTGCTCGCCGAAGGGTTCGGTGACCCAGCTTCCGAACTCGTCACCGTCGGTGTCGTCGAACCACCAGACCCGCTCGCCGTCGACGGGCAGCGTGCCGTGGAACGTGCCGTTCGGACGGTCGGTGACCTGCCGGTGTGTCCCGGTGGAGCGGTCCCAGGCGTAGAGCTCCCAGGTGCCGCTGACATTCGAGACGTACAGACTGCGCTGGGGTGCGTCACGTGCCCAGTCCGGCACCGACACGCGCGGGGCACTGAAACGTGCTCGCCAGCGTGCCTCCTTGTCCGGATCGTCGAACAGGGCCTTCGGGACTGTCGCGCCGGGGTAAGTGCTCACGGTTCCGATCCTGCCCGATTCCGGTCGCCGAGGTGAGCACGGGGTGAACAAAAGGGCCTGGCCACAACCTCGGAGAAGTTGCGACCAGGCCCTTTCCCGTCGGGGTGGCGGGATTTGAACCCACGACCTCCTCGACCCGAACGAGGCGCGCTCCCAAACTGCGCTACACCCCGGTGTTCTCGGCGGCGTCTCGGGTGTTCGCTCACCGCCGCGACACAGTTTATCGGACCTTCGTGTCCGCTCCGAAACGGGGTCCGCCGATCGCGTTCACGTACTGGTGCGACGGCTCTTGTGAGCGCGGAACCAGCGTCAGCAGGGTCGCTTCCGGGGGGCAGGCGAAGCGGAAGGGTGCGTACGGTGAGGTTCCCAGCCCGGCCGAAACGTGCAGTCGCATGTGCCGCCCCCATGTCGAGGCACCGCGTGCTCGTGTGCGATCCAGCTCGCAGTTGGTCACGATCGCACCGTAGCCCGGCACGCACAGCTGACCACCGTGGGTGTGACCGGCCATGACCAGGTCGTAGCCGTCCTCGGCGAACGCGTCCAGCACTCGCGGTTCGGGGGAGTGGGTCACTCCGAGGCGGAGGGTGATCCCCGTGGGGACGGCGCCCGCGATCCGGGAGTAGTGATCACGTTTGAGGTGCGGATCGTCCACACCTGCGGCATGGATGGTGGTGCCCGCCGGGGTGAGTTCGTGCCGTTGGTGTGTGAGGTCCTGCCAGCCGCGCTCGGTCATCGCGGCACGCAGGTCGCCCCAGGGCAGCTGGGCACCTCGGATCCGTTTCATCCGGGCGGAAGGCAACAGGTAGCGGGCGGGGTTCTTCGGCTTCGGCGCGTAGTAGTCGTTGCTGCCGAAGACGAACACGCCGGGTCGGTCCAACAACGGGCCCAAAGCGCGCAGCACGGCCGGGACGGCCCGCGGGTGGGCGAGGTTGTCGCCGGTGTTGACGACCAGGTCGGGCTCGAGTTCATCGAGCGCGGCCACCCAGCGCTGCTTCGAGTGCTGGTTCGGCAGCATGTGCAGGTCCGATATGTGCAGGACCCGCAGTTCGCGACTGCCTTCGCCGAGCACCGGCAGGGTGGTGTGCCGCAGTGTCCAGCGCTTGCGCTCGATCCCGGCGGAGTAGGCGAGTGCGGCGGCGCCGAGTGCACCGGTGGTGAGCATGGTTCGCCCGAGCGTGTTCACATCACCCACTCTACGGCGATTCGGGGTGTCGACACCGGCTCCCCCGAGATCGACCTCGAGCGGGCCTCGAATGGCGCCGGTCGGGATAATCGGTTCCATGGCCGAACTGAAAGACAAGCTGCGGACGGATCTGACCGCAGCGATCAAGGAGCGTGACCCCGCCGTCACCGGTGTCCTGCGGATGGCGCTGTCCGCCATCGGTACTGAGGAGGTCTCCGGCAAGCAGGCACGCGAACTCACCGACGAGGAGGTGCAGCGTGTCCTGTCCAAGGAGGCCAAGAAGCGCGACGAGTCGGCGAGTGCGTTCGATGCCGCCGACCGCCCGGAGCAGGCCGCGGCCGAGCGGACGGAAGGGGAGATCCTGCGCCGCTACCTGCCCGCGCAGCTCGACGAGAATGAGCTGATCGAGCTCGTGCGGGCTGCCGTGTCCGAGGTCGCCGCCGATCTCGGTGAACAGCCGGGGCCGAAGCAGATGGGACAGGTCATGAAGGTCGCCAACGCGAAGGTGGCGGGCCGCGCCGAGGGCGGCCGGGTCGCTGCGGTGGTCAAGGCCGAACTCGCGAGCTGAGTGGGCACGGTCGATTTCTCGAGAATTCTCCGTTCACGAGGCGCGATCGCGGCGCCAGTAAGCCAATGCGTACACGCGGGCACGTTCCATTCCCAGTACATCCTGACAATGTGCACGCAGGTCGCGGACCGTTGCGGCTTCCGCGCCGATCCACACGTGCGGGTGTGTCCCGAGATCGACGGAGCGGACTGCCTCGGTGAGCAGGTTCGACCGGCCCGCGGGTGCTCCGTCGCGGTGTAGCCAGGTCCACGCGACATCGGCGGCGGTGTCGACCTGCTGGTGTTCCCCGGAGTCGGCGACTTCGAGGAACACACGTGTGGGCGTGGCCTCGGGCAACTCCTCCAGAATCGCGGAGATCGCGGGCAGTGCGGTCTCGTCCCCTGCGAGTACCAGCGGATTCGCGTCCGAGCTCGGTCGGTACGACGGGCTCGGGCCGACCGTGACGATCCGGTCACCGGGCCGCACGCTCGCGGCCCAAGCCGCCCCCGGACCGCCGTGATCGTGTATCACCAGGTCGATCGTGAGCTCTCGGCGATGCGCGTCGAAGTGGCGAACCGTGTAAGTGCGCTGCCGCGGTTGTTGCTCACGCGGCAGCGCGAATACCTCCGCCCTGGTCCGGCCCAACGGGGCCGGACGACCCGGTTCCGGCAGGCACAGCTTGATCCGCTGGTCGGTTCCACTGCTGACGAAATCCGCCAGCTCGTCCCCACTCAGCTTCACCCGCGCCATCCGAGGAGTGATCCGCTCCACGGCGTGGACGTCCAGCAACCGATACCGGGCCTGCACGCGCCGCGTGCCGGAATGCGTGCTTGTCACGACGCTCGAGTGTAGGCATGTAGACGGGGGGTTACCGCTCGGCGTGCCCTTCCCAGCCGGGAGAGTCAGCCGCCGGGTGTGGGGGAAGCCGGTGGGCGTGGGGGCGGAGGTTGTCCGCCCGGAGTGGGCTTGCCCGGCTCCCCGGACTTGCTGGGCCGGCCGGTGGGTTCTTGCGGATTGTCCTGTGCCGGTCTGCCCTGGTCGGGCGGTGGCGGCTTCGTATGCGTCCGTGGCGGCGGAATATAGCCGGTACTCACCGAGATCGTCACGGTCTTGCCCGGAGGTACGGAACCGCGCGGGCTCTGGCTGATCACGGCACCTCGGGAACGCGAGCTGCTCACCGCTTGCTTCCGCACCTTGTAGTCGGCCTCGCGCAGTGTCTTCGTGGCCTGCTCGACGTTCATGCCGACGACGTCGGGGACCTCCTTGTCGGAACCGCCCTCGGCGTAGCGCGGTGTCACGCTCGGCAGCGGAACGGTCGGCATGCCCTTGTGGGCGGGTTTCATCGCGCCCATCCACGTGCGTGCGGGGATCGTGCCGCCGTAGATATTGCCGCCACCGCACAGCCGGGGTGGATTGCCGAGACAGATTCCCTGCTGGCCGGGCCCGTGGGCGAAGGTCAGGACCGAACCGGCGAGATGTGCGGTCGCCCCGATGAACGCGGCGGACTCGTAGCTCTCGGTCGTTCCGGTCTTGGCCGCCGTCGGCCGGGTCCAGTTCGCCGCCTTGGCCGCGGCGACGGCGGTTCCCTCGGTGGTGTCCTTGCTCATCCCGACGAACATGGCATTGGCCAGCTCTTCGTCCACGACCTGTTCGCACGGCGACTCCGTGATCGAGACCGGGTCGCCGTGCCGATCCACGATGCTCTTGATCGGGGTGGGCGGACACCACACCCCACCGCTGCTGAGCGTGGCGGAGACATTGGCCAGTTCCAGCGGGCTGGTCGGCGTGAACCCGAGCGTGAACCCGCCGAAGGTTTTCTGCTTGATCGTCTCGGCCTGGGAGAGTTCGTCGCTGTTCGGAGCCAGCGGCCGGCCGCCGAAGTTGCTGCGGAGCAGAGTCTTGCGCATGCCCAGACGTGCGGCCATGTCCACCGCATCGCCGAGGCCGACCCGGTCCTGCAGGGCGACGAACGCGGTGTTCGGGGAGGTGGCCAGTGCCATCTGGAGCGTGCGGGGGCCGGGAGAGATACCTTCGGCGTTGGTCACCGTGTACGGGCGGGGCCCGTAGGCCATGGTGGTGTAGCTACCGGGGGAGGGGATGACGTTGTGGATCCCCATTCCTTCTTCCAGCGCGGCAGCGGCGATGAACGTCTTGTAGACCGACCCCGCACCCTGGGGGATCATCGAGCTCGGCCAGGCGTAGGCGGTCTCGCCCTTGCTCTTGTCGAAACCGAAGCTCCGGTTGGTCACCAGTGCCCGGACCGCATGTTTCTTCGTGCCCGGCTCGACCACCGTCATCACATTGGTGATGCCCGGGCTCTCCTGCGGCGGAACCTGTTTCTGCGCCGAGGCGTGGGCTGCCTTCGTGATCGACTGGTCCAGCGTGGTGCGGATGGTGTAACCGCCGCGTTCGAGCTGTTTCCTGGAGAATCCTGCCCGCTCCAGGTAGTCGATCACGTATTTGCAGAAGAATCCGTTCTCCGGGCCCGCGCCGACGCAGCCGTTCGGAAGGCTGTTGAGGGGACGCTCGATGCCCAGCGGAGCCTGCCGTGCCTCCCGGGCCGCTTCCTGCGTGATTCGTTCTTGGCGAGCCATCGCGTCGATGACGAGATTGCGCCGGAACAGCGCGTCGTCGGGATGAGTCACCGGGTTCAGCGCACCGGGTTCGTTGACGATTCCGGCCAGTAGTGCGGCCTGGGGAATCGTCAGCTTGTCGGCCGAGGTGTCGAAGTACGTCCGGGCGGCCGCGGCCACGCCGTAGACCCGGTTCCCGAACGGCACCACGTTGAGATAGCGGGTGAGGATCTCCTGCTTGCTCAGCCGTTTCTCCAGTTGCAGTGCGATGCGGATCTCGCGCAGCTTGCGCGCGATGGTCTGTTCCGTGGCTTCGGCCTGCTGGACCGGGTTTCCGGCGGCGACCACATGTACCAGGTAGTTCTTCACGTACTGCTGGGTGATCGTCGAGGCGCCCTGAGTGATCCTCCCGGCGAGCTGATTGCTGAGAGCGGCCCGCACGGTGCCGGGCCAGTCCACGCCCTGGTGTTCGAAGAACCGCTGGTCCTCGATCGCCACCATCGCGGCCTTCATCGTGTTGGCGATCTGGTCGGAGGTGACGGGGGTGCGGTTCTGCTTGAACAGGTACGCGATGGGATTACCCGCGCGATCTGTGACAGTGGTCACCAGCGGTACCTGTTCGGTGACGAGTTTGGAGGACAGGCTGCTCACCGTGTCGCTGGCGCGGTTGGACATGACGCCGATGGCGCCCGCGGCAGGAAAGAGTAATCCTGCCACCAGGACTCCGGCCAGCACACACAGACCGAACAGCTTCAGCAGGCCATCCCGGACTCGCACAGCACCAACCCTAGGACCTCGGAGCGAGGTGCCCGGCCTGCACAGTTCAAGAAACCCCCAATGGGATGAGTGTGAGCCAACGAACCCACCAATGGCGGTTTGGTGATGGAACCGGAGACCTCTACAGTGCGTCCACGTTTAGCGACAGCATGTCGGTAACCGCCTCCCAACGGGCGGTTCCGACACCGGTGCCGGGGGCTCCGGATGGACATGGTCGCCGACGATCCAGGGAGGAGCTGGGGGAACGTGACGTTCGAACAGGGGGACTGGCGGGTTCGGGCCGCGTGCCGCGACGAGAATCCCGACCGGCTGTTTGTCCGGGGTGCCGAGCAGCGCCAGGCGCGCGTGGTCTGCTTCGGGTGCCCTGTCCGCACGGAGTGCCTTGCCGAGGCGCTCGACAAAAGGATCGAATTCGGTGTGTGGGGCGGTATGACGGAACGGGAACGGCGTGCGCTGCTGCGCAGGCGCCCGGATGTCCGCGACTGGCGTGCACTGCTGGAAGCGGCCCGCCGTGACTCCACCGAACCGAACGAGTACCAGAACACCTACCGGGCGAGCTGAAGCATTCGCCCGGTGCTGCGTGTGGCGGGCGCACCGGTGTCCGGGCGACGTGGTCCGGTCACCGTTCCCGCTTTCGCACCCGGGGATCGACGATCAGCCGCACGGATCCTCAGGCGTTGCTCAGTCGGCGGCCGATCTCGCGCAACCCCGCCATGTCGTGTACCTCGGAGGACAATGCCGGGACGCCGGTCAGGGGAACTTCGGGATGGGCGCGGGTGAACCGGGCCAGCAGTCGCTTCTCCCGGTCGGCCACCGCCACCCGGTCGGCGTGGAGACGAAGTACCGAGGCGGCCAGCGGGGAGGAGCCTGCCGTTTCGAGTTCCTCGGCGGCCGACGATGCCCGTGTGGCAGGCAGGTCGGCCAGCACCGGATGGGTACGGTTGGCGATCAGCCCGGCCAGCGGCATGGAGTCCCCGGTGAGTCGCTCGACGAAGTGGGACGCCTCCCGCAGGGCGTCCGGCTCCGGTGCGGCCACCACCAGGAATGCCGTCTCCGGCGAGCGCAGCAGCCGGTAGGTCTGTTCGGCGCGCTCCCGGAAGCCGCCGAAGGTGGAGTCGAAGGCTTGCACGAACGCCGATGCATCGGCCAGGAGTTGTCCGCCGATGATCGTCGAAACGACCTTGGAGAACATGCCGAAGCCCGCGCCGACGACCTTGCGCAGTCCCCGGCCGCCCGTTCGTGCGGGGCTGGACAGCATCCGGATCAGCCTGCCGTCGAGCACCGTGGACAGCCGTTGCGGGGCGTCGAGGAAGTCCAGGGCCGACCGGCTCGGTGGGGTGTCCACGATGATCAGGTCCCAGACGTCGTCGGCGGCGAGCTGCCCGAGCCGTTCCATCGCCATGTACTCCTGGGTTCCGGACAACGACGTGGAGATCGTCCGGTAGAAGGGGTTGTCCAGGATCTGCTGCGCGCGCTCCCGACCGGCGTGGGCGAGCACCATGTCGTCGAACGTCCGACGCATGTCCAGCATCATGGCGCTGAGGTCGGCGCCGGAGTCGGTGCTGTCCAGGGCGACCTGCCGCGGCTGGTTGTCCAGTTCGCGCATGCCCAGTGCCTGAGCCAGCCGCCTGGCGGGGTCGATGGTCAGCACCACGGTCTTGCGCCCGCGCTCTGCGGCGCGGATCGCGAGTGCGGCGGCCGTGGTGGTCTTGCCCACGCCACCCGAGCCGCAGCATACGACGATGCGGTTGGCGGGGTCGTCCAGGAACCCGTCGATGTCCAGGAGTTCGGGATGCGTGGTCGGATCACTCATCGTGCGCCTCCGATCCCCTGCGTGGTGAGTTCTTCGGCGAGTTCGTAGACAGCGGCGACGTCGATACCATCGGTGAATTCGGGCAGTGTGATCGAGGGCAGGTCGGTGGCGGCCAGTTGCTGACGCGCCTCGTCCTCGGCGCGGACGCGCGTCGCGTACTCGACGGTCTCGGCAACCAGGCCGTCGAGTACTCCGTCCTCCCAGTTCAGCCCTGCCGACTCCAGCCCGGTACGGATGCGCCCCGCATCGACGCGCCCCCCGGCTGCCGCGGTCACCGACCGTGTGGGCAGCCGTGCCGGCCTGACCCGGTTGAGCAGGATCGCGCCGGGGCGCAGGTCCGCGGCGTCGAGCTCTTCGACGGTTTCCAGCGCCTCCCGTACCGGCAACTCCTCGAGCAGGGTGACCAGATGTACGACGCTGTCGCCGGAGTGCAGTAGCCGCACCACTCCCTCGCTGTGCGTGCGGATCGGTCCGGCCTTGGCCAGATCCGCCATTGCTTTGGTGACGTCGAGGAACTTGACCACCCTGCCGGTCGGCGGTGCGTCGACCACGACCGAGTCGTAGACATGGCGGCCACGGTCATCGGTGCGCCCGACACACTCCTTGATCTTTCCGGTGAACAGGACGTCGCGCAGCCCCGGTGCGAGTGTGGTCGCGAACTCGACGGCCCCCATCCTGTGCAGTGTTCGCCCGGCGAAGCCGAGGTTGTAGAACATGTCCAGGTATTCGAGCAGCGCCGGTTCCGCGTCGATGGCCAGGGCACGCAGCTCGCCTCCGCCGGGGGCCGCCGCGATTCGTTCCTCGGAGTAGGGGAGCGGCGCGGTGTCGAAGATCTGGGCAATGCCCTGTCGGCCCTCCACCTCGACCAGCAGCACCCGGTGGCCGCCGGTCGCCAGTGCGAGAGCCAGTGCGGCGGCGGCCGTGGTTTTGCCCACCCCACCTTTACCGCTGACCCAGTGCAGCCGGGTGCGATTCAGCTCCCTGTCCCAATCAGAGGTCGTCACGCGGTCAGCGTAAGTGCGTGGCGGCTGTCGTGTCTGCTGAATCCGGTAGCTGCGATTGAAGCCACCACCGAAGCAAGCCGATCGGACGGACCATAGGGTGGCACCCATGACCAAGTGGGAATACTCGACCGTGCCGCTGCTCAGCCACGCGACCAAGCAGATTCTCGACCAGTGGGGGGAGGACGGCTGGGAACTCGTCGCCGTTCTTCCCGGACCGACCGGCGAGCAGATGGTCGCGTACATGAAGCGGCCGAAGGGTGACTGAGATGGGTAGGTGGACGGACCGGCTCGCACAGCTCGGTATCGAGTTGCCGGAGGTCGTCACGCCGGTGGCCTCGTACGTGCCTGCCGTGCGTACCGGATCGCAGGTGTACACGGCCGGGCAACTGCCGATCGTGGCCGGGACGCTGCAGGCTACGGGCAAGGTCGGTGATGCGGTGACTCCGGAGGACGCTCAGCGCCACGCCCGCACCTGCACGCTCAATGCGCTGGCCGCCGTCGACGGTCTGGTCGGGCTGGATTCGATCGCGCGAGTGGTCAAGGTGGTCGGATTCGTGGCTTCGGCACCGGGGTTCCATGGCCAGCCTGCGGTGCTCAACGGTGCTTCGGAGTTGCTCGGTGAGATCTTCGGCGAGACCGGGCAGCACGCCCGATCGGCGGTAGGAGTGGCCGAACTGCCGAAGGGGGCCCCTGTCGAGGTGGAGATGATCACCGAGGTCGTATGACGGTGTAACGACTGTGTACGGCCCACTCGATGGTGGGTGAACCGTTCCTCGATGTTCGCCGCGGCGTCATCCGGATGGCTTCCGGGTGACGCCGCTTTTGTGCTGCGATAGTGGGTGATTTGCCCACTGATGTTGAACACGGTGGCAGTTTTTCTTCGAGAGCGCACACCATGGGTAGCGATCAGGAAGTACGCTGCACCCATCTCCGCGTCGAATTACGCTCGATCGGGTGAGTTCGGCGAGGCGTTGATTCCTGAGAGTAATTGAACGGACGGGTTCGAAGCTGAGGGAGCAAGGCGTGGCCGAGCATGAGACGAGCCTGTTGTGTCACGAACTGCTGCTCCGGCTCGCCGGTCGGCTACCCGATGCGCGGCTGTGGCGCTACCGCGACTGGCTGGCCGGTGATGCGGCCGATGTGTTCGCCCAGTCGCTACCGAGAGACCTCGTGCGGGAACGAATCGCGCTGACCGACACCGACCATCGGCTGCTGTCCGACGCCGTGCTCCCGCTCGGCGCCGACCCCGCGGTTGTGGACGCGGTTCTGCCCGGAGACGAGCCCCGGTGGGACGACTACACCTTCACCGCCGAATCTCCGGCCGGTGGTATGGGTGATTCGGAGATACTGGTACTCGGAGCGACACTGCGTGATCGCCAGGGGATTCACGAGGTACGCAGCAGCTGGCGAGGTCGGACGGGGAGTGCCATGGCCGCGGACCTCAAACGGGTCGTGGTCGTGACCGCCTCCGGCGAGTTCGCGGAACTCGCCGGTGAGGTTCAACGCATCCTGCGCGCACTCGGCGAGCACGAGCCTCGTGTCGAGGTTCTGACACCGGAGACGGAACCGACCCCCTACCACCGTGCGGCCTTGGCCGAGTCGGTTCTGATCTGCGCGGGAGCCGAAGAAACCGTGGGTCACCGGGCTTATGGGTGATGGGCTTACGACTGATGGGCCTATGGCCGAGGGCCTGTGACTGATGGGCTATGGCTGACAAGCATTGCGGTCGACAGCCGCTCGAAGGCGCGAAGGAGACGTGCGTGGTGGATGCCGCTGAGGGAGTCGGTCCGGCGGGCCGGCTGCACAATCTCGTGCTGGCCATGACCGGCCGGGTGGACGATGACGCCGTGAATTCGGCACGCGGGATGCTCGGCGCCGGTCATCTCGGTGCCGCCGCCGAACTGCTGGCGGGTTGCCTGCTGGCGGGGCGCATTCCGGTTACTCCGACCGAGCAGTACCACCTGAGATGGGTACTGGAACGGACTCGTTCGCGACCGGCTCTGGCCGATCGGCTGTATGTTGCCGAGATGCCGCCTGTCGAGCGACATCGGTTCGGTGCGCCGGAGACGCCGGACGATGACATTGCCGAAGCGCTGCGTCCGGCCGCCCGGCGACTCACGAGTGTCCGTGCGCTGTGGTGCGTCTCCCGGAAAACCCCGGCGGGCGTGGCCTATGGAGCGGTGCCCAGGCGGGTGTTGCTGGCCGAGGTCGACTCCGAGGAGGCTGTGACCGCGGCGGGATACCAGATACTGGCGGCTCTCGAACGTGCGAGCATCGGTTGCTCCGTGGATGTCTTCAGCTCCGGTACCGACCTGCCCGAATATCACCGCAACGCCCTGGCATCGGCACGACAGGTGGATCCGGTCCCGGAGGCGGGAAACGGTTCCGAGCGGGCGCGGGCTTCGCGTCGAAGCTCCGGTGGTGAGCCGGCAGGGGATACGGTCGACGACCCAGCCGCCGAATCTCCCGTGCGGGTACCTCCAGCAGGCTTTGAGTTTCCGGTGGCCGACGTCGTCTCCGACCCGTCGCAGGCACCTGCGCGCATGTCCGAACTGTCCGTCGTGAATGTTGCGCTTGCGGACTCCTCGCCACGGGCAGCGGAGAGGTTCGCCGAGGAAGCCATCGGGGAGACCGTCGCGGAGTTCACCGAGGAGGCCGCCGGAGAGGCTGACGTTCTGCACTCCGAGGTCGTGGCCGGACCCGCGGCGGCCGGACCCGCCGTGGATGGACCAGCGGTGGACGAAGACGCGGTGGGAGCCCTGTCCGAGGTCGGGACCGAGGGGGAGGTGATCGGGGCGCCCGAGGAGCATCGCGGTCCCGGCGCGAACCCCCGTGTTCCGGCGGCCGTGGACGCCAAGCTCACCGACCGGGAGCGCAACCTGCTGCGTAAGCTGCACGAGGAACTCGCGCAGCGGGAGCAGGACAAGGACGGTTCCGCGGAGGACGCCGGCGGCCAGGTCACGGCAGGACAGGTCGCCGATGAACCGAGGTCCAACGGGCGGACGCCCCACGGGCAGGCTCCCGAGGGGCAGCAGAACACGCTTTCGGGGAATCGACAGGATCCGCGACTGACCACCATGCCCGGTACCGGGGGTTTTCCGCCGATCGGTGCGGCACCGGCCTCGGTGCCCGGCAGACGAACTCCTCCTTCCGCATCGCACTGACCGCCATCCGGTGCTGCCGGTAGCACGGGAGCGGCCGTGCCGGTGAGGTCGATCGAGTGCTGCGGATTCGATCGTGACGATGGCTGCGAGCGCTACGGGCCGTTTAGGGTGACCGCATGGGACTGCCCGACGATCTGGCTCTGCTCGAGGAATTCGTTCCCCGAGCACCTTCCGAGACGCCGGTGACGCCGCGGGACGCGGCGACGGTCATGCTGCTGCGCGAAGGGTCGACAGGGCCGGAGGTCTTTCTCCAGCGGAGGGTCGACGGTATGCCGTTCGCAGGCGGGATGACCGTATTCCCCGGTGGTGGTGTGGATCGCAGGGACGCCGACACGTCGGTGTCGTGGAGTGGCCCGCAACCCTCGTGGTGGGCGGACCAGTACGGTTGCACACCGGAACTGGCCAGGGCACTCGTGTGCGCGGCGGTCCGGGAGACCTTCGAGGAATCCGGGGTGCTGCTCGCCGGGCAGAGCGCGGAGACCGTGGTCGCCGACACGTCCTCGTATGCCGACGCACGGCGTGCGCTGGTCTCCCGCGACATGTCCTTCGCGCAGTTCCTGGCCGAGGCGGGATTGGTACTGCGGGCCGACCTGCTGCGGCCGTGGTCGAACTGGGTGACACCCGAGGTCGAGTCGCGTCGATACGACACCCGGTTCTTCCTCGCTGCGATGCCGCACGGGCAGCGCGCCGATGCGGTCACCACGGAGGTCACCAATGCGTACTGGAGCACTCCGAACGACGCGCTGGAGGACTGGAAGAGCGGGCACTGCGGCCTGCTCCCACCGACGTGGATGACCTTGACCGAGCTCGCCGGATACGGCAGCGTGGCGAGCGCTCTGGCTGTCGATCGGGTGGTCGGCAAGGTCGTTCCGCGAGTGGTGCGCCGCGACGGGAGATGGCGGGTCGTACTGCCGGGCGAACCGGGTTACGGCGACGCGTGATCGCCCGTCATTTCCGTGCCGTGATCAGGGCCGCCTGCCACAGAACCGCTCGCCACAAGACTGCCTGCCACCGGGCTGTCGGATGCCCGGCCCCGCAGATCGCCGAGAAGGAGAGAGGCGCGTGAGCTCACTGTCCCCGGAACACCCTGCCTACGCCACGTTGCGGCAGGTGACCCCCTACGCTTCGGTGCTGCTGGCCGACAATCCGACGCCGATGACTTTGGACGGCACGAACACGTGGATCGTGCGGGCACCCGGGAAGCGTGAGTGCGTCGTGATCGACCCCGGTCCCGGCGACGGCGAACATCTGCGACGAGTGGCCGACCACGGCCCCGTGGAGCTGGTGTTGCTCACGCATCACCATCCGGATCATGTCGAGGGTGTGCAGGAGTTCGTGGAGCTCACCGGCGCGGTCGTTCGGGCGTTCGATCCGGCACTGTGCATCGGGGCGGAAGCACTCGAGGGTGGCGAGGTGCTCTCGGTGGCGGGTCTGCGGTTACGGGTACTGGCCACGCCGGGCCATACCGGTGACTCGGTGTGTTTCGTGGTCGAGCACGAAGACGTGCCAGCCCTGTTCGCCGGGGACAGCATTCTCGGCAGGGGAACGACGGTGGTCGCCGACCCGGACGGGCATCTGGGTTCCTACCTCGACTCGCTGCGGCGCTTGGCCGAATTGCCCGAAGGCACTCGGGTGCTGCCGGGACATGGCCCCGAACTGCCCGATGCCCGTGCGGCGGCGTCGACCTATCTCGCTCACCGTGAGCAGCGACTCGGTCAGATTCGGCAGGTGGTGCGCGAGCGCGGCCCCGAGGTCACTGCCCGGCAGGTCGTCGAGGTCGTCTACGCCGATGTCGACCGGTCCGTCTGGCCCGCCGCCGAGAGCACGGTCCGGGCCCAACTGACCCACCTCCGCGAACTCGGCGAGCTGTGAGGATGTGGGCCGTGCCCGGGTGACCCCCGAACGAAGCACGACCGAAAAATGCAGTTTCGCGCGAAACTGCAAAAAACCGGAGCCTTCACCTAGCGTTGGCGGACCGTCGCGGCCAGGGGCGGGGAGTGGTAGGCCGAGGACTGTCCTTGCAGCCAGCCTTCGAGATCGGGCGCGTGCGGGCGAGCACCGCCGAGCAGCAGCACGCCGAGCAGGATCACACCGCTGACCGCCATCAGGATCACGAGGATCAGTGTGGCCAGCCGTATTCCGCCTGCCAGGGCCTCGGTGAGCATCGCGATGTGCAGCAGCACCGGGCCGAGCAGGAACGCCGCCTCGGCACGGAGGAGTTCCACCAGCGCGAACGTGGGGCCGAGTCGGGTGGAGGGCACGCTGAGCCCGCCCATGAACAATCCGGGTGCCACTCCGGCGCCTGCGCCGAAGCCGAGCAGCAGCCCGGCCAGCGGTACCATCGGCACGATCCCGCCGGACCCCACTGCGAACAGCAGCAGTACGCCACCGACGGTGACGATGCTCAAACCGGAGAAGGCGAGCACGGGCAACCAACGCGTGGACAGCATCCTTTTGAACAGCCAGGCGGCGATCGCGATACCTGCCAGTTGGGGAGCCAGCAGCGCCCCGGCCGTGGCAGGCGGCAGGTGCGCGACCTGCAGCAGGTAGACCACGGACAGCTCGATCAGGGTGGTGAACCCCGCGCCTGCCACCATCGCCACCGACACGCCGGTGATCGGCAGTGTGTGGGCGAGCAGTTTCAACGGCATCAGAGCCCTGTCCTTGCGGTACTGCCGCACGAGCAGCGTGCCCAGCCCCGCCAGCCCGACCACGAGTGGGAGCAGGAATCCGGGCGCGGTGAAGGAACTGCTGGTCAGCCAAGCCACGGCGAAGAACGGTAGGAACGTCGCCGTCGCGGCCACGGGAATGGCCGACCAGTCGAACCCCGCACGGCGCGAGTGCGGCTTGGCCCGCCCGAACCCGAGCACGCCGAAGGTCATACCGATCACCCCCAGGGCGGCGACTCCGACGAACGGCGCCCGCCAAGTGGTGAAACCGGCGACCAGCCCACCCACCACCGGACCGAGGGTCACCATGCCGAACAGTCCGAGGTTGACGAACGCGGCCGTGAGCGGAAGCTTCGCAGCACCATGGTTGGTGACCAGGGGCGGAAGTGCGGCCACCAGCAACATCCCGGTGGTCACGCCCTGCAGTGCTCGCCCGATGGTGAACATCGTGATGCTCGATGCGAACGCGCTCAGCAGCGAGCCCACGACGAACCCCGCCTCGCAGAGGAGATACACCGCTCGCGGTGATAAGCGCCGGATCAGGTCCGCGGCCGCGACGGCGCCGAAGGCGTATCCGGCGTTGGCCAGACTCCCGGCCAGCCCGGCCCCGAACGCCGTCGTGTCCAGGGCGGTGATCAGTTGCCGCTCGAACACCGGCACCGCGGTCGAGAGCACGATGAAGGGGCACAGCGCGAGTAGCGCCAGAGCCACTGCCGTGGGGTAGTTCCCGGCCAACGGAACGCGGGTGAGCACCCTCGGGACGTGGGTGCGGTTCGAGGGTGTCATCGACTTTTCGGGTACCCGGTGCATCGGGGGACAACCACCGCTCCGTGGACCGTCTCGCACCGTGGCGATGGGACGGTCTCGCCGAGTAATCCGAGAAGCGCGTGCGATACCGCGCGAGGCCACCGGTTTCCGGGCGGATTGACCGGGCCGTGCTCACATGGTGGCGAGGGTGGCTTCCGAGTGGATGGTGGACGGCAGCAGCGTGGCCCGGCGCAGCCACAATGCCAGCGCGAGCAGCGCGCCGATCGCTCCGGCCACGACGAAGGCCAGCGGTGGTCCGGATCGCTCGACGAGGTGCCCACTCAGCGACTGCCCCGCGGCGGCCCCCAGGGTCACCGCCGTGATCACCCAGCCGAACGCCTCGGTCGCGGTGCCCACCGGGGCTGCCAGTTCGAGCGCGACCGAGTGGGCGGTGGACTGAGGAGTGATCAGGCTTCCCGCAAGCAGGAGGGCCAGACCCAGGCCCCAGAGCGTCCCGGGCAGGGCCAGCAGGGCGATCAGGGCCGCAAATCCCAGGAGCAATGCCGGAAGTCGCAGGTGCATGGGGCGTGGCCACGGCCGCATCCCGTAGAGGATGCCGACGATCACGGAACTGATCGACAGTACGCTCAGCATCAGGCCACCGAGGGCCGGTTTGCCCGCTTCCTCGGCAGCCGCGGGCACTGCCACCTCCACCATTCCGAGCAGAGCACCGAAGCCGAGCGCGGCCACGGCCACCGTGCGCATTCCCGGGGTGGCGAGCGCGCCGAGCATGCTGCCGGTGGGCCGCTCCTGCGGTAGTGGTCGGTGCCTGCGTGCGGCCGGGGTGCAGGCGAATCCGACGCTGCCGACGACCATGCAGGCCGATCCGGCGACCACCCCGGTTCCCGGCCACGGCATGGCGACCAGTAGCCCGGCCAGCCCGGGTCCGAGGATGAAGAACACCTCCATGCTGATCGCCTCGTAGGAGTAGGCGGCGTCGCGTACGGCTCCGGGCGGCAGCAGTTGGGTCCACAGGGCTCGCGACGCCGGGCCGGTCATGGGTTCGGTGAGCCCCACGGTAAAGGCCAGCACGGTCAGCACGGTGACCGTCGCCCCCATTTCGATCGCGGCGATCTCGGCGGCGACCAGGACGGTGAAGATCCCGGACATCACCAGCAGCGGCACGGTGGGGCCGACCCGGTCCATCACCCGTCCCTGCAGCACCGAGCCGAAGGCCACGCCGGTCAGGGTGCTCGCCGACACCAGCCCGGCTGCGGCGAACGTGCCGGTCTCCTGCTCGACGTAGAGCAGTAGTGCGAGCCCGATCATGGCGATCGGCAGCCGGGCCAGCAGCGAGGTGATCACGGGCGCGGCAGCCCCCGGGGCGCTGAGGGCGCTGCGATAGTCACTCGGGGATACGGATTCGGACACGCGTACCAGTATGGCGATACTGGTACGTGAGTACCAATTGATTTTCGTGTCTCGCCGAGTGATCTCACCGGGGAGCGGGCTCGGCCGCACACCGCGCGGGCGGCGCGGGAGCCGGCGCTGCGTGGCCGAAAAAATTTGGCCACGAAATTTCGGGTGAAGATGCAACCCGAGACGCGTGTGGCACGTCTTGGTGGGTGAAAGGTCTTGGCAAAGCCGTGGTGGAACGCGCATCGTAAGGGTGTGGTCCACGCAGGGTTGCCCGGATGCGGGTTGCCCGCCACAAGACCAGCCTCCGGTGTCATGGTTCGGGGCCGACGCATCGGAGGGTCGGGGAAGCGTGGTTGGTCGGGGGACGAACCACGCAGCGAGAAGGGACCGGAGCGCCGCGTCGGGGGTGGCGCCCGGTCCCTTCTCGCTCGTCTGGCGCCCTGGCATTTCACAGCTGCCGGGTGAGCTACCGAGTGGGCCTGCCGGAGATGCTGAACCGGTGGTCGCTGATCGGCCTGCTGAGCTGCCTTCGGCAGTACTGACTCCGACGAGTGCTAAATCGATTCAGTACGCAGACAGAAAATACCAGCGCACCGACCGGGCGGGGGATACCGCTTCGACATTCCCGGTCGGCGCGCCGCGAAACTCGGCCGCTGAACGCGGGTCCTGCTCACTCAGCGAGCGCGCTTGGCCAGCCGTTCCGGGTCGAGGATCAGCACACTCTTGCCTTCGAGCCGGAGCCAGCCCCGGTGTGCGAAGTCGGCCAGCGCCTTGTTCACGGTCTCCCGTGATGCGCCGACGTACTGTGCGATTTCTTCCTGCGTGAGGTCGTGCGTCACCCGCAGCAGCCCGGCCTCCTGGCTGCCGAACCGCTGTGCGAGTTGCAGCAGCGCCTTGGCGACGCGGCCCGGCACGTCGGTGAAGATCAGATCCGCGAGCATGCCGTTGGTCCTGCGCAGACGCCGCGCAATGACCCGGAGCAACTGCTCGGCGATCTCCGGGCGGGTGCCGATCCACTGCCGCAGCGCACCGCGGTCCATGGTCAGCGCGCGTACCTCGGTCACCGTCGTTGCCGTCGAGGTCCTGGGGCCCGGATCGAAGATGGACAGCTCGCCGAACATGTCCGACGGCCCCATGATCGCCAGCAGGTTCTCCCTGCCGTCCGGGGACTTGCGTCCCAGCTTCACCTTGCCGGATTGAATAATGTACAGCCGGTCACCCGGCTCGCCCTCGGCGAAGATCACATGTCCACGCGGGAACTCTGCCGGTTCCAGCGATTGGGTCAATGCCTCCGCAGCAGCCGGCTCCACTCCCTGGAAGATGCCGGCCCGCGACAGGGTCTCGTCCACCTCGTCCCTCCATGTTGAGACGCGGCGGCTGCTTTCGATGCCGGTCCCGCGACGAACACGGTGACCGGCCTATGCCGCCTATCACCACCAGCCAGTCTAAGACCGGTCGCGGGAGCGGCGCGTACGTAGTCTACCGGCGCGTCCCACTCTGCGTAGCTGGAACAACTCCAGCGCACGTCCAATTCCCTGCCGGAACAGCGCCCGGACCTCGTCCGGTCGGGCGTTCTCCAGCAGTTCTTCCACCTCGTTCTCCTGCACCGCGACGTGCCGGAGTCGTGCCTCCACCCGTTCCATGAACAGTGTGAAGAACATGATCACAAGCGGTACGACGATCACGAACCAGGCAGTCATGATGGCTAAATCCTCGCGCATGCCTTCGCAGTGGTTGCAACCGGGGTGTGTTAACCGGTTGCGTGGGCCGGATGGGTCACTCTCTCGTGCACTCGGATCCGTAGGCTAGTGGGGTGTCCGATCGAGCGCGAGCGAGACCCGAGGAGAAATCCGCAGCGGCCAGGAGCCCGGGAGGGGCGGATCGTCCCGGAGCCGACAAGACCAGGCTCGGGCTCGTGCGGCGTGCTCGCCGGATGATGCGCTCACTGGCCGAAGCCTACCCCGACGCGCACTGTGAGCTGAATTTCAGCACACCGCTGCAGCTGGCAGTGGCCACGATCCTGTCCGCGCAATGCACCGACAAGCGGGTCAACGAGGTCACGCCGAAGCTGTTCGCGCGGTATCCCACGGCGGCCGACTATGCCGGGGCCGACCGTGCCGAACTGGAGGAACTGATCCGGTCCACGGGCTTTTACCGGAACAAGACCTCCTCGCTGATGGGACTGGGTGCGGCGCTGCTGGAGCGCCACGGTGGCGAGGTGCCCGCGCGGCTGGACGAGCTGGTCAAGCTGCCCGGCATCGGACGCAAGACCGCCAACGTCATCCTCGGCAATGCCTTCGATGTGCCCGGTCTCACCGTGGACACCCATTTCGGCCGGGTGGTCCGGCGGTGGGCCTGGACATCCGAGGAGGAGCCGGACAAGGTCGAGCGGGCCGTCGGTGAGCTCATTCCCCGCAAGGAGTGGACGATGCTGTCCCACCGGCTGATTTTTCACGGGCGCCGCGTGTGCCACGCGCGCAAGCCCGCATGCGGAGCGTGCCCGCTCGCACGGGACTGCCCTTCGTTCGGGGCCGGTCCGACCGAGCCCGCCGAGGCCGCCAAACTCGTCCGGGGACCGGAGGCCCCGCGGTTGCTCGCGCTGGCCGGTGTCGCGGGTGAGGTCCCGGAGAAGACCGTGCAGCAGGCCGCTTCGAAGGAGCCTGCGCAATGAGCCGCTTCACGAGATTCGCGAGTGAGTTTCGCAACGAGCTCCGCTGGACGGTCGCGGTCGTCGTGCTGGCCGTGCTGGCCGTCGTGGCACTGTGGCCACGGGATACCACCCAGGACACGGCCGGTACCGTGCCCGCACAAGCCCCGACGGAGCGGTCGGTGGCCCCTGCGCAGCTCGCCGACCTGCGCGCACGGGCACAACTCGACCCGTGCGGGCACTCGGGCGGTGCCAGGACCGGACCCGCGCAGCTTGCCGGCGTCAGCGGGGTCTGCCTGGCCGATGGCTCGTCGGTCGACATGGGGGCGGCAGTGGCCGGTCGGGCCACTTTGATCAACGTGTGGGCCAGTTGGTGCGGGCCGTGTCGCAAGGAGCTGCCCGCCCTGCAGGCGTACTCGGAGCAAGCGGGGGCCGTGCCGGTTCTGGGCGTCCAGGTGAAAAGCAAGCAGGCCGCCGGGTTGCGACTGCTCGATGAGCTCGGTGTGACCTTCCCCTCGGTGCACGATCCCGAGCTGCGCATCTCGGCGGCGCTAAAGGTGCCGAGCACGCTGCCCGCCAGTTACGTCGTGACTCCTTCGGGGCAGGTGCACCGGTTGCCCCCGGAGGTGTTCGAGTCACCGGAGGAAGTACGTGCGGCCGTGCAGCGTGCCTTGGAGGCCGCCCGGTGAACCACCATGCCCACGGGCCGCTGGTCGATGCGGCCGATGTCCCCGAGTGGTTGCGCCCGCTGGTCGAGCGCAGCGCGCACATCGACGACGAGCATTTCGGCCGATCGCATACCCGGCCCCCCGAGGATGCCCGTCAAGCCGCAGTGCTGGTGCTGTTCGGTGAGGACTCTGCCGAGGAGAAAACCGGTGCGGACAGCACCGCGCGGGAGGACGGCACCGGGAGCGGAACCGCCGAGCCGGACGTGCTGCTGCTCCGCCGGGCCGACAGCCTCAACGCGCACCCCGGTCAGGTCGCCTTCCCCGGCGGCGCACTCGACGCGCAGGACCGGGATGCGGTGGATGCCGCGCTGCGGGAGGCCGTCGAGGAGGTCGGAGTGTTGCCTTCGGGGATCCGCCCGGTCGCAACTCTGCCCGAACTCCACCTGGCCAACAGTGGCTTCCGCGTCACGCCGGTGCTGGCGCACTGGCAGGAACCCTCGCCGGTCGCTCCGGTGGACCCCGCCGAGACCGCTGCCGTGGCCAGGGTGCCGATCTCGTGGCTGGCCGACCCGGTCAACCGACTCCACGTCTACTTCGGCGGTAACCACAAGACTCCGGCCTTCCTCGTCCCCGGGATGCTGGTGTGGGGATTCACCGGAGGACTGCTGTCGGGGATCCTGGATCTCGCCGGGTGGTCACGTGGCTGGAACCGGCGGGACGTGCGAGATCTCGACGAGGCATGGCGTGCGGCCGAGGAATCCGGCGATGTCGGTTTCAGCGGCTGAATCGACGATTGCCAGCAGCCCTGTACCGAGCCACAACGATTCCGATATATCGAGGTGAAGGGTGAACTGGGTCGACCTGCTGGTGGTGCTGCTGGCACTGTTGGCCGGGGTGTCGGGAGCGCGCAACGGCATGGTCACCGCACTGTTCTCGTTCGTCGGGGTACTCGCCGGTGCTGTGGTCGGGCTCCAGGTGGCGCCACTGCTGCTCGATCGGCTCGACAGCGAAGCCGCGAAGATCGGCTTCGGAGTCGGCATCGTGGTGGTGCTGGTCGCGCTCGGCGAGACGCTGGGCATGTGGGCGGGCCGTGAGCTCCGTGATCGCATCACCTCCACGAAGCTGACCGGTGTCGACAACATGCTGGGTGCCTGTTTGCAGGGGATCGCGGTGTTCGTCGTGGCGTGGTTGGTGGCGCTGCCGTTCACCTCCGCTTCGGCACTGCCGGGTCTGGCTTCGGCGATCAGCAGGTCCACGGTGCTGAGCACGGTCAACTCGATGATGCCCGCGGCGGCCAGGAGCCTGCCCGACGAACTACGCGAGATGCTCGGCGTGACCGGTTTCCCGGAGGCCCTGGCACCGTTCTCCCAGACGCCGGTGGCCCGGATCCCCCCGCCGGACCCCGCCCTGGCCCGTAGTGCGGTCGTGCGTGAGGTGCGATCCAGTGTTGTGAAGGTCCGCGGCCGGGCGCCCGCTTGCGGTCGTGCGCTGGAAGGCACCGGTTTCGTCGTCGCCGAGGACCGGGTCATGACGAACGCGCACGTGGTGGCGGGAACCGAGCAGGTGTTCCTCGACATCGGAACGGGTCGACTCGCGGCCGAGGTCGTGCTTTTCGACCCGCGCGAGGACATTGCGATTCTGTCGGTGCCCGCCCTGGATGCCGAGGCGATGGAGTTCGTGCGGCAACCCGCGAAATCCGGTGAGAGCGTGATCGCGCTCGGATACCCCCTGGACGGTCCCTACACGGCATCGCCGGGACGTGTCCGCGAGCGGATCAATCTCCGCGGCCCCAATATATACGGGGACAGCACGGTGGTCCGGGATGTCTACACGGTGCGGGCGACCGTCAAGAGCGGGAACTCGGGAGGACCGCTGATCGACACGGAGGGCGATGTCGTGGGTGTCGTGTTCGGCGCGGCCGTGGACAACTCGAACACGGGTTTCGCCCTGACGGCGGAGCAGGTGTCCGACGAGGCCACCGCGGCGCCCACACTGAGCGAGCCCGTTCCCACCGGCAGGTGCACGAACTGAGGGTGTGCGGCCCGGCGTGGTTCGCGGTCGAGCAGGCGGCCGTGGCCGATCCGCAGCCGACTACTGCTCGCCGGCCTCGTCGGTGTGGCCGTGCCGGTGCGTGAGCTGCCTGGTGTCCTTGAGGGAGGCGATGGTCCGCTCCGGGGCTCGGATCTTGCGCACGCGTCGGTATCCCAGCAACCCGAGCAGTCCCGCAACCAGCAGCATCGCCAGGAAGACGATCCCGAAAGCCGCCCACCGCCACAGTCCCAGCTGGGCGAGCCCTTCGGCGAGCGTGAAGAACAGGAAGAACGTGCTGAACGCGAGCACGGTCAGTGCGAGGACGAAGTAGACGCTTCCCTTGACGCCCTTGCGCACTTCACCGGCGAGCTCGGACTTGGCCAGTTCAAGCTCGGCACGGATCAGTGTGGACAGGTGCGTCGTGGCGTCCCGTGCGAGTGTCCCGATGGACTGCTCACCTCCAGCCCCGGTGCCCTCCTCGGACAGGGGGAGGGACGTGACCGCCGAGTATCCGCTTCCGCGGAACGCGGTCTCGTCGCTGCTGCCGTTGTTGTTCGCTCGAGCGCTGTTTGCCGGATCGTTCACGAGGGTCATCGTGCCACGCGTGGGTGTACCTGACCCAGTGACTCGCGGGTCGCTCTCCCGGTGCCGGTGAAGTGGTGGGCGTGTCGACCGGTGGGGATCACGGTGGAGATCACTGTCCTTCGGCTGTCCGGGTCCGCCGAGTGCTGCGCCCGCGGGCGAGCAGCATGGCAGCAGCGACCAGCGAGGCGATGAGCGAGGCGATCAGCACCGCGGCCTTGGCGGTTTCGGCGGCCTGCTCGGGCAGGGACAGCTCGGCGATCAGCAGACTGACGGTGAAGCCGACACCGCCCAGCATCGCGAGTGCGGCGATATCGAACCAGCCCACTCCGGTGGGGCGGGAGCCGAAGCCGAGTTTCACCGCCAGGAACGAGCTGCCGAAGATCCCGAGGAGCTTGCCCACGACCAGGCCCACGATCACACTGATCGCGACGCGGCTGTGGAACAGATCGGCCATCGCCGCGCCGCCGATGGGCACACCGGCGGCGAAGAGAGCGAAGACCGGAACCACGAATCCCGCCGACCACGGCTGCAGCCGGTGCTCCAGGCGCTCCGAGGGCGACTCGTGTTCGTCCTGGTCGCGGCGCACGCGAGTCAGCAGACCCAGGGCCACACCGGCGATGGTCGCGTGCACCCCACTGCTGTGCACGGCGATCCAGGTGGCCAGTGCGAGCGGCACGTAGAGGAACGGCGTGGTGATGCGCTTGTGTTGCGCGTACCAGTAGCCCGCACAGAGCACGGCCGCGAGCAGCAGGGCGAGCAGGTTCAGACCGCTGGTGAACAGCACCGCGATGACGATGATCGCGCCGAGGTCGTCGACGACGGCGAGGCTGAGCAGGAAGACCCTCGCGGTGGGAGGAATCGCAGAGCCGGTCAGGGACAGGATGCCGAGGGCGAAGGCGATGTCGGTGGCGACCGGAATGGCCCATGCCTCGGTGGCGCCCGGTGCACCGTGCGCGACCGAGTAGGCGAGGATGGCGGGGACGATCATCCCACCGAGGGCTGCGATGACCGGCAGGGTGGCTCTCTTGCGGTCGGCGAGTTCGCCGACGACCAGCTCCCGTTTGAGTTCGAGTCCGGCCACGAAGAAGAAAATCGCCAGCAGGCCGTCCTTGGCCCAGTCGCCTACGCTCAGATCGAGATGGAGCACGTGCGGGCCGATCCGGAATTCACGAACGGCGTTGTAGAACTCGGACAGCGGCGTGTTGGCGAGGATCAGCGCGATGGCGGTGGCGGCCACCAGCGCCATGCCGCCCACGGTCTCGTTGCGCAGGAAGGAGGCCAGGTTGAACTGGCGCGTGTTCGTGCCGGTTTCGCCGGGCTCGGGCATGTCGGGAGAGGGCGTCGACAAGGATCGGCTCCTGCCTGTGGGCAGCATGGGCTCAGGACGCCGACCAGTCTTCCCGGCTCACCTGCCGAAGAACCCTAACACCCGTGCGGCCGGTTTCCAGGCGTGCAAGAGGGTGCGGATTATCACCGCAAGGCGTTTCGACGGCTGCGGACGCTGGGGTCGAACATCGTGGGATTACCCGAAAGAACCGAGGTCACAGTCGCGTGAGAGAGCGACTGCGCGGGGCAGCGGCAGCAGGGGTGCCGCCTGCGGACACCCCTGCTGCGCGGTGATCATTCGTCGGTGCTACCGGTTTTGAGTCCCGCGGAGATCTGGTCCATCACGCTGGAGTCGGCGAGGGTGGACACATCGCCGATCTCGCGGTTCTCGGCGACGTCGCGCAGCAGCCGCCGCATGATCTTGCCCGAACGGGTCTTGGGCAGCTCGCCGACGACCATGATCTGGCGTGGCTTGGCGATGGGCCCGATTTCCCGGGCCACGTGCTCGCGCAGCGCCGCGATGGCGGTATCACCGCTTGCCGCGTCGTCGGTGCCACCGCGCAGGATGACGAAGGCGACGATGCCCTGGCCGGTGGTGGCATCGCTGGCTCCGACCACGGCGGCTTCGGCGACCGTGTCGTGCGAGACCAGGGCGGATTCGACCTCGGTGGTCGAGATGCGGTGCCCGGAGACGTTCATGACGTCGTCGACCCGGCCGAGCAGCCACAGATCGCCGTCTTCATCGTATTTGGCGCCGTCGCCTGCGAAGTAGAAGCCCTTGTCGGCGAACTTCGACCAGTAGGTCTCGCGGAAGCGCTCGTCGTCACCCCAGATGCCACGCAGCATCGCAGGCCACGGCTTGTCGAGCACCAGCAGTCCGCCACCGCCTGCGCCGACCTCGTCCCCGTTCTCGTCGACGACGGCCACCGAAATCCCCGGCAGCGGAGTCTGTGCCGAGCCCGGCTTGGCCTCGGTCACCCCGGGCAGCGGTGAGATCATGATGGCGCCGGTTTCGGTCTGCCACCAGGTGTCGACGATGGGGGCCGTTCCGCCGCCGATGTGCTCGCGATACCACATCCAGGCCTCGGGATTGATCGGCTCGCCCACCGAACCCAGTACCCGCAGCGAGGACAGATCGTACTGCGCGGGGATGTCGGCGCCCCACTTCATGAACGTGCGGATGGTGGTCGGCGCCGTGTAGTACAGCGACACCCCGTACTTCTGCACGATGTCCCAGTGCCGCCCCTCGTCGGGGGTGTTCGGCGTGCCCTCGTAGATGACCTGCGAGGCGCCGTTGGCCAGTGGCCCGTAGACGATGTAGGTGTGGCCGGTGACCCATCCGATGTCGGCGGTGCACCAGTACACGTCGGATTCCGGCTTCAGGTCGAACACGGCGCTGTGGGTGTAGGCGGCCTGGGTGAGGTACCCGCCCGAGGTGTGCAGGATGCCCTTGGGTTTGCCGGTGGTGCCCGAGGTGTAGAGGATGTAGAGCGGGTGCTCGGAGTCGAAGGCCTCCGGGGTGTGCCGAGTGGACTGCCGGTCGACCACATCGTGCCACCACGCGTCCAGCCCGGAGTTCCAGGCCACGTCCTCGCCGGTGCGCTGGACCACGAGCACGTGCTGCACACTCGGCGTGGCCGTGACCGCCTCGTCCACGTTGGCCTTCAGCGGCATCGGCTTGCCGCGCCGGTACTGGCCGTCGCAGGTGATCACGACCTTGGCCTCGGCGTCGTTGATCCTGCTGCGCAGGGCTTCCGAGGAGAAACCGCCGAACACGACACTGTGCAGGGCCCCCAACCGGGCACAGGCCAGCATCGAGAACACGGCCTCGGGCAGCATCGGCAGGTAGATCGCGACCCGGTCCCCGCTGCCCACGCCCAGCTCGGCCAGCGCGTTGGCGGTCTTGGAGACCTCGCGCTGCAGCTCGGCGTAGGTGATCGCACGGGAATCACCCGGTTCGCCCTCCCAATAAATCGCCACCCGGTCGCCTGCGCCGGACTCCACATGCCGATCCACGCAGTTGTAGGCCACATTGAGCTTGCCGCCCACGAACCACTTCGCGAACGGCGCGTCCGACCAGTCCAGCACCTGGCTCCATTTGGTGTCCCAGTGCAGCCGTGCGGCCTGTTCGGACCAGAAAGCCTCTCGGTCGGCAGCCGCCTGTTCGTACCACTCCGCCGTGGCATTCGCCTGCGCGGCGAACTCCGGAGACGGAGGAAAAGTCCTGTTCTCCGAAAGGAGATTGTCCAGGGTGTTGTTCTGCCCGTCGGGCTGACTCATTGCTGAGACCTCCGTGGCTGCTGATGGGACAGCTGTGTGTGAGTAAAACCGTAGTGCGATCCGTCTCACTTCGACAGGGGACCACCTCGAAGGTACGGACCAATCCGAGAAGTTGATCTTCCGGGTGGGGGTATGCACTGCGGAGGGTCGTCATGGTGATATACGCCGCACCTTGCGTGTGGCGCGGCCGTGCCCGGCCCGATGGGCCTAAGAAAGTGGCGCCGGTAGCGTCGGGAGCGTGAATGCCCAGGAGTCGCTACGTCCGTTGTTGGAACTGCCCGGTGTGTCCGAGGCCGTCACGACCGCACGCGCGGCCATCGACGACGTGCACGAGCATCCGGCCAATCGGCGTGGCTGGCCGACGACAGCCGCCGAGGCATCGGTGCGTGCGGCACGGGCATCGGCCGCCGTTGCCGGAGGCGCGGCGGAGATCCCGGAAGGCGGGGAGGTCAGTGATCCGTTGCTCGCGGGATCCCTGCGGATCGCCGAGGCGATCGGTCCGCTGCTGCCGACCTGGCAGCGTGCCCCGCTGCAGGCCCTGGCCCGGTTGCACGTGCTGGCCGCGGCGGACCTCGTCGGCGAGCACGAGCAGGAGCGGCTCGGTCGTCCTCGTGCGAGCGAAGAGGTCTCCACGCGGCTGGACCTGCTTGCTCAGCTCGTCACCGACACGAGCGGAAAGTCGCAGGGGGTGATTCCGGGGCCGGTTCAGGCTGCGGTCGTGCAGGGCGAACTCCTCGCGCTCGCCCCCTTCGGTGAGGTCGACGGAGTGGTGGCACGTGCCGCGGCCAGGCTGAGCGTGATCGGTAGCGGCCTGGACCCGAAGGGACTCGTGGTCCCGGAGGTCGCCTACTTCCGGCAGCAGAGCCAGTACGCGGACGCGGCCGAAGGATTCGCCTCCGGGGAACCCGAACGGGTGGGAGCGTGGATCGTGTACTGCTGCAAGGCTTTCGAATCCGGCGCTCGCGAGGCCAAGTCGATCGCCGACGCCGTCCAGGAGTGACGCCGTGCGTCGGCCAATTTCGCGAGAAATCGACCAACGCAACTGAGCGGGCAGCCAATCCGGCAGCAGAGGAACGACGTGAAGAAAATTCTGATCGACTGTGATCCCGGTATCGACGACGCCCTCGCCATCGCGCTCGCGCACGGCAGCCCCGACCTGGAGGTAGTGGGGCTGACCAGTGTCGGCGGTAACGTGGGGCTGGAGCACACCACCACCAACGCACTGTGCCTGACCGAGTTCTACGGGATGACGGTGCCGGTCGCACGCGGCGCGGATCGTCCGCTGATCCGCGATCCCCGGGATGCCTCGGAGGTCCACGGTCCCAACGGCCTCGGCAACGTTGTCCTGCCTGCCCCGGAAAGAACGCCACGGAACGAGCATGCGGTCGAATTCATCATCGACACGCTGGCGGCTTCGCCGGGCGAGATCAGTCTGACCGCCGTGGGCCCGCTGACGAACATCGCGCTGGCACTGCGCAGGGAGCCGCGTATCGCGGAGTGGGTGCGGGAGTTCGTCATCATGGGCGGTTCATACACGCGCGGCAACAACACCCCGGCTGCCGAGTTCAACATCGCCGCCGATCCGGAAGCCGCGGCGGTGGTCTTCGGCGCGTCGTGGCGGACGGTGATGATCGGTTTGGATCTGACCGTGCAGGCCAGGGCCACGGCCTCGGTGCGTTCCCGATTCACCGAGTTCGGACGGTTCAAGCAGGAGCTGCTGAGCCCCTGCCTGGACTTCTACGGGGGGTCCGTGCCATACCGCGCCGGGGATGGTCCTCCGATTCACGACGCGTGTGCGGTGGCCTACGTTCTCGATCCGAGCCTGATCACCACGGTGCCCGCTCGGGTCGATGTGGAAACGCACGGCCGGTTCACCTCGGGGATGACGGTCACCGACTTCGCGGGCGAACCCGCGCTGCACAACGCCCTGGTCGCCACCGAACTGCGCCAGGATGCCTTCTGGGATCTGCTCACGGACTCCTTCCGCACCGTCGCCTCCTCCCTGCCGGGCGCCTGATCCGGTCGGTTTCGCGCACCACCGGCATCCCCTCCGGTGAGGTTCGTTGCCTTCTCATTCGGCCGCTTGCGGTGCGGCGATGTCGAGGAACGAGCGAAGCACGGGCGGCTTGGCGCCGTGGCGCCATGCCATCGCCGTCTGGGCCATCGCGGAGACGTCCGCCAACGGCAGGAAGGTGACCCCGGGACGCGGGAGCTGCTGTACCGAGGCCGGGACCACGGCGATGCCGATTCCCCCGGCCACCAGGCCCACGATCGTCTGCATGAGCCAGACGTCGCGCTGCACGACACGCGGGGTGAAGCCCGCGCGCTCACATGCCTCGGCAACGATCGCGTAGAGACCGGGCATGCTGCCGTGCCTGGCGGGCAGGATGAACGGCTCGTCGGCCACCGAGGACAGGTTCACCCTGGTGCGACCCGCCATCCGGTGCGCGGTGGGCAGTGCCAGCATCAGCGAGTCCTCGGCCACGCAGTGCATGTGCAGCGAGGGGTCGTCGAACGGGAGGTAGAAGAACCCGACGTCGATCCGGCGGTCGTGCAGTCTTTCGACGATCTCGTCCGGCTGCAATTCCTGCAGGTGCAGGGAGACATCCGGATACTCCGTCTTGAACTGCCGCAGAATCGGCGGGAGAACGACATTGGAGGCCGAGGGGATGAACCCCACTGCGAGCCGCCCGACGAGCCCGCTGCCTGCTTCCCGAGTCATCCGGGTGGCCTGCTCGACCTCGTGCAGGATGCGTCGCGCCTCGTCCAGCATGACCCGCCCTGCTTCGGTGAGCTGAATGCCGCGGGCGTTGCGGTGCACCAGTGCGACGCCGAGGTCCGCTTCGAGCTTGCGCAACTGGACGCTCAGCGGTGGCTGCGCGATGTGCAGGCGCTCGGCGGCGCGCGTGAGGTTCTGCTCCTCGGCGATCGTCACGAAGTACCGCAGGTGTCTGAGCTCCATCCTCACCTCCAAGTTATATGTTCTGCATATAGCTAGTACCACAAGGTGGTATTGGACATATGACATACGTCAACGGCACGCTGGCTTACCAGCGGGTAGCGACCCGATGGATGCCGAGGCCGGAGGTGTTTTTCGGCCGTGCGGGGCGCCGACTTCGTGATTCGGACAAGGCGATACTCGCCATTCCCGGTTCGGCACGGGTCGAGGCGCCGTCATCCGTAATTCTTCGGTGAAAAGCCGATCAACGTACAACGAATCAAGGGAGGGTGCTGTGTCGGCGGCTGAAACGCTCAACCGCACGGGTGCCCAGTGGGTGCTGCCGCTGTGCTGGGCGGCGGTTCTTCTTGACGGCTTCGACCTGGTCGTGCTCGGCTCGGTGCTGCCCGTCATGCTCGACGAGAGCGTCTGGGGCCTGACCCCGGCGAGCGCCTCGTTCGCCTCGACCATCGGCCTGGTCGGCATGATGATCGGTGCGCTGGTGACCGGCACGATCACCGACCTCATCGGTCGGCGCAAGGTGCTGATTCTCGCGGTGTCGAGCTTCTCGGTGTTCACCGCGCTGTGTGCGGTCGCGCCCTCGGTTTTCGTATTCGGTCTGCTGCGCTTCCTCGCCGGACTGGGGCTCGGCGGCTGTCTGCCCACCTCCATCACGCTGGTGACCGAGTACGCGCGGGGCAGCAAGAGCAGTAGTGCTACGACGACGATCATGACCGGCTACCACGTCGGTGCGGTGCTCACCGCGCTGCTCGGGTTGGTCCTGATCTCGCCGCTGGGATGGCGGTCGATGTTCATCGCCGGTGCCGCACCCGCGCTGGTGCTGGTGCCACTGATGATGCGGTACCTGCCGGAATCGCAGAGCTTCCGCGCGGCTACGTCGAGTGCGAGCGCGGAGCCGAGTGCGAGTTCCGCCCGGGAGAACATCGCGATGTTGTTCCGCGGCGGTATGGCCCGTTCCACCGTCGCGTTCTGGGTGGCCTCGTTCCTGGGACTGATCCTGGTCTACGGGCTCAACACCTGGTTGCCCGAGATCATGCGTGAGGCGGGTTACCCCCTCGGCGCGTCGCTGGGTCTGCTGCTGACCCTGAACGCGGGAGGTGTGCTCGGCCTGATCGTGGCAGGCAGAGTGGCCGACCGTACGGGTGTGAAGCGTTCGACGGTGCTGTGGTTCGTGGGGGCTGCGGTGCTGCTGACCCTGCTCAGTATCCGGCTTCCCGCGGTCGGCCTCTACGCGGCCGTGCTCTTTGCCGGATTCTTCGTGTTCAGCGCGCAGGTGCTGGTCTACGCCTACGTCGGCCGCGCCTACCCGGCCGCCACCCGGGCCACCGGCCTCGGTTGGACCACCGGTGTCGGGCGTATCGGTGCGATCAGCGGCCCGCTGCTCGGCGGTGTCCTGCTCACGATGGGCATCGCGTACCCGTGGGGATTCTATGCCTTCGGTGCGATCGGTGCCCTCGCCGCGGTCGCGATCGCTGCGGCGGCGCGGCCGTCGGCACAGCGGGCGGCACCGGCCGGATCGGCCGAGCAGTCCGATGCCGCCCTGCAGGAATCCAGCCGGTGATTCCCGGGATGTGAATCGCCGGCCGTGAACCACCGGCAGTGCATGCCGGGGCGATCGGCCACACCGTGGGTCTTGCGGGTGCCGTAGCGCCCGCAGGACCCACGGTGGCCTGGCCGCCCCTCGACGCACTCGTCCCGCGTACTCGATACCCAGTTCGCCGTTTCGTCAGAGGTGTCCACTCATGTCCGAACTTCGTCCTGATCGCCGTACCGTGCTCGCGGGCTCGATGGCGGCCGCCGGAACGTTGCTCACCGCAGCCACGGGCACGTCGGCCTCCGCCGCCGAGGGGGCGGCCACGAGTGCCGGAGTTCCGGACACGGGAACTCACGTCGTGACGCTCGGCACGGCAGCCGGGCCCGCAGTGCGCAGCCCGCGCCAGGGCATCGCCACCGCGGTCGTCGTGGACGGCAATCTTTATGTGGTGGACACCGGACTCGGCGTGGTCCGGCAGATCGCCGAGGCCGAGTTGCCCACGAATCGGCTGCGGGCGATCCTGCTCACCCACCTGCATTCCGATCACATCGCCGAGCTGCCCGCGATGTTGCTGTACAACTGGGGTCCTCAGGTGGACGGCTTCACCGAACCGTTCGAGGTCGTCGGCCCGGCAGGTGCGGGTGCCCTGCCGAAGGGCTATCGCCCGGCCGTCTCGCCTCCGACCCCCGGTACCCGCGAGGTCGTCAACAACATCCTGGACAGCTACGCCTACGACGTGAACATCCGCATCTCCGACGAGGGCCGCCCTCCGCTGGATGACCTCGTGCGGCCGCGGGAGATCCAGCTTCCCGGCGGCTTGTCTGCAGGGCCGCGCAGTCGGCTCGCCCCCGAGATGGAGCCGATCGAGGTCTACTCCGATGATCGGGTCCGGGTGCTGGCCGCGCTCGTCAACCATCCGCCGGTCTTCCCGTCGTACGGCTACCGGATCGAAACGCCGGACGGTGTGATCGCACTCTCCGGCGACACCACCGAACACCCCAACGTCGTGACCCTGGCCCGGGATGCCGACGTGCTCGTGCACGAGTCGGTCTACCTGGACTACTACCGCAAGCTCGGGAAGTCCGCCGATTTCATCGACCATCTCTCGGGCAGCCACACCGATCCCGCGGGCACCGGACGGGTCGCTGCCAAGGCCGGGGTCGGCCACCTGGTGCTCAGCCACCTCGCCGGTGTCGCCACCGACGAGCAGTGGACGGCGCCTGTCCGGAAGAAGTACGGCGGCCGGGTCACCGTCGCCAACGACGGCCAGGTTTTTTCCCTGTGAGGCGGCCGGACGTTCCAGCGCCCCGGGTGCGCGACTCGTCATCTGTGCTCCCGCTGCCTGCGCCGGTCCGGCCTGGCCTCCAGCCGATGCCCGCCGATGGCCTCGTCGGCGGCTTCCAGAGCTGCCTCGGCTCGCTCGGGATGGTGTTGGACCACTCCGACGAACAGGCAGTCGATCACCGTGAGTTGGGCGACGTGGCCGGCCACGGCTCCCGAGCGGAAGGTGGTTTCGCGGACTGCTGTGGTCAGCACGTGGTCGCCTGCCTCGGTGATCGGTGAGCGCCGGAAATTGGTGAGTGCGGCCGTGGTGGCCCCGCGCCTGCGCGCCAAGTGCAACGCTTCCACGGTTTCGGCGGTGGCTCCGGTGTGCGAGACACCGATGGCGACGTCATCGCCGCACAGCATCGCCGCCGAGGCCAGGGCGCCGTGGGTGTCCGACCACGCGAAACAGGTCAGGCCGATGCGGTGCAGTTTGCGCTGCAGTTCCAGGGCGACGAAGCCGCAGGCACCGAGGCCGTAGACGTCGATACGGCGGGCGTGGACGACGGCCTCGACGAGAGCTTGCAGTGCCTCGGTGTCGAGCTGTCCCGTGGTTTCCTCGATGCTCCTGGCATCGGCATAGCCGATCTTGCCGACGGTGGTGGCCATGTCGTCGTCGGTGGTGATGTCGTCGCCGAGCTCCCGGTCCCGGTCGGTGGTGCGGGCGAGATCGGCTGCCAGGGCGATGCGCAGATCCGGGTAGCCGCCCACGCCCACGGCCTTGCAGAACCGGGTGACGGTGGTTTCGCTGGTGCCCGCGACTTCGGCGACGTCGCTGATACTGCGCCGCGCGATCGAGGCCGGGTCGGACAGCACGATCTCGGCCACTCGCTGCTCCGCCCGTGCGAGGCCGGGAAGCAGTGACCTGATCCGCACCAGAGCGCTCGCCCCGTGCGGATCGGGAGAAGAGTCGACAGTGGCCATGGGAAACATACTCACACTGATGGGTGTGCGCCCCGGAGTTGTGGATCCCCGTGCCAGGGCGAGGCAGGGCATCGGCCGGTGCCGATCAAAGGAGTAGCGTTCTACATTTGCGTCGTGTGCTCCGGCTGGATGTAGACGACCACGCGGTGGTCCCCCGGTTGGTGATACGGGTACTCGTCGGCGTCCGTGTACTTCTTGGCCATTTTGTTGATGAACCCGTTGTCCGGATCGTCGTCGATCCGCGCCACCTTTCCACGCACCTCCAGGTATCGATACGGCTGTTCCGGATCATGCACGGACACCGCGATACGCGAATCCCGCTGCAGGTTGCGGTACTTCTGACGGGTGGTCGTCTGGCTGAATTTCAGGTACTCGCCGTCCCAGTCCACCCATACCGGGTTGGACTGCGGTTCGCCCTTCGGACCGATGGTGGCCACGTGCGCGAACGAGCGCTTGGTCATGATGTCCTGGAGTTCCTGCGGTACCACTGACACGGTGGCTCCCTTTCGACGCGGACTGAGAGCGGACAGTGCGAGCCTATGCCGAAATGCGCGCCTCGGCTCAGCGGAGCTTGTTCGGGGACACCGGCCGGTGAATCGCCGAGCCTGCTGCTCGTGCCATGGTGCACCGACGACGTGCTCCACGCGGGCCACGTCCACGAACGGATCCTCGAGGACACCACGCCGAGCCTTCATCGCGAGGATGCGTTCGACACTGGCGTCGATACGCTTTTCGCTCAGCTCGCCCGAACGCATCGCATCGAGGACTCCGGTGACGGCCTCGTGCAGATCTCGCGGCATGAGTAGCTGGTCCGCGCCCGCTTGCAGGGCCCGTACGGGGATCTCGGCGGCCGGGTACAGGTCTCGCACGGCACCCATCCGTAGTGAGTCGGTGATGATGACGCCGTTGAATCCGAGCTCCGTGCGTAGCATCCCGGTCAGGACAGTGGGCGACAATGTCGCCGGCTTCCCCGAGTCGTCCAGGTGCGGCAGGACGAGATGGGCGGTCATGATCGCGTCCGCGCCTTCGGCGATGGCCTCCCGGAACGGCGGCGCATCGAACCGTTCCCACTGGCTGCGGCTGTGGTCGATGATCGGCAACGATGCGTGGCTGTCGGTGCGGGTGTCCCCATGTCCCGGGAAGTGTTTGACCGTGGCCGACACGGTGCTGCCCGCGGGCGCGGAATCCTGGTAACCCCGCACCTGTGCCCTGGTCATCCGTGCGGCCGTCATGGGATCGGACGAGAACGAGCGGGTTCCGATCACCGGGTTCAGCAGGTCGGCATTGACATCCCCGACGGGTGCGAAATTCTGGTTCACCCCCATGGCCCGCAGTTCCCGGCCGGTGATTGCTGCTGCCAGCTCGGCGTCCTCGGTACTGTTCCCTGCCCCCAGAGCCATGCTGCCGGGCAGCTGTGTTGCCGGTGGACCGATGCGGGTCACCGACCCCTGCTCCTGATCGGTGGAGATCAACAGCGGGATGCCCGATCCCGAGGTTGTGGCGGCGCTTTGCAGGCCGTTGGACAGTTCGGCGATCTGTTTCGGCTCGTACAGGCTGTCGGTCCAGGAGAGGTGGACCAGCCCTCCGAGTCGGTAGCGCTGGATGACCTCGGCAGGGGTGTCCACGCCGAACTCGTCCCGGTTCCTCGGATGTGCGGTCTCGGCGGTGTGTCCGCAGGCGTAGGTGACGAAGAGTTGCCCGACCTTGTCCAGCAGCGACATGCGCGTGATCATGTGTCCTGCCCGGGCATACGCGGCACCTTCGGCGCTCCTCGGCGGAGGATTCGGGATCGGCCGGAGAACCTCCGGATGACATGTCGGCGGACGACATGCCGGCGGCGCTCGCCACACAGGGTGAACGAGCGCCGCGTGCGACACGAGCCGACAGGTTACCAAGCGTGCACCATTTGTCGTAACGTCTGGGCTCGGCGTCCGGCGTCCCGGTACGCAACCCTGTGGACGATTCAGCCTCCTGCGGCGGCTGCGCGTGGGTGCCTGTCGCTCGTGTACGGAGTCCTTGTCGGGGGGACGCTGCTTCTCCTCCGCAACGTCCTGGCCAACGCGGAGTCCGCACTTCCTTTGTAGCTCGTGATGCCGGTCACTGCAAGGGCTTGCGGAGCTGTGCTGTCGCAGGTCTCGGTCTCACCGGTGACGGCGCCAGTGTCGCAGGCCGAACCAGGTCGCCCCTGCCGCGGCGACGGCGCCCACGCCGAATGCGGCAGCAGCCACCGTGGTTCCCGAAGGCGTGGGTACGCGGGCCCGCAAGGACACGGGGTGCTCGAACGCCAGAGACGGCCAACCGCGTTGCGCGGCCTCCTTGCGAAGACTGCGGTCGGGGTTGATCACGGTGGGGTGGCCCACCGACTCCAGCAACGGCAGATCGGCGACGGAGTCCGAGTAGGCGTGGCTTCCCGTGAGGTCGTAGCCGTACCGGTCGGCAATCTCGCGCGCTGCGCGAGCCTTGTTCATCGCCGAGCAGTAGAACTCCACCTCGCCGGTGTAGCGGCCTTCTGCGACCACCATGCGGCTCCCGGTCGCGTGTGTGGCGCCGAGGAGTTCGGCGATCGGCCCCACCACTTCCTGACCGGATGCGGACAGCACCACCACATCGTGGCCCTGCCCCTTGTGCTCCTCGATGAGCTGGGTGGCCTCCTTGTAGACCAGAGGGTCCACGATGTCGTACAGCGTCTCCTCGACGATGGCTCTGACCTGCTCGACATCCCAGCCGGTGCACAGGGACGTGATGTGGGCACGCATCCGGTCCATCTGATCGGCGTCGGCCCCTGCCAGCATGAAAACGAATTGCGCGTAGGCGCTTTTGAGTACGGCCCGCCGATTGATGAGTCCTTCCTGGAAGAACGGTCGGCTGAATGCGAGAGTGCTCGACTTGGCGATGATCGTCTTGTCCAGGTCGAAGAACGCGGCAGCACGGGGCTTGGTGGTGACCGCGTGGTCGGCGGGCATGGTGGACTCCGTCACGCCGTTCAGCATACGAGTCGAGCAGCGGCCGGTGCCGATGGTGACGGTCCCTGTTTTCGGTGACGGCCGCTTGGTGTGGAGCATGTGCGCTGTGCTGGTTCGGAAATCAGTCCGGGGGTCGTGAACTCACCCGAATGCGCAAGGATTGGTCCGGGCGAGTGTTATTCGAAAGATGCTTGTTTCCTTGCATGGATGGCAAGCATCGCTCTGTGGGTACGGGCTAGAGTGTGGGGGCGTCCGGTAGCCCGGACGGGTTCAGCTCGACCCCCCGGAGCTGAACCGTCGGCGACCCCCGTCCCTCCCCCCTGGCGGGGGTCGCCTTCTCCTCGTGGCCGGTGATCTCTGCACGGCCGAAATTCGCTCGATGTATCTCTCCGGGTCTCTCGGCTTCTCCCATCAGAACATGAGTTCTATTTGTGTTTTTGGGTGTCGATATCGACCCGGCCGAAACCGGAACGGTCACGGGGGAGCGGGCATAACGGCGCAGCTTCTTTTCCTCGGCTGCCCACAGGATTGGTTATCCACAGATACGCGAGTTGTCCACAGGCTCGCCACAAGAGTGTTGGCGTGGTGCTCCGCGCGAGCCAGTGTGGATCTCGAGCGAATTCGGATCCACCTTCGGCCGTTCGAGGAAGGAGCCACGTCATGTCTACGAAGTTTCTGTTGCTCGTCACCACCGAGGACGATTTGGCGGAGGAGGTGTGCCGCCTTGCCGCCGTGGCCGGTTGCGAACTCCGTCGCATCAACGATCCGGACGATGCCGGTGAGCAGTGGCGCTGGGCTCCGCTGGTGCTGCTCGACGAAGCCGCGTTGACGGCGTGTTCTGCGAAGGGATTGCCGCGAAGGCCCGGTGTGGTGGTGATCGGCACCAAGCCCCCACCCGGCTTCTGGCGTGCGGCCTTCGAGGCGGGAGCCGAGCAGGCGATCGAGCTCCCCGACGACGAGACTCGGTTGGTCGATCTGCTCTCCGAGACACGGGAAACCCCGGCACCCCGATCGGGTCGCGTGCTCGCCGTGACCGGTGGCTGCGGTGGAGCGGGTGCCTCCGTACTCGCCACTGCCACGGCGCTGACCGTTGCTCGGCGAGGGGACCGGTGCATGTTGCTGGACTGCGACCCGCTGGGTGGCGGACTGGATCTCGCGGTCGGTGCCGAAACCACCGCGGGGCTGCGCTGGTCGGGGCTGACCGTCAGCGGCGGCAGGGTTGCGGCGAGTGCTCTGCACGAAGCCCTGCCCGAGCGCACGATCGGCTCGGGGGCGCTGACCCTGCTGTCCTGTGATCGCGAGGGAGCCGGGACGGGGATGACTCCTCCATCGGTACGGGCGGTGCTCGACGCAGGCAGGCGAGCCGGGGAAACGGTCGTTTGTGACCTGCCGAGATTCCACGAGGAGGCCACCAGCGTCGTTCTCCAGCAAGCGGACCTGACCATCGTGGTCGTCCCCGCCGAAGTTCGAGCCTGTGCGGCGGCGGCTCGGCTCGTGGCCGGAATCCGCGATCGCGCCGGACCGATCCAAGCGGTCGTGCGGGGGCCGGCGCCCGGTGGGCTCAAAGTGGCCGATGTGGCGCGTGCCGTCGGTATCGACGTCCTCACCGCGATGCGTCCGCAGGCAGGACTGCCTGCGGTCATGGACCGTGCCGGGTTGTGCTCCGGACGGGCGGCAGTGCGTGGTCCGCTGGCCCGCACGGCGCACGAGCTGCTGGCGGCACTGGACAGCGCGGATGCCGACACCGCGATTCCGGAGGCGAGTTCCGCGCCGGTCGGTGCGCCATGAGCACGGATCTCGTCGAGCGGGTGCGGTCCCGACTGATCTCCAGTGGTACTGCGGTGACCTCGGCCGCGGTTGCCACCGCCGTCCGCGAGGAAGCCGGCGGACTGGTCGGTGATGCCGATGTTCTGACGGCCCTTCGGATGCTGCAGCAGGAGTTCCTCGGAGCAGGGGTTCTCGAGCCCCTGCTGCGTGATCCCGGGGTGACCGACGTGCTGGTGACCGGCCCCGAGGAGGTGTGGGTGGACCACGGTGACGGCCTGCGGCACGCACAGGTCACGTTCACCGATGAGGATGCCGTGCGCAGGCTCGCTCAGCGCCTCGCGCTTACCGCCGGACGCCGCCTCGATGATGCGCACCCGTGGGTGGACGCATGGCTGCCGCAAATCGGTGCCTCCGGTGCGGTGCGGTTGCACGCCATCCTTTCCCCGGTGGCAGCCGGCGGGACCTGCATCTCGCTTCGAGTCCTGCGGCCTGCGGTGCACGACCTGCACACACTCGAACGGGTGGGCACCTTCGACGCGCCCACGGCAGCGGTGTTGCGCTCGATCATCACGGCCAGGCTGGCGTTTTTGATCACCGGCGGAACGGGCGCGGGAAAGACGACGCTGCTCGCAGGCATGCTGGGCGAAACGGCACCGTCCGAGCGGATCGTGTGCGTGGAGGAGGCAGGCGAGCTGCATCCCGAGCATCCGCACGTGGTCCGGCTGGTCACTCGACCTCCGAATATCGAGGGTGCCGGCGAGATCCGGATCCAGGACCTGGTCCGGCAAGCACTGCGGATGCGTCCGGACCGGCTCGTCGTCGGTGAGGTTCGCGGCTCCGAGGTGTGTGAATTGCTGGCCGCGCTCAATACCGGACACGACGGGGGAAGTGGCACCGTGCACGCGAACTCGCCGTCGGAGGTTCCGGCACGGATGGAGGCACTCGCCGCGCTCGGTGGGCTCGGGCGGGCAGCACTGCACAGCCAGTTGGCGGCTGCCATCCAAGTGGTGCTGCACGTTCGTCGCAGTGCGGTCCGCAGTCGGCATCTCGCGGGGATCGGTGTTCTGCGGCGCGATGGTGACCGGGTTCGTGTACTGCCCGCCTGGGATGACGACGCCGGTTGGGGACCGGGGGCCGAGCAACTCGCCGAGCTGCTCGGCGCCGAAGGGGGTGTCGTGCCGTGCTGACACCGCAGTCCCTCTTCGGGGCCTCGGAGTCGCTGATCGTGCTCGCGGCCTCGTTGCTGTGCTGGCCGAACCTTCGCGCTGCCAACCGCCTGCCGGGCAGGGAAGAACCGGGCAGGCGAGAGCACAGAAGTACTCGATGGCCACGGGGGAGGGACAAGGCCGAAATTGCCTCCGTTCCGGTCGCGGCAGTGGCTGGTGTCCTGGTCGCCGGTGTCGGTGGGCTCTGTGCGGGAACGGCACTGGCGGTACTGGCGAGGAGGTATCGACGCTCGCGCAGCGATTTCCGTCGTCGGCTGAGCCGGTGTACCGAGCTGGCGACGGGAGTCCGGCTGCTGGTCGCCGAACTCCGGGCGGGCGCGCATCCGGCGGTAGCCGCCGAGGGCGCCGCTGCCGATTCCGCCTTCCGAGTGGCGGGGATCTTCGGTGACATGGCCGCGGCAGCTCGGCTCGGCGGTGACGTGGCAAGCACGTTGTCCGGTAGTCACGAAGTAACGGCGGAACTACGCGAGCCCGTCGGGCGGCTGGCGCGCTGCTGGATGCTGGCCGAACGCCACGGCGTCGCGCTGGCGGATCTGCTTGATGCGGTCCGGCGGGATCTCGAACACCGTGCCGCGTTCATGCGCGACGTCGAGGCAAAGATGGCGGGTCCCCGGGCCACGGCACTGGTGTTGGCGGGACTGCCGGTTCTCGGAATCGTGCTGGGCGAGATGGCCGGAGCCGGTCCGGTCGCGGTGCTCACCGGCGGCCCGGTCGGTCAAGGCCTGCTGATGGCAGGCACCGCGCTGCTGTGTACGGGCGTGCTGTGGACCGTCCGACTGACCGAGTCGGTGGTGCAGTCGTGATGGTCATGTGGTCCGCACTGCTGCTCGCAGGCGGATTGCTCCTCGTTCCCGCGCCTTCGGCCGTGTCGAGGCTGCAGACCGTATCCACCGGTCGGGTAAGGCCGGGTAGGTCTCGGCAGTCGAATCGGTATCGGCTCCTCCGCTGCTTCAGCGGGGAACTGCCACACCACGTGGGGAAGCGGCCCCTGGTGACCTCGGCTGCTGTGGCGATTCCGATTGCGGGTGTACTCACCTGCCTCGTCGGGTGGCCGGTGGCCGTGGTGGTCACCCCGGCCACCGGATGGCTGTGCCATCGCTTGCTGAAGCGACGTGCTCACGGCAGCACCGATCCACTGAGATTGGCATCGGGATGGGATCTGTTGGCTGCCGGGCTTCGTGCGGGTCTGCCGATTCCCGCCACGGTGCGTGCCGTGGCGGCCGAGTTCACCGGCGGTGCCGAAGCGGCATTGCTGGAGGTGGCTGAGTGCCTCGCTCTGGGGGCGGATCCGGTGTCGGCCTGGGAGCGCGCGATGCGACACCCGGACACGGTCGAACTCGCCCGGTCGGCCCGGCGGGCAGCGCGCACGGGAAGCGGGCTGGCCGGAGTCGCGGAAGGTATCGCCGCGCAGGCGCGGGCGTCGATGGACGAGCACGCGCAGGCGCGCGCCCAGCGGGCAGCCGTGTGGGTTTCCGCCCCGCTCGGTCTGTGCTTCCTTCCGGCATTCCTGTGTCTCGGGGTGGCTCCCGTGGTGGTGGGAATGCTCGATCGACTGATGTAGCTCGTGCCACGGCAGCGGAGAACGACAGTTGATTTTCCCGAGAGGAAACCAAGAAAGGAGATCGACATGGAGATACGGAAGAGTGTCCCGGAAACCCTGTTGCGACCTGCTCCGTTGAAATCGAGGCCGTCCGGTCGGAGGCTGAGCAAGCTGCGGGCGCTGCTGCACGGTGATGACGGGATGAGCACTGCGGAGTACGCCATCGGCACGCTTGCGGCGGCGGCCTTCGCCGCACTGCTCTACACGGTGCTGACCGGTGATGCGGTAACGGAGGCGCTCACCTCGTTGATCCAGCGGGCTCTCGAGAGTGGTCTCCGGTGACCGTACATGTGCTTCATCGGAAGACGGCTCGCCGAAGGGGTGCTCACCGACGGGATGCTCGCCGGAAGGCAGCTCACCGGGCGTGCGGCGCGACGTGCCGGGATTCGGGAACGGTGACCGTCGAGGCGGCCCTGGGTGTCTGCTCGATCGTGGCCGCGTTCGCGCTGGCTCTGGCCGGAATGAGCGTGCTGATCGGACAGCTGCGATGTACGGATGCCGCGATCGAAGCTGCTCGGCTCGTTGCCCGGGGTGAGCGGGACAGGGCTAGGGAGGTGGCGCGCCGGATCGCACCCGATGGTGCGCGGGTGCACGTGACAGTGCGGGGTGATGAGATCACCACCAGAGTCACCGTACGACCTGCCGGAGGCCTGTTACCCGAGCAATGGCTGACCGGGCGCGCCTTCGCCGTCATGGAACCGGGCCGGGCGACGGCCCCGGCTTCCTCCGCGGAGCCCGCGGTACCTCCCGAGGGGCACAACGCACGGGCGGTACCGCGATGAGCGGTCAGCGGGCGGGCGACGGCAGCATGTGCACCGATCGGGACGGGGGTGCGGCGACCGTCTTCGCCGCGATCGTGTCGATGGGGTTGTTGACGGTGCTCTGGTTGGGGCTCCAACTGGGAGCTGCGGTGATCACCCGGCACCGTGCGGAGGGAGCAGCGGATCTGGCGGCGCTGGCTGCGGCGGCACACGCGGTCGGAGGCACCGAGTTCGCCTGTGCGAGGGCGCGATGGGTGGCCGAGGGGATGCGCACGACGATGGTGTCGTGCCGGTTGGCCGACCGGGATGCACGCGTGCGGGTCCGTATCGAGGTGCCCGGCCTGTTGTCCGGCTTCGATCCGGTCAGTGCTCGGGCGCGAGCGGGACCGGTTCGGCAGTGAGCCTGCTGTTCTCGGTCCGGTACCGGGCGTCGGTGGATGACCGCTCGTCATGTCGTTTCTTCGGTGGTCCTGTCCGTTCGTCGACACTCATCGCCTCGGATCGACCGGTCGTCTACACGGGGGTGTACTGGATCACCCCTCTTGACGTTTCGTAGTGGTACGAGCGCGATGCGCGGGAGCCGGAGCGGTTTCGTTCGTTCGTGCTCGGTTCGAGACAAGGAGGCGAAGTTCATGGATTGGTCGGAGAAGGGTTGGCGCAGCGCCTTCCGGATCGAGTTGCGGGCGCAGGCCATCGGCCTCGCGTCACGGGGCTGGCCGGTGCTGCCCGGAACCTTTCCGACGGACTCCGGGTGGGCCGGTCGCAGCGGCTTCGAGACGGATGGCCCCGTGCCCGTGCACAATGATTGGCAGGAGCGACTCGGTACCAACCCCGACCAGGTGGCCTCGTGGTGGTCGGGCAGGCCGTACAGCCTGCTGGTCGCCACGGGGTCGGTGGTCGAAGCCGTCGAGGTCGATGCCGGACTCGGTCGCAGTGCGGCGACGGCCCTGCGTGCGGTGGGGATGCCGGTCCCCATCGTGGCGACTCCGGCCGGACGGTGGTATTTCCTGGCACGCGGTGAGCCACGGCTCTGTGCGGAACTCGCCGCCCATCCGGAAGTCCACCTGCACGGCCCGGGGAGCTGGATACCGCTGCCTCCGACTCCGTTCCACCAGGGAGTCGTGCATTGGAGAGTCCAACCGCAGGTGTGCGGCTGGCAGCTTCCCGAGTTCGACCTGGTGCAGGATGCGCTCTACGCCGGTCTGCACGAACGTCCGGATGTGGCCGCCCTCGTCGCAACCAGGTGATGAGCCCGTGCTGACTTCGTGTGATCCGAGTGGATCGGCACCGCGCCCCGGGTTCCCCGATGTGCCGGGTGGTGGGATGAACTTGCGAGTCACCGACGGCGAATTATCGAGGCCGCGGTGTGCTCCGGTCATCCGGTGCCCCCTCGCACAACCCGGCCGATTCCACCGGCACCTCACACGCGGTCAGCACGGCGTCGAGGACAGCCACTGCCCCCGCCTTGTCCAGCGGTTCGTTGCCGTTTCCGCACTTCGGCGACTGAACGCAGGACGGGCAACCAGCCGGGCAGGCGCAGGAAGCGATCGCTTCCCGCGTCGCAACCAACCATGGGAACAGCGCGGCGAAGCCGCGGTCGGCGAATCCGGCGCCCCCCGGATGACCGTCGTGCACGAACACCGTCGCCTCCCCGGTGTCCGCGTGCACGGCGGTGGAGACGCCGCCGATATCCCACCGGTCGCAGGTTGCGAACAGCGGTAGGAGGCCGATCGCCGCGTGCTCGGCGGCATGCAGCGCGCCGGGGAGGCGTGCCGGTTCCAGCCCGGCGCCCCCCGGCGCGCTGCCACGAAGCAGTTCGTCGCTTGCGGTGTACCAGACTGCGCGAGTCGCCAGTTTTCGAGCGGGCAGGTCCAGTGGAACCTGATCGAGCACCTCTCCGGAGGGCAGCCGCCGAAGGTAGCCGACGACCCGGGACGTGACCTCCACTTCTCCGAGATTGATCGAAACTCCCGCCGCGACCCGCCGGGATTCCAGCGTGCGCAGCACCGAGATATCGGTCTCGTCGCGAGGTGAGGTGTTCCACTCCGGGTTTTCGGCATGCACCAGCGCCAAGCCGTCATCGAGGTCGAGTTCGTCCACGACGAAGGACTCGCCCCGGTGCAGGTACACCGCTCCGGGATGCACGGTCCCGTGTGCCGAATCCGGGTCCACCGTGCCCAGCATTCTTCCCGAATCGCCTTCCACCACGGCGATCTGTTCGCCACCTGTGCCACGCAGTTCCACCGTTCGGTGGGGACGTTCTCGTGCGGTCCAGTACCAGCCGTGGGCACGAGCGCGCAGTACACCCGAAGCGGTGAGCGCCTCGACCGCTTCCCGCGCCGGAGGCCCGCCGAAGAAGTTCAGGGCCGCCCCGTCGAGCGGAAGTTCGGCCGCTGCGCAGGAGAGGTGAGGTTCCAGGACATACGGGTTGGCCGGGTCCAGCACCGTGGCCTCCACCGGCTGCTCCAGCACGGCGGGCGGATGATGCACGAGGTAGGTGTCCAGCGGGTCGTCCTGTGCCACGAACACCACAAGGGCGCCATCGGCATCACGTCCGGCCCGGCCCGCTTGCTGCCAGAACGAAGCCAGCGTGCCCGGGTAGCCTGCGACCACCACCGCATCCAGTCCGGCGATGTCCACGCCGAGCTCCAGCGCGTTCGTCGTGGCCACCGCGAGCAGTTCTCCCGACAGCAGACAACGCTCCAGTTCGCGGCGCTCCTCCGGCAGGTAGCCACCGCGGTAGGCGGCGATCTTGCCGGGCAGCGCGGCATCCACGTCGGACAGCGTGCGCCGGGCCGTCAGCGCTGCCACCTCCACGCCACGCCGGGAACGGATGAACGCCAGGGTGCGAGCATTCTCGATGACCAGGTCGGCCATGATGCGCGCTGCCTCGGTGCCCGCCGAGCGGCGCACCGGGGCGCCGTTTTCCCCGCTCGATTCGTGCAGCAGTGGCGGTTCCCACAGTGCGATCGTTCGCCCGCCGCGCGGCGAGCCATCGTCGGTGATCGCGCGGCATTGCACCCCGGTGAGGTTCCTGCCCAGCGCGCCGGGGTCGGACACGGTGGCCGAGGCCAGCACGAACACGGGGTCCACCCCGTAGTGGTGGGCCATTCGACGTAACCGGCGCAGCAGCAGTGCCACGTGTGAGCCGAACACACCGCGGTAGGTGTGGCATTCGTCGATGACGACGTAGTGCAGTCGTCGGAAGAAACGCGCCCACCGGGAGTGCTGGGGCAGGATGCCGTGGTGGAGCATGTCCGGGTTCGTGAAGATCCACCGGGCGTGCGCGCGTACCCAGTCTCGCTCGGCCTTCGGTGTGTCTCCGTCGTAGCTTGCTGCGCGGATGCCGTCCAACCCGAGTTCGGTCACGGCGCGGAGCTGGTCGGCGCCCAGCGCTTTGGTGGGTGACAGATACAGGGCTGTGGCGCGATCGTCGGTGTGCAGTCGGGACAGCACCGGTAATTGGTAGGCCAGGGATTTGCCGGAGGCGGTCCCGGTGGCGATGACGGTGTTCGTGCCCGCCCATATTGATTCGGCACCTTCTGCCTGGTGCGTCCAGGGAAGGGGGGCGCCGCGCGTGCGGAGGGCGACCACGACCTCGTCAGCCGCCCACTCCGGCCACGGCGCGTGGCGGGCCGGGCGCTCGGGGAGGTGCTCGACATGCCGCAGTGGTGACTCACCGGTCGGTACCCCGGCCAGTACGCGATCGAGCAACCGCTGCCCGTCGTCCTGCGTCCGGTGAGTCTCTGCCTTTCGGGTCACCCATCGAGCCTCGCACAGGGATCCGCGAGGACTCGTGCAGGAGCGAAGTGAGCCGAACTCGCATCCCGTGGACATGCGGCTGGCTGCCAAATCGGGAGCGAGGCCCGGGCCATCTTGTGCGTCCAATACCTTATGTCACCCGTTCGGGCCAAATCGCGAAGACGCCGATTGAGTGATCAACAGGGTGGTGTATCGATACAGTTCTGGCAAAATCCCACGTCGTGGCAAGTGACGTAGCACACCGTGATGTAAGCCACTCGAACCCTGAATAGACTCCTCAGCCAACGACGTCGCGCCCGGCGGGTCCCGCAGGACTCGCCGGGGCGAGGCCGGTACCGCGTGCCGGAACCGAGACCCATCGGTGCCCGGCGGGAGAACCGAGCACAAATCAGGAGGACGGATGTCCCTGCTCACTGCGGTCCAGTCACGCTGGACCCAGGGCACTGCACCACCGGGCTCGTCGAACCGGAGTGACCTCGCCCAGGACTCGACGATCCAGGACTCGGCGGCCCAAAGCGTTCTTGCCCGGAATTCCGCTCAGCAACTCCAGCTCGGCACCGCGGACTACACCATTCTCGGTGTGGTGCTCGTGGTCGCTCTGGCCGCACTGGTGTTCGGCTATGTGCTTATCAAGGAGGTGCTGGCAGCGGGTCAGGGCTCCACCCGGATGCAGGAGATCGCCCGAGCCGTCCAGGAAGGAGCCTCGGCTTACCTCAACCGGCAGTTCCGGACACTGGCCATCTTCGCCGCCATCGTGTTTCTGCTGCTGTTCGCACTGCCCGCCGAAACCACCGGCGAGCGGATCGGCAGGTCGATCTTCTTCCTGTTCGGTGCGGCGTTCTCGGCTGCGATCGGCTATCTCGGCATGTGGTTGTCCACGCGGGCGAATCTGCGGGTGGCCGCCGCGGCCAATGACCCGGCGAGCGGACGCGAGAAGGCGATGCGCGTGGCCTTCCGCACCGGTGGCGTGGTCGGAATGAGCACCATCGGACTCGGTTTGCTCGGTGCGGCGCTCGTGGTGCTCGTCTACGCGGGCCATGCACCACGCGTGCTGGAAGGATTCGGTTTCGGCGCGGCCCTGCTGGCGATGTTCATGCGTGTCGGTGGCGGGATCTTCACCAAGGCCGCCGACGTCGGCGCCGATCTGGTCGGCAAGGTCGAGCAGAACATCCCCGAGGACGACCCGCGCAACGCCGCGACCATCGCCGACAACGTGGGCGACAACGTCGGGGACTGCGCCGGAATGGCCGCCGATCTCTTCGAGTCCTACGCGGTCACGCTGGTCGCCGCGCTGATTCTCGGTACGGCGGCGTTCGGCCAACAGGGGTTGCTGTTTCCACTGATCGTGCCCGCCATCGGCGTGGTCACGGCCGTGCTCGGTGTCTACATCACCAAGGCGAGAACCGGCGAGAGCGCGCTGACCGCGATCAACCGCTCGTTCTACATCTCGGCCGGAATCTCCGCGGTGCTGTGTGCCATCGCCGCCGTGGCCTACCTGCCGGGCTCGTTCGCCCAGCTCAGCGGCGTTTCCGAGGAGATCGGCTCGCAGGACGGAAGCCCCGCTCTGATCGCACTGGTCTCGGTGATCATCGGTATCCTGCTGGCAATCGTCATTCTCAAGATCACCGGGTACTTCACCGCCACGGAGAACCGCCCGGTGCGCGATGTGGGCAGATCCTCGATAACGGGGCCCGCCACGGTCATCCTGACGGGCCTGTCGGTCGGGTTCGAGTCCGCCGTCTACACCGCGCTCGTGATCGGAGCGGCCGTCTTCGGCGCCTTCCTGCTGTCCGGCTCGCTGACGGTGGCCCTGTTCGCGGTGGCCCTGGCCGGGACGGGGCTGCTGACCACGGTCGGCGTGATCGTGGCGATGGACACCTTCGGGCCGGTCGCCGACAACGCACAGGGCATTGCCGAGATGTCCGGTGAGTTCGAGGGCGAGGGGGCACAGGTGCTCACCGAGCTCGACGCTGTCGGCAATACCACGAAGGCGATCACCAAGGGCATCGCCATCGCGACGGCCGTACTGGCCGCGACCGCCCTGTTCGGCTCCTATCAGGATGCGATCGATTCGGCACTGGCCGACGTCGGCGGTGTGCTCGCCGACCAGGAGTTCTATGTCTACGCGCCGAACGTGCTGGTCGGCGTGGCCATCGGTGCGGCCGTGGTGTTCCTGTTCTCCGGTCTGGCGATCAACGCGGTCTCCCGTGCGGCGGGAGCGGTGGTCTACGAGGTGCGCCGCCAGTTCTCCGCCAAGCCGGGGATCATGGACGGCTCCGAACGCCCCGAATACGGGCGGGTGGTCGACATCTGCACCCGGGACTCCCTCCGGGAACTGGCAACCCCGGGGCTTCTCGCGGTACTGGCCCCCATCGCCGTCGGCTTCGGGCTCGGGGTCGGGCCGCTGGCGGGCTATCTCGCGGGGGCGATCGCCACGGGCACGCTGATGGCGATCTTCCTGGCCAACTCCGGAGGTGCCTGGGACAACTCGAAGAAGCTCGTCGAGGACGGTTACCACGGTGGCAAGGGATCCGAGGCCCACTCGGCGACGGTCATCGGTGACACCGTCGGCGACCCGTTCAAGGACACCGCGGGCCCGGCGATCAATCCGCTGCTCAAGGTGATGAACCTGGTGTCGGTACTCATCGCTCCGGCCGTGGTGCTCTTCGCGGTGGGCGAGAACGCTTCCCCGGTGGTGCGTATCACGGTTGCCGTGATCGCAACGGCGATCATCGTCACCGCGGTGGTGGCATCGAAGCGGCGCAGTACCGCCATCGCCGAAACGCCTTCCGACCAGGGAAAAGTAGTTAACGACGCTTCCTGAGCGGAGGGTCTCGAGCACAGGACGGGGCGCTCGGCAATACGTCCGTCGAGCGCCCCCGATTTCCGGTTCGCCCACTGTCGTCACCCCTCGGTGGCACGCCGTGCACATGGGCGAGGAAGTGCCACTGGCATGGTGGAGGAAGCCGAGGACTCTCGTGTCGGCTCGTTCGACGAGACGGGACTGCGCGGACAACCTCGCCGAGTCGATCCCTTTCGTGCTCACCGAATAACCGCATTGGAGCGTGCATGACACTTCGTTCCGCGTCCGTCGCGGTGTTGGCCGCTGTCCCGATTGCGCTCGCGGGCTGCTCCCAGGGCGCACCGTCGGCACCGTCCTCCGCTTCGCCGACGACAGCGCCGCCAACGGCCGCCCCGACGACGGCCGCACCGTCACGGGCACCGGGGAAACCCGGATCCGAGAGTGTGGCCTGGACGAACCGGTTGTGTGAGCTCATCGGAGGCTTCGCGGCCTCGCAGCAGAGTGCTCCCCCGGTCGACAAGAGCAACCGGGATGCCTTCAAGTCCTCCCTGGTCGCGCAGCTCGATTCGGCGTTGCAGGCGGCCGACGACACGCTCACCGGGTTGCGGAAGATACAACCCTCGCCGATCAAGGGGGGCGACGGTGTCACGGATGCGTTCGAAAAGAGCTTCGTCCGGGCACACGATATTCTCAGCACGGCCAAGACCAAGGCCGAACACATCGACACCAGTGACCAGGAGTCCTTCACCGCAGGCCAGCAAGCAGTGCAGAAGGAGGTCAAGAAGGGGCAGTCGGTCTTCGGTTCCGCGTTCTCCCGCTTCAACGAGAACCGGGCATTGCTGGAAGCCGCTGCGGAGGCTCCCGCCTGCAAGCCCCTGACCAATCCGTCGTCTCAAGTTCCCCGAACGTCGCAGCAGCCGCCGCAGTAGTTCCGGACACCACGCTGACCCGGTTCGGATAACTCCGATCGGGAGTGAGCTGCTCGCTCATCATGTGCACACTTTCGAGTGAAAGTACGGGGTGTGGCACCCCTGGTGGAACTCGAACGAGCGTTCTACGATGATCTTTCGTGGGCCAGCTGTCCTTCTTCTCGGCCGAGGCGCGGCTCCCGCGCGTTGCCGATCTCGCCGGACTGCTGTGCGGACCGGGGCAGGCGGTCGGATTCGGTCGCGGTACGGCAGCGAGGTTGTCGGTCGTGGTCACCGCGGACTGGCGGGCGAATTCGCTGCTCACGGCATGTGCAGAGCGTGGCGTGGAAGCCGAGTTCGGCCGTTCCGAGGAGGGGTATCCGCTACTGCGTACGGCTTTCCGTGCAGACTTGACCGGACTCGCCGGGCTGTGGCTGCACGGCGCGGTCAAGTCGGTACCGAGCGGATTCGTTCCCGACGGTTCGGTGCTGCGACTTTGGGCCCTGACTGCGGGCTACCCGGACACGGGCGGCTACTCTTTCGGGCTGGATCCGCACGCTCCGGAAACGCACGCTCCACTGGCTTCGGCGCTTGATCGTGCCGGGTTGCCCGCGAAACCGGTCGGCCCGCGCGGCGGTGGTCCCGCATTACGGATTGCGGGCAGGCGCCGGATCGAGCGGCTCGCCGAGTTGGTGGGACCGAGGCCCGATGGAATGGTGGGGCGAGCGTGGCCTCTGCCCTCCTGATCGTTCGTTCGCAAGAACTTGCGTGGGTGGTTGGCAGCCGGTGGAGAAAGCTTGCCGGGGCTGACCACTCAAGCGAAAAAGCCGGTACACCGAACTGAGGTGTTCGACACAGCACACGCCGGATCGGGTGCTGGAACACGTCAGGATGGGGGCGCGTTCGTACTGGTGAAACGCGCGGGAACCCTGCGTTGTGTGCAACGCTGTGCGTCCCCGGCACGGCACGATGGGGCGTGCACGGTGCACACTGGCCAATCGGACATTTTCCAGAGACGAGAGCAGGTAGGCGTGGCTGGCTCGACACGAACGAAGAAGAACGGCGCTACCGGCCGGGCTTCTCAGACATCTGACGGGGCGGGTTCCGGTGGTCGGCGATTGGTGATCGTCGAGTCGCCGGCGAAGGCGCGCAAGATCGCCTCCTTCCTCGGCTCGGATTTCGTGGTCGAATCCTCCCGCGGCCACATTCGTGACCTACCGCGTGGCGCCGCCGATGTGCCCGCCAAGTACAAGGGCCAGTCGTGGGCTCGGCTGGGCGTGGACGTCGAGAACGACTTCCAGCCGCTGTACCTGGTGACCTCGGACAAGAAGGGGACGGTCAGCGAGCTCAAGGAAGCGCTGTCCGGCGTCGACGAGCTCTATCTCGCCACGGATGGCGACCGGGAGGGCGAGGCGATCGCGTGGCATCTGATGGAGACGCTCAAACCGAAGGTGCCGGTGCGCCGCATGGTGTTCCACGAGATCACCGAGTCCGCCATCCAAGCCGCCGCCGCGAATCCCAGGGATCTCGACCAGGACCTGGTCGATGCGCAGGAAACCCGGCGCATCCTCGACCGCCTCTACGGTTACGAGGTCAGCCCGGTGCTGTGGAAGAAGGTCATGCCGAAACTCTCGGCAGGCCGTGTGCAGTCCGTGGCGACCCGCATCGTCGTCGAACGTGAGCGCGAGCGGATCCGGTTCGTACCCGCTTCCTACTGGGACCTTTCGGCGACGATGGACGCCTCGGCCACGGAAGCGGACTCCTCCGGCGAATCCGGAACCTTCGGGGCTCGCCTGGTGGCCGTGGACGGCGCCAAGCTGGCGACGGGACGGGACTTCGGTCCGGACGGCCGGTTGAAAAACGACGAGGTCAGGTTGCTCGACGAGGCAACGGCACAGTACCTCGCCAATGGCTTGGCCGAGGCCGAGATGACCGTGTCCAGCGCCGAGGAGAAGCCGTACACGCGGAAGCCGTACGCACCGTTCATGACCTCCACGCTGCAGCAGGAAGCAGGCCGTAAGCTGCGCTTCTCGGCCGACCGGACGATGCGTACCGCACAGCGGCTCTATGAGAACGGCTACATCACCTACATGCGTACCGACTCCACGACACTGTCGGAGACGGCCATCGCAGCGGCCCGTGACCAGGCACGTGACCTGTACGGTGCGGACCATCTCTCGCCGCAGCCGCGGCAGTACAACCGCAAGGTCAAGAACGCGCAGGAGGCGCACGAGGCGATCCGCCCGGCCGGGGAGAACTTCCGGACACCCGGTGAACTGGCCCAGGAGCTCGACGGGGACGGTTTCAAGCTCTACGAGTTGATCTGGCAGCGCACCATCTCCTCGCAGATGGCCGACGCCAAGGGCACCACGCTGTCGGTGCGCATCACCGGCACCGCCGCGGGCGGCGAGGAATGCACCTTCGCGGCGTCGGGCCGCACCATCACGTTCGCCGGATTCCTCAAGGCCTACGTCGAGTCGGTGGATTCGGAGGCAGGCGGCGTCGCCGACGACGCCGAATCCCGGCTCCCACGTCTGGTGCAGGATCAGGCGATTGCCGCGACCGAGCTGTCCCCGGACGGGCACACGACGAATCCGCCCGCCCGCTACACCGAGGCGAGCCTGGTCAAGGCACTCGAGGAGCTGGGGATCGGCCGCCCGTCGACCTATGCGTCGATCATCAGCACCGTGCAGGAGCGCGGCTACGTGTGGCGCAAGGGTTCGGCACTGGTGCCGTCCTGGGTGGCGTTCGCCGTTGTCGGGTTGATGGAGAAGCACTTCGGGCGGCTGGTGGACTACGATTTCACCGCCGCGCTGGAGGACGAACTGGACCGCATCGCCGAGGGCAGGCAGGAACGCACCAGGTGGTTGTCTGGTTTCTACTTCGGTGGCGATGTCGGCCCGGACGACTCGATCGGCCGTGCCGGGGGACTGAAGAGGCTCGTCGGTTCCGGTGTCGAGGAGATCGACGCGCGTGAGGTGAACTCGATTCCGATGTTCACCGATGACCAGGGCCGCACGGTCTACGTCCGTGTCGGGCGCTACGGCCCGTACCTGGAGCGTCCGTTGAGCGCCGATGCGGACGGCGGTACCGAGTCCCAACGTGCGAATCTGCCCGATGCGCTGCCACCGGACGAGTTGACCGCCGAGGTCGCGGAGAAGCTGTTCGCCACGCCCATGGAGGGCCGCAGCCTCGGTGCCGACCCGGAGACGGGTAACGAGATCGTGGCCAAGGACGGCCGTTTCGGGCCGTACGTGACCGAGATTCCGCCCGAGGGCACCAAGGCGAAACCCCGCACGGGAAGCCTGTTCAAGTCGATGTCGCTGGATACGGTGACTCTCGACGACGCGCTCCGGTTGCTCTCACTGCCCCGAGTCGTCGGCACCGACCCGGAGTCCGGCGAGGAGATCACCGCTCAGAACGGTCGCTACGGTCCCTACTTGAAGAAGGGCACCGACTCACGGTCGCTGGAGACCGAAGAGCAGATCTTCACGGTGACTCTCGACGAGGCCCTCAAGCTCTACGCGCAACCCAAACAGCGGGGGCGTCGTGCGCCCGCACCACCGCTGCGTGAGCTCGGCGACGAGCCGGAGACCGGCAAGCCGCTGGTCGTCAAGGACGGCCGATTCGGCCCCTACGTCACCGATGGGGAGACGAACGCCTCCTTGCGCAAGGGGGACACGGTCGAGGAACTGACGATGGACCGGGCGGTGGAACTGGTTGCCGAGCGGCGTGCCAAGGCGCCGCCGAAGAAGAAGAGCTCGAAGAGCAGTGGTTCCCAGTCCAAGAGTGGCCAGTCCAAGAGCTCTCCGGCGAAGGGTTCCCAGTCCAAGAGCGGCGATTCCCGGAGCGGCGGCTCCTCCGGGAATGGCTCGAAGGGCTCCGGCGCGAAAAGCTCGACATCGAAGAGTAACGGCGCGAAGAGCTCCGGTACGAAAAACTCCAGTACGAAAAACTCCGGTACGAAAAGCAGTGGTTCGGCCGGTGGCGGGTCGACCGGTAACGGAGCGAAGAGTTCGGGAACCTCGACGAAGGCCGGTAGCTCGAAGTCGTCCTGACGGTCCTCCTGGTCAGGGGACCATCAGGACGGCGGCGTACCGTGCCGAATGCAGGGTGCGCTGATGGTGGAAGTAGGTCGGTCGCAATGGAGCGCAGCGAAGCGGGATACGCGCTCGACCCGATCGAGGAGGCTCGATCCGGGGTGACACCGCCGACCACCGGCGTATGGTCCGACGTCGTGGGGCAGCCCGATGTGGTGCGTGGGCTTCTTGCCGCAGCGCGAGCCGCAGGTCTCCGGGTGCGCGGCGAGTCCGCCGACACCGGGGCGATGACCCATGCGTGGCTGTTCACAGGTCCTCCCGGGTCGGGTCGTTCGGTGGCTGCGCGGGCTTTCGCCGCCGCGCTGGAATGCACTGCCCCGGCCGGGAACATGCCCGGCTGTGGGGAGTGTTCGGCGTGCCGCACGGTGCTGACCGGAACCCACGCCGATGTCCAGGTGGTCGTGCCGGAGGGGCTGTCCATTTCGGTTTCCGAGATGCGCTCGTTGGTCCAGGCCGCCGCGCGCAGGCCCGCGACGGGCCACTGGCGGGTGGTACTGATCGAGGATGCCGACCGGCTGACCGAAGGCGCGGGCAATGCGCTGCTCAAGGTCATCGAAGAGCCCCCTGATCGCACGGTGTTCCTGCTGTGTGCGCCGTCGGATCATCCGCAGGATGTTCCGGTCACGATCCGCTCACGCTGTCGTCCGGTGCAGCTACGCACTCCTCTTGCCGGTTCCATCGCCGAGGTGCTGCGAGAGCGGGACGGGGTGCCCGATGAGCTGGCTCGGTGGGCGGCTTCGGTCTGTGGCGGCCACATCGGACGTGCACGGCGGCTCGCGACCGATCCGCAGGCACGGGAGCGGCGCGAGGCGGTGCTGCGGATCCCGGTGGGACTGTCCCGTTTCTCGGATGTGTTCTCCGCCGCGGGCGAACTCGTGCGCACCGCCGAGGCGGAGGCCACGGAGGCCAACGAGTCCCGCAACGAAGCGGAGAAGGAAGAACTCCGTACGGCGATGGGGGCGGGTGGCACCGGGAAGGGAACGGCATCGGCCACGCGCGGCGCGAACGCGGCGATCAAGGAGTTGGAGAGGAAACAGAAGTCCCGCGCGACCCGTTCGCAGCGCGATGCCCTGGACCTGGCGCTGATGGATCTGGCCGGTTTCTACCGGGATGTGCTGGTGACGCGTTTCGGTTCCGCGGCACCGCTGAACCACCCGGACTGTGCCCGCGATGTGTCCAAGGCGGCTGCGGAATGGACCTCGGAATCGACCTTGCGCCGGTTGGAAGCCGTGCTGGACTGTCGCAGCGCATTGGCTCGCAACGTCAAGCCCCTTTTCGCCGTCGAAGCGATGGTCGCCACCCTGCATCAGTAGTGCGACCAGTCCAGGCCCGGTACAGCCGGGCCGGTCGGTGTGATTCCGCCCGCCCGCCCGGCCGGGCGGGCTTTCGACTTCCCGAGGTGGTGCCGCTGATCACTCAGCGTCTCCGGGGAACGGCGGAGACGAGGATGGCCCCGAGGATCAGCAGGCAAGAACCGGTCCAGAACAGCGGCACAGTGTGATAAGCACCGCTGGTCACGGCCAGTACAGGCACCGTCTGTGACCGGTCGTTCTCGGAATCCGGTGTGGCGGGCGAGGGCGCGGCGGCCGAGGAGGTGGTCGGTGCGGGGACATCGCAGTGGACACCCCCTGTCGGTGCGTCCGCCCGGACAGCCTGTTCCCCGAACGAGATCTCGGCCAGTGACGTGGGAATGCCCAACGATTCGCCCGGGAGAACCGTCACATCGAGCAGCCGTGCGAGGGCGCGGACCTCGTCGCCGTCCCGGGACTTCTGTACATCGCCGATGCTCAACCGCAGTACGCCGATGTCGAGAACGTGGGGCATCTCGGGATGGCCCACCAGTGGCGTATCGGAGTCGACTCCCGATCCCGGCATCGGAACCCCGATGGGCACCTCGATGTTCGGATTCGTCGCGCTGAGTGCGCCGATCTTCTCACCACCCTGGGAGACTCGTAGCACCGGCGCCTGGTATTCCACAGTGGAGGTCTCCGGATCTCCGGTGGAGGTGGCCGTCAGGGTCGGCGTGCTGACGACGTCGATCCGAATTTCCTGCTGTGTTCCCGCGAACAGGCGGATACTTCCGAGCCGGAACCGCGACGTCGATCGGACCGCCTTGCCGTCCTGGCCCGGCACATCGACGAGCCGAATGTTGGAGTGCGCCCGGATCGCCCCGGGAACGCTCAGCAGTGCTCCCGCGCCACCCGCTGCCTCGGTTTGTCCGGTGAGGAGCCCGCCGAGTCGGGACAGCGGTCCCTGCATGTCGCCGAGTTGCGCACCGAGGGCATGGGCGGTAGCCGTGTCCATTCCGGAATTCTTGCCATCGCCGGAAAGCAGAGACGTCAGTTCCTCGGGTCCGGAAGGCAGCGATGGCAGGACGTTGACGGCGGAGATGCCGGCCATCGACGTTTTCGAGTCCGCGATGGGCTGGACACACGGGCCGAGCCGCCGATCCCAGCGCGCCTGCACACTGCCTTCGACGAGTCCGGCATCGAGCAGTTTCCTCGCGGGTGACGACGGCGGCTGCAGTCCGCTCGTGGTGGGCTCCGAATGGTCCGGCAGTGCCGTCTGGGCCAGTGATCCGGGCAGGAGTGGCGCGTTACCCCCCACCGCGAATCCGACCGGGGACGATTCGGCGATGGCGCGTTCCTGCGCGAGGTAGGCCTCCGAATTCGCCTGCGCGACCGCAATCCCCATCCCGGCTTCGAGCAGCGACTGCCTCGGCAGTTTGTCGTTGAACTCGGGATCCTCGATGATCGAGTCACCCGGCACGGCGCCGGGCAGGATCCGCAGCATCCCGATGCCGGTGCCCGCTTCCGCCACCACCGGACCCGGCTGGGGGACCGGCGGTGGCTGGGAGGCCGGCGGCTGACCGGGGTTCTCCGGCTCGGGAACCGGCGTGGTCGGCGGCGTGTTCTGGGCCACCGCGGTGGGCAGCGACAGGCACATCGCCACCAGTGACGCGGCAGAGCAGGCAGCCATGCGACGGAGCGGGCGTGTTCGCATCGAGGGTCCTCCGGTCAGTGACGGGAATCACTGCCATGCCAACGAGCCGGGGGTGTGCCGGTGACGCGAGGGAGGCAGCTACACTGGATCCCGCCAACGCCGCCTTAGCTCAGTCGGACAGAGCGACGCACTCGTAATGCGTAGGTCGGGGGTTCGATTCCCCCAGGCGGCTCCACTCCTGACCGGCCACTTTCCGACCTCGGAAGGTGGCCGGTTGTCGTTCTCCTCGGTGCCGGTCCAACAACTCTGTGCGCGTTGCGATACCACGGCATCCGAGACCGCGGCGGGCGAACAGGCCCGCGCCATGCTGCACGATGCTTATCGCCTGGTCGCCACTCTCGGTGGGCGGTTCGGGCAGCCGGATACCTCGATCATGGACTCCGAGCGACGCATTAACTTCGCCCCTCTTCCCAACCGGTCGGCGGCGTGGACCACTTCGCCTGACCGTAGTCACAGAGGACGGATACCGGGATGATCCCCAAGGGTCCGCTGCATGACGCAGAGGACGGCGGAGTGATTTATGCCACTGTTCGAGCGTTTGCCGGTTCGGCGGCGGCTTCGGCAGCTATCAACCCCCGCAGTCCCGTTCGAAAATCCGTGGTTTTAGGCTCCCGTCACTCCGTTAGCCGATTGCCGTCATGCCACGGACCTACTTCGATCACACTGACGCTTGAAGGGATCGATGTGATGGGCAGTGCAGAGGCGACCACGGGAATCATCGGGGGTGGGGTGATTTCCGGGGATTCGCATCCGGATGACGTTCAATTACGGCTCGGGGAACGGTCCGAGCAGTTGCACCGCGCGAGGCTGGTGCAACGGTTTTTGGTGCTGTGGGCTTTCCCGGGCAACATCGTGCTGTTCGCGGCATCGCTGGGGTGTTTCACCGCGCTGGCCGAGCCGCCGTTCTGGCTACTGGCACTGGCTGTTGTCGTGCCGATCGGCTCGGTCGTCGTGTCCGCGAGAGTGCTCTACCGCCAGCACTTCGCGGTTCGTGCCCTGGGGGCGCAACTGCGTGAACTCCACCGCGCGCATCGTGAGCAACTCCTCGAGGATGTCGGCGCGGGTGATCTTCTCGCCGCGCAGAAGCGGTATCGCCTTCTTCTGCCGGAAACCGTCGAGCAGTACCGCGCCGAGGCGCGCAGGCACCGGCGGGCGCACAACGCTCTCCAGGGGTTGATCATCGGTGGGTCGATCGCCGCCTCCGTGACCGTGGCCGCTTCGGTGTCCCTCGCGACCGCGCGCTGGCCCGCGGTCGGGATGAGCCTGCTGGTCGCCCTGGCGGCTGCCTTCGCGGGATATTCGCGATATCGCGAGCGCGGCATCAACCTGCAGCAGACCGCCGACGCACTGGAGCGCGAATATCACTCGGTGGAGCTCCGTGCCGGGAAGTACCGCCGCTTTGAGGACGAGCGTGCGGCATATGCCGAATTCGCCCATGAGGTCGAGGCGCTGCGTGAGGAGCATGCCAAGCGCCAACAGCAAGTGGGCCAAGCGGCCGTGCCGGATGCCGTGATGTGAACGGCCCGTGCTGCGAGCAAGTGGCCGTGCGGATTGGCATGTTGCTCATGGTCGTTTGGCCGGTCGAGCATCCCGGCGGTAGTGGGTCCAGGCGCGGCGGATCAGGGCACGGACGGTGTTGATCGCATCGGCCAGGTCGAAGAAGGCGTCGATGACGGTTTCGAGGCGTTCGTAGCAGCGGGCCGTCCGTGTTGAGTTGCGCCGCCGCGGCATCGTCGCCGTCCTCCCCGAATGCCGTGATCAGCGCGCCAACCGTGCCCGGAAAGGCTCGGCCGGAGGACGACCACCCGCCTTCGACGCCCAGGCCTGCAAGCAGCGCAACACCGCCGAGCACACCAACCCGCGCCACCTCCCGCAGCAGCTTGACGTCCGTGGGGGCGTCGAAAGCGACGACATCCACCAAGGACCCCTGGACGTGGCCGGGCCATCCGCACCCGGCTCCGCGACCTCACCCCAAGAGCACCGGACAGGTTCTCGGGCCTGTCCGGTGCTCTTGCCTCTGGGCGGGGTTGGTCAATTTCTCGAGAAATTGACCAACCCCACCGCACATGATCCACCAGACGGAACCTAAGAGCTCTTGGTCGCCACGGGGTGAGCCGCAGTGAATCGCAGTGAATCGCAGTGAATCGCAGTGGATCGCAAGTGGTTCACACGCTGGGGGGACGCTACTTGATGAGTATTGCTCACGTTCGGTTGATCACCACGGTCATTTCGGTCGCTGAACCGTGGCTGGTGATCTTTCCGTACTCTCAGCGCGGCGCGCAGGGGAGAGCACCTGCGCAGAGAGGAGCAAGGCGATGAAACGCACCCTGACCGCAGCGGCCACCCTGCTGGCGAGCAGCGCGGGCGCGGTCGGCTTTGCCGGCACCGCCGCCGCAGCCGAAGCCCCGGAACTTCCCGATCAGCTGCCCGTGGACAACGGTGTCGCACAGACCGCATACCACGCCGTGGGCACTGTGCACTCCGCGACCACGACGGTCGGCGAGGTGGTGCCGATGCAGGAGCAATCGACTGCTGCTCGGTCCGGTGACCTCCCCGGCGGCCTGTCCGGCGACGAGAACGGTGGTCCGCTGGGTGGCCTGACGGGCGGTGGCAGCCCGCTGGGTGGCCTCACGGGCGGTGGCAGCCCGCTGGGCGGCCTCACGGGCGGTGGCAGCCCGCTGGGCGGCCTGATCGGCTGAATGTGTCTCACGATGAAGGCCCTCGCCCGTTTTCAACTCGGGCGAGGGCCTTCATCATGGAGCCACTCGCCTCAGTGGCCTTGTTCCTTGGCACGCTCGATGGAGCGCTTGATTTCCGTCTCGGCCTCGTCACGGCCGACCCAGGTGGCGCCTTCCACGCTCTTGGCCGGCTCCAGGTCCTTGTAGACCTCGAAGAAGTGCTGGATCTCCAGCTTGTGGAACTCGCCGGCGTGGTGAATATCACGCAGGTGTTCCTGGCGCGGGTCGTCCGAGGGCACGCAGATGACCTTGTCATCGCCGCCCTTCTCGTCCCGCATCCGGAACATGCCGATCGCGCGGGCGGTGATCAGACAGCCCGGGAACGTCGGTTCCTGCACGAGCACCAGTGCGTCCAGCGGGTCCCCGTCCTCACCGAGGGTGTCCTCGATAAAGCCGTAGTCGGCCGGGTACTGGGTGGCGGTGAACAGTGTCCGGTCGAGACGAATCCGCCCCGTCTTGTGGTCCACCTCGTACTTGTTCCGGTTCCCCTTGGGGATCTCGATCGTGACGTCGAAGTCCACGCGGTTCCTCACTCGTCTTGCGTCGGGTGCGGCCGCCCGCTTGCGCGTACGGCCACATCTAGTGTGGACCACGACAGTTCGCCGAGCCGCACGGCAGTGTGTGAGCTCGCATCCACACCGCCAGGCGCCTCGTCGAGGAGGAGGAGGAGTACGTGTCCGAACCTCATAACCCACGGGGTGGGGTGCCCGACCCCGGTGTTGCCGATGCGTCTCCCGGTCCTGTGAGTGGCTCTCAACCGCCTGCACGCGCCGTTGCCGGGGACGATGACGAGGAGGGGAACGAAGAGGCGCCGGAGCAGCCGCAGGAGCCTGCCTGGCCGGTACGGGATCCCGAAGCGCCGGTTGAGTGGCCGAAGGACCCCTCCGAGCGGAACGGTTTCGACCAGGACACCGACCGGATCAGTCGCGACAGCGGTCCTGGTGCTTCCGCACCCGGAGTCTCCTCGTGGCCTGCGAGCGGTGCCGCCGATGCCGAGCAGCCGACAATGAAGTTCCGACCGGCCTCGCCGCCCGAGTCCGTTCCGGCCGAGGAACCGACCAGGCAGTTCCGCCGCCCCGATCTCAGTGGCCCCCCGCCGAAGGAGCAGCGGACCGCGCAACCGGCGGATTTCACCACGGTTCCCCAGCCCGGGCAGGGTCCAGGACCTCCACGGGCCCCGGAACCCCGGTACGCGCCCTGGTCGCGGCCCGAACCGACTCCGCACGCCGAACAGCCCCACCCCGAGCAGTCTCGTCCCGAGCAGTTCGACCCCGAACAGCTCGACCCCGGATCCGCATCCCCGGAAACGGAATCGCCCGGCCACCGGGAGGACCCCGTCCCGGACATGCCGGAACAGGACGCATCCCCGGCTGCGGAACCGGCCACGTCTGCCCCGGCCGTACCGCTGTACCGCAGGCGCCGGGTTCTCGTAACCGTGTCCCTGGTGGCCGTCGTCCTGCTTGCCGCCGGGGTCGTATTCGGCCGTTCCCTGCTTTTCGGCGATGGCGAGCCCCCCAGAGCCGAACCACCGTCGCCGGTGCGGTTGCGTCCCGCGTTCGAGCCGCTCGGGGGTTCCGGCGCAGCACCGAGCAAGCAACAGGTCGCCGCTGCTCTGGAACCGGCCGTGTCCGATCCCGCGCTGGGTACTTTCGGCGGGATCGTGCTGGACCCCGTGACCGGGCGAACGTTGTGGAAGCACAATGCGCAACAGGGTTTCGTGCCGGCATCGACCGCCAAACTGCTCACGGTCAGTGCCGCTTTGTTGACCCTCGGACATCGGCACCGCTTCACCACGAAAGTGGTGCAGGGTGCCGAACCCGGCAGCGTGGTTCTCGTGGGTGGCGGCGACCCGACCCTGTCGTCCCTGCCGGAAGAGGCGAATTCCGTCTATCCCGGTGCCGCTCATCTCGACACGCTCGTGGCCGAGGTCAGGAAGGCCACCGGTGGGGAGGTTTCGTCGATCACCGTCGATACGAGTCGCTACACGGGGCCGGACCTGGCTCCGGGATGGCTTCCGGCCGATGTCGGCAACGGATATATCGCTCCGATCGAGCCGGTGATGCTCGACGGCGGTCGTGCCGACCCGACTCGTGGCGTCAGCCCTCGAAGCAGTCAACCCGCGCTCGACGCGGGTCGTGAACTTGCCCGCAGGCTCGGCGTGCCCACCTCCGACGTCGACATCGGTGAGGCTCCGCAGGGGGCGCCCGTGCTGGGCGAGGTCAAGTCGGCACCCCTTCAGCAGATGGTCCGCACCGTGCTGCGGCACTCGGACAACGTCCTCGCCGAGACATTGGCCAGGGAGGTGGCGATTGCCACCGACCACGAACCGTCGTTCGCCGGTGCGACTGCGGCGGTTCGTGCGGTGCTGACGCGCAACGGGTTCGACCTCACCGGCACGCGAATGGTCGACGGCAGCGGCCTCTCGACCGATGACCGGGTCACTGCCCGGGCGCTCGGGTCGCTGCTGGTCTCGGCGAGCGCCCCTGCAGGAGCCGACGGTGCACTCCCGAGGAAGACGGCCAAGTTGCGTGCTCTGCTGACCGCGTTGCCTGTCGCCGGCGGTAGCGGCAGCCTGGAGGACCGCTACCGGGAGGCCGCGTCGAACGGTCGGGGTTGGGTGCGCGCCAAGACCGGCACGCTGACCGACGTCAACAGTCTCGCGGGCACGATCGTCACCCGGGACGGCAGCCTGCTCGTGTTCGCGGTGATCTCCAACGGTACGAGCTCGATCGTCGCCCGGCCTGCGCTGGACAAGGTGGCCTCCGCGCTGCGCACCTGCGGCTGCCGTGAATAACTTTCCGGTCGGCGTAGGTAGGTGAGTGGTTTCTCCATGCTTGTCTCCGGGCTTGCTGGTGCACGTCCTCGCCCACCTGCTCGACCAGGAGTACGGTCGAGTACGTGAATTCCCGGTCGCCCGCTCTCGCTGCCTCGGCCCGGAACCGCGATGGCGGTTCCGTCGCCGCGGACAGCCTGGCCGTGGACTGGAATGTCGCGGTCTCCACCGCCACCAGGCTGGTCAAGGCAGGTCCGGACGTGCCGAGAGCGGAGGCCGATCGCGCGGTCCGGTCCTTGCGCGAGTTCAGCGTGAGCGCGGAAACCCACGTGCGGGAAACGACCGGCCTCGGCCGGGATCTGCCCGTCCTCGAGGGCGACGTCGTCGACCGGCCCGGCTGGCTGCACGGTGCGGCGCGCGGACTGGCCGAACTCACCGATACCGCCCTGGCCACCGCGGGCACCGACCGTGGCGGGGATGGAGACCTGCTGAGCGGGCTCGGCAGCCGTGGTGCGGGTGTGCAGGCGGGTGTTGTGCTGTCCTATCTCGGGACCAAGGTGCTCGGGCAGTACGACCCGTTCACGCCGGTGCCCGGCAGTGACCGTCCCGGCAGGCTCCTGCTGGTCGCTCCGAACATCGTGTCCGCCCAGCGTGCCCTGGAGGTCCCGGAGGAGGACTTCCAGATGTGGGTGTGCCTGCACGAGTCGACGCACCGCCTGCAGTTCAATGCCGTGCCGTGGCTACGTGACCACTTCGCCACCAGCCTCGGAAGTCTGCTCACCGAGATGGACGGGTCGACGAGTGAGTTGCTGAGCCGGTTGCCCGCGGTGTTCCGGGAGCTGCGGTCCGGTCGCAGTGGGTCCGGCCACAGCGAAAACGAGCGAGACGGGATCGGTGAGTCCAGTCCCGGCATGCTCGGTGTGATCGAGTTGCTGCAGAGTCCCCGGCAGCGTGCCGCCCTGGATCGGATCATCGCGATCTCCACATTGCTGGAGGGGCATGCCGATCACGTCATGGATGCCGTCGGTCCCCGCGTGGTGCCCACCGTGCACACCATCCGCAGCCGATTCACCGAACGACGTGCGGGTGGCGGCCTCCTCGACCGGTTGTTGCGCAGCCTGCTCGGCGTTGACGCGAAGATCAAGCAGTACGCGCAGGGGGCCGCGTTCACCAGGCACGTCGTGGAGGCTGTCGGAATGGACGGGTTCAACGCCGTGTGGAGCGACCCCGAATGCCTGCCCTCCCGTGCCGAGATCGCCGAGCCCGCCAGGTGGCTCCGCCGCGTCCACGGCTGAGCAGGGAGCGCGGGAGAATGGCGCCGTGCCACCTGCCCCTTCCGTGAGCGCCGTGCGCGCCGCCGTCCGCCGTCTTCTCGGATCTGCCGAGGCCGCGCCGTATCTCGATGCTCCTGTGATGGTCGCGTGCTCCGGCGGTGCTGATTCGCTGGCGCTCGCCGCCGCGACCACACACGTGGCGCACCGGCGTGGCATGGCGGTGCACGGCGCTGTCGTCGACCACGATCTGCAATCCGGATCCGCCTGCGTGGCGGCCCGCGCCGCCGAACAGCTCACCGAGCTCGGGTGCGACGAGGTGCGCACGGTGCGGGTTCGGGTCGGCGATGCCGGGGGGACCGAGGCGGCGGCTCGCCGCGCCCGTTACGCGGCGCTGACCGAGTTGCGCCCGCACGGTGCGCTCGTGCTGCTGGGGCACACCCTCGACGACCAGGCCGAGACCGTGCTGCTCGGACTCGGTCGGGGCTCGGGTCCGAGGTCGATCGGCGGGATGCGGCCATTGGATGTGCCTTGGGCACGGCCGTTTCTGGGAGTGTCGCGCACCACGACGGTACAAGCGTGTGCGGCGCTCGGTTTGCGGCCGTGGCAGGACCCGCACAACGCGGATCCGCGGTTCACGCGCGTGCGCCTGCGTACCGAGGCGCTTCCGCTGCTGGAGGAGGTGCTGCAGGGTGGGGTGACGGCTGCGCTGGCGCGCACCGCCGAGCAGCTGCAGGACGATGTCGACGCTCTGGACGGAATCGCCGACAGGGTCCGCCGGAACGTGGAAGCCGATGGCGTGCTCGATGCCGCATCGCTTGCCGCCGAGCCTCCTGCGGTGCGGCGGCGGGTCCTGCGCAGGTGGTTGCTGGACCAGGGCGTTCCTGAACTCAGTGACGCTCATTTGCGTGAAGCGGACGCGCTTGTCGGGCAGTGGCGCGGCCAGGGTGGTCACGCACTGCCGGGTAACTTTGTGCTGCGACGCGCGCGTGGCACGCTTCTGGTGGAATGTGGTGAACGCATACCGCCGACAGGGTGAGCGGCGGATGAACGCGCACCAGAAAAACCGAGAGGGGAAGCCGGGCCGTGTACGACGGCGACATTGCCTCCGTGCTCATCACCGAGCAGCAGATCAACGACAAGATCACCGAACTGGCCAAGCAGATCGACGAGGATTACCAGCACAGTCAAGGGGGTGACCTGGTGCTGGTCGGCGTGCTCAAGGGGGCCGTGATGGTGATGACCGATCTCGCCCGGGCGCTTCCACAGCCCGCTCAGCTGGAGTTCATGGCGGTCAGTTCCTACGGGTCGTCGACCTCGTCGTCCGGAGTGGTGCGCATTCTCAAGGACCTCGATCGGGACATCGCGGGCAAGCACGTGCTGATCGTCGAGGACATCATCGACTCCGGCCTGACGTTGTCGTGGCTACTGAAGAATCTGGCTTCGCGCGGACCGGCCTCGCTGGAGGTCTGCACGTTGCTGCGCAAGCCCGACGCCGTGCAGGTCGAGGTGCCGTTGCGCTATGTCGGTTTCGACATCCCCAACGAGTTCGTCGTCGGCTACGGTCTCGACTTCGCCGAGCGCTACCGAGACCTGCCCTACATCGGCAGCCTCGACCCGAAGGTCTATACCTCGGGGGCGTAGGAATTTTTTCCGGTTCCGGGCTGTTGGGGTATAAAAGTGATGAGATCGAGCAGCCGATCATGGTGCCCTGTCGTAGGGTGTCCTGTCGTAGGGAGCTCTGCCGTAGGGAGATCTGCCGTAGGCAGCCACCTGTGCGGTGATACTTCATCCTCGGGGGCCTTCACCGACCGTGTGTGGCCGGACGGCGGATCACTGCCATGAGCACGTGTGGTTTCGGATCTCGATGGCGGGCAACGCCCGGAGGAAGACCGCTGATCGCAACCACGGTCCGGTCGATCCGGTCAGCCGGTGTTGCGAAACACACAAGCTGCTGCTCATCGATGGAACTCTTGAGGTTTCCCACTCGTTGAGGTCGATGGGTGGGTAGCCTGGAACACCTGCGGAACGACTCGTGCAGCCTCGCTGCTGTGGCGAGCGGTACGCTGGTCTGAACCGGGGGTGGACGTCGACATGGACGCCTGCCGCCGCCCGACGTGAAAGTCAGGGAGGGTCGAGGCCGCCCGCCGGCCGCAAGTGAATGGACCGAAAGCGCCTGCTCCGCAACCCGCTGCTGTGGCTTCTGGCGGTGTTGCTGCTGTTCTACGGCTTCAACGTGCTCTTCGACGACACGCGAGGCTATACCGACGTGTCCACGTCGACGGCTCTGCAGCAGATCTCGCAGGGCAACGTGGCCGAGGCCACCATCGAGGACAAGGAACAGCGGCTCAAGCTCACCCTGAACCAGGGAACCCAGGTCGAGGGCAGCAACCGCATCATCGCGCAGTTCCCCGCCGGCGCCACCGACGAGATCGTCAGTGAGATTCGCCAGGCCCAGGTGGGCAACTGGGACACCGAGTACACCCAGAGCTCGTTCTGGAGCCAACTGCTCATCTACATGATCCCGCTGGGCCTGCTGGTCCTGCTGCTCATGTGGATGATGAACAACGCGCAGGGCGGCGGAAGCAAGGTTCTCAACTTCGGCAAGTCCAAGGCCAAGCAGTTCACCAAGGACATGCCCAAGACACTGTTCGGCGATGTCGCGGGTGCTGACGAGGCCGTCGAGGAACTGCACGAAATCAAGGACTTCCTGCAGCATCCGACGCGATACCAGGCACTGGGCGCGAAGATCCCCAAGGGTGTGCTGCTGTACGGGCCTCCGGGGACCGGTAAGACGCTGCTTGCCCGCGCCGTGGCCGGTGAGGCCGGTGTGCCGTTCTACTCCATCTCCGGGTCGGACTTCGTGGAGATGTTCGTCGGTGTGGGTGCCTCGCGCGTACGCGACCTGTTCGAACAGGCCAAGCAGAACGCACCGTGCATCGTCTTCGTCGACGAGATCGACGCCGTCGGGCGTCAGCGCGGCGCGGGCCTGGGCGGTGGCCACGACGAGCGCGAACAGACGTTGAACCAGCTCCTGGTCGAGATGGACGGGTTCGACTCGCGGGGTGGCATCATTCTGATCGCCGCGACCAACCGCTCGGACACCCTGGACCCGGCGCTGCTGCGGCCCGGTCGGTTCGACCGGCAGATCCCGGTGTCCGCGCCCGACCTGCGTGGTCGCAAGGCGATTCTCGGGGTGCACTCCAAGGGCAAGCCGCTGGCGCCGGATGCGGACATGGAAGGTCTGGCCAAACGCACCGTCGGCTTCTCCGGTGCCGATCTGGAGAACGTCGTCAACGAGGCGGCACTGCTCACGGCCAGGGAGAACGGACAGCTCATCACCGGAGCGGCTCTGGAGGAGTCGGTCGACCGCGTGATCGGTGGCCCGCGACGCAAGACCAAGATCATCTCCGAGCGGGACAAGAAGATCACCGCCTACCACGAGGGCGGACACGCGCTGGCCGCCTGGGCGATGCCCGACCTGGAGCCGGTCTACAAGCTCACGATTCTCCCGCGTGGCCGCACGGGTGGGCATGCGCTGGTCGTCCCCGAGGACGACAAGGACATGATGACCCGGTCGGAGATGATCGGTCGGCTGGTGTTCGCGCTGGGCGGTCGCTCGGCCGAGGAACTCGTCTTCCACGAGCCCACCACGGGTGCGTCCAGCGATATCGATCAGGCGACCAAGATCGCCCGGGCGATGGTCACCGAGTACGGCATGACGGCCAGGCTCGGCGCGGTGAAGTACGGCAAGGAGGAAGGCGATCCCTTCCTCGGCCGCTCGGCAGGCCAACAGCCGAACTACTCGTTCGAGGTCGCCCACGAGATCGACGAGGAGGTGCGCAAGCTCATCGAGGCCGCGCACACCGAGGCGTGGGAGATTCTCAACACCTACCGCGACGTGCTCGACAACCTGGTGCTGGAGGTCATCGAGCAGGAGACGCTGAACCGGCAGGAACTGGAGCGGATCTTCTCCCAGGTGGAGAAGCGTCCCCGGATCACCACGTTCAACGATTTCGGTGGTCGTACGCCGTCGGACAAGCCGCCGGTCAAAACACCCGGTGAGGAAGCCATGGAACGCGGCGAACCGTGGCCACCGGTCAGCGAACAGCCCGGGCCGACGCCGATCGGTGTCACGCAGGGTTCGAACGGTTCCGGACCGCCGCAGTACGCTGATCAGCAGCACGGCTGGCAGAACCCGCAGCAGGGGCAGACTACCCAGGCTCCCGGGGCATACGGTCAACAGAACCCGTATCCCGCGGTCGATGGTCAGCCCCCGCAGGCCGGGCATCCTCCCGCAGGCCAACAGCCTCCTGCCGGGCAGCCCTCGGGAACTCCGCAGTTTCCACAGAACAACCAGAGCGGTCAGCCTCCGCAGCCCGGGCAGTATTCGCAGCCGGGGCAGTACGGCCAGGCCCCGCAGGGAGTGCCGCCGAATTACGGCGCTCCTCCCGGATGGACTCCGGCGACCTCGCCGTCGGGGCGTCCGGAGCAACCGGTGGGTAACCAGCAGCAGTCCTACAACTGGGTGCCCTCGTGGGAACGGGGACAGCAGGACCAGGCGCAGCCGAACCACTTCGGTGGGGAGTCCAACGGCAGGCCGGGTCCGAATGCGGAGCATCCCCCTGCGCAAGGTGACCAGTACGGTGAGCAGTCGACCGGTGGGACATCCGGCCCGAGACCGGACTCCGGCGACGAGAACGGGAACGGCACCGCGAATCGGTAGCCGTCGGCTCCGGATGGCATGGGCGCCCGGATTCGCCACGGGCGCCGCCACCGGTGGAGGAACGACACAGTGACCAGCGCAACCGGGCCGAGCGGGTCGGGAGACGAGTCCCGGCTCATTCACGGTGCCAACGAAAAACCCGCATTCGATCACGACCGCGCCGAGGCCGCGATCCGAGAGCTCCTGTGCGCAGCGGGGGAGGACCCCGATCGGGAGGGCTTGCGGGAAACACCTTCCCGTGTCGCTCGCGCCTATCAGGAACTGTTCGCGGGGCTGTACATCGATCCGGATGAAGTTCTCGACCGCACCTTCGACGAAGCCCATGAAGAGCTCGTCCTGGTCCGGGACATTCCGGTGTACAGCCAGTGTGAACATCATCTTCTTCCGTTCCACGGAACGGCGCATGTGGGCTACATCCCGAACGAGCACGGACGGGTGACCGGGCTTTCCAAGCTTGCCCGGTTGGCGGATCTTTACGCCAAGCGTCCGCAGGTGCAGGAACGGCTCACCTCGCAGATCGCCGATGCACTGGTGCGCAAACTCGAACCGCGAGGTGTCATCGTGGTGGTCGAGGCCGAGCATCTGTGCATGGGTATGCGCGGGGTGCGCAAGGCGGGTTCGACGACCACGACCTCGGCAGTGCGGGGCATCTTCCGGTCGTCGGCGTCGTCCAGGTCCGAGGCCTTGGCATTGATTCGAGACGGTCGTTGATCCGGGACAAGTGATGAGTGCTGCTTTGCCGATGCCGGACCGCTGTGCGGTCATGGGCGTGCTGAACGTGACCCCCAACTCGTTCTCCGATGGTGGTCGCTACCTGGATCACCAGGATGCCGTGGCACACGGCGTCGAGATGCACGCACGGGGTGCGGACCTGATCGACGTCGGTGGTGAGTCCACCCGTCCCGGATCCGAGCGCGTGGCAGCCACCACGGAGATCGAGCGGGTCCTGCCGGTGGTCACCGAGCTGGTCGCAGCAGGTGTCCCGGTGAGTGTGGATACCACCAGGGCCAAGGTCGCGGAGGCGACGGCACAGGCGGGGGCGACCGCGATCAACGACGTCTCCGGCGGACTGGCCGATCCCGATATGGCACGCGTCGCCGCCGAGAGCGGGCTGCCGCTGATGCTGATGCACTGGCGCGGCCACAGCCGTGACATGAACTCGCTCGCCGTCTACGACGACGTTGTCACCGAGGTGCGCGACGAGTTGCTGCGTCAGGTGGATGCGGCGCTGGCGGCAGGGGTGTCCGAATCGGCGATCGTCCTGGATCCCGGCCTGGGGTTCGCCAAAACCGCCGAGCACGACTGGGCGTTGCTGCATCGGCTCGATCTGTTCATCGACCTGGGTTTCCCGGTGCTGGTCGGGGCGTCCCGGAAACGTTTCCTCGGTCGTGTCCTCGCCGATTCCGACGGTGAGCCACGCCCGGCCTCCGGCAGGGACACGGCGACAGCGGTCGTCTCGGCGCTCGCGGCGGAGCGTGGTGCCTGGGGGGTCCGGGTGCACGATGTCCAGGGCTCGTTGGACGCGACGGCTGTCACGGCGGCATGGTGCAACGGTGGGGGTTTCGTTGGCTGACCGGATCACCGTGACCGGCCTGCGGGTGCGTGGCAATCACGGGGTGTACGAGTCGGAGAAGCGCGACGGTCAGGAGTTCCTGGTCGACATCACGGTGTGGGCGGACCTCGGCGGGGCGGCTTCCAGTGACGATGTCGATCGGACACTGCACTACGGTGTGCTCGCCGAACGCGCTGCGGCCGTTGTCGCGGGACCGTCGCGGGACCTGATCGAAACGGTTGCCGCCGAGATCGCCGACGACATCATGACCGAGCATCAGGCGCATGCCGTCGAGGTCACCATGCACAAGCCGTCGGCGCCGATCCCGTTGACCTTCGATGACGTGGCCGTGACCATCCGCCGTTCCCGGCGGGGAAGTCGTGGCGGAGAGACCGTGCCCGCATGAGCAAGGCGGTGTTGTCGCTGGGTTCGAATCTCGGCGACCGGCTGTCGTACCTGCGGCTGGCGGTGGAGGGCCTGGCCGATGTGCTGACCGCGGCCTCCCCGGTGTACGAGACGGCTGCCTGGGGCGTGACCGATCAGCCGGATTTCCTCAACGCGGTCGTGCTCGCCGAGTCCGATGAGATGAACGAGTGGGATTGGCTGCATCGTGCTCAGGCCTTGGAGCGCGAAGCCGAGCGCAGGCGCGAGCAGCGCTGGGGACCGCGTACTCTCGATGTCGACGTGGTCGCCGTGGACGCCGTCCACAGCGACCACCCCGATCTGCTGCTGCCGCATCCGGGCACACCGAGCCGTGCCACGGTGCTGATCCCGTGGGTGGCCGTCGATCCGGCTGCCGAGCTGCCCGGGCACGGCCCGGTGACCGCGCTACTCGGTGCTCTGCTCGGTGACGACGAGCACGTCGGTACCGGGGTGGACCCCGGATCGAGCGAGGTCGCCCCGGGCATCCACCGCCGAGACGATCTCACCCTGCGGTAGAGCGATTTTTGCAGTTTCGCGCGAAACTGCATTTTTGTGGCTCTGTCACTGTCACTGCGCCGATGCCCGCAGGGCGTCGACGAGCCACGCCGTGTCGTCGACGGAGAGCATTCCCCGACGCGGCCAGCCGTTGATCGTGCCCAGCAGCTCCCAGTAGCGGGTCAGCCGCGGGTCGTGCTGCTCGAACTCGATGGCGAGCGCTTCCCTGAATCGTGCGTCGTCCTCGGTGGCCCGAGCTTGGGCGATCGTGCCCGCGAACTGGTCGATCAGCGCGCGGGCCCGATCCGAGTCGGGTGCCGTCCCGGACTTCCGCGTCTCGACGATCTCGTCCAGCACGTCCAGTCCTCCCTCGGCGCGATCTTGGGAGGTGTCGGGTCCCTCTCCGGTGTCGCGCAGCCGCGCCTGCTCGGCGTTCAGATCACGCACCAGCCTGCGGAAATCGGAGTCCTGGACGAGCTCGGCGAGTTCGATCCAGGCTTCGACCTGTTCCGCCGACGGGTCCTCGGGCAGGTTCGGCTTTGCCGAGCGCATCCAGGCCACGAACTCGGGATTGACGTTCAGCCCCTCGGTCGTGGAATCCCAGAACTCGTCGATGAGCCGGTTGCGCTCTTCGTCGGACATCTGTGCGAGTTTGTGCATGAGTCCCATCTCCTCGGTCGTGCTGTCCTGTTTCACGACCGCCCGCAGCACGGCGCGCCGGGTCCGCAGGAGACTCATCCGTTCCTCGATCAGCGACAGATGCGCATCGGCCAGTTGCCGAAGTGAGGTCTCCTTGGCCAGAACACGCTCGATGTCCGCGAGTCCGGCGCCGAGCTCTCGCAGGGTACGAACGAGTTCGAGCCGAGCCACCGTCTCCACGGAGTAAAGCCGGTAGCCGGAGTGCGTGCGGTCGGTGGGCGGCACCACGCCGCTGTCGGAATAGAACCGGATGGTCTTGACCGTCAGCCCTGTTCGGCGTGCCAGCTCCCCGATCGTGTAGAGCCTGTTCGGGTACGGTTCGGTGTCGTCCACGGGATTCACTCTGGGCCCTCCAGCCGCTGGAGACTCAAGCCCGATTCTCGTGTGGTGCGCGCCGAGGTGCCCGGCCGGTTCGATGTGGGCGAGTGGGACCCTGAAGACCGTGACAGCAGTGTCCGGCACGGAGGGCAGATGACGTATACGAAGTCCCGGCATCTCGTGATTGCCGGGCTGATCGCGGCGGTGCTGGTCTATTTCGCGGTGCGTGTCGGCTATGGGGACCTGCCCAGACTTCCTCTCCTGGCGGGCGCGACCTTGCTGGTGATCGCCGTGGTGGATGCCATCCTCGCGCTGGTCCTGCGGCCGAGAATCCAGCGCAGACAGGGCACGGAACCGGTGGACCCGATGACCGCGACACGGGCGGTGGCACTGGCGAAGGCGTCGTCGATGGCCGGTGCGATCATGTGCGGTGTGTGGTTGGGGCTGCTGGCCTACCTGTTGCCGATGTTCTCGGATGTCCAAGCGGCGCGATCAGACACGGGGACAGCCATTGTCGGAATGGTCAGTGCCGGGGCACTGATTGCCGCGGGATTGTGGCTGGAGTTCTGCTTGCGTAATCCGGATGAGCCGGAGGAACAGGACGAGGAGAACGAATAGAGCGCGCTCGTGATGCCGCTCGATGGTGGGTGGCAATTGTGGCTGATTGTGGCCGATTTTTCACCGAGCGAATTTATCGAAACCCTCCGGATGGAGTAGTGGTCCTCCTGTCGGGGGAGGGCGCTTATGTCATTCGTCGATCAGGGCGGGTACTGTCCGCCTCCCGGCATATTTCGGATCGATAAACCGGGTACCGTGTGCGCCATGTCCGACCCGAACGGCTCCGAGTCCGCATCCCGTGGTGGTCGCGCGACGGTGCTGTGGGGTGGTGTGCTCGTGCCCGCCCTGGCTGCCACAGCGGTCCTGATGCTCGGGGACAGCGCACGGCTACTGAGGCTGGGGCTGGTGGCCGCCCTGTGGGCGGCACTGATCGCAGCGCTGGCTGTGGTGCGCCTGCGCAACCGTGTCGCGGAGGATGACGAGCGTGCGGCCGACCAGCAGCGCCTCTACGAGTTGGAACTCGAACGGGAGGTCGCGGCACGCAGGGAGTTCGAGCTCGAGGCCGAGAACGAGGCGCGGCGCCGGGTCACCGAGGAGTCCGACTCCGATGTGGAGTCGTTGCGTGCCGAGTTGCGCCATCTCCGCGAGACGCTGGAGACACTGGTCGGCGGAGATGTGCTGTACGAGCGAGTGGCGCTGCGTGCGGAGTCCACCCGGGTTCGGCAGTTGGCAGATCCGGACTCGTCCGGGTACTCGGAGTCGCGAGGACACTCGGGGATGCTCCAGCAGCCACATCCCCGGATGCCGCATCCCCAGCAGCCGTCATCACCTCAGCAGCCACCCCAGCAGCCGTCATCACCCCAGCAGCTGCCTCCACAGTCATCGCATTCCCATCAGCCCGGGGGGCAGCCACATCCGCAGGTGGCACACCCCCGGCCCGAAGGTTCACGTCGCCCCGGTCCCGTACCGGTGCAGAACGACCCGGCGCGGGATTCCTCTCCCGCTGCCGCGGTTCAGGGGCACATCGTGAATCCGACCCCTCCGCACGGGTCGCAGCCGCCCCAGCCGGAAGGCACCCCGGAAGAACCGTCGCAAGGCCCCTCGGAGGGGGGAGCCACAAGGCCGAGCACACCGCTTCCGGCTCAGCCCACTCCGGGAGCGGATCGGGAACATCCGTCTTTCCCCGGCGTTACACCGCTCGTGCCCCCGGAGAACCCTTCCCGGCAGGGGGAGCAGCGGACCGACCAGCAAGCGGACGTGCCGGCCGCGAGTCGGCAAGCACAGGAGTCCGCCGACTCCGAGGAGGCATCGCGGACCACGAACGGTGCGCATGCCGAGGGCACCTCGGTTGTCGACTTGCTGGCCGCCTACGGCTCCGGTGGTGATGCCGGGCGTCGTCGCCGCCGCAGCGGTTGAATCTCCGCGCGGAGATGTCGGACCGGCTGATGTGTGGCGGTCGATACTGCGTTTAGGGTTCCTCCGTGTCCAATCCTGATCTTTCGGGTGCGCGCAGGCTCCAGTCCTACAAGCATCATGCCGTGGGCTGGCCCGTTGCGATCCTGATCGTGCTCGGCATCTGCGGCCTGAGCATGCTCGGCATCGCCACTGCACGGGTCGGTTACCTGGCGGTCGTGGTGGGTGCGACCGCGGCGCTGTTGCCGGTCGGGGCGGTCTTCGCCGCCATCGTGTGGATCGATCGGTGGGAACCGGAGCCTCCGCGGCTGTTGCTCGGTGCCTTCCTGTGGGGAGCCGGTGGCGCTACGGCGTGCGCGTTGCTGCTCAACGACGCCATGACCGGCTTCGGGCGTTTCCTGTTCAACGGGGATGCCAAGACGTTCTTCGCACTGGTCGTGACGGCACCGTTGGTCGAGGAGGCCGCCAAGGCACTGTTCGTGGTGGCATTGTGGTTCCGGCGCCGTTCGGAGTTCAACGGTGCCGTCGACGGGATCGTGTACGCGGCGCTGACTGCGGCGGGGTTCGCGTTCATCGAGAACATCTTCTACTTCGGCAAGGCCTTCGCGCAGGCCGGTGTGGGCAGCATCGGTGGCGGTGTGATCGCGGTTTTCATCATGCGCGGAATCCTCGCCCCGTTCTCGCATCCGCTGTTCGGTTCGATGGTGGGGATCGGTATCGGGCTGGCGGCGGGTACTCGGCTTCGCGGGATGCGTCTCGTGTGGCCCGTGCTCGGCTACCTGCTCGCCGTCGTGCTGCATGCGGCGTGGAACGGGGCGACGCTGCTGGGCGGTGTGGGATTCCTCAACATCTACTTTCTGATCATGGTGCCGATCTTCGTGGGCACCGGTTGGTTGGTGATCTGGCAGCGCAAGCGAGAGCAGCGCATCGTCGCACAGCAGTTGCCCGCGCTGCATCGGGCTGGGCTGATCGTGTCCAGTGAGGTGGACATGCTCGCGAGCCTGTCCGAGCGGCGTGGCTGGCAGCGCACGGTACGCCGCAGCGCAGGCCACGAAGCCGCCAAGGCGGTGCGTGACTACCAGATTGCCGTGACCGAGCTGGCGTTTCTGCAGCATCGCGCCGAGCAGGGCCGTACGACCAGCGCCGTGCGTCGGGCACGTCGGGAGAAGCTGATCGAGGATCTCAAGTCGGCGCGTCGTTCGGCGGCAGGCTCGCAGCATGCGTTCGAAACCGCGCGTATCAAGCTGGGCGAGCTGACCCGGATGACTCCGAGTCGGCCGCCCGGGAATCAGCCGCCCGGGAATCGGCCGTCGGGTCGGTGATCGGACGCCCGCGACCCGATTTCGTGTCGGGTACCACCGGTTGCCGGGCGGTTTTTCGGTGCGCACATCGCGGTGCCCGTGGGCGTGGCCCGGTCTTCGAGGATTCGTGGCGTGGTCCTCGCCACCTGAGGACCACCTGCGGGGGACATTCCGGTTACTCTCGCGCCGCTGTCCGGTACCCGCGGGAGATGGGACCGGAACGGTTGGGAGGACGACGTGGACGTGTCTTCTGGGTTTACGGAGCCACGGGGCCGGAATGGGCCCGAGGATGGTGAGACGTGGCGAGGCGAGAGGCCTCGGCTGCGTGTCGGTGTCGTCTCGGCGGGACGAGTCGGTGCCGTCCTGGGGGCCGCATTGCGGCGCGCCGGTCACCACGTCATGGCGGTGGCCGCGGTATCACAGGCATCGGTGAGACGTGCGGAAGAGCTGCTGCCGGGTGTCGCGGTGTGCCCGCCCGACGAGGTGGTGCGGCAGGCGGACCTGGTGCTGTTGGCGGTACCGGACGATGTGCTGGACGGCATGGTGCGTGGACTGGTCGCCACGGAATCCCTGCGCGCCGGACAGATCGTGTTGCACACCTCCGGTGCGCATGGTGTCGAGGTGCTCGCTCCCGCCGCTGAAGTCGGTGCTCTGCCCGTTGCGCTGCACCCGGCCATGACGTTCACCGGCCGTGGTGAGGACATCGAGCGCCTGGCGAGCTCCTGTGTGGCGGTGACCGCGCCCGAACACGACGAGGCGGCGTGGAACGTCGCCGAAGTGCTGGCTCTGGAGCTCGGCGCCGAACCGGTCCGGGTCCCCGAGCAGGCTCGTAAGTTGTATCACGCCGCACTCACCCACGGGGCCAATCACCTCATTACGCTGGTCAACGAGTGTGCACAACTGCTGCGTGATGCCGGGGTCGAAGCAGCCGATCGAGTGATGGCACCGCTCCTGTCGGCATCATTGGACAACGCCTTGCGTTATGGCGACCGTGCGATCACAGGTCCGGTTTCGCGGGGCGATGCCGGAACCGTCCGTACGCATCTCGCAGTGTTGGAGGATGCGGACCCCGAGGTCGTGCCCGGATATGTCGAGCTGGCGAAGCGGACCGCCGAGCGCTCCGTCCGATCCGGCATACTGCGCGCCGGCGACGCCGCCGAGGTGCGCGACGTACTCGACGAGGAGCAACCATGACACCGACCACCTCGGACAGCGTCGGCGCCGGGCCCGGTTACACCCCGGGGACCGTGACCGTGCATCGCCACCCCGCGGAACTGGCGAAGGTCACTCGGGCCCTGCGCAGCACCGGCCGTACGATCACGCTGGTGCCCACGATGGGGGCCTTGCACCAGGGGCATCGTGAGCTGATCCGCCGCGCTCGCCGCGTGCCCGGCAGCGTGACCGTGGTATCGATCTTCGTCAATCCACTGCAGTTCGGGCCGGGCGAGGACTTCGAGCGTTACCCCCGCCCGTTCGACGCCGATGTCGAGGTCTGCCGTGAGGAAGGGGTCGAGCTGGTCCTCGCGCCGGAACGCGAGGATGTTTACGGCACCGATCCGCGGATCACCGTCGATCCCGGATCGCTGGCCCACCAGCTCGAGGGTGCCAGCAGGCCGGGGCACTTCGCGGGGGTGCTCACCATCGTGGCGAAGCTGTTCAACATCGTCGGCCCCGACCTGGCGCTGTTCGGGGAGAAGGATTACCAGCAGCTCGCGCTGGTGCGTCGGATGTCGCGGGAGCTGAACTTCGGCGTGGCCGTTCAGGGCATTCCGCTGATCCGCGAATCGGATGGTCTCGCGCTGTCGTCCCGCAACGCCTACCTCACCGGTGAACAGCGGGAGGCGGCCTTGAGCCTGTCTGCGGCACTCGCGGCAGGGGTGCATGCCGCGGCAGCGGGGCCGGAGGCGGTGCTGGCCGCCGCGCGCGAGGTTCTCGACAGCGAGCCACTCGTCCGGGTGGATTACCTGGAGTTGCGCGATATCGAGCTCGGCCCGGCACCCGCGGAGGGGGAGGCCCGCCTGCTGATCGCCGCGATGGTGGGCGAGACCAGGTTGATCGACAATGCGCTGGTGCCGCTCGGTGATTCCGCGGATGCTCCCCCGGTGGAGCCGCCGCCCTCTCCGCCGGAGACGCCATGAGCATGCGGGCGCGGATGTGCTTGCCCGGCCGGTGCGCAGGAGGACCGGCCGACCGTGCGGTGTGTCCGTGCCGCACACACTTCCACCGCCTTGGTGGATCACTCCCAGGGAGTCGAGAGGAAGTCTGCGATGTTCCGCACAATGCTGAAGTCCAAGATCCATCGCGCCACGGTGACCGAGGCGGACCTGCACTACGTCGGGTCGGTCACGGTGGATTCCGCTCTGATGGAGGCAGCGGATCTCCTGGACGGTGAACAGGTCACGATCGTGGACGTGACCAACGGAACACGGTTGGAAACGTATGTCATCACCGGGGAGCGAGACTCCGGGGTGATCGGCATCAACGGTGCGGCCGCGCATCTGGTGCATCCGGGTGACCTGGTGATTCTGATCTCCTACGGGGTGATGGATGAACTGGAGGCGCGCTCGCTGCGCCCGCGGGTGCTGTTCGTCGATGCCGACAACCGCATCGTCGAGCAGGGGCAGGATCCGGGGCATGCGCCGGCGGGCTCGGGGCTGGCGAGTACGGCGGTCTCGGTGACCTCCGCGGTCGGTGAGACCGCACCGGCCGAAACCGATGACGCCGCGAAGCTCGACGCTCTGCTGCAGCACCCCGAGGTGTGAGGGGGCGGAGATGACGCCGTGGGAAATGCGGTTTCGCGCGAAACCGCATTTCCCACGGCGCGGCCTACTCGTGTCAGGGACGACAGGAAGGAAGGGACGACGGTGCTGCTCGCCATCGACGTCGGCAACACCAACATCGTGCTCGGTCTCTACGATGATGCCGCAGGCGATACGGCAGGTCCGGGATCGGATGCCGGTGCAGCGCGCCGCCCCAAGGCCGAGGCTCCGCTGGTCCGGAACTGGCGGATGCGAACCGAGCCGCGGATGACCGCCGATGAGCTCGCGTTCACCATGCGGGGATTGCTCGGCGAGTATGCGGACAAGATCACCGGTATTGCGGCGTTGTCCACGGTTCCCGCACTGCTGCGCGAGTTGCGCGTGATGCTGGGCAGGTACTGGAGCGATGTGCCGCGTGTGGTCGTCGAACCGGGCGTGCGCACGGGTGTTCCGCTGATGGTGGACAACCCCAAGGAAGTCGGCGCCGACCGGGTGATCAACACCCTGGCCGCTCACCACCTGCACGCCTGCAACTGTGTCGTGGTGGATTTCGGCACTTCCACCAACATCGATGCGATCTCCGCGAAGGGAGAGTTCCTGGGCGGTGCTTTCGCGCCCGGCATCGAGATCTCGCTGGACGCTCTCGCTTCCCGTGCCGCGCAGTTGCGCAAGGTCGAGTTGGCCCGGCCGCGTTCGGTGATCGGCAAGAACACCGTCGAATGCCTGCAGTCGGGCATTCTCTACGGCTTCGTCGGGCAGGTGGATGGTTTGGTGCGACGTATCGTGGCGGACCTGGAGGAGACGCACGGTGGTCCGACCACGGTTCTGGCCACGGGAGGGCTGGCACCGCTGATCGTCACCGAGTCGCAGATGATTTCGCACCATGTTCCCGAATTGACTCTGCTCGGGCTGCGCCTGGTCTTCGACCGTAACTTCGGCTGAGGTTCCCGCGGCCGCGGAACAAACCGGTACTGGACCCGTGGAGCCTGTGCGACGCGGTGAGAAGACGATCCGTACCCTGGACAATCGTGAATGACCAGGATCGATCCACCCCTGTTGGCGGCACCGAGGACCTTCCCGAACAGCTGCGGGTGCGTCGGGAGAAACGGGAGCGGCTGCTGGCCGAGGGAGCCGACCCGTACCCCGTGGCCCTGCCGATCACGCATTCTCTCGCCGAGGTGCGCACCGCTCACCCGGACCTGCCCGCCGATACCGGCACCGGTGATCGCGTCGGTGTGGCCGGGCGCGTGATGTTCCTGCGCAATACCGGCAAGCTCTGCTTCGCCACGCTGCGCGGCGGCGATGGTACCGAACTCCAGGCGATGCTGAGCCGCAATGAGGTCGGCGAGGAACTCCTCGCCGCGTGGAAGGCGGACGTCGATCTCGGCGACCACGTCTTCGTGCAGGGTGAGGTCATCACCTCGCGCCGGGGAGAGCTGTCGGTGATGGCCGACGAGTGGCGCATGGCGGCCAAGGCGCTTCGTCCGCTGCCGGTGACGCACAAGGACCTCGCCGAGGAGACGCGAGTACGGCAACGCTATGTCGATCTGATCGTGCGTGAGCAGGCGGCGGATACGGTGCGTACCCGTGCGGGCACCTTGCGAGCGCTGCGGGACTCCTTCCATCGGCGGAATTACATCGAGGTGGAGACCCCCATGCTGCAGACACTGCAGGGGGGAGCCGCAGCACGCCCGTTCGTGACTCATTCCCACGCGTTCGACATGGACCTCTTCCTGCGGATCGCGCCGGAGCTCTATCTCAAGCGTTGCGTGGTCGGCGGGATCGAGAAGGTTTTTGAGATCAATCGCAACTTCCGCAACGAGGGCAGTGATTCTTCCCACTCTCCCGAGTTTGCGATGCTCGAGTTTTACGAGGCTTACTCGGATTACAACTCGATGGCCGAACTCACTCGTGCGCTGATCCAGGAAGCCGCGGAGTCCTTGTTCGGAACTCAGGTGGTCACCTGGGCCGACGGTACCGACTACGATCTGTCCGGCCAGTGGTCGACACTGACGATGTACGGCTCGTTGTCGGAGGCGCTGGGTTCCGAGATCACGCCGGAAACGACGGTGGAAACTCTGCGCAAGCACGCCGAGGATGCCGGTTTGTCCCAGCTCGATCCCGCTTTCGGGCACGGCAAACTGGTCGAGGAACTGTGGGAGTACCTCGTCGGCAACCACCTCTACGCTCCGACGTTCGTGCGGGACTTTCCGGTGGAGACGGCACCGTTGACTCGGCAGCACCGCACCCGGCCCGGACTGGCGGAGAAATGGGACCTCTACATCCGGGGTTTCGAACTCGCCACCGGCTACTCCGAACTGGTCGATCCGGTCGTGGAACGCGCTCGGCTGGAGGAACAGGCCCGACAGGCCGCTGCCGGTGATGCCGAGGCGATGCCGGTGGACGAGGACTTTCTGCGCGCTCTCGAGTACGGAATGCCGCCGTGCGGTGGAGTGGGGATGGGAATCGATCGCTTGTTGATGGCGTTGACCGGTCTCGGTATCCGCGAAACGATCCTGTTCCCACTGGTGCGTCCGGAATGACCGCACTCGGTGGGTGAGATGTCCGCATAGTCGATGTCGAGGTCGGGAACTCGGGAACAAAGTACGTGGTATAGGCACAGGAGAACTCGCTTCTGCCGAGCGGCGGCGGCGTGTTTTCTCCCCGGTGAGTGCGCAAAGGACGATACTGCGCTAGCCTGACCGAGAGAATGGTTCGGTGACGGGTTATTCACCTTCTCGGGTGCGGTCCGTCTCGGGTGCTGCCCACTCCTGGTTGAAGCAGACCTCGGCTCGACGTCGGCCTTGGGTGAGGCCCGTTCACCGTCCTGCTATGAGAATAATCCGGAAGGACTTCGAAGATGGCGCAGAAGGTCACGGTCACCCTTGTCGATGACTTGGATGGGGGACAGGCCGATGAAACCGTCGAGTTCGCGTTGGACGGCGTGTCGTACCAGATCGACCTTTCCAACGAGAATGCGACCGAGTTGCGCGACGCGATGAGCGGTTTCCTGTCCAGTGCTCGCCGCGCGGGCGGCCGCAAGAAGCCGGGGCCGCGTGCCGGTTCTTCGCGTGCTGCTTCTTCCAGCGGCCCGACGAGTGCGGACCGCGAGCAGAATCAGGCTATCCGGGAATGGGCGCGGAAGCGGGGTCTGAAGGTCTCCGACCGTGGTCGCATCCCGGCCGACATCGTCGAGCAGTACCACAAGGCGCACTGATGCCGGCCCGGAGATGATGCCCGCATCAGGGATGGGGAGATCGTCGTCCTCGACGAAATCGTCCCTCGGCAGTACGGTTCGGTCTCCGTCGAGCTGCGGCGATGTATCCCTGCGATTCCCACGACCTCCGGTAGTGCCTCCTCGCGCAAGGTGCGCTCGAGGGGAAACCCCGAAGCGCACCTTGCCACACTGTCTTACCGTGCCGGATCGACGCCGAACGTGGCGGCGAGGTCGTCCAGGATCACGTGGGCACCGTGCAGTCCCACCGAGGTCATCCACGTGAGATCGCTGACCGTGTGCTTCTCGCCGCTGAGCTTGCTCCAGAGCGGATTCGACTGGAAGGCGCGCTTGGTCTCGGCGGCATCACCGGCCTTGTCCGGGTAGACGGTGATGAAGATGTGCTCGGCGTCCAGTTCCAGGATCCTTTCCTGGCTCAGGTTCACCGCGATGCCATCACCGGTGGGTTGTCCCTTCGGCCGGGCCAGGCCGGTGTCGCTCTGCACGATTCCGGGGAACGACTTCTTCGTGTAGAGCCGCACGGTGGGTTCACCGGCGAATCGGACGATCGACATCGTCGGGTTGTGGCCGACAGCGTCGCGGATGTTGTCGCCGACGGTTTTCGCCCGCTTCTCGTACGCAGCGAGCGTCTTTTCGGCGAGCTCCTGTTTTCCGAGTGCCTTGCCGGTCAGGCGCAGGTTCTGCTTCCACGTACCGCCGGTGGTTTGGCTGAACACCGTGGGTGCGATTTCGGAGAGCTGTTCATAGAGCTGCTCGTGGCGCACTTTCGCCGACAGGATCAGATCCGGCTTGAGCTGGACGATCTTCTCCAGGTTCGGGTTGGACAGGGTGCCGACCCATTCCGCCTTCGCCCCGTACGTCTTTCGGTCCTTGCCGAGGTATTTCGGGAGTTCCTTGCGTCCACCGAAGGTCGCGTATCCCACGACCTGCTCCTCCAGTGCCATGACGGCGCTGGTGAACGTGGCATCCAGCGTGACGACGCGCGTGGGCTCGCCGGTGATTTCGGTGGTGCCCATCGCGTGCTCGACCACACGCGTGTCACCGCCGGACTGCGCCTGCTCCTGCGTACCGCATGCCGTGACTCCCAGTGTGGCGAGTCCGCATGCGGCTCCGAGAGCCACCACGCGGGTGGCCGCCCGTGTCAGTCGTCCGAATGTGGACATTCACGTCCTCCCTGTTTCCGACCGGTCTTAGGTTGGCCTAACCTAGGTGGGGCTAACCTAAGTGAACGACGGTCTCCGGCAAAAGGGCCCCCGGCAAAAGGGAGTGCGATGTGAGTCGCAGTGTCACGGTGAGCGAACCTCACCCACCGGGCGCTGACGGTGCGGGCCCAGGGCCGCTCGAGGAGGTGTCCGAGAGCGAGGGCAGGATCGCTGCGCGGCGCCGCAGGCGGCTGGTCGGAGTCGGTGCCCTTGCCGGGCTGCTCGTACTGAGTTGCCTGCTGAGCCTGCTGATCGGGGCGAAGCTCATTCCGCCCACCGAGGTGTGGACCGCGCTGTGGGACCGGGGGAACACCGCGAACGCCCTCATCATTCACGAGCTGCGGATTCCCCGGACGTGGGCGGGAATCCTGGCAGGGGCCGCTTTGGGGCTCGCGGGTGCACTGCTGCAGGGCCACACCCGGAACCCGATCGCCGACCCGAGCATCCTCGGTATCACCCAAGGAGCGGGCCTGGCCGTGGTGCTGGCGGTGTTCAACCTGGGCATCACGAGCATGCTCGGATTCATCTGGTTCGGTTTCGGGGGCGCGCTGCTCGGCGCACTGATCGTCTTCGCGATCGGCTCCATCGGCCGGGGTGGGTCGACGCCGGTCACGCTCGCGCTGGCCGGGGCGGCGATCAGCGCTCTGCTCCAGGCCATCACCTCCGCGCTGGTGCTGCTCGATCGGCAAAGTCTGGACACCTACCGGTTCTGGAAGGTGGGCTCGGTCGCCGTCACCGACCCCTCGTTGATCCGGCAGGTCCTGCCGTTCCTGCTCCTCGGCTTGGTGCTGGGGTTGGCCAACGCTGCCGGACTCAACGCGCTCTCACTCGGTGAGGACGTCGCCCGCTCGCTGGGGCATCACGTGGGGCGGTCCCGCACGATGGGTATCGCGGCGATCGCCGTGCTCGTCGGTGCCGCGGTCGCGATGTGCGGACCGATCAGTTTCGTCGGTCTCATCGTTCCGCACATCGCACGGTTCTTCACCGGGGCCGACCATCGCTGGTTGCTGCCGTTCTCGACGCTGCTGGGATCGTGCTTGGTGCTGCTGGCCGATGTCGTCGGCCGTGTCGTGGCCCGGCCTTCGGAGATTCAGGTGGGGGTCATGCTGGCGATGGTCGGTGCGCCGTTTTTCATCGCGCTCGTACGCCGCAGGAAGTTGGTGCGGTTGTGACCCGCGTTCTGGACACCGAGCGGGAGGTCACCGCCGCAGGCAAGGTCCCCGGCCGTGCACCGCTGCGGCTCGGCCCCGCCTCCGGGGTGTTCCGGCTGCGACCACTGCTGGTCCTGCTGGGGGGACTGGTCGTACTGCTGGTGGTGTTCGCGAGCAATGTGGCGCTGGGCGAATACCCGATCTCGCCGCTGGGCGTGCTGAGCACGTTGGTCGGCGGCGGCGACAGCGCCGACCGGTTGGTGGTTCTGCAGCTACGACTGCCTCGGTCGCTGACCGGGTTGCTGGTGGGCGCCGCGCTGGGACTGGCCGGAGCCGTGACGCAGGCCATCATCCGCAATCCGCTGGCCAGCCCGGACATCCTCGGCATCACGCATGGTGCGGGCGCCGCCGCCACCGCGGTGATCGTGTTCGGCGGCAGTCTGGGAGGTGTCAGCGGCCTGATCGCCTCGGTGGGGGTGCCGATCGTGGCCCTGCTCGGCGGGGTTGTCACCGGCATCGTGCTCTACCTGCTGGCCTATCGCCGGGGGGTGGAGTCGTTCCGGCTCGTACTGGTCGGCGTCGGCATCAACGCACTGGCCGTCAACGTGACCCTGTGGTTGCTCACGCTCGGTGATGTGCAGGACGCGGGCCGGGCGATGGTGTGGCTGACCGGCAGCCTCAACGCCCGGGGTTGGGAGAACGCCGTTCCGGTGGGGCTGGCGCTGGCCGTCCTCGTCCCGGTGACCCTCATCGGCGCACACGTGCTCGGCGCGCTGCAGTTCGACGACGACACGATGCGCGGGCTCGGAGTGCGCATCAACCTGTCGCGCAGTGTCCTGCTGCTGGCCGCGGTCACCCTGGCCTCGATCGCCGCTGCCGCCGCGGGCCCGATTCCGTTCGTTGCCCTGGCCGTTCCGCAGATCGCCCTGCGCCTCGCCCGCACCGCACGACCACCGTTGCTCGGCTCGATGGTGCTGGGGGCAACGCTGGTCGTGGGGGCCGACGTGATTTCGCGGACGGTTTTCGGCACGCTCGAACTGCCCGTCGGGATCATCACGGCGATCCTCGGCGCCCCGTACCTGATCTACCTGATCGTCCACCGGTATCGGAGGGTTGGCTCTTGACTGCATCGCACGCGACGAGCGAGGCCGTGATTTCGGGCGGCAACGGGGTTCCGTCCCGCGGCGGAGACGGTGCTGCCGGGATTCCGGGCCGCTCCTCGGCGGTCACGCGCGACCGGCCCACTACGGCCGAAGACGCCGAGCCTCGGTCGCAACGCCTGCAAGCCCGGGACCTGTGCCTGTCCTACGGCGAGCAGGTGGTCATCGACGGCCTGGACATCGATGTCATCGACAACACCATCACCGGCGTGATCGGGCCGAACGGGTGCGGCAAGTCGACTCTCCTCCGTGCGTTGGGGCGTCTGATGCAGCCGAAGCGAGGGGGTGTGCTGCTCGATGGCAAGCAGATCCACAAGATGCCGACCAAGGAGGTCGCCAGGACACTCGGGCTGCTGCCGCAGTCGCCCGCGGCACCGGAAGGGCTGTGCGTCGCCGACCTCGTGGCACGCGGGCGGCACCCGCACCAGTCCTGGTACCGGCAGTGGTCCTCGCGCGACGAGTCGGCGGTGGCCGAGGCACTGGCCATGACGGGTATCGGTGAGCTGGCCGAGCGGGCGATCGACGAACTCTCCGGTGGTCAACGTCAGCGGGCTTGGCTGTCGATGGCGCTGGCCCAGAGCACCGACCTGCTCCTGCTCGACGAGCCGACGACCTACCTGGACCTGTCCCACCAGGTGGATGTGCTGGATCTGATCGGTCGGCTGCACGACGACAGTGGGCGTACGGTGGTGATGGTGCTGCACGACCTGAATCTCGCCGCCCGCTACGTCGACCGGCTGGTGGCGATGAAGGATGGTGTGATCGTGGCCGAGGGTCGGCCGCACGAGGTGCTCACCGAGGAATTACTGGCGGACGTGTTCGAACTGCGCGCGCGCGTTATCGAGGATCCGGTGATGGGTACGCCGATGGTCGTACCCGTGGGCGGGCGCCGCACGTCCGCGGCAGTGACGGACGGCGCGGTGACCCCGCGGCCGGGCACGTGAGGCGACGTGCCCGCGAGGCCATGGCGGCACGGCGGTGTTTCGGCCGGGCGAATCAGGCGAATCGGATCCTGTTCGCGCTGAGCGGACAACCTTCCGCGAGGCGTCCCCCGGCGGAATGTCGCAGGCCAGAGGCTTGTTGGACCAGGCGTCGTCCAAGTACGTCAACAGCAGGCTGCAAGCCGGAACCTCCGTGAAAGGGCTGGGGCTACTACAGTTGACCCCAGAGTGCTGAACCATCGTGGGCATCGGCATGAGTAGGGGCCATGCCCTGGTACGAGACCGCCGGCGCAGCAGTCAGGGAGTGCGAATGTTCGAGAGGTTCACCGACCGCGCGAGGCGGGTGGTCGTCCTGGCCCAGGAAGAGGCCCGGATGCTCAACCACAACTACATCGGCACCGAGCACATTCTCCTGGGCTTGATCCACGAGGGTGAGGGTGTCGCCGCCAAGGCGCTGGAGTCGCTGGGTATCGCGCTGGAAGGTGTGCGCCAGCAGGTCGAGGAGATCATCGGCCAGGGCCAGCAGGCTCCGAGTGGTCATATCCCGTTCACCCCACGGGCGAAGAAGGTGCTGGAGCTGTCGCTGCGCGAGGCGTTGCAGCTCGGCCACAACTACATCGGTACCGAGCACATCCTGCTCGGGCTGATCCGCGAGGGCGAAGGCGTGGCCGCGCAGGTACTCGTCAAGCTCGGCGCGGATCTCAACCGGGTGCGTCAGCAGGTGCTGCAGCTGCTGTCCGGGTACCAGGGCAAGGAACCGGCCGAGGCCGGTGGCCGCAGCGAGGGCACTCCGTCCTCGTCGCTGGTGCTGGACCAGTTCGGCCGCAACCTGACCCAGGCGGGCCGCGAGTCCAAGCTCGACCCGGTCATCGGCCGGGACCAGGAAATCGAGCGCATCATGCAGGTGCTCTCGCGCCGCACCAAGAACAACCCGGTGCTCATCGGTGAGGCCGGTGTCGGCAAGACCGCCGTCGTGGAGGGCTTGGCCCAGAAGATCGTCAAGGGCGAGGTGCCCGAGACGCTGAAGGAAAAGCAGCTCTACACCCTCGACCTCGGTTCGCTGGTCGCCGGTTCCCGGTACCGCGGTGATTTCGAGGAGCGCCTCAAGAAGGTGCTCAAGGAGATCAAGACCCGCGGTGACATCATCCTGTTCATCGACGAGATCCACACGCTGGTCGGTGCGGGTGCCGCCGAGGGCGCGATCGACGCCGCGAGCATCCTCAAGCCGATGCTGGCCCGTGGTGAACTGCAGACCATCGGTGCCACCACGCTGGAGGAGTACCGCAAGCACGTCGAGAAGGACGCCGCGCTGGAGCGCCGGTTCCAGCCGATCCAGGTGGGCGAGCCCTCCCTGGAGCACGCCGTCGAGATCCTCAAGGGTCTGCGGGACCGCTACGAGGCGCACCACCGGGTGTCGATCACCGATTCGGCACTGACCGCCTCGGCGTCGCTGGCGGATCGCTACATCAACGACCGGTACCTGCCGGACAAGGCGATCGACCTGCTCGACGAGGCGGGTGCGCGGATGCGGATCCGCCGGATGACCGCGCCGCCGGACCTGCGCGAGTTCGACGAGAAGATCGCCGACGTGCGCCGGGACAAGGAGTCCTCCATAGACGGTCAGGACTTCGAACGGGCCGCGCGCCTGCGCGACGAGGAGAAGCAGCTTCTCAACCAGAAGGAGGAGCGCGAGACCCAGTGGAAGGCGGGCGACCTCGATGTCGTCGCCGAGGTCGATGACGAGCAGATCGCCGAGGTGCTGGCGAACTGGACCGGTATTCCGGTGTTCCGGCTCACCGAGGAGGAGACCTCCAGGCTGCTGCGCATGGAGGACGAGCTGCACAAGCGGGTCATCGGCCAGGATGATGCGGTCAAGGCCGTGTCCCAGGCGATCCGCCGTACGCGTGCGGGTCTGAAGGACCCGAAGCGTCCCTCCGGGTCGTTCATCTTCGCCGGGCCGTCCGGTGTCGGTAAGACCGAGCTGTCCAAGTCGCTGGCGGAGTTCCTGTTCGGCGACGACGACGCGCTGATCCAGATCGACATGGGTGAGTTCCACGACCGCTACACGGCCTCGCGGCTGTTCGGTGCCCCTCCGGGCTACGTCGGCTACGAGGAGGGTGGTCAGCTCACCGAGAAGGTGCGGCGCAAGCCGTTCTCCGTCGTCCTGTTCGACGAGATCGAGAAGGCGCACCACGAGATCTACAACACACTCCTGCAGGTGTTGGAGGACGGCCGTCTGACCGACGGTCAGGGCCGCGTCGTGGACTTCAAGAACACGGTGCTGATCTTCACCTCCAACCTCGGCACGGCCGACATCTCCAAGGCCGTGGGACTGGGCTTCTCTCCTGGCGGCGATGCCGAATCCAACTACGAGAGGATGAAGTCCAAGGTCAACGAGGAGATGAAGAAGCACTTCCGACCCGAGTTCCTCAACCGGATCGACGATGTCATCGTCTTCCACCAGTTGACTCAGGAAGAGATCGTTCGGATGGTGGACCTGCTCGCAGGCAGGGTGGAGACCGCGCTCAAGAGCAAGGACATGTCCATCGAGCTGACCGACAAGGCCAAGCGCCTGTTGGCCAAGCGGGGCTTCGACCCCGTGCTGGGTGCCCGGCCGCTGCGCCGCACCATCCAGCGGGAGGTCGAGGACAAGCTGTCCGAGAAGATCCTGTTCGGCGACGTCGAGGCGGGTCAGATCGTCATCGTCGATGTCGAGGGCTGGGACGAGGAAGGCCCGGACGACCAGGCCCAGTTCGTCTTCCGCAGTGAGAACAAGCCGTCGGTCGTGCCGGACTCGCCGCCGGTCGACCTGGCTGGTTCGGGCGGTTCCGGCTCCTCGAGCTCCGAGGAGACTCCGGAAAACCCCGACTCGGAGTGACCCGAGTGGACCGGCCCGAGGTTTCGGGCCGGTTCCCGGCCGCAAGCACGGAAAGCCCCCGCATCCATCATGGGTGCGGGGGCTTTCCGCTTGTGGCGGGTTTTGCGCGGGAGGCTCTTCGTTCAGTGTTGGTGGTAGGGCTTGCCGGTGGGGTTTTCGGTGGGGTGGTAGAGGTCGCGGCGTTGTTCGGTGGGGATGCCGTGTTCGGTGTACCAGCGGTCGAGTTCGGCCAGGTAGCCCTCGACGATGGTGATGAAGTCCCCGTGCGGGATGGTGGCCAGGGTAATATCGAAGACCTCGTTCTCGATGGTGACGCCGCGACGGTTGATGGTGATGCCGTAAACGTTGCCTCCGGTATCCCATTCCTCATCGGTGGGGTGGTAGGAGTGATGGAGAATTTCTGGCCAGGCCCAGATCGGCAGATCGCGAAGGACGTCGAGTACTGGCCGGTGGCTTTCGGGGACGTGGACGGTGATGTGGTCGCGTTCGTTGCGTCCGAAGCGCACGAGGGATCCGGTGTCAACAGTCATGGTCCGGTCCCTTCTGAGGATCACCGGGAATGGGGTAGGCAGTGCCGACCTCATCGAGGGTGGCGGTGTCGAAATCCGTACCGGGGAAGACCATGCCTTCGATGATGACGCCCCGATGGATTCCTTGCCAGTAGTTCGGCATGACAGTTCCGTCTTCGTAGTGGACTCGGCGGCGGTTGGCGAAAGCGGTGCGGATGGCTCGGCGGACTTCACCTGCCGTCCAGTGGTCGGGAAAGAACGTCTTGGTCCTGGTATTGACCTCTCCGTTTCGTGTGGTGGCTGTGGCAGGGGCTCGGTAGCAGCCTGCCGAATCGGGCGGTTCGGGTTCACCGACTTGGATCTCTCCGGTGTCGGTGCCGCCGGGGCGGGAGTGGTAGCCGGTGAATTTCTTGTAGCGGACGTGGCCTCGAAAGACGTGTTCGTCCAAGTGGGGGTGGAGGGGTCGAGTGGGGGATTCGGGCTTCGGCGGAGCCGGTTCAGGCAGGGCTGCGGTGCCGGTGGGAGTGGCACCGATGCTGGTGAGGTAGTTGTTGCAGGCCTTGTGCACCTGCTTGCACAGGTCGCTGATGCGAAGGAGTTCCTCGCGGCACTGTTTCCACTCTGCGAGGGCATCGTCGAGAGTGGCGTCGTCGCTGCCTCGGGCGGCTTCGGCGAGGGTGGTGACCGACTGGTCGAGTAAGGCTTGCGCGGTGTGGAGTTCCTCGTGAGGTAGTGCGTGTATGGCCTGGTGGAGACCGTGTTGGATGTCCGCGATCGACACCCTGTTCCTTCCGCCGTGGTGATCCGAGCCGATCAGGATCACCGATCACGACGATCAGCACCAGTACCCGAACGGGTGATCTTGTGGCGTCAGTCTTTGAGGATGCGCAGGAAGGCGCTCCAGGTGCGGGGACTCACGGCGAGCTGACCCCCGTGGGGGTCCTTGGAATCGCGGACGGATACCACGCGGTCGGTCAAGCGCACTTCGACGCAGGCATTGCTGGATCCGGAGCTGCGGGTACTCTTGAACCATCCGGTGTCGTAGTTCATCAGTGCAGCTCCTTCAGCTTCGTCAGGAGAAGTTCCGTGGAGTCATTCGGGGCCAACGACAACTCTCGCACTTGTTCGAAAGCGCGGAACATAGGACGTGTGTCCTCATCCTGATCGTGATAGGTAGCTGGTCCGTGAGAAGCGGCGAACGCAATCCTGGGCGCTGAGTCACCGAAGTCGAGTGTGATGAGTCCGCCACCGAGTATCGGGTTGTTCGGCACGTTGTTGTCCATTACCTGAACACTGATGTTGGGGCGCTCGCTGAGCTGGAGCAGGTGCAGTATCTGTCCGCGTAGTACAGCCGTGTTGCCGACCACCTGGTCGAGAGCTGTTTCGGTCAGAACGAACTCGATCGACTTTGGCGGCTCGGCTTCGAAGACCCGTCGTTGCTGTTCGAGGCGGAACTCGACGCGGCGTTCAATTTCGTCTTCGGAGGGGTCCCACCAAATACCATCGCAGGCTGAGATCACCGCGCGTACGTAGTCCTGTGACTGTGCCAAGCCGGGGACGATACCTGTGTCATAAAAGCCGACCGCTTTCGCATCGGCTTGGAGATCGGCCAGACGCTCGAAGGATTGGGGCAGCAGGTCGGTGTAAGTGCGGCCGCGTTGGCGTTTGCGCGTTTGGGTGCCCAGAGCAAGTACTGTCTCGCGGTCGGCCTCGGGAACGCCGTATCGATCGAGCAGGCTGGTCAATTCTTCAGTGCTGAGGGAGCCTTTGGCGGTCTCGACCTGGCTGATGCGTGCCGCGTTGCGGCCGATGGACCGAGCCGCTTCGGCCTGGGTGAGTCCGGCCTCCTCGCGGAGGCGTCTGAGTGTGAGCCCGAGCTGACGGCGCTCGACCGTCTGTCGGCCGTAACCCACGGAACCTCCTCCAAGAGATCACCCGATGAGGGTAATGCATAAGGGAAATATGAGGCTTAGCTTATCAATTAAGCCTCATATAAGGCTTAGGAAGACCTTCAATAATCACTGTACCGAGGTGGGGCGTGGCCCTGAACAGGAGGCGGACGATGTATCGAGGGCAGTCGGTGGAGACGCAGACGTGGGTGGACCTTTCGGAGAATGTGCATGTCACGCACGGCTTCGAAGGCGTCGATGACGAGGTGACGTTGACCTTTCGAGGTGGTGGTGACCTGGTGCTGAACTGCACGCCGAAGGCGTTCGCGTCGCTGGCCGAGGCGGTCAGAGCCGCCGATGTCGAACTCGAAGCGCGACTTTCCTGAAGCCGCCCGGTCGTGGGGCTTTTGCCGGTACAGCTCGACAAAGCCCCTCACCGAATGCGCCGGAACTCCACCGTCGGTGCGTCGAGCACTGCCGTGGTGGCCCCTAACTCCTGTGTCGGTGTGTCGTCGGAGTCGGTGCCGTCGTGGCCCTGTTGGTCGTATCCCTGCCGGTCGTGGCCTTGCTGCCGGTTGCTGCGCCGTCGGATCAGCCGTACGGCGACGAAGTAGACCACTGCCAGCACCACAGCGGCGAGGACGGCCTTGGAGAAGAAACCCGCGTAGCGCTCGACGATGTACCACTTCGCGCCGAGCGTGTAGCCCGCCAGCACGAACGCGCTGTTCCAGATCAGGCTGCCGAGAGTGGTGAACAGGACGAACGTCGTCAGCGGCATCCGCTCGATCCCGGCGGGAAGGGAGATGAAACTCCGGAACATCGGAATCATCCGGCCGAAGAAGACCGCCTTGACGCCGTGCTCGGCGAACCAGGCCTCGGTCCGATCGATGTCGGCGACCTTCACCAGCGGGATCCTCACGGCGATGGCGCGGGTGCGGTCCCGCCCGAGCCATGCTCCCACGTAGTACAGCACCAGCGCGCCGACGAGCGAGCCCAGCGTGGTCCAGAGGACCGCGCCCCACAGCGTCATGGTTCCTCGGCTCGCCGTGTATCCGGCCAGCGGTAGAACGACTTCGCTGGGCAGCGGCGGGAACAGGTTCTCCAGTGCGATGATCAGGCCTGCTCCGGGCCCGCCCAGGGCCTCCATGACGGCGATCACCCGGGCCGCGAACCCCGTGGGTTCGGAAGCGGCTGCCGCAGTCGTGACATCCATATACGCGGATACATCCAGAATTGTCGGTCAGGCCGGCACGGCCGGGATAGGGCTCGATGCTTCCATGATTGCATTCCCGGAGCACGGGCGGTGTCGCAGGCGGTGACCTTCGTCATGGCCGGAGTCTCCGCCTCCGGCGAGCCGACAAATGCCAAGCGTATTGACAGTGGTCTCTGCGAAGCTGGTGGGCGTGCCGAGGGACTGCTGTGCCGATGGAGTTGCTGTGCTGACGGGGCTGCCGTGTTGATGCGGGTGCTGGGCCCGTTCCAGCTGCATACCGGTGACGACCACAGTCCGGTACCGATCGGCGGTCAACGGGTGCGGATGCTGCTGGCCCGGCTCGCCCTGGAACCCGATCGCACCGTTCCCACCGAGGTGCTCATCGAGGATCTGTGGAGCGGTGACCGGCCCGCACGGGCACTCAACGCATTGCAGTCGCTGGTCTCCCGGGCGCGCCGTGCCCTTCCCGCGAAGGCGGGACCGGCTCTGCGCTCCGATGGAGCCGGATATGCGCTGGCGGTGCGGTCCGACGAGATCGACATGCACCACTTCGAGCGGCTCGCCACCGAGGGGCACCGCCTGCTGGGCAAGGGCGAGACGAAGGCAGCCGCCACCGCTCTGCGCGAATCCCTGGACCTGTGGCGGGGCAGCGCGCTGGTCGACTTCACCGAGGCGCCGTTCGCCGAGGCGACTTCGGTCCGGCTCGAGGAGTTACGGCTCTCGGCGCTGGAGGACCGCATCGACGCCGACCTGGGGCTCGGGCACAACCAGACGCTCGTCCCCGAACTCGACGCCCTCTGTGCGCGGCATCCGCTGCGGGAACGTTTCACGGCGCTGCGTATCCGCGCGCTGGCCGCCTGCGGTCGACAGGCCGACGCGCTCACCGCCTACGACGACCTGCGCCACCGGCTCGCCGAGGAGCTCGGCGTGGACCCCTCGCGGCAGTTGCGGGAACTGCACCTTGCTGTCCTGCGCGGAGATTCCGCGGCGACCTCGCAAACCTCCCCGCAGAGCGCCCCGCAGCACTCTCGTCCCCGTGCCGGGTGGGAGCCCCGTGCCGTATCCGCGCACGGAGTGCCGAGCCGCCTGAGCAGTTTCATCGGGCGTGAATCCGAAATCGAGCAGGCCCGGCAGGCCCTGCGGCACTCCAGGCTGGTGACCCTGTTCGGTCCCGGGGGTGCGGGCAAGACCCGCCTGGCGACCGAGAGCGCGGCGGACGTCGAAGGTCTCCGCGTCCTGTTCGTGGAGCTCGCACCCGTCCGGGACGAACACGGCCTTCCCTCGACGGTCCTCGGCGCGCTCGGTCTCCGGGAGGCACGGCTCCTGGAATCACAGCCCACGATCACGGATGCGATCGCACGGCTGGTCGACGCTCTCTCGTCCGAGCCGACCCTGCTGGTGCTGGACAACTGCGAGCATGTGGTCTCGGCATCCGCCGGGCTGGTCCAGGAGCTGGTGTCGCGGTGCCCGGAGTTGCGCGTGCTGGCCACCAGCCGGGAACCACTGGCGCTGCTCGGCGAGAAAGTGCTTCCGGTGGGACCACTGGGGCTTCCGGACACCGGCGGAGAGGCCGACAAGGCCGCTGCCGTGCGCCTCTTCGTCGAGCGGGCGACGGCTGTGCGCCCCGGTTTTGCGCTCACCGAGCACAACACCGAGGACGTGGTGGAGATCTGTCGTCGCCTGGACGGGATGCCCTTGGCGATCGAACTCGCCGCCGCACGTCTGCGGGCGATGAGCGCGCGGCAGGTCGCAGATCGCCTCGATGACCGGTTCCGACTGTTGACCAGCGGAAACCGGACGTCCATGCCCCGGCACCGCACGCTGCGAGCGGTGGTGGAGTGGAGCTGGGAGTTGCTCGACGAGCCGGAACGGGCACTGGCCAGGAGGCTGTCGGTGTTCGCCGGTGCCGTGGACGCGGAGACGATCGGTGCCGTGTGCGCCGATGACGATCCGGCGGCCGACGAGGTCGTCTACGTACTCGCATCGCTGGTGGAAAAGTCACTGGTGGAGGCGGTCGAGAACGAGCGCGGTATGCGCTATCGGATGCTGGAGACGGTGCGCGCCTACTGTGCCGAGCGGCTCGACGAAGCAGGTGAGCATTCCGAAACGCGACTCGCCCATGCGGAGCATTTCCTGGACCTCGCGGAAACCGGCGGAAGCCGGATTCACCTGGGCGATCAGGTGGAGTGGATCAAGCGACTCGACACCGAACACGACAACATCCTGGCCGCGCTGCACTGGGCCATCGCCTCCGGTGACGCCGCACGCAGTGTCCGGTTCGCCGCCGCGCTGGGGTGGTACTGGTCGCTGACCGCCCAGCACACCGAGGTCATCACCCGCCTGAACGAGGTGATGGCACTGTCCGGGCAGGCACCACCCGAGAGCCGAGCGGTCGTCGACCTGATGCGGGGCTTTTTCAGCGACTCGCCGGAGTGGGCGAGCGAACTGCGCCGAGCTGCGGCCCGGGTGCGCGAGGCCGACGCGATGAGCCGTTACCGCTATGTCGCGATCATGGAACCGATGGCATGGCTGCTGTCCGCAGGCCCGGGCGAGGCCGAACGCAGCGTGCAGCGAGCCTTGGAGCACCCGGATCCGTGGGTGCACGCGGCCGGCCTCTACGCACGTGCCGTCAGCGCCGAGCGCAGTGGTGATCCGGCCGGTGGCGAGCACCACGCGCGGGCTGCGGCGGAGGCGTTCGAGGAGGTCGGCGACCGCTGGGGAGTCGCCCAGACCATGACCAGCCTGGCCGGGTTCCGGTCCTTGCGGGGCGATCATGCCGGTGCGATCGAGGTACTCGGCAAGGCGGTGGCCTCGATTCGGCAGTTGCGTTCCACCGAGGAGCTGGTTCCCCTGCTGGCACGGACCGGAATGGAAAAGGTTCGGGCGGGCGATCTCGACGGGGCCCGGCAGGATCTGGTCGAGGCCGGCGAGATCGCGAATACCTCGTTTCCGTACCACCGGGTCACCGTATGGTGCGGACTCGCCGAAATCGCCCGGATCGGTGGGGACCTCGATTCGGCACACGAGAACCTGCGGCGGGCCCACTCGGCGATGGACGAGACGTGGCTCGCACCGCAGCCGCTGCGGCAGCTGCTGCTGGCCTTCGAGGCGCGGTTGCGGTTGGACGAGAAGCGGTTCGGTGCGGCGCGCGAGCGGCTCGCCACGGCCGTGGAGGTGGACAGCGGAATCGGTGACATGCCGCTCGCGGCGATGCTGGCCGAACAGTCCGCTCGGCTGTTGTCCGCTTCCGGTGAGGCCGAGCGGGCGGCCCATGCACTCGGCCTGGCCGTGGCGATGCGCGGGATGCTGGACAACGGTGATCCCGAGGTTCGCGCGATGCTCGCCGAGCTCGACACCGCCCTGGATCCGAAGGTGTACCGACGTGCCTTCGACAACGGCTCCGCTCTGGCAGGCGAACAGGCACACGCGGAACTTGCCCGCATCCTCCGGGGCGGCTGAGCGACGTCCACTCGGCAGGGGCGTTGACATCCGGCCGTGATCGATTACTGTCCGGCTCGTTCACCGATCGATTCCTTCCGCGTTGCCTGCGATTCCGGGCCGGGTGGAGGAGAGTCGAACCAGCACACCGGATCGCCAGCACACCGGATCGCCAGCACACCGGATCGCCAGCACACCGGATCGCCAGCACACCGGATCGCCAGCACACCGGATCGATTGTCGGGGTATCGACCACCATGGACGAGAGTCGCAGGGACGACGACGCCGAGGACAGGAGCGGGAACTCCCCGCAGGGCACACCGGAGGAGCGCACCGGTACCCGTCGCCTCGCCACTCCCGAGAGCGGCGAGGTCGAAGAGCACGCACGCGTATCGCGGCGGGCGTGGATCGGCCGCTTCCTCGGGCCGGTGCTCGCCGTCGTGGTGTACTTCCTGCTGCCCGGAGGCGAAGGCGGGGTCGGTGACGCGGCTCGTGGGGTGGCCGCTGTGGGGGCGCTGATGGCGGTCTGGTGGGTGACCGAGGCGCTGCCGCTGGCTGCCACCGCCTTGCTGCCGATCGCGCTGTTCCCCCTGCTGGGGGCCACCGACATCGAGGGAGCAACCGCTCCCTACGCCAACGACATCGTCTTCCTGTTCATGGGCGGGTTCATGCTCGCGTTGGCGATGCAGCGCTGGGGTCTGCACCGCAGGATCGCCCTGCGCACCGTGCTGGCCGTTGGCACCAAACCGGTCCGCGTGGTCGGTGGCTTCATGCTGGCCACCGGGTTCCTGTCCATGTGGGTGAGCAACACCGCCACCACCGTGGTGATGCTGCCGATCGGCCTGTCGGTGCTGACCCTGGTCTTCGAACGCGTGCGCGGCAGTGAACAGGCCGCCGAGGAGGAGCACGTCACCGACGCCGTGGAGAAGGTCTCCGACCCCGGCGTGGCGAACTTCGCCACGTGCCTGATGCTGGCGATCGCCTACGCGGCGAGCATCGGTTCGCTGGCCACTTTGATCGGGACGCCCCCCAACCTGTTCATGGCCGGATTCCTGTCCGAGACCTACGGCATCGAGATCGGCTTCGGACAGTGGATGCTGTTCGGCCTGCCGCTGGCGGTCGTGCTCATGGTGATCGCCTGGGTGCTGCTGACCAAGGTCGTCTACCCGACGACGATGACCGACATCCCCGGCGGCCGGGAGCTGTTTCGCGGTGAACTGGCCAAGCTGGGCCCGATGAGCAGGGGTGAGCGGGTCGTGGGGATCGTCTTCATCTGCACGGCAGTGGCGTGGATCGCGCGCGAACCGCTGTCGAACCTCGTGCCCGCGCTGGCGAACCTGTCCGACGCCGGGATCGCCATCATCGCCGCCCTGGTGCTGTTCGCGATCCCCCTCGACGCCCGGAGCGGCGTGTTCACGCTCGACTGGACCTCGGCGGCGAAGCTGCCGTGGGGCGTACTGCTGCTGTTCGGCGGTGGTCTGTCGCTGGCTTCGGCGATCGGCGAGACCGGACTGGACGCCTTCATCGGCAGGCAGGTGGGCGCACTGGGTGGTGTCCCCTCCCTGGTGTTGGTGCTGGTCGCCGTCATCGCGGTGATCTTCCTGACCGAGATGACCAGCAATACCGCCACGGCTGCGACCTTCCTGCCCATCCTGGCCGGGGTGGCGATCGGGCTCGATGTCGACGTGCTGCTGCTGGTGGTGCCCGCGGCCGTGGCGGCGACCTGTGCGTTCATGCTGCCGGTGGCCACCCCGCCGAACGCGATCGTGTTCGGCTCCGGGCACGTGACCATTCCACAGATGGTCAAGGCCGGGTGGTGGCTCAACCTCACGGCGGTCGTGCTGATCCCCCTGGCCGTCTACACCCTGGGTGCTTGGGCGTTGGGGATCGCCCTGAGCTGAGTGGGGTTGGGCAATTTCGCGCGAAATTGCCCAACCCCGGCCTCTCCCGCCCCCGACGCGGGAGAGGCCGGGGTTGAGGCCGCTGGGTGCCTGTGCAGTGCCCGAGTGCTCAGTGCCCAAGTGCTCAGTGCCCGAGTGCTCAGACTCGACGACGATAGGCCCACAGGGCCAGCGGGAAGAATACCGCCACGATCGCCACCATCCAGATCAGCGTCGTCATCAGTGATCCGGCCACCGGACCGCCGATCATCAGCCCGCGTGCGGTGTCGGCGAGTTCGGACACGGGGTTGATACCGACCCAGGTCTGCAGCCAACCGGGCATGGTCTCGGTCGGGACGAACACATTACTGCCCATGGTCAGCGGGAACATGAACGCCATCGCCACGCCCGGCAGCGCCTGCTGGCTTTTGACCAACATGCCGAGCAGCACCGAGATCCAGCACATGCACAGCGCGAAGGCCATCACGAGCACGATCGCCAGCACGGTGGAGACCGGCCCGGTTTGGATCCGGAAACCCATGAGCGTGGCGACGACCAGCAGGACCACGATCGAGACGAGATAGCGGACGACGTCACCGAGCACGGCCCCGATCAGCGGTGCCGACCGGGCCACCGGCAGGCTGCGGAACCGGTCGAACACGCCCTTGGTGATGTCGTTGTTGAGCTGCATTCCGGTGCCGAGGCTTCCGAAGACCATGTTCATCGCCATCACTCCGGGCAGTGTGCGCTGCAGGTAGGCCCCGGTGTCCCCGGAGATGGCCCCACCGAAGATGTAGACGAACATGAACAGGAACAGGATGGGCTGCAGGGTGACGTCGAGCAGCCCTTCCGGTGACTTGCGGATCTTGAGGATGCTGCGTCCGGCCAGTGTCAACCCGTGCTTGAGTGTGCGTATCGGCCCGATGTGCTCCGGCGCGGCCGCCGCCGGAGTCGGCGGTGTGCCCGAGGGGCGCTCGACTGTCGTGGTGCTCATGCTGCGGTGTCCTCCTCGGTCGTGTCCGCCGGATCGGTGCCTGCCTTGCCGGTGATCGCCAGGAACGCCTCGTCCAGACTGGGCAGCCGCAGCGAGAGCTCGTCGGCGGTAATGCCCGCGTCGTCGAGGCGGCGCACCAGCGCCGACATGAGCACCGGATCGTCGACCGGCACCGTCAACAACCCGGTTTCGGTGTTGGTGGTCGGTTGTGTGTCGGTGAGCTCGGCCAGGACCCGGCCCACCTCGGCGACCTGGTCCGGTTCGCTGGGCCGGACCTGCAGGGTCTGCCCGCCGGTGCGGCGCTTGAGCTCGTCGGCACGTCCCTCGGCCACGACCCGGCCGTGGTCGATCACGCTGATCCGGTCGGCGAGCTGATCTGCCTCCTCCAGGTACTGGGTGGTCAACAGCACGGTGACGCCCTCGTCGGTCAGCGTGCGCACCATGTCCCACACCTGGTTACGGCTGCGCGGGTCCAATCCGGTGGTGGGCTCGTCGAGATACAGCACCTCGGGGCGGCCCATCAGGCTGGCCGCCAGGTCCAGCCTGCGTCGCATTCCGCCGGAATACGTCTTGATCGCCCTGTCGCCGGCATCGGTGAGGCCGAAACGCTGCAGCAACTCCGCTCCGCGTGCCTTCGCGCTGCGCCGCGACATCTCAAGCAGACGCCCGATGAGCAGCAGGTTCTCCGCCCCGGTCAACTCCTCGTCCACCGAAGCGTACTGCCCGGTCAATCCGATGCGGCTGCGCACGGCGACGGGCTGACGCAGCACGTCGTAGCCCGCCACCGTGGCCTGCCCGGCGTCGGGCCGCAGCAGTGTGGCCAGAATGCGTACCGACGTCGTCTTGCCCGCGCCGTTGGGTCCGAGCACCCCCAGGATCGAGCCGGTGGGCGCGGCGAGATCGACTCCGTCCAGCGCGGTTGTCGATCCGAAACGTTTGACCAGGCCCTGTGCCTGGACCGCGAACGACATGCAGCCTCCCTCGATGGTTCTGCCATCACCATCGGGCAGAGTGCTGACAGGGCGCGCACAGTGCGCTGACAGCGGTGGTGACGCGGCTTACACGGCTCTGCGGCGGTGGCTGGGTAGCGTGGTCGCGGAGTGGACCGAGGGGACGGTGGGCATGGACGAGACAGCCGGGGTATCGGAGACCGACGAGGTCGTTCCGGAACGGGTGCGGCGGCGTGGCCCCCCTGGAGGCGGTGTGGTCACGACCCTGCTTCTGTTGTTGGCGGTCCTCTTCCTCGGGTGGGCGTCGCTGCGGCCGGCCGGTTTCGACTCCCACCGCCTCACCGCCGCCCTGGTCGCCCTCACCCAGTACGCGGTGCCGACGGGAGCGGTGATCTTCGTGCTGGCGCTGTTGCTGCGCAGGTGGCTGACGACCCTGGTGGTCGGTCTGGTCACCGCCGTCCTCGTCGTCTTGGTGGCTCCGCGAGCGATTCCCGACGAGCCGACACCGGTGCGTGGGGTGCCGGTCACGGTGCTCTCGGTGAACACGTACTTCGGCGAAGCCGACCCCGATCGGATCGTGGAGCTGGTACGGCGCCATGGCGTCGACGTGCTCAGTATGCAGGAGTTGACGCCACGACTGGCCACAGCGCTGGACGAGGCCGGCTTGGCGAAGGTGCTGCCGCATCGGGTCCTCGAGGTTCGGCCGGATACGGTCGGCGCGGGCCTCGCCTCCCGGTACCCGCTGCGCGAACTGTCGTTGGTACGCACGACCACCATGAGTCAACCGTCCGCGCTGGTGGACCTGCCGGGGCCGCGGGACATGGAGATCGTGGCCGTGCACCCGACCATCCCGGTGGGAGCGGGCACGACATCCACGTGGCAGGCGGAGATCGCCGCCTTGCCCCAGCCCACCGACAGCCGGAAGAATCCGGCGCGGGTGCTGGCCGGGGATTTCAACGCGACTCTCGATCACAGCCCGTTGCGTAACCTGCTCGGAAGGGGTTACGAGGATGCCGCCGAGGTCACCGGCAACGGCCTGCGACCGACCTGGCCGATGCGTGGGCGGCCGTACGTGCCCGGGGTGACGATCGATCATGTGCTGGTCAGCGGGGGGATCGATATCCGCGGATACCGTGCGCTTTCGGTGCGGGGCACCGATCACCGTGCCGTCCTGGCCCATCTGATCGTGCCCCGGTGATCGGGATGCCGGTGTGCCGGTGTGCCGGGAACGTTGTAGGGCCTCGGCAGTCCGGGGATCGGGCCGCCCCGGGACCTGGCCGATGCCGGGACGGCCTCCGGAGAGCTCACTGCCCGGGCCGGGACTCCAGGACGACCTCGAACTCCATCAGGCTGGCACCGCTCGAGACCGGCTGCTGGTTCTCCTGGGCGTGGGCTTCCTTGGCAGGCCCCTTGGCCCAGTTCTGGAAGTCCTCTTCGGTTTCCCAACGCGTGTAGACGAAATACCGGTTCTCGCCGTTGACCGGGCGCAGGAGCTCGAAGCCGAGGAAACCCGGTGCGTTGTCCACCGCGCCGTGCCGCTGGCCGAATCGCTTCTCCAGCTCCTCGCCCTTGCCTTCCGGCACCTCGATCGCATTGATCTTCACAACCGACATGGCATCAGCCTACCCACACTGTGCGGATCGGGGTGCGCGGCGATCGTCACTCGACCTGGGGATGCAGAAGTCGGACGGTCCAGACGCGCCGCCGCCACACGACCAGACTCGTCAACACCAGGGATGCGACGAGGGACCCACCCAGCACGGCCACGTCACGGAGGAGATGCTCGGTGAGGCCGCCCGAGATCGTGATGCGTAAACCGTCCACGAGGTAGGTCATGGGCAGGAACGGATGGATGGCCTGGAACGGTATCGGCGTGGTCTCCACCGGATACAGCCCACCAGAGGCCGTGATCTGCACGATCAGCAACACCAGTGCCAGGAAGCCACCCGCTGAGCCCAGCCAGGCGCGCAGGAAGTGGTTCATGGCCACGAAAGCGGCCGTTGCCAGGGCCAGCAGACCCACCGTGGCCCACAGGCGCTGCGGATCGAGTCCCAGGCCGACGTCGACAACGGTCAGCAGGACGAGCGCACCGAGGACACCGAGCACGGCAACCGGAAGCCACCCGGCGAGTGCGATGGTCACGGCACTGTTCCTCCCGGCCAGCGCGCGCAGGTTGACGGGCTTGAACAGCGGATATGCCAGCAGCCCGAACACCCACAGGGTGATGGCGATCCAGAGTGGGGCGAGGCCGCGCCCGTAGACGTGGGCGGGATGGAGGTTGCGATCGCTGATCGAAGTCGGGGATCCGAGCACCTCGGCTGCCTGGGCCACTCGTGTCGGCTCGGTCGGAGGGATCTCGGCAAGGCCGTCGTCGAGCAGTCCGGACAGCTTCCGTGCGCCGTCGGTGAGCTGTGCGGCGCCGGTTCCCAGTACCTCGCTGTTGCCGACCAGCGCGTCGAGTCCACTGGTCAGTGCCTGTGCACCGCTCGCGAGCTGGGAGGTTCCGCCGTGCAGGGAACCGACCCGGACAGTGGCCGTGCGGATGCCGCTCTGCAGTGACCCGATGCTGTCCTGCAGCTCCACCGCCCGGGTATTGGCCTGTCGGGTGGTGCTCAGCGCGCGCTGCGTGTCGCTTTCGACCGTGGCGGCCGTATCGGCCAGCGCCCGGGCATCGTCGAGGACCCGCTGGTACGTGGGATCCCGGGTGAGCTCCGGGTGTCTGCGTCCGAGCGCATCCAGCCCGGTGATGTTGTCGGTGGCGCGGTCGGCGAGGAACCCGGCAGCGGTGTTGACCGTGCTCATCCTGGTCACAGCGGTGTTGGTGGCGTTGACCAGGGCATTGGCGGTATCGGGGAGCTGTTGCCCGGTGGAGGCGAGCGTGTTGAGTCGATTGTCGAGCTGCGCGGCCGTATCGGCGATCCGCTGCACTCCCTCGGAAATCCGGCGAGAGCTGTCCCGCATCCCCGTCAGCCCCTCGGTGAGTCCCTCGATGCTCCGATCGTTGAGTTCGCTGTCCCGGACCAGTCGGTCCGCCGTGTCGGAGGCGAGTTGCAGTTTCTCCCGGATGGCGTCCACCTTGCCGTAAAGAGCCCGGGCATAGGCGGCGTGCGCGGCGGAGTCGACCTGGTTTTGCAGCTCGGCTCGTGCGGTGTCGGCCATGATCCCGGCGAGGTAGCCATTGGCGTCGTTCTTGACGATCCGCAGCGTCGCGCGTTCCGGCGCCGCTCGTGTCGCGCCTGCCAGGTTGGCACTGAAATTCGCGGGCACCGTGATCGTGAAGTAGTAGCGTCCTTCGCGCAGGCCGCTCCTGGCTTCGGCGGGGTCCACGAAGTGCCAGTCGAACAGTTCGGTGGTCTTGAGCTGTTGTACGAACTGTTCCCCCGCGTTGATGTAGCGTCCGCTGTCGGTGACCGGTCGGTCGGAGTTGACCACGGCCACCGGCACCTCGTGCAGGCTGCCGTAGGGGTCCCAGTTCGACCACAGCCACAGCGAGCCGTACAGCAGCGGGATCAGTGCAAGCACGACGGGTGCCAGGCGGCGCAGCGGGCGACCACGGAAGCGGCGCAGCTCCAGCAGAGCCAGTTTGATCGCCTTCATCGCGGATCTTCGCCCTGTTCGGAATCCGGCTCGTCCGCCCATTCGTCGAAAGTCGACGTGGTCTCCCCGGAGGTGGTGTGTGTATCGGGTGGGATGGCGTCGACCACCGTGAACTGTTCGGTCGATGCCCCCTCGTCGTTGTCGATGGCTCGCCACGCGCGGGGAAGCGGCTCGGTGGTTTCCTCGGCAGGCAATCGGATCACCGTTGTGCCGGGATCGGGGCCGGGTGGGTCCGGTGAGCAGGCCACGACGGTCATACCGGTCCAGGTCACCGCCCGCAGGGCGGTCCAGACACGGTTGCGCGCCGCCTGTGGCAGGCCGAGTTCGACATCGTCGACGACCAGGCAGGCAGGACCTGCGGCGGCACCGAGCGAGACCGCCAGTAGCAACTGTTCACCCGGGTGCAGCTCGTGGACGAGCGCGTCGGGTTTCGGGGCGATGTCGACCAGCGCGAAGGCCTCCTCGAGGCTCTCCCGGGTGAAACCTGTGGTGATCCGTCGTTCGGTGATCGTTTCCCGGACCGTCATGTGTTGTTCCAGCTCGAATCCGGGACGCAGCCGAGCCGGAGCCACCAGGCGGCGCACTGCCTTGGCCTGCGCGGGCAGGACATGACCGGAGACGGTCAGATGGCCGGCGATCAGCCGCAGACGCCCGGACAGAGCCAGCAGGAGCGAGGTTCTGCCGGTCCCGGAAGGACCGACCACAGCAGCGAGATCGCCGGGGTGGACGTGGGCGTGCACGTTCTCGAATACCGTGCCTTCCGGGCCTCGGGCGGTGATGCCGCGTGCGATGATGCTGGCCCCATCGACGTTCATCCGGCCCCCTCGCGTGGATCGGCTGCTGATCCAACGTGGCCCTTCACGGGTATCCGGGCAACTTGAGGGGGCACCGGCCCCCGGGGGGGGGGGGGGGGGCACGGGGCGCTGCCACCGGAGAAGATCACTCGCGAGTGCTGATCAGCACCTCGACCTCGCCGGTGCGGGTGTCGGTGATACCGACCTCGGTGACCGTCGCGCGAATCGGTTCGGCCGGGTGCAGGACGGCGAATCCCGCCGAGAGTTCGTCCCGCGTGATGCCTTGCGCGAGCGTGCAGTGCGGTACCCACGCTCCGGGGAGGTGGTACGCGGACGGTTGGGTGACCTTTCCGGCCAGTGCGTCGTGCGCGGCGGAATGCACGGCGAGTAGCTCGGTGTCGGTGATCGCGCTCAGCAGCAGGACCGAGTCCTCGCCGGGAAAAGTCCCCAGCGTGTACAGCCACAGGTCCGGGATGGACAACGTCCCGAGATCGGCAGCCAGAGCCCGGCGCGCCGAGGGCGGAATCGTCGCTCCCATCGCGAGGGTCACGTGCGGGCGATGCCGCTGGTGTGTACGGGTGGCCATGCTCGGCACTCCCGCATCGTCCAACCGCTGCCACAGCACCCGCACCGCCGCATCGGCCTCCGCGTCGAAGAACAGCTCCAGTGCCTGCGCCATGCGAATGTGACCTCTAGGACTCGCCGGGGAGGGCGAAGAGGCCGTCCTGGGTCTGCTCCATCAGTCCGTCCGTCAGCAGGGAGTCCAGGCACTGGTCACGCTGGCCCGCATCGCTCCACACGGCGTCCAGTCGTTCCCGTGCCACCGGTCCCTCGGCACCACGGAGCACGTCGAGCAGCAGACCTCGCACCTGGCGATCCGTACCGGCGAACCGCTGCACCTTCTTCGGCGGGCCCGAATAGGCCGGGCGCCCGGCATGCTGCCACGCGCAGTCGTGCGAGATCGGGCAGGACTCGCAGGCGGGTGAGCGCACGGTGCACACGGTTTGCCCGAGTTCCATCAGTGCGGCCGACATCTTCGCCGCGGTCGTGTCGTCGGCGGGCAACAGTGCGTCGACGTCGGCGAGATCGCGCTTCGGCGACGGATTGCCCGCGTCGCCCGCGCCGTGTACCGCACGTGCGACCACGCGGCGCACGTTGGTGTCGACAACCGGTGCGCGTCTGCCGTAGGCGAAGGCGGCCACCGCGCGAGCGGTGTAGGTGCCGATGCCGGGCAGGCCGAGCAATGTATCCACATCTGCCGGGACGACATCACCGTGCTCGGTGGCGATGGCGGAGGCGGCTTCGTGCAGGCGCAGCGCGCGGCGCGGGTAGCCGAGCTTGCCCCAGGCGCGCAGGACCTCGGCCTGACTGGCCGCGGCCAGGTCGGACGGCCGCGGCCAGCGGGCCATCCATTCCTCCCAGATCGGCTGGACCCGGCGCACCGGTGTCTGCTGCAACATCGTCTCGCTGACCAGTACCCCCCAGCCGGTCGTGCCGGTGGCACGCCAGGGCAGGTCGCGGGCATGCGTGTCGAACCAGCTCGTGAGCTCGACGGGCTTCAGGGCCGATCCGGCGGGAGACCGAGTGCCGGGCTGGGAGGAGTCACCGGGCTGGGAGGAATCACCGGGCTGGGAGGAATCACCGGGCTGGGAGGAATCGGTTGTCATGACATCGCCGATCCTGCCAGGCACGGCCATGCGACGGTGCAGGTGGGTTTGCAGTTTCGCGCGAAACTGCAATTTTATCCAATCAGTGCGGATCGTGAAGTCGGTTCGTGGATTCGTCAGCTCGCTAGACGTAATGCTCCGCGATGGACGATTCGGCCAGGCGTGCCAGTCCCTCCCGGACGAGCCGCGCACGGGGCTCGCCGATCGTGTCGAGCGCGCACAGATCATCGGCAGTGGCCGCCAGCAGGTTCTGCAGGGAGCCGAAGTGCTCGACCAGTTGCCTGCGTACTGTGGCAGGCAGTCGCGGGACCCGTGCGAGCAGTCGGTACCCGCGAGGGGCGAGGTGTTGCTCCAGAACTTCCGCGCCCTCCGGGTACCCGAACGACTTCGCGATCGTGGTGAGATCCAACAGATCGGTGCTGTCCAGCGTGTCCAGCGCCGCGGCGACCTGATCTCCCGTGGGCATCCCGCCGCCGGTCGGCAGGTACTCCTGCACGATCAACTCGCGATCCACGGCGATGCCACCCACCAGTTCGTCGAGTTGAAGCTCGATCAGGCGCCCGTCCACGCCGAGCTCCACGACGTAGCCCTCGATCTCGTCGGCGATCCGGCGCACCATCTCCAGCCGCTGCACCACGATCATGACGTCTCGCAGCGTCACGTAGTCCTCGATCTCCAGTGCCGAGAGCGTCTGCGTCACTTCGGACAGCCGCGCGGTATAGCGGCCGAGCGTGGCCAGCGCCTGGTTCGCGCGGGAGAGCAGATCCGGCGATCCGGTCAGCACGTGCCGGTGCCCTTCGATGTAGACGCTGGCGATACTCATCGACTGGCTGACCGACACCACCGGATGCCCCGTGTGGATCGCGGTGCGCTCGGCGGAACGGTGCCGGGTGCCGGACTCGTCGGTGGGAATACGCGAATCGGGCACGAGCTGCACGTTGGCCCGAACGATATGGCTCGCCTCGGTGGACAGTACGACGGCGCCGTCCATCTTGGACAATTCTCGTAGCCGAGTGGCGCTGAACTCGACATCGAGCGGGAAGCCCCCGTCGCACAGAGACTCGACCGTTTCGTCGTAGCCGAGCACGATCAGCGCACCGGTGCGTCCACGCAGGATGCGTTCGAGAGCGTCCCGCAGCGCGGTCCCCGGAGCCAGCCACGCCAGTGTGGCTCGCAACTTCTCGGGGTGCACCCGTTCGCTCATACTCCCTCCAGGAGATTCCAGCCGGCTCGGCGCGGTGGGGCGCCGAGCCGTCGCCCGGTTGTCACCCAGCCCGGTTACTGTCCACGGAGCGCCCGCAGCGCCGAGCGGAGGTCGGGCACCTCGGTGGCCCGAATGCCCTGGGGGACAGGGCCGGAGTCCGGTGGCACCAGGGCTCGGTCGAAACCGAGCCGCGCGGCCTCGGTGAGCCTGCGGCCGACGGCGTTGACCCGGCGGATCTCGCCTGCCAGGCCGACCTCACCGACCGTGATCAGGTTCGACGGTAGCGGCAGATTCATTTTGGAGGAGGCCACGGCCAGCGCGACCGCGAGATCCGCAGCGGGTTCGGTGACCTTCATACCTCCCACGGTCGCCGCGAACACTTCCTGGTCACCGGTGGTGATATTGCCGCGTTTGTCCAGGACGGCGAGCATCATCGACACCCTGGCCGAGTCCAACCCGCTGACCGCGCGACGGGGCATGGTCATCTGCGTCGGGGTCACGAGAGCTTGCACCTCGGCCAGCAACGGACGCTTGCCCTCCACCATGACCGTCACGGCGGTGCCGGGCACCTGGGTTTCCTGGCGGTTGACGAACAGGCCGGACGGATCGGTGACCTCGACAATGCCCTCGTCGCCCTGCTCGAAGCAGCCGACCTCGTCGGCGGGACCGAAGCGGTTCTTGACGCCGCGCAACATGCGCAGTGTCGAATGCCGGTCGCCCTCGAACTGCAGCACCACGTCCACGATGTGCTCGAGTGCGCGCGGGCCGGCCACCGCACCGTCCTTGGTCACGTGGCCGACGAGCACCACCGGGAGCCCGCGCTCCTTGGCCAGCGCCACCAGTGCGGTGGTGATGGCTCGCACCTGGGCGACCCCGCCAGGACTCCCCTCGACCTCGGTGGACTGCACGGTCTGCACCGAGTCGACGATCAGCAGGCCGGGGCCGACGGTGTCGACGTGGCCGAGCACCGAGGGCAGGTCGCTTTCCGCCGCGAGATACAGCTCGGAATGCAGCGAATCGGTCCGCTCGGCACGCAGCCGAACCTGTCCCGCCGACTCCTCGCCGGTCACGTACAGCGACGGTCCTCCGGATCCGCCTGCAGCCCAGCGGTGCGCGACTTCCAGCAGCAAGGTCGATTTGCCCACGCCCGGCTCACCGGCGAGCAGGGCGACCGCTCCGGGCACGATTCCGCCGCCCAGGACGCGGTCGAGCTCGTCGATGCCGGTGGAGACCGCCCGCGCGGAGTCCAGATCCACCTCGGCGATCGGGCGCGCCGGAGTGGTGGGAGCACCCGCGGAGACCTTGGACAGCGCCGGGCGGGCCGGTGCGGCTTCCTCGACCGTGTTCCATGCCTGGCAACCGGGGCATTTGCCGACCCACTTGGCGACCTCGTGGCCACACTCGGTGCAGCGGTAGCCGGGCCGGTTCGCCGATCGTGTGGTGCGGGCATTCTTCTGAGGCACGGCGCGAGGCTATCCGTTGACGGTGACATCGGTGGCCGTGGTGGTCCTACCGTCGCGCGTGTCGGCAGCTCCGGCGCCGGGCCTCAGCCGTGGGAACGGTGGGGCCGTGGGAACGGTGGGGAGCTCACCCGTGGCCCTGGCCCCCACCGTGGCTCTCGCTCCCACCCTGGGCCTGCCCGGCGACATTGGGGCTGCCGTGTCCGGGGCGTGGTTCCGCGGTGGGACCGATCGGTACCTGCACCGTTACCGAACCGGCCTGCTCGAAGGTGAAGGTGACCGGGACGGTCACACCGGGACGGATGGCCTGGGTGAGGCCGACCAGAGCGATGTTGACCTGCGGGCGTTGCACCGGGCCGACCGGCTCCGGGTCGGCAGGCCCGCTCGCGGCCTTGTCCGGTGGAGTCGGTGGCTGCGGCGAGGCGCCGGGTGGCACACCATCGGAGTACAGCCTGGTCCCGCCGGGAATGACGGTCGTGCCGGTGACGCGACCGGAATCGGCATAGGGGCTGCTGACGCTCAGCAGGCGGTCGGACCGGAGAGCCTGCTCGTTGACCAGGACGACGTCGATCGGGGCCGTGGCACCTGCCGGGTAGACCGGCTCCCCCTCGGGGAAGGTGAAGGTGGCGTCGCGGACGGCCATGTTCCTGACTTCGGCGTTTTCGCCGAAGATGGCGGCGTTCTCCTCGGAGGTCTCTGCCTGCTGACCGGCGGCGCAGCCGGTGAGTGCAACGGTGGCGCCGAGCGCGATTGCGACTGGTGCCAACCGCAGGCGACCTGCCTTGCTGTGCTGTGGGCGGCTCACGGTTGCAGTGTCCTTCCTGATTGCCGGACAACCGGCCATGAGCCTAATGGTTCCACTCGTATACCCGCGCTGCGCCCCTGGTGCCGTCCGTTCGCCCACTCCTCGGGCGAACGCGAAACCATGTCCACAGTGGAGAACAAAAGGGGAGGTCGGCGAGGTGGTCGAACCGGTGGCGCGGCGAGGCTGAGCATCGGTGGGCGCACCGCATCTCTTGCACGGCGTCGTTGGTTTGTCAACCCCTACTCCGCCGTCTGACCTGCGACGAAGAGGAGAGCCACTCGAGATCGCATTGTCGGCCATGCTAGAGTAAGGCGTAGCGAAAGGGGCAGAGGACACATGGTTTTCAAGGTCGGAGAGACCGTCGTCTACCCGCATCACGGCGCAGCGCTCATCGAAGCAATCGAGACTCGCGTGATCAAGGGTGAGGAAAAGCAGTACCTCGTCCTTCGGGTCGCGCAGGGCGACCTGACCGTGCGCGTTCCCGCTGACAATGCCGAGCATGTCGGAGTCCGGGACGTCGTCGGCCAGGAGGGACTTGATTACGTTTTCGACGTGCTGCGTTCTTCCCATACCGAGGAACCAACGAACTGGTCCCGGCGGTACAAGGCCAACCTGGAAAAGCTCGCCTCGGGCGATGTGAACAAGGTGGCCGAAGTGGTGCGCGACCTCTGGCGGCGCGAGCAGGATCGTGGCCTGTCCGCAGGTGAGAAACGCATGCTGGCCAAGGCTCGGCAGATCCTGGTCAGCGAACTTGCGCTGGCGGAGGGCACCGACGAAGGCAAGGCGGAAAGTCTGCTGGACGAGGTCCTCGCGACGACGGTCTGATCGGCGCGAATCGAAAACGTGGACGTGGTGGCGCTTGTCCCCGCGGCGGGACGCGGAGAGCGACTGGGCTTCGGAATGCCCAAGGCCTTGGTACCGGTGCTGGGCGAGCCGCTGTTGCTGCATGCTGTCCGTGGCCTGCTGGATTCGGGGTGGGTGAACCATGTTGTCGTCGCCGCACCATCCGGTGCCGTCGAGGATGTCGACGCGGCACTCGGCTCCACCGGAGCCTCGGTGCATGTGGTGCCCGGTGGGGCGCAGCGTACGGACTCGGTGCGGCGTGCGCTGACCGAGTCCGGGCGGGTGGCGCCGGAGGCGGACGTCGTCCTCGTGCACGATGCTGCCCGTGCCTTCACGCCCGCTTCCGTGATCCGCGCGGTGGTGCGTGCCGTGCGCAGCGGTGCGGATGCTGTGGTGCCGGTGCTCCCGGTCGCCGACACGGTCAAGCAGGTTGATCCCGAGGGCCGGGTGACCACGACGGTGGATCGTTCTCGGCTGCGGACCGTGCAGACGCCGCAGGGATTCACCCCGGAGACCTTGCGTGCGGCTTACGCGGCGGCAGGGGATGCGGCCACCGATGACGCCGGGCTCGTCGAGCGCATCGGCAGGCAGGTGGATACCGTACCCGGTCACTCGCATGCCCTGAAGATCACAACGGCATTCGACTTGGCCATCGCGGAGTCGGTGCTGGCCGCATCGGTACCCGAAAGCGAGCACTCATGAGCGGCACCGAACTCCCTCGCGTGGGCCAAGGGGTGGACGTGCACCCGGTGCGAGCGGGACGCGAATGCTGGGTGGCGGGACTGTACTGGCCCGGTCTCGATGGTTGCGCAGGCCATTCGGATGGCGACGTGGTCGCACATGCGGTGTGTGATGCCGTTCTGGCCGCGGCGGGGTTGGGTGATCTGGGCGGCCTCTTCGGTACCGACGACCGGCGCTGGTCGGGGGCGCACGGTGTGGACTTCCTCGGGGAGGTGCGTATCCGGGCCACGGCGGCCGGATTCCGTATCGGAAACGCGTCGGTGCAGATGATCGGCAATGCTCCCCGGATCGGCACTCGCCGTGACGAGGCGCAGCGGATACTGTCCGAGGCCCTCGACGCTCCGGTTTCGATCTCCGGCACGACCAGTGATGGCCTGGGTATCACCGGGCGCGGTGAAGGCATCGCCGCCGTCGCGACCGCCTTGGTGGCCTCGACGGCCTGATCGGCAGGTCGGCCGGTAGGCGGTTGCTCGGCAATCGGGGAAGCGATCAAACCCCGATCACCTTCACGGCGGTTTCCAGGCCGACGAAGTCCTTCGGGTTCCGCGTGAGGAGCGGAAGCTGGTTCGTCCCGGCCACGGCCGCGATCAGCAGATCCATTCTGCGTGGCTTCGGAGCACGGCCGATCTTACGGACCAGACTGGACAAGGCGCCGTAGAGATGCGCGCAGTGCTCGTCGAACGGCAGGATGTCGAAGGTCGAACGCACTCGAACAAACCGCTCCTGTCGCCGGCTGGTTTCGACAATGTCGGGCGCATGCATCCCGTAAGCCAGCTCGGCCAACGTGACAGACGAGATCGAGTGGGTAGCGGCATGCTCGTTCACAGCTTCGGCGGGAAAATCGATAACAACCGATGTGTCCAGCAAGGACGTCGAATAATAGGTCATGAACCGTCCCGGTTTTCCCGCTCGGCCTTCTTGTGTGCCTCTCGTTCCCAGGGATCCGCGATATCGTCATCCTCGTCGAACCACACGTCCATCTCGGCGATGTCGCGTTTCCAGGATTCGGCGTCGACCGGTGTCCGAGCGAACATGTCGGCGATCTCTGCGGTGGGTACCGCGCGTCGTTTGGTGGAGGGACGGTGCGGCACGATATCCGCGACCGGCTCCCCGTTGCGGGTGACGGTGAAGCTCTCGCCCGCTTCGACGCGGCGGACGATCTCCGCATTGTCGTTGCGTAGTTCACGCTGTCCGATGGTCTGCATAGCACAACTGTAGCGCCAATGGAGCACAGCCGGTCAACGCTCGAACGTGCGCTCTTTTCCGAGTGAGTTTCACCGCAGTGACCGCAACGGCGAGGCTCGTGCCACGTACCGTGGCGGCGTGACCGTGCGCGCCGTGCTCTTCGACTTTTCCGGAACCCTTTTCCGCCTCGAACAGGACGATTCCTGGTTCAACGACCTCACCGACGACTTCGGCTACGCGTGGGACCCCCAGGAGCAGGCCGAGCTGATGCGTCGGATGACCGCTCCGGTGGGGCAGATCGCCGACCTGCCCGACGAGTACCAGGACGCCTGGGAGCGCCGGGATCTCGATCCCCGGTTGCACCGCAAGGTCTACCTCGAGGTGTTGCGCCGTTCCGGGGTTACCGAACGGCAGGCCGAGGGACTGTACGGGCGGCTGGTCGATCCGGACTGTTGGACCCCCTACCCCGACACCGCCGAGGTGCTGCGCCGCCTGTATGCCGCGGGCATCCGGATCGCCGTGATCAGCAACATCGCCTTCGACATTCGTCCGGCCTTCGAGCGCCTGGGCGTGGCCGAGCTGATCGACGAGGTCGTGATGTCCTACGTCGAGGGTGTGATCAAACCCGACCCGAAGCTGTTCCTGCGCACCTGCGAGCGGCTGGAGGTGGATCCCGAGCAGGCTCTCATGGTCGGCGACAGTGCGGAGGCCGATGGTGGGGCCGCCGAGGTCGGCTGTGGAGTGGCCATCGTCGACCCGCTGCCGGTCTCCGAGCGGCCGGATGCGCTGCTGTCGGCACTGGCCACTCATGACGTTCGGATGTGACCCGCGGGACGGACCCGACATCGTGCCGAGGCGCACCCGTACCATCGCAGTGTGAGCCTGCACCTGCATGACACCGCGACCCGGACAACGCGCGAGTTCCACCCGCGCCGCGATGGCGTGGCGTCGATCTATGTCTGTGGTGCCACGGTTCAGGGTCCCCCGCACGTCGGCCACGTGCGCAGTGGGCTGAACTTCGACGTGCTCCGGCGCTGGCTGCAGCACAGCGGCTATGACGTGCGCTTGGTCCGCAATGTCACCGACATCGAGGACAAGATCCTCACCAAGGCCGCCGAAGCCGGACGACCCTGGTGGGAATGGGCCGCCACCCACGAGCGCGCGTTCGAGCGCGCCTATGACCGCCTGGGGTGCCTGCCACCGTCGGCGACGCCGCGCGCCACCGGGCACATCACGCAGATGGTCGAGCTGATCGCTCGGTTGATCGGGCGGGGACACGCCTACGCCGCAGGCGGCGATGTGTACTTCTCGGTCGCCTCGTTCGCCGAGCAGTACGGGCGCCTGTCCGGTCAGCGTCCCGACGAGGTGCAGGAGGGCGAAAGCTCGGTGGCAGGCAAGCGGGACCCGCGTGACTTCACGTTGTGGAAGGCGGCCAAACCGGGCGAGCCGAGTTGGCCAACCCCGTGGGGCGCGGGTAGGCCGGGCTGGCATCTGGAGTGCTCGGCGATGGCCACCACTTACCTGGGCAGCGAGTTCGATATCCACGGGGGCGGGCTGGACCTGGTGTTCCCGCACCACGAGAACGAACGTGCCCAGTCGGTTGCGGCGGGCGACGGTTTCGCGCAGTACTGGATGCACAACGCCTGGGTGACGGCCAGTGGCGAGAAGATGTCGAAGTCACTGGGCAACACCCTGCTGATCGAGTCGCTGCTGCAGCGGATCCGCCCTGTCGAGTTGCGGTACTACCTGGTCACCCCGCACTACCGGTCCACGGTGGAGTTCTCCGACGCGGGGATGGACGAGGCGAGCGCGACCTACCGGCGCATCGAGTCGTTCCTCCGGCGCGTGGTACAGCGCACCGGCAGTCTCGGATATGGGACGGTGTGCCAGGAGTTCGCTGCGGCGATGGACGACGACCTGTCCACGCCGCAGGCCATCGCCGCCGTGCACAACGTGCTGCGCGAGGGCAACACGGCACTGGACGAGGGTGACGATGCGACCGCGCGGGGAGCGGCGGCGTCGGTACGCACGATGACCGACGTGTTCGGGCTGGACCCGTTGTCCGAGCAGTGGGCCGACGAGGCTGCCGCCGGAGACACGGCTCACCACGCGTTGGCACACCTGGTGGACAATCTGCTGGAACAGCGCCAGAAGGCCCGCGCCGAACGTGACTTCGCCACCGCGGACCTGGTGCGGGATCGGCTCCAGGACGCCGGCGTCACCGTCGAGGACACCCCTGACGGTCCGATGTGGACATTGAAGGACGGATAGCACGTGGCGGGCAACGACAAGCGCCGTGGAGCGGTGCGTAAACAGGGCACCAAGAAGGGCATGGTGGTCGGTTCCGGCGGTCAGCGGCGCAAGGGGCTGCAGGGCAAGGGTCCCACGCCGAAGGCGGAGAACCGGGTCACCCATCCCGCCAAGAAGCGCGCCGACGCGCGGAAGCAGACCGAGCAACAGCAGCAGAAACGCCGCAAGGCCGCCGAGACCGCACCCGAGTTGGTGGCCGGACGCAACCCGGTCACCGAGTGCATCCGGGCGGGTGTTCCCGCCACCGGACTGTACGTGGCGTTGGGCATCGACACCGACGAGCGTGTGACCGAGGCCGTCGAGCGGGCGGCCGACCGCGGGATCTCCGTGGTGGAAGTACAGCGTGGTGAACTCGACCGGATGACCGGTGGGGCCCTGCACCAGGGGATGGCGCTACAGGTGCCGCCGTACGACTACGCGCATCCGGAGGACGTGCTCACCAAGGCCCACAATTCCGGGACGACGCCGCTGCTGGTGGCGCTCGACGGGGTGACGGACCCGCGCAATCTCGGTGCGGTGGTGCGCTCCGCGGCGGCTTTCGGAGCCCATGGTGTGCTGCTTCCGCAGCGTCGCAGCGCCGGAATGACGGCGGTCGCCTGGCGCACGAGTGCCGGTGCCGCGGCCAGGATTCCGGTGGCCAGGGCCACCAATCTGAACCGCTCGCTGAAGGACCTGAAGTCGCAAGGCCTGATGGTTGTCGGGTTGGATGCGGATTCCGACGTCGATTCCGACGATCTCGAACTCGCCACCGAGCCACTGGTGGTCGTGGTCGGATCCGAAGGGCGCGGACTGTCTCGGCTGGTTCGCCAGACCTGTGATCAGGCGGTGTCCATCCCGATGGCCGGGGGCGTCGAGTCGCTGAACGCGTCGGTCGCCGCAGGGGTGGTGCTCTCCGAGGTGGCCCGCAGACGTCGTCTGCGCTGACTCTCGCGGAAGGCCGGCTCTCACGAAAAGATCGTGGGAGTACGGTGCTCCGGGGGCCGGACAGGATCAACCGACCGGGAGGGAACCATGATTTTCATTACGGCGAAGTTCCGCGTGCTGCCCGAGTACGCCGACCGGTGGATCGAGATCGCCGACGAGTTCACGCGGGCCACCCGCAGCGAGCCGGGATGCCTGTGGTTCGAGTGGTCCCGCAGCGTCACGGACTCGACGGAGTACGTGCTGGTCGAGGCGTTCCGCGATGAGGAGGCCGGGGCTGCGCACGTGCAGTCCGATCATTTCAAGGAGGCCCAGCGGACGCTGCCGCCGCACCTTGCCGAGACACCGCGGGTCGTCAACACGACCGTCCCGCAGGATGACTGGTCCGAACTCGGTGAGATGGCGGTTCCCCGGCAGAGCTGACCTCTCCCGGTGAGTGGTTCGCCGACCGGCGAACCACTCACCGGGGCCGTTTCCGCTCCCGTGCTTCCCGTTGTCCGCGGCCGGAGCCCGATTCCGTCACTCTGTGGCAGCCACCGGCTCCCGGTGGCTGAAGTGCCGAAGGCGGACCGAGCCGATTCCGCGGCACACCAGGTAGATGACGAACGAGATGATCGTGACGAAAGCACTCACCGGCACTCCCGGTGCCAAGGACAGCACGATCCCGCCCAGCACGGCGGTCTCGGCGAAGACCACCGCCAGCACCGTCGCCGCGACCGGGTTCGCCGTCACCCTGGCCGCGGCTGCTCCCGGAGTCACCATCAGCGCCATGACCAGCAAGGCACCGACGACATGGACGCCCAGTGCGGTCGCCACACCGACCAGCAGGGAAAACACCGGCGCCAGGATGCGGGCGGGCACGCCGCGAGCCGCTGCGACGTCCGGGTCGACGCTGGCGAACAGCAGCGGCCGGTAGAGGAACATCATCGCCACGAGCACCAGCGCCGCGCACACGGTCAGCAGGAGCACGTCCGCCGAGTCGACGCCGACGATCTGCCCCACCAGCAGACTGAACTTGTTCGCGGTGCGCTCCGGGTTCATCCACAGCAGCAGCACACCGATACCGAGCCCGAACGACAGGATCGCACCGATCACCGAGTCCCGTTCGGTGCTGTGCTGGCCGAGCAGCCCCAGCAGGAGCGCTGCCACGATCGCTCCCACCAGTGCCCCCGCCCCGACACCGACGCCGAGCAGGAGTGCGGCGGCGGCACCGGTGAATGCGAGTTCTGCCGTGCCGTGCACGGCGAAGGACATCTTGCGGGTGACCACCAGGGGTGCGAGTACGCCGGAGACGAGTCCGAGCGCCGCCGCGGCGAGCAGCGCCTGTTGGACGAAGGAATAGCCGAGCAGGTCCACCGTGATGCCGAAGTCGAACATGCTCCCCAGAGCTTCGAGCAGCCGGTTCATGCGTGTTCTCCTCCGTGGATGTGGTGATCCTGCCCGTGGTCGGATTCGGCACCGGCGACGACGAGTCGGCCGCCGACACGGGCCACCTCGATGTCGGTCCCGTACAACTCGGACAACGTCGCCGAGTTCATCACCTCGTCGGGAGTACCGATCCGGAACCGCCCGTCGACCAGGTAGAGGACCCGGTCGACCAGCGGCAGCACGGGGTTGATCTCGTGCGTGACGAACAGGACGGCGGCCTGCGATTCGCGTGCCTGCTGCGCGATCAGCCGACTCACCCGGCGCTGGTGGGAAATGTCCAGTGACAGCAGCGGTTCGTCACACAGCAGCACATCGGGATCGCTGACCAGGGCCTGCGCGACACGGAGACGCTGCTGCTCACCGCCGGAGAGCAGACCGAGAGGCGTTTTCGCGTATCCGGTGGCCTCGACGGCTCGGAGAGCCTGCCGAACCCGGCGCCTGCGCTCGGTGCGCTGCCGGATTCCGATTCCCCAGTGATGGCCGTCCAAGCCGAGGCCGACCAGATCGCTGCCGCGCAGTGTCAGAGTGGCCTCCAGGGCACGCTGCTGCGGGATGTATCCGACCCTGCTGGTACCGCGGTGCGCGGGAGCGCCCGCCACCTCGACCGTGCCCGCGGTCAACGGCTGCAGTCCGAGCAGCACGCGCAGCAGGCTCGTCTTGCCCGATCCGTTCGGGCCCAGAATCGCGAGAAACTCGCCCGGCGCGATGTCGAGATCCAGGCCGTCCCAGAGTGTGCGGGGGCCGTAGGAGAGACGGGCCCCGCGCAGCCGGACGGCCGGAGGGGAGTGGTGCTGCGTGTCGGAGTGCGGCACTCCGGCTTCTTCGGATTGCTCGGATTGCACTGTCATGGCGGGTCAGCGGTTCCTGTCTGGATCGGTTGCTGTCGGGATTCCTCGGTCGGGATGGCCTCGATCGGGGTGCATGTCGGGGTTCTGTCAGGAGTTCTTGACGAGAGCGTTCTGCAGGTCCGAGATCTGGCTGCGCATCCATTCCGTGTAGGTGCTGTGCACGGGCAGTGTTCCGGTCATGGGGACCACCGGTATCCCGTTGCGCTGTGCCCGGTGGCGGAGTCGTTCGGTCAGTGGTGAGGCGGTCTGTGGGTTGTGGATCAACACGGCGGCTCGCCGCGAGTCCACGAGATCCTGGATTTCGGCGACCGATACCGCCGAGGGGTCGCTGCCCGACTCGGCGGCTTGAACGAAGGACGGCGGCGTGATGTCGTCCAGTTCGGCCCGCTCGACGAGCAGGTCGGCGACCGGGGCCGTGGTGATGACTTTCTCGCCCCGGTGATTCGCCGCGATGTGTGCGAGGCGCTCGTCCAGACGGTGGACCTCGGCGTTGAACTCGGCTGCCGCGGCGTGGAAGGTGTGGGCCTTTTCCGGCCGGATCCGGGCCAGCTCGTCGGCGATCCGGTCGGCGACCTCGCCGACGGTGCCCAGGTCGTACCAGACGTGCTCGTTGGCGGAGGAATGGTGTCCGTGCCCGGGGACATGGCCGATAGACCCGTGCTCGTGACCGGAATGGTGTTCGTTCTCGGTGGCGGCCCCGCCGTGGTGCTGCTCGTTTTCGTCGGCGATCCGGAATGCCTCCACGACCGGTTTGCTCCCGTCGCCGGTGGCGGACAGGATCTGCTGGACGAAGGAGTCGAAGCCACCTCCGTTGAACACCACGAGTTCGGCGTCGCTGATCGCCGCGGCATCGCGCGGTGTGCCCTCGTAGGAATGCGGATCGGCTTCGGCGTTGTCGATGATGGATTCGACCTCGACGGAGTTGCCGCCAACGGCGCGCGCGACGCTGCCCCACATGCTCGTGGAAGTGACCACCGTCAGCTCCTCTTCGGCGCCCCGGGACATCTCCGGGGCTTCGCCCGTACCGCATGCGGTCATCACCAGGGCCACTGCGGTGAGCCCGGCCAGCACGGCAGCACCTCTGCTGCGGCGAACGCGCCGATTACGGACGGTGTTCACGTGTACTCCTCATCGGGAGGATCGCGCCGGGCGAAGGCGGGCGCTGATCGGTAATGGTAATCATTGTCGATTGGAGTCTACGCGCCGAACGTACCGGTTTTCCACCCGATCGAGTTAGAGGCTCCGGCAGTACGGCCCACGACGTGCGCTGTGCACCCCGTCCGTACCGGGAGAACGCAGGCGGTGGTGAGATCGGCCGAACCGGGACGGGCGTGCCGGTTGTCCCGTGAGAAACAGGACCGCCGGGCCGGGTGGTACTTTCGGGTAAGTACCGGGCCATTCGCCTCGGTCGTGGACGGCCACTCTTGCGGTCGAGCATGGGATCTGTGTCATTCATCCTTCACCCGGGCCTTCTGAACCGTTACGGTTCCTGCATGGTGCGGTCAATGAACGCGCGGCGACCCGCGACCCTCGCTTCGCTCGCAGCGGAGCTGGGGGTTTCCCGGACGACGGTGTCGAATGCATACAACCGGCCGGATCAGCTCTCCCCCGAGCTGCGCAAGCGGGTGCTCGATACGGCCCGCAGACTCGGGTATCCGGGTCCTGACCCGGTGGCGCGGTCCCTGCGGACGCGCAAGGCAGGGGCTGTCGGTCTCCTGCTCACGGAGAACCTCTCCTATGCGTTCCGCGATCCCGCCGCGCTGGGCTTTCTGGAAGGGCTTTCACTGGCCTGTGAGGACGCGGGCAGTGGTTTGTTACTCGTTCCGGCGAATCCGGAACGTGAGGAAGTGGCCTCGGTGCACCGCGCGGGTGTCGATGGTTTCGTCGTCTATTCGGTCCCCGATGACGATCCACACCTGGCAGCGGTGATGGAACGCCCGGTGCCGGTGGTGGTGTGCGACCAGCCGAGTATCGACAATCTCGACCGCGTCGGTATCGACGACGCGCATGCCATCAAGCTCATGGCCGAGCACCTGATCGAACTCGGGCATCGCAAGATCGGAGTGCTGTGTATGCGGCTGGCCCGTGCGCGTAATGACGGGCCCGCCTCGACGCAGCGGCAGGAAAACGCGAGCTTCCATGTCCAGCGGAGACGGTTGGCCGCGCTGGCCGAAGCTTTCCGCGAAGTCGGGGTGGACTGGGAGCAGGTGCCCGTCATCGAACGTTTCGACCACACGGTCTCGTCGGGCGAGTCGGCCGCAAGCCAGCTTCTGGAGAGCACCCCGGAGGTCACGGCGATCATATGCACCTCGGACATCCTGGCGCTGGGTGCGTTGAACGCGGCCCGAAATCGGGGAAGCCGAGTCCCCGAGGACCTGACGGTCACCGGCTTCGACGGCATCGTGGATGCCGAACGGGCCGGGTTGACCACGGTGCGCCAGCCGGTGCTGGAGAAGGGACGGGCAGCCGGGCGGCTCCTGCTGGACACCGGCGAGCCGGGACGTCCGCGGGAGGTTCGGCTGGAGACACAGCTGGTGACGGGGTCGACAGCGGCACCACCCCGCTCCATCGAGGAACGGTGGTTCGGCCCCTGACACTGCGGTGGTTTTTGCAGTTTCGCGCGAAACTGCAAAAACCGCGTTCGCCGGAGCCACGTCCACCGGTGCTGGACGTGGCTCAGTAGTTCTGCCATGCGCCCCGGGAGTATTCCAGGATCGTCGGGTGCATGAGGGTGGAGACCTCCAGCCCCGGGATCCGGTCCCGGTCCGGTGGAAATATCGTCGCCGCTCGCAGGGTGGCCGGATCCAACGAGCGCAACGGGGGCGCGTTCGTCGGCAGCCGCAACGCGGGAGGTGACGTGCCCTTCCGGGCCAGCTGAAAGCCCCACTGCCCGAAGCTGGGCACCGATACCGAATACGGCACCGTGGCCAGACCCGAGCGGCGCATCGTCGTCTCGATGCACCAGAAGGCCTTCGGTGCGAAATAGGGTGAGCCCGACTGCACGGTGACTCGTGCTCCGTCGGCCATCGCGTGGCGTAGCAGGGCGTAGAACTCCGCCGAGTACAGCTTGGCCGTCGCGGTCGAGTCCGGATCGGGCATGTCGACCAGCACGACGTCGTAGCGTTGCTCGTTGTCCCGCAGCCAGCTGAACGCATCCGCCGCGATCGCCGTCACCCGCGGATCCTCGAAAGCATGCTTGTTCAGCGTGGTCAACCGCGGATCCGTGCGGGCGAGTTCCAGCACCGCCGGGTCCATCTCGACCAGCGTGACCTGCTCGACGTCGGGATACCGCAGAACCTCGCGCAGGGCGAGCCCGTCGCCGCCGCCGAGGATCAGCACCCGTGAGTGCTCGCCTGCCATCGCCGGATGTACCAGCGCCTCGTGGTAGCGGTGCTCGTCCACGGAGCTGAACTGCAGATCCCCGTTGAGAAACAGCCGGGTATCCGACCTGCCCGACAACGAGGTCGACCGCGTGAGCACGACTTCCTGGTATTGGGTGCGTTGCGCGTGCACGACGGGGTCGGAGTACAACGCCTGCCGTGCGGTCATCTCGAATGTGTCCGCGAATGCATAGGCCCCGCCCAGAGTCCCTCCTGCCAGGAGTGCGGCCACGACGAGCAACAGCGTGGCCCGCTTGGTCAGTTCGCGTCGGTAGACCGTGATCACCAGACCGAGGCCGGCGGCGGCGTTGAGCATGCCGACCAGCAGCGCCCCCTGGATCTGACCGAACCACGGCAACAGCAGGAACGGAAATGCCAGTCCGCCGATCAGCGCACCGACGTAATCGGCGGCGAACAGATCGGCGACGGCGGAGCCCGCCTCTTGCTGCCGAATTCGCTGCAACAGCACCATCAGCAGCGGAATCTCGGCACCGATCAGGGTGCCCAGGACCAGTGTCGTGGCGATCAGCGCCGGCATGTACAGGCTCAACCAGGCGAACGCGGCGTAGAGTCCCAGCACGCTGAGGCCGCCCAGCAGGGCCAGCAGGATCTCGACGATGGCGAATGCGGTGGCCGCCCACCGCTGGAGGGGTTTGGCGGCCAGCGCCCCGATCCCCATCGCGAACACCATCAGCGACAGCACGATCGAGGCCTGCCCGACGGTGTCGCCGATCAGGTAACTGCCGAGCGCGACCAGGGCGAGCTCGTACACCAGACCGCAGGCGGCGCAGATGAACACCGCCACCAGCACCGCTGCCCGGGCGAAGCGTCCGGAGGGCGTCGAGGTGGTCGGCTCGAACCGCTCTTCGGTGCTCACCTCTTCTGCCGAGTCGGAGGAGTGGCCGCTTGCCGCGTCAGTGCTGGTGGACATGGTGAGCAGTGTTCAGGTTGGCGATGGGAAGGGTGGACACGGGATCCCGTGTCCGGGTGGAAGTATTCGTCACCAGATGGCGGCGGCGATGATGACGGCAATCACCACGTGCGCGCCCGCGGACACCCAGGTGCCCGGGTGGAACCGCTCGGTGGACAGTTCGTCACCCAGCTTTCCGGGAGTGAACACGTCGATGAGCAGGAACGACAGGCTCATCATGATCAGTCCGAGCAGCCCGTAGGCGAGTGTGCCGATCAGTCCGGCCACCAGGTCGTCGGAGCTCGCGGCGATCGCCGTGGTCAGGATGATGCCGACACCGGCCAAACCGGACACGAGGAGCAGAGCGGCGTTCGGGTTGCGGTGTACCCAGATCAGGTCACTGAGTTTTCCGGGCGTGGCGAGATCGACGAGGATGTAGCCGAGGATCATCATGCCCACGCCGATCACGCCGTATGCGACTGCGGCGGCCAGTCCGATGAGCAGTTGCTGGAGCAAGGTGGGTGCCTTTCGACAATGTCGTGAATCGGAAATTCGGACGGGTCCGTGTCAGCCGGGACCTTGCCTCGGTGGTGGCCCCTGCGTCGGTGGTCCCGGTGGTGGTCCCGGTGGTGTGCTGGGCGCGGACTTCTGACGTGCCACTCCGCGGAAGCCCAGCACGAGGCCGAGCACGGTCACGGCGCCGAGCACGCCGAGCCAGATCCAGGTCGACAGACCACTCATGCCGCCGTCGGCGGGCGGTAGTGGTTGCTCGGGCTTGCCCGCCGAATTTCCCGGCGATACCGGTTTCGGCTCCAGCGTGCCGTTCTCCGTCATCAGCAGCGGCAGCGCGAGCGCTGCGTGTCCCGTCGTGGCGACGGGCCGGTCGATGAACGTTTCGGCGTCGATGCCGAGCTCGGCGAAGTCGCTGCTGTCGGGCAGGTCGTAGGACTCGAAGTTATCGGACCCCACCACGTCGAGGTCGACGCCGCTCCAGGACTCGCTGTCTTCTTCGGTGTAGGCGACGGTGACCTGTACTTCGGCCCAGCGCGAGCACGTGCCTGCCGGTGTGTTCGGGCCGCGGCTGGATCCCCGGTCGTAGCTGGACCTCGGGTCGGGTCCGGACGGCCGGAGGGTGCCGGTTTCCGTGTCGTAGTCCTCGTCCGCGTCCTCGCTGCCATCGGTGAGCTTCCAGCCGAAGCAGAGGCCGTAGCGCTTCTCGGAGTCGGACAGGGCCTGCGCGAGCCTCCGGGAATCCTCGTTGCTGAAGCGCGGTATCGGCTGCCCGAAGTAATAGCCGCTCCGGGAGTACTGGTCGCTTTCGTCGCCGTAGAACCGCGCGTCGTCGCCATCGAGTCCGAACCCGCCGGTGACCCCGAAGGCGATCACGTAGACCACGAACATGATGACCAGCGCCAAGCCACAACCGGGCCCGGTCTTCTTGCTGGTTGCCCGGTGCGCACCCGTCGGTGGCACACTGCTGTTGCCGGGGTTCTGCTGGAGGTTCTCGCTCATTTACCGGATCCCGGACCTCGGCCGCGGAAACTCTGGCCATGCGGGCTGCTCCAGCCCCAGACGCCGCCCACAACGCCGTGGTAGTGCCGGTAGGCTTCCTCGGTTTCCATCACGTGGATCACCGAACCGCCCCGGTGCGGCTGGATGATCACGGCGTCATCGGAATAGCGCAGATAGACCCCGGTTCCGTCGACATACTGGGAGATCGGGTCCCAGCTGGAGGTGATCTCCTGGGAGACCACACTGGGTGCTTTCCGACTCGTGTAGGCCTTGTTGTCATCGTCGCCGCGGATGTCCAGCTGCGCGGCGCGGGTGTAGTTCTTCGCCACGTAACTGCGGGGTCCGGTGCCGGTCGATAAGAGCGTCACCAATGCGATGATCAGCGCGAGCACGGCCGTCATACCCGCGATGACGAACCAGAATTTGGGTTTCATCGAAGTCTTTCCGGTCCCTCTCCTCAGGCTGAAGCCGGGTAGATGAGCATGTCGTACCGGCTGAGTTCCTCGCCCTGGCTGACCTCCCAGTCCGCTTCGCCGTAAGCCTCGAAGCCCAGCAGTGAACCGTCCGGGGCCTCGTAGTCGTGGTAGCGAACCGTGCCCTGCTCGTTCAGCCCGGTGGTGGCCTCACTGCGATAGTGGGCGGAACCGGACTCCTGTGCGGTGTAGGTACGGCCGCGGAAATCGATCGCCGAGGGACCGGGTTCGAGCCGGGGCGTCGAGTCACGGGAATCGGCCGAGTCGTCGGTGGAGTCGGGGAGCGGGGTCCACAGCGACAGGGTCAGCTCGGGGTCCTCTTCGACCCCGAGCCACACCTGGGTGCCCTTGGCATCGTCGAGGAGGTGCTCGGACCAGCCCCAGCCGCCCTCGGACAGTCGCAGGCTGCCGCGCACCGTGTAGGACAGGCCGCGCAGTTCGACGATGTCACCGGCCTTGAGGGTGCGCGGATCTCCCCGCAGCGAGTCCTGGTCCCCGGTGTGGAACGGGTCGATGGGTTCCTGCTCGGTGGACTCCTGCCGCTGCGACCGGTGCCGTACCACGAAGCCGATCACCAGGGCAACGACCACGACAACCAGCAGCACGACGAGGAGGACCGGGATTATTTCCATACCGCACGCCTCTCACCTGAGCTTGACGATCTCCGGCGAAGCGTATCGGTTGGCGCGGTGTCGCATGCGGCATTCGGGGGAAATCGTGATCCCCGCACCGTGTTTCGTGCCACAGGAATGGTTTCGCAGTCGCAACGGGCGGGCACTTCCCGAGGAAAGCGCCCGCCCCACGTTCGCCGAGGCGAACGCCTCCGGCGGAGAGGTCACTGCGAGAGCAACCACGCGCAGCGGATCAAGCCGAGATGCGAGTACGCCTGCGGATGGTTCCCGAGCGAGCGTTCGGCGATCGGGTCGTACTCTTCGGCGAGCAAGCCCGTCGGGCCGGTGTTGTTCACGAGCTGCTGGAACAGTTCCTCGGCCTCGGTGCGCCGATCCGTGAGCAGGTATGCCTCGACCAGCCACGCCGCACACAGGTGGAAACCGCCTTCGGTGCCGGGCAGGCCGTCGTCGCGCCGATACCGGTAGACGGTCGATCCGCTGCGCAGCTCGGATTCGATCGCCGTGACGGTCGCCCGGAACCGCTTGTCGGACGGGTCGATCAGCCCGGACAGTCCGACGTGCAGCGAGGCCGCATCCATGTCCGAGCCCTCATAGGCGGTGGTGAACGCCTGCACATCGGGATGCCAGCCGTTTTTGATGACGTCCTGGGCGATCTGGTCGCGCAGTGCGGACCAGTTCGACTCGGGGGTGCGCCCGTACCTGTCGGCCAACTTCAGCGCCCGATCCAGCGTGACCCAGCACATCACCTTCGAGTACACGTGGTGGCGCGGCACATCGCGTTCTTCCCAGATCCCGTGGTCGGGCTCGAACCAGCGTCGGGAGACCGCCTCGGCCATTCCCTTGACCAGCTCCCAGTCGAGATCCCGCAGAGTGCCGGTGGCCTCCGACAAGTGCATTGCCAGTTCGACCACCGGACCGAATACGTCGAGCTGGATCTGCTGATCGGCGAGGTTGCCGACACGTACCGGCCGCGAGCCTGCATAGCCGGGCAGGGTGTCGATGACGGCCTCCGGGCCGAGAGTGGTGCCCGCCAGTGAGTAGAGCGGGTGCAGCCGTTCCGGACCGGGGAGGTTCTCCATCACTCCGTGCAGCCAGTCGAGGAAGCCCTCGGCTTCGGCGGTCGAACCCAGCGACACGAGGGCTTGTGCGCTCATCGCACCGTCGCGCAGCCAGCAGTAGCGGTAGTCCCAGTTGCGCACGCCCCCGATCTCCTCCGGAAGCGAGGTCGTGGCAGCGGCCATGATCCCGCCGGTGTCGGCGTTGCACAGTCCCCGCAACGTCAGCGCCGAACGTGCGACCAGGTCGGTTTCGACGGTGGGCAGTGTCAGCGTGCTCAGCCACTCCGACCAGTATCTGTTCGCCGCCGAGCGGCGCTCCGGTTCGACGTTCGGAAATGCTTCGAGCTCCTCGGTTCCGCACCGGAGTTCGAGCACAACCGGAGAGTCCTCGGACACCTCGACCTCGGCGCTCGCGGATTCGTGCATGCCGTCCGAGGTGATGTCCCACTGCACGCCCGGGGAGTGCAGCACCATCGGCTCCGAGGTACCCAGCACGCGCAGACCACCGGACTCGGGAGCCAGGCGCACCGCGACCTGCCCGAACTCCGGGCGTGGTGAGAAATCGATGTGCACCCGGGCGCTGCCACTGATGACCCTGGTCAGGTCCGTGCGGTGCGACTCGACACCGTGTTCCAGATAGTCGGTGATCAGCAGCCGGGACCACCGTGTCTCGACGGTCATGGTGCCGGGCACGTAGCGCTGACCGAGCGGCAGCGTGCTCCGCGGCGAGCCGTTGCCGTTCTCGGTGTGCTGATGAACCGGGTGGATGGAGAAGTGACCGGCACTGTTTCCGCCCAGCAGGTCGGCGAACACGGCAGCCGAGTCCGGCCCAGGGTGGCACATCCAGGTCACCCGGGCATCGGGAGTGAGCAGTGCGACGGTGCGCTCGTTGGCCAACATGGACAGCCGTTCGATCGCCGGTGCCTGCTCCCCGTAAAGCCAGTTGCGCCGTTCCTCCATGAGCAGTGCCAGCACCGTGGCGACCTCGGTCGTGTCCCGAACCCGGTGCGTGGCAAGGCTTTCACCTTCGCCGACCTTGATCCCCAGGTCCGGGCCCTGCATCCGGGCGAAGGCCTTCTCATCGGTGACGTCGTCGCCGAGGAAGATCGCCGCGGTCGACCCGACCTGGTGCCGCAGTGCATCGAGCGCGTTGCCCTTGTCGGTCTGCACCACGGAGAGCTCGATGACGGACTTGCCGTCGGTGACCTCGACACCTTCCCAGGTCGCGGGGCCCGAGCGAACCGCGTCGAGTACCTGCTCACCCACCTGCTGCTCGGCCCGGCGAACGTGCACTGCAACGCTGGCGGGTTTGTTCTCCAGCGCGACACCGGGTTGGCCGCTGGTGATCTCCTGCACCGTGCGCTGCAGCCGGGTGCGCAGTTGAGTGGCTTCCGGATCGAGCTCGTGGACGAAGCCCACGTCGAATTCGGAACCGTGGCTGCCCACCAGATGCACCTCGGAGGGGAACCGGGACAGGGTCGCGAGATCGCGCAGAGCTCTGCCGGAGATCACCGCAGTGGTCGTGGCGGGCAACGCGGCCAGGGATCGCATCGCGTGCACCGATTCCGGCAACGGTTTGGCCTGGGCCGGATCCGCCACGATCGGCGAGAGTGTTCCGTCGTAGTCGCAGGCAACCAGCAGCCGGGGGGTACGCGCAAGCTGAACGATCATACGGCGAAGCTCGGTGGGGAGGGCTTCGACGGTCAACGCCATACTCCTGTGGAGGTCGTCGGGGTGGTATTGGCAATCGACCTTGTGGGTCGTGTGTGGAGTCGGCTCCGCGCATCGGCGGTTGGCCGAAGGCGCCGACCGTGGGTCGACCGGTGCATCGTGGCAGGTGTCGAATTCGCGTCGGCGGCACTACGCCGCGAAGGAGGTGCCCAGGGCCTCGAGGAACGATCGCGCCCAGCGATCGACATCATGGGTGAGCACTTGCCTTCGCAACGCGCGCATCCTACGGCGCCCCTCCGCCTCATCGATCTCGAGGGCGGCGAGTAATGATTCCTTCACCCCATCCAGGTTATGCGGATTGACCAAAAATGCACTCGTAAGCTCGGCCGCGGCCCCGGCGAACTCACTCAGCACGAGGCTTCCGCCCAGGTCACTGCGGCAAGCCACGTACTCCTTGGCCACCAGATTCATCCCATCGCGCACCGGGGTGACGACCATGACGTCAGCGGCGCAGTAGAACGCGGCCAGGTCCTTGCGGTCCACCGAGGTATGCAAATAATGCACTGCCGGGTGACCGACCCGCCCGAACTCGCCGTTGATCCGGCCGACCTCCCGTTCGATTTCCTCACGCATCTGCTTGTAGTGCTCGACACGTTCGCGGCTGGGCGTGGCGACCTGGATCATGGCCACGTCCTCGACCGTGATGTGCCCCTCGGCCAGGAGTTCGTGCATAGCATTGAGACGAACGTCGATGCCCTTGGTGTAGTCGAGCCGGTCCACGCCGAGCATGATCCGGCGCGGATTGCCGAGTTCGGCACGGATCGCCTTGGCACGCTGCTGCACCTCCTTGCTGCGGGCAAGCTGATCGAGATCGGAGGAGGCGATCGAGATCGGGAACGCACCGACCCGTACCGTGCGGTCGCCGACCTGCACCACGCCGGGGCGTGACCGCACCCCGACCTGAGCCCGGCTCGGTTCGAACCCGGCCAATCGCCGCGCCAGCCACAGGAAGTTCTGCGCGCCCCCGGGCCGGTGGAATCCGACCAGGTCCGCGCCGAGCAGCCCGCGCACGATCTCGGCGCGCCACGGTAGCTGCATGAACAGCTCCACCGGTGGGAACGGGATGTGCAGGAAGAACCCGATCCGCAAATCCGGTCGCAGCTCACGCAGCATCGCGGGCACCAGCTGCAGCTGGTAGTCCTGTATCCACACGGTCGCGCCTTCGGCGCTGACCTCGGCGGCGGCTTCCGCGAAACGCTGATTCACCTGCCGATAGTTCTCCCACCAGGAGCGATCGAACACCGGTGGAGCGACGACGTCGTGGTACAGCGGCCACAGGGTCGCGTTGGCGAATCCTTCGTAGTACTGGCGGAACTCGGTCGAGGACAGGCGCACCGGATGCAGGAGCAGATCGTTGTTGGTGAACGGTTCGATGTCGATGTCGGCGACACCCGGCCACCCGACCCAGGCCCCCTCGCGCGCCCGCAGGAACGGTTCCAGTGCCGTTACCAGTCCGCCCGGGCTGTGCTTCCAGCGCTCGGTGCCGTCCTCGAGACGCTCCAAGTCCACGGGCAGCCGGTTGGCGACGACGACGAAGTCCGCACGTGCCTTACTCACCGGTGTGCCTCCTTGATCGGCCCGAACACTTGCTTACCCATCGGCGAGGTTAACCAATCGTGATCAGGCCCGCGTGGTTCGTGTGGTGCAACACAGTCGAAAAGTCAGTCGAGGCGGCGGCGCGTGGGCCGCAACGGCCCGGACATCCGCGGTCCGGCCATGCGGCGCTCCAGACGGCCGAGCCGGGTGCGCACGGGCTGCGTCAGGTATTCGCCGAGCACCACTCCGGCACCCAGGGCCAGACCGGTGGCCGCGGCCAGCATGAGCGTGGACATCCCCGCCGGGTCGCCCTGCACGGACAGCTCGTACAGACCACGGTAGGTGGACAGGCCGGGCAGCAACGGCGCCACGCCGGACACGGCGATCACCAGGGCGGGAATGCGCAGCCTGCGGGCGATGATCCCGCCGAGAAAACCGACGACCGTGGTCGCCACCGCGGAGGCGAGGATGGTGCTGAGGGTGCCCAAGGTCATCACCGCGTACACCGAGGCCGCGACCGCACCGCCTGCTCCGGCGACGACCAACGGTCTCGGCGGTGAGTAGCTGGCCAACGCGAAGCACGCGGAGGTGGAGGCCCCGGCGATGGCCTGCACGGGTAACTGCAGCACCGGATAGCCGATCTGTGCGCTGCCGATGTCCTGCAGTTCGATGCCGCCTCCGATGGTGTCCGCGCCGAGTATCCGCGTCGCCGAGTACAGCGCGAGCACGACTCCGGAGATCAGCCCCGCGGAGGTCAGGGCGAGTTCGGCGATACGTCCCGCGGCCGTCACGTTGTAGCCGGTGATGGCATCCTGCATGGAACCGACCACGGTCATTCCGGACAGCAGCACGATGATGTTGGCGGCCACGGCCAGGGCCGCATTGGCCAGTAACCCGGTGGCGACGCTGGCCAGCGCGATACTCGTGGCGATCGCCCCGCCCACCGTCTGCTGGAAGAAAGGCGGCAGCGCGCGCTGGTTCAGCAGGCGCCCCACCCGGTCGACCATCGCGGTGGCGGTGGCCGCGACCAGTGGCAGCATCGGACTCGCGCCGCCACCGAGCAGTACCGACAGCGACGCGGCCATGCCCGCCCAGGCGAGAGTGGCGACCCAGCGCGGAAAGGGATGCGGTGCGGTGGTGATCCGATCCAGTTCGGCGTAGGCGTCGGAGGCGCTGATGCCGCCGTCGGTGATCCGCCGGACCAGGTCCTCCACCTCCGCCAGGCGCGTGTAGTCGAGCGAGCGGTTGCGCACCACGCGCATCGAGGTGATCGGCAGAAACTCGGTCCCGCGGTAACAGGAGACCGTGACGGACGTGTAGATCACGTCCACTTCACAGTGGGGCATACCGTAGGCATTGGTGACCCCCGTGATCGTGGCGCTGACGTCGGAGGCGCCCGCACCACTGGCCATCTGGACCTCTCCGATGCGCAGCCCCAGGTCCATGACCAGATGGACTGTGGACTCGTCGGGGAGTTCCGGGCCGAAAACGACGTGGCGAGTCCCGGCCGTCTCGGTGGACTCGCGCCGCCGCAGCACACCACGGGCGCGCTGCGTGATTCCCACTCCTGTCCTACCCCCTTGTTTCGGGGCCCGCTTGGCGGTGCCGGGTTCCTGGCTCTCTCCCGGGGCATCGGCGTTCACACACGCACCGTTGCACCCATGGCAGGTGGCGTCCATCACGGACGCGGGGAACATTCTCGTCGGGGGTGCGTCGAGGTGATCACACGGGCTTCGTCGCAGGTGAAAAGACTGCCCGGGAAAGCCGAAAGCGGTTCGGAACGGATGACACACCGGGTGGACGAGCCGGCTCGGTGGAGCGCCTCGCCTGCCCGGAGTTCCGAGCGGATGCCGGGCACTGTGGCGGGCACTGTGACGGCAACACCCCGGCTGCTTCACAAGGCGATCGACGGACCGCTTAGGATGTCCCTGCGCGACGCACAACGCGCGTGCCGCTGTAGCTCAGTTGGTAGAGCGCCCGCCTTGTAAGCGGAAGGTCAGGGGTTCGAGTCCCCTCAGCGGCTCCAGGGTTGACCAGCGAGAACGCCGCTCCGAGCACTTTGGAGCGGCGTTCTCGCTTTACCGGGGGCTCAGTTCGGGTCTCAGTTGCCCTCCCAGAAGTAGGAATTCAGGCGCTCGGCCACGTCGCGCCGGACGGTCTCGGTGACGTGCATGTAGCGGTGTTTCATGGTCACGCTTGACCACCCCATGACTTCCATGACCGTGCGGTCAGGCACGCCGAGGATGAGCAGCACCGTCGCGGCGGTGTGCCGGGCATCGTGGAGCCGAGCCTCCGCCACTCCGGCCTCAGCCAAGAGCGCGTGCCATTCCGCGTAGTCCCGGCGGGGATCGAGTGCCTTCCCGTTGGGCTGGGTGAAGATCCGTCCGCTGTCGTGCCACTCACTCCCGGCGTGCTGGCGTTCGGCTTCCTGCTGGTCGCGGTGACGCTGTAGCAGCTCGAAGAGCTGATCGGGCAGCCCGATCAGGCGGCGGCCCGCCCGTGACTTCACGTCGACCTCGACCAGGCCCCCGCCGTGCCGCTGTGGACAGTTCCGGGCGTGCTCGGTGCAGTCCGGTGGGCACGGTGGCGGACACGGCCGGGTGTGCTGCTTACAACCGTCCTTGCATGGCTCGGTCTTGTGGTACTTCGCGCCGCAGGTGTGCGGGTCGGTGCAGCCGTGTTGCCACTTCTGCCGCTGTAGTGCCTTGCGGATACGCAAGGTGCGGTTCTGCTCGTTGAGGTTGTCCCACTTCAGCCCGAGCGCTTCACCTTGCCGACAACCGAGCGCGAGCGCGATCACGAACCGGACACCGTTACGGCGGTGCAGTGCGGCCCGGAGGATGCGCTTCACGTCATCGGAGTCGATAGGCTCGATCTCTTCCTCCTCGATGCGGGGAGGCTTGGCCAGAGACACGGGGTTGCGTCCGAGGTGGCCGCGCTTCTCGGCCTCACCGAGCGCGGTGCGGGCCGTGCGGTGCACCTGGTGAGCGGTGGCAGGTTTCAGACCGGACTTGGTGAGCTTCGTGTACAGCTTCTCGAAGTGCTCCGGCCGGATCTTGTCGAGTCGGTGAGCACCGATGCCGGGGATCAGGTGCCGGTAAACGGCCGTGCGGTAGCCCTCCAGAGCCTTGTACCGAATGGAGGGAGCCGCGATGTTCTCGACCCAGTGCTTCAGCCACGCCTCGACCGTCCACGGCTTACCGGGCTTGCGCACCGTCCCGGCTCGCCGCTGCTGTTCCAGCTCCTGGAGTGCGTCGACTACCTCTCCTTCGGTCTTGCGCTTGACGTGCCGGCGGTCGGGCCTGCCGTCGTCACGGACTCCGACGGTGATGCGGCCGTGCCATTTGCCGTCAGCTTCGCTGTAGTAGATGCTGCCTGCTCCGTTGGGAGCGCGGCCTTCGTCGCGGCGCTTGCGGGCCATCGTGCGGTTCCTCCCTTAGTTACTTTCTGTGTCTGGATGTGGGCGTGCGAGGGGAAGCTCCTAGCGGGTGTGCCGGGGGTCTGAACTGGCCTTTTTCGGTTCTTGTTCTGGATGTGGTGAGCTGCCTCGCTAGCCGCTAGTTCGCTGGTGTAGGTGGGTGCGATGTTGCTAGCGGGGTCGCTAGGTCTAGCGGGTGTGGGCGCTAGACCTAGCGACCGTGCTGGGCTGGTCGACTCCGACTTTTCGCTACGCTGCGTGCTGTTGAGTGCTCAGGAGCTGGACGTAGGCGTCGAGCGCTTCGATTGGGACACGACGGGCGCGGCCGATCTGTACGGAGTCGACGGCGCCGGTTTTGATGAGCTGGAACATGGTGGTCCGCCCGATGGACAGGCGGTGTGCGGCTTGTTCGACGGTCAGCAGGGAGCGGGGTTGTTCGTCGGTCAAGCGGTGGGTGGTCATGGTGGTGCCTCCTGGCTTGCGGCGACGAAGTACGAAGGAAACGAAGAAAACGAACTTGCTCGTCTGCGAGGCGACTCCGAAAGGTGCGGCGCAGTGCCCGAAGGGAGCGCCGAAGAGCGCGAAGGGGGCGAAGGGAGCGGCTATTTCGGGGTCCTGCTCCCTTCGCACTCTTCGGGCAGATACCAGGTCCAGCCGCCGCGCATTCCGTCCTTATCGGCACCGAGGCGGAGGCGTTTCTTGGCTCGCTTGAGCTGGTCTTTGCTGTAACCGCCCTCGTGGCCCTGCCCGAAGATGGTCTTGACCGGGGCGGAGCCGCCCTGATCGGCGAGGTAGTTGCGGAGCCAGGTGTCGAGTTCGTGGCGTTCGTCGGCTTCGTCGTCGTTCTGGCCGGTGTCGGACAGGATCGTTTCCACGTGGGCGGTGGTCTCGCCGAGGAAGCGCAGCCGTCCCCACTGGCCGGGGCCGTCGGTGGTGGGCAGGGTGACCGGCTCGACCAGATACCGCAGGGACGGTAGGTCGAGGCTGCCGAGGTTGTTTTTGACCTGTGAGAGCACACAGGACCCGTCGTCGGCCTCCGGGTCGCGGGCAAAGGCCACGGCTGCCCGGGCCACGGCGGAGAATGCCCGCGAGCCGGTCACGCGGGACAGGACGTCGGTGCCGCTGGCCTTGTTGAAATGGGCCAATCCGAACACCGCACACCCGGTCTCGTCGGCCAACCGGGCGAGTGGTTCAAGGGCGGTGCGGAGTTCTTCCTGGTTGACGTTGACTCGGCTGTCCACGGCTGAGATCAGCGGGTCGAGCACGAGTAGGCCCACGTCGGCGGCGGTGATTTCGGCGGCCAGCTCGTCGCAGTCGCGCGGCAGGGTCAACGGAAGGGTGGTGCCGCCAGCGGTGGTGACCTCGACTCGGTATACCCGGTCGAGGTCGGCTCCGGCGGCGTGCAGCCGCGGTGCGATGGTGGCTTCCCAGGAGTCCTCGGTGGCGGCATAGACCACGCCCTTCGGGGTTCCGTAGTCGACTCCGTCGAGGGTGCCGAGGGTGATCTGGGCGGCCAGCCAGGAGCAAAACAGCGACTTGCCGATGCCTTCCCGCCCGGGTCCGAGGGTGATCGCACCGCGCGGGATGCGCCCTTCCCAGGTCCAGTAGGTCGGCCGGATAGGGATCTGCGAGGCCCGAGTCAGGTGCAACCGCCGGACCGGGGTCGACTCGGCGGAGTCGGTCCGGTCCGGGGTCTCCGGGTGGGGGTCTCCGGCCCTATCCCGATGCTGCTCATCGGTGCTGTTCGTGCCGGTCGTGAGCCCGGGTTCGGGATCGGGGACGGCCCGCAGTCGGTGACCGGGCTCGCCCGGACTCGGCGCGGACGTGTGAGGCGTTGTCATGGGGTGTCGGCTCCGGTTCGTCGCGATGGTGACTCCGGTCCGGTCGTCCCCGTTCAGGCGGGGAGTAAGGCTCGGAGTAAGGGACGTGGTTCCGGTGGTGTCGGTGCTGTTCGGAGGGGCCGAAAGGGGAGCAGGGTGGGCCTGTCGGAACGGCTCTGACAGGCCCACCGGGTCGGTCAACCCTCGATCGGGGGTCGACTCAGTTGGGCCAGAGGTGGTCGGGTGCGGTCTCGATCGGGTGGACCTCGGCTCCGCCCTGGTGGGCCGTCAGAAACGGCACCAGGGCGGCCACGCGGGACTGGACCAGGGTGTAGCGCTGCCGGTCGAACATCGGTCCTTCGTTGTCGACGAGCCGGGTCATGCCGTGTTCCAGGTCTCGGAGGTCCTGTTCGGGCATCCGTCCGGCGACTCGGCCGATGTAGGTGGCCAGTTGCCGCAGCGAGGCCTCCCGCAGTTGGGCGTGGCTGATCGGCACCGCGTACAGCAGGGTCCGCATGGTCAGTTCGGTGATCTGGGTCTGAGTGCTCATGAGGCCACCCCCGTGGCGGTCGGTGCGGCGTGGTGCTGGGTGCGAAGCAGCCGCAACCACGTGCCGGTGCTGGTTTGCCGACGCGGACCCCGTTCGACGTGCGGGGCGCTGTCGTCGGCGGGTTCCTCGGGAGTGGTCCCGGTGAGTACGGCGCGGGCCTGCTCGATGAGCTGTGTGTCCGGTTCCGGGTGGCTGATGCCCAGTTCGGCGGCCGACAGGCCGTAGCACTGCTCCAGCAGGCCCACGGCCCAGCCGGGCACGTTCTGGTAACCGTTCTCCCAGCGGCGCAGACCCCGCTTGACCGTGTCGGCCCCGTAGGGGTGCTCGCCCCGGTCGGTGGCGATGCGGCGCAGCTCGCGGACCACGTGGGCAGCGCTCCACTCCTGGGCCAGCCGGGCGGCCTTGAGCCGGGTAAGAGTCTGCTCGGTCATGACCGCACACCTCCGGCCAGCTCGTAGCGCGTGGACGCCAGGGGCTGGCCGTAGAGTTTGTCGACCCGGGCGCGGAGCATGGCAGCAGTTTCGGCCCGTTCGCTGCCAGGGGGCAGGTCGTCCATGACCGCCAGGGCGGCGGCGATGGCCGTGCCGCCCTCGGCGAACAGTGTTTCGACGACCATCATGTGGGCGAACTCGTCGTCTTCGAGTTCCTCGATCGCCATTCCGCCGTCGACCAGGATCCACAGGGCGGCGGTGACATCTTCCAGCGAGACCGGCACGGTCATCGACACCCGCATGGTGGCGGGGCTGGTGTTGCCGTCGCGGTGGGTGGGGATGAACTCGACCGGGCGGCCATCAACGTGGCCGGTGGCCTTCCTCGACTGCGGCATCATCGTCAGGCCACCTCCCCGATCTGCTCGTCGCCCTCAGCGGCTGACGCGGTGCCGAGAACGTAGGAGTCGTAAGCAGCCTGCGAGCACGCTTCCTCATAGGCCCTCAGCGCGTGCTCGGGAATCCGCAAGGTGCCCTTACCAGTGCCCAGCTTCAACGCGTCCAACTGGCCGGACTCAATCGCCCGATAGATCGTGTCGACCGAGACGTCGTAGCGCTCGGCTACTGCCTTGACGCGGTACATGCGCGTACCCTTGTCCTGCATCGTTACTCCAGAAACTTCGATGTGCGCTCCGTCCGGTGTTGCCGCACCGGGCGGAGCTTTTCTTGCGGCTTCTACGTCTGCTGCGAAGTGAGCGACTGAAGCTGTCGCCAATACTATCGACGACATTGGCGATGTCAAGTCTTGTCCTGAGGTTTCTGCGAAAGCCCTGGTAGGGCTAGGATTGTCGACGAAACCAGCAACCCGGGGAGGGTCGATGCCGAAGGACTGGGCCGCCGTGTCCGAGGTGATCAAGCGCCGTATGGGCGAGCTCGACATGACACAGCAGGAACTCACGCGGCGGGCCGACGTCGCACCGATGACCGTGCGCGAGCTCCAGAACAACCTCAAGCCACGCAAGCGCAGTGCGCGCACCCTTGCGGCCATCTCGGAAGCGCTGGATTTGCCCTCGGACCATCTCTCGTCGGTGCTGGAGAGTGAAGAGCCCTCGGACTCCGGTGGTACGGATTCGCTCCGCGTGGAGCTGGAACAGGTCAAGCAAACGCTTGCTGACCTGGCAGAACGCCTTGAAATCGTCGAGCGTCGGCAAGCTGCTGACGACACTCGTCCTTGAGCCGTACTGCCCGCAGAAGCAGCACGCGGACAGTGGCAACGCTCTTCCCGCAGTGATCGCGGTTGCACCATGCTGGGCCTCCCGTGGTCCGTGCGTCTGTAGCGACATGAGCAGCATGGAGCGAAACGGGAGCCGGACCCCGGAAAAACTTTCCGGGGTCTACCCGCCGAGGGGTTGGAGCCTGGACTCATGCGCGGAATGACAAGCTCACTGACCATCGGAGAACGCATCGCGTGGTACCGGCGACGTCGAGGGATGCCGCAAGAAGTACTGGCCGGACGTATCGGCCGCACCGTCGACTGGCTGAGCAAGGTGGAGAACAACCGGATCGACCTGGACAGGCTGTCCGTCATCCGAACTCTCGCCGAAGCACTCGATGTCACCATCGGCGACCTCATCGGCGAGCCGACGCTACTCGAATGGAACAAGGAGAGCGGGACGAAGACAGTTCCCGCTCTGCGTGCTGCTCTGATGGACTATCGCCAGCTCACGCCCTTGCTCGGCGGAGCCGAGAACGACAGCGAGCCGCCCGAGCTGGAGACCCTTCGTCAGGGAGTCGGCGACGTATTCGCGGCGTACCAGGAATCGCGCTACGGCTTCGTGACCGGGCGTACTCCGCTGCTGCTGTCGGATGCCGCACTCGCAGCTCAAGCGCACGGCTCGGAGGGGCGCGAACTGCTCGCGCTCAGCTACCAAGCAGCCACGTCGGTTCTGACCAAGCTCGGTGAGGTCGATCTCGCTTGGATCGCTGCCGAGCGCGGGCTGAACGCTGCTCAGCAGGTCGGCAACCCGCTGATCCTTGGCTCGCTGTTCCGCTCGGTGACTCATGCGCTGCTGTCGACCGGTCGGTTCCCGGAAGCCGTGCAACTGACCAGGACGGCCGCCGATGTGCTCCAGCCCAGTGTCGGCGAAGCCGGTAGCGCGATGCTCTCCGTCTACGGTTCGCTCTTCCTCGCGGGCTCGATGGCAGCGGCACGTTGTGACGACCGGTCCAGTACGAGCGCCTTCCTGAGTGAGGCTCAGGAGTCCGCAGACCGGTTGGGCGGTGACGGTAACTACCTTTGGACAGCGTTCGGGCCGAGCAACGTCTCCATTCACAGGGTCGCGACCGCGATGGAGCTGGGAGACGTTCAGGTCGCGGTGGATGTCGGGCCGACCGTGGACACGTCGGCGCTTCCGCTCGAACGGCAGGTGCGTCATGCCCTGGAAACCGCCCGCGCTTTCAGCGCCTGGAACCGCACTGACGAAGCCCTATCCATCGTGCTCGATGCCGAGCAGCGCGCGCCTGAGCAGGTACGGCACCACTACCTGAGCAGACAACTCGTCCTGACGTGGATGCGTCAGCAGCGCGGTAAACCGTCGCCCGCACTCGCTGACCTGGCGCGGCGTCTCAAGCTCTCATGAACGTAGCTGGATAGGGTCGCAATATGGAGTCCGTAACACAGAGGTTCGCCACTCCTCGCGTGGCCGCCGGTGCGCTGTTCGTCAGCGCCTCCGGAAAGGTCTTGCTCGTGCGCAAGACCTACGGCAATCGTTGGGACATTCCCGGAGGCTACGTGGACGGTGGCGAGTCACCGGCCCAAGCCTGTAGCCGAGAGCTGGCCGAAGAAATCGGACTCCAGCGCCAACCGCGCCGAGTCCTGGCCGTCGACTGGGCACCGACCGAGCACGACGGCGACAAGCTGCTGTGGGTGTTCGACTGCGGCGATCTCGCGGACGACGAACACCGTATTCAGCTCGACTCGAACGAGCTGGACTCGTGGGATTGGGTACCTGTCCACGAACTTGACGACTATCTGATCCCTCGCTTGGCTCGCCGCTTGAAGCAGGCTCACGCTGCCCATGAGAAGGGATGCATGGTCTACCTCGAACACGGCGAGCCAACGATGGAGTGAGCGAAGGTATCGAGTGCACGTTTCATCGAAGGGTGCGAAGGGGGTAGGCCCCTGTGTAAGCCGCTCCCTTCGCACTCTTCGCTCCCTTCGGCGCTCCCTTCGGGAACTTCACTTGCTGCGCGCTGTGAGGGAGGGAGTGCCTCGTCGGGATGTGCGCCCCTGGCTGGCAGGCCCCGCACCGGGGTGGTTCCCTGCCTTCCCTCGTTCCCTGTCCGGGGTGTTGCCGCAGCTCATCCCGAGGGAGTCGGCCCAGGGAACCGGACAGGGAAAATTCCCTTACCGACGTGTGATTCCCGTACCGGTTCCCTGTCTCCTCGGGGTCTCAGTTCGGGTCTCAGTCCACTCCAGTACGGACCCGTTCACCAATGTTCCAGCCATACCGATGACCAGCACGAACGGACCTGAACGGCCCACGGTGAACTGACTACCCGGGAACTTGTAAGCGGAAGGTCAGGGGTTCGAGTCCCCTCAGCGGCTCCACAGGTAAGCAGGGAAAATCCCCGGTGGAAGATCCACCGGGGAGTGCTGCTGTAGCAACGGCTGTAGCAACCGGCTCATTCAAGATGGTCCTCCAGCTTGGCAAGGGCCTCTCGCTGTTCCTCCACCGAGGCATGGGCGTAGATGCCCATCGTCACGCGCGTATCCGAGTGCCCGACGATCCGAGCCACGATGTGCGGCGGTACTCCGATGTCGAGCAGCAGGCTCACGCACGAGTGCCGGAGGTCGTGAAATCGGGTTTCCGGATGCCCGATGGCCTTGCGGAGCACGTGCCAGCTTCGGCGGAGGTTGTCCGGCTCGATCGGTGTCCCGATCGTGCTGGTGAACACGAGCCCGGAGTCCATCCAGGCCGTGGCCTCTGCCTGTTCCCGTTGTTGCTGAGCGAGATGGGTTACCAGAGCTCGAACACAAATACCCGGAAGAGGGACGGTGCGCTCCGAGGTCTCGGTCTTGGTGGGGACGAACTGAAGTTCGCCCTTGACCCGCTGCAAGGTCTGGATGATCTGTAGCGTGCCCTCTTCGAGATCGACATCACTCCATCGCAGGCCGAGCAGTTCTGCGCGGCGCATGCCAAGGTAAAGCGCCAGCACGTACAGGGCGTGCAAGCGGTCGTTCTGGGACTCCCGGAGGAGCTTCTTGGCGTCTTCGAGTTCCAAGCCCCGGTTGATTCGATACTTGGGCGTTTTGACCTGTACCAGCGTGGCCACGTTGCGCATGATCAGTTCCTCGCGCATGGCCCCTGCTGTAGCGCGTTGCGCAGCACTGCATGGACGAACTGGACCGTGCGCACTGACAATCGTTTGCCACAGCACTGGCCGAGGGCACAGCATCGCTGATTTTTCGGTGTTCGTGCGGCGTCGATGCCGTCCGAGCAGCACCGGCAGTCGGACTCCAGGCGAGTGAAGAAGGCCTTGACCTCAGGGGCTTTAAGCTGAACCAACTTCTTCTTGCCCAGACCGGGCATGAGGTAACGCCGAACCACGCCCTCATACCCCTGGTAGGTCTTGGGACGGCGCATCCGGACGACGTTCTCCAACCAGTACTCGAGGTATTGGCCGAGCGTCCAGGATTCCGCCGCGACCGGCACACCCCGATCCGATCGGGTAATCGCCTCCCGGAGCTTGCGATCCACAATCGCTTTGGTCTTGCCCGAGACCGTGATCCGCTTGCGATGCCCGGTTGTGGTCAGTACGTAGGCAGCACCGACCCACATGCCGTCCTTGCGCTGATATACCGAGCCTTGTCCGTTCGAGCGCTTCCTACCCTTGCGCTTGTCCTCAGCCATCAGGCACCTCTTCCAACAGGTGGTTGATGTAGTTGTCCACGGCCTGACGCGGGATGCGACGAGCACCGCCGATCTTGACCGAGGCCAGCTCACCCGATCGGATCAGATCGAAGACCGCCGTGCGGACCACGTCGAGGAGCTTGGCGACCTCTTCCACGCGGTACAGGAGCTTGGTTTCCACTGCGGACACTTCCTTTCCTTTGCGGTTACTGGGTCATCTCTTCGTGGGCGGCTTGGCGTCGCTCGCGGGCTTGGGCAGCTGCGGTGTTGGCGAGTTGGGCGTCTGCGCTGGTGTGCCAGCCGATTCCGGCGAAGTGCAGCTGTCCGAGGGTGAGGATGTCGGGCTCGTCGCCGGGCTCGACGGCCTCGGTGGGCGATTCCTCAGATTCGGGACGGTTCCAGTTCCGGCGGGCGGCGCGGAGTGCACCGAGGGTGGTGGAGTAGCGGCGGGATTTGGTGGAGAAGTGTCCGCCGAAGCCGAGTTGGTGTGCCCAGCGGTGCAGCCGTGCCCAGTGGTGTTGGAAGGTGATGCGCTCGGTCACGTCGTCATCGAGGTAGGCGAGCCCGTCGGGGAGTTGGCCGAGGTACCAGCAGGCGGCGATGAGCCGGCCGGGGTGGGTGCATGTCGGCGTGATAGCCCACGGTTTCGTGCGTCAGGCGGCGGGAGACGTGGCCGGTGTCCTCGGTGGCCTTGGTGGCGTACTTGGCCAAATAACCCGCGACCGCGCCGTCGGTGAGGGCGCCATTGTCGTCGGTGTCGCGCACGGTGAGTTTGACCTGGCGGGTATCGATGGAGCGGTCTCCCCAGCTCATCGGCCAGCCCTCGGGCTGATCCGGGTGCGCGGGGGTGTGAAAGCTGGTCGAGGCTGCCGCTTGGCGGATGGTGTGCTCGAAGGTGGCCGGGTGCACCCGTGGATCCGGGGGCACGATGGCGGCCGGGTCGTGGGGATCGACGCCGTCGAGGCGGATCAGGGCGTGGAAGTGCACCACCCCGCGCGTTTGGAACTCGGCGACCTTGGCATACGAGACGCGCAGCTTCGTAGCGTAGTCCTTGGCTGGTGTTCTGTCCTGAGAGGTTGGGAATGCGGTGGGTGGGTGGGCCGCCGATGCTGGTGTGGTGTCGGTGATGGTTGTACCAGTGCAGGAAACCGGGCAGTGCGGCGCGTCGGGCGGTTTCGCTGGTGTAGGCCTCGGCGTAGGCCCACTCGTCGAGCAGGATGCGGTTGAAACGCTCGACCTTGCCGTTGGTCTGTGGCCGGTAGGCGCGGGTGCGCAGGTGGCGCGACGCGGTGGCGGCCACCGCTGCGCGCCAGGCGTGTGAGCGGTAACAGGGGCCGTTATCGGTCAGGACCCGCTGGATGTCGGTGATGCCTTGGGCACGAAACCACGCAGCGGCGCGGCCCCAGAATGCGGCGGCGGTGTCTTTGGTTTCATCCGCCAGGATCTCGCTGTAGGCCAGCCTGCTGTGGTCGTCGACGGCGTTGTGCAGGTAGCCGTAGCCGAGCACGGGTTTGCCGTCTCGGCGCTGGGTGCTGCTCGTGCGCTGACTGTAGCGCGTGCCCACGGCCCGCCCGTGGATCTTGTGCCCGCCGCCGTCGGGAATGTTGCCGAGTTTTTTGACATCGACGTGCACCAGCTCGCCCGGCGCAGCCCGCTCATAGCGGCGGATGACCCGGCCGGTGGCGCGGTCCAGCGCACGCAGCCGGGCCACCCCGTAGCGGGTCAGCACTCGGTGCACCGTGGAGACCACCAACCCGAGGAATCCGGCGATGCGGGCCGGACCCCACCGGCGCAGCACGCGGACTTTGATGATGCGCCGCTCGGTCCGCGTTGGCGTGCGCCGCGGACTGGTGCGGGGGCGACTGGAACGGTCGACCATGCCCGCCTCGCCGTGGGCACGATAGCGATCCGCCCACCGCTTGGCCGTACCGACCGCGACCTGGAATCGCTCCGCGGCCCGGGCCAGCGGCCAGCCGTCGTCGACGACACACCGGGCCAGCCGCAGCCTGCCAGTCTCGGTCAACGGGGCGCCTGCGGTGACACACGAGGACCTCCAGAGCGTTCGGTGCAGATTGTGGTGATCCACACCGAACCCGGAGGTCCTCCCTTACTCCAAGACCATTCCCTGGCGTGTCGCCCGTTCACAACCTCCGTGGCCAGTACACCTAGATGCAATACCGCTTACTTTGGTGGTTTTCGGCGTTGTGGAGCCGGTTTGGTGGCGGTGACGATGGTGATCGTGATGTTGGGTGGGGGTGGGTCTCGGTGGTGGGCGCGTTTGAGGTGCCAGTTGGCCATTTTGCGTTTGACCACGCGGGGGTTGGAACGACGTCGGCGGGGCGGCAGCGGATGACGTAGCAGTTCCTTACGGGTGCACCGTAGTGCTCGCATCAGGCGGTTCGGGGGAAAAAGCCGCCTGGTCGGTGACCTGGCGGCGGACGACGCGCAGTGTGCGCAGAAACGAGATCCGGTCGGGATCGGTCTCGGCGCTGGCGGCGGTGTCGTGCATCAGGCCGCGCAGGGCGTGGTGGGTCAGTAGGAAACCGTAGAGTTCCTGTTCGACCCCGTCGGGGTGTTGCGAGCGCAGGATCAGGTTGGGCCCGCCTTGGTGGGTTTTGAGTTCGTCCAGGGCGGTTTCGATCTCCCACCGTTGGGCATACAGGGCGGCCAGTTCGGCAGCGGGAGCCTGCTCCGGGTCGAGCAGGCTGGTCACCAGCCGGTAGACCGTCGCGGCCTCGCCGAGGGTGAACTCGACCACCCGCACGGTGGCCGGGTCGGCCCGCCGGTTTTTGTCCCGGGCGGCCACGATTTCGGACAGATACGAGCCGTCGTCGAACTGGCGGGTTACGGGCAGCACCGCGCTGGACCGGGCTCGCCACAGCAGGTCGGCCCCGGTGGCTGTGGTGGCCCGCCAGGCGCCGAAGCTCAACAAGGCCCGGTCGGCCAGCAGCAGCATGTCCGGTGCCAGGGCGGGCCACAACTTCGGGACCAGTTTGGACTCGGTCGTCGTCAGCGGCGCCGACGTGGCGGCGAAGATCGCGTGCGTGCCGCACTCGGCCAGCGCGACCACGCGGGCCTGCGGATAGGCACTCACTCCGTCGCCGCGGGAACTGCCCGGCCGACCGAAGTAGTCCCCGTTGGCCGGAGTGTCGGCCAGATCGAACGTGGTGCCGTCCACGGCAACCAGTCGGTGGCCGCGATACCACGCCCCCGCCGTGGCCGCGGTAGCCACCGGAGTAGCCACCCGCTCGAACAACGCGGCCACCGGCTCGGCACCCAGCCGGGCCCGGGCTCGCGACAGCGCGGCCGTGGTGGGTACCTGCCACTGCGCCCGCCAGTGCCGTGCCCAGGCCAATCCGTTGGTCAACAGCCGGGTGACCTCTTCATAGCCTTCCTGACGAAACAGGCACATCGCCAGCACGAAATACACCACCACCCGCGCCGGCAACAGCCGTTTGCGCTGCTCCACCCGCCCCGTGGCAGCCAGCACCTCGTCCACCAACTCCGGCGGAAACGCCCGCGTGAGCACCCCAATCGCAATCCGATCCGGCAACCGCTCCCGCGACGACGACGTCACCTGACCAGGCCTGGGCATGAACACACACTACCAGCCACACCCAACCTAAATCAGCGGTATTGCGCCTAGGGCAGTCCGGCTGGGCGCCTACGTCCGGTTTCGCCGCTCGGCTGGGCGCACCGGCCTGTTCCCGGCCGCTGACCGCGCCTTGGAGCAGGAAGTTGTGGTCAACAGCACTTCCATTCGTCCATCTGCGCGAGTCGGCAGGGGCCGGCGCCGTTAATCGGTGCCCGCGTCAAGCGGTGCGCCCCTGGCCGTGCTCGCCGTTGGGCGCAGACTCCAAGCGGGAGATCCGATCGACCATCTCGGATTCGTTCTCTGCTAGGTGGGCGGCGACTGCCCTTCGTGTGGCCACCGAGTCGTGCGCACGGACTGCGTCGAGGATCGTGATGTGCACGTGTTCACGGCGAGACTGCTCACTGGTGGTAATCGCGGTGAAGTCGTACACCAGCCGCGTATAGCGCTCCGCGGCCGCCCACAGCTGTTCGAGGGTGCGCAAGTCCCATGCAGAGGCTGCAGGTTCGACAAGCTTGCGATGGAACTGTTGGTGTGCCTGCCAGGCCGTTTCCGGATCGTCGTCCTCGAACTTGTCGATCAATTCGCGAAGGGTGCGGCAGTGCTCGGCCGAACCGAGGACTGCCGCGCGGGCCGCGAGTTCGGGTTCGATCATCTTGCGCAGACCGTAGATTCCTTCGAGGTCAGCGACGGATAAGGGCACAACAACGGCACTGCGCGCGTGGCTGAGGTTGATGAGCCCTTGGCCCTCGAGCCGGCGCAGCGCTTCGCGGACCGGGATGTGGCTGAGGTTCATCTGTCGGGCGAGCTTGGCCACCGAGAAGCGTTCACCCGGGGCGAGGGTGCCACGCAGAATCGATTGCCGGACCTCGACGGTGACCAGGTCGACCGCCGAGACCTGATGTCCGGTCACCGGCTGGAACGCTCGATCGGCCACGTGAACCTCCTGAGGCAAACGACATTGTCGTATCCGCTATATCCTAGCTCGTTTACTCTCGGTAGTCGAGTTCCTGCCAAGTTCCGAGTTCCGGACATTTAAGCGCCCATATGCGATGGGCCTTGCTCAAGCCCCTACTGTGTGTCAGGCTCAGCACACAAGCTATCGTATATCGTATCGAGAAATACTTGTGGAAGGCGGGCAACGATGCCTCAACGCCGGGTGCTCATTCGCGGTGGTTCCAACGTGTCGAGGGAACCGCTCGCGGGAGACTTCGCCGGCGAAGCAGGCCGCCCCGTGCTCATCAAGACCGTCGACGTGTCGATGACTCCGGTTCTGGACCCGGTCGCCGCCGTTGTGCACCACGCCAGTCGCAACGCCGCGCGCGACGTCTTCGCGGTCGGCGACTGCGTGAAGAAGGACGGACGCCACCTGCATATCCGCGGGGATCAGGTCGTGGATGGCTGCAGCAGTACATCGACACGGCAGTGCGGCGCGATGCGATCGCAGGTGTTCCGTACCGGCCACCGCCGAGCACTGAGGACAGTCGGTCCTCCGTTTGACAATCCAGCACAGCCCAGCACCGGAAAGGAGCAAGATGTCCCCGCAGACCGACGAACTGAGCCGCGAGCAGATCATCGAGCGCAATCTCGCCGCCGTGGATGTGCACTTCCACAACGAAAACCCGGAGGGAATCGACAAGGCGATCGGCGTCTACACCGACGACATCGTCTGGGAAGTACCCGCTCGTGGTCTTGTGCTGCGTGACCGGGAAACGGTCAAGCAGGAGTACCTGAAGATCTTCGAAGCCATGAAGGTGCACAAGATTACGAACCTGCACCGCTTCGCCAACGAGGAGTGGGTGTTCGACGACAGCATCTTCGAGGTCACACTCCTCACCGACGGATTCCGCAACTGCCCGTTCCCGGCCGGAACTCGCTGCAGCATCCGGCTGGTGCATGCCTTCCAGTGCCGGGACGGGAAGATCTGCCGCGAGAACGGATACGAGATCTGGCGTCGTGCCGACGACACCGTTCGGGTCCGAGACGACATCCCAGCCACGGCGACCGTCGAGGAGTTTCACTGATGACCATCCTGCTTCTGGGCGCAACCGGGACCATCGGGCCGCACGTGGTCGCCGGTCTGCGCGCCCGCGACGCCGAAATCCGTGTGCTGGCCCGTGATGCAGCTAGGGCTCGCGGTGTTCTGGGTGCCGATGTCGATGTTCGCGAGGGCGACCCTGGTGACGACGAGACCATCGCCAGCGCCGCCCACGGTGCCGAGACGGTGTTCCTGCTGAGCGAACACTCTCATGACATGACGGACTTGCAGTTGCGCGTAATCCGTGCTCTGCGTCGCCTCGGGCCGAGGATCGTGAAATTGTCCGGAACCAGTTCAGCGATCAACCCGGACGGCCCGTACACCTGCCGACAGCACTGGGAGATCGAACAGGTCCTCGCCGCCAGCGGCCAGCCCTGGACAGTGATTCGGCCCAACGCGTTCATGCAGACCTTGATCGGCGGCATCATGCTCCCCGCGGTCCAGGCGACCGGGTCCATTCCCAACGCCATCGGCTCCGCGGGGATCAGCCTCATCGATGGCCGGGACGTCGGTGAGGTCTGCGCCGAGGTCCTGCTCGACTCTTCCTGGCAAAACGAAACGCTGGTCCTCACCGGACCGCGGTCGGTGACCTTCGCCGAAATCGCCGCCTGGGTGTCGGAGGAGACCGGGCGGGACGTTGGCCCCACCGAGATCACTCCGGCCGACGTGCGGGAGAACCTCCTCACCCGCGGCATGGCGGGCTGGGAAGCCGAGCACTTCGAGGAGATGTACCAAATCTTCCGCAACGGCCAGTCGGAGTTCGTCGCCGGCGACGTCGAGCGTGTGCTTGGGAAGCCTCCGCGTACTGTGGAGGACTACCTGCACGAACATCGGGACACGCTGCTCGCGACCGCCGCGGCGGGTAGCCGATGAGGCTGACGAGCGACGCGGGCCGACTGTGCTTGCAGGAAGGTATCGAACTCGTCGATGTCGCCACCGCCAGTGAGGGCAGGTTCACCGCAGATCCGCAGGCCATCTACCCGCGGTGGGCCGAGTTCCGTTCCTGGGCCGCCGCACGAACTCCGGCCGGTCCACCGGTCGCACCGCCGGCACAGGCTGGTGCGCCGGCTCCGCGGCCTGGGCAGAGTATCGGGATCGGAGTGAACTACGCTGACCACGCTGCGGAAGCGGCAATCGACCTCCCGGCGGCGCCGGTTGTGTTTCCCAAGTTCAGCTCGTGCATCGCCGCCCCGTCGGCCGCACTCATCCTCTCGGGCGATCGCGTCGACTGGGAGGTGGAGCTGGTCGTGGTGATCGGCGCAACCGCCCGGAACGTGGCCGAGGTCCACGCGTGGGAGTACGTCGCGGGTTTGACGATCGGGCAAGATATCAGCGACCGCGGCCTGCAGTTCGCCGGTTCGCCACCCCAGCAATTCGGGATAGGGAAGTCGTTGCCGGGTTTCGGTCCGATCGGTCCGTGGCTGGTAACACCGGACGAACTGGCCGACCCGGACGACCTGGAGATCATCTGCATGCTCAACGGCGAGATCGTCCAGCACTCGCACACGAAACACTTGATCTTCGGTGTTTCCGCGCTGATCGCTTACCTCTCGCGTCACCTCACTCTCAACCCCGGCGACGTGCTGTTCACCGGCACGCCGGCCGGCGTTGGGTTCGGTCGGGAACCGGCCGTCTACCTGCGCCCCGGCGATGAGCTCGTCAGCCGCATTGAAGGTATGGGCGAACTGGTCACCCGCGTCGTCACGGGAGCGGGCCATGGCCGATGAGCGCTGCCTGCCGTGTCAGATGGAGAGTGCTGATGAGGACCAAGTGGTCTTCCGCGACGACCTCTGGGCCTGCGAAGTCGTTCCGGGGTTCGATGTCCCGGGGTGGTTCGTGCTGCGGGTGCGACGCCACGCCCTGCGCATCAGCGGGCTCACCGATCCGGAACTGGCCACCTACGGCCGGCGAACCCGCGATCTGGTGGACGCGGTCACCGAGATCACCGGTGCCCCGGCGACCTATGTGCTGACCTTTGGTGAAGCCAACCCGCACTTTCACTCCCTGATTGCGGCCCGCGGCGACGACGTCCCCGTCGAGCGGCGCATGGCCGCGATTCTGCGGCAACGAGACGATAACCGGGATTCTGAGGCTGCGCGGGCACTGATTCCGCCCGTCGCCGCGGCCTACGCCCGTTTCGCCGCCCGGGCCCCGGATGACCGGCTCGCCATGCCTGCCCCGCCGTCCCCTTCGACTTCGGAGCTCTTGTGAACGTCGCACGTTTCCTGAACACGGGCGTGGCCAAGGCCGGTACGGCCGCCGCGATCGTGTACCGGCAACGGGTCATCACCTACCCGGAGCTCCTCGACCGCGTCGCCCGCCTGGCCTCCGGCCTGGCCGCTCTCGGCGTTGAGCGCGGTGACCGAGTGGTGTTGCTCCTGCCCAATCGCCCGGAACTCGTCGAACTTCTGTGGGCCAGCTTCCACGGCGGCTTCGTCGCGGTGCCGGTGAACTGGCACCTGCATCCCGACGAGGTCGGCTACATCGTTGAAGACAGCGAGGCCACCCTCCTCGTAGTCGCGGACGAAACGGCGGCGGCCGCCCACGTGGTCACCGACCACGTTCGTGTGCTGCATCTGGCCGATTCCGACACCGGCGGCGCCGACTACGAAGAGCTGCTGCACGCCGAACCGAGTCCGGTGGCGCCCACGGACTCCGAAGCCCCAGCCTGGCTGTTCTACACCTCGGGCACGACCGGCAAACCGAAAGGCGCGGTGCTGACGCACCGCAATCTCGAGGCCATGTCGGCCGCGTACCACCAGGACCTCGACCCGGTCGCCGAAGACAGCCGCTACCTGCACGCCGCGCCCCTGACGCATGGCAGCGGCCTCTACCTGCTCCCGGCGACCGCACGCGGGGCCACCAACGTGATTGCGCCCGGGCTGCGCTTCTCAGCCGGCGACTATTTGGACCTCGTCGAACAGCACCGGATCACGCACGCCGCGTTCCTCGCGCCCACCATGCTCAACCGCCTGCTCGACGAAGCTCCCGGCCGGGACCTCACCAGCTTGCGCAGCATCGTCGTCGGCGGCGCACCTCTTTACCGCGAGGACTTGCGCGCGGCCGTGGCCGCGTTCGGGCCGATCATCGTGCAGATGTACGGGCAAGGCGAATCGCCGATGACGATCACGGTCATGCCACCGCACGAGGCACTCGGCCGTCCGGGGTCCTGCGGCCGCCCGTTCAGCACCGTTGATGTCCGAGTTCTGGGAGCGGACGACCGGCCAATGCCAGACGGTGTGGACGGTGAAGTCTGTGTCCGGGGCGACGTCGTCATGGCCGGCTACTGGAACAACCCGGCCGCCACCACCGCGACCCTCGTCGACGGTTGGCTGCACACCGGCGACATCGGCCGCTTCGCCGACGGCTATCTGCACCTCACAGACCGAGCCAAGGACGTCATCATCACCGGCGGCTCCAACGTCTATCCGCGCGAGGTCGAGGAGGTCCTGCTCGGGCACCCTGCCGTCCGTGAAGCCGCTGTGGTCGGCATCCCCGACCCGGAATGGGGCGAATCGGTCCGCGCGTTCGTCGTCACCACGCCAGGCCCCACCGAGAAGGACCTCATCGACCACTGCCGCGCCCACACCGCCTCGTTCAAGAAGCCCCGCGACGTCGTCTTCGTCGGCGAACTCCCCAAAAACGCCACCGGCAAGATCCTCAGACGAGAGCTCAAAACGTCCTCGTCGGCATCCACTCCGGACACATCATCCTCAGCCACATCCCGGGAGCCTCCAGACTCCGTCACCAGCCGCCTGCATGCGAAAGGGCATCATCATGATCCGGACTCGCGGTCTGCCTGGTGAGCGGTGTATCTGGTCCGACACGCCGAGCTTGGCTCGGAAAAAGGGGGTGCTGCCAGCAATCCGATGCAGTAGCGGTGTGCGGCGGTAGCCGACAAGCTCGCCCATGACGAGGACAGTGTTTGTACGTTCGACTCCGGGGACGGCCAGGCTCTGGCCCGCGATGCGGTAGAGGCCGCCGGCGTCGGTGGTTACCAGGAGGTGCTCGCCCCCGGTTGCGAGCGCGCGGTACGACGTACCGGTTGAGGAGTGTTATGAGTACGACGACGGAGATGTCCAGGCACCAGTATGCGCCGGCAGAGCCTGCGGCGCTGGTGGAGATCGAGCAGCGGGTGCTGTGGCTGTCGATGGCGATTGTGGACTATGCGAATCGGGTGCGGCCGAACCCGACCGGGCTGAAGGTGGGCGGGCATCAGGCGTCGTGCGCGTCGATGGTGTCGCTGATGACGTCGCTGTGGTTCCGGCAGCTGCGTCCGCAGGATCGGGTGTCGGTGAAGCCGCATGCGTCGCCGGTGCTGCATGCGATCAACTATCTGCTGGGCGGGTTGGACGAGTCGTATCTGACCGAGTTGCGCGCGTTCGGCGGGTTGCAGAGTTACCCGAGTCGGTCGAAGGACCCGGACCAGGTGGACTACTCGACCGGATCGGTCGGCATCGGCGCCACTGCACCGATTTGGGGCGCCTTGGCGCGGCGCTACGTCAACACCGTCGCCGATGATGCCGGTACGGGGCGGCAGTACACCCTGGTTGGCGATGCGGAGTTGGACGAGGGTGCGGTGTGGGAGGCGATTCTCGATCCCACTGTCACCGAGCTCGGCGAGATCGTCTGGATCGTGGACCTGAATCGACAGTCGCTGGACCGGGTGGTGCCGGGCATCGCGGCGGGACGGTTGCAGGGCATGTTCGCTGCGGCTGGTTGGCAAGTGATCACCCTCAAATATGGGTCACTACTGAGTACGCTGTTCGACCGCGACGGTGGTGGTGAGCTGCGCCGACGCATCGACCTCATGTCCAACCCGGAGTATCAGCGGCTGCTGCGTTGCGACGCGGGGGCGTTGCGAGAGCGGTTGCCGGGCGGCAACGACGCGATCGCGGCGCTACTGGCCGAGTTGGACGACGCGACGCTGCTGGCCGCGATCCGTGACCTCGGTGGGCATGATCTGGCCGCGCTCGACGAGACGTTCGCCGCGATCGACGACGACCGCCCGACCGTGATCTTCGCCTACACGGTCAAGGGCTACGGCCTGCCCACCGAGGGGCATCCGCAGAATCATTCCTCGCTGCTCAGTGGCGAGCAGATGGTGGAGCTGGCACAGCGATGCGGCATGGACCTCGATCAACCGTGGGCCCGTTTCGACGCCGACAGCGCACCGGGACGGTGGTGCGAAGAGACTGCCGAGCGGCTACGGCGGCCTGACATGCCACAGGCACCGGTTCCGGCGCTGCCCCAGGATATTGGCCGCACTCCCCACGGTATGGCGGCCACGCAAGCCGCGCTGGGGCGCACGCTGTTGGACCTCACCCGAGAGGCGCCCGAGGCAGCTCGCCGCGTGGTCACCGTGAGCCCGGACGTCAGCTCGACCACCAACCTCGGCGGGTGGGTCAACAAGGTCGGCGTGTGGTCCCCGACCGAACGCAGGGACTGGTTCGCCGATGACGCCGAAACGATGTTGCACTGGCGGGAACAGCCTTCCGGGCAGCACGTGGAGCTCGGGATTGCCGAGACCAACTTGGTGGGTCTGCTCGGTGAGCTCGGCGCGACCTGGAGCCGCTGGGGCCAGCCGCTACTGCCGATCGGGGTTATGTACGACCCGTTCATCGAACGGGCTCTGGAACCATGGTCGTACGGTACCTACGCGGGTGGGCAGTCGATCCTGATCGGGACTCCCTCCGGTGTGTCGCTGGCTCCGGAAGGCGGGGCGCACCAGTCGATCACCACGCCGTCGATCGGGCTGGAACAGCCCGGTTGCGTCAGCTACGAACCCGCCTTCGCCATCGACGTCGAGTGGACTCTGCTGGCATGTCTCGCCCAGCTCGGCCAACCCGGCGGCAGCTCCGCCTACCTGCGGCTGTCCACCCGTTCGGTAGACCAGTCCTTGGCAGCCGTGCCGACGGACCCGGCCGCACGGGAACGCCGCCGTCGGCAGGTCGTGGCAGGAGCCTATCCTCTGCGTCGGGCGCAGGACCCCATGGTGACGATCGCCGCGATGGGCACATTGCTGCCGGACGCGCTGGCGGCGGCCGCACGGTTGGAACAGGCAGGTGTCGGCGTCGACGTGGTCTGCGTGACCAGCCCCGGCCTGCTGTTCGACGCGCTACGCGCCCGCGACGGCCACACCGAGGGCCCCAGTTGGATCCTGCAGCAGGCTTTCCCCCATGGGCGGGCCCGTCCAATGGTCACCGTCCTCGACGGGCACCCCCACACCCTGGCGCTCCTACCCACCATCAACCAGGTCACCGGCACCCACCTCGGGGTTAGCCATTTCGGACAGTCCGGCGCCATCGACGACGTGTACCGCTATCACGGCATCGACACCGACTCCATCGTCCGCGCAGCCCTCGACCTAGCCGAGTCAGGTTAGGCGCCGAAATTGGGTTCTGGCCGTGTGGACGGAAACGGCGTGACCAGGCGCAGGATTGGCGGAAACCGGGCTTCGCGGTTGGTGTATCAGGCGCGGGGGCCGACAGTCGCCATGGCGCGGTCGAGCGCGTCGGCGAAGGAGCCCGTCGCGCCGGAGGCGAGCCAGGAGTGTTGCGCGGCCACCAGGCATCCGAATGCCGCAGCAGTCAGGGCGCGGGGTGTTGGGTCGTCGGCCTCGTAGGGCGTGCCTGCCGCCTCGGCGCGTTCGAGTAGTTCGGCAACGACGGCATCCTGCATGTGCTGCAGCTTTTGGAGGTAACCGGCAAGCAGCGCGGGGGTCTCGAAGATCACCCGATGGATCGGCTCCATCAACTTCTCGTGGCCTGGTGTTTCCGCGAGAGATACCAGCCCATCGAACACACGGTGGAGTGAGGTCCAGACAGCTTCGTCGGCCGGCCGTGCCCGCAGGGCGGCAAGCATGTCGTTCACGACGAGGTCGAACTTGCCGAGGACGATCTCGTCCTTGGAGGGGAAATAGCGGAGGACGCTGCGCTGGGATATGCCAGCGGCCGCTGCGATGTCCTCGATGGTCGTGGCCTCGAAACCGCGCTCGACGAACAGCGCATTCGCGACTTCGGCAATCTCGTTCCGCACCGCCCGGCGGGTGCGCTCCCGGAGGCCGAGCTGTTTCTCGGTCATGGTAGCCCATGCTAGCAGACGTAGTCGAAATTGACAGTAACTGACAAAGTAGGCGTACGCTGTCACACGACGTCGCTACAGCATCAGGGGAAGACCATGAACCAGGGCAAAATCATCGTCGTCACCGGAGCCAGCGACGGTATCGGCGCCGCGGCCGCCCGGCAGCTCCACCGGGACGGTCACCGTGTCGTCATCGTCGGGCGCTCCCCGCAGAAGACCGAGACCATCGCCCGCGAGATCGGCGCGGACCACTATCTCGCCGACTTCGCCCGGCTCGATGAGGTGCGCACGCTCGCCGCCGATCTGGACGCCGCATATCCCCGCATCGACGTGCTCGCCAACAACGCAGGCGGCGTCTTCGGCGACCGTGCCAAGACCGTCGACGGCTTCGAGAAGACCTTCCAGATCCAACCACCTGGCGCCGTTTCTCCTCACTACGCTGCTGATCGACAAGCTGACCGCATCCGGGGCAGCAGTCGTGCAGACCTCAAGCGTCGGCGCACGCATGGCCGGCAAACTCGACATCGACGACCTCGACCACGACTGGCACTTCACCCCGGTGCGGGCCTACAGCGCGGCCAAGCTGGAGAACATCCTGTTCACGAAGGAACTGCATCGTCGCTACCACTCGCGGGGTATCGCGAGTGCCGCGTTCCACCCCGGCAATGTCGCGACGAGGTTCGGAACTCAGTCCGAGAGCCGGCTGATGAGGTTCGTCACCACCAACCGGATCACCCGCGCCATGCTGATCCCGCCGGAGAAGGGTGCGGACCAGCTGGTCTGGCTCGCCGAGAGCCGGCCCGGTGTCGACTGGGAATCCGGCGCCTACTACGAGAAACGCAGGCCCGCCAAGCGCATCAGCCCACAGACACGCGACATCGAGCTCGCCCGTCGACTGTGGAATCGCTCTGAAGAACTGTTGGCCGACGGTAAGTGTGAAAGCGGTTGTACCGTCATCGTGATCGCTGTGTCGGGGAAGGTGCGAGCCGGGCCGGATCGTCAGTGGTCGTGGTGCCTGCGTGGTCCGGACTGCGCGAACCGGGCGTATCAGGATCCTTGGACTGGAGCGAGGCGAGGAGGGTGAGTTTCTCCGCGGATTCGGTTTCCGGTTGGGCGTGGTAGATGACCAGCTGTTGCTCCTCGGAGCCTGTGACGGTGAACTTGTCGAATTCCATGCGCAGGTCGCCGACCTGCGGATGGTCGATGTGGTAGGTCCCGTGGCCGGGGTGGGGACGTACGTCGTGGCGGGCCCACAGGCGCCGGAACAGGTCGCTCTTCAGGCTCAGTTCGCCGACCAGGTCGGTCAGCCGCGGTGAGTCGAGATTGGCGCCAGTCGTACCGCGCAAGAGGGCAACCAGACCGGCCACGGTTCCCTCCCAGTCGGAGTAGACCGCATCGGCGTCAGGGTCGAGCAGTACCGAACGCAGCACGTTGGTTCCGGGGGTGAAGACGGGAGAGAGCGCGATCGCGATCGGGTTCGCGGCAAGGATGTCGAGGTAGCGGCCCTCGATATAGGCGGGTGTGTCGTGCCAGGTGCTGATCAACTGGGCGAGGCTGGGGCGGACTCGCTCGCTCCGGCTCCGCGCGCGCCGCCGCTGGCGGGGTGCGGTGTCGGCGAGGGTGTGCAGGTGGGCGGAGGCCCCGGCATCGAGGGTGAGGGCGCGTGCCACGGCATCGAGAACCTGAGCAGAGGGGCGTCGATCACGGCCTTGTTCCAGGCGGGTGTAATACGCGGTACTGATCCCGGCCAGGAGCGCTACCTCGTCGCGGCGCAAGCCGGGCACCCGCCGATGGCTGGTAACGGTCAGGCCCGCGTCTTCGGGTCGGGCCTGGTCCCGCTTGGCGCGCAGGAACTCTCCGATCCTGTTCTGGTCCACGCCCCCATCGTAGATTCGCGCCGGGTTGACCTGCATGACCCTGCTGGCACCCCCCTCGGTGGGGTTCTGGCTGCATGCGCGAGGACGAGTGAGACTGAAGCCATGATTCATACGTGGTTCATCACCGGAGTGAGCAGCGGCTTCGGCCGGGAGCTCGCTGAGCAGCTGCTGTCGCAGGGGAAGCGCGTGGCGGGCACCGCTCGTCGTCTGGAGGCGGTGGCCGACCTCACCGCCGACTACCCCGACGCGTTCAACGTGTGGCACCTCGATGTGACCGATACGCCCCGCATTCGGGAAGTCGTGGATGCCGCGCACGAGCGTTTCGGACGACTGGACGTGGTCGTGAGCAACGCCGGCTATGGCTTGTTCGGCGCGGCGGAGGAAGCCACGGATGACCAAATTCGGCACCAGATCGACACGAACCTGATCGGCTCAATCCAGCTCCTCCGTGCCGCCCTCCCGCACCTGCGCGCCGACGGCGGAGGCCGCATCCTGCAACTGTCTTCGGTCGGCGGTCACACGGCGCACCCCGGCGGCACCCTCTACCAAGCCGCCAAATGGGGCATCGAGGGTTTTACGGAGGCTCTTGCAGCAGAGGTTGCCCCGTTCAATATCAGCGTCACCATCGTCGAGCCGGGTGGTGCCCGCACCAGCTTCGCGGGCAGTAGTCTTCGCCTGACTCCCAAGCTTGATGCCTACGACGTCTCCCCGTCCTCCACCGTCCGTCAGGCCCTGGAGTCCGGTGTCGACGCTCCCGGTGATCCCGCACGGATGGCTGCGGCCATGATCGACAACGTGGACCAGGACCCCGCGCCGCTGCGGCTGCCGCTGGGGAGCGATTCGTGGACACCGATCGTCAGCGCGCTGGAAAGTCGGCTGGAAGATCTGCGGGCGCGCAAGGACGTTGCCCTGTCGGTCGAATCAGCCGACTAACCACCAACCTCGAATTCGATACGGGGGACCGGGTTCCGAACGACAGTATCGGCGACGTCTGCGTGGGACGGCACGTCCGATACGCGTATTGATGTGGGGGCAGGGCGTCAGGTACTGGGCCGAGCGGGCGTCGGTCACCGCGGTTCGAGAGCCGGGGGATCGTCCCCGTCATGATCACCAACTTTCTGCTGGACAACTCGGCGCTGGTACCGGTCCTGTTGCTGTTGGTGGTCGCCGCCTGTGTTGGCGTCGGCTACCTGATCTTGCGCACCCACCGGTGCGCGCACCGGACCCTGTGGGCGCTCGTGATCGTGTCCGTGCTGCCGATCGTCGTGCTGACGCTTGTGCCGACCTCTAGCCGGGTGGGCGATGTTGCGTGCGCAATCCAGTTCTACGTACCTACTCCGACCAGAGTGGAGTTGCTGGCCAATGTGGCGGTGTTCTTCCCACCGGTCTTCTTCGCCACGCTGGCAACCCGGCGACGGCTGCTGACGGTTGTGGCCAGTACGAGCCTTTCCGCTGCGGTCGAGGTTGTCCAGGCCATGGTGCCTGCCATCGGGCGCGCCTGCGACACCAATGACTGGGCGATGAACACCATCGGCGCCTCCTCGCCGTCCTGCTGGCCAATGCCACGATCGCGCTCACCAGTCGCGCCAGCAAGACGAACGCAGGGCGCGAACTGTGAAGCGGCCGGCGTTGTTGCGGTCCTGTCGATTGGGTTCGCGCAGGTACCAGTCCGGAGGATTGACGCCGATCGCGTTAACTCGAACGAGTGCCTCACCCGGATCGGACGTGGGGAGCGGAACCTCGTCGTAGCGCAGAACCTCGGGGCCGCCGTGCTCGTGCAGCCTGACCGCCCTCATCGTGTGCGCTGGCATCGTTCTCTCCTGTCCGCCTTGCAGGCTATACTGATCGGATCAGTGGTCCACATAAACGGACCAGATCCTGTACGGCTGCTACTCAGACCCGGCATCACGGCCGGATCCTCAGCGGTCGTTGCGCCAGCGCGGTCCGGACTGTACGCAAGCAGGTCCCCGGACTGGAAGGAGCAAGGAGAGCTAGTTTCTCCGCGGATTCGATTCCCGGTTCGGGGTAGTAGATGACCAGTTGGTGCTCCTCGGTGCCCGTGACGGCGAACTTGTCGGATTCCGTACAAGCGCCGTGTGCCACGCCCAGCGGCCCGGCACACGGCGCGGGGATCGTTCCCTAGGTTAGGCGACCGTGAGGACGATCTTGCCTTGAAGGTGCCCCGGGCGGCCCGCTCGTGCGCTGCCCGGTATCGGCGAGCGCGAATGTGCTGTCGACGCGGTCGGGGGTCGCGGCAGCGGTCGCTTCCTGCGCACGCTCAAACGCGGCGGCGCCCTGTATCCGGTGTTTGGGGCACACAAGATGCGCCCGAGACGGGCAGTGCCGCAGCAATCTGCTCGGACCGGGGACGGCTGCGGGGTGGGGCGGCGCTGCCCTGGAACATGACGGTGAACCAGCGGTCGAGTTCGCCACGCATCGGCGCGAGCAGACCGGTGGTGGTGTCGGCGAACCACCGGGCGGTGGTGAGTGCGCGGTCGTCATCGACCATCCCGGCCGCGGTGTAGGCCTCGACTAGCCGCAGGGTGCTGATCCGAATCTGGTGCGCGGCGGCGTGACACCTCACCCGAGTCCGTGGAACGGCTCTGCATCCAGGTAGATCACGCGGTGGTGGAAGTAGGCCTCCAGCCCCTCAGGGCCCAGTTCGACACCGTAGCCCGACTGCTTGACGCCGCCGAAGGGCACGGCGACGTCGAGGTATTGGCCGTTGTTGATGTTGACGCTGCCGCTGTCCATGCGGCGGGCCATGGCGAGTGCACGATCGGGGTCTGCGCTGTAGACGGCGTCGTTGAGGCCGAACTCGGTGTCGTTCACTATGGCGATGGCCTCCTCTTCGTCGTCGTAGGCGATCACGACCAGGACGGGAGCGAAGATCTCCTCGGTGGCGACCCGCGAGCGGGGCCCGACGTCGGTGATGATCGTGGGCTCGACGAAGTAGCCGGTGTCGAGATCCTTCGGGCGGCCGCCGCCGACGACGAACCGACCGCCTTCGTCCACGGCTGAGGCGAGCAGACCCATGACCTTGTCATGTTGGCCGCGACTGATCAGGGGCCCGACCTCGGTGTCGGGGTCCCACGGAGCTCCGACGACAACCTCGGCGAATCTCGCTGCGAGGGCATCGGTGATCTCCTGCTGACGGTGGCGGGGAACCAGCAGTCGGCTCGGCTGAAGGCACATCTGCCCGTTGTTGAACATCATCGCGGGGACCATCGTGTCGACGATGCGGGCGAGGGGCGCGTCGTCGAGGACCAGGGCTGCGGCTTTGCCTCCTAGCTCAAGGGAGACGTGCTTGAGGCCAGGGGCGGCTGCCTCGGCGATCAGCCGACCGGTGGTGGTGCTGCCGGTGAAAGCCACCTTGTTCACTGCAGGGTGGCGCACGAGTGCCTCGCTGCTCGCTGGCGGACCGGTGACGACGTTGAGCACGCCGGCGGGGAGCCCGATACGCACTGCGGCGTCGGCCAGGTAGCCGGCGCTCAGCGGGGTGAGCTCGGAGGGCTTGAGCACCACTGTGCAGCCAGCGAGCAGCGCGGCGGGCAGGTTGAAGGCCGCCATGACGATCGGGCTGTTCCAGGGCACGATCTGGGCGACGACCCCGACGGGGCGCTTCTCGATGAGAGTGGAGACACCGGTACGGCCGACCCGGCGTTCTTCAAGGGTCACGGTGTCGGCCAGATCGGCGTAGTACCGCAGCACGGTGATCATCGCCTTTGTGCCACCGAGGCTGTCGGCGCGGGGTAGGCCGGTCTCGCGCATCACCAGCTGCGCGATCGGTTCGATGTCGTCGGCGAGCGCGTCGGCGAACCGGCGGAGGTACTCGGCGCGCTCGACGATCGTCAGCCGCGGCCAGGGGCCCTCGTCAAACGCCGTCCGCGCGGCGCGTACGGCTGCATCCACATCGGTCGGAGACGCAACCGCCGCAGCGCCGAAGGCTTTCTCGGTCGTGGGGTCGGTGAGCCCGGTGGTGGAGCCGTCGGCGCTCGGGCGCCACGAGCCGCCGATGAACAGCTCTCTGCGGAGGGTGGGCTGGGTGCCGCGTTCGGCCTGGTCGATGCTCATGGGTACTCCTGGCAGTCGTGTTGAATGTGGGCGCAGGCGTAGCGTCGGCGTCTCGAGATATTACGCTACAACATGTAGCGGAAAGCGGCAACTTCAACTCGAGTGTCAGGATCACGGGGTGGCTGAGGCAGAGGAAGAGCATCGCGCCGTCGGGCGCCCACGCAGCGAACTGGCTCGGCGGGCGGTGCTCGACTCCGCCTACGCGCTGCTAGAGGACGAGGGGATCGATGACTTTTCCATTGACGCGGTGTCCCGACGGTCGGGTGTAGCACGCACGACGATCTACCGTCGGTGGCCGTCGAAGTCCGTACTGGCGATCGACAGCTTTCTCGAGTGCTTCCGACCACAGCTGGACGCCGCGCGCGGCGGGGATCCGGAGGAGAACCTCCGCGCGTTGGTAGCCTCGCTCGCCGCGGCGCTGGCGGGTCCGTCGGGGCGGGTCGCTGCGTCCGTGGTCGCCCACGCCCAGCGGGACGCCGAGACACAGCGACTGTTCCGTGAACGGTTCTCCGGACCCCTGCGCCGCGAGTCCGCGATCGTTCTCGGAGCGGGTGTGGCCAGCGGGCACTTCCGTGCCGATCTCGACGTGGAACGGGTGATCGACGCCTTCGTCGGGGCGGTCTACTTCCGCCTGCTCGTCGGGAGCTCGCTGGATCGGTCCTGGGTCGACGCCCTGTGCGACACCCTCCTCATCGGCTGTCGGGCCCGCGGCGGACACGATGGTGGACTTTGAGCGACAGGTACTCGGCGCGCTGCACCGCTGTTTACCTCGCAGCGCCCGCCGTCGAACTCGGCCTCCGCGGCGAGAACGCGCCAGACGTGGTTCGCATTGCTGTCAGGTGGAGCGCGCGAGATCTCGGAGCCGACCGTAGGCATCGGTGATCGTGTCGGCGACGACTTTGCCGCGACGACACTCTGACAGTCGTCAACGCTAGGCTGATCGAGGTGCGGGGCGAGATCCTGCTCGCGCAACTCCGGGGCGACGGGATGCGCTTCGCTGTGCTTCCTATGCCGTGCATCCCGGGTACAACCCGCACTATTTCGGTTGCAAATGTGGCCACCTGGCTCAACGCGATCAACGGCCAGATCGGCGGTATCGGGCCGCCGTGGTGCCGGGCACCGAGCGGGGCTCGCGGTCGAGCTGGATTGATGCTCAACCCCGACCACGGGCGCCGCTCCGAACTGGTCACCTCCGCCACCGAGGCTACTCAGATTTGCTGTTCCGGTTCGCCGTTGGTGGCTGAATCTGCCTGATGCCCGGTTCCGGCGCCAGTAGTGTCAGACCCCTTCTGCTGCGCGAGGCGCATTCCTGTTCTGCGCCACCGACACTGGCAAGGGTGGCGCGGTGGTCCTGATCGGCCCTGAAGAGCGCGTCGAAGGCGTCGCGGGTTCGAATCAGATCCTCGATGTGGGCGCTGATGCGGTCGCGCTCGTACAGCATTCGTGTGAAAGCCACATCGGAGTTGTCTACGCTCGGAGACTCAGCGCACGGGAGGAGTTCCACGATGGCGCGGCTGGAAAGGCCCGCAGCAAAAAGTCGATTAAGGTATACCACACGTGCGACCTTTTCTTCGCTGTAGTGCTCGTTGTCCCGAGCCGCTGCGATGACTCGAGAGAAGGCCCTGTTCTTCGTAGTAGCGCAGCGATCGCACGCTGGCTCCTGTCTTAGTGGCTAGTTCGGCGATTCGCATCGGGCCTTTCCTTCCCGTGAGGGGACATCACATGATCGTCGACGAGTACGTACAGTGCGGTCAGGAGGGTGTTCAGTTCTCTGGTCACACATTGATCTTGAAAACCTTCCCCTCATCACTAGCAGACCAACACGCCTGACACGATCTTCACGGAATCGCTCATCTAGTTCCCATGATTCAGAACTTCGCTCAATAGAACGCTTCTGTATCCCTTATCACATTTTCCCTGGAGCCGGCGTCATAGTTTTCCGTGCATGCAGGATCTGCACAAGGACAACAAGGATTGGAACGAACAATGGATCCACCTCAGGACGAGGCGGCCACCACCGCGGAAACGCAACCGTCTGTGCGGACGGCCCTCATTGTTGCTGGTCGGCCCTTCGTTCCCGCCGGGGACGTCGAGACCTTCGTCGCCGAGTCACAGGCGACCTATCCGATCGCTGCAGCGAACCCGGGGAACGTGCTGATCTCGTTTTGCGTGGAAGACGCAACCCTCGAAGCCGTCACGGTACTCGAGCAATGGGCGTCCCAGGAGACGCTCGATCGACACCTCGCTACACCGGACGTCATGGCGCTCTGCGCCAAATGGACCCCCTACATGCGTAATGAAGTGCGGCAAGCACGACGCGCGCGCAATGAGAGAGATCTACGAGCCTGAGACGCCTCGCTCGGGGCTTGGCTGCGCCGACGTCGCCACTGAACCGCTACGGTCTGGTGACCTGACCGGCGGACCCCGGCCCTGCCCTTCTTCGTCCGTACCGGGCCGTCAGTGGCGCAGGCGGGCCGCGAGCCCGTCGAGAACGATGCCGAGTTGCCGTTCGAACCTTTGGTCACCGTCGTCGCGGAGGTGTCCGGTGGCCTTGACCAGTTCGGCATCGTCGCCCAGCCACGCGTCACGCTCGGCGAGCGAGTAACGGGCGGGGTCTGTGGTGGCCGACTGGTCCCGCTCTTGTTCCTCGATGACGAAGCCGACCACGAAGGCGGTGACCAGCTCAAGGGCGTCGTCCGCCTCGGCGAGCGTGAATCCGGCCGCTGTCAAGCGCGCGAGCCAGGGTTCCTTTGCCTTCACCACGTCCGGATCGGAGATCCGCGTGCCGCTGAAGATGCGGGCCCCGTCCCGGTGGAGCAGGTACTCCGAGCGCAGGACGCGGGCGTAGGTGGCGACCTCGTCACGCCAGCTCGCCCGGGGAGGGATCCCCGCGAGCGTGTCGGTGACACGGCGCATGACGACCGTGCTCATCTCGTCGAGCAGTTCCTGCTTGTTGCGGACGTGCCAGTACAGCGCAGGGGCTCGGACGTCGAGCCGGGAAGCGAGCGCGCGGACGGTGAGAGCGTCCATGCCCTTCTCGTTGAGCAGCTCGAGCGCCGCCGCCACGATGCACTTCCGCGTGATGCCCTTCGCCACGGTTGACACTTTAACAAAGTTCAGGAATGCTAGTAATTGAACTTTGTTAAGGAGATTGTTGTGCGTGCAGCAGTCGTCAACGCCCCCGAAGCGATCCCCGTCTGCGCGGACTTCCCGGACCTGGAACCGTGGCCGGGTCGGCGGCCGCTGCGGCTCGTGGGCGCGGGTCTGCATCACGTCGTCCGCGCACTGGCTTCCGGCCGCCACTACGGCAGCGAGCAGGCGTATCCCCTTGTGCCGGGCGTCGACGCCGTGGCTCGGACCGGTGGCGGGCGGCTGGTCTACACCGGTCTCGCCCGGTCGCCGTGGGGCACGATGGCCGAATGGCTGGCCACCCCGTTCGAGGTGGATGTGCCCGCCGGGGCCGATCCGTTCGCGGTCGCCGCGGGAATGAACCCCGCTATGTCGGGCTGGATGGCGCTGGCCGGCCGACGCGAGGAGGCGGGCGAGCTGGGCACCGTGCTGGTGCTCGGCGCGACCGGCTTGTCGGGCAGCCTGGCCGTGCGGGCGGCGCTGTCCCTCGGCGCGAAACGTGTCATCGCGGCCGGGCGTGACCCCGAGGCCCTCGAGCGGCTGTGCGGTCTCGGCGCTGTCACCGTTGCCCTCGCGGACGCCGCACCCGGTGCCTGGACGGCCGCTCTCGGCGCGGCCGTCGCCGAGGCGCAGCCTGCCCTCGTGCTCGATTTCGTGTGGGGTCCCGTCGCCGAGGCCGCTTTCGCCGTACTGGCAACGCCCGGCGCGGGCGATGGCAGCGCGGCCATCGACTACGTGCAGATCGGCTCGCTCGCCGGAGCCGAGGTGGCGCTGCCCGCGGCGCTGCTGCGCAGCCGACGCATCCGGATCAGCGGTAGCGGCGTGGGCTCGGTATCGAAGGCGCAGATGATCGGCCGACTTCCCGGGATTCTCGCCCGGTTCGCCGATGGCACCTTCGACGCGCCGTATCGCGTCTATCCGCTCAGCCGCGTCGGCGAGGCCTGGGCGCACCAGGGACGCGCCCGCGCCGTCATCGTCCCGGATTGATCGGATCCGATTCGAGGAGAAGGGGAGAGCGGCATCGTGCGCAAGCGCGGATTGGTCGTCGGGCTGGGGGTCGCGGGCATGTCCGCGGCGATCGGGTTGCGGCAAGCCGGCTGGACACCGGTGATCGTCGAACGGGCGCCGCAGCGCCGCACGGGTGGTTATTTCGTCGGCCTGATGCCGGAGGGGAAGCGGGCGGCCGTCGACCTCGGTATCGCCGAGTATCTGCACACCCGCAATCCGCCCGAGGGTGGGAAGGCGTGGTCGCTGACCCGGCGCGGGAACCGGGTACCGGGCGTGGGATTCCTGCACCAGCGGGGCGACCCGGCGGCAGTGGTCCGCGGCGACATCGAAGCCGCTCTCTGGCGAAGCACCTGCGGGGACGCGGCGGGCGAGCCCATCGACGTGCGGTTCGCGACGACACCTGTCGAGATCGACGACACCGGCAGCGACGTGCGGGTGCTGTTCGAGGAGGCGGGTACCGGCGCGCAGTACCGCGAGCACTTCGACCTGGTCGTCGGCGCCGACGGGCTGCGCTCGCGCGTGCGCCGCATGGTCTTCGGCCCGCACGAGGACTACATGACGAAGTGGGATGCGATGGTCTGCGTGTTCCCCCTGCAGGACCAGGTACCGTCCTTCGCGGCGACGGACAGCATCATCAGCGCCCGCGCAGGGCGTGCGGTGTGGGTGTTCGGGTTCGCCGACCGGCCCCCCACCGTCCTGCTGACCTACCGCACCGAAGACACCCGGCGGGAATCCACCGGATCCACGATCGAGCGCCTGCGCACGGTCTTCTCCGACATGGACGACCCCGCGGTGCGGCACACCCTGGCGGCCCTGGAAGAGACGCCGGACTATCTGTTCGACTCGGTGCACCAGGTGAAGAAGCCCCGGTGGAGCCATGGACGGGTTGCCCTGTCGGGCGACGCGGCCTGGTGCCCGAACCTCTACTCGGGAATGGGAGCCACAGCCGCCCTCCGAGGCGGTGCCGAACTCGGCAGGGCACTGCTGCAGTCCCCGGACGATCCTCGATACCGCCCTGACCATCTGGGAAGCACGGTTGCGCCCGCCCATCAGGAAGCACCAGCGAGCCGCACGGTTGAAGCAGCAGATGTTCGTGCCGTCGAGCCGTCCCGTCGAGGCACTTCGCTCGGTGATCCTGCGCCTCGGGGTGCACAGCGCGCGAGCGAAGGCTGGCGAAGGCTCGCGCCAGGACATCGGCGTGGAAATCGTGAGTGCATTGGCCGACGCCGGTGTATTCATCACTCCGTGCCTGGTGATGAACTCATCGTTGCTGGGGTATGACGCTTCGGCGCTTGCTGCGGGATCCTCGAGTCCGTGCATGGCTCGGCCGGCAGTGGCTCGACGCGCTCGGCAGTAGCTTCAGCAACTATCCCGAAGGCCGGATTGCCGACGTCTTCGAGAGTGTGGTAGCGCTCCACGAAGCCGGAGTCCCGGTCCTGGTCGGTACGGACGCATCCCCATTGACGCACGGCGGAATCGTGCATGGAGCAAGCGTTCATCACGAGATGCAGATGCTCGTCGATGCCGGCCTCAGCCCGACGAATGCACTGCAGGCCGCGACACGGATCCCCGCGGAGCAGTTCCAGCTTACCGACCGCGGGCGTATCGAGCTCGGGAAGAGAGCCGAAATCGTTGTTGTCGAAGGCGACCCCACCACACACATCGTCGACACCCTCAATCTTCGTGGTGTCTGGCGTGCCGGCATGCGCCTGCAGGACGAACCGCACCAGGTCTGATGGAGTCTGCCATGGGCACGCCCGGGACTGCCCGGTGACTGGTGTAACTGGTCGTGGTTGTGCAGTTGGTGGTTGCGGGGACGACACCATCAACTGCACAGGCCGGCAGGACTGCGCGCGAATGTCAGGAATCAGGCAGAATCTGCGAGACGCAGCACGGTGTCCTTCGGCATTGCCGTGATCAACCGCTTGATCCAGCGGTTGCGGGCTCCAGAGACAACACTACTGGGCGGGTTTCTGCGCCGCAGCGCCCGGAACGCGGCCGTGACGACCTGCTCCGGGGCCTGGAAGCGCACGCCGTCCTCCGGGGCCTGCGCTGTGCGGTAGAACTCCGTCGCCGTCGGTCCCGGAGACAGTGCCATGACGGTGAGGCCGGTCGAGCGCGTCTCGTACGCCAGCGCCTCGGTGAACCGGACGACGAACGTCTTCGATGCCGCGTATACCGCCATGCCTGGCACCGGCATGTAGGCGGTGAGGCTCGCGACGTTGACGAGCGCACCCGCCCCGGACTCCATGAGCTGCGGAAGAAAGGCGCGAGATACCTCAACCGTTGCATCGACGTTCACCCGCAACTGCCGGTGGATCTCCTGCTCAGCGGAGTCTGCGAGTGCCCGGCTCAGCCCGACTCCCGCACAGTTGACGACGGTGTCGATCCGCACCCCTGCGTCAGCGAGCTGCTCTGCGAGTCGGTATCCGCCACGATCCACGGACAGGTCGAACGGAACGACCTGCACCCGCCGCCCGCATTCGGAGCGGATGCCCTCGGCGAGTTCTTCGAGCGCGTCCGACCGGCGTGCCACCGCGACGATGTCGGCACCCTGGTGCGCGAGACGCCGGGCGAACTCGGCACCGATCCCCGAGCTGGCCCCCGTGACCAGCGCTGTCGTTCCCTCGTACCGCATGTCGATACCCTTCGCTGTTCAGACCCGCACGTCAGCCGTGCGGCCATGTACCTTGAATGTGAGAGGTTCATACATCAGGTTAGAAGATAATGTGAGAGGTTGCAACATTGGAGGTCTGGCGATGTCCGAGCGTGGCTATCACCATGGCGACCTGCGCAACGCACTCCTGACGGCGACGACGGAGCTGGTACGCGAGCGCGGAGCGCGAGGGTTCAGCGTGTCCGAGGCCGCCCGCCGTGTGGGGGTATCTTCCTCCGCCCCTTACCGGCATTTCCCCGACCGCGACGCCATGCTCGCGGCAGCAGCCTTGGCCGGTTTCATCGAACTAGAGAACAGATTCGTGAACCGTCCCACGCAGCAGGGGTTCACCGACACGGTGGCGCAGATCGCCTTCGAGTACCTGCGCTTTGCGCGCGAGGACACCGCCCGGTTCGAGGTGATGTTCGCCCATGGGATCGACAAGGCCGAGCACGAAGATCTCCTACGTCAGACCAGCCGAATCCAGGAACGGCTCGAGGTCGCTCTGGGCCGGTACTTGCGGCCGGACGAGATCACCCGACGCGCTGCTGAACTCTGGTCGCTGGCACACGGCGTCTCCGAGCTGGCCATCGGGGGCAACGTCCAGCACGTGCTTCCCGAGGCACAGATCAACGACCTCGCCGATTCGTTAGCGAGGACATGGGCCAGTGGGATAGCTGGCGTCGTCGAAGACGAAGCGGCATTCTGACGTCACGCACGCACCGCGCAGATTTCATCAAGGTCCTCTGATGACGCGTCACCCACCGCAGAATCGTCGGCAGCTTGACTCGACCCGGCGTGCCCGGAGGGGTAGTGCTGGCTGGCACTGCTGGTCGGCGTGCGGCGATGTCAGCTCCGGGCCCGAGGGCGTCCCCCCTCGGGATCGTCACTTCCTGCGCTCATCAGAATCGCGCTCGCGACGACGTCGAAGAGGCGATCGGCGCGTGGCGCGAGCGAGGGTTGATCGCCGAGCCACGCGAGCGTGGCCACCAGCGCGAACAGATCCGTGCCGTCAATGTCGGTCCGCGCTACGCCCGCGTCCTGGGCACGGGTGAGGAGCCGCGCGCCGGCGGCGCGCATGGCAGAGCACGACGCATGGAGCGCGGATTCGGTGTCCTCGATGGCGGCGGCCATCAGCGATGTCGCGCCTCGGTACTCGGTTGCGCACGCGACACAGTCGCGTAGCCAGCAAACGAGGGCGTCCTCGGGCGAGCTCGACGTCTCGAGTTCGGTTGCCTTTGCTGTCAGCTCGTCGAAGCTCGTGCGCAGCAGGGCATCGAGCAGCGCCTCGCGTGTCGGGAAGTGGCGCAACAGCGTCGCGAGCACGACACCGGCCCTGCGTGCGATGTCGCGCAGTGACACGTCGACGCCGTGCTCGGCGATGGCGGTGCCCGCTACGGCGAGCAGGTGGTCGCGGTTCCTTTTGGCGTCTGCCCGCATGGCTCCCCTTGACTATCCGAACCATTGGTCCATATATTCGCACCAGCGGTCCGCTTACTCGGACCACTGATCCGAATAAGCCTATCCCGCAGCGCAAGCAGGAGAGAACGATGCCGACACACACGATGAGGGCGGTCCGGCTCCACGAGCACGGAGGCCCTGAGGTTCTGCGTTACGACGAGGTGCCGGTTCCCGAGGTGGGGCCGGGTGAGGTGCTCGTTCGCGTGCACGCGGCCGGAGTCAATCCTCCCGACTGGTATCTGCGCGACGGGATGTCCAATCTGCCTCCGGAGACGAGGCCGACGTTCGATCTGCCCGTGATTCCGGGGACGGACGTGTCGGGCGTTGTCGAGGCCGTCGCCGCGGATGTGGACGCCTTCACCGTCGGTGATGAAGTCTTCGGCCTCCTTCGCTTCCCCAGTTTCGACGGTCACGCTTATGCCGAGTACGTGGCCGCGCCTGCCTCGGACCTCGCGCTCAAGCCGGCCGGTATCGATCACGTGCACGCCGCTGGCGCGCCGATGTCCGGGCTCACCGCGTGGCAGTTCCTGATCGAGGTCGGGCACGATCACCCCTCGCCGTTCCAGGCGGCGAAGCATCGTCCGGTGCGACTCGACGCCGACGTGACGGTGCTCATCAACGGCGCCGCGGGCGGGGTGGGGCACCTCGCGCTGCAGCTGGCGGAGTGGAAGGGAGCACGTGTCATCGCGGTGGCATCGGGCGCGCACGAATCGTTCCTGGGCGAGCTCGGCGCGGACGAGTTCATCGACTACACCACGAGCCGGCCCGAGGAACTCGTGCACGACCTCGACCTCGTTCTCGACACCGTCGGCGGCCCCGACAGCACACGCTTCCTGCGGACGCTCACCCGCGGCGGGGCCCTGTTCCCGGTGTTCTTCGGTGAGTTCGACGACGAAGAGACCGCCGAACTGGGTGTCACGGTCTCGGGTACCCAGGTTCGTTCGAACGGCGCGCAGCTCGCCGAGCTCGGACGCCTGCTCGATGCGGGCACGGTCCGCGTTGCGATCGACAGTACGTTTCCACTCGCGGATACCCGAGCCGCGCACGAACGTGCCGCGTGCGGGCATCTCCAAGGCAAAATCGTGCTCACAATCGCTCAGGAATGAACCACAGCACCTCCCAGACCGAACGCCCATCCCGCCTGCGGCCCCGGTGATTTTCCCCCTGTTGGCCGGAAACTTGGGTTATGCGGCCTCGGGTAGCTCTTGATGTTCCCATTGTTCGGGGCTGGCATAGCCCAGGGTGGAGTGCAGTCGTCTGCGGTTGTACCAGGTCTGAATCCAGACGAAGATGGCCTGGCGTGCCTGGACTCGGGTCGTGAAGCGGTGTCGGTGCACGAGTTCGCGTTTCAGTGCCCCAAAAAACGACTCGACGACGGCGTTGTCCCAGCAGATCCCGGTGCGTCCCAGCGACCGGCGGTTCCCCAGGCTAGAACAGTGCTGGGCGAACTGGGCACTGGTGTATTGACATCCGCGGTCGCTGTGGAAGATCACCCCGGCGACGTCGACACCGCGCGTGGCTACCGCGGTGTCCAGGCAGTCGGCTAGGAAAACTCCTTAGCGAATGAGGTGGATGTCGAGGGCGAGGTCCAGCTCGGACCAGGCTTGATCGGCTGTGAGGACGGGCAGTCCGAGTCGGTAGGCCGTGGCCAGGCATGCGCGATCGCTCACCGACAGGCCCGCGCTGTGGGTGCTCGACCACAGGTGGCCGATCATCCGGGCGTCGTCGACGGTCAGTGGCTCCACGCTGACGCCGAGGGCGACGAGTCCGTCGCCGATCCGATCCGCGTCACCGCCGACAGCGGTGATCCGTTGCAGGACTTCGGCCCAGTTCACTGCGGAGAGCACGGCCTCATCGAGGGCGGCGGACACGCGCTCCTGGCCGGTGCCGGCGTTGAGGTAGGCCAGCACGGCGCTGGCATCCAGCACCACGCTCACCGCTCGCCCTCCTGCTCCTGCTGGGCGTGGTCGCGACGCTCGGCGACGAATTCGTCCACGGGCGAGGCTCTCGCGCCTTGGAAGGCGGCCAACGCCTCGCGCTGCAGGCGTCGCTTCATGTGATCGCGCTCTTCGTACACGACGCGGCCGTATTCGACATAGCAGACGAGGTCTGTGTCCGGTGTGATGCCGAGACGGTTCCGGTAGGCCGCGGGGATGACGACGCGTCCCTGCTGGCTCATGTGCACCGTCGTCATTGGCGTTGTCATGTCGAGCATCGTAACCGACGCTGCTCACTGCTTATGTGCACGGTTGACCATGTCTCGTACATACCTGCGCCTTGTTATGTACAGGAGGCGCACGCCCTGCTAGGGTTCGTGGTTGTATACTCATAAGCAGGACTATGGATACACAGGCAGCTCCAGCGGAACGAACCGTTCCCGCAACTGTTCATGTGAAACAGGGGGCAATATTGGGTCTCCACTACTACGACGAGCTCGTCGTCCGGCCCGCCGACGACCAGACCGGCCGTCACCTCGCGACCGTGTCGTTGGCGACGACTAAGTGTTGAGCCCATCCGTGGCATTGCATGTGGCATGAAACGGAGTCAACGCGGGTGGCTGCAGCGGGGTAGTGGGCCCGCGTGTGTGGTCGTCGTTGCTGGTCGTGGCGGGTGTCAGTGCTGGTGAGGCGCCTTGTAAGCGGAAGGTCAGGGGTTCGAGTCCCCTCAGCGGCTCCACAGGTGAGCAGGCAAAGTGCCGCGCCGGAGTGACCGGCGCGGTATTTTCGAACCTTCGAGGTCCCGGTTACATGCTTGATGGTTTTCCGTGACAGCTCTGGGCCTCGGCTCCCTGCCCCTTTCGGGCAAGATCGACTCGGTTTGCGGTGATTCCGACCTGTTGGCAGCCCGCTGCTACTCATGGAGAACGTAGGCGTCGTCGCGCTCGTCGGGGACGGCATGAAGGAATACCTGAAAAGGCTTGGAACGACCCATTGACCTACAGCCATCGCCTCGCCACTCGTGAGGACCTGCCCGCGATCGTGGACATCTACAACTCCGCGATCGTGGAGAATGGCGAGCACCTGCGACCTGGAACCGGTCAGTGTCGCCTCCCGGCAGGCATGGTTCGATGCCTCACATCCCGACCATTGCCCCATCTGGGTCGGTTACGACTCGAACTGTCCGCGGACAGTGACCGGGTATCTGACCTTCGATCCCTTCCTCAACGGCCGCCCCGGATACGACGTGACCTCGGATGTCGCCGTGTATCTCCATCCCGAACACCGGAGCCTAGGGCAGGGGACCTGCCTGCTGGGCGAGGCGGTCGCGCACGCTCCCAAGCTGGGGGTACGGACTCTGGCCACCACGATCTTCGCCGGTAACGAGGCCAGCATCCGGCTCTTCCTGTCCCACGGCTTCCAGGAGCGGGGACGACTGCCGGGCGTGGCCGATCTGGGAGGTGGCGTGATCCACGACGTCGTCTTCGTCGGACGATCGGTGGGCGTACCGCGCGGTGCAGCGCCCGGCCACCGCCGTGCCACGCGTGCCTGAACTGCGATTTGACTTTCACCGGATCGGGTTAATCCGGGTGGGGGTCCGGCTGATGCATGCTGTGCTGCGGTACCCGGAAGGGGCAAGAACCGGATTGCGGGCATGGCCTGGAGATCCGGCTCGCAAGATGGCGCAGGCGCTCCAGCGCAGCCGTTTTTCGAGTGTGTGGGGGCCCTCGGTGACGGGAACGAAAAATGAGCGAACCGATCGACAGGACTGCTGGAGCCTCGGCTCGTTCGATCGGTGCCACCACTGTCGAAGCCCGGGCACTGGCTCCCGACCTCGCACGCGGTTGCATGCTGCTGCTCATCGCGCTCGGAAACGCTCATGTCTACCTCGTGGCGGACACGATCGGTGTCCGCGGCTATCCGGTGGTCGAGACGATTCCCGATCGGGTGGTCGTTCTGCTGCAAATGATTTTCGTGGACGGTCGCGCATATCCGATGTTCGCGGCGTTGTTCGGATACGGCATCGTCCAGCTCGCTCGCAGGCAGGAGGCTGCGGGAATCGAGCAGAACGCCGTTCGGAAGCTGATTCGGCGGCGGGGATGGTGGCTGCTGCTGTTCGGGCTCGCGCACGCTCTGCTGCTGTTCTCCGGGGACATTCTCGGTTCCTACGGGCTGCTCGCTATCGCTCTGGCCGGGGTGTTCACCCGGGCCCGTGGCAGGACGCTGCTGGTGATGGCCGGGTTGTGGATGGTTCCGGTCGCCGGGCTCGGCGCACTTCAGGGGCTGCCCGTGCCGGAGGGGGCACAGCCATCGGCATCGTCGATGTCGATATCGAACCCGTCGGCTGCTGCGGTTTTCCGCCTGCAGGAGTGGGTGCTGCTGACCTTCCAGCAGGTGCTGGTCAGCCTGGTGCCCGCCTTGCTTTTCGGCGTATGGGCGGCGCGCAGACGCCTGCTCGACGAGCCCGAGCGGTATCGGCGCGGGCTTCGGTATGCCGCGGCAGCGGGGGTCGGGCTGGCCGTGGCGGGGGGCTTGCCGATGGCGCTGATGGCTTCCGCGGTGTGGTCGGAGCCGGGATTCACGGTGAGTGTGCTCGCCGGTGTGCTGCACGCCGTGACCGGCTATGCGGGCGGCATCGGTTACACCGCGGTCGTGGGCCTTGTCGCGATCCGTCTCCGGGGTAGGCAGGGCGCGCTGAGCACGGCGTTGACGGCCTGCGGCCAGCGCTCGATGACGTCCTACCTCGGACAGTCCGTGGTCCTCGTAGCGGTGCTCGCGGCGTACGGCGGCGGGCTCGGAGACGACGCCGGGGTTGCCGCAACGGCGGTATTGGCGGTGCTGGTCTGGATGCTGACCGTCGTAGCGGCCGAGGTCATGCGGCGGCTCCGGTACCGGGGGCCTGCCGAGGTCCTGTTGCGACGTCTCACCTATGGGCGTACGGCCACCCGGCATGGGCGCTCCGGATGACGTCCGGGGAGCTCGAAGTGTGCCTTTTCGGTCACTCCTGGTCCTCGGGTGGCGTACGGGTGTCGGCACGGATGTGCTCGGCGGTCCACCAGTAGTTCTCGGCGTTGGTCACGGCCGTGGTCAGCAGTTGACGCAGGTTGTTCAGGTGCTCGATGGCGTGCTCGAGCGCCTCGTGCGGATGGTCCCGGAAGGCTTCCCGGCGGAGACGCTCCCGATCGACTTGGTCGACCTGGTCGGCCAGCACGCGGACGAGCTCCCCCAAGGCGCTCAAGGTGCCCAGGACCGCCGAGCCGTAGGCGGGCAGGTCCTGCCGTGCGGGATCGGTATGAGCCTGCGTGGCGGCGGCCTGCTGCAGCGCATCACGGGCTTGGTGCACTGCTTCGACCGGATGCTGCGGCGATGAACTCATCACGACTGTGCCTTTCTCGGCGGGCCGGACCTGTGGTGCACCTTAGTGCGCTCGGTCCGACAACGCGGCCCGTATCCCCTCGGGTCGATCGGTACTCACTCGCCCGGGGAATCCCGCCCCGGAGAGCCTCACCCGGTTCGAACCGAGTGAAAGCTTTTTCGAGACCAGTATCACTCGCAACGTAAGCGGGTGCAGTACGCCCGAAAAACCGCCGCCGGGGAGAGAGCCCGCCTGTGTCGATTGCCTGCTGCCGGTCGTCGCCGACCCGGGAAGAGCTTGCGAGGGAACTCCGAGCAGGCTTCGATCCTGTCGGATGTTGTGCCGATTTTGTCCTGCGCAACGTCGTGATCACCAAGCTGCAGCAGCTAACACGAAAAATTTTTCGTAGCACCTCCGGATGAGGCAGGCAATCTTTTTGTTGTGCTCATCACGGGGCTTGTTCTGTTTGGCCTGGGAGTGTGGCCGTGTCGGCGGTCTCCGCCTGACGCGGGACCGATGTTCTGTTAACTTGGGGCAGCATGACCGGCGAAAAACCGAGCCATAACGGCGACGAGCGGGATGGCGGGTCAGCCGGGCGGGTGGAGATCGACACTCCGGCCGTCGCGGACGGTCCGGCACTGTATCGAATCACTCGTGATTCGGGGGTGCTCGATGTGAACTCGTCCTATGTCTATTTGCTGTGGTGCCGCGACTTCGCGCACACCTCCGTGGTGGCGCGTGTGGGCGGCACGGTCGTGGGGTTCGTGACCGGCTACATCCGGCCGGACGCGCCCGACACGATCGTGGTGTGGCAGGTCGCCGTCGATGCTTCCCAGCGTGGTGGTGGCGTGGCGGGCTCGCTGCTGAGCCAGTTGCTGGATCGCGTGCTTCCGCGTGGTGTTCGCTACCTGGAAACGACGATCACGGCGGACAATGCCGCATCGATCAAACTCTTCTCCGCACTGGCGCGTCAGCGCGGTGCGGAGCTTGTGGTCAGCGAGTTGTTCACTCCGAACCTGTTCCCGGACGCGCACGAGGGTGAGGATCTGTATCGCATCGGCCCATTCGCCGAGGTGGTTGCGCCGGTTTGACGGGTGGCGGCGTGCCTGTTCGTGAGTGAACGCCGCGAGAGTCTTCCCGAGCGGGAAAGAGACGTACGTAGCCGGCGACCCGTGATGAACGAACCACAGTGGTCGCCAGGCCGAACGGAGGATCGTGAACGACATTTTCGCAACCCTGGAATCCGAGGCCCGAAGCTACAGTCGCACCTGGCCTGCGACTTTCGATCGTGCCCTCGGTAGTTGGCTGTATGACGAGGGCGGTAAGCCCTATCTCGACTTCTTCGCGGGTGCCGGGGCGCTGAATTATGGTCACAACAATCCGATACTGAAGCGAAAACTTCTCGAATATATCGAGCGGGACGGCGTGCACCACGGGCTGGACCAGGCCACGGTGGCCAAACGCGAGTTCCTCGAAACCGTCGACGAAAAGCTCCTCAAGCCGCGCGGGCTGGACTACAAGGTCCAGTTCCCCGGGCCGACCGGGACCAACTCGGTCGAGGCCGCGTTGAAACTGGCCCGCAAGATCACCGGCAGGCAATCGATCATCAGCTTCACCAATGCCTTCCACGGCATGACGCTGGGCTCGCTGTCGGTGACCGGGAACTCGATGAAGCGCGGTGGCGCGGGTATTCCGCTCGTGCACGCCACGCCGATGCCCTATGACAACTACTTCGAGGGCCAGGTCGACGACTTCCTGTACTTCGAGCGGTTGATGCAGGACAGCGGCAGTGGCTTGAACGAGCCCGCCGCCGTGATCGTCGAGACGTTGCAGGGCGAGGGCGGCATCAACAACTCCCGCGCGGAGTGGCTGCGGGGACTGGCCGACCTGTGCAAGCGGCACAACATGCTGCTCATCGTCGACGACGTGCAGATGGGCTGCGGGCGCACGGGTCCGTTCTTCAGCTTCGAAGAGGCCGGGATCGTCCCGGACATCGTCTGCCTGTCCAAGTCGATCGGCGGCTACGGCAGCCCGCTGGCGGTCACCCTCATCAAGTCCGAGCACGACGTGTGGGAACCCGGCGAGCACAACGGCACCTTCCGGGGCAACAACCCGGCGTTCGTGACGGCTTCCGAGGCACTGCGCCAGTACTGGAGTGATGACGCCCTGGAGAAGTCGACCATCGCCAAGGGCAACCGCATCGGCCAGGTGCTGGAGACCATCACCGGCAAGCACGACGGCACGGTGGCCAAGGGCCGCGGACTGGCCCGCGGGCTGGGCTTCGAGGATCCGGAATTGGCGGGCAAGGTGTCCAAGGCCGCGTTCGACCGGGGCATGATCCTGGAGACCTCCGGCCCGGACAGCGAGGTCATCAAGATCATGCCGCCGCTGACACTGACGGATGATGAGCTCGAGCAGGGCCTTCAGATCCTCACCGACTCGGTGCAAGCTGTCCTGGCATGATTCGCATCGCCGACCGCCCGGCCCGCCGAACCGGTGCGGGTCGGGCGGTCGTGCGGGCGCACCGATTCGGTGAGCCGGTAACCGGGAACTTTTACTGAGGAGGAGGAGAGTTGCTCGTTCGTACTCTCGCCGACGTCGAGAACACCGACGCCGACATCAAAACCGAGGGGTGGCGCAGCAAGCGGATCATCCTGGCCAAGGAGAAGGCGGGTTTCTCGGTACACGAGACCACGCTGTATGCCGGGACCGTGAACGACTTCTGGTACGCCAACCACATCGAGGCGGTGTTCGTCTTCGAGGGCGAAGGCGAGATCACTGACAAGGCCACGGGCGAGACACACCAGCTCAAGCCCGGCTCGCTGTACCTGCTGAACGATCACGACAAGCACCAGGTGCGGCCGAAGACCGACATGCGCACGGTGTGCGTGTTCAATCCACCGGTGACCGGCCGTGAGGTCCACGACGAGAACGGCGTGTACCCGGTGGTCGTGGAGGACGACGATACGGCGGCAGCCACCTGATCACACACGTGCACGCATGAATATCCCGGACGGCGGGTAACCGCAGCTAGTAGGGTCGAGGCTACGACCCGGCCGGTTATCCGCCGTGGCGGGACGCGGCTGGTCTTCCCCTGACGGGGAACACACTCCCAACGAGGAACCGAGAAATGGCGACGGTGCGCGATGCGCACCAGTCGCTCCGGCGGGAATTCGAGAAGGAGGCGCGTACGATGACCGTCGCAGATGCGAGCACGCGGGATCATTACCCCACTCGGGGAAACGCATCCGAACTGATCGAGCGCAGGGATCCCACCGTATGGCCGGGAGTGGACTCCGGCCCGGCGAGCCGCGCGGAACTGGCCGCCCATGCGGACAGGGGCTTTCACTCCGTGGAAGGGCTGCTGTCCCCGGCCGAGGTGCAGGCGTACTGGCACGAACTGGACCGTCTGACGCGGGACCCGGAGGTGCGTGCCGACGAGCGCACCGTGGTGGAGAAGAGCTCCGACCAGGTCCGTTCGATTTTCGATGTACACAAGATCAGTGGCCCTCTCGGTGAACTGGTCCGGGATCCGCGGGTGCTCGATCGGGCCCGGCAGATCCTCGGTTCCGATGTCTACGTCCACCAGAGCCGGATCAATTACATGCCCGGTTTCGAGGGCAACGGTTTCTACTGGCACTCCGATTTCGAGACGTGGCATGCGGAAGATGGGATGCCCGCACCGCGTGCGGTGAGCATCTCGATCGCGCTGACCGACAATTACCCGTTCAACGGCGGGCTGATGATCATTCCCGGCTCGCATCGAAGGTTCATCTCGTGTGCCGGTGAAACTCCGCAGCGCAACTACCGGTCCTCGCTGAAGGAGCAGGAAGTCGGCGTGCCGAGCCATGACGACATCACCAAGCTCGCCTACGAGTGCGGGATCGAGCAGTTCACCGGATCGGCGGGTTCGGCGCTGTGGTTCGACTCGAACTGCCTACACGGTTCGGGCAACAACATCACTCCGTTCCCGCGCTCGAACATTTTCGTGGTGTTCAACAGTGTGCACAACACGCTGGTCGAGCCGTACGCGGCGGTGGAACCCAGGCCCGAGTTCATCGCCGCACACGACTTCACTCCCGTGACGCGGTAAGAGCGATGCATGGTGCCCTCATCCGCAAGTGCCGGGTGAGGGGAACCTTTCGCACGTCCGTGCGGGGCGGTCCTTTGGGGTGCGGTGCCTGGGAGGGCTGCTCAGGCCAAGGCGAGGTAGCGACGCTCGCTGAACTTCTCACCGACGCAGGACGCGCCGAGATCGTGGCCGATGCGTTCGATCACATCGGCCAGTTCCAACCGGTCCAGCCACGGCCTGGGCAGTACGGCAGTGCCGTGCCGAGCCCCGAGCAACGAGCCGGTGAGTGCGGCGGTCGTATCGCTGTGGCCGGAGTGGTTGGCCGCCAGGCGTAACGCATCGGCGAACTGGCCGGGTTTGGGCATGGCCAGCGCACAGTACGCGCCGATGGCCACCGCCTCGGGGCCGACCCAGCCCTGTCCGAGGCGTTCGATGTGGCCGATACCTGCGCCGAGCCGGGCCAGCGTCGCCGCTTCCGCGAGTGCCGCCGCGGTCTCGGCGTCCTCGCGCAGCACCCTGCCCGCGGCCTGGTCGACTGCCTCGGGCAGCCGTCTGCCTTTCACCGCGACCAGATGCGCCATCAGGGCCATCGCCCCGGCCGGGGCCCAGCCGCCGGTGCCACCGTGGGTGAGGGCGCCGAACTGGCAGCCCAGTGCGTAGCTCATTTCCGCGGTCGGGGCGAAACCGAGCGGTGCGCTACGGTCGGCTCCACCGCAACCCCGGGAACTGTTGCGTGGCCGTTCGGGCGTGCCGAGTTGCTCCTCCTGAAGTGCACGCAGGCTGGAGAGCCCGGGTGAGCGGTTGGCGTACAGTTCGGCCTCGGCGAGCAGGCCGGTCGCTCCGGGACGGGGTTTGTGCTCCTGCTGCGTGATCAGCCACCGGCGATAGGCGGCGGCGGTGGCCTCCACGGGACGCCACGGGCCTCCACTGTTGCCGGTGGTCCAGGCGTTGAGGTAGCCCTCCCCGGTGAACAGTGCCAGTTGTGTCGAGTCTCCGAGCAGCGCCTGCGGCGGCGGCTCGGTGATTCCGACGTCGCCGTACTCGGCGCGGATGTCGGCGTACTGCAGAAACTCGACAGGCGAGCCGAGTGCATCACCGAGGGCGCCGCCGAGCAGGCAGCCCACGGCGCGATCGACCACTGTGGACGACATGGACACGCGGGCTCCTTCCACAGTGGTCCGGTTCGGGTGGTTGCAGCACGACTCTACTGGCCGTGTGCGTTCCACGGCAGGCATCGGTGCAACCTTTGGTGATTCGGCTGCGTTTGTTCTTGTCGCCTGAATCGGTCAAAATATGAAAACCGAATCATGTTTTGGGGGAGTATGTCACCGCAGGACAGCTCGACCGGCGCGCCGGGCACGGGGTTCGAGTTCCGCGTCCTCGGCCCGCTGGAGGTGCTCCACGGCGGGGTTCTCCAGCCGTTGGGCAACCCCGGCATGCGCAGTGTGCTGGCCTGCTTGTTGTTCGAACCGAACCAGGTCGTGTCGATGGAGCGGATCATCACCACGCTCTGGGGCGAGGCGCCACCGGCCACGGCTCGGACGATCGTCCACGGCTACATCTCCAAGCTACGCAAGATGCTCGCGGCGGTACCCGACACCGCAGGTGACGAGGAGGCGCCCACCATCCTCACCCGAGCACCCGGGTACGTGCTCACGGTCGACAGTGACCGGATCGACGCCCACCGGGCCCGGGCGCTGATCAACCACGCATACGGACTCGACCCCGCCGAGCGTTCCCGGGTGCTGTCCGAAGCACTCACGCTCTGGCGCGGCCCGGTTCTGTCCGATATCTCCTCGAGTCGGTTGCATCGAATGGTCGCTGCGAATCTCGACGAGTTGCGCCTGCTCGCGCTGGAGGAGCGTATCGCCGCGGGCCTGGAACTCGGACATCACCAGTATCTGGTTGCCGAGCTCTCCGGACTGGTCGACGAGTATCCGCTGCGGGAACGCCTGACCGGGCAGCTCATGCTCGCCAACTACCGGTCGGGCCAGCGAGCGGATGCGCAGGCTCGGTATCACGCTCTGCGCGAGCGGCTGTCCGACGAACTCGGCATCGATCCCGGCCCGGAATTGCGCTCCCTGTATGAGCAGCTGCTTCGAGACGACGAGACACTGCTCGGCGGAGACCGTGGTTCCGCGGCAACCGTGCCTGCCGATGGCGGCAGCGCCCGGCCGGTTCCCGCGGAGCTGCCGCCCGCTGTGGCCGGTTTCGTGGGCAGGGATCGGGAACTGGCGGCGCTGGACCGGATACTGGCAGACCGCGAACAGGGCATGGGAAACCTGCTTGCCGTACTCACCGGGCCGGCGGGGGTCGGTAAGAGCGCCCTCGCGGTGACCTGGGCGCATCGCGTTGCCCACACCTTCACCGACGGCCGTCTGCACGCCTCGTTGCGTGGATTCGACTCCGAGCGGGCACCGCTGTCCCCGGGGGAGGCGCTGATCGGATTTCTGAAGGCGCTGGGAGTGGCCGCCGACGCGATTCCGGTGGATCTCGACGGCCGCGCTGCGCTGTACCGTTCCTTGCTGGCCGATCGACGGGTGCTGGTGCTGCTCGACGACGCCAGGGACTCCGATCAGGTCCGGCCGCTGTTGCCCGGAAGTCCCGGATCGCTGGTGGTGGTGACCAGTCGCCGCAGGCTCGACGAGCTCGTGGTGCGCAGTGGTGCGCGGATGCTCCCGCTGGAAACTCTGCCCACTCCCGCGGCCGTGGAGCTGCTCGACCGGGCGGGAGTACCGGGCAGATCGGCCTCCGAACCGGTCGCCGCCCGCAGGCTCGCCGATCTGTGCGGGGGTCTGCCGCTGGCTTTGCGCATCGCGGCCGCGCGGTTGGCGGCCAATCCCGGGCGCGGCGTGGCCGACCTGGTCGACGAACTCACCGATGAGCGAAATCGACTGCACGGTCTGGATATCGATGGTTCCGACGCCAGCGTGCGCCGGGCTTTCGATATCTCCTACCGCAATCTGCATCCCGCACACGCCACCATGTTCCGCCTGTTGGGAACGGTGCCCGGGCACACCTTCACCGCACACACCGTGGCCGCGTTGTGTGGCACCGATCCGCCCACGGCGCGGCGCCGTCTCCGCGCGCTGGTGCTGGCACACCTGGTGACCGAGCCCGATTCGGACCGTTTCGGCATGCACGACCTGCTGCGGCTGTATGCGCGAGACCTCCTCGCCGCAGGCGCCGAGGAGACGGCCGGATCCGGGGCGGACTGCGCCCGAGCCGCCCTGCGCAGGCTGTTGCATCACTACCTGGTGGTCGCCGATCATGCGCGCCGCTTCCTGCGGCCGGCTCGGGACGAACTGGACTTCTCCGGTGACGACACCACGGTACGTCCGGCCATCACCGGCCGTGCGGAAGCGCTGGAGTGGTTCGATGCGGAATGGCCGAATCTCGTGGCGGCGATCGGTACCGCCAACGCCGAGGAACTGCACGAGTACGCCTGGCCACTGGTACGCCTGCAGTTCAACTACCTCATGGTGCGGTGCCCGTGGGAGGACTGGATCGCGATCTACAACACCGGTCTGGACTCCGCGCGCAAGCTCGACGACCCGGCGGGCAAGGTACTCATGTCCGCCGGACTCGGTGTCGTGCACTCGCGGTCGGGCAGTCCCGCCGTGGCTCTGGAGTACTACGCCGAGTCCTATGCGGATGCGGTGAACACGGGCGAATCGAGCTGGCTGGCCATGGCGCAGGTCAACCTGGGCAGTGCGTTGTTCCGGCTGGGGCGCTACGACGAGGCGCAACGGCACTGCGAGGAAGCGCTGAACGCCTATCGGATGCTCGGTGACCGCTATCGCGAGGCCGGTGCCCTGAACAATCTCGCCCAGGTCGAGCAGGTCAGCGGCGATCGGGAAGCCGCACTGGTCCACCTGCGTGCGGCCGAAGCGATGTATCGGGAGGCCGACGACCTGGAGACCCTCGCGATGGTGCTGAACAACTGCGGGGAGGTCAGTGTCGAAATGGGCCACGTGACCGAGGCCGAGCGCTACCATCAGGAGGCACTCGACGTCGCGCAGCGGTGTGGCTCGGCGATGCGGCAGGCCGCCGCCTACCTCGGTTTGGGAGACGCGGCCGACCTACGCAGGAACCGGCCGGTGGCACGGACGCGTTGGGAGACCGCATTGTCGATTTTCGAGGCGGGTGGCTCGCCTCGTGCGGGGGAGGCACGCAACAGGTTGCACGGATGGAGCCGAGCACACCGGAACCTCTGATCCCCGGTCAGGTGACATTGCCGGGTTCTCCCGTCCGTAGCGCTTAGCCATCGTTTAGTCCGCATCCAGCGGTGTCTGCAACCGTGTGTCTTGTGCGGGGCGGCCGTGCTGCCCGGTGGGGTCGGCTCGCACCGGGCGACTCCGGGGGGACCGAAGGGGGGAGGTCGCCCGCTTGTCCTGACCCGAGGACTCGGACGGGGGACGCGGGTCGGGACACCTGTCGTGGGGGTCGGGTATCCGGGAGTGTGGGCTCCCGGATGGACGTGGGGGTGAGTGCGGGCATCGGTGCGGACACCGTTCCCATCGAGGCCCGCACTCTGTTCCACCCGGCGACGGGGTTTCCGGATGGACCGGACGGACAGGTGCTTACAGGCGCTGGAGCTCCGGACGCTTGGGACCACGTCCGTCACCGGAGGACCGGCCACGCAGACGTCGGCCGATCCACGGTGCGAGGTGCTCGCGTGCCCACCGCAGATCCTCGGCACGCTGCACCCGCCACGAACGTGGGGACTGTGGTGGCCAGGAGCGACGCCAGTCATCGTCGACGTCGATCCCCAGCGCCTCGGCGGCGCGTAGTGCGACCCGGCGGTGTCCCTCCGGCGACAGATGCAGGCGGTCGGTGCTCCAGGCACGCGGATCCTGCAGCACGCGCATCGACCAGAGATCGACGACCCGGCATCCGTGCCGTTCGGCGATGGCCCACAGGTGGGAGTTGTACGCACCGACCTTGCCGCGCACGTGCCGCATCACCGGCGCCCGTCGAGTGTCGAAACCCGTGCCGATCATCACCTGTATGCCATGGGCACGGAGCTCGGCCACGGCGCCCTCGAAGCGTTCGGCGAGTTCGTCGGGGTCGTTGCCCGGGCGGAGAATGTCGTTTCCGCCCGCGGCCAGCGATACCAGCGAGGGCCGGAGCGCCACGGCTGCCGGAACCTGATGCTCGATGACCTGGTGAAGCAGCTTGCCCCGGATGGCGAGGTTGGCATAACGCAGCTCGGGGTTGCTCGTCGCGAGGATTTCCGCGAGACGATCGGCCCATCCCCGGTAGCCCGCATTGTCGGCAGCGGGGTCGTCCAGCCCCTCGGTGAAGCTGTCCCCGAGTGCGACGTAGCTGCCCCCGAAGTCTGCGGTCACGCTGCCGCCGGAGTGGTGCACCTGCTCACGTCCTCGACTCATTGCCTTTCCTTCCATCCGCAGGTTTCCGCAGGCCCGGCGCTTTCGGCAGGCCGATGGAACTCGTGTGCTCCGGGAATCGGTGCCCGGGACCCGATGCCAAGGGACCCGTTGGCCGGTGATCACCACGGTGACGGGCCGCGACCTCCCTACGCCACCGTCGGTACGGGGAGCCGTGATTAACGGCACTCAAGAGTCTAGCTATTGGGTTCGCCCGGCAGTGCTCTGCGGCAGCGACGTTCTCGAGCCGGGGCGCGGTCGGATGGCTCGGATGGCGACGCATTTCCTGCCGTCGAAAGGCTCTTTCTTCCGGCTTCGTCCCCGATACGGGCAGTTTTGTGAAAACCCCGATGCCGGGAAACGGTGACTGCTACTGTCCAGCAGGTAGTAACGAAAGCAACAAGGGGACTCATCATCTCGGAATCGATATGCGTGGTCATACCGGGAGACTGCGTCCGTGCAAGCGCCTGAGCGGGGAACGGCGGCATGTTTATTCACGTCGGACCGAGTGTGTCCGCCGATAGTGATGATGGTCTGGGGGAGTTGTGATGCCACAGCAGGAACCAGTGCCGGAACCGGTGCGGCGGGATCAGCGTACTCCCGCGCACAGGCCTGTTGAATCGGGAGGACGGCTTCCTGCGGAGGAGCGTCACGGCGTGCTTCCCCCCGGGCCTGCCGCGGCAGGCCCGGGTCCACATCCGGGGCCGCGTCCGGGTTCGCCCGGCACTCCGGGAACCGGAGCACCGGCAGCGCAGGCCCGGCCGAGTCCGGTGCGTTTCGACCTGCGGTCGGAATTCGCCGCCCTGATCGCCGAGGCGGATCCCTTTTCCTTGTGGGAGCACATCGACCAGCTCCGGGATCGCTTCGACCACGAGCAGCAGCGGCAGGATCGATCACCCCGACCGCCGAACGGCGTGCACCGCCCGGAATCCACGGGCTCTCGGGGGCGTGCCGGTTCCGGGCCGATGTCGATGCTGTCGGGCGAACTCGGCGTGGTCGCTGATCCCCCTGCTCATCCAGGAGCGTACAGCTCCACTTCTGCCGGAAGCCCCGTTCGACCATCGCAGCAGAGGCCCGCGGCGCCTACCCCGGCCCCGGACTCTCCGGCAGCTCCGAACCCTGCTGCAGCTCCGCCACCGCAGGGTCCGCCGAGCGGTCCCCTGCCCGTAGGTCCGACACCGCCTTCGTCTGCCGACCCCGCACGCGATGGCCCGCCGCCCCCTCCGCCCGCGGCAGGGCCGCCTTCCGGACCGCCCGTCGGTCCTCCTCCTGCGGTTTCCCCACCGGGGGGCGTTTCGCCACCTCCGGTGGGGCCGTCTCCGCAGCAGCCGCCTCCGCAGCAGCCGCCCGCGGAACAACCAGCCCCGCGGCAGTCGGAACCGCAATCCGCAGCCCAGCCACCGAAGTACCGGCCCCGGCCCGATGGTGGTTTCGGGCCGATGGGCTCCGGAGCCTGGGCGGGGACCACGGGCGGAGCGAACCATCCGGTCAAGGGGTCGGGAAACCGGGACTCGCAGCGGGACGGTGATTCCCACAGCGGCGGAAGGCGCAATGGCGGGACCGAAGCGCGCAACGGCTCCGGATTCCGTGTGGACAGGCCCGGTTCCGATGGTTCCGAAGCAGCGCCGCAATTCCTCGTCGAGGCCGACGACCTTTTCGGCGGGGAATACGAGGAAAGCAGGCTGGTCGCCCCGCCGGTCATCGGTGAGGCGCCCCCGACCTACCGGGATTTCTAGATGGTCGACACGATCACCCTGTCCGTGCAGGCCGTGGATGTGCTGGGTGAGCAGCTGAATCTCAGCATCCGGCAGTACCCGTTCGAGATTCCGCGGTTCGGTGCATCACCGGAAGAGCGGTCCCGGGTCGAACGGCAGGTCGGGGAAGAACTCGAGTCGGCGGGCCTGGCCAAGGCGGGCAGACCCGAACCGGAGGTCGAGGATGCGCTGTACCTGCTGTCGACCTCGGAGGTCTCCATCGCGGCGGCCGGACTGCTCGACGTGCGTACCGGACAGTGGCTGGCTGCTCGCGTGGTGGCCACCGGCGAAGTGGGAGTTCTCGGTCTCATCACCAACCGTGGTCTGCGGATCGACTTCATGACTCCCGAAGACCTCCCCGGAGTGTGCGTGGACCTGCTCCCGCAGGCACCACCGGGCACCGGAGAGGCCGTGTCGGCCACCACAGCACCGATCGCAGCAGGGGAGGGTCACCGCGATCCGTCCGGGCCGGAATCGGACGGTGTACGAGCCGTCGAGTCGATCACCGGGCTCGTCCGGTACCGCCTCGGCCACTATGTCGTTACCGGCATCGACCGGCGGGGGCGGCGTGCGCGGCTGCCCGGTTTGGCATGGTTCGACACCGAACGCGGTCGTTACACGCTGTTCGGTGACCGGTCGCCCGACGGGGCGGGGGTACTCACGTGCACGCCCGTCGACAGGCTGGGCATGGTCAATCAGCTCGGTGGGATACTCGATCGTGCCCGCATCCGGTGACTCCGGTGACTCCGGTGACTCCGGTGATGCCGGTGACTCCGGTGATGCCGGGGATCCTGCGTGGCCGCTGCGGTTGCGCAGGACACCGGTAGGTGCGTACGTCGCGGGGGGTAAGGCACGCTGAAACGTGTGACGCAGGACCGGCAGACCGACACGATTTCCGAGAGCAGCTCCGAGCGGGACTCGCTGATGCACCTGCTCGGAGGGCGGGCCAGCGCGGTCGATGCGAGCGTGCCGCCCGTGGCGTTCGGTCTCGGCTGGTTGCTTGCTGGAAAGTCGATCGCGATCGGCGGGCTGGTGGCCGTCACCGTCGGTGCCCTGATCGGGCTGTGGCGGCTGTACCGAGGTGCGCGTCCACTGGCGGTGCTGGTGAGTCTGCTCGGGGTGATGCTCGGTGCGGTGATCGCGTTGCGCACCGGCTATGCGGCCGACTTCTTCCTCGTCCGGCTGGTGACCAACGCTGCGAGTGCGCTGGCCTGGATGGTCAGTATCGCAGTGCGTTGGCCGCTGCTCGGAGTGATCGTCGGCACGCTGCTCGGTCAGCGCACGCGCTGGCGTCGGGACCCGGTGTTGCTGCGCGCCTATGCCCGGGCGAGCTGGGTGTGGGTGGGGCAGTATGCCGTGCGGCTGGTCGTGTTCATCCCGCTGTGGGCGGCCAACGCCGTTGTCGCGCTCAGCATCGCGCAAGTCGCGCTGACCTGGCCGCTGGTGGCGGCGTGCGTGGCAGTGAGCTGGTGGGTTCTGCGCGCGGTCCTGCCGGATGACCATCCCGGCATGCGCCGTCCTCGAGTGGAGTGAACCGTAAACCACTCTCGACGGCGGTGCCGAGCCCTGCACCGATTACTGGGTGGTTCGGACCTGCTGCTTGACCGAACTCGCGGCGAGATACTTTTCGCCCTCGTAGTCGCTGTAGACTTCCGCGTCGGCTGCCAGTCCGTACCGGTCCGCGTTCTGGTCGTAGGCGAAACTCGACCGGACCGTGCCGGTTACCTGCACGAGCTCGCCCGCGCGGAGGTTGTTCCGCTGCTGGGCGGAGACCACGAGCAGCGAGTCGTCCCCCCACTCGGCGGCGTCGAGTTGGAACGAGGTCGGCGTGAACACCTCGGTGACCTCGGCGCTCAGGGTGACCCGTTGACCCACGAATTGATCCGAGCCGCCGAAGTAGGCCTGCTGTCCCGTGATGTCTCCGACGTCGGCACTCGTCTCGGGGCCTCCTGTCTCGTCGCCCCCGCACGCGCTCAGCACCACGGAAAACAGTGCCAGTACCGCGAGGACGAGGAGTCGGTGAACGTGTCTCTGCCGTGATCTGCCGGTGGTCGGTCCCGCCATGTGCTTCCTCCTCGAGAGAACGCTTTTGACTGGCGACTACCCGCGCTGCACCGGCGGGCAAACGGGACGAGGGCACCTCTTACCCGGCTGTGCTACCCGAACCTCCGGAGTGCCGTGGAAACCGTTCTCACCGAGTGTGGGTGACCTTGTGGAGCCCCCGTGGGCTGTCGGGGTCATCGCCGCGTGCGAGCGCGAGTCCGAGCGCGAGCCGTTGGACGGGCAGCACCTCCAGCACGGGGGCGAGTTCTTCGGCGCAGGACGGCACTCCGATCCGATGGGTGGCGTGGACATCCGGCGCGGCCGAGCCGATCGCACAGATGTCGGCACCGTGCTCGTGCACCGTGTCGAGCACCGCGCGCATGGCTTCGCCACCCTTGCCGGAACTGCACAACGCCAGCACAGCGGTCTCGGTGTCCACCGCAGCAACCGGGCCGTGCAGCAGATCGGCCCCGCTGTATGCGCGTGCCGAGAGATAGCTCGTCTCGGTGAGCTTGAGCGCCGCTTCGGCGGCGGTGGCCGAGGAATAGCCGCGCCCGGTCGTGACCATCCTGTCGGCGAAGCGATAGCGGCGGACCGCCTCCTCCACGGCGTCGTGCGAGGTATCCAGTGTCGCCTGCGCGAGTTCGGGAATCATCTCGGCCTGCTCGCCTCGGCCGCCCCGCGCCGCGTCGACCAGCAGGTACAGGGCGAGCAGTGTCGCGCTGTAGCTTTTGGTGGCCGCTACTGCCTGCTCGGGGCCCGCGAGGATGTCGACCGACATCTCGGCGGCGTCGTTCAGGGCGGAATCGGGATTGTTGGTGATCGCCACGGTCGTCGCACCGTGTCTGCGCCCGGTTTCGGTCACCTCGAGCATGTCGGGCGAGCCGCCGCTCTGGCTCACCGAGAGCAGCAGCACGTCGGTCAGGTCCGGCCGCGCTCCATACAGCGTCGTCGTCGATGGCGAAACCAGTCCGACAGGCAGTTCCAGCAGGACCTCGATGAGGTATTTGGCGTAGAGGGCGGCGTGATCGCTGGATCCGCGGGCGGCCAGTAGTGCGAAGCGCGGCTTGCGCTCGGTGATCCGGGCGGCGAGCTCGGCGATCGCGCGACGTTGCCCGAGAAGATGGGAGAACATCTGCGGCTGCTCGGCGATCTCGGCGGTCATGTGGCTGCCGGGAGGGTTTCCGGCTCGGTTGGTGGCCTCGCTCATGAGATTGCCTGCCGTTTACTGGATCGTGGTGGTGCATCGGGCACGGGGCGGTCTAGACCAATACTATCGAAGCTGCCCGGAGTGGCTGCATCCGGTGATGCCTGCGGTGGTGTGCCGTCGGCGACACTCCCTCGGTGGTTCCTGGTGATGCCCGGAGGCTTGCCGAAAATCGCATACTCGACACTCGGGCGGTGTTCCTGTTACCGCCCTGGAAGCGGGGATACCGACGAGACAGCCGATGCAGCATCCGTGTTTTCGGGCATGCTGGAATCCCACCCGAGGTGTGACTCCGCACAGTGACGGGCGGCGGTAGGAGGGAACGATGCTCGATGCCTCGGTGCCCGGCGGGGCCGACACACCGGAGCGTAGTCAACGTGAGCCCAAGTACTGGGGGCTCAAACAGCACCTGCTCGACATGTTGCGATCACTGCCGCCCGGCTCGTCGATCCCGACCGAGCGCTCGTTGGCTGCCGACTTCGGTGTCTCCCGCACCACGGTGCGCCAGGCGCTGGCCGAACTGACGGTGGAAGGGCGGCTGCTGCGAGTGCAGGGCAAGGGCACTTTCACGGCACGGCCGAAAGTGGCCCAACGCCTTCAGCTGAGCAGCTACACCGAGGACATGCGTGCACAGGGCCGCCAGCCCGCTTCGCGACTGCTGGAGATCACCGAGGAGGCGGCCGATCCGGAGATGGCGACGCTGCTCGACATGGGCGGCAATGCCGCCGGAGTACTGCGGCTTCGGCGGCTGCGGCTGGCCGATGGTGAGCCGATGGCCATCGAGACGACCCACCTGCCGTTGCCGCGTTTTCCCGGCCTGTCCGCACAGTTGGAAGCCGGAGTCTCGCTGTACCGGGTTCTTCGGGGGCATTACGGCATCGAGTTCGCCACCGCCGAGGAGACCATCGAAACCGCCCTGGCCAGTCCCGAGGAGGCCGAGACCCTGGGGACCGAGGTGGGGTTGCCGATGCTGCTGTTGTCCCGTCATTCCTTCGACACCGAAGGCCGTCCGGTCGAGTGGGTGCGCTCGGTCTACCGGGGTGATCGCTACAAGTTCGTCGCCGACCTCAATCCGCCAGCACCGTGACCAGGTCTTCGACGTCGATATTGCCGCCGGAGACCACGGCGACGGTGCTCGCCGCCGGGAGCAGCGCTCCACGGTGCCGGTACGCTGCCGTTGTCACGGCGCCGCTGCGCTCGGCGACCAGGCGACAGGTGCGGGCGAGGTACCCGGTGGCTTCGGCGATTTCCGCCTCGCTCACGGTGACGATGTCATCCACCACCTCGCGCATGTGGGCGAAGGTGCGCTCCGAGGGTTCGGCGGTCAGGCCGTCGGCGGCGGTTCGCGTACGCGAGTCGACCGGCCACTGACGACGTGTGCCCGCGCGCAGGCTTTCCTGCGCGTCGGCGGCCAGTTCCGGTTCGATGCCGATCACCGTCGCCTCGGGCCGCACCGACTTGATCGCGACACCGATCCCGGAGATCAGGCCTCCGCCACTGACCGGGACCAGCACCACGAGTTCGTTGCTCCTGGCGAAGCCGGAGTTCGCGGGGCCGTGGCCGGTGAGGTGCTCGCCGGTGGACTCGGGGCGGGCGAGGCGATCCAGATCCTCGAGGATCTCCAACCCCACCGTGCCCTGACCGGCGATGACCGCAGGGTCGTCGAACGGCGGGACGAGGGTTGCCCCACGTTCCTCCACGATCCGGTGAGCCCGTGTCTCGCGCTCGGCGGCATCGACGGGAACGATGTCGGCACCCAGCGATCGCGCAGCGGCGACCTTCACGGCAGGGGCGGTGTGCGGTACCACCACGGTCGCGGGCATGCCGAACGCCCGGGCCGCATACGCCACGGCACGCGCGTGGTTGCCGCTGGAGTACGCGACGAGACCACGAGAGCGCGCCTCTTCCGGTACGGCGGAGGCAGCGTGCAGCGCACCGCGGATCTTGAACGCTCCGGTCGGTTGAAGACTCTCCGGCTTGAGCAGGAGGGGGCGCGCCGGGTCGGCATCGGCCACCGGGAGCAGCGGGGTGCGCACCGGCCCGACCGAGGGTGGCATCGCCGTCAGCACCGTCCGGGCCGCCGCGATCTCGGCGTAGCTCACCAACTGCATGGAAGCGATCTTTCTGCACGAAAGCCGGATTCGGCAAGCTCGTTCACCTCGCTGCTCACATCCGAGAACGTGCTGCGGTGATCCTGCGGATGGTGAGTGCAGTGATGGATACGGACAGTAATGGAGAGAGTGCTGTAAACCACGTTGGCCGGGTTCGGGTTGCCCGGATGGCTTACCGTGATAACGCCCCCGTAACGATGTGTGTAAAACCACCCGAAAGAGTTTCACGAAATCTTCGCCAGTGGGCGGAATCCGCTCGCCGTCTACGCCGAAAGTAGGCTGTGTGTGATCGATGACTCGGGTCATACTCCTTCGCCAGGGGGACGGAGATGCGTTCTCAGGACAAGGGAGACAGCACATGAAGCGCAGGCTCGCGGCCCGCATGGCGGGGACAATGGCGCTGGCAGCCGGAACTGCCGCCGCGCTGACCATGCCGGCGACCGCGGCCCCGGAGGCCACACCCCTGGAGTCCATCGCGGAAGGTCGATTGGAGGCCATGCAGCGAGACCTCGGCCTGACCTTGCAGCAGGTACGAGAACGTCTGCAGCAGGAAAAGATCGCCGACAAGCTCCAGGAGCAACTGCAGAGCAGCCTCGGTGGTGCCTTCGGAGGGGCCCACTTCGATGCCGACCTCGGCAAGCTGGTCGTGGGGGTCACCGACAAGGCGAAATTCGACGAGGTCCGCGCAGCGGGAGCGAAGGCCGAGCTTGTCGATGACAGCGCGAGTGTGCTCAACACGGCGGCCGACACGCTCGACGGAGTCGAGCGACGAGCCCCGACATCGATCAGCGGCTGGTATGTCGACCCGACGAGCAATTCCGTCGTCGTCACGACCGCGATGGGAACGGCGCAACGGGCGACCGAGTTCATCCGCTCGACCGATGTGGACACCACAGCGGTGCGCGTGGTCGAGTCACGGGAATCGCCGCGCCTGTTCACCGATATCATCGGCGGTAACGCCTTCTACAACAAGAGCGGCTTACGCTGTTCCATCGGCTTCGCCGTCCAGGGTGGATTCATCACCGCGGGCCACTGCGGTAACCGGAGTGACAGCACCAGCCGACCTGCCGGTACCTTCGCGGGCTCTTCCTTCCCGCACAACGACTATGCCTACGTCACGTCCTCGGCCACCCCGAAGCCGCAGGTCAACGACTACCGGGGCGGTGCCGTGACCGTCGCCGGTTCGCGGGAGGCCCCGGTCGGTGCCTCGGTGTGCCGCTCCGGCTCCACGACCGGCTGGCACTGCGGAACCATCGAGGCCAAGAACCAGACGGTGCGCTACGAAACGGGCACCGTGTCCGGTCTGACCCGGACCGACGTATGTGCCGAGCCGGGGGATTCCGGAGGCGCGTTCCTCTCGGGCAACCAGGCCCAGGGGGTGACCTCCGGCGGTTCCGGTGACTGCGACCGCGGCGGGGTGACTTACTTCCAGCCGATCAACGAGGCCCTCCAGACCTATGGCGTAAGCCTGGTTACCGGCTAGGCAACGTCCGGCCGCGGAGAAAATTGCAGTTTCGCGCGAAACTGCAATTTTCCCGACTTTTGCGGCAAACCACCGTCATCCCTGCAAACGGGAACGCAGTGTCTCCGCCGCCCGGCGCGGGTCCTCGGCCTCGGTGATCGCGCGTACGACAACGACACGCTCGGCTCCGGCGGCCATGGCCTCGTCCAGATTGCCGTGGTCGATGCCGCCGATGGCGAACCACGGCCGGCCGTGGCCGTGGTGTTCGGCGGCATGGCGAACCAGGTCGAGCCCCGCAGCCTCCCGTCCCGGTTTCGTGGGCGTGGTCCAGACCGGACCGGTACAGAAGTAGTCCACTCCCTGCTCGGTGGCTGCCGCGTCGGCCTGAACCACGTCGTGCGTGGAACGACCGATGGCCATCTGGTGCCCCACGAGGCGCCGGGCCGACTCCACCGGGATGTCCTCCTGCCCCAGATGCAGGATGTCGGCATCGGCGGTCAGAGCGATGTCGGCGCGATCGTTGACCGCAAGCAGCGCGCCGTGGCGCGTACACGCCTCGGCCAGTACTTCCAGAGCCGCCAGTTCCTGTCGTGCCTCCAGCGGTGCGCCCGCCGGGTTCTTGTCCCGCAGTTGGATGATGTCCACCCCGCCCGCGAGGGCCGCTTCCGCGAATTCGGCCAGGTCACCGCGGTCGGTACGGGCATCGGTGCACAGATACAGTCGCGCCTCGTCGAGACGCACACGGATCCCGTAGCCATCGAATCCAGGCATGTTGCTCAGGGTAGCTTGTTCGGAGATGGCAGCTCGCGTGGACTTTCCGGATTTTCGTATTCGTCAGGAGCTGACTTCGCACGATCGGATCGGATAGCCTGGGTGGCGGTGAAGCACGGGAGTCCGTACGAGAGCGGACTGAGAGGGGGCTGATGCCCCGACCGTCGAACCTGATCCGGATCATACCGGCGCAGGGAGCGTGCATTGTCTGGACAACAGGACGGCATCGTCGCGGTGGTGGGCGGCGGTGTCATCGGCATGTCCGCCGCATGGCGGCTGGCTGTGGCGGGCTGCCGGGTGCGGTTGATCGATCCGGATCCGGGGTTCGGCGGTGCCTCCTGGGTTGCGGGAGGGATGCTGGCTCCGATCGCCGAGGCATGGCCCGGTGAGGAACCTCTGCTGGAGCTGGGGGCCGCTTCACTGCACAGGTGGCCGGATTTCGCCGAGCGGCTCGGCCGGGACTCGGGGAAGCCGCCGGGCCTGCGGGACGAGGGAACCCTCGTTGTCGCCGCCGACAGCGCCGACCGTGCGGAACTCGACACTCTCGCCGACCATCTGGCCTCGCTCGGGCGTACTGTCACTCGCCACACCAGTCGCCGACTCCGCGGGCTGGAGCCCTCGCTCGGCCCCGGTGTCCGAGGGGGACTGGAGGTGCCGGGTGATCTCGCGGTCGACAACCGGATCACCCTCGAAGCGCTTCGTGCCGCCGCCGAATCGGCAGGGGTGGAGTTCGTCCGTGCCGCTGCTCGCGGTGTCCGCTCTGGAGTGGTCGAGCTCGCCGACTCGACTGGGGCCGACTCGGCAGTGCACTGCGATGTCGTGGTGATCGCCACGGGTGCGCATGCGGAGGAACTGCATCCGGCGTTGCGGGGCGCCATCCGGCCCGTCAAGGGGGAGATCCTGCGTCTGAGGTCTCGAGCAACATCGATCCCGCCACCGCGGCGGACCATACGAGGGCCGGTACACGGACGGCAGGTGTACCTGGTGCCGCGTGCGGACGGGATCGTCATCGGTGCCACCCAGTACGAGGCCGGGTTCGACACCGAGGTCACTGTCGGTGGCGTGCGGAACCTGTTGGCCGACGCAGAACGGTTCGTGCCGGGCATCGCGGAATACGCATTGGTCGAGAGCACAGCGGGGCTGCGGCCGAGCACCGAGGACAATCTTCCCCTGCTCGGCTGGGTGGCACCCGGCGTCGTGGCCGCGACCGGACATCATCGCAACGGATTTCTGCTCGCCCCCGTCACGGCGGAAGCCGTGGTCGGGCTGGTGTGTGGCAGTGCGTTGCCTGCCGAGGCAAAAGCTGCGGATCCATCGCGCTTGGGAGGACAGCAATGCACATCGTGATCAACGGACAGCCGCGCGAGTTCGCCGAGGGCACCACGCTGGCCGATGCCTTGAAGGACTTCGGGGTACCGGACAGCGGGGTGGCCGTGGCCGTCAACGGCACCGTCGTTGCCCGGGACAGCTGGCCGGCCACGCCGCTGGAACCGCAAACCGGTATCGAGATCCTCACCGCGGTACAGGGAGGTTGAGGAATGGACGATCCACTGGTGATCGCCGGACGCAAGTTCGACTCACGGGTGATCATGGGGACGGGAGGTGCCGCGAACCTCTCGACTCTGGAAAGCGCACTGCTGGCTTCCGGAACGGAACTGACGACGGTGGCGATGCGCCGTGCCGACGTCGGCGGTGGCAGTGGTGTGCTCGATCTGCTGGGTCGAATCGGGATCGAGGCGTTGCCCAACACCGCGGGTTGCCGCACGGCGGCCGAGGCGGTGCTGACGGCGCAGATGGCGCGGGAGGCGCTGGGTACCAACTGGGTCAAGCTGGAAGTGGTGGCCGATGAGGACACCCTGTTGCCCGACCCGGTGGAGTTGCTGGACGCGGCCGAGCAACTCGTGGATCAGGGCTTCGTCGTACTCGCCTACACCAACGACGATCCGGTGCTCGCGTTGCGTCTGGAGGAGACCGGCTGTGCTGCCGTCATGCCTCTCGGATCACCGATCGGAACCGGACTGGGAATCCGCAACCCGCACAACATCGACATGATCGCTTCCCGTGCTTCGGTGCCGATCGTGCTCGATGCGGGAATCGGCACGGCCTCGGATGCGGCACTGGCGATGGAGCTCGGGTGCGATGCGGTGTTGCTGGCCACGGCCGTGACCCGCGCACAGGACCCGGTACGGATGGCCGCTGCGATGCGCTCGGCCTGTGAGGCCGGGCGGTTGGCTGCGCAGGCCGGGCGCATTCCCCGTCGCTACTGGGCGCAGGCCTCCAGCCCGGGACGCCCGATGGAGTGACGTCGGGCAATTTCTCGCGAAATCGTCCAACGTCACTGGATACGCAGGTGTTCGGTGCGCACGAACGAGAGGGTGTAGCTCTTCCACGGGTCGTCGTAGCCGAGCGTCTCATCGATGGCTACGCGCGCGTGCAGGGCATTCTCCAACAACGAACTCGCCAGGAGCTCCGTTGCCGGGGCACCGCCATCGGGGATGTCCGGAACCTCCGTCACGGTGCGTCCGCCGAGCAAATCGTCCACCGCACGTAACGCGGGCATGGCGATTGCTTGTTCCTCCGCAGGCTGCGACGCCAGGATTGCGAGGTCCTGCCGCAGAGCCTCCAGCGCCACAGCCGCAGCGCGCGTGGGACGCGCATCGTCGGGAGTATCTCCTGTCCCGTCCAGCAGTGCGGGCATTCCCAGCAGGTCCTGGGTGCGGCGCAACGCCAGGATGTTCGCAGGCCGCAGCCGCTGCCACAGGTCGGCACCGCGATCGGTGTCCCGGACACCGTGCAGCAACTCCGAGATCGACCGGACGGTGGCTCGGACCGTTCCGGCAACGTCGGGCACGAGACTGCCGGGCAGGACCAGGTAACCGATGTAGCCGATGATCAGGGCGATGGCGGCGCCGATGGCGGTGTTGGCTGCGAAACCGATCGCCGCGTCGATCAGGGATCGTTGCAGCATCATCGCCTGGGTCACGACCGTGACGGCGATCAGCGACCCCAGCAGGATTCTGTAGTCGGAGCGCAGCAGTTCAGCTCGGAGCAACATCGTCGTGATCGCCACGGGGACGAGCAGGAAGGCACCCGGTAGCAGAGTGATCAGGATCGCCAGTGCGGCCACGCCCAGCACGACCCCACCGGTGCGTTCCAGAGCGCCCGTCATGCTGTCCCTGGCGGCAGGCTGGAGTACCACGTACAGGCTCAGTAGCAACGTGGACACCGACGGGTCCTGCAGGAGCAGCACGATGACCATGCCCGCGCCGACCGCGAGCGTGCAGCGCAGGGCGTGCCGGAACAGCGAAGAACGCAACGACAGGTGTGCCCGGACCGCAGCTCGGGCAGACCGGAGCCGCCCACCCCGAACACGCGGGGCCATGGTCACATCGCGTTCGATCACGGCAGCGCGGATGCGATCGAGTCCCTCGTTGATACCGCGCGCGGCATCGGGCATGTCCTGGCTGCCGTCGCGGCGGAGGACGGATTCGGCCGGATCCACGCGAGCGAGTGACGGCAGTCCGATACAGGCGCTGGCGCGGACGGCCTTGGCGAGTTCGGCGGCGACCACGTCGGCCTCGGCGACGATCCGGCGCAGTCGTTCGGCTCCGGCGTGGTCGACCCGCTGGGCCTGGGCCAGCATGGTTTCCCTGGCGGCGCGGAACCGTGCCGCTCCTGCCAGGACCTGTTCGAGCCAGGTACCTGCTGCGTTGTCACCTCGCCAGGCCAGTGCCGCGTGCTCGATGACCCCGGGGCCCGGCTCGGTGAGTGTACTGGCCACCACGGCCCGGGTCGATCGAGTGGGATCACCGAGTCCGATCACGACACGCAGCAGCAGCGCGAACAGCGCCCCCGTCACCGCAGCACCGAACAGCACGAGTGCGGGCTGGTTCGAGCCGATACCGGTGGTGGTGGACATGAGTGTGGCGGCGGCGAACGTCTGCCCGGCGATACGGCTGCGTTCCCCCATCGCGGGCAGCATGCCCGCGCCGAACACCACAGCCGAGACCAGGAGGCCGGCCAGGAGCGGAACGTGCATCAGCAGCGGACCACCGGTCATGACCAGCACCAGGGCGGGGACGAACCACGAGAACCGGTGCAGGTCCGCGCGCAGCGATTGCCCACCGGCACCGACGAGCGCGAAAGCGGTTGTCAGCCCGGCGAGGAGGGTGGGTGCGGCCAGGCCGAACGCCCATCCGACCGTGCTCGCGGCGACGACGGCGAGCACGACCACGGTGGCGTACTGGTGCTGCCGTGGGTCGGGTGCCCCCGCTTCCGTGGCCAGTCGCTCTCGTACTCGTTTCAATACTGATCCAGCTATGCCTTCGACCGTTCCCGACGCTGTCATGACTCCCTCGGCGGAGCGCGCGGCTTGCCCCGTCCCGGCGGAGGTGCGGGAGGGGATACGCGGACGCTTCACGCCGTATGTCGACGTCGAGTACGCCAGGGGTTACGGCGAGGGGACGAGAATCACCTGTACGAGTGCTCCTTTCGGCCGGAGCACGGCCTGCCGAGCACCGACTGAACCGGGTGCCGAGTACGGTGGCTTCTTCGGTCGGTGGAGGACCCGGTTCGGGCGACGAAGCACCGGTTTCTAGATCGAGCGCGGACTGATGCGCCAGAATGTCGATACCGGGCCGACACCGGAACCGAGCGGATACGCGTGCTCCACAGAGCGTGTCACGAACCGCTTGCCCTGCCGGACCGCATCGGGCATCGATGCACCCCTGGCAAGTGCGGCGGTGATCGCCGAAGCGAATGCGTCACCGGCGCCGTGCGTGTGCACGGTGGAGTAGCGAGGCCCGGGCAGTGGTGTCGCCTCGCTACCGTCGAAAAGCAGGTCGACGCACTCGGGATCGTCCGGAAGATGCCCGCTTTTGACGAGCACCCACTCGGGCCCGAAGTCGTACATCGCCTTGGCCGCGTCCCACAGCTCCGCGCGGGTACGGACGTCGATGCCGGTCAGCAGCCGTATCTCGTCGAGGTTCGGGGTCACGAGACTCGCGCGGGGGAACGCCTCGTTGCGCAAGGCGTCCAGCGCGTCCGGCTGCAGCAGTGGTTCCCCGCTCCGGGAGGCAGCGACCGGATCGACGATGAACGGCGCGCGACCACCACGGCCGATGCCCTGGGAGTCGCACGCCGCCACCACGGCCTCGATGCATCCTGTCGATGCCAGCATCCCGGTCTTCGCGGCGTTCACCCCGATATCGCCTGCGACCGCCTCGATCTGTGCGGCGACCGTCTCCGGCGGGATCTCGACAATGCCGTTGACCCCGACGGTGTTCTGCACGGTCACCGCTGTCACGGCGGTCATCCCGTGCACGCCGCAGGAGAAGAACGTGCGCAGGTCCGCGTGCATACCGGCGCTGCCCCCGGAATCCGACCCGGCGATCGTCAATGCCGTGGGGGGCGCAGTATCGTTGGCGGGCCGCACTTCGTGAGCACCGGCTTCGACCGGCACGTACGGTCGCTGCGGCGTGCTTGCCTGCTCGTTCTGCATCGCGTTCATGCTACGGGTTCACCGCATCGTTCCTCACCGGTCACCGGGTGTGGTGCTGCAGTTTCGCGCACAACCACAGCACCCGAAGTGCCCGGCCTCTGCCACGAGCGCACCGGCTCCGCACGCGCGCCGCCGGTCAATCGGCGACGGGCAGGTAAACCCGTCCACCCTCCTCCGTGAACTCCTCGGACTTCTCACGCATCCCGGCCTCGATCGCCTCGACACTGGTCAGACCGTGCTTCTCGGCATAGTCGCGCACGTCCTGAGTGATCTTCATCGAGCAGAACTTCGGTCCGCACATGGAGCAGAAGTGCGCGGTCTTGGCCGGTTCGGCGGGCAACGTCTCGTCGTGGAACGACTGGGCGGTGTCCGGATCCAGTGCGAGATTGAACTGGTCGTGCCAGCGGAACTCGAACCGCGCTTTCGAGAGGGCGTCATCGCGTTCCTGCGCTCGCGGATGTCCCTTGGCGAGGTCGGCGGAGTGCGCGGCGATCTTGTAGGTGATCACACCGGTCTTGACGTCATCGCGGTTGGGCAGCCCGAGGTGCTCCTTCGGCGTGACATAGCACAGCATTGCCGTCCCGGCCTGTGCGATGTTGGCCGCACCGATGGCCGAGGTGATGTGATCGTAGGCGGGTGCGATATCGGTGGCCAGCGGCCCGAGCGTGTAGAACGGCGCCTCGCCGCAGAGCTCCTCTTCCCGGCGCACGTTCTCGGTGATCTTGTCCATCGGCACGTGCCCGGGACCCTCGATCATGACCTGCACGTCGTGCTCGCGGGCGATGTGGGTGAGTTCGCCGAGTGTTTCCAATTCGGCGAACTGGGCACGGTCGTTGGCATCGGCGATGGAACCGGGACGCAGCCCGTCGCCGAGCGAGAACGTCACATCGTAGTGCCGCAGAATCTCGCACAGCTCGGAATAGTGCGTGTAGAGGAAGCTTTCCCGGTGGTGGGCCAGGCACCAGGCGGCCATGATCGAACCGCCGCGCGAGACGATGCCGGTGACGCGCTGCGCGGTCAACGGCACATAGCGCAGCAGCACTCCCGCGTGCACGGTCATGTAGTCCACACCCTGCTCGCACTGCTCGATCACGGTGTCCCGGTAGATTTCCCAGGTCAGCTTCGCCGGATCGCCGTCGACCTTCTCCATCGCCTGGTAGATCGGCACCGTGCCGATCGGTACGGGGGAATTGCGCAGGATCGACTCGCGGGTTTCGTGGATGCGCTTGCCGGTGGACAGGTCCATGATCGTGTCCGCGCCCCAGCGGCCTGCCCACACCATCTTCTCCACCTCCTCTTCGATCGAGGAGGTCACGGCGGAGTTGCCGATGTTGGCGTTGACCTTGACCAGGAAATTCTTGCCGATGATCATCGGCTCGCTTTCCGGGTGGCACCGGTTGGCGGGAATCACCGCGCGCCCGCGGGCGACCTCGTCGCGCACGAATTCCGGACTGACGTTCTCGCGGGCGGCGATGAACTCCATCTCGCGGGTGACCACGCCGGACTTCGCCCAACCGAGTTGAGTGCGGTGCTCCCGACCGTCGGTCCAGCCGGTGCGCAGCGGATGCAGGCCACTGTGGACGTCCACATGGGCTGCTTCATCGGTGTAGGGACCCGAGGTGTCGTAGACGTCGAGGTGCTCACCATTGGACAGCTCGATGCGGCGTGCAGGCACCTTCAGGCCGGACTCGGTGGTGTGGTGGACCTTCCGCGAGCCGCGGATGGCTCCCGTGGTGACCCCGGCATTGTTTCCGCCGGACTGGTCACCATTGGACGAAAAAGCGTCGGAATCGGACAGCGCCGGAGACACGTCGGCCATGACTTTTCACTCCCTACGCCGGTATTACCCGGTCAGGTTCAGGCGGTCGGCGGCCCCGAGCCCCTGTCGACTCAGCCGCCCTCTCAGCCCGCTTCCGGTGCGAGCTCCCGCAGATTTCGTTGTCGGGTATGAGGCTAGCCATATTCGGTGCCTCTTGCCAAGTGGTCTTCACTCCCCGGACGGAAGTCGGGTGTTCCGCTGGGCTGATGACCTGCCGGAGCCCTTCGGTCCGAGCCTGGACACCGGCGAGTTCCGACGGCCGTGGTCCGGCATCATTCCTCGGCGAACGGATCGCTTTCCTCGGCGGGGTTCCAGGACAGGCCCGGTACGCCCCAGCCGTTGCGCTTGACCATCTTCTTCGCCGCCCGTGCGTTGCGGCCGATCAATCGGCTCAGGTAGAGATACCCGTCCAGATGGTCGGTCTCGTGCTGCAGGCAGCGGGCGAGATATCCGGTGCCTTCCACCTCGATCGGATTCCCGTTCCTGTCGGCTCCCGTCACCTTCGCCCACTCCGCACGCCCTGTCGGATAGCTCTCCCCGGGTACCGACAGGCATCCTTCCCAGTCCTCCTCGGGATCGGGCATGCCCTGCGGAACCTCGGAGGTCTCCAGCACCGGGTTCACGACCACCCCCTGGTGGTAGGTGCCTTCGTCGTCCGGGCAGTCGTAAACGAAGACGCGCAGGTCCACGCCGATCTGGTTGGCAGCCAGCCCGACCCCGTTCGCCGCTTTCATGGTCTCGACCATGTCGTCGATCAGGGTTTGCAGTTCGTCGTCGAAAGCCACCACCGGGCGCGTCGGAGTGTGCAGTACCGGATCACCGGCGATGCGGATCGAGTGCACGGCCATGTACCGCACTGTATCGCCCCGGTAGTGCGGGAACGGCCTCCTGTGCACCCGTGGGGTCCGGCGAGATCGCCGGATGATCAACACAACGGAATGTGGCTTGCACGGCGTGAGATGCACACACCGTGGATCATGACATGGTGTAATGGAGGTCAGGACTCACACGAGTGTGATTCCTGCGAACGCGGGTGCCCCGATCGCGAGGCGAGGAGTCGCATGGACGCTGCCCAGATGTTGACTGCGCAGGAGATCGCCCGGCAGTGCGAGCACATGGCGCGCATCGTCGAGCAGCGTCGGAGCGAGCCCGAACCGGCGCCGCCTCGGCATCTGAAGCTCGCCGATCCGATCACCGAGCCGATCGAGCGGATCAGCGAGCCGACCGTGCCGGACGAGCCGCAGCCGTCCGAGCCGACCTCCGAGGGGCAGCGGGCGCGTTCCCTGAGTTCGCGGGAGTGGAGCATTCTGGCCTTCGAACGGCAATGGTGGAAGCGGTCCGGGGCCAAGGAACGAGCGATCCGTGAGCTGTTCGATATGCCCGTGTCCCGCTACTACGAGGTTCTTGCTGCGTTGGTGGACAGGCCGGAAGCGCTCCGGGCGGATCCCATGCTGATCAAGCGTCTGCGTCGGGACCGGGACGGCCACGCGGATGCCGAACCCGCGTATCCGATCGGAAGCGAACCGGCATACCGGCCATTTCCGCAGCGGAGCTCTTCTCGGCGGGAGACCGAGACGAGGGGAGCCGAGACCCGATGACTTCCGGAGAACCACCGGTCGGACCGTCCGCGACCAAGCTCGTCGGTTTCGTACTGATCGGCTTGGGCGTTCTCGCAGCGGTGTTCGGCGTCGCCACCGTCGTCTCCGGCGGGACACACAGTGTCGCGCAGTCGACGTCCTCCACTCCGCCGCCTTCGCCCACCGCGGCGACTCCGGCGTCCGGCGCGTCCCCTGCGGTGCCCGAGCCGTCCGCGGCACCATCCCCGGAGCGGACATCGCAGACACGGTCTCCGGGCGGGAAGCCGGGGACACCGGGAGCATCGCCGAATGGCGGGCGGAGCACAGCAGTACCGGCCCCCGGAAAGCCGGGGCAGGTTGCTCCGGCCCCGGACGCGCCGGGCCGGAACACGGCGGGTGCGGGCAGCGATCGCCGCATCGCGGTCCGCATCTACAACAACAGCATGATCAGCGGGCTCGCCCATCGCGCAGCCGAGGATTTTCGGCAGGCGGGCTACACGGTCTCCGAGATCGGCAACTACTCCAGTGGCCGGATCCCCACCACCACCATCTACTACCGGCCGGGCACAGCCGAGCAGCAGCAGGCCGAGGCCATCGGCGCGCGGTTCGGTGCGCGGACCGAACCGCGTTTCGACGGGATCACCGACGCCAGTCCCGGCATCATCGTCATCGTCACCAAGAACTACGACGGCGCCGAGCCCGGCAAGTGACCGACCCCCGGTGATCGACCCCCGGTGACCCACTCCGGTGGCCGGCCACCGGTAACCGATCCCGGTCCGATACGCTGCTCGGCCTCCTGGCGATGGAGGGGTACCGAGACGCCCGTAGGCACCGTCGCAGTGGTTACCGGTTCCGGTAGGACTCGAAGGCGGTGATCTGCGCGGGGTCCAGGGAGGGCCGGACGGTGGCTCGGGCGGTTTCCACGTGGGCGGCCGATACCTCGGAAGCGGTCAGTGATTCCCGCATGGCGCTCAATGCCGCCTCGCGGATGAGTGCGGTGCAGTCCGCCGCCGAATACCCCTCCAGGGAGGCGGCGAGTTCATCCAGGTCCACATCGGATGCCAATGGGGTGTTCGCGCTCGCTGCTCGCAGGATCTCCCCACGTGCTGCCGCATCCGGTGGCGGTACCGAAACCGGGCGCTCCAACCTGCCCGGCCGCAGCAGCGCGGGATCCACCAGTTCGGGACGGTTGGTGGCGCCGAGTACGACGACATCGTGCCTGGGCTCCACACCGTCGAGTTCGGTCAGCAGCGCTGCCACGACCCGATCGCCCACTCCGGAGTCCGAGGACTGACCCCGTCTGGGAGCCAGTGCGTCCACCTCGTCGAGAAACACCAGTGCGGGTGCCGCGTTGGCGGCCCGCAGGAACAGTTCCCGCACCGCGCGCTCGGATTCTCCGACCCACTTGTCCATGAGTTCGGCCCCTTTGACCGAGAACACGTTGAGCCTTCCGCTGCCTGCCAGTGCGCGTACGAGGAAGGTCTTCCCGCAGCCGGGCGGGCCGTGGAGCAGCACCCCGCGCGGCGGCTCGACACCGAGCCGAGTGAAGGAGTCCGGATACTGCAGCGGCCACAGCACGGTTTCGGCGAGGGATTGCTTGACGTCGACCATGTCACCGACGTCGTCGAGTGTGAGCCCACCGGTCTGCAAGGTGTCCGATGCGGACATGGAGATGGGGCGCACGGAGCTCAGCGCCTGTAGGAAGTCCTGGTGGTGCACGCGTGGCTCGGTGCTGTCCGCTCCCGCCTTGTCGGGGCTGCTCCGATGGCGCAGCGCTGCCTGCACGGCCGACTCGCGGCACAGTGCGACCAGGTCGGCGGCGACGAATCCCGGTGTGCGTTCGGCGAGGTCGCCGAGTTCGACATCCGGAGCCAGTGGTGCATGACGCAGCAACACGCGGAGGAGATCGGTGCGGACGCCGGTGTCGGGCAGGGCGATGGTCAGTTCCCGTTCCACGAGTTCGGGCTCGCGCAGGCGCGGATCGAGCGCCTGTGGTCTGGCACTGGTGACGACGATCGCCAGGCCCGAGGTGGTGACGGCCGCGCGTAGCGTGTCGAGCACGACGGTCGCCAGCGGCGGCGGATCGGTGCTCGGGAGCAGCTCGTCGATGTCGGTGATCAGCAGGACGCAGGAACCGCCGCCACCGGCGATGGTCGTCGCGCGGTTGATCGTTTCCTGCACGCGCCGTGCGGCGGTGGCGGCTTCCAGCGCGTTCACGCTGGGGGCCGACATCTCCACGAGTTCGGCACCGACGGCACCGGTGACCGAGCGGGCCAGGGTGGCTTTGCCCGCCCCTGCGGGACCGCTGACCAGGACACCGAGGTGTGGTTTCGCGCCGAGGCGCTCCAGGAGTTCGGGCTGGTCGAACGACAGTCGGAGCCATTCGGTGAGTCGGCTTGCCGACTCGCGCGCTCCGACGAGATCGGAGACGGCGACGGTCGGGTGGGCCTGCGACTCCGAGCGCTCGGAACCGGCCTGCGATGCCGGTTCGCTCGTCGGTACGGCCGCAGGAGCGGGGCCGGCTTGCTGCCCGCGCCAGGTGACCACGGTGGAGGGGTGTACCGCGACGGGGCCGAGAGGATCACTGGCGGCGATGGTGACCAGTTCGTTGGTCCAGGTCATGCCGAGTGCGTGGGAGAGTCTGCTGCGGACCTGTCCCGCATTGGTGGCCGTCGAGGGGGCGAGGTCCTGGGGAAGCAGCGAGACCGTGTCACCGGTGCACAGGACCTTGCCGGTCAGAGCGAGGCGGATCGTTTCGGGGGGTACCGCGGCGGTGGCCAGCCGCGAACCCGAGACGGTGACACTGCGGGCGGCGGTGACCCGGGCAGGAGCGACCACGACCTCGGCGCCCTCGGCGAGGCCGAGATTGGTCAGTGCGATGTCGTCCACCAGCACGACACCGGTCGGACCACCGGACTTGGCGGCTGCGGCGAGCGCCACGGTGACTCGGCTGCCGGTGAGTTGTACGGCATCCCAGGAGCGCAGGTTCAGCGCATCCAGTACTTCCGGATGCAGCCGCACGACACCGCGCCGGGTGTCCGCGGCCGACGTCGAGAGGCGAGCGGTCAGGGTGAGTGCGGGAGAGGCCACCCACCCGAGACTAATGCGTGTCCGGTGGACCCTGGTGGGGGATGAAGTTCTCCCGGAAACTTCGGCCTTCTCCCCGGCGCGAGGGGAATCCCGGTTTTGCCGAGAACCGAGCTCAGCGGCGGCTGCGGCGCAGCCCGAGTCTGCGCTGGCTCCGCCTGCTCGGTCCCTCCGGATGACCGTTGCGCCGTGGCAGACGTACCCGCCGGGCGGCGCCGGCCACGCTGCGCCGAAGTGGCGGCCGCAGTCCGAGGCGGCGTTGGGTGCGCCTCCGGATCGCGCGTCGTTCCCGTGGCGGCGCTTCCCAGGCCTCGGGGTGCTTGGCCAGCCATGCGTGACGGTAAACGGCATAGGGAATGTGCAGTAGGTAGATCACCATCGCGATCGCCAGGGACATCAGCGGGAACGTGACGATCCCGGCGGCGAGGAGCCCGACCAGTACCAACAGTGGTGCCACCGTCCGGGCGGGGACCTTGACGGTTTTCAAGGACAGCGTCGGTACCCGGCTGACGGCCAGCGCCGCGATGGCCACGATCCACACCATGACGATCGGCTGAGCCGACCACCAGCCGTCATGGCCGATGTAGGCGGTCACCACCAGAGGTAGGAGCGCGAGCAGTCCGGCAGCCGGTGCGGGGACACCGACGAAGAATTCCTTGGTGAAGGTGGGCTGGTCGGTATCGTCGAGCAGGGTGTTGAACCGCGCGAGGCGCAGGATCATGCACACGGCGAAAACCAGCGAGACGACCCAGCCGACCCGATCGCCCTGCAATTGCCAAACATAGAGGGTCAGTGCCGGTGCCACGCCGAAGGACATCGCGTCCGACAGCGAGTCCAGCTCCGCGCCCATTTTCGTGGTGGCGTCGAGCAGCCGGGCGATGCGGCCGTCCAGCCCGTCGAGTACCGCGGCGACGCCGACAGCGGTGATCGCACCCTCGAGCTGCTTGTTGAGGGCGAACTGCACCGCGGACAGACCCGCACACATCGCCAGCACCGTGATGGCGTTCGGGAGGAAACGAACACCGGGATTGTTGCGGACGACACTCATGCGTTGTCGTCGCCTCCCAACGTCGAGGGGGAGGAGGGTTCTGTGGGGGAGGACTGTGCCGCGGGCAGGTCGGCGAGGATCGTCTCGCCGCCGATGGTGCGCTGGCCCGGCTCGACACGTATCCGACTGGTGGCGGGGACGTAGAGGTCGACGCGTGAGCCGAACCGAATCAGACCGTAGGTGTGGCCCGCCAGTACCGTGTCGCCCTCCCGTGTCGAGCACACGATCCGGCGGGCGATCAGCCCGGCGATCTGTACCACGGCGAGGTCGTGGCCCTCGGTGCTGCGAATCGCCATCGAATTGCGCTCGTTGTCCTCGGCGGCCTTGTCCAGGTCGGCGGAGACGAACTTGCCCGGCCGGTAGGAAACACCGGTGATCCGCCCTGCGATGGGGAGGCGCTGCACGTGCACGTCGAACACGGTGAGAAAAGTACTGATCCGAGTCATCGGCGCCGGGGACAAGCCCAATTCGGGCGGCGGCGTGGCCTGCTCGACGTGCGAGACGGTGCCGTCGGCGGGGGAGACCGCGATGTTCGGCACGGTGGGTGTGGTGCGGCGTGGCTCGCGGAAGAACCAGGCACACCATGCGGTGATGATCGCGCCGATCATTCCTGCGGGCCGCCAGAGACGGCGCAGCAGCAGCGTGGCGGCCACGGCGCCGAACACGAACGGGCGCCCGGCCGGATGCATCGGCGGTATGGTCGTACGCACGAGCCCGGCCAGATGCGCCAGTGGACTGGTTTTTCGGTCTGTTTCGATGGTCATCGAGGTGGTTCGCCTCTACGTCGGAGGTCACGATACGGCGGCCGATGTGCGGTCGTCGTCGTTACAGCATCGCCGACACGCTTACGGCTTCCGTCGCCAGGGGGTGGAGTCGATCATGGAGTGTCGATGCAAGGCCTTCTGAACTGCATGAAACGAAGACATCTCCGCGACTCTTCCGGTTGGCCGGGTTGGCCGGTGTTGGCTGAGACCGTGTGGCCGTGACTGCTCGAACGAGCACCAACATGGCCGTGGGGCCGGAGCGGCCGAAGCTCGGACGGCGGTTCGTGAGTTCTCGTGCCGGATCACGGTACGTTCCCGGCAAACAGGTCCGGGGTGGGACCGGCACCCCCGAAGTGCCGGTCCCACCCCGGACCCACGGCCGCCAGGCACCTCCCCGTTGGCACCTGGCGACCTCCCCCGGATGGGTTCGTGCGCCCCCCGACGGCACACGCACCCGGTGTGTCCACCCCTCCCTCGTCGGTAAGCAGGATGAGGAAGTCGGGGACAACGGAGAGATGTCGCTCCTCCACGGTTTGTTACGCGTTTTCCAGTGTAATTGAGCTCACAGGAAGTCCGTAGCCGCTAACGGAGGACATTGGGCACGAATTCAGTGACTTACGGTGACAAAGTGGGGCGATCATACTCACCCGTCCCGGTTTCGTTGGTCTTCCACGTTCATCCGAGCCCCCATCAACTCGTCGAGTCCCCCGTACGGCGCTCCACGAGTTCCGGAATCGGGCGTGCTGTGGACCTCCAGCAGCACCAGATCGTCCTCGCCGGGGCGCGTGCTCGCCGAGTCGATCTCCGATACGGCGTATTCGTCCAGATAGAGCTCCAGGGTCAGGACCCACCCCGACTTTTGCTGCAGCAACCGGGCCGTGGCGATATCGCGGCTGTCCACCCACTGTGCGTCCGCCTGCTCGCGGAGTTGCGTGATGGGCGTGTCGGCCAACCGGGCGAGCTGATGGTTCTCCCTGCGCCGCACGGAGGTCAGTGCCCCGGCGAGCACGCGCCGAGCGATGCCGGAGAGGCTCGGCACGAGCAGGAGACCTCGGTCGGTCACCAGAAGTTCGTGCAGGCTTCCCGCACACCGCACGGGGCTGACGATTCCCGCCAGTACCGCTTCCGGCTCCTCGGCGGCCGGTTGGGAGTGCTCCAGCGGAACCCCCAGGTGGACCAGATGGCGATGCAGTCCGGGAATCAGCCGTGGGTCGACGACCGCCGGGCGGACCAGTCGATCCGGATCCAGAAGTTGCCCATTGGCCAGTCGCACCTTGCAGGCTCCGCCCCAGTCCAGCTCGTGCTGTGCCTGACCCGCGCACACGAGCGCGTCGACGGCGGTCGCTCCGAGTAGTTCGGTGAGAGTGTCGATCACCGCCTGGTCCATGTCCTCCGGGCACAGGGCGGGATCGAGCATGGGGTTGATCAGCTCGGCGCCCTGGCCCTGGTGGAGGGCCGCCAGCACCCCCGCCAGCGTCGAATCGGAGGACACGCCGCTCTGCAGCACCGACGAACTGAGCCTCGCGGCCTGGTGGGCGGCTTCCGCCGCGCCCGCCATTCGCGCCAGCTCCGGCCACGGCACCCGGGCGCCCATCCCGTCGACCATGAGCTGGTCCTCCAGCGCGGGGATGGCACGGCGTGGGTTGCGCACCAGTGCCATGGCAGGACGGTCGTCCGGCTCGTCGTCACTGTCGCCGAGTCGCTCGAGCGCGTCGACGCGCTGCCGGAGCGTGGGGCCGTGGGCGCGGTCGCGATCGCCGTCGGTGCCCTCCTCGGCGATCACCCGCTTGGCTCGCTCGGTCAGATCCTCTTTGCGGTCCGGATGCTCGAGAAATGCGCGGAAGCCGAGCAGCAGGTCGGGGGTGCGCTCCACGGACACGGCCATACTGAGGTACTCGTGGGAGTAGTCGCGCCAGCCGAGTTCGATCTCGGTCGCCTTGCGCAGTGCGGTGGTTGTGACGCGGTGGCCCTCCACCCGCGCGGCCACGGCGTCTCCGGTGAACTTCAGGTCACGCATGATGGGTGCCGTGATGGCGGTGTAGACGTGGGCGTAGCCGGTGAACAGCCACTTGGTGGGGCCGCCGGTCAAGCCCTGCGTGGTGCGTTCGACGTCGACCGCCGTGCGGTGGACCGCTGCTTCGAGTCTGCTGCCCGCGCCCGTGCATCCGAATTGGTGAGCCACGAGCGCGCGCAGCTCGCTCACGTCCAGTCCCGCGATCAACGGGAGTCCGACTTCGAGGTGGCGCCTGCGGGTGCGCAGACCGAGCAGCGTGGTGTCCGCCCGCAGGCATACCTCGGGGGTGGAGGTGATCCGGACCCGGCCGGGCTCCTCGGTGCCTGCTTCGTCGGCGATGTGCTCGACCGCGGCCCACAACTGCGGTTGGGCGGACCTGTCGAGCGAGACGCCACGCGGACGCATGTGCGTACGCAGCACCGTACGCAGGCCCAGACCGATCAGGCAGGCGACCGGTAACGCGGCGAGGCCGGCCCGGAGACCGTTGTCCGGGTCGTAGCGGTAGGTCAACAGCGCGATGCCGAGCAGGCCGACCACGAGTCCGATGGGCAGGGCAAAGAAGCCGGTGTGCAGCGCCAGCGCCAGGACGGCGCGCCAAGGGCCACGCAAGTGAGGAACTCCCGATCGAAGGTCGTCCGCGATCGCCACATCAGACTAACTAGTCCGATCGGGTGTAACCAGGGCGCTCGCGGAAAGGTGCCGAGTCGTGAGTCTTTCCCGGTGTGGTGGTGGCACAGCACGTGAAGCACGCGAAAAAGACTCCTTTCGAGGTCAGTCGAGCAACCACACGTCCACGGGGGAGCCGTGGGGGAGTTCGGTGGTGTCCTCGCGGATGTCGAGCAGGCAGTTCGCGGAGGCCATCGCCGACAGTAGGTGTGAGCCCGGGCCGCCTTCCGGAGTGACCGTCCCGGCCGCAGGGTCGAATCTCCCCCTGCGGTACTGGCGCTTGCCGGACGGGGAGTCGAGGCGCTCGGTGAGCACCGCCTGTCGAACCGGTCGCCTGTCGGCGTGGTGCCCCGCAGCGCGGCGCAGCGCCGGGCGTACGAACACCTCGAACGAGACCATCGAGCTGACCGGGTTCCCCGGCAGCGCGACCACCGGTACGCCGTGTGCTCCTGCCGTGCCGCGCTCCGGGGAGTACCTGCCCGCGCCCTGGGGCTTTCCCGGCTGCATGGCGACCTTGGTGAACTCGACACCGTTGTCCGCCAGCGCGTCCTTGACGACCTCGTAGGCTCCCGCACTGACCCCGCCGGATGTGATGATCAGGTCGGTCGAGGCCAGGTGCGGGGCGAGTGCGTCGTGGAAGGTCGCGACGTCGTCCGGGACGAATCGGAGCAGGTGGGCCTGCCCGCCCGCCTGGCGCACCGCCGCGGCCAGCATCATGCCGTTGGACTCGAAGATCTGCCCGGGACGCAGTGTCGAGCCGGGCTCCACGAGTTCCGATCCGGTGGACAGCACCAGCACCTGCGGTGGCCGGTGCACCGGCAGCTGCGAGATGCCCACTGCGGAGGCGATGCCGAGGTGGACAGCGCTCAGCGTGGTCCCCGCAGTGAGTACGGTATCGCCCACGACGACGTCCTCACCCGCTCGACGCAGATGCGCGCCAGCCTGCACGGAAGCGGACACGCGCACGCGTTCCGCACCGCCGTCCGTGTGCTCGACGGGAACCGTCGCATCGGCACCGGGCGGTACCTGGGAACCGGTCATGATGCGGTGTGCGGTCCCGGGCTCCAGCGTGGGTACATCGATTCGGCCCGCCGGGATGTCGGCCGTGACGGGCAGGGTCACCGGCTGCTGCGCGCCGGCCTCGGCGAGGTCCACCGATCGGACCGCGTAGCCGTCCATCGCGGAGTTGTCGAACGGCGGCAGCGGAATCGATGCCGTGACGTCCTCGGCGAGTGCGAGTCCGAGGCAGTCCTCGAGCGCCCGTGATTCGACGCGGGACGGTGCCAGCAGCGCCGAAATCCTCTTCTCGTGCTCGGTGACCGGGACCGGTCGTGGGGTTGGGGTTGCGTTCGCCACGTGCCGATGATCCGTCATGGGGTGTTGCCCTGTCTGCACCGGCTTCGGCAACTCACCCGACTGCGCCGTGGCACACTGCCCGCTTGCGGCAGGGCGCGGCGTCTGCGGCGAACTGCGGGGGTGGGTCGGCAAGTCCCGCGCCCAGGGAAAGGACTACTGCGAGTGGTCGTGAATTTACCCGTTCGGCCCAGCGCTCAGGACGAAATTGCTCTGTTGAGGAGGCGACGAACCCCGCATTCTCGGGTAGCGTGTCGCTTGCTCCATCGACGCTGTCAGCGTCGTGCGTCACATTGTCATGAGGAGGACGCCGTGGCGGTCGGCACGGTCAAATGGTTCAACTCGGAGAAGGGATACGGGTTCATCGCCACCGACGGTGGATCCGATGTCTTCGTGCACTACTCCGCGATCAACATGTCCGGGTTTCGGACCCTCGACGAGGGTGATCGAGTCGAATACGAAGTGAAGGCGGGGCGTGATGGTCGCAGCCAGGCTGACGGCGTCCGCAAGCTCTGAGGTTTCGATCCACTGACGGCAACATGCGAACCCGCCCGCCCGACGCTCGGTTGCTCCGGTGGGCGGGTTTCTCGGTAGCGCTGTGGGATCAGCGCATGCGGCTCCACGGCGACCGTTAGGCTGCCCGCGTGTCGGAAGACCTCACCGGGCGCCGCCTCGGCCACTACAAGATCGACGAAGTGCTCGGCCGTGGCGGGATGAGCATCCTGTACCGCGCCACCGACGTGCGGCTGGGCCGTAAGGTCGCGCTCAAGGTCATGGGTGAGCACATCACCGGTGATGCCGAGTTCCGCGAACGATTCGTCGACGAAGCCCGCAACACCTCGGCCATCGACCACGCGAACATCGTGCCGCTGTACGACTTCGGTGAGGTCGACGGGATGCTCTACATCGCGATGCGGCTGGTCGACGGCTCCGATCTGGCGAGCCTGATCTCCGAGGGACCGATCTCCCCGCAGCGGGCGCTGGATCTGCTCGACCAGGTCGGTGAGGCGCTGGACATGCTGCATGAGCGCGGTCTGGTGCATCTGGATCTGAAACCGGCCAACGTCCTGGTGACCTCTCGGGAGTCCTCCCATGAACACGTCTACCTCGCCGACTTCGGGCTGACCAGGCGCGGAGCAACCGGGCACCGTACGAGCAGCGGTGACTTCCTGGGCTCGCCGACCTATGCGGGACCGGAACATCTGCGTGGAGAGCCCGTGGACGGCCGTACCGATCTGTATGCGCTGGCCTGCATGCTTTTCGCGTGCCTGACCGGACGGCCGCCCTTTCGGGGACAGGTGCAGGAAGTGATTCGGGGACATCTCAACGTCGAACCGCCCACGGTCACCTCCCATGCGGCGCTGCCTGCCGGGATCGACGAGGTGCTGCGCTGCGGGATGGCCAAGATGCCCGATCAGCGCTACGCGAACTGCAAGGAGATGATCACGGCGGCGCGTAGCGCGCTCGCACAGGTGCCCCGATCGCAGGCCTCGGCAGCATCTCCGCACCAGGGCCCGCTGACCGGCCCGGAGGCGCTTGCCGGTTCCGCTCCCGCAGGAGCTGTGCCGAATCCCCCGGGTTATCCGGGCAACCCGGAGCACACCGGCCCACCGCAGCAATCACCCGCGGCGGGACCGGTTGCCGGCGGGCCGTACCAGCCGCCCCAGCAGTCTCCGTACCCACCGCCGCAGCCATTCCGGACACCGCAGCCGCCGGGGCCTCGGCCCAACCCGCCGGGGGCCGTGCAGCCTGCGCGCTTCGCGGACGGAAAGAGCAGTTCGACGCGTTGGGTGGTGTCGGTGATGGTGATCGTGGCGGCGACCGTGATCGTGGTGCTGTTCATCATCATGGCGAACTCGATCGGATCCGGTGGTGCGGATTCCGGGCGGACATTCGGAACATCCGGGGAATCCTCGTACGACAACGGGCCATACAACGACGGTGACCTGCCGACATCGGTGCCCACGTACGGGCTCTGATGCCCTTGCTCATCCTGTCGGGTGAGTCCCTCGGGAGGATGGTCAGCTTGCACTCAGGAGGCGGGAGTGCTAAACACGGAGTTGGCACTCAGTAGGGTTGAGTGCCAGGTCGGGACGGTGAGGCCGACTCCGGGGTGTCATATGGCGATACACCGGACCGGTCGTCCGTCGCGGGCACCGAGCCTGGCCGAGCATCGAGTCCTGCCGTGGGGGTGGCTGCATCCCCGCGGCGTCCAGACAGGTGGAGGACCACACCGCAATGGCCAAGATGATCGCGTTCGACGAGGACGCCCGCCGCGGTCTTGAGCGCGGCATGAACACCCTCGCCGACGCCGTCAAGGTGACGCTCGGCCCGAAGGGCCGCAACGTCGTGCTCGAAAAGAAGTGGGGCGCGCCGACCATCACCAACGACGGCGTCTCCATCGCCAAGGAGATCGAGCTCGAGGACCCGTGGGAGAAGATCGGGGCCGAGCTGGTCAAGGAGGTCGCCAAGAAGACCGACGACGTCGCTGGTGACGGCACCACGACCGCCACCGTGCTGGCTCAGGCGCTGGTGCGCGAGGGCCTGCGCAACGTCGCCGCCGGTGCCAGCCCGACCGCGCTCAAGCGGGGCATCGAGAAGGCCACCGAGGCGGTCTCCGAGCAGCTGCTCAAGAGCGCCAAGGAGATCGAGACCAAGGAGCAGATCGGCGCCACGGCCGCGATTTCCGCAGGCGACAGCCAGATCGGTGAGCTCATCGCCGAGTCGATGGACAAGGTCGGCAAGGAAGGCGTCATCACCGTCGAGGAGAGCAACACCTTCGGGCTCGAGCTCGAGCTCACCGAGGGTATGCGCTTCGACAAGGGCTACATCTCGCCGTACTTCGTCACCGACCAGGAGCGGATGGAGGCGTCGCTGGACGACCCCTACATCCTGCTGCTGAGCTCGAAGATCTCCAACATCAAGGATCTTCTCCCGCTGCTGGAGAAGGTCATGCAGTCCAACAAGCCGCTGCTGATCCTCTGCGAGGACGTCGAGGGCGAGGCCCTGGCGACCCTGGTGGTCAACAAGATGCGGGGCACCTTCAAGTCGGTCGCGGTCAAGGCCCCCGGCTTCGGCGACCGCCGCAAGGCGATGCTGCAGGACATGGCCATCCTCACCGGTGGTCAGGTCATCAGCGAGGAGGTCGGCCTCAAGCTGGAGAACGCCGAGCTCGACATGCTCGGCCGTGCCCGCAAGGTCGTCGTCACCAAGGACGAGACCACCATCGTCGAGGGTGTCGGTGACGACGAGCAGATCTCCGGCCGGGTCAACGAGATCCGCGCCGAGATCGACCGCTCGGACTCCGACTACGACCGCGAGAAGCTGCAGGAGCGGCTGGCCAAGCTGGCAGGCGGCGTGGCCGTCATCAAGGCGGGCGCGGCGACCGAGGTCGAGCTCAAGGAGCGCAAGCACCGCATCGAGGACGCGGTGCGCAACGCCAAGGCCGCCGTCGAGGAGGGTGTCCTCGCGGGTGGCGGTGTGGCGCTGCTGCAGGCCGCCGTGGCCGCGTTCGACGGGCTGAAGCTGGAGGGCGACGAGGCCACTGGTGCCAACAGCGTCCGGCTCGCCGTCGAGGGTCCGCTGAAGCAGATCGCCATCAACTCCGGTCTCGAGGGTGGCGTCGTTGCCGAGAAGGTGAAGGGTCTGCCCGCGGGTACCGGCTTCAACGCCGCCACCGGCGACTACGAGGACCTGGTGCAGGCAGGCATCATCGACCCGGCCAAGGTCACCCGGTCGGCGCTGCAGAATGCCGCTTCCATCGCCGGGCTGTTCCTGACCACGGAGGCCGTGGTCGCGGACAAGCCGGAGAAGGGTGGCGGCGGCGAGGCCGCTGCCGACCCGACCGGCGGCATGGGCGGCATGGGTGGCATGGGCGGCATGATGTGACGTCCTTCCAGGACACATCTGCCTGTGCTGCCGCACGTCCGTGATGGCGCGCAAGCCACCAGGAGGGCCGTTCCCGATGGGGGACGGCCCTCCGTCGTGTGTGTGGGCGGTTTCGCGCGAAACTGCTGTCACTGCCGCGCGACTTGTCCACAGGGGCTGAAGTTGTCCACGGATACCGAAGGCGGCTTCGTCGACTCCGGTGGCCTTGCCCTACCGTGATGCGGAAGGAACAGCGGTGTGCCACCCCTGACGCCGCTGTCCGGCCGGTGCGCGTGGGCCTTCCGCAGGACCACAGCGCGACAGGCGGTCCGAACGACGAAAGTCCCGGTACGGGCAAACCCGAGGAGGCACCGTGAGGGGCACACCCCGGCGCCATGTCGGCCGCCAGGCTGTGCTGATGTCACTGCTGTGCGCTCTGATCCTCATGGCGGGTTGTGCCGGCGGTGCTTCCACCGGTGATTCCCCCGCCGACGGGTCCCCTGCACGTTCCTCCTCGCAGGCAGCACCGTCCGCGGAATCGGACCGGCGCGCCCTGCCGCGGGTGACACCCCGACCGCAGGAAATGACCAGGCTGGGGCGGGATGTCCGGGTCCACGGCACGGTCGAGGTGGTGGTGGACTCCCTCGTGGATCAGCCGACGCGCGAGCTGGTGGTCCGGGTCCTGCGAGCCGCCGGGGCGAGCCGGGTGGCCGTTCACGGGCCGGGCACTGCCGTGGCGGGCGCGGCACTGCGCGTACGGCTCGGTCGCCGCGATGCTCCGGGGGTGACCGAGGGCCTGCGGCATGTCGGGTTCGAGGCTCCGCCCGCGCCGCTGCCCTCCGAGGGATACGTACTGGCCGCGCGGGGCGGCGAGGACTCGACGTTGGTGCTCGGTGCCAGTGACCCCACGGGTGCGTACTACGCCGTGCAGACGCTGCGGCAGCTGGCCGAACCCGGCAGGATTGCCGGGGCCGGCATCGTCGACCACCCGGCGACGCCCGTGCGCGGCACGGTCGAGGGCTTCTACGGCAGCCCGTGGACGCACGCCGAGCGAATGGATCAGCTCGCTTTCCACGGAGAGGTCAAGCTCAACACCTACATCTACGCGCCGAAGGACGACCCGTACCACCGTGAACAGTGGCGCGAACCCTATCCGCCCGCCGAACTCGCCCGTCTCGAGGAACTGATCGAGCAGGCCGCGACCCACCACGTGGACTTCACCTTCGCGCTCTCGCCGGGCACGTCGATCTGCTACAGCGACCCGTCGGACTTCGCGGCCCTGAAGGCGAAACTGCAGCAGATGTACGACGCGGGTGTGCGCAGCTTCTCCGTTCCCCTGGACGACATCTCCTACACCGAGTGGAACTGCGCGGGTGATCGTGCGAAGTACGGGCCTCCGGGGCCCGGTGCGGCCGGTCGCGCGCAGGTGGACCTGCTCAACCGGGTGCAGCGGGAGTTCATCGACACCCATCCCGGTGCGCAGCCACTGCAGACGGTCCCCACGGAGTACTCCGACGTCGAGGACTCGCCGTACAAAACGGCGCTGCGGGAGCGACTCGCCCCGGAAGTGCAGGTGATGTGGACCGGGGACGGGGTGATTCCAGGGGACATCACGGTCGCCAACGCGCGCGAGGCCGCCGAGGTGTGGGGCCGGAAGACGCTGCTGTGGGACAACTATCCGGTCAACGACTTCGACGGGTCGACAGGGCGGATCATGCTCGGGCCCTACGCCAAGCGTGCGCCCGGACTCTCCGAGCAGCTGACCGGCGTCGTCGTCAACCCGATGAATCAGGCCGCGGCGAGCAAGGTCGTCGAGATCGGTGCGGCAGGCTTCGCCTGGAACGGCGAGGACTTCGATCCGCAGCGAGCCTGGCAGGCGGCGGCCGAATACCTGGCGGGCGACCGCTTCACGGGTGATGAGCGGGGTCTCCGACCGGATCCGGAGACCACCGAGGCCCTGCTGGTCTTCTTCGACCTCAATCACATGGCCCCGCTGCCCAGCGGAGAGCCGTGGCTGGCACCCGCTCCGGAGCTGGCACGGCGCCTCGATGGTTTCCGTGCGACGTGGGCCGACGGTGATCGTGCTGCCGCGCTCACACGGCTGCGCAGCTATGCGGAAGCGATCGCCGAAGCTCCCGAGCGGATCCGTGCGGGAGCCGCACACGACTTCGTTTCCGACTCGGCACCCTGGCTGCGGGCCACCGACCTGTGGGGCGCCGCCCTTCTGAGCACCGTGGACGGGTTGCGTGCTCGGCTCAACGGTGATGCGGCCGGTGCCCGAGAGCACTTCGACGAGGCCACCGAACTGGCCGGGCGTGCCGGATCGATCCGTACCGTTCCGGGCGAGACTCTGCCGCAGGGGCCGGTCGAGGTGGCCGACGGTGTGCTCGACGTCTTCATCCGCCAGGCGCCCGACATGCGGATGCGGTGATCACTCCTGCGGCAGGATCCGATGGCGCCCAGTCGATGGCGCCCAGTCGATGGCGCCCAGCCAACCGTGCTCGGCCGACCGTGCTCAGCCGACGGCGGTGCGGTGTACGTCGAGCAGGTCGCTGCCGTGCTGCTCCCACCGGTCGTAGAGCACATCGCTGCCGTAGCGGGCGACGAGCTGGGCTTCTCCTCGCGTGATCGGGATGAGCGTGATGATCCGCAGCACCGCCGTCCCCTCCTCGTCGCGCAGCACGTCGAAATCCTCACCGAGGTATGGATGGGGTGCGGCCAGCGCACCACTGATCTCGGTGTCCGGCAACAGTGCCCGATCGTTCATGATGAGTGCGCCGGGGCCGACCCGGCTTTCCGACTCGGTGAGCAGTTCGGCGATCGCCCCGGTGAGGTGGCGGGCGTAGCGCTCCTGCTCGGCGTGCAGCGTGCAGACGAGCTCGTGCGGAAGCGGAGCGCCTGCATCGTACGAACGCAGACCACTGGTCAGCACCGAAACGTGTGCCCCGTGCGCGGGGTCGCAGTAAACCAGTTGATAACCGCGGTCACGGTTGTCGGTTTCCGAGCTCTCCGCGCCGCGAATCTTCCCGAGATGCGCTTCGACGTGCGCGGGGAATCCACTGAACCGGCTCATGCTCCACCTCATCAGGACACGGCAACCGGGCCAGTATGGCTTGTGGATCTTCCGTGGCCCGCAGTGGGACAGCCGCGATGTGCGGCCGGGTCGGAGCGTCCTGCGTGACCGAGCGAATACGCTCACGGCATGGTCGATGACGGTGACGTGCGTGCGATGGAATCCCCGGCGATGGAATCCCCGGAAGGGGTCGCGGCCGCACTCGACGGGACGGGCTACTTGCCGGATGACGGAATCGCCACGGCCGCATTCCTCGCCCGGCGGATGCGCCGCCCGCTGCTGTGCGAGGGCGAACCGGGTACCGGCAAGACGGCGCTCGCGCAGGCACTGGCGAGCGCACTCGACCTCCGCCTGATCCGGCTGCAGTGCCATGAGGGCATCGACGCGGCCCAAGCGCTCTACGACTGGGACTTTCCGCGTCAGCTGCTGCATCTGCGCACGCTGGAGGCGGCCTCGGGCGGCACGCTGAACGCGGAGGAGGCGGAGTCCTCGCTGTACACGTCGCGGTTTCTGCTGGCTCGGCCACTGCTGCGCGCCCTGCAGGAGTCGCCGTGCGTGCTGCTCGTCGACGAGATCGACCGTGCCGATGACGAGTTCGAGGCGTTCCTGCTGGAGATGCTGTCCGAATACGCGGTGAGCATTCCGGAGTTCGGTGTGGTCGAGGCACCGGAGCCGCCGCTGGTGGTGCTCACCTCGAACCGGACCCGGGAAGTGCACGACGCGTTGAAACGCCGCTGCCTGTATCACTGGCTCGAACATCCCGGCCTGGAGCGTGAGGTGGCGATCCTGCGGCGACGACTGCCGGGCTTGGATGCGCGGCTGGCGGAGCAGGTCGCCGATGCGGTGCAGCGGATGCGGCGGATGGAATTGCTGAAGCCACCCGGTGTCGCCGAGGCACTGGACTGGGCGCAGGCGCTGCTCGCGCTCGGCACCGGTGATCTCGACACCGAGGTCGCGGCACGCACGCTCGGGGCGGTGCTGAAGTATCGCGAGGACGCCGACCGCGCTCGTGCCGCCGGGATCGTGTAGGTCGATTTCGCGGGAAATCGGCGTTCACCCCTGCCGAGAGGTGCACAATGCGGGTATGGGAGGCGTGGATCACACCGTGGGCGGGCTGGTGGGCTTCGCCCGCGCGTTGCGGCACTCGGGCATGATGTGCGGCCCCAACCGTGTTCAGGCGTTTCTGGCGGCTGTCGAGCATGTCGACCTCGCCGACCGGAGCAGGCTGTACTGGGCGGGTCGTCTCACGCTGTGTGCCGATCCGGAGGATCTGCCCCGCTTCGACGCCGCTTTCGACTACTGGTTCCGTGGTGCGGACATGCCGTCGCGCGGGCAAACCTCCAGCACCGAGCGGCGAGCGCGCAGCGCCGCTTTGTCCTCGCGGGACACCGAGCCCGGTGAGCCCGAGCCGTTGGCGACGGCGGCGGGCGATGCCGAGGTCCTGCACAACCGTGACCTGGCCGACCTCAGCGCCGAGGAACGCGAGCAGCTGCGTCGGCTGTTCGCCGAGTTGGAGCCGGAACCGCCGCAGCGCCCCGCGTTCCGGCACAGATCGTCCCGGCGCGGGCAGCTCGACCCCCGAGCGACCATGCGCGCACTGTTGCGCACGGGTGGGGAGCCGATCCGGTTGCCCCGGCGCAACCGGACGACACGGGCCCGCCGGGTGGTGCTGCTGATCGACGTGTCCGGATCGATGAGTCCCTACGCCGACGCGCTGCTGCGCTTCGCGCACGTGGTGGTGCGGCGATCACCGACCCACACCGAGGTGGTCACCCTGGGCACCAGGATGACCCGGGTAAGCAGACAGCTGCGGCATCGTGATCCGGAACAGGCGCTGGCCGCGGCGGCGAAAGCGGTGCCGGATTTCTCGGGAGGTACCAGGCTCGGCGAGACGCTGCGAGTTTTTCTGGATCGGTGGGGCAGGCGCGGTGCCGCCCGCAGAGCCGTGGTGGTGCTGTTCTCCGACGGGTGGGAGCGGGGCGACACGAGTGTTCTCGCCGAGCAGATGCAGCGGTTGCGCCGCTTGGCCCATGCCGTCGTGTGGGTGAATCCGCATGCCGGGCGAGCCGGATATTCGCCGGTGCAGTCGGGGATCGCGGCCGCGTGGCCGTATGTGGACCACCTGGTGGCGGGACACAGTCTGCGGTCGTTGCAGGAGTTGTGGTGGTGGGTACGCCGCCTTGCCCGGAACCGCGGGAGCGGATGGGCGACGACGGCCGATCAGTGGGGTTCCCGACGGGAGGGCGAACGTGGAGGTGCTGCGTAGTGCGTGACGTGCTCGATGAGGTGGAACGGCGCTGGCAGGCGGAGGAATCGGTCGGGTTGGGCACCGTCGTGGCCACGTTCCGCTCCGCCCCGCGTCCGGCCGGTGCGGCGATGCTGGTGACCGGTGAGGGCAGCGTCGTCGGCAGCGTGTCGGGTGGCTGTGTCGAAGGAGCGGTTTACGAGCGGGCCACCGGTGTCCTCGACGGTGAGCAGCCGGGCTTGCAGCGCTACGGAGTCAGCGATGATGACGCTTTTGCCGTGGGTCTGACCTGCGGCGGCATCCTCGATGTCTTCGTCGAGCGTATTGACCGCCGTTCGTTCCCGGAGCTGGCGGAACTGACCGGTTCGGTACGCGCGGGAGATCCGGTCGCGACGGTCACGATCGTCGAGCATCCGGATTCGGGGATCGTCGGCGCACACCTGCTGGTCTGGAACGATCGCGCGCGTGGCGGGCTCGGATCCGCGCGCCTCGAGGAGGCCGTGATCGACGATGCCCGGGGGCTACTCGCGAGCGGACGCAGTGGCGTGCTCGAGTACGGACCGGAGGGACAGCGGCGCGGCGCGGGGATGCGGGTTTTCGTCAACTCGTTCGAGCCGCGGCCCCGAATGCTCGTGTTCGGAGCGATCGACTTCGCCGCCGCGATGGCACGCATCGGCTCCTTCCTCGGCTATCGGGTGACGGTGTGCGACGCCCGGCCGGTCTTCGCCACCCGCAGTCGTTTTCCCGAGGTCGACGAGGTGGTGACCGATTGGCCGCATCGGTACCTGGCCTCCGAGGTCGAGGCGGGACGCCTGGACGAGCGCAGTGCGGTGATGGTGCTGACGCACGATCCGAAATTCGATGTGCCGGTGCTCGAGGTGGCGTTGCGGCAGCCGCTGGCCTATGTCGGCGCGATGGGTTCCCGTCGTACGCACGATGATCGGCTGCGCAGGCTCCGGCAGAGCGGTGTGACCGAGACCGAACTGGCTGCACTGGCCTCGCCGATCGGCCTCGATCTCGGTGCGCGCACGCCGGAGGAAACGGCGGTGTCGATCGCGGCGGAGCTGATCGCGCTGCGCTGGGGCGGACGCGGTGCCCGGCTCTCCGAGACCGAAGGGCCGATCCATCACGAGGCCTGAGCGGTCGGTTATCGAAGGTGTCACACAGTGATCGTCGATAGCGTTCGCGTGTGGGCTTGCTCTCAAGGCCGTCACGTAGCAGGCTCGCTTTTGTGACCCCTGTCACCGGGGTCGCCGAGTTCTGTGAACATCCGCGCACCGCGGGTCAGGTCCGTGAAGGAGGCCCAATGCCGCGCATCACCGTCAATGTCGACGGCACCGCCTATACCGACGAAGTGCAGCCCCGCACTCTGCTCGTCCAGTACCTGCGAGAGCAGCTGGGCAAGGTCGGCACCGTCGTCGGCTGCGACACGAGCAACTGCGGCGCCTGCACCGTCCATCTGGACGGGCACAGTGTGAAGTCGTGTTCCGTGCTGGCCGTGCAGGCCGACGGTCACGAGGTCACCACCATCGAAGGTCTTGCCAGGGACGGTCAACTGCATCCGATGCAGCAGGCCTTCCACGACAACCACGCCCTGCAGTGCGGATTCTGCACCCCGGGCATGATCATGCAGTCCCTGGACCTGCTGGCCGACACTCCGGAACCGGACGAGCAGCAGGTCCGCGAGGGCTTGGAAGGCAATCTCTGCCGCTGCACCGGTTACCAGAACATCGTCCGAGCCGTACAGGACGCATCCCGGCGCATGCAGCCGGGCGCGGCACCGCCGATGGAGCAGTCCGAGCAGACGCCCGCGCCACGCACCTCCACCGAGCAGGTCCGGACGCAGGCGACAGGAGGGCACCAGTCATGACCGCCACCCCCACGACTCCGGGAGCGGAACCGGAACTCGGCCGCGCGCGTAAGCGCAAGGAAGACGCGCGGTTGATCACCGGCAGTACCCGCTGGACCGACAACATGACCCTGCCGGGAATGCTGCACCTGGCGGTGCTGCGCAGCCCGGTCGCGCACGCACGCATCACCGCGATCGACACCGCCGAGGCACGGCGGATGTCCGGCGTGCACGCGGCCCTGACCGGTCGGGACCTCGCCGACGAGCAGGGCAGTCTTCCGTGCGCGTGGCCGATCACCGAGGACATGAAGGCCCCGCAGGCACCGTCGATGGCGGTCGACGAGGTGCGTTTCGCCGGTGAGGCGGTGGCCGTGGTGGCAGCCCGCAGCGCCGCCGAGGCCCGTGACGCCCTCGACACCATCGACATCGACTACGAGGACCTGCCCGCGGTGCTGGACATGGAGTCGGCTCTGGACGGTGACTCGCCGCTGGTGCATTCCGAGCTGGGCACCAATCGCAACGCCACGTGGACCTTCGACTCCGCCGAGGCGGGCACCGGCGGCGATGTGGAGCAGGCGCTGGCCGAGGCCGAGGTGCGCGTCGAGCGGACGTTTCGTCAGCAGCGCCTGATCCCGGCGTTCATGGAACCGCGCTCGGTGCTGGTCGACCCGACCGGTGAGCAGTTCACGATGTACTCGGCGACACAGGTACCGCACATTCTGCGCACGATGCTGGCGATGACGCTGGGTGTGGCCGAACAGAAGATCCGCGTGATCGCCCCGGACGTGGGTGGCGGTTTCGGCGGCAAGCTGCAGGTGACACCGGAGGAGGTGATCGCTTTCCTGCTCGCACAGCGGCTCGGCCGTCCGGTGAAGTGGACCGAGACGCGGTCGGAGACGATGGTCTCCGGCCACCACGGCCGGGACCAGGTGCAGAAGCTCGCGTTGTCGGCCCGCCGTGACGGCACGGTCACCGGCCTGAAGGTCGAACTGCTGGCGGACATGGGCGCCTATCTGCGACTGGTGACGCCGGGAGTGCCGATTCTCGGCGGACTGATGTTCAACTCGATCTACAAGTTCCCCGCCTACCACTTCAGCTGCACGAACGTGTTCACCACCAAGACCCCGACGGACGCCTACCGTGGTGCGGGACGTCCGGAGGCGACGTTTGCCATCGAGCGGATGATGGACGAGCTCGCCGCCGAACTGGACATGGATCCGCTCGAACTGCGCCGGAAGAACTGGATCGGCCACGATGAGTTCCCGTTCACCACGGTTGCCGGACTGACCTACGACTCCGGCGACTACGAGGCCGCCACCGATCGGGCATTGGAGCTGTTCGACTACCGGCAGCTTCGTGCGGAACAGCAACGGCGACGGCAGCAGGGGGACGCGGTCCAGCTCGGCATCGGGGTTTCGACGTTCACCGAGATGTGCGGACTCGCCCCGTCACGGGTGCTCGGGTCGCTGTCCTACGGTGCGGGTGGCTGGGAGCATGCGCAGATTCGGGTGCTGCCGACCGGCAAGGTCGAGGTGGTCACGGGCGTGTCCCCGCACGGCCAAGGGCATGTGACGGCTTGGAGTCAGATCGTGGCCGAGCGCCTGGGTGTGTCGTTCGACGATGTCGAGGTCCTGCACGGCGACACCCAGTCCTCGCCGCGGGGAATGGACACCTACGGTTCGCGTTCCCTGGCGGTCGGTGGCATCGCCGCTGTGCAGGCCACCGACAAGGTCATCGAGAAGGCGAAGACGATCGCCGCGCACATGCTGGAGTGCTCCGAGGACGACCTGGAGTTCTCCGGCGGCCGGTTCGGCGTGCGGGGCACCGACCAGGGCACCGGGCTCGCCGATATCGCACTGGCGGCGTTCGCCGCGCACGATCTGCCCGAGGGGGTGGAGCCGAATCTCGACGCCGAGGCCTCCTTCGACCCGGAGAACTTCTCGTTCCCGCACGGCACGCACCTGTGCGCGACCGAGGTCGACACCGAGACCGGAGCGGTACGCATTCGTTCCTATGTGTGCGTCGACGATGTCGGCACCGTGGTCAACCCGCTGATCGTCGAAGGTCAGGTGCACGGTGGGTTGGCACAGGGCATCGCCCAAGCGTTGTACGAGGATGCGGTTTACGACGAGGACGGCACGCTGACCACGGCGACGTTCGCCGACTACCTGGTTCCCTCGGCGGCCGATCTTCCGGATTTCACCACCGACCGCACCGAGACGCGGGCGACGTCGAACCCGCTGGGTGTCAAGGGAGTGGGTGAGGCGGGCACGATCGCCTCGACCCCGGCGGTGGTCAACGCCGTCGTCGACGCACTACGGCACCTCGGTGTCGATGACGTGGAGATGCCGTGCTCGCCGCAGCGGGTGTGGCGAGCGGTCACGGGCGCGCGGGGAAGTTCGGCCGTGGCCGCGGAAGCCGGTGGAGGACTGGGCTCGATGAACACGGGTGGTGGCTTCGCCGCCGGTTCGCAGGGAGGTAGCAGGTGATTCCCGCATCGTTCGATTACATCGCACCCTCCACCGTGGAGGAGGCCATGGCCGCGCTGGATGAGGCGGGTGAGGACGCCAAGGTTCTCGCGGGGGGCCAGAGCCTGCTGCCGGTGCTGCGCATGCGGCTGGCCGATCCGCGTCTGGTCGTCGATCTCGGCAGGATCCCGGAGTTGCGGGGTGTCCGGCAGGAGGGCGGATCGCTGGTCATCGGTTCGATGACCAGTCACCACGAGATACTCGGGGATCCGTTGATTCGTGCGCACGCGCGGCTGCTGGCACTGGCCACTCGCACGGTCGCCGACCCACAGGTCCGCCACCGGGGCACTTTCGGTGGCTCGCTGGCCCATGCCGACCCGGCGGGAGACCTGCCCGCCCCGGCGCTGGCGCTGAATGCGGACATGGTGATCGCCGGTCCCTCCGGGCGCCGGGTGGTACCCGCCTCGGAGTTCTTCGTGGACTACTTCACGACCGCGTTGCAGGCCAACGAACTGTTGGTCGAGGTGCGCATGCCGCATTGGACCGAATGGAGCGCTCACTACGAGAAGTTCAATCGGGTGGCTCAGGCGTGGTCGGTGGTCGGTGTGGCCGCCGCCGTGCGTACCGACGACGGTGCGATCGCCGAGGCCAGGGTTGGACTGACCAACATGGGACCGACGCCCGTGCGCGCCGCCGGCGTCGAGCGTGCCCTGATCGGCAAGCCCGCCACGAGTGAGGCGATCCGCGAGGCGGCCCGGCATGCTGCCGAGGGCACCAGCCCGAGCAGTGATGCCAGTGCCGATGTCGATTACCGCCAGCATCTCGCCGAAGTGCTGACCGGAAGGGCCGTGGCCACGGCCGTCGGTGTTTAGGAAAGCGTGCCGGGGAGTCCCGAACCCGTGGGTAGCCGCGCTCGGGACTCCCGGTGCCACGCATGTCCGCTCGTCCCGGACGAACGAGGAGGATCATCAGTGCAGATGCAACACCACTTCACGGTGCCGGTGCCGGTCGAGGTCGCGTGGCCGGCGCTGCTCGACCCGGAAGGCGTCGCGCCGTGCATGCCGGGTGCGACCCTCAACAGGGTCGAGGACAACGAGTTCGGTGGTTCGGTCAAGGTCAAGCTCGGTTCGGTTTCCCTGCTGTACAAGGGATCGGGCACCTTTACCGAGATCGATGCCGACGCACACCGGGTGGTGATCGACGCGAGCGGTAAGGACTCCCGTGGCAACGGCACCGCCGCTGCCACCGTCACGGCGGTGCTCTCACCGGAGGGAGGCAGCACGTCCGTGACCGTGGACACCGACCTGAAGGTCACCGGGAAACCGGCACAGTTCGGGCGCGGTCTGATCTCCGAGGTGGGCGGCAAGATACTCGGTCAGTTCGCGGATTGCCTGGCCGAACGCCTTGCCGAGCGCGAGCAGGTCGCGGAAGAGGTGGGAGAGGCGGAAGAAACGGCGGATGTCTCGAGTGCCGAGCAGCCATGGCCTGCGGAACCGACATCGGTGGAGCAGGCCATGACGTACGGTCAGGGCAACGGCGATCGGGGCGCCCCCGAATCGGTCACCGCGGGTGAGTTCACCACCGAGAGGGACGGGAAGGTCACCGTGTCGACCGGGCAGCAGGCGGCCTCCACGCCCTCCGCGTCGAGTGCGCCCGAGGAAGAGCCGGCACGCAGGGCCGATGCCGTCGTCACCGGTCGGTCGATGCCCTCGGAAGAGGCCATCGATCTGCTCGACACGGCCGGAGGCCCGATCCTCAAGCGCCTCGCACCGGTGGGGGCGGTTCTTGCCGTGCTGGCCGCCGTGTTCCTGCTGCGCCGGCGTCGTCGGCAGCGCCGGTAGAGCGATTTTTGCAGTTTCGCGCGAAACTGCATTTTTACAGCAGGGCGTGGACGCGGCGGAGTCGGTCGAGCCAGCGGCGTTGGGTGCGGGCGGAGGGGGTGGCCGCTGCGACTCGTGCCGGGGCGGGTTCGGGGGCTTGCCGGGGTACGAGGAGATTCCCGCCCGAGGGGACCAGCGAGTCGGCGACGACATCGCCGTCGAGCAGCGATACCGTGCCGAGGCCGCAGGCGAACGGCAACTCCGGCAGGGCGCCCGCCAGGGCGAGCTGGGCGGAGAGGCCGACACTGCTCTCCACCGCCGACGAGACGACGCAGGGTAGGCCGCAGGCCTCGGCGACCTGCAGCGCGCGGTGGACGCCGCCGAGCGGTGCCGCCTTGAGCACCGCGACATCCGCCGCCTCCGCGACGGCCACCCGCAGTGGGTCCTCGGCGCGGCGGATGGACTCGTCGGCGGCGATACGCACGTCGACGCGCCGCCGGACGGCGGCGAGTTCGTCGACGCTCGCGCACGGCTGCTCGACGTATTCGAGTCCGTGCGCGGCGCGGTCGAGTTCCTTGATCCGTGCCGCTGCATCGTCGACATCCCAGGCGGCGTTGGCGTCGACGCGCACAGCACCGCAGGAACCGAGTGCGTCCCGGACGGCGCTGACACGTTCGATGTCCTCACCGGGGTCCTGCTCGGGCTCGGCGACCTTCACCTTCGCCGTGGAGCAGCCGGAGGTAGCGGCGATCTCGTACGCCTTGTCCGGAGTGACCGCGGGGACGGTGCAATTGACCGGGATCTTGTCGCGCACCGGTTCCGGCCAGTCCCCCGCGCAGGCCTCCAGCGCGGCGGCGAGCCAGGGCACCGACTCGGTGTCGGAGTAGTCCTCGAAGGCGCAGAACTCACCCCAACCTGTCGGTCCGCTCAGCAGGATTCCCTGTCGGACGCAGAGACCACGGAACTTCGTGCGCATCGGCAGGGCGTACACGCGCACCGCATCGAGTTCGGCCAAGTCGATCTTCGTGTCGCCGGCATCCATACTCCGATCCTTTCACCGACCGTCGACTCGGCACGCCGAGATGGCGCCGGTAACACGTTCGGGTGCGGTCGAACCACGATGACACGGGATGGCACCGAATGCTCTCCACCGGCTGTTCTCAGGCCACGCTGGGGCGACCGAGGTCGAACACGTCGACCTCGAAGCGGGCCCACTGCTGCCGCAGGGCGGAGACACCGTTGTCGAGCACGAAGTTGATCTCCCCCAGGGTCACCGGCAGCAGCGTGAACACCTGAAGTTGTTCGACACCGTCCGCGTCGGTGAACCGGGTGAACTCCGCGGGGAACAGGGGATGCCCGCCCGCGAGCACACCGTGGAACTCCGTGTTCGCCAGCAAGGGCTGCTCATTGGGGATGACCTGATCGGGAGTCACATGAGTGCCCATTTCCACGAGGAGCTGCGCCGTGAGGTCGACCAGGTATCGCGCTGCTTCGGCCTGCTCCCGATACACGGTGCAGGCGAGTTCCTGCGCCGGATCGGCACCGATCGACTGGAACCGCAGTCCCGAGCTGATGACCGTGGTCAGGTGGTACTCGTCGAGTTGGAAGAAAACCAGACCGTATCCGCGGTTGTCACCGCGCACGTTCGGCGGCTCGGCTCCGCTGGGCCTGCCCGCATGGTGTTCGAGGTTCTCGGCGAGTCCGACGAACCGGTGTGCGCCGCCTCCTGTTGCGATGTCCTGTTTGTCGGCGCTCATCTGTTCTCCCGTGCTGCGTATGCTTGTCGCCACCGTATCCGGTTGATCCCGGATTCGGACGGAGTGTGACCGGACGTGCTGCCGGGTGGCTTTCGCACACCGTCAGCCGACATCGGGGAGGGCAGGTCCGAGCAGGTCGTCGGAGTCGACGATGCGATAGGCGTAACCCTGCTCGGCGAGGAACCGTTGCCGATGGGCGGCGTAGTCGGTGTCGAGCGTGTCGCGGGAGACCACGGAGTAGAAGTGGGCCTGCTTGCGCTCGGCCTTGGGCCGCAGCAACCGTCCGAGCCGCTGCGCCTCTTCCTGCCGGGAACCGAATGTTCCCGACACCTGCACGGCCACCGACGCCTCGGGCAGGTCGATGGAGAAGTTGGCGACCTTCGACACGACCAGTCGGTTGATCTCACCGCGCCGGAACGCCTCGTACAGTGCCTCGCGTTCCTTGTTCCTCGTGGAACCCTCGACGATCGCGGCGTCCAGCGCCTCGCCGAGCTCGTGCAACTGTTCCAGGTAGGCACCGATGACCAGAGCGGGCTCACCGGGATGCTGATCGAGGATCGCCCGCACGACGGGGGCTTTGGTGTGCGCGGTGGAGCACACCTTGTAGCGTTCCTCGGCTTCGGAGGTCGCATAGGACAGTCGCTCGTTCTCGGTGAGCGTGACCCGGACCTCGACGCATTCGGCCGGTGCGATCCAGCCCTGCGACTCGATGTCCTTCCACGGTGCGTCGTAACGCTTGGGTCCGATCAGGGAGAACACGTCGCCCTCGCGGCCGTCCTCGCGGACGAGGGTCGCGGTCAGTCCCAGCCTCCTTCGGGACTGCAGGTCGGCGGTCATCCGGAACACGGGCGCGGGCAGCAGATGCACTTCGTCGTAGATGACCAGGCCCCAGTCGCGGGAGTCGAACAGCTCCAGATGCTTGTACTCGCCCTTGGACTTGCGGGTGATGACCTGGTAAGTCGCGATGGTGACCGGGCGGATCTCCTTCGTCTCCCCCGAGTACTCGCCGATCTCCTCCTCGGTCAGCGAGGTCCGCTCGACGAGTTCGCGTTTCCACTGCCGGGCCGCGACGGTGTTGGTGACCAGGATCAGCGTGGTCGCCTGCGCTTCGGCCATCGCGGCAGCACCGACGAGGGTCTTGCCCGCGCCGCAGGGCAGGACGACGACTCCGGATCCACCCGCCCAGAACGACTGCGCGGCCTGACGCTGATACTCGCGCAGTTGCCAGCCACTTTCGTCCAGCGAGATCGGGTGGGCCTCGCCGTCGACGTAGCCCGCGAGGTCCTCGGCGGGCCAGCCGAGCTTGAGCAGTGCCTGCTTGAGGCGTCCGCGCTCGCTCTTGTGCACCACGACGGTGTCGTCGTCGATCCGCGCACCGAGCATCGGCTTGACCTTTTTGCTGCGTAGGACCTCTTCGAGGACGGCACGGTCCCGCGAGTTCAGCACGAGTCCGTGCGCCGGATCGTTGGCCAGTTCCAACCGCCCGAAGCGCCCCATCGTCTCGGTGACATCGACCAGCAGGGGCTGCGGTACGGGGTAGCGCGAATGGGAGACGAGTGCGTCGACGACCTGTTCCGCGTCGTGCCCGGCGGCGCGCGCGTTCCACAGGGCCAGTGGCGTGATCCGATAGGTGTGCACGTGCTCCGGAGCCCGTTCGAGTTCGGCGAACGGGGCGATGGCGGTGCGTGCTTCGTCGGCTTGGGCGTGGTCGACCTCGAGCAGCAGGGTCTTGTCCGACTGGACGATGAGAGGTCCATCAGTCACGGGGGCAGGCTCCTCGCGAGGGCGGTTGTGATCGGGTTCGTGCCGGTGGCGGGCACCGTTGCCACCAACGGTGGCACGGTCATCCAGTATTCCACCGGAGTACGGGTACTCCGGTCATGGTGGTGGCCGAAGTCGAGCGGACCGCCCGTCGGGTGATCGAGGAGTCCGGCCGAGGCTGATCCGGGTCTCGGCTCCGGTACGTTCCGGTATCCCACCGATACCGAATGCGGCGATCGGCGCTCCACCCGGATGTCGTCGGATATGTTCTTACGTCGATCGGATGATCGTCGTGAGAGGAACACGTGAGCTTTCCGCCGCAGCAACCCGGTCCTCCGGGCTGTCCCCGGCAGGGGTACCCACAGCAGGGCTATCCCCAGCAGGGGCCGCACGGGTCCTTCTGGGGAGGTCCCGCGCAGCCTGCTTACCAGCAACCTCCGGGTACGGGATATCCGCCGCAGGGACGATTCGGTGGGCAGATCTCCGAGTGGGGGCCACCACCAGGGCCACCACCACGGAAGAAGCACACGGGCTGGATCATCGGAGGTGTCGGAGCCGGCATGGCCGTGCTGCTCGGAGTGGTGCTCGTGGTGTCGCTCTTCGTGCTCGGCGGCGATGAGATCGAGGCCGGGGACTGCATCGGGAGCGACGAGGTGGCGATGAACGCGGACATCTTTGTCGCGGAGTGCGGGAGCGTCCGGTCGAGTTACCGGGTCGTACAGGTCGTCGAAGGCCCCATCGGCTCTCCTGAGGGGATCTTCCAGCGGTGCGGGGGCAGTTTCTGGGAGAAGGAGCCGGACAGGGTGCTCTGCATCACTCCCGACTTCGCGGCTTCCGACTGCCTGACGACGGGAGGGAATCCGGACGCCGCGCCGATCAAGGTTGCCTGCGGGGACCCACGAGCCGATCTCCGGGTGACGGAGGTGAAACACGTCGTTCCCGGCGAGGATGTCTGCGGGGTTCTCGAGTCCTATCTCGGAACACGAACACCGCCGCTGACGGCGTGCTTCACTCGGGTGAGCGCCTCGTGATCCGGCTCGGTGACGGTGCTGGGATCGCGCCGGTCACGCGTCGGCGGATTCCGTCCGTGCCGAGGCCGTGCTCGTGGCGCTGTCCTCGTGTATCGAGGTGCCCTCCGGCGGAGCGACCGAGGTCTTCGTCTCCGGGGCATCCTCCGGAGCATCGCGCAGCAGGCGGGCGATCTCGCTGCGCAGGTGAACGAAGGTCTCGGACTCGCGGGTGGTGATCTGATCCCGGTCGGTGCCCAATCCGACCGGCAGGTCCGCCACGATCGAGGCGGGTGACTTCGACAGCACCAGGACACGGTCACTGAGATAGACACTCTCGTCGATATCGTGGGTGACCAGCAGCACCGTGGTGTCCTGCTCCCTGCGCACCTGCAGCAGCAGGTCCTCCAGGTCGAAGCGAGTCTGGGCGTCCACCGAGGCGAAGGGCTCGTCCATGAGCAGCAGCGTGGGGCGGCATGCCAATGCCCGCGCGATCGCCACCCGCTGCTGCATCCCCCCGGAAAGCTGCCACGGGTACTTCGTCGCGGCATCCGGCAGGCCGACCCGGCTCAGCGTCTCCTCGGCACGTTCGCGCCGCTCGGACTTGCTCACTCCGCGGGAACGCAGTGGAAACTCGATGTTGCCCCGCACGCTCATCCACGGAAACAGCGAGCGGCTGTAGTCCTGGAACACCACCGCCAGATCCTCGGGAACCTCCCGGACGAGATCGCCGTGCAGGTGGACCTGCCCCCGGCTCGGCTCGATGAGCCGGGCGATACACCGCAGCAGGGTGGACTTGCCGCATCCGGAAGGGCCGACGATGCAAACGAGTTCGCCGGCTTCCACGGTGAACGACAGGTCCGACATCGCGGTGTGCGTCTGCCCGCCGCCGTAGGTGTGGCCGAGCTCGGCCACGTCGAGCATGGTCGCCACGAGGAAACTCCCGTCCGTTGTGAGATCCTGCGCTGCAGGATTTTCCCGGTCATTGGGGAAAGGCGTGCAGCACTCGTTTCTCGATGGTCTGCAGGGCGGCATTGAGGGCGTATCCGAGCACGCCCAGCAGCACGATTCCGGCCCAGAGCTGTGTGTAGTCGAATCGGAACTGTGCGAGTGTCATCGTGTGGCCGATGCCGTTGGTCGCCCCGACGAGCTCGGAGATCACCATCATGATCAGCGCGAGGGAGAGGCTGATCCGCAGCCCGGCGAAGATCTTCGGCAGCGCCGTGGGAAGCACGATGGCGCGCAACCACTGTCCACGGGGGATGCGAAATGCGCGGGCGGTTTCGGCCTTGGTGGTGTCGACCGCGCGAGCGCCGTCGGCGCTGTTGAGCAGGACCGGCCAGATGGACCCGAAGATGATCGTGGCCAGTTGCATCCTGAATCCGATGCTGAACAGCACCAGGAAGACCGGTACCAGCGCGGGAGGCGGAATCGACCGGGCGAACGACAGCAGGGGACCGCAGTAGGCCATGGCGTTGTGGGAACGGCCCAGCAACAGGCCGACTGTCACCCCGACCACCGCGGCGAGCAGCCAGCCGAGCAACAACCGGCCCACGCTGGGAAATATGTCGGCGAAGGCCGCATCGGTCAGAAACACCTGCCCGGCCGGACCGCTGAACCAGTTGCTCCACATCCGCGTACCGATCTCCAGCGGTGTGGGGAAGAAGAGGCTCTGCGCCGAGACGGTCGCCAGTTGCCAGCCGAGTACGCAGGCGAAGAACACCGTCCACTGCTGTGCCAACCGACCGAATCGGTTTCGCAGCCGCGCCGGTGCCGCATCGGTGATCCTGGTCGCCGCGCTCATGTCGTCCCTCCGGCCGGTGCCCAGGTAACCCAGCGCCGCTGTACGCCCGCCATCCCGGCGTTGATCAGGTATCCCAGCATTCCGGCGACCAGGGTGCCTGCCAGGACCTGGTCCATCCGTCCCGCACCGCTGCTGGCGAGGTAGATGAAGTGGCCGATACCGCCGCTTCCCGGTGCCAGCATCTCGGTGCTGATCAGCACGATCAGTGCCGTGCTCGCGGACAGGCGCAGACCGGTCAGGACGAACGGCGTCACGCTCGGCAGCGTGACCCGCAGCAGCACCTCGCGGCGGGAGATGTTGAACGCCCTGGTCGAGTCGATCAATTGGTCATCGATCTCGCCGAGGGCGTAGATGGTGTTGAACAGGAGTGGCCAGACCGCCGCGTAGACGGCGAGGAAGATCTTGGTGTCGGGGCCGCCACCGGCGATGACCAGCACCAGCGGGATCAGCGCCACCGACGGGATCGGCCGGAGGAACTCCACCACGGCACCGACGGCGTTACGCAGCATCGGCACGCTGCCCAGCAGTAGTCCGGCCGGGACGGCGATCACCGCCGTGATCGAGAGCGCGATCAGCCAGGCCAGCATCGTGGCGATGACATCGAGGAGGAAGGTTCGCTCGCCGAGGAGGCGAGCCAGCTCCGTCAGCACGATGGACGGAGGCGGAAGGTATTCCTGCGGAGCCAGGCCGGAGCGGCCGACGATCTCGCACACTCCGAGAAAGCCGGCCACTCCGATCAGGGCTCGAACGCTATGACGCATGGAGTCCGAGTCCGTTGTGCTGCTCGATGTGCACGGTCACGGTCACTTCGCGGGCGGTGCGTGGAACAACATGGATTCGACGTCGAACTTGCCCTGGGGAAGTTCCCCGTTGGCCTTCATCAGCCCGACGACCCGCTGCAGCCGGGAGGCATCCAGTGTCGTGGGATAGGTACCGATCTGCACCAGGGGAGCCGTCTCCGGATCGATCTTGGTGTAGGTGGGGAGGAGTTTCTCGACCTTGTTGCGATCCGCACCGGCCTCTTGCTGGGCTCGCGACATCACCCGCTGGAACTTGGCCGCGGCGCCACGGTGGTTTTCCACCCATTTCTGAGTTGCCGCGTATCCGGCGATGGGCATGTTCGCGGTGGGCCCCGATGCGGTGTCGAGCAGTGTCTCGGCGCCGAGCTTGTTGGCTTGGGAGATGAACGGTTCGATCACCGAAGCGGCCGCGACATCGCCACGTTGCACGGCTGAGGGCATGTCCGGGAAGTCCATGGTCACGAACTCGTAGTCTTCTCCCGGAGTCAGCCCGTAGGGCTTCAGCGTCGTGATCGTGAGCAGCTCGTTGATGTTCGCGCGGGTGTTGACCGCGATCTTCTCGTTCTGCAGCCTCTCGGGAGAGGTGATCCCCTTACCGGGCATGCGCATCAGCAGGAAGGTGCCCTTGGCGGCCTGGTAGGCGTCCGAGATGGCCTTGAGGTCCACCACTCCCTTCTGCTGGGCGCGGAAGAACGAGACCCAGTTCCCGAAGGTGACGTCCAGGGAGCCGTTGGCCAGCTTGGGGATGCCCTGAGCGCCGCCGGAGATGGTCTGCAGATCGAGCTTGAGGCCGGCTTGTTCGAAGTAACCGTTCTGGATGGCCAGGTGCAGTGGAGCCACGTCGACCGCGGGCATCGTACCGACGGTGATCGTGGTCAGGCCGTTGCCATTGCCCTGGTTGGCGGCTTTGCCTTCCGAACCGCTGAGTAGGCCGCAGCCGGAGACGAGGAAGAGACCGATGCAGGCGGTCAGTGTCAGGGCTGTCCGAAGCGGTGAGCCGCGTCTGCGGCGGACTCGGGAGACAGGTCGAACCATCTCGGGCTCTCCGGTGACGTGGTAGGTGAGGAACGCCATGCACTCTTACGTCTCCGCCACTGCGAGTCAACAGTGCTGGAGAACTCAACCGGAAGAGTGAGGCTGTTCACGGACGCCGTGGGGGCGCCGCCAGCGGGCCGGAGATTGATTTCACCTGAATGGGCGTTCAGGAACTGAGTATGAATCACCCTACGTATAGCGAGCCCCACTTCCCCGCCCGTGGTCGTCGCCAGTACGCTGGGCCCGCCCATGGGAGTGACAACCTCGTGCTCCCGTGTGGCGAGGGACTGGGCGGCCTGCTGGTCACCTTCCCCTGAGCTGCAAATTTCGGCTTTTCGTGCCGGCTGGTGACCAGGTCGGTGCGGCACGTGCCCGCAACTGTCGGAATGAGGAAGCCCGGAGTGGCCCGAGGAGACAAAGGCCCCGATCGTCTCGACATGGTCGGGTCAGCAGATTCCCACCCCCCCTCGATGGGTGATGGATCTGCTACTGCTCGTGATGGTGACATGCCGTCGTCATCGATACGGGACTCGATGCCGCAGGGTACGGACGTCGGCCCCATGGGCGGGCGGAACACCGGCCGTGGCTGGGCAGGCATGCGATCCATACGCAACTGGCGGCTGCGGACCAAACTCCTCGTGGTTCTGCTGGTTCCGTCGATCGCGGCACTGGCCCTGGGGGTCTTCCAGGTCCACTCCGCGTACACGCAGGTGCAAGCTCTCGCAGGCAACAGTCGTCAGGTCGAGTTGCACTCCAGCGTCCTGTCGGTCATGCACGAGCTGCAGCGCGAGCGCGACCTCACGGTCTCCTACATCGCCTCGGGTCGGACAGCCGACAGAACCGAGTTGGACAAGCAACGAGCCGCTGTGGATCGAGCGATCTCCCGGTTCCGTTCCGACATCGAACGAGTCCAAAGCGGCTCGTACCCCGAGGTGGCCGACCGGTTCCACAAGGCCGCCTCCAGTCTCGACCGCCTCGCTTCGCTGCGCCAGGTCACCGACAACACGCAGTACCCCGCCGACGCTGCCCTGCGGGCCTACACCAGCATCGTGGACAGCCTGTTGCATCTGGGCGAGCAGGACATCACGCGGATCGACAATCCCGAGGTCGTCCGTCTCGTCCTGGCAGCCAGCGCGATGTCCCATGTCGAGGAGCAGGAATCCACCAAGCGGGCGTTGCTGGCCGCGGTGCTGCACGGCGATGGTTTCGATGCGGGCGAGCAGCGGGAATTCCTCGCTGCCGACGCGGCACTGCAGGCTGCTCTGCACGACTTCCGAAAATGGGCCACTCCCGCACAGCTGCAGTCCTACAACGACATCGTGTCCGGCTTGGCCGTGGACAGGGCAAGCACCATCGAGGAAACGGCGCTCGTGCGGGCCCGGTCCGACAGCACGGCGGCCCAGTCCGGAACTCGGCCCGGAAGCCCGGTGACCCAGTCCGATGAGGCGCTCGCCGGGCTGTCGACTCAGGAGTGGCTGCAGACCTCCACCGAGACCGTCAACCTGACCCACCGGATGAGTCGGCAGTTGCACGGGCAGTTGCAGGACAGAGTGGACGCACTCGCCGGCGAGGCACGTACCCGGATGTACCTCGCGGCAGGGCTGGTCCTCGGTGCGCTGGTGCTGGCGTTCGCGATCGCTTTGATGGTGGGTCGTTCGCTGCTGTTGCCGCTGCGAACACTGCGTCGTTCGGCCCTGGACGTGGCCGACAACCGTCTGCCCGAGGCAGTGGATTCGATCCTCGACGAGTCCGATCCGGACACTTCCGTCCGTGGCCGGATCGAGCCGATCCCGGTGCACACGGAGGAGGAGATCGGCCGGGTGGCCCGATCCTTCGATGCCGTGCATTCACAGGCCCTGCGCCTGGCCTCCGAACAGGCATTGCTGCGCAACAACGTCAATGACCTCTTCGTCAACCTGGCGCGGCGCAGTCAGACGCTGGTACAGCGTCAACTCTCGCTCATCGAACGCCTGGAACAGGACGAACAGGATCCGGATCAGCTCAGCAGTCTGTTCGAGCTGGACCATCTCGCCACTCGGATGCGGCGCAACAACGAGAATCTGCTGATTCTGGGGGGCACCGACCTGACCCGGCGGACGATGCGGCCGGTTCCGCTGACCGAGGTCGTCGGTGCCGCGGTCTCCGAGGTGGAGCAGTACGCACGGATCGCCATCGCCGACGCTCCCGAACTGGCGATCCAAGGGCGCATCGTCAACGACGTCGTGCATCTGATCGCCGAGCTGCTGGAGAACGCCACCGTGTTCTCCAACCCGGACACCGAGGTCACCGTCCGGACCGTTTACCGCAAGCAGGAGCTCGTCCTGGAGATCCGCGACCGTGGTGTGGGTATCGACAGCGAAGAACTGTCCGATATCAACGACCGGTTGACCCGGCCACCGGATGTGGATGTCGCGGTCTCGCGCCGCATGGGTCTCTACGTGGTCGGTCAGCTGTCGCGGCGGCACGATATCGGTGTTGAGCTGCAGAACAACGAGGATCTCGAAGGCGGCATCACCGCGACGGTCCGCCTCTCCGGGCAGATCGTGGTCCAGCTCACCCCGGACGGTCCGATGCCGATGCCGGACATCCAGCATGCGCCGAGCGGTGAACAACGTGATCCGCTCTCCGACACCGGTGCGCACGGGGGACTCGCCGCTGCCTTCGGCCGGGACGGGATCGAGCGTGCACCGGTCGAGCCGCCCACCGAGATGGCCATGCCGGTGGGTGGCGATGCGCGGACATCGGCCGAGGAGCCGGTGGAGGATTCGTGGCCCCAGGATTCGTGGCCCCAGGATTCGTGGCCGGAACTCGAGGAGATCGGCGAACCGGCCAATCAGTACTCCGTGCATGTTTCCTCGGGCAGTTCTTACGGGGTAGCCGATGTGCCGCACTGGGACGCGACTTCCGACGTGGTGAAGTCCGGGGGTGATGACGAGTTCACCCGGGACGAGCCCGTCGAGGCCGAATGGCCGAGCGAGGATGCCGTCATGGACGAGGAGGTCCCCGACGCACTTGACGGGCAATGCGGGGTCCCACCGGGAGTCGACGATCCCGGGAACTTGTTCCACAGCCCCTTCGAGGCCGAGAAGACGACTCAATTCGCGCGGATTCCCGCCGAAGAGGAGCGGGCACGGGACGTGGCGGGTGCTCCGGCACCGGTGGACAACGGCGTTCAGGCCCAGGATCCGGCGGACAACACCTGGTCGAAGGGGGTTGCCCGCGACATGGACGATGCGCCGACCGAGCGTCTACCCATTTATGAAGCCGTGCTCTCGCAGTGGTTCCGCGAGTCGGACGAGGACGACAATGCCCGTCCCATGACACGCGGATCGTCCCGGGAGGAAGCAGGCAACTTCGATTCGTCCGCGCCGAGCGCGCCTGCGGAGCGGCCGAACAATGGTTCCCCGGTGTCGCAATCCCCGCCGTCCCGGGACGCGGTGCTCGACCAGGACACCGCCATGAACATGTTCGGTGGTCCTGCCGGCTTCGAAGTGGAACCCGACGAGTTCGCCGCCCGCAACGGCACGGGATGGTCACCTGCCGAGGAGACACCATCCTGGGATCCGTTTGCCGCTCGGAACGGGCACTCCGGTCGGAACGGTTCGTCGGTTCTACCCGACCCGGCCGAGGAATCGGCGCCGAACGGTTCGGCTCTCCCGTCGAATGTGCCCGAGGGCCCCCGCGTCGGGCGGCGGGCGGCGACCCGCGAACAGCGAGACCGGGTTGCCCAGGCGCGGCAGGCAGCCGAACCCGGTTGGGGAGCCGGCGACGCGGGGTGGCAGGCCGCCGAGGCGCTTCTGGAACAGGACGAGCAGGAACAGGAAACGACCTCCGCGGGTCTGCCCAAGCGCAAGCCCCAGTCCAATCTGGTTCCGGGGTCGGCTGCGCCGCAGCCGCAGTCTCCGCCCCCCAGCAGACCCACCTCGGCCCGCTCGGCGGATGCTGTGCGTGGCAGGATGTCGAACTTCCAGCAAGGTGTCCAGCGTGGTAGGCACGCCAAGACGGAAGAATCGGCCTCGACCGAACAGTCCCACTCGATCCCGAGTCGTCACGAGGAGCAGGAGTGACCGGGTCCGTCCAGCAACCCATGAGCAGCAACAGCTTCAGTTGGCTGATTACCGACTTCGTACGCCGGGTTCCCGGCGTTGCGCACGCGGTCGTGGTCTCCGCGGACGGTCTGTTGCTCGCAGGCTCGCAGGGTCTGCCCCGCGACCGTGCCGAGCAGCTTTCCGCGGTCGCGTCCGGCCTGGTCAGTTTGACTCAGGGTGCGGCGCGATGCTTCGAGGCCGGTGACGTCACCCAGACTGTCGTCGAGATGGAGCAGGGCTACTTGTTCCTGATGTCGATCAGCGATGGCTCCTGCCTCGCGGTGCTGGCCGCGCCCAACGCCGACATCGGACTGGTCGCCTACGAGATGACCCTGCTTGTGGAGCGGGTCGGCCGCCAGCTCACCCCCGAATTGCGCGCACAGTTGCAGGGGATGGGGCGATGAGTGCCGCCGTTGCTGAGGGGAGCTCACCATGAGCGAGGGCGCCGATCCCAACTGGGATGGTGATCTCTTCCGGTTGTACAGCAATCGGATGGGCTCGGATTCCTGGCAGGACGACTTCCTCGATGGTCCACGCGAGGAGGAGCCGGGTTCCGACTCTCGTGGGCAGACCGAGCGGACGGGCGATTACGAGCGTGGCCTGTTCGGTGGTCCGGGTGCCGACCTGTTCGGCTCCGGCTACGGCTCGGAGCGGGCGGATGCCGGTGACCGGTCCGGTTCGGAGCAGTATCCGGACTCGGGGGCCGTGTCGATGCCGTCGATCTCCAAGCCGATGTCTCCGATCTCGCAGTCGATGCCGTCCATCTCCGGATCGATGCCGTCCATACCCGGCCAGGCGGCATCGGACGATGACGGGTCGGACGACGTCGGATCCCTGATGCGGCCGTACGCCCGAACACGGGGACGTACCCGCACGGAATACGATCTGGCTATCGAAACGCTGGTGTCGACCAGTGAGCGAGGCCGTACGCAGACCGCGCAGGCCACGCCCGAGCACCGCTCCATTTGTGGGTTGTGCACGGATACTCGCTCGGTAGCCGAGATCTCGGCCCATCTGCGCCTGCCACTCGGTGTGGTGCGGGTGTTGATCGGTGACATGGCCGGTCTCGGCCTGGTTCAAATTCACGAGAGTGGAATGGTCGTGGGCGACCGGCCGTCCATGGAGTTCTTGGAAAGGGTGCTCAGTGGGCTTCGCAGACTCTGATCCCCCCGGGATGGCCGGAAACCAAGGCGGCGACAAGACCTCGACGAAGATCGTGGTCGCCGGTGGTTTCGGTGTCGGTAAGACGACCTTTGTCGGGTCGGTGTCCGAGATCCTGCCGTTGACGACCGAAGCGGTCATGACCGAGGCGAGTGTGGAGGTCGACGACCTCTCCGCGACCCCGGCCAAGTCGACGACGACCGTGGCGATGGACTTCGGCCGCGTCTCGCTGGATTCCGACCTCATCTTGTACCTGTTCGGCACACCGGGCCAGCATCGTTTCTGGTTCATGTGGGACGACCTGGTGCGTGGTGCGATCGGCGCGGTCGTGCTCGTCGACACCCGCAGGCTCGCGGACGCGTTCGCCTCGATCGACTTCTTCGATGACCGGCAATTGCCGTACGTCGTGGCGGTGAACACATTCGACGGCGTCCTGCATCACCGCGTGGAAGACGTGCGGGAGGCGCTGACCATCGACGAGTCGGTACCCATCCTGTGCTGCGACGCCCGGGAGAAGGAGTCGACCAAGGAAACCCTGATCACGCTGGTGCAGCATGCCATGCGGCAACGCATGGCCACGGCTTCCGGGTGACCGCCCCCTGGCGGGACGATAAAAATGCAGTTTCGCGCGAAACTGCAAAAATCAGCGGGGTCACTCCTCGACGACGGCGACCGAGGTAATGCGGTGCAGCGGGAAGCTGCCCACTTCACCGAGTCCCTGGTCGAAGCCCTGCAGCACGCCGCCGCCGACGCTGACCGGCTCCACGACGCGCTGGGTCGCCCCACCGTGGGCGTCGACGAAGCCGAGCCAGACGCTCCGGCGCTGCCGTGCCGCGTCCTGGAGCAGCGCCAGCGTCGCCGTGGCGCTGGGGCGCCCGCGCTCGGGAACCACGGTGTCGCCGCGCCGTGCCGCCGCGGCGTGGTCGCCCGCGCGCATCGTGCGTACCCGTTCCGCGAGTTGCTCCTCGTCGGGTGTCGATGCGGGAGCCGGGGGCTGTGCCGCCCGGCCTCGCCCGCTCACGCGCCGTGCACCGGGTCGCAGGTCCAGCACCCGGCCGTCCGGCCCTTCCGCTACGGGAGCGAACCCGGCCGTCTGTAGTCCGCCGACCACTTCGCCCAGCGGCAGCGGACTGATCAGGATGGTCGGTGCGATCCTGCGCAGCTCCAGTCCGGATACTGCGGGGTTGGCGAGCACTTCGGCGAGCAGGACGGGGTCGTCGCAGCGCAGGAAGGACGAGGCGGTACCGGCGCGGAGCCTTCCGTGTCTGCGGGCGACGTCGTCGACAAGGTAGGTCAGGGACTGCGGAACGGGAGTGCGCGAGCGATTTCGGAACAGGGCGTGCAGGTCGTCCGCGCTGCGTCCGGCGTCCAGCGCGCGGCGGACGCTGGCCTCGCTGATCCGGTACACGGTCGCGCTGCCCGCGGATTCGACGTCGGCGACGAGGTTCATCTCGGAGGCCAAGTCCGGCTCCAGTCGTCCGGCCGCGACCACGGTCAGGTCGGCCTGCACCATCACATGGTCGAGCGGTTCCGGCAGAGCAGTCCCCAGCAGCCTCGCAGCCTCGTTCGCATCGCCTTCGAGGAGTGCGCGCCCGGCAGTGGTCAAACCGCCGAGTGCGATGATGCCCAACGCGGTCGCCTCGGAAAGGGTCCAGCGCACGAGGTCGTCGCGGAGTCGGCCTCCGCGCCTCGGTGCCCGCCACGCCAGAACGGCGACGGCGTCCTCCGGCGTACGCACTCCGTGCCCGGAGGGCAGCTCGTCGAGCAGGCTCAGAATGCGACGCCGCTCCCGCGGTGCCGAGGGGTGCCGCAGCTCCTCGGAGAGGGGTCCGAGTGGCCGGTCCTTCTCGTCGCGGGTGCCGATGAGGCCGGGAAGCCGGGGCATGTCCATCCAGGTCCGGGCGAGCGGAAGCCAGCGCTGTTCGGGCGCGGAGGCCAGCCACGTGTCGGCGTGGACGGTGGGTACCCATTCCGCGGACTCGTCCGCACTGTCGGCGATCAAACCCGCTGCGGCGGCGAGTTCCACGATCAGGGCGGTCCGGTTCTCGTCGATCTCCAGCGCCTTGCCGGTCCGGCGCAGCTCCCGGATCCCCACGCCACCCGAACGCAGGACATCCGGTGGCTGCTCACCCCAGGATTCGATCAGCAGTTCGGCATGCCGGGACAGCTCCAGTACCTCGCCGGCCGCGGTGGAATCGAGAGTGGGTTGGCCGTGGGAGCGGGCATCGAGCAGTGGTTCCTCGGGCTCGACGGAGCCCATCGGCCGGTCGCCGCGCACGGCCAGCGCCAGTTGCCGGGGGAGTTCCACCGTGGCGCTGTCCCGGCGCAGCAGCAGGTTCCTGGCGAGAAGGCGCTGAATCGGCGTTTGTGCTTGTTCGAGCGAGGCGCGGGTGTTCGCGTCTTTCGTCCGTCCCACGGGTGGTCCCACGGCGAGTGCGTCGACCAGGCGTCGTTCTTCCTCGTCGAGGGTGTCCAGCATGTCCCGTGCCCGTGCTTCGGTGAGCTCCGGTGCGGCGCCGCCGAGACCGCCGGGAAAAGTCGAGATCGTCTCCCGCACGGCGGGTATCAGCGACAGTTGCGCTTCCTCGCCCCACACGAGCGCGCGCTCACGCAGGACGGCCAGCGAGCGGCGCACGCGGGCTCGGGTGATATCACTGCCGAGGAATTCCGCGAGTGCGGTGCTCGAAACCGGTGACTCGTCGGCGTCGAGCAGGACCAGCGCCTCCAGCACGGACAACGTGAACGAGTCGAGTTCCTCGTAGGTTCGAGCCACCGAGGAGCGGACACCCGCACGGGTGGCCAACACCGATATGTCGGCGGGTGCGGGAGTGGCCAGGTCGGGTCTGGCACGCAACAGTGCCAGCAGTTCGTCATCGCTGCGGGCGCGGAGCCAGTCGACGAGGGAGGGCCAGTCCGCTGGTGAGGAGGAATCCGCTCGTGAGCTACCGGGCATCCCTATCAAGATACCGGTTGGTGCAGTCACCGGGAGAGCAGCGGGCGGCCACCCGGTGCCCGTTGTGGGACTCCGGGGACGATCGGGCAAACTGGACCCGAACAGTACTCGGACCAGGAGGACGACGTGGCGAGCGGGAAGAAGAAGGACAGCGAGCGCATCGATCCGGCGTGGCCGCAGGTGGGGGAGGCCGACGATGCTCCGGTCAGCGAGCTGGTCACCGACCGACAGGGGGCCATGTCGCCGTTCGGAGACATCACCTTCCCACTGGCCGAAGACAGTGTTCCCTATGTGCACCCCGAGACCAGGGTCAACAAGTGACCGAGTGACCGCGGGCGGTACCGCTCGCGCATGCTCGGGCGGCTCCGTTTCGGGTTTTCCGCTCGGGTGACCACCCTGCCGCAGCGAGTCGCTCCGGCGTTTCGGTGTCCGTACCCGGTGGGGCACTTGCCCGGCACAAGGCTACGTGGGCACGTGATATAGCTCTCTATCGTAGCGATTGCCGACACAGCAAGGTCCATTCGAGTGATGTTTCTGGAATCATGTGCGGGAGTGAATTATCCGCTTTTTTTCCAGTGACAGGGGGCAGCATGCCGGTTCCGGGTCCGGGCTATTCGATCACCGTCCGTGTGGAAGCCCCTCCGTCTGCCAGCGCAGCCGGTGACCTGACCAGTGCTGTCGGCCGTACCGGGGGTGTGATCACGGCGTTCGACATCGTCGAGTCCCACGCCGATCGCATCGTGGTCGACATCACCTGCAATTCCCTGTCGTCCGATCATGCCGAGGACATCACCGAGGTCCTGCGTGCGCTTCCCGGCGTCGAAGTCCGCAAAGTTTCGGACCGGACGTTCCTGGTGCACCTCGGTGGCAAGATCGAAGTCAATTCCAAGGTCGCGCTGGCCAACCGTGACGATCTCTCCCGTGCCTACACTCCCGGTGTGGCGCGGGTGTGCACGGCGATCGCGGAAAACCCCGAAGACGCCCGGCGCCTGACCATCAAGCGCAACAGCATTGCCGTGGTCACCGACGGCTCCGCGGTGCTGGGGCTCGGCAACATCGGGCCTGCGGCCTCGCTGCCGGTCATGGAAGGCAAGGCGGCGCTGTTCAAGAAGTTCGCAGGCGTCAATGCCTGGCCGGTGTGTCTGGATACGCAGGACACGGATGAGATCATCCGCGCGGTCGAACTCCTCGCTCCCGTCTACGGCGGTATCAACCTGGAGGACATCGCCGCGCCGAACTGCTTCGAAATCGAGGCACGTCTCCGCGACAGGCTCGATATCCCCGTGTTCCACGATGACCAGCACGGCACGGCGATCGTGGTGCTCGGGGCTCTGCGCAACGCGTTGCGTGTGGTGGACAAGGACATCACCGACTGCCGTGTCGTGGTCTGCGGAGTGGGCGCAGCGGGCTCGGCGATCATTCGCCTGCTGCAGCACAAACAGCCACGCGAGATCATCGCCGTCGACATCGACGGCATCGTGCACAGCGAGCGGGGCGATACCGACGCCAATCTGCGCTCGATCGCGGCGAGTACGAATGCGGAGGGTCGTACCGGCAGCCTCGGTGACGCGGTGGAAGGCGCCGATGTGTTCATCGGTGTGTCGGCCCCCAACCTGCTCGGTTCCGACGACGTCGCCGCGATGAACTCCGGAGCGGTCGTGTTCGCTCTGGCCAACCCGGATCCGGAGATCGACCCGCTGGAAGCGCAGAAGCACGCCACGGTGGTGGCCACCGGCCGCAGCGACTATCCGAACCAGATCAACAATGTGCTGGCGTTCCCCGGCTTCTTCCGGGGCCTGCTGGACGCCCACGCACACAAAATCACCGATGACATGATGCTCGCCGCCTCGGATGCGATCGCCGATGTCGTCGATGGCAGCGAGCGGGTCAATGCCTCGTTCATCGTGCCCAGCGTGTTCGATTCCACCGTGGCACCCGCCGTGGCGGACGCGGTGCGCCGTGCGGCCACGGAGGGGCAGGTGCCCGCCACCGAGTCCGGTATCGCGGCAGGTGGGGGCGCCCCGGAGTCGGCGGGTGAGAACCGGGGACTCTGACGGTAGGGCGGGCAATTTCTCGCGAAATTGCCCGCAGCGACACGGAGAGTGACACGGGTGCCGCGGACGTGGCTCTTCTGCACTGTTCTAGGGTCGGTACATGGCCCATCAGGACCAATCCCCGCAGGACCGATCCCCGCAGAATCGATCCCCGCAGGACCGATCCCCGCAGGATACGAGCAGGCAGCAGGCGCTCACTCACGTCGATGAGGCCGGGGCCGCGCGCATGGTCGACGTCTCCGACAAGGGGGTCGACGCCCGTACGGCGGTGGCCACCGGTGTCGTACGCACGACCACCGAGGTCGTGGAGCTGCTGCGCAGCGACGACCTGCCCAAGGGCGACGCACTGGCCACTGCCCGGATCGCGGGCATCATGGCTGCCAAGCGCACTCCGGATCTGGTCCCGTTGTGCCATCCGATCGCGATCTCGGGTGTACGGGTGGATCTCGAAACCGGTGATGCCGAAGTGCGGATCACCGCCACGGTGCGCACCACCGACCGCACCGGCGTCGAGATGGAGGCGCTGACGGCCGTGACCGGTGCCGGGCTCGCCCTGCACGACATGGTCAAGGCCGTGGACCCCGCTGCCGTCCTCGACGGCGTCCGGGTGGAACGCAAGGAAGGCGGCAAGACCGGCATCTGGGTGCGCAACGCACCGGAGGCACAGGAGGAGAACCAATGACCGCACGCACCGCCCGTGTGGTGGCGGCATCGAACCGGGCGGCCGCCGGTGTGTACGAGGATCGGACCGGTCCCGCCATCGTCGAGTGGCTCCGTGAGCGTGGTTACGAGGTGCCCGATCCCGAGGTGCTTCCGGACGGGGAGCCGGTCGGGCAAGCGCTGCGGCGTGCCGTTGCGGACGGTGTGCACGTGGTCATCACGACCGGCGGCACGGGAATCAGCCCGACCGACCGGACTCCCGACGTCACCGCCGAGGTGCTCGACTATCCGATCCCGGGCCTGGCCGACGCCGTGCGCAGCGCCGGGTTGCCGGAGGTTCCCACTTCCGTGCTTTCGAGGGGGATCGCCGGTGTCGGCGGCAGCACGCTGATCGTCAACCTGCCCGGCTCGCAGGGCGGGGTGCGTGATGGCCTCGGTGTTCTCGATGGCGTTCTCGACCATGCGGTGGATCAGGTGCACGGTGGCGACCATGTCCGTTCGGGGCACGCCCGCGCCGGACAGGACGCGGGAGACGAGGGTTCGGGCGGTCAAGGCGGCCGAGGACACGGCCACACCGTGGCACCGAGCGGAGAGGGCGACACAGCGGCCGAGGTGTTGCGCGCCGAGGTCACGCAGGAATCGCTCGATGTCGACGAGCTGGCGCGCCTGGTGGAGCATCGCGCTGCCGGTGCCGTGGTCACCTTCGGCGGAGTGGTGCGTGACCACGATGGCGGGCGTGGCGTTCGGGAACTCGAATACGTGGGGCATCCCAGCGCGCCGGACGTGATCACCACGGTCGCCGAGCAGATCGCGTCCCGGTGTGCGGGTGTCCGCGCCATCGCGGTGGAACACCGCATCGGGGAACTGGGAATCGGTGATGTGGCGCTTGCCTGCGCTGTGGCAGCCGATCATCGCAAGCAGGCCTTCGACACCTGCTCGGAATTGGTGGACGAGGTCAAACGGCAGTTGCCGATCTGGAAGCGGCAGGTTTTCGAGGACAACACCGAAGAGTGGGTCAACTGCCCGTGAGGCAATCGTCGGCGGACTTCGAAGGCCTGCGTGGGCGGTTGCTGAACCGTCGCCTCGGCTTCGACTGTCGCATGTGGAAATGGAACGGGGCCCCACCGCTGGGGGAAGGCGGCAGGGCCCCGGGTCTCATGCGGCCGGTTCGCTCGATCGCGAGGATCTCGAACGCCCGGCCGGACTCACCGACCGATCAACAGCTCGAGGAGTTCACTGGATGTCGAGCTGCTGGCCGGGGAAGATGAGGTTCGGGTTGTTCAGGATATCGGTGTTGCGCTGGTAGATGTCCTGGTAGTTCACGCCGAACCGCTGGCCGATCTTGCTCAGGGTGTCGCCCGACTGGACGGTGTAGTCCGCCCCGTTGGACTGCACACTGCTGGAGCTCTTCACGCCGACGGAGCTCTCCGCGGAACCGGAGCTCTGCTCCGAGGAAGCCTCGGCACTGTCCGAGGTCTCGGCACTGTCCGAGGTCTCGGCACTGCCCGAGGCACTGGCACTGCCCGAGGTACTGCCGTTGACCCAGTTGGTCTTGGCGGTGCAGGCGGGCCAGGCACCCGGCCCCTGGGTTTCCAGCACCTTCTTGGCGACCGCGATCTGCTGCTCACGAGTGGCCTGGTGAGCGTTGGCGGCGTACTGGTCACCGCCGAAGGCGGACCAGGTGGAGGCGGTGAACTGCAGTCCGCCGTAGAAACCGTTACCGGTGTTGATGTGCCAGTCGCCGCTGCTCTCACACTGGGCCAGTTCATCCCAGTCGGCGGCGCTGGCGGGGGCAGCGACCGCGAGGGGGCTGGCGACCACGGCTCCCGCGACGGCGACACGGGCGGCGTTGCGGGCGGCATTGGACTGCTTACGATGCTTGCCTTTATAGCGAGCCATGTCCCTCTCTCCTACCGCGCCTGCGAAGTTAGCTGTCGGGTTCGGACTGTCGGCTGACAAGCCCGGCCGGCTCGGCGAGCCGGCTTCACCCCTAGGGCGTCGGGGCGCCCGGTGGTGGTTCCCCCGCCCCTGTCCGGTCTTGTTTTCGTTCGGGGGTGGGAAGCCCGCCGGACAGGGCTCGGCGCTGCGGACTTCCGGAACTCCTTGCTGGTCGGTTCGGGGCCGACCGAGGAGGACAGTACGTAATCATGAACGGGAACGGAAATCGCAGTGACAGTGACTCTGATCACAGTAACACCGGGGACCGGGTGTTCGATCTGGGGTGTTTTTACTGCTCAGAGAGCCGTTATCAACTCGTTTCCGGGTCGATATCGATCACGGTCAGTGAGGCATGGCTCACTCGTCCGATGAGGTAAGAACCGACTGAGGAAAGAGGTGTTACGCCAGATTTGCCATATTCGTGCCTGCGAGGCGACCGCTGCGATCGTGACGTGTCGAAACTGTATGGACGCTGTGTGTCACGGTACGAGATCCACTGGAGAAAGGTAGATTGATCGGGTTAACCCCGGTCCACCCGGATCTTGAGAGAGATCATCGACGCCTGGCGAAAATCACTCGAACGAGTGCGTCCGACACGCCGACGCAACGGCCGGAAAGGAAGCGGAGACACGGTACTCACGCGTACGCGCACAGCCGCACGCGCGCACGCGCGTGGAAGGAAAGGACCTCGTGTCGAGATGAGGATGAAGCCGTTCAGCCGCCCGCGAACGGCGGGAGAACGTCCAACTGCGCGCCCTCGGTGACCTCGGTGCTCCGATCGCGCACGGCGATACCGTCCAGCAGGAAACCGGATGCCGCGATCACCCGTGCCAAGGCATCGCCGTGCAGGGCGAGCACCGCATCGAGGACGTCGGCGACACTGACCGCGGTAGTACCGGCGGTTGCCTCCTGCCGTGTCACTCGGACCGTCTCCTCGGAGACGCCTGCGGCAGCGCGCGCTCCCGCGAAGTACCGCACACGGACGCCGAGAACGGACGCGGCAGCCGTTCCGGGAGAAAGCGATTCCGCCGGTGCCGATTCCGCCGGTGCCGGCTCCGGCTGCGGTGACCGTACTGCCATTCCTACCCCCCGATCGCGCTCATCGGCCGGGACGGCTGGGCGAACCCTGCACTGTCCATGCCGTGCCCGGCCGCCTTGGCCCACATGGTCTCCCGCCACAGGCGGGCGAGTTCGTCGTCCCCGGCACCGGTGCGCAGCGGCTCACGCAGGTCGGTCTCGGTTTGCGAGAACAGGCACGAGCGGAGCTGGCCGTCGGCGGTGAGCCTGGTGCGATCGCAGTCCGCGCAGAACGGGCGGGTCACCGACCCGATCACGCCGACCGTGCCCGGACCGCCGTCGACGAGCCAGCGCTCGGCCGGGGCCGAACCACGGTCGGCGGAGTGGGCGGTGAGAGCGAACTCCGCCTGAAGCCGCTCCAGGATCTCGTCCGCAGTGATCATCCGGTCGCGGTCCCATGCGTGCTGCGGATCCAGGGGCATCTGCTCGATGAAGCGGAGCTGGTATCCCTTGTCCAGGCAGAAATGCAGGAGGTCCCGGGTTTCGTGCTCGTTGACGTCGCGCATGAGCACCGCATTGACCTTGACGGGTTCCAGCCCCATGGATTTCGCCGCTTCGAGTCCGGCCAGCACGTCATCCAGCCGGTCGCGCCGCGTGAGTTCCCGGAAGGTCTCGCGGTCGAGCGTATCCAGCGACACGTTGACCCGGTCGAGACCGGCCTGCACGAGCTGGTCGGCGTATTGGCCCAGGTTGATGCCATTGGTGGTCAACGACGTTCGTGGTCGGCCGGGCAACGCCGTGGTGGCCGCGATGATGTCCACCAGGTCCTGACGCAGGAGAGGTTCACCGCCGGTGAACCGGACCGTGGTCACCCCGAGAGTTTCGACCGCGAGCCGGATCAGCCGGATCATCTCGTCGGTATCGAGCAGTTCGTTCCGCTTCAACCACGGCAGGCCCTCGGCGGGCATGCAGTAGGTACAGCGGAGATTGCATTTGTCGATCAGGGAGACCCGCAGGTCGGTGGCGACGCGTCCGAAGCGGTCCACCAGGTACGGCGTATCCGGGCGTGCGGATGCGTCGGTCGTCTCGCGGGCGACCGGAATTCCCAGGTCCACGGCACTCACACCCCGAGCCTAACCGGGTGCGCCGACGAAATTCGATCCTGCAGTGGGGTTTTCGTGCTGTGCCGCCGAATCGATCCGTCCCGGCGGAAGGGGTGCTGGGAGGAATCCACGAAATCCACGTTGATCCGCCTCTGCGTCGATAAAGGGGTGGATTTACCCGCAGATGCGGAACTAGCATCGCTCGCATGCCGCAATACCGGGTTTCCGAGGCCGCCGAGCTGTTCGGGGTCAGCGACGACACCGTTCGCCGGTGGGTGGATGCGGAGCAATTGCCCGCCGAACGGGACCCCTCCGGCCGTCTCGTCGTGGAGGGGTCACAACTCGCGGCGTTCGCACGTTCGCAGGCCAAGTCGACCCCGGATCCCTCCGGCGTCGGGCGTTCCGCCCGAAACCGCTTTGTCGGCCTGGTCACCGAGGTGGTCTCGGACCGGGTGATGGCACAGGTCGAGCTGCAGTGCGGGCCGCACCGGGTGGTGTCGCTGATGAGTACCGAGGCGGTCGAGGAGCTGGGACTACGGCCCGGAGTGCTGGCGGTGGCCGTGGTCAAGTCCACGGCAGTCGTGGTGGAGACGCCGGGAGAACGGCCGTGATCGCGGGCGCAAGGACACGAACGACCACCGCGGCAACCACGATCGCCGTGGTGACGGCCCTGCTCGCCGTGCTGACCGGATGCAGTGCGGGCGCGCAGCGCAAACAGACGATGACCGTGCTCGCCGCCGCCTCGCTGACCGAATCCTTCGGAGAGGTACGTGACCGTTTCCACGACGAACATCCCGATGTGCGGATCCGCTTCGACTTTCAGGGATCCTCGCTGCTGGCCGAGCAGCTCAGGCAGGGGCGCCGGGCCGGTGTCTACGCCTCGGCCAACACCGAGACGATGCAGGACGTGGTTCGCGCGGGCGTGGTCGACGGCAGGTCACGGACCTTCGCGACGAACCGGTTGACGATCGTCGTACCGCCCGGCAACCCCGCGGGCATCACCTCGTTCGCGGACCTGGCCCGGCCGAACCAGGCTGTGGTGGTGTGCGCACCACAGGTGCCCTGCGGGGCTGCCGCCGTGCAGGTACAGCGCGAAACCGGCGTGCGGCTCGACCCGGTCAGCGAGGAGAGCGACGTCAAGGACGTGCTGCACAAAGTCGTCGCCGGTGAGGCGGATGCGGGGCTGGTCTACGTGACCGATGCACACTCGGCCGGTGACAAGGTCCGGTCGATCGGCTTTCCCGCCGCCGAGCAGGCGATCAACACCTACCCGATCGCGAAGCTCGAGACCGCGCGGCACCCGCGACTCGCAGCCGAGTTCCTCGAGTTCGTTCGCGGCCCGGTCGGCAACAGGATCCTCGAGAAGTACGGGTTCGGGACACCGTGAGCCGTGACGATGGGGCGGCGATGCCGTGGTTGCGCCGGAAACCGGCGCGTCGGTTCTCCGCGCAACCACTCGCCGGTGCCGTTCCCGCACCGCTGTGGTTGCCTGCCGGATGTGCGCTGGCGCTGATCGTACTGCCGGTGCTGGGGCTACTGGGACGCATCGACCCCACTCGCCTTCCCGCGCTGCTGACCAGCCCGGCCGCGCTGGCCGCGCTGAAACTCTCGCTGCAGACGGCGTTGGCCTCGACGGCGCTGTCCCTGCTGTTGGGTGGTCCGCTGGCCGTGGTCCTGGCGCGGTCGAAGCTGCCCGGTCTGCGGGTTCTGCGTGCGCTGGTGCTACTGCCGCTGGTGCTGCCGCCGGTTGTGGGTGGACTTGCCCTGCTGTACCTGCTCGGCCGCACGGGACCGTTCGGTGACCTGCTCGAATCGGCCGGTGTGACGATCCCGTACACGACCACGGCGGTGGTGCTGGCGCAGACGTTCGTGGCGATGCCGTTTCTCGTGGTCGGTCTGGAGGGGACCCTGCGCACCTCGGGGGCGCACTACGAGCGCATCGCGGCCACGCTCGGCGCCGGACCGTGGTTGACCTTCCGCCGGATCACCGTGCCGTTGCTGCTTCCCGGACTGGGATCGAGTCTGGTGCTGACGTTCGCGCGGGCCCTCGGCGAGTTCGGGGCGACGATCACGTTCGCGGGCAGCCTGCAGGGCGTCACCCGGACTCTGCCGCTGGCCATCTACACCCAGGCACAGTCCGATGTGGATGCCGCAGTGGCGATGTCGTTGCTGCTGATAGCGATCGCGCTGCTGGTGATCGTGGCCGCCAGGCCCAAAGCCGTGGAGGGCCGAGCGTGAGTCATGACCGACTGCTGGCCGAGGTAACCGTGGACAGGGGCACGTTCACGCTGAGCGCCGAATGCGCCGTCGAGCCGGGGGATGTGGTTGCCGTGCTGGGGCCGAACGGATCCGGGAAATCGACGCTGCTGTCCGCGCTGGCCGGTTCGACTCGCCCCCGCGAGGGAAACATCGGGCTCGGCGACCGGGTATGGCTGGACACCGCGCGTGGCGTCGATGTGCCGACGCACCGGCGGAGTGTCGGTCTGCTCGCGCAGAACGCCCTGCTGTTTCCCCACCTGTCGGCATTGGACAACGTCGCCTTCGGTCCCAGGGCCGCGGGCAGGAGCAAGAAGGCCGCTCGTGCGCTCGCCGCGCGATGGTTGTCCGACGTGGACGCGGGCGAACTCGCCGAGCACCGGCCCGGTCGGCTCTCCGGCGGACAGGGGCAGCGGGTCGCACTGGCCAGAGCCCTGGCCGCAGACCCCGAGCTGCTCCTGCTCGACGAGCCATTGGCCGCGCTCGACGTCGACGCCGCGCCCGCGATGCGTGGCCTGCTGCACCGGGTGCTGCGGGACCAGGATCGGCCCACTGTCCTGGTGACCCATGACGTGCTCGATGCGGTGGTGCTGGCCGATCGGGTCCTCGTGCTCTCCGCGGGCCGGATCGTGGAGCGGGGACCGACGCGGGACGTGCTGGCCAGACCGAAGGCGGCGTTCACCGCGCACCTCGCGGGGCTCAACCTGGTCACCGGTATCGCGGACGCGGGGGGACTCACGAGCGGTGCGGTCCGGATCAACGGACGGGTCGCCGAGCCGGTCGTGCAGGACGAGCCCGCTGCCGCGGTGTTCGCCCCGTCCACCGTCGCGGTCCATCGCGAGCGCCCGGACGGCAGCCCGCGCAATGCCGTACGGGTGCGGTTGGCCGGTATCGAACCGCGTGGCGATGTGGTCCGGCTGCGAGCCGCGACCCGTACCACGGGAGAGGACCTCGTGCTGGCGGCCGACATCACCCCGGCCGCCGTGGCCGATCTCGGGCTGACCATCGGTGATGAGGTGTTCTTCGTTGTCAAGGCCACCGAGGTGGCCATTCACCCGGCGACAGGAGGATCATCGTCGCCGTGACAGAGCTATCTTCCTGGACCTACCTGATGGACATGGACGGCGTTCTCGTGCACGAGAACGTCATGGTTCCCGGTGCCGACGAGTTCCTCGCCGAACTGCGCGAGCAGGGCATGCCGTTCATGGTCTTCACCAACAATTCGATCTATACCCAACGTGACCTGCGGGCTCGGTTGTTGCGCAGCGGGCTGGACGTCCCGGAGTCGGCGATCTGGACCTCGGCGCTGGCCACGGCTCGTTTCCTGGAGAATCAACGACCCGGGGGGTCGGCATATGTCGTCGGCGAGTCGGGGCTGACCACGGCCCTGCACGGGATCGGCTATGTGCTCACCGACAGCGACCCGGATTACGTGGTGCTGGGCGAGACCCGGACCTACAGTTTCGAGGCGATCACCAAGGCGATCCGGCTGGTCGAGGGAGGGGCACGGTTCATCGCCACCAATCCCGATGAGAAGGGACCGAGCCCCCAGGGCACGTTGCCCGCCACCGGTGCGGTCGCCGCACTCATCGAACGGGTCACCGGATGTGCGCCCTACTACATCGGCAAACCGAACCCGCTGATGATGCGCTCGGCGCTGCGCGCATTGGGGGAGCACTCCGAGAACACGCTCATGATCGGTGATCGGATGGACACCGACGTGCGGTCGGGACTGGAGTCCGGCATGCAGACGATCCTGGTGCTGTCGGGGATCTCGGACAAGAACACCGCCGAGCGTTTCCCGTACCGCCCGACCAAGGTGGTCGACTCGATCGCCGACCTCATCGGTCACATCCACGACCCTCTGCCCGTGTAACAAAAATGCAGTTTCGCGCGAAACTGCAAAAAACTCGCTCGGACAGGGGAGTGGCGCGCTTCACCGGTGCGCGACGAGGGCATGCGCGTCGTCGGTATCGACGATGTGCTTGCCCAGTGGAAACAGTGACACCGGAATGAGTTTGAAGCTCGCGATTCCCATCGGGATACCGATGATCGTCACGCACAGCGTGATGCCGGTGACCAGATGTCCGAGAGCCAGCCACCATCCCGCGAGGACGACCCACAGCACATTGCCGATCGCCGAGAACGCACCGGCCTCGTGGTCATCGGCCAACCGACGACCGAACGGCCACAGGGCGAAGTTCGCCATCCGGAAGGAGGCAATGGCGAACGGAATCCCGATGATGGTGATGGTCAGAACCAGCCCGGCGACCGCGTAGCCCACGGCCATCCAGAAACCGCTCAGCACGAGCCAGATGATGTTCAGCAACAACCGCATAGCACCAGAGTGCCACGTTTGCAGGTCGAGATCCTCGGTGATCTCTCCGGATTCCCCCGGGGCTGTATGGACCCGGCCTCAGGGGCAGCCCGGGTCAGCCTGCCGACAGGTCGCCGCGTAGGACCGTCACCGCTTGTCCCGCGAGCCCGACGCGGGAACCGCGCAGGGTCATACGCACCAGACCGCCGCGCGCCGATGCCTGTTCGCCGACGAGTTCGGCACCCTCCGCCGTGCGGCCGAGAGCGGCCGACCACCAGGGGGCCAAGGCACAATGCGCCGATCCGGTGACCGGGTCCTCGGGAATACCGACCCCGGGCGCGAAGACGCGACTGACGAAGTCGATATCGGCCCGGTCACCGGGTGCCGTGACGATCACCGCGCGCGCGGGGATCCGCGCGAGCAGATCGAGATCGGCTTGCAGTGCCCGAACCTCGGTTGCCGAAGCCGCCTGCACGAGAAGGTCGAATTCGCCCCGGGCGATGTGTTCCACGGTCACGCCGGGCAGACCCGCGGTCACCTCGTCGGGTGCCCGTGTCGGCTGGGACGGTATGCGCGGGAAGTCCATCTCCACCATGCCGTCGTGGGTCACGGTGCAGCTCAGCTCACCGCTGCGGGTATCGAACCGCTGGCTTCCGCCGAGTACGTGCGCGGTCGCCAGGGTCGCGTGCCCGCACAGGTCGACCTCGGTGGTCGGGGTGAACCAGCGCAGCGGCTTGGCCTGTTCCGCAGGGCCGTTGCCGAAGCCGTCTTCCGAACCGCCCACGACCACGAACGCGGTCTCGGCATGTTTGAACTCGGCGGCGACCGACTGCATCCAGGCAGGATCGGCCGGTGCGTCGAGCACGACCACACCGGCCGGGTTACCGCCGAAGGCGCGGTCGGTGAAGGCATCCACGACGTAGGCGTCCATGATCGTGATTCTAGCCGCGCCGCGCGACCCCGGGAATGCGCTCCCGACCCTCGACCGAACGACGGTTGTGGGTAATCATGTGTGCCAACGCACACGGGATTCTCGGGAGGCATTCGTGGTGACGACGAACGGAGCCGGTACGGCGGCGGTACCCGCGCAGCCCAGTTACGCCTCGGGAACCTCGGACGTCCCCCTGCTCGGGGAGACCATCGGCGCCGATCTCGACCGAACGGTGGCGCGTTTCCCGGATCGGGACGCGCTGGTGGAGTACGCCACCGGCCGCCGCTGGACATATCGGGAGTTCGTCGCCGATGTGGACGCGCTCGCGCTCGGCCTGCTGGATGCCGGTCTCGGCAAGGGAGACCGAATCGGGATCTGGGCGCCGAACCGGGCGGAGTGGACGCTGATCCAGTACGCCTCGGCCAAGATCGGCGCGATCCTGGTCAACATCAACCCGTCCTACCGGGTGCACGAGCTGGAGTTCGTGCTCAATCAGTCCGGCATCCGGATGTTGGTCTCGGCGCAGCGGTTCAAGACCTCCGACTACGTGGCGATGGTCGAGCAGGTACGCCCGCAGTGCCCGGCGCTGGAGCAGGTCGTTTTCCTCGATGATCCGGCCTGGGAGTCGCTGCTGCGGCAAGACGGCGACCGGCAGCGCCTGATCGGGGTGCAGGCCGAGCTCTCCGCCGATGAGGCGATCAACATCCAGTACACCTCGGGGACCACGGGATTCCCCAAGGGGGCGACGCTGTCGCACCACAACATCCTCAACAACGGCTTCTTCGTCGGGGAGTTGTGCGGCTATACCGAGGTCGACCGGGTCGCGATCGTGCCGCCTTTTTATCACTGCTTCGGGATGGTCATGGGCAATCTCGCCTGCACCAGTCACGGCTCGGCGATGGTCATTCCGTCCGAGGGGTTCGACCCGGCCGCCGCGCTGTCGGCCGTGGCTGCCGAACGGTGCACCTCGTTGTACGGGGTTCCGACGATGTTCATCGCCGAGCTCGGTCTGCCGGATTTCGACGGTTACGACCTGAGCTCACTGCGTACCGGGATCATGGCGGGCTCGCCCTGTCCGGCGGAGGTGATGAAGCAGGTCATCGACCGGATGGGGATGTCGGAGGTCGCGATTTGCTACGGCATGACCGAAACGAGTCCGGTGTCGACCCAGACCCGGGCCGACGATTCCCTCGAACGGCGGGTGTCCACGGTCGGCAGGGTCGGCCCGCATCTGGAGGTCAAGATCGTGGACCCGTCCACCGGGTTGACCGTGCCGGTCGGCGAGCCGGGCGAGCTGTGCACCCGGGGGTATTCGGTGATGCTGGGCTACTGGCAGCAGCCGGACAAAACGGCCGAGGTCGTCGACACCGCCCGCTGGATGCACACGGGTGACCTCGCCGAGATGGACTCGTCGGGCTACGTCAGCATCACCGGACGGATCAAGGACATGATCATCCGCGGTGGGGAGAATCTCTATCCGCGAGAGATCGAGGAGTTCCTGTACACCCATCCCGACATTCTCGACGCGCAGGTAATCGGGGTTCCGGATGCTCGCTATGGTGAGGAGCTCATGGCGTGGGTGCGGCTGCGTGAGGGTGCGGAGGAGCTGACCGCCGAGGCGCTGCGCGAGTTCTGCTCCGACCGGCTCGCGCACCACAAGATCCCACGCTATGTGCACGTGGTGGACGAGTTCCCGATGACCGTCACGGGCAAGGTCCGCAAGGTCGAGATGCGCGAGCAGGCCAAGAAGCTCCTCGGCCTCGACGCCGGGTGACTGCCTTGCGGGGTGTGGTCAATTTCTCGCGAATTTTGTGTTCACCCGGGTGACGGTCGATTTCGCGAGAAATTGGCCACCTCAGCGGCCCACCTTCTCCAGGGCCTGAGCGTCCTCGGCGCCGAATTGCTCCTCCAGTTGCTCGGGGGAGGCGTCGACGTCGATCCGATCGAGGGGCATTCCCCGAGCCGAGGAGATCGCCCCGAGCCGCCGTCCCGCGCGGTCGGAGGCATAGGCGGACAGCTCGTCGATGTCGAGTCCGAACGGGTGCTCGTCCTCGTAGCCCTCCGGTCGCCACTGAATCTGGGTGACCGCGTGGGGCAGTAGTTCGTCCATGCGTTGCTGCACGAGTTCCCAGTTGCGCTCGTCGGCGGCGACGTGCCTGCGGCAGGTGAACGTGCCCCATGCCATGTGCCGCCGCTCGTCGTCACCGATGCGGCGCACGATCTCCTGCATGCCGGGGAAGAGCCCCCGACTCTTGCAGATCTTGTTCCAGGCGAAGTACCCGGTCAGGGCCAGGGTTCCCTCGACGACGTGGTTGTAGGTCACCGAGGCTCGGATCTGGTTGCTCGGGCTCGGGTCGGAGTGCAGCGCCTGCAGCGACTCCGGCAGCGCCTCGTAGAAGATCGCGCGGTAGCCGGGGTTGTCCTCGACGTAGGAGTGCAGGTCCTCGGTGAGTCCGATGGCGTCCATCCACAGCCGGAACACCTGCGTGTGCTTGGCTTCTTCGAAGACGAACTGCGTCAGGTACATCTCGTCGGCGAACCGGCCCTCGGCCGCCATCGCGGCCATGAACGGTTGGAGATCCTGCGTGACCGCTTCCTCGCCCGCGATGAACTGCGAGCAGAGCCCGGCCACCCGGGCACGCTCGTCGTCGGACAGCCGTTGCCAGTCCTCGGTGTCCTGGGTGAAGTCGATGTCGGCGGGATTCCAGAACTTCGCGTTTCCCTTGGTGAACAGGCGCAGCGGCAGCGAATCCCAGTTCATGCCCCCTGCCCGTAGTGAGTGGAAGTCCGCACGGTGGCCGGCATGGGTGGAGGTGCCCGATTCGGCGAGCAGTTCTTCGGTCATGTCGCGCTCCTGCCCATCGAGATCGTTCCCATCGAGCACGGACCGGCGCGGTCGATCGGCGAACCCGGGTCCGGTGTCCTGGGGAAGATGACACCGTGATTTTCGATACGCTTTGGTTTCGCGTCAAGGGCTGCGGTGGTGCCGGGCGCTTTGCCGGACCTGCCCGATGGCGGCGACGAGGCCGACGGCCAGACCGAGCGGTGCCAGCATGGCGGCGAGATTCAGCCACACGGGAAGGTTCCGGTACCCCGCCGCGAACAATCCGAAGATGACGAGCACGGCGAGCAGACCGATCCCGAACATGGTCACTGCGGCGGACGTCGTGGCGGGCCTGCGAGCGGAATGGGTCATACCGTCAGCGTAAGCCGACTTCTCCGGCCGGTGACGTGGTGCCGTGCGGTGACCGCCCGGGAAGCACGACCAACCGGCAAGACGGCGGTGTCCTGGTTGCACCAGGTACCCTTAGGATGACGCGTCCTGGGAATGCCCAACTGCATCAGGTCGTCGAGCCTGCATGGCAGGGGCGACCCCGGGGCGCGTTCGTCGTGCCGGGACGGGTGGTGACGCCCTCCGGCGGTGACGTACACGAACAGACGTAAATGACCCGCACGTGCGGTGTCCCTCGGGACATCCACGCGGAATGCCCGGCGGGCACACGGGGTCAGGCAGGCGACAGGGAACGGTGAGGACAGTGCCGACCGGCAGGGTCAAGTGGTTCGACGCGAACAAGGGCTTCGGCTTCGTGACCCAGGACGGTGGGGAGGACGTGTATGTGCGGGCCTCCGCGCTGCCGTCCGGGGTGGAGTCGCTCAAGACCGGACAGCGGATCGACTTCGACATGGCTCAGGGACGTCGTGGGCCGCAGGCGCTCAAGGTCAAGCTGCTGGATCCGCCGCCGTCGGTGGTGGAGGCGCGGCGCCGACCGGCCGACGAGTTGCACGGCATGGTCGAGGACATGATCAAGCTGTTGGAGGCGAACGTCCTTCCCGAACTGAACAAGGGACGCTACCCGGACAAGAAATCGTCCAAGCGGGTCGGTGAGGTCGTACGCGCCGTGGCGCGCGAGCTCGACCCGGGCTCCGGCTCCTGAGATCCCGGTGAGCCTGTTCCGCTGAAACCACCGGAACAGGCCTCACGGGCGCACCGCCGTCCGCGGCTCCGGTTGAACATCGACGGCCCAGCTCCCGCCGATGCCGAACTGAACCCCGCCCTCCGGGCCCAGCGTCAACGACGCCGAGTATCGCTGTACTTCGACGCGTTCGAGCCGCGCCCCGGATGACTCGCCGCGCTGCGGCGCTTCGTTCCGCGGAAACCGCAGGGTGTAGGCGTGCTGCTGTCCCGGCGTGAACACCGGGCTCCGCCCTTCGGCGAGACTGCCGTCGTCGGTGCGATAGCGGAAGACGACCTGCCACGGGGCAGCGGAGACTTCCTCGGGCACCGAAATCTGCAGGGGTGCACCGGATGGGACGACGAGGTCCTCCACGGCTTGCGGGTTCGGGTTCGAGCACTCCCGCCCCTGCGGATTGCAGTACCGGATCGGCGCGACCCGGACGGACTCCCCGTGGGAGTAGAAGGTGGTCCGTGGTTGGTCGGGAACGGAGCAGCCTGCCAAGACGATACCCGTGAGGGCCAGAAGCGACGTCAGTCCTCGGTGCACATCGCCCGAGCCTACGACCTCGGCCGCGCGGCACGGTCACGCGGGCACGAAACGAACGCGGTAGAGATGTGGCCAGTTCTTGCCGGTGAGCAGGAACTCGTCGGTGCCCTCCACGGCGGCGATGCCGTTGAGCACGCCCGCCTGTGCGCGCTGCTCGGGCGGCAGGAGCCCCGAGGCGTCGACCACGGCGGTCACGCGCCCGGAGGCCGGGTCGATCCGCAGGATCCGGTGGCTCTTCCACACGTTGGCCCAGATCGAGCCGTCCGCGCATTCCAGCTCGTTGAGCTCCTCGACCGGTTCACCGCCGAGCCGCACGGTGATCCCGCCCGTGGGTGCGAACGTTTCCGGGTCACGAAACGTCAGCCGTGCACTGCCGTCGCTCATGACGAGCCGGTTGCCGTCGTGGCACAGGCCCCAACCCTCGCCCTCGTAGCGCATCCGGTCGATCTCGGTGAGGCTTGCGCGGTCGCGCAGGATCGCCACCCCGGACCGCCAGGTGAGTTGCCAGATGCGGTCGCCGACCACGGTGATGCCCTCGCCGAAGAACTCCTGCGGGAGGTGGGCCTCCTGGAGGACCCGTCCGGTGTGCGGATCCACTGCCCGCAGCACCGACTGCCCGTGTTTGCCGGTGCCCTCGTAGAGGATGCCGCCGGCGAGTTCGAGGCCCTGCGTGAACGCGGAACGATCATGAGCGCGGACCCGGGTCACATCGGCGCGCAAATGTGACACGCTACCAGCGTGCCCAATGCCTTGTTCGGTCTGCTCGCGGTCGCCCTGGCCGTGCTGCTCCGCTGGTACTTGCGGCGTGCCGCACTGCGCCATGCCGAGGACCAGAACGGTCATCAGCATTCCCAGTGCCATGGTCAGCAAGCCACGCCCGGCCCCGCCCCGAACCGGTCGCCTGACCTCTCGTATCCGAATCCCCACTCCGAAAGCGTGACACGCCCGGCGACCGATTCGGGAGCGTACGGCACAATCGAACCTGTGACGCCTATGCCTGCTCCGATCAGCGACATCGCCACGGGGTCGGCGCTGCGGACCCGGCCCCAGGGAGAACCTGAGCGACAGCCGGATCCGGCGCTCGTCGACGCGGTGGACACTGCCCGTGCTGCGGCGGAGGAGGAAGCTGCAGCCGGTAACGACCCGATCGGCTCGCCACTGCTGGCCGTGGAGGTCGGCGACGGTGATGCTGTCGGTGCGTACTCCGGGGTCGTCTCCGAAACCGAGGACGCGGCCACGCATTACTTCGAGGCGACCTATCCCGGCTATGTCGGCTGGCGCTGGGCCGTGACGGTGGCCACCGCAGGGCCGGACGAACCGGTGACGGTCAGCGAGGTCGTCCTCCTTCCCGGCCCGGACGCCTTGACCGCGCCGGAATGGGTACCGTGGAGCGAACGAGTACGCCCGGGCGATCTCGGTGCGGGTGATCTGCTGCCGAGCGAGCACGACGATCCGCGCTTGGCGCCGGCCCCGCTTCCCGGCGACGATCCGGCCGAGGAGTTGCACCACGATATCGGCACGGGCCGTAATCGGGTGCTCAGCCGCGAGGGGCGCTTGCAGGCTGCCGAACGCTGGCACGCCGGGGACTTCGGCCCGGACACCGAGACGGCGCAGCTGGCGCCGGGGGCATGCGGTACGTGTGGTTTCTTCCTGCCACTGGCGGGCTCGATGCGGGCGGCGTTCGGGGTGTGCGGCAATGAACTCGCACCGGCCGACGGTCGCGTGGTGCATGTCGAGTTCGGGTGCGGGGCGCACTCGGAAGCCGAAGTGGACACCTCCTCGACGATTCCCGTGGCCGAGGTCGTCTACGACGACACGACGCTGGACTACGAGTCACGCGATCCGGGCGCGGACGAGTGAGCGATCCGTTCGGTACGGCGGAGCTGCGGCAGGCCGTCCTGTCGGCCTGGGAAGGTTCGCCCACGCGGTTCCGCGAGGACGCCAATGCCGAGGAGGACCTGCGTCTCGGCGGTTACCGGGACCGGTTGCTGGTCGAACTCGCCCAGAACGCCGCCGACGCAACCACAACCGGCGCCACCACAGCCGACACTGCCGGTACCGACACTGCCGAGGTGGCCCCGGCCGGAATCGGTGGTGTCCTGCGCGTCGAACTGGTCGAAAGCGAGGCGGCAGGCGGTGATTCGGCAGGCGGTGATTCGGCAGGCGGGGAACTGCGCGTGGCCAACACCGGTGCTCCGCTGACCGCGTCCGGGGTGGCGGGACTGGCTTCGCTGCGGGCTTCGGCCAAGCGCGACGAGGCCTCGGTCGGCCGGTTCGGCGTGGGGTTCGCGGCGGTGCTGGCGGTCAGCGAGGAACCACGCGTGGTCTCGACCACCGGTGGTGTGGCGTTCTCGGCGCAGCGCACCCGGGACGAAGCGGCGCGGATTCCCGGGCCCGCCGAGGAACTCGCCGCGCGCGGGGGAGCGGTCCCCGTGCTGCGGCTGGTGTGGCCGCAGCACGGCGAACCACCTGCGGGATTCACCACCGAGGTGCGGCTGCCGCTGCGCGACGATGTCGACGCCGATGCCCTGCTGGAGGCCTGTGCGCAGCAGGCCCCCGACCTGCTGCTGGCGTTGCCCGCGCTGAGCGAGATCCGTGTCGGCGCGCGGTCGTGGCATCGTGAGGACCTCGATGCCGATCGCGTCGTCGTGCACGGTCCGGACCGCAGCGACAGGTGGTTGCTGCACCGCCGTTCCGGCCGGTTGCCGGAGTCGGCCCTGTCGGACCTGGGGGCCGAGTCCCGGGACCGTGCCGAGTGGCGGGTGTGCTGGGCGGTGCCGCTGGATGCCGACGGTGCCCCGGAACCACTCGCGCACGACGTGTTGCACGCGCCCACGCCCACCGAGGAGCGGTTGTCGCTGCCCGCACGGCTACTGGCAGGCGTTCCGATGGAGCCCGATCGGCGGCGCGTGTCGGCGTCCTCGGCGACGGATGCGGTGCTGGTGTTCGCCGCCGAGTGCTATCCCGAGTTGATGTCCAAGGTCGCACCGCTGGACCGGGCGGCACTCGTGCCGCTGCCGGAGTTTCCGCTTTCCGATGTGGACGACAAGTTGCGGCAGGCCGTGCTCGACCGGCTGCGGGTGGCCTCGTGGTTGCCCACCGCGGACGGCGGCACGACCACCCCTCCCCGGGCCAGGGTCCTGGATCGGGCCTCGCCCGAGCTGGTCGAGCTCCTGCGGGATGTGGTGCCCGGCCTGCTCGTCGCCGACTACTCCGAGGCTCGGTACCAGCGGGCGCTGGCCGCGCTGGAGGTTCGGCGGCTGGGCACGGCCGAACTGGTCGAGGCGGTGACCGGTCTGCACCGGCCCGCACCGTGGTGGCGGTGCCTGTACGAGGCACTGGTGCCGATCGAGCAGGCCGACCGGCAGGCGCGCGAGGAACTCGAAGCTCTACCGGTGCCGCTGGCCGACGGCCGCACCGTGACCGGCGTGCGGGACGTGCTGCTCAGCGACGGCGGGGAGGAACCCGACCCGGCGGCCATACTCGCCACGTTGGACATCACCGGGCTGCGGATCGCGGCTCGGGAGGCCGTGCACCCGCTCCTGGAGAGACTGGGAGCTCACCGCGCGGGTCCGGGTGAACTGCTGGATACCCGACCGCTGATCGAGGCCGTGCGCAACAGCGTGCCCGACGAGCAGGCGGGAACCGACACCCGACCGCTGGCGGAAGCCGTGCTGCGACTGGTCGAGTACTCCAGCGGGCGCGACTGGCTCGGCGCGCTCGCCCTGCCCGACGCCGACGGTGGCCATCGGCGGGCCGATGAACTCCTGCTTCCCGGAGCCACGCTGCTCGACGTCCTCGACCCGGAGGTGGTGGGCGAGCAGGCGGCACTGGGAGTGCTCGACGCCGACTTCGCCGCCCGGTGGTCGTCGGACGTGCTGCGCTCGATCGGGGTGCTGGACGGCTTCGCCGTGCACGTCGAGGACGAGCCGACACAGCCGGAAGAAACGATCGCCGACACCGAACAGTGGTGGAGCGAGCAGGAAGCCGCCGATCCCGGCCAGTGGCCGCCTGCACGCTTCGTCGGCATCCGCGATCTGGATCTCGTCGCCGATGCTGCCTGGCCCGCGGCGATCCGCCTGCTCACCGGCGATCCGGAGACGTTGGAGGCACTGCGGGAACCGGGCGGCTACTCGGCATGGTGGATCGCCAGGTTCGCCACGCTGGCAGGCCATCCGCCGCGGCACTGGCGGTTGCCGGGAACCGAGGAACTCGCGGGGCTGTACGAGGCGGTGCCCGATGTCGGGCTCTCGGAGGAGCAGCTGCGGCTCGCCGGGGTCCGTGCCGAACTCCGGGTGGCCGACAGCGCGGATGCGAACGATCTGGCGCGGCGGCTCGGCGACCGGGAACGCTCCGTGCGCGCGGGCACGGCACTGCGTGCGCACCGCGTGCTGGCCGAGGCGGTCGCGTGCGAGATCATCGACCCCGCCGACGCGGAACCGCCGCGGGCGGTGCGCTCGGTGTCGGGTGCGGTCGTCAGTGCGGAGCGCGCCGTGGTGCTCGACGAGCCGTGGCTGATCGGTGTGTTCGAGGCACCGCTGGTCGTGGCCGGTGGTAGCCCCGAGGACTTCGACGCGGAAGCGCTCGCGGAGTTGTTCGATCTGCCGCTGGCCTCCGAGCAGGGACCGATGCGGGTACAGGGTGCCGGGGTGGAGCAACGGTGGCGCGATGTCGGCCGCGTTCCGGCCGCCTGCGAGCTGCTGGGGATGCCGGTGCCGGATGGCGTGGTCACCCTGCAGGACGGCCTGGGCGTGGTCACGGCCGATGGCAATGAGCATTCGGTGCACTGGTGGGTGGACGAACCCGGCCTCGTGTACGCGGCGCGGACGCCGGACGGGCTCGGACGCGCCCTCGCCTGGGCGGCGGGCCGCTGGAGCGAGCGCTTCACGCTCATCGCACTGCTCACCGATCCCGAGGCGACGACGCTGCTGAGATGAGCGGGTGAATGCGTCGTTCTGGCTGTCGGGCCGCCAGAACGGCGCATTCACCCCAAGTGCCTCAGGCGTTGTAGCGGTCGGTCTTCACAGCGGTGAGGAACCCCGACCAGGCGTGCTCGCCGAAGACCAGCATGCCGCCGTCACGGTCCTTGGTGTCCCGCACCGCAGTGCGGCGCGGCGCCACCGCCACCTCGACGCAGTTACCTTGTCCTGCGCTTCGTGTCGATTTCTTCCAGTTGGTGAACTTCTGCATCAAGCTCTCCCACTCGCTTCTTGACAGCTGCGATCGAGTCGCCTGGATCCAGTGCATGTGCTCGCAAGTGTTCGATCACGTCCCTGAACTTGCGGACTTGAGGGGTTTCTTCGATCCACTGGGCACCTGCTTGGATCTCCAGATATACGACGTCGGGATGCCACTCTTCCGGGTAGCTGAGCTGAACGAAAGGTCCCAGTGCGGGGTGTCCCCCTGCTCGGAACGGCATCACCTGCACAGTGATGTTGGGCTGCTCGGCCATGGCTGTGAGGTGATTGAGCTGGTCACGCAGGACGGCTGCGTCTCCCACCGGTCGTAGCAGGGTCGCTTCGCTCATGACTGCCCAAAGCTGTAGCTCCGACGGATCGGACAATCGTTCCTGCCGTTGCATCCGGAGCTGCACGCTTCGCTCGATGTCATCGCGAGTGGCGTCCAGCACTGTTGCCTTCGTGGTGGCGCGTGCGTATTGCTCGGTTTGCAGGAGTCCGGGGATGAACTCGGATTCGTAGGTGAAGACCGAAGAAGCCTCGGCCTCCATGCCCACGAACGTGTCGAACCACTCCGGTATGAGATCATCGTAGGACTGCCACCAGCCCTTTTTCTTCGAGTCACGGGCGAGCTTGACGAGTAGGTCTCGCTCAGTGGGCACAACGTTGTAAAAGGAGGACAGGGCGTGTGCATCCGTCACGCTGACGTACTGTTCTTGCGCTTCGATCCTGCTGACCTTGGACTGTCTCCAGTCCAGGCCCTCCGCTGCCGTCTTTTGGGTGTAACCGGCGTCGACACGGAGGTTGCGCAGCCTCCTCGCGAGCACCCTTCCTCGAACCGTGGGGCTGATCGACATGTCCTCAAGTCTCTTTTCTTATGCGATACCGCTCCAGCATGTCACTCGAACGATACCTAGTGATTCGCATAGATGCGATGTCAGCATTTATGCGAGTTGATGTTCAGAGTTGGCATGGGAGGCAGCGGTGCGGAGTGATGGGACGAAGGTCGGGTTGTGGCAGCCGGTGTCGAGTGGCCGACATGCCTTCGGCGTGGCTGCGCGGCAGTCCGAGCCGGGCTGTGCGACCGAGGCGCTTTGCGGAGCCGAGGTCGATACCGACGAGCTTCAGCAGGTCGCGGATGAGCTGGCCTGGATCCGGGGCAACACGTGCATGGAGTGCTGGAAGATACTCGCCGCGCGGGACGGCACCACTTCCGCGAAGTCTTCCTGAATCCCGCAGACCCGGTCCGGCGCCGTGACCCCCGACCGGCGCCGGACCGACCCGGTGGCCGGGTGCGTGCCCTCCCCGATGCACCGCATCCGGCCACCGGGAACCACCCCGTCAGGAGAATCGCCGTGTCGGAATCCGCTCCGGACACCCCGGACGCCTATTGGGCAGCGTTCGGATATCAGAACCACGTCATTCCGGTCCACGATCCCCGTCGGCGCGGTACCGCGGTGATCGGACTGTGCGGAGTGATGACCGCACCGGGAGAGCTGGGGGACCGGGACGAACGGCCGACGTGTTCGGTGTGTTCCTCCGTGGTCCGCGGCGGCAGCTACCGCCTCGTTCACCGGTCGGAGGCAGGCCATTGAGGTGACGTGCCTCGTCGGTGCTGGGCCGACTCGGAAAGTGGCCCACAAGGAAGCCATCACCGAGTCGGCCCTGTGGTGGGGCGTCCGCTGTGGACGAGTTCGGCCCGTGCCGCCTTCAGCGCTGCGGGGGTTCCAGATCGCCACCGATCACCGGCGGGGCGGTCCGGGGAAGCCCGAGTTCCTCCCAGGCCTCGTCGGTTTCGATCATGTACTTGTTCTCGTGCTCCTGGTCCTCTTCTCCCTGCCTGCCTCGGCCGCCCGCTCCGGCCATCGCGCCTGCGCCACGCGCACCGGTGGTCCCGGAGTTGCCGTAAGCACCGGTTGTCGAGCCGGACGTTCCCGAGGCGAACCCCGAACCGGAACGGCCACCCGCGCCGAGCTGGCCCGAACCGCTCCCGGAGCCGAAACCGCCCGCACGCCCACCTGCGCCCGAGCCTGCGCCGTAGCCACCAGCACGTCCGCCAGTGCCGTAACCACCGCTCCCGGAGCCGTAGCCGCCGGCACGCCCGCCGGTACTGCTGCCGCCGCGCCCCGTGCCGCTTCCTGCACGGGAACCGCCTCGTCCGGAACTCGTGCCGCCACGGCCACCGGAACCACGGCCACCGGAGCCGCCGCCGATCACGCCGACTCCTGCGCCGCCGCCTGTGCCGGTGCCCGCGCCACCTGCTCCTGCAGCGCCGGTACCCGGGACATAACCACCGGGGGAACTGCCTGCGGGCAGAGTCGAGGAACCACCACCCGGTGGGGGAGTCCATGCCGATCCACTCACGGCCGGAGTCCCACCGTCATCGGAACCGTCACAGTGCGAGCCATCGTCGGAAACACCGCCGGTGCCACCGCCGGCCGTGCTCGCACCACTGCTGCTTGCGCTGTAGACACCAGCACCGCTACCGACGCTGCTGCCGGTGTAGCCGGTACCGCTGCCCACGGCCACGCTCTGCCCGTAGCTCGGGTTCTGGCCGCCGTATTCGAGCTTGGGTGCCTCGGGGTAGCGCGGCAGTCCCGAGGTCACCGAGGAAGAGCTCTCGCGGTAGGTGTCGTAGATCCGCTTGGCTTCCCGGGCACGCTCCATGGCCTCCTGTTCCTGCTTCTGCAGGTCCGTCTCATAGCCGAACAGGGCGGCGCCCGCCTTCTCCAGGTTGCTGTCGGTGGCCGTGACCTTCTTGGGCTCCGGCATCCCGTTGCGCACGTTGGCGAAATTCTGCACCTGGTACTCGGCGGAGTGGCTGACCCCGGTGGAGACCTCCTTGGCATCGCGCACGAAGTTCGTCATCGGCTTCAACGAGTCACCGTGTGCCTCGGCTGCCGCGCCCTCCCAGGCCACACCGGCCTTGGCGTTGGCCTCGTCCAGCAGGTTGGCGACCTCGTCGAACTTATCTGCGATTCTGCTTCTCCAGGTACTGACCGAGTTGTTCAATGCCCCGGTTCCCGGGCCGCCGTGGATCTCGGAGTACTTCTGCGGATGGTTGAATCCCACTTTCTCCGCCATCGCAGCAGCATCGTGACCGCTCCGGCTGTACAGGGTGGTACCGACCATCGGCGAATACATGCCGTACATACCCGATGTGTCTCCTTTCTTTGTTGCTTGATTCTGATATTGTGGATTTATTTATTCCGCATCCGGAATATTGGTCAAGGCTTCAGTGGCAACTTTCTCTGCGAAAACACACGGATCGCTGTGCTGGGGTTCATTTGTGTTGTAAATAGTGACACTGGCCGAGAAAGTGTCCTCTTTTGAAATTCCGATAAATACGCCGCACGTCAAACTCGAAAAATTCACTCGTGCAGCAGGGTATCCGGATACCGTGGTTTCCTTGTAGTTCGCGTACTCATCTTTGTTTCCTCGAATTCGGGAAAATCCCCCGCCCGACACGGTGTTTGCGGCCAGAGTGACCTGCACTTGATCACTGCTCCACTTGCAGGTGGGTTCGCCCCAAGGTGCGGTATCCTGTGATGGCCGAGATCGGGCTCCCAATTGAGCCAACTGTTCCGTCGTCAGAAGTTGACATCGATCCGTGACTGCCTCGATGTTTTTTGGATCTTTAATCTCCGATGCCGGGTTGGTTTTTCTCGAGGCTGACTGGGTCGAGTGTGAAGTAGGCTCGTTGGTACTGGTGGATTCTGGCGACCCGGGACCGGCTTGTGCGCATGCAGTTACACTCAATAATATCATCGCACCGATGATCGACAGACTGCTACGGTGGTGCTGAAGGTCAATCTTCATAGAGTCCTCGCCGTGGCGGCCTCTTCAGCGGCATCGTAGTTTGCGCGCGCTTCTTCAAGCTGATTGATCTGGTCATTGAGGCGTTCGATGCCGTCGTTGACAGCTTTGACCAAACTTCCTTGCTCGACCCCGGCTTTTCTGGCCAATTCCCTGGTCATCTGTTCGCTGACTTCGTCATTACCCGGAGCGTCAATTGTTTGAAGAAAGCGAGCATCAACAGCAATATCCGCCAGCTTGTCGCGGGCGTCTTTGTACTTGGCGATGAGCCCGGGGATCTGGTCCATGTCGACGCGGAAGGTGCCCTGCTGGACGCCACCGCCGGTGTTGATGTAGGTGTTGACGAGGGCGTGGTCGAACTGGCCGGGCCAGTAGGTCCCGCCACCTCCGCCTGGCACGAACATGTGCTTCCTCCTGAACTGCCGTCTGCCTGTCCGGCTGTTTACCTGTCCGTCCGGGTGCGCTCCCGCGCGATCATGCCCAGCCTGCCAGGTCGGTCGCCGGGGGCGCAGCGATATGACGAAACCGACGTGATTCCGGTTTCGCCGATGTGCGAGTCGACGTGCAAACCGACCGGTTCGGCCCAGCGCCGGTTCACCGTCGGTGACCTGCGCAGGCGAGTGGGGAGTGCGTCCCGTCACGACAGGCGCCCGTCAGCAGGTGCGAGTGCAACGACGATGAGCTTGGCGCCTGCGGTTGTCCCGGCGCCGGTGGCCGCACGGTTCACCGCGTCTCACTGCTCGATGTTGCTCCGGGTGTGGGTGGTGATTTCCCCGAGGAGACGGTTGAAGGTGCCGATGTCGGCGCCGGCGAGCATGCGGTGACCACTGCTGTTGTAGACGGCGACGCGCCCGGCTTCGAGGTCGAAGACCTGGACGGTCTGCTCGCCCCGGTGCTCCTTGCGATTACGGCCCCAGATGGTCACTCCGACTTCGCCCGCACCGAATTTCGGTCCATCCAGCAACCGGGTGATCTTGCGGTATTCGCGAGTGTCGACACCGTGCGAGCGCAGGGCTGTCTCCACGGCCCGCTGATCCTCGGCGTCCGCCTGTGCCATGGCCGCGCGCATCGCGGCCAGGTCGATGCCCACCGGCCGCATCCGCGCGGGTGCGACCTCCGGTAGGACCGATACCAGGGCCGGGATCATATCCGCAGCACGCACGGCCGCCAGGTGGATGCGATCACCGACGACCACGGTGCGCATCGCGACATCACCGGCCCGCGAGACCGCCGCCCGCAGCTCGGTGCCCCTCTCCGCGGAGAAGCGCAGGTCGTATTCGACGGCCGTGTGCGGGTACAGGCCGAGCAGGTTCCCGGCCTCGTCGCTGACTCGGCCCACCCGGTCGAGCAGGCCGCGCTGTCTGCATCTCCGCTCGGCCTGCTCGAACTCGCGCCCCACGTCCTGCACCGCGGTGCCGTAGTGACTGAACGAGGCCACGAGCGGAACCCGGTTGATGCCCGCTTGCTCGGCGAGGACGACGAATTCGAGTCGATCGACATCGATCACGCTGGACACGGTGCCTCCTCGTGGTAGGTGTTCGCGTCGGCAGACTAGCGCCACCGTGCACGAGCCGTGTCACTGTTGCCGGAACTCAGCCGTCCAGTCCGGATAACCCGCGCCACGCGCCGCGCGAGCCACGGCGGGAGGCGGAGCGCTGCCAGCGGAACACGCCGTACCCGAGGCCCCCCAGCAGCCCGCCGACGAGGCAGGTCCAGAACTGAATGCCCACTCCGTCGGTCAGCCAGCCGATGATGCCGAAGACGAGGCAGGCGAGAAACCACAGCAAGGTACCGGCCAGGACGACCGGAGTGGGTTCGGCGAGTTCGCGCGGCAAGGCAGGCACAGCCCGCATCGGTGGCGGGCGTGTCGGGGCGGAATCGTCCTCGGCTGCCACGTCGGCGAGGTTACCCGGACAAGTGCCCCGGTGGGTCGTGCCCTGTCCGGTTCGCTCCTGTCCGGTTTGCCCGGCACATCATGAAATGGTTTGGTAGGCTAACGATGTGTCCGAGACCGCGCACACCGACACCACTGAGGCCAACAGCGCAGGCAGCGCCGACTCGCAGCGCACACTGGCCAGTCGTCTGCGCGTCGCGGTCGTCCGGCTCAATCGTCGGTTGCGAGCCCAGGCCGACTCCGGTGTGACCCTGTCGCAACTGTCGACGCTGGCGTCGCTGCGCAAGAGCGGGACGCTGACGCCGGGGGAGTTGGCGAGCAAGGAAGGCGTGCAGCCGCCGTCGATGACCCGTGTCATCGCGTCGCTGGAGGAACTCGGCCTGGTGGCCCGGCGCAGGCATCCGACCGACGGGCGGCAGGCGATCGTCGAACTGACCGAAGCGGGAAGTGCCCGTATCGAGGCGGAGATCTCGGCGCGCGAGCGGTGGCTGGACCTGCAACTGGCGGATCTGACCGAGGACGAGCGTGCGACGCTCTCCCGTGCGGCGGAGATCCTCAGCCGTATCACGGAACGTTGAGGACGACAATCGAGGAGTTGGACGCATAACGGTGGCTGCCTACACCTCCGGCCGCTCGGGAGCCGACCCGAACGGGGGGCGGGCCGACCCGACACAGCGGTCCACTTCGGACGCATCGGCGGTATCGAACAAGATGACAGCCGACGCGGAAGCATCTGACGCGGGGTCGACCGAAGCGGGGGCAGCCGAAGCGGGGGCAACCGACACCAGCGGCGGTATGTTCCGCTCGCTGCGCGAGCGCAACTACCGCTACTACGCCTCCGGACAGGTCGTCTCGCTGACCGGTACCTGGATGCAGCGAGCAGCCCAGGACTGGCTCGTCCTGGAGCTCTCCGGGGGGAGTCCCGCCGCACTCGGTTTCACCGTGGCCCTGCAGTTCGTGCCGACGTTGTTGCTGACGTTGTGGGCCGGGCTCATCGCCGACCGCTTCGACAAGCGGCGCCTGCTGATCGTGGTGCAGACCGCGATGGGCCTGTGCGGCCTCGCACTCGGGCTGCTCGATGTCTCGGGTGTGGTCGAACTCTGGCACGTGTACGCGCTCGCGATGGCATTGGGCACGTTCTCCGCGATCGACGCACCGGTGCGCCAGTCGTTCGTGGTGGAAATGGTCGGCCCTGCGCAGTTGACCAACGCGGTCGCACTGAACTCCATGACCTTCAACCTGGCCCGGATCGTGGGTCCGGCGATCGCCGGGGTGCTGATCACGATGATCGGCACCGGACCGGTGTTTGTGTCCAACGGCGCGAGTTCCGCCGCGGTGGTGTTGGGGTTGATGCTCATGGACCCCGCTCGGCTGCGGCGCCCCACGGCGGCACCGAAGGAAGGTGGCCAACTGCGGGCGGGCCTGCGTTACGTGCGCGGGCGGCCGGAACTGATGGTCATCCTCGCGCTGGTGTTCTGCGTCAGCACCTTCGGGATGAACTTCGAGAGCGTCTTCGCCGTGATCGCGCGCAACGTGTTTCACCGCGACGCCGCCGGATACGGGTTGCTGATCACGATGCTGGCCGTGGGCACCCTCAGCGGTGCGGCCCTGGCGGCGCGGCGCAGCGGAAGTGGGCGACCGCGCCTGCGCCTGCTGTTCGCGGGAGCGGCAGCGTTCGGCGCCATGGAGGCGTTGGCCTCGCAACTGCCGAGCTACGAGCTCTTCGCGGTGGCGCTGATCCCGGTGGGTGTCGCGGTCATGACCTTTACGACCACGGCGAACTCGACCGTGCAGCTCTCGATCGACCCGGCGATGCGGGGCCGGGTGATGGGCCTGTACATGATGCTGTTTCTGGGCGGCAGGCCGATCGGCGGGTTGTTGTCGGGCTGGCTCGCCGAGATTCTGGGTGGCCGTGCTCCACTGTTCCTGGGGGGACTCGCGACGCTGGCCGCCACGTTGGTCGGCGCGGCGGTGCTGGGCCGGCGGCAACGAAGGGTTGCCCCGTCAAACAGGTTAGGCTAACCTAATTGATGTCCGCTTCGTGGTGGGAGCGGCGGTCAGTTCGGGAAGTGATCGGGCCCTGGCGCCTTCGGGTGCCGGGGCCCGATTGCGTGCCCGTGGATGGACACCTGTCGGTGATCTTGCCGTCCTGGAGTGCACGCCTCCGACGCTGAGGACGGCGTTCCTCACTGGTGTGCTCGCGGCTCGGGTTGTTCGGTGTGCAGGGCCTGGTCGAGGGCCTGCAGCGCGCCGGATGCGGCCTCGATGGCCGCGACCTGCTCGTGGGTGAGCCGGCCCATCGCGGCCCGGATGGTGCCGGACCACACGGTGTCGATGGAATCTTTCGCGGCCAGCGACTTCTCGGTCGGGACCAGCCGGGTCACCCGCCGGTCGGCCGGGCTGCTCTCTCGGGCGACGAGACCACGCTCGACCAGGTCACGCACGGCCGCGCTGACGTTGCTCTGCTGCATTCCCAGGTGCCTGGCCAGTTCGCTGACCGTGATGCCCGGAGATGCCTGGACGTACTTGATCACGGCGAGTTCGGTGGTGGGCAACGGATCGAGGCCCGCCACTTCGGGAACCAGCCGATCGATCGTCCAGGCCAGGTTGCGTAGCACGGTCGCCAACTCGCGCTGCTCCGTCGACGCCGCATGATCCGCGTGCATGTGGCTCACCATACTTCTATATGTCATCATATATATGTATTCATAAATGTTTTGAGAACTCGTCTCCCGCGGAAAAGAGCTTCGATGTCCGATTCGTCCGGCGCCTCCGTGCGCGTACCCAGTCCCATGAGCGGGATTCTGGTCGTGATCCTCGCTCTGCTCACCGCCGTCGCCCCACTGGCGACCGACATGTATCTTCCTGCCTTCCCGGACATGGCCGGCGACCTGGAAACCACGGCCACCGGCATCCAGTTGACGCTGACCGCCTTCCTGCTCGGGCTCGGCATCGGGCAGTTGTTCATCGGAGCGCTCTCCGATGCCACCGGACGACGGCGCCCCATCCTCATCGGCTCCTTCGTGTGCCTGATCGCCAGTATCGCGGGTGCACTGGCTCCCAGTGTCGAGATTCTCGCCGCGGCCCGCTTCGTGCAGGGCCTGAGCGGAGCAGCCGGAGTCGTGCTGGCCAGGGCCATCATCTCCGATACCTCTCGCGGCGCTGCTGCCGCGAAACTCCAGGGCATGATGATCATCATCAGTGTCATCGCCCCGGTGGCCGCTCCGCTGGCGGGCGGTACGATCATCGCGAACTTCGGATGGCGTCCGGTGTTCTGGGTCTTGGCGGCGCTGACCCTGATCATGTTCATCGGTGCGCTGACCTACGTCAAGGAAACGCTCCCGGAGTCCGTGCGCACCCGAGGCGGCCTCAAGGCGACCATCAGCGGAGCGCATGCGGTGCTGACCAACCGCAACTACGTCGGTTACCTGCTCACCTTCTGCTTCGCGTTCACCGCACTGTTCGCCTACATCTCCGCCTCGCCGTTCGTGGTCCAGAACGTGATGGGGATGTCGACCAGTGCCTACACGCTCGTCTTCAGTCTCAACGCACTGGTCATCCTGATCACCAGCAGCGTGGCCTCGGCACTGGCGGGCCGTGTCCCGTACCGCCACATGATCTCCACGGGGCTCGCGGTAGCCGTGCCGGCGACCGCAGGCCTGCTGGTGGCCATCCTCAGTGGAGTGCCCACGGTTCCCACACTCGTCCTGTTCGCGTGCTTCCAGGGATCGCTGGGTTTCGTCTTCTCCAACGCCACCGCGCTGGCACTGGAGGAAGCCGGCACGTACGCAGGGACCGGCTCGGCGTTCCTGGGCTTCCTGCAGTTCACCCTCGCCGCCGTGGTTTCGCCACTGGTCGGGATCATGGGAGAGGGAACGGCCGTGCCGATGGGGCTGGCCATGATCGTCTCGATCGTTCTCGCGGTGCTCGCCTTCGGTGTCCTCACGCGAAAGAGCTCGACTCCGCAGGACAGCACCGCCCTCGATCAGGAGCCCGCCACCGTCGGTTGAGCCCGATATCGACCGCGACCACAGGTCCGGGCACAGGCCCACACGTCAGCCGTACGAGGCCCGGTCGTGTCGGCGCCGGTGACGCCGGTACGGCCGGGACCGGCCACGACAACCGGCGGGTTCCCCACTCGCCGGGGGGATCCACTCGTTACTGCCACATGCCCATACCGCGAATCCTCGGCCAGATCCGGCCCCAGGAGGCTGTACGTTCTTCGGCGAGCCAGATCGGACGACCGAGCCGGGGATCGTTGCCCGGACCCACCGTGCCGATCCGGCGTACGCTGCCGAAGTAGCGCTGGAGGGATTGGCGCGTGCTGCCGATGTAGAGGGTCACGCCGGTGGTTTCCGGTGGCCGTCCGAAGTAACCATAGCCACGGCTTCCGCTGTATACGGTGCGGATTCCATGCTCGGGGCCGAAGTGATGCAGAGCACCGGCAGCCCAGTAGCCGGAGGTGATGATCGCCGTGTGCTGTTGCTTTTCGGCGGGCAGCGAATGCAGTGCGGCGGTGGTGTCCCGGACGAGTTCCGACCACTGACCGCCGCTGTGATTCACGAGATCGCCGGGAAGGCGCGACCAGAGCGGCTCGGGAGTCAGGGTGGACACGCAGATCACGGTCGAGACCGCATAGATGGGCCAGGCGAGCCGGGTTCCGAGTGACCTGACCTCGGCCTCCCGGCGCCGCTGCAGTCCCACGGCGGCAACCGCCCAGAGCAGGGGATACAACCCGGACATGTAGTACTCGCGCGCGCCCACGACCAGGAAGATCGCGGTCAACACGCAGAAGGCGATCCCGAGAAACCGGTAGGGGCGCAGTTCCCGGGCCAGCAGCAGTCGCAGCAGGCCGTAGCAGAGCAGCGCGGCACCCACGATGCCCGCCACGATCAGCCCGCGCAGCACGAGCGCCGGGCCGCCGAGTTGGGTTTCCGCGTTGATGACCTGTCGCATGGCCAGTTGCGGCCAGCCGTGGGTGGCTTGCCAGATCAACGTGGGAATCGTCGTCACCACGGCGAGGGCCGCCCCCGCCCACAGCATCGGCTGCCGCAGCAGGTTCCGTGGCCCCACGAGCAGCAGGGCGATTCCCGCAGCCACCCAGAAGCCGAGGACGAGGAACTTGACCTGGATCGTCACCGCGGTGACCACGCCCGCCCACAACAGCAGGCGGTTGTCCGCGCGGCCCTCCTGGTACAGCCGGACCCAGCGGACGAGCAGCCAACCGAGCAGCGTCCACAGCACCGGGTCGAAGGTCATGGTGCCCAGCAGGCGGCCGTTGAGCAGAAACTGCGGGCAGATCGCGAAGGCGCCCGAGGTGAGCACCTGTGCGCGGCGGTCACCGCCGAATTCTCGGGCGATGAGCGCGGAAAGGGGGATACCGGCCGCGGTGGTCAGAATGGCCGGAACCCGGAGCCCCAGGGGAGACCCCGGGAAAAGGAACTCCATCACCCGAGCCAGCAGCGGCACCAATGGTTGCTGATCCGCATAGCCCCACGCGAGATGGTCGCCCGCCGCCAGGAAGTACAGCTCGTCACCGAAATACCCGTACCAGCCACTGGCCAGCGTCATCAGCAGCGCCATCATGCCGGTGATCAGGAAGACGGGTGCTTTCGCCAGTGGTACGAGACGTTCCTGTGGTGCCGGCACCTCTGTCGTGGCGGGGATGGTGCTGATCATGAGGTGTTTCTCCGTCGTCGGTCCTCGATCGGGTGATCGATACCGGACTGATCGTAGCTACCGCCCGCGAGAAACCCTCGGAGTGTGTCCATCGCCCGCACCGGGCGCCGCTCCGCCTCGAAGCCGCGCGGAGCGCAGGTGGGCGGTTTCGCCGCACACGGCGCTTCCGATCGTTGTCAGCGACGTGAAAAACCTCGGGACTCACCCGCAGGAGAGTCCCGAGGTTCCTCGGCAGTGTCGCTTGTCGGAGCATTCACCGCCGGGGCACGGGAGAAGGCCGCGGCTCCGGGGAACCGTGCCCGGGTAGGCGCGGTTGCTCGGGTGCGGTTTCCCCGGCAAAACCGGACCTTCTTCCGTCGTCTCACACCGGATCGGGTGTCATGCCGCGGGCAGTCGCAACCCGTTGTAGCCGGCTCGCGCGTCGGCGAACCGCCGGGCGACCTCGGTCCAGTTGACGACGTTCCAGAGCTGCTGAACGTAGTCCGCCTTCGCGTTCTTGTACTGCAGGTAGTAGGCGTGCTCCCAGATGTCGAACACGAGCAGCGGCGTCGTGGCGATCGACAGGTTCGAGTGGTGATCGCGGAGTTGCTGGGTGATCAGGCGCTGCCCCACCGGGTCCCAGGCCAACACGCCCCAGCCATTGCCCTGGATGGTGGTCGAGACCGCCTCCATCTGCGCGCGGAAGGCATCGAACGAGCCGAAGTCCTGATCGATGGCCGCCGCGAGTTCGCCGGTGGGTTTGTCGCCGCCGTCGGGGCTCAGCACCTTCCACCACACCAGGTGCAGGGAGTGGCCTGCCAGGTTGAACGCCAGTGTGGTCTCCAGACCGACGATCGAGGAGAAGTCGCCCTTGTCACGCGCCTCGGCGATCTTGTCGATGGTGTCGTTCGCACCCTTGACGTAGGTCGCGTGGTGCTTGCTGTGGTGCAGCTCGTTGATCTCGCCTGCGATCGCGGGCTCCAGCGCCGAGTAGTCGTAGTCCAACTCGGGCAGCACGTACTGAGCCATGAAACGCCTCCCTGGAGCTTGCGGTGCCAGTGGACAGTCTGTCGTAATTGCAAACTAGTAGCAACTGCGCCGTACACGCATCTGGAGAGGTATGGATCTCACCGCTGATCGATTGACCTGCCTCGGGACGGTCGTGGAGCATCCGGACGAGAACCTCACGAGCGGGGAAAGTCCGGTCGAACTCCGGCGCTGACCCGCAACGGTGGGCCGCGCCCGCGCGCGGCGAGCCCGATCACCCGCCCGTGGGGGAGGCTCCATCGACCGTCGTGGTCTGCGGTCGGGGCTTGGGTGGCCGCGCGGGAAACCCGTGGTGGATCCGGGCCGCCGCGGCAGGCCCCACCCGGAAGGCAACGATGCGCACAACAGCGCGAAACGTCCGACGCTTGCTCGTCCTGGCTCTGACCGCCTGCGTGCTGACCGGTTGCGGTACCGCGAGTTCGCCCCGTACTCCACCCGGCGCAGTACGGGTCGACAACTGCGGACGCACCGTGACCATCGAAGAACCGCCGCAACGGGTGGTGAGCCTGAACCAGCACGCCACCGAGATCCTGCTGGCGATCGGGCTCGGCGATCGCCTCGTCGGCACCGCCTTCCCGGACGACCACGCACCGCCGGAGCCGGTTGCCGCCGAGTACGCGAAGGTGCCGCTCCTGGCCGAGAAGTATCCGTCGGTCGAACGCATCCTCGCGGCGAAGCCGGACCTCGTCATCGGCGGCTATGCCAGTGCCTTCAACGAGGCCGAAGGACGCGGCCGGGCGTCCCTGGAAGCCAAGGGGATCGACACGCTGCTGCTCTCGGAAGCCTGTACCGAATCCCCGGTGGGCATGCGGACGTTGCTCGACGACATCGCCATGTTCGGCAAGGTCCTCGGCCTGCGGGACGGTGCCGCCGAGCTCGCCGCGGACGTCGAGGACCGGGTGCAGGCCGTCGAGCAGCGGCTGAGCGGCGTGCGGCCGGTCGACGTGTTCGTCTACGACTCCGGGGAGAAAACCCCGTTGACCCTCGGTGGGCACGGCATCGGCAACGATGTGCTGACGAGAGCGGGAGCGCGCAACGTGTTCGCCGACGTCACCGACAACTTCGCCACCGTGAGCTGGGAACAGGTCGCGGCCCGAGCACCCGAGGCGATCGTGCTCGTCGACTACCTGAGCGGCGGCGGATCGGTGCGGGACAAGCGGGCGTTTTTGGAGCAACATCCGCTGGCCTCGCAGACTCCGGCCGTGCGCCACGACCGCTACATCACCCTGGATCTCGTCCAGTTGATCGAGGGCATCCGATTTCCCGGCGCGGTCGAGCAGCTCGCCCGCGAACTGCACGGGGTGTGAGCAGTGGTAACCGTTCCGCGCAAGCCGTCGAGCGGCGTGGCCCGGACCGTGGTCGTGCAGACCGTATTGCTGATCTCCCTGGTCATCGTCGGTGGTCTGGCCGTGTCGATGGGTTCCGTGCAGCTCCCCCTGCCCCAGGTGTGGCGCATCGTGGCCGAGCCGGTGGTCCCCTGGCTGGATGCGGACTGGTCACCGGTACGGGAGGTGATCGTCTGGGAGTCCCGGATGCCCCGGGTGGTCACCGCCGTGGTGGTCGGCGCGGCGCTGGCACTGTCGGGCGGGGTCGCCCAGCTCGTCACCGGAAACCCGATGGCCGACCCGTACCTGCTCGGCGTGTCCAGTGGGGCGGGGCTGGCGGTCACGCTGTTGACCGTGCTCGGTGTCGGCGCCGGGACACTGGGGATGGCGACATTGCCCGCAGCGGCGTTCCTGGGCGGGCTGGGGGCGCTGCTTGCGGTCCTGGCGTTCGCGGGGCGTTCGGGTTCGGTGACCACGCTGATTCTCGGTGGGCTCGCGGTCGGTCAGGTCGCGTGGGCGCTGACCTCGCTGATGATCCACACGTTCGCCACCGGGGAGCAGGCCAAGCAGGTCATGTTCTGGATGGCCGGTGGTCTGGGCGGATCGAGATGGGGGCTGCTGGCGGTTCCCGGCGCGGTGCTCGTACTCGCGTTGGCCGTCTCCCTGGCGGCTGGTCGGTGGATGAACGTGCTCCACGCCGGTGACGACGGCGCCGCCGCGCTGGGCATGAACGCACGGCGTTTCCGGATGCTGGCGCTGGTCGGTATTTCCCTGCTTGCGGGTACCTCGGTGGCGGTGGCGGGGGGCATTGTGTTCGTCGGGCTGCTGGTCCCGCACGCTGCGACTTTCCTCGTCGGCTCGGAGGCCCGGCGAATGCTGATGGCCTCGGCGCTGTTGGGTGCGGTGTTTCTCGTGCTGGCCGACCTGGCGGCACGCCTGGTGGTGGCACCGTCGGAGCTGCCCGTCGGTGTGCTCACCGCGATCGTGGGAGGCCCGGTTTTCCTGCTCATGCTGCGACGCCGAAGGAGGTCGTTGTGACGGGAGCGTCGATCCGTGGCCTCCGGGTCGATCTGGGAGGCCGCAGTGTCGTGTCCGATGTGGACCTGGAGGTGGCCGCAGGCGAGGTGCTGGGGCTGGTCGGCCCGAACGGCAGTGGCAAGACGACCCTGCTGCGCACCCTGTACCGGTCGATCCGGCCGGCCGCCGGTGCCGTGGACGTGGCGGGCCTGCCGGTGGCCTCGACGCCCCGGCGGCGCATGGCACGAACCCTGGCGGCCACGACGCAGGAATCCGAAAACCGGGTCGCGTTGACGGTGCGGGAGGTGGTCGAGCAGGGACGAGTGCCGCATCTGGGACTGCTGGAGCCGATGCGCACCGAGGACCGGGACATCGTCGCGGAGGCACTGGCTGCCACCGAGATGCAGCAGTGGCAGCACCGGGATGTGCGGACCCTGTCCGGTGGAGAGCTGCAGCGGGTGATGATCGCGCGGGCACTGGCACAGCACCCCGAGGTTCTCGTGCTCGACGAGCCCACCAACCACCTCGACCTGCGCCATCAGTTCGGGGTGCTGGAGCTGCTGCGCAAGCTTGCCTCGGAGGGGTTGGCGGTGCTGCTCACGCTGCACGACCTGCGCCATGCGGCCGAGTACTGTGATCGCTTGGCCGTGCTCGACGCCGGGCGTGTGGTCGCGGTGGGTACTCCCGTGGAGGTGCTCGACGAGCAGCTGCTCGCCGAGGTTTTCGGTGTGCGCGGGCGGCTGCGTGTGCCGGAAGCATCACCGGAATCGGTGGGGCAGGCACCGGAAGCGGCGACGACAGAGCCACCGAACGGCGCGGCCACGCGCCCCGTCCTCGACCTCCACGGCACGGCCTGACGGCCACGGAATGGTTTGACGGCCACGGAATGGTTTGACGGCCACGACGGCACGGCCTGACGGCGCTGTGACCTGCCCCGAAGGTCTCGTCACCGAAGATTTTTGCAGTTTCGCGCGAAACCGCATTTTTGTGATTTCGCGCGAAACTGTCATTCCACGGGCCAGGTGTGCACGGGCTCGCCCACCTCGGTCAAGTCGACGTAGCGGCGCAACATGCTCCGCAGCGCCTCCCTGCGGTCCATTCGCTGCTCCAGCAGTGCGACCGTGTCGCGCTGCCATGTCGATCCGGTCTGGCCGTGCAGGCAGCGCTGCTCGATCACACCGAGGTGGCGCTCCCGCGCGGCATCGGAGACTCCGAGGTTCCGCAGGCCCTCGTGCGCCATCGGCAGCAGGCGGCGCAGTACCAGCTCGTCCGGAGCGACCCACCCCACATCGGGCCAGTACAAATGACCCCCCATGCCATTGCGTCCGCCGGTGTAGAAGTTCTCCTCGGCCGCGGTGAACGACATCCGAGTCCAGAGCGGACGGTCCTGCTCGGTCAGGGACCGCTGGGCACCGTAGAAGAAGGCCGCGTTGGCCAGCACATCGATGACGGTCGGCCCGGCCGGGAGAACCCGGTTCTCCACCCGCAGGTGTGGGACGCCGTCGACCAGGTCGTAAACCGGGCGATTCCAGCGCCAGATCGTGCCGTTGTGCAGTCGCAGTTCGGCCAAGGTCGGCGCCCGGCCCGCGTCCAGCGCTGCCACCGGGTCCTCTTCCTCCGGTTCCGGCAGCAGCGCCGGGAAGTAGCGGACGTTCTCCTCGAACAGATCGAAGATCGACGTGATCCAGCGGTCTCCGAACCACACCCGCGGGCGCACCCCCTGGTTCTTCAGTTCTTCGGGACGGCTGTCGGTGGCCTGCTGGAACAGCGGTATCCGTGTCTCCTGCCAGAGAGCCTTGCCCAGCAGGAATGGTGAATTGGAGCCGATCGCCAATTGCACCCCGGCCAGGCACTGGGCGGCGTTCCAATGCGCGGCGAAGTCCTCCGGCGCGACCTGCAGGTGCAGCTGTACCGAGGTGCACGCCGAGGTGGGCAGGATCGACTCCGCGTACGAGCGCAACCGTTCCGGGCCGCCCTCGCTCAGCGGTGTCCCCTCCATGTTCAGCAGAATCCCCTCGCCGCGGGCGTCGCAGATCTGCTGATTGAGCATCGAGTAGCGCGGCGGCCGGGACAACCACCGTGGGTCGAAGTGTGTGCTGCGCAGGGTTGGCAGTGTGCCGATCATGACGAGTTTCGCGCCGGCATCATGCGCCTTGCCGTCGGTGTCGACCAAGGCCGTACGCAGCTCCTCTTCCAGCTCCAGAGCACCGTCACCGGCCAGCACGCGGGGGCGTACGTTGATTTCGATGTTGTGCTGACCGAGTTCGGTCGTGAAGGACGGGTCGCTGATCTTCTCCAGCACCACGCTGTTCGACATCGACGGATCCATCTCGTCATTGACGAGGCTGAGCTCCATCTCCAGGCCCATCTGCTGGTGCGGGAAAGAGAAATCGCCCCCGGCGAGCATCCGGGCCAGCGCGTCCAGCCCCCGCTGCATCTTCTCCCGGTACCGCTGGCGGTCCGCAGGCCTGAACGACCGGTTGGCCAGCTGCTTTCCCATGTGCCGTACCTCCCCCGCTTTCCCGGCCGATCACAGCGGCCTCAAGGCTGGTCAGCAGGAAATTCACGGTGGCACATCGGCAGCGCCCGTACCAGGGGCCAAAACGGTGGTGCTTCGCTGTTCGGACTGCTCAGACGGAGGCGATGTGCAGGCGCTTCAGTTCGACCTCGGTCAGCGTGATCTCGGCCGCGGGCAGGATCGTGGTGAGCTGTTCGGTGGTACGTGCGCTGGCGATCGGAGCACCCACGTTCTCCTGAGCGATCAGCCATGCGAGTGAGACAGCAGGAATCGAGACATTACGCAGCGTGGCGATCTCGTCGAGAGCGGCCAGCACCTTGACGCCCCGCTCGTCGAGGTAGGAGCGGGCGCCCGTGGCACGAGGGCTGTTCGAGAGATCGTTTCCCGGCCGGTACTTGCCCGTCAGAAAACCCTTCGCCAGCGCGTAGTACGGGAGCACGGTGAGATTCTCCGCTGCGGCGAGGCCGGCGAGCTCCCGTTCGTACTCGGCGCGCTCGACGAGATTGTAATGTGGTTGCAGTGCCCGATACCGGGCGAGGCCCTCGCGGTCGGACACGGCCAGCGCCTCGGCCAGGCGTGGCGCGGTGTAGTTGGAAGCCGCGATGTGGCGGACCTTGCCCGCGCGTACCAGTTCGTCGAAGGCGCTCAGCGTCTCTTCCAGCGGCGTCGATCGATCGTCTTCGTGGGCGTAGTAGAGATCGATGTGGTCGGTGCCGAGGCGGCGCAGCGAGTCCTCGGCAGCCGCCCGGATGTTCGCAGGCGACAGGCCCGGACGCCGATCCCACTTGCCGACCTTGGTCGCGAGGACGATGCTGTCGCGGTTGCCGCGCGCACGCAGCCACTCGCCGAGGACCGTCTCGGATTCACCGCCTTCATTTCCCGCGGCAAAGGCCGAGTACGAGTCGGCGGTGTCGATGAAGTTGCCCCCCGCGGCCACATAGGCGTCGAGCACCGTGTACGACTCGGCGCGATCGGCCGTCCAGCCGAACACGTTACCGCCGAGGCAAATCGGGAAAACGTCCAAATCCGTGCTGCCGAGTGGGGCCATGGAACGAAGTTAGCACCGGCGGATCAGCACCGTCGCCCCTCGGGAAAGTGGGATGCGCCTCTCCCGCTCCGGGGGCGGCTGTATCGCATCGCAGGATCGCATCGCAGGATACCGGCCTGTTGCCGAGCGCACGAAATCGCAACCGGCCTCAGCGCTCGGCGGAACGCTCCCGCGCCGACTCGGTGGGGGAGCTCCGGGCCGCCCCGGACGAGGTGCTGTGATCGCCGCTGCTGTCACCGCCGGTGCTGTGGCCACTGGCCACGGTGACGCGCTCGGCCGAGTGAGAGGCCCGGCGTCCGAGCGTCACATACACGGTGGTCGCGGCGAGCACCACTCCGAACATCACCAACACCATGGGCAGGGCCGAGCCGACACCGCCCAGACCGACCAGCGGTGCGGCGAGTGCGCCGACCACGAACTGGCTGACCCCGAGAAGCGCGGACGCCGAGCCCGATACCTCCCGGTGATTGGCCAGCACCAGCGTCGTGGTGTTGGGCATGACGAAGCCGAGACTGGCGATCATCACGAACAGCGCCGCCAGGAGCACCGGCAGGGGAAGCCCGAAAAGGACGGTACTGACCAGCAGGACTCCGGCGACCGAGGCCGAGGTGAGAGCGCTGAGCAGCAACTGCGACTCCGTGGCCACCCGCCCGACCAGTCTGGCGTTGACCTGTCCGGCGGCGACCAGCCCGATCGCGTTCATGCTGAAGACGAGGCTGTAGGTCTGCGGGGACATGCCGTAGATGTCCTGCAGGACGAAGGATGAACCGGAGATGTAGGCGAACATCGCGGCCATCGCGAGTCCGGCGGTGAGTGCGTTGCCGAGGAATGATGGCTCGGCGATCAACCGACCGAAGGTGGCGAAAGTGCTCTTCAGCCGGGTGGGCTGGCGCCACTCCGGCGGTTTGGTCTCCGGGAGCGCGAACACGACCACCGACATCAGCAGTACGCCGAACGTGGTCAGTACGACGAAAACCCCACGCCATGTGGTGTAGGTCAGAATCTGCCCGCCGATGACCGGCGCGAGGATCGGTGCCAATCCGGTGACCAGCATCAATCCGGAGAAGAACCGGGCGACCTCCAGCCCCGAGTAGAGGTCGCGTACCGAGGCACGAGCGATGACCATGCCGGCGGCGGCACCGAGCCCTTGCAGGAAGCGGAGGGCAGCCAGCGCGTAGACGGACTCGGACAGCGCGCACAGCACCGAGGCGGTGATGTAGACCCCGAGGCCGACCATGAGCGGCTTGCGCCGACCGACGGAATCGCTGAGCGGTCCGGCGATGAGCTGGCCGAAGGCCAAGCCGAGCAGCACCGACGTCAGAGTGAGCTGGGCCTGTGCTGTCGTGGCCCCCAGGTCCTCGGTCAGCTGCGGTAGAGCGGGCAGGTACATGTCCATGGACAGGGGGCCGAACGCAGTCAGCCCACCGAGGATCAGTGCGAAACGCACCTTCCGTCGCAAGCTGGAGTTGCTGCCGCCGACTGCCGCATCGGTTCTTCCGGGCGGGGAAGTCTGTTCCTCCACGGCTTTCCTCCTCGGATCGGCAACACTTCGCTGCGATTCCGTTCAACGAACGCAACCGTTGATTTATGCCAACTAATCTTGTTGCACCCCGGGTGACATTGGCCACCGCCGAGGTGGGCGGCGTGCGGATGGGTGCGCGTGGCGAATGAAAAAATGAACGGCGTGGCGCGGCTGATCGAAGTGACCGCAGTGGAGGACCGACGGGTCGACGACTTCCGTGATCTGTCGACCGCCGACCGGCGCCCCGACCGTCCCGGTGGCCGGGGACTGGTCATCGCGGAGGGCGTCGTCGTGGTTCGGCGCATGCTCGCCTCCCCCTACCCGGTCCGCGCTCTGCTCGGAGTGCGGCGGCGCATCGAGGAACTCGCGGACGAGATCGTCGATCTCGATGTGCCCGCCTATATCGTTGACGCCGAGGTGATGGCCGGGATTGTCGGTTTCCATCTGAACCGGGGTGTGCTGGCCATCGCCGATCGCGCACCCGAGGTCGAACCCGCGCAGTTGACCGCCACGGCGCGGCGCCTGGCCGTGCTGGAAGGCATCGGTGATCACGAGAACCTCGGGTCGCTGTTCCGCAATGCCGCCGCACTCGGCATCGACGGATTGCTACTCGGGTCCGGGTGTTCGGATCCGCTGTATCGGCGCAGTGTCCGTGTGTCGATGGGACACGTGTTGCGTGTGCCGTTCGCGCGCATGCACTCCTGGCCCGCCGATCTGAAGCTGTTGAGTGACGGCGGTTTCCGGATCGCCGCGCTGTCTCCGCAACCGAGTGCGGTGCCGCTGCATGCGGCGGAGCTGCACCAGGGGCCCGTCGCGCTGCTGTTGGGTTCCGAAGGGCCGGGCCTGACCGAGCAGGCCTTCGCGGCTGCGGATGTGACGGTCCGCATTCCCATGGCCGACGGGGTGGACTCACTCAACGTCGCCACCTCGGCAGCGATCGCCTTCCACGCCATCGGCGAGGGGGCCGTGGGAGGCGGACGGTGAGTCGATCGGTGAGTCGGGCGAGGAGTACGGCCGCCACGGACACGGGTACACGGGAGTCGACGCTGGAACTGCGCGCGCGGTCGGGGCGCGCGGTGCTGCTCCGCTCGTACGACCACACCGAACGTGACCCGGCTCATCTCCCGGTGTCCGGCGCCTTGCTCGAAGCGCTGCACGAATGGGCACATGTGGCAGGCAGGGTCGCCGAACGCGAGGGGGCGGATGCCGACTTCGCCGCACGGGCGGTGGAGCGGCGCGGGCGGCAACTCGCGACCCGCCTGGCGGCGGAGATCGATGTCGCGGTCGAGTACGTGGATCCGAGCAGCGGGCAGGTGCATCGGGCTGTCCCGCAGCGGCTCGACCGGGAGGGACCGGAGGACACCTCACGGTGGACTTCGCCGCATGCCCGCTCCGTGGGGCAGGGCTTGCCGGCCACGGGTGAAGCCGAGCCGACACCGTGGGCCACCGGTCTGACCGTGAGTGCGCTCGTCGCCGCCCTCGTCACCATCGCGCTCGTCATCGTCTCGTCCGGGCTGGCGGAGGTCAGTGTGCTTCTGGCGCTGATCGTCAACGCGGCGATGGCCGCAGGGTTCGCTCCCTCGATCTGGCTGGGACGGCGCGTTCCGGTGTGGCGTTGGGTGGCGTTGGGCACGGCAGGAGGGATCCTCCTGGCCTGGTTCGCCCTGCTGCTCGACTTGCTGGGGTAGCGCGTGCCGAGTCGGTCGGCCAATTTCTCGCGAAATTGACCGACCGCTGGGAGACCGTGTCTGTTCAGCGGTGCGAGCGAACGCCGAGCAGCACGTCCTCCCAAGAAGGCACGATCGGGTGATTCTTGCGTCCTCGGCGTTGGCTCTGTTCGGCCGTGGTGGAGTCCAGTGCGGATTCGTCGCCGAGAGCGTTCGTCGCTTCGGAGGCTTCCGTGGGCAGGGAGTCCACCTGCTCACCGGTCTCGGTTCGCCCACTCCTCCCGTTCGTGGCCTCGCCGGTTGCCGATCCAGCGGGGTGGGCGCCACCGGGCGCTGTTCCACCGGGCGCTGTTCCACCGGGCATTGCTCCACCGGGTGCTGCTCCACCGGGCATTGCTCCACCGGGCTGACCGCTGCCGGGTGGGGCATCGAGGTGCAGGCCACTAGCGACAGGCGGTACCTGCGGTGTCGGCCGTGCCGGTGGTGGTGTTGCCTCCGCGCCGACCTGGGGACCGACCTGCGGGCCGGGCTGGGTACCGAACTGGGAAGCAGGGGGGAGTGCGGCGTCCCGCTCCGGCCGGGGTGATGCCTGCTCCGCAACGGGACTCGAGGTCCGGCCGATGCCGAGGTCGTCCGCCGCGCTCTCCTCCGCACCGCTCTGGTCGAGTTCGAGTGCTTCCCGCGCCAGTTCGGTCACCGGACGCACGGTGCGCAGCGGGCGATTGGGGGAGGGATCGAGGAGGTCGACGGCGTGTTCGTCCAGCGCGGCGACCGTCCCTCCGTGCGCACCCGGGTGAAACGCCCAGTAGGCGGTGTTCTCGGACTTGCCCGCCTGCCAGCACAGTTGGACGACCCACTTGCCGTCCTCCCCGCGCCACGAGTCCCACGTCGTCTCCGTGTAGTCGTGCCCGCGCATCCCGAAGGTGTGCGCGACGACCTCACCGAGTGTCTGCACGTCCGGCCCGTCCTCGCGAACCGGATGTGCCCGCTGGGCCTTCTCGGCGGTTTGGGCACGCTCCAGCAGCACGGGGTAGGCGTAGCGCTCGACGCGCTGCTCCGGAAGGCCGGAGGCTGCCGCGACCTGCTCGACGGAAGCGCCACCACGGATGCGGGCCTGGATCTCACGGGGCCGCATCTGGGCTTCCATCTCGATCTGTGCCTGGCCGAGCCGGGTCAGATCGCCTCGGGCAGCAGCCCGCAGACGTTCGTCCGCGGTCACGGAAAAGCGTTCGCCGTTGTCGGGGTCCTCACAGATGACGGTCTCGCCGTCCTCGTCGAGCCCGACCACCCGTAGCGCTCGCATACGCAGCCTCCCCATCTCGGCCAGGAGCCTTCCCATCTCGGCCAGGAATTGGGCGCCTCCCGCTACTGCATGTCACCAGCCGTAACGGTAACCCGGCGTGCCGCCTTGACGGGGCAGGCACGCCGGGACCGCCACGTGTCTGCGTGTCACGATCTTGCCCCAAGAACGGGGATGGTGCGAATCAGTAAGAGCACTCATTTTTTGCACCGGTGACACGCGGTGATCAGTTGTGGCTGTGGGTGGAGGACGTGCGCGCTCAGCCCAGCTTGTTGATGACCCAGTCGATGGAGCGGGTCAGTGCGGTGACGTCATCGGGCTCGATGGCCGGGAATGTCCCGATCCGCAGCTGGTTGCGGCCGAGCTTGCGGTAGGGCTCGGTGTCCACGATCCCGTTTGCGCGCAGTGCCTGGGCCACCGCCGCGGCGTCGATCGAATCGGTGAAATCGATCGTGCCGACCACCTGGGAACGCTTGGCCGGGTCGGTGACGAACGGGGTCGCGTAGTCCGCGGCCTCCGCCCAGGAGTACAGCCTGCCCGAGGACTCGGCCGTGCGCTGCACGCACCAGTCCAGGCCGCCCTGGCCGAGCATCCACTCGATCTGGTCGGCCAGCAGGAACAGCGTGGCCAACGCCGGGGTGTTGTAGGTCTGGTCCTTCCGCGAGTTGTCCAGTGCCGTGGTCAGCGACAGAAACTCCGGTACCCAGCGGTCGGAGGCGCCGATTTCACCGATCCGCTCGATCGCGGCCGGGCTCATCGCGGCGATCCAGAGGCCGCCGTCGGAGGCGAAGCTCTTCTGCGGTGCGAAGTAGTACACATCGACATCGGCCGGGTTGAACGGGAGCCCGCCCGCACCCGATGTGGCGTCCACGGCGATCAGCGCGTTCTCGGAACCGGCGGGCCGCGCCGGTGGCAGCATCACACCGGTCGAGGTCTCGTTGTGGGCCCAGGCGATCAGGTCCACGCTCGGGTCCGAGACCGGCTCCGGCGCGCTGCCGGGTTCGGCCGAGACCACCATGGAGTCCTTGAGGAAGGGGGCGTCCTGGGTGGCTTTGGCGAACTTCTGCGTGAACTCGCCGTAGGTCAGATGCAGCGCGCGCTCGCGAACGAGCCCGAATGTCGCCGCGTCCCAGAAGGCGGTGGTGCCGCCGACGCCGAGGACGACCTCATAGTCCTCGGGCAGGGAGAACAGCTGGCGGAGACCTTCCCGCACGCGCCCGACGAGGGACTTCACCGGTTTCTGGCGGTGCGAGGTTCCCATCAGCCCGGCGCCCTCGTCGGCGAGTCGCGCGAGCTGCTCGGTACGGACCTTGGACGGACCGCAGCCGAACCGACCGTCCGAGGGAACGAGGTCGGTGGGCAACTGCAAGGTCGTCGGGTCGGTGGTGGTTTCGGCCTGCGTCATGCCGGCGCCTCCGGTCGTTGTTGTGTTGGAACCAACCTGTACTGCGCACAGGCTGTGCTTGCAAACGCTCTCGGGAGAGTGGCCAGATGACCGGCGCCGTTGCCGGCTCAAGCACGGGCCGTGCCGCGGCAACGGTCGGGAAGACTCGTCGACCGCGGTTGCCGCGAACCGGCCACGGGCAACCTACTGTCCGGGACGGCCTGTTGGCCACCATCGGCGGTCGGAACAGGACTTAAGGCCCTCCTCGGTGCTTGCCGAAGAACTCCCGTCCCTGCTCACCCTAAGCTTCTGCAGGAAAGGAGCAACCCACGATCGTGACGAGGGGCACCGGCCACGGTTCGGCAGCTACCCGTCCCCGTCAACGGCACGAGCGGGTGGGTCCGCACTGCGCAGGCGTTCGGCGAGGTCGGAGCGGGCCCTGGACACCCGGGAGCGCACCGTGCCGGTTCTGCAGCCGCAGACCCGGGCGGTTTCCTCGTAGCTGAGCCCCAGCACCTGGGTGAGTACGAATGCCTCCCGCCGGTCCGGATCGAGAGCGCCGAGGGCGGTGCGGAGCGCGTAACCCTCGACCATGTCCGGTGGTTCGGACGGCTGGGCGTGCTCGGCGGCTGCCTGCCAGTCCGCACAATCGGCCTGCTGCGGACGCCTGCGCCGCCTGCGCAGGTGATCGGCGGCGACGCGGCGTGCGATCGCCAGGAGCCAGCTGCGTGCGGAGGAATCGCCCCGAAACGAGGGCAGCGAGGAGAAAGCCCGCACGTAGCAGTCCTGGGTGAGGTCCTCGGCATGGCGAGGGTCGGTCAGGTATCGCAGCAGCTGCCAAACCTGCCGCTGCGTACCCCGGACAAAGGCGGCGGCGGCCGCACGGTCGCCCTGCCTCGCCGCGATCGCATACCGTGTCAGTTGCTGGTCGTCCACCGTCATCCACCAGGCTCCGGGCAGCGGGTACCGGTGCGTCCTCCTCGCTCCCGGGACATCACGGCGGCCCCGAAACACGCGCGGGACCCACGCGGGCAACCCCTCGGCCGTATCTCCACCGCAGGGCACAATACCTTCGCTCCCGAGAGGAACTCGCAGCGGCGCCGGGAACCGGGGAGGCCGTTCGGACGACCCGCACCGTGTGGACTCCCGCGACGACGACCGAGACCCTGTCCGCGGGGCTCGGTACCGTGAGCCCGCTGCGGTTCTTGTCCGATCCCGCTGTGGTTCGACCGTTACGGAAAGGTGCAGGTGACCATGTCGGCGACTCCGTCGCTCACCGAAGAGACAGCCACCGAGCGTGATGTGGAGCTGGCTGTGAGTGGTATGACCTGTGCTGCCTGTGCGGTCCGCGTCGAACGCAAGCTGAACAAGCTCGACGGTGTGCGGGCCAGTGTCAACTATGCGACCGCGCGTGCGAGCGTGACAGTGCCCGCACCGGCCGACGACGACGTGCTCACGGAAACCGTGCAGAAGGCGGGCTACAGCGCCGAGGTGATTCGCCCGGCCGCTGCGGACGAGCCCGCAGCGCATTCCGAGGACCGTACGCGCGACCTGTGGCGCAGACTCGTGGTCTCCGTGCTGCTGTTCGTTCCGCTGGCGGACCTGGCCATCCTGTTCACGGTCATGCCCGCGGCGCGCTTCCCGGGCTGGCAATGGTTGCTCGTGGCTCTCGCACTGCCGGTCGCGGGATGGTCGGCCTGGCCCTTCCACCGGGCAGCGTTCGTCAACGCGCGGCACGGCTCGTCCTCGATGGATACGCTGGTCTCGATCGGTATCACCGCCGCCGGTGTCTGGTCGCTGTACGCGATGTTCACCAGTGCCGACGTCACCTCCGACGCCTCCGGCCTGTGGCTGCTGCTGAACTCGAAAGGCGTGGCGTATCTGGAGGTGGCCGCCGGGGTCACGACCTTCGTCCTGGCGGGCAGGTACTTCGAAGCCAGGGCACAGCGCAAGGCCGGGGGTGCGCTCCGTGCGCTCGCCGAGCTCAGTGCCAAAAGTGCCACCGTGCTGCTCGAGGACGGTTCACAGCGCGATATCGCGATCGAGCATCTGCAGGTCGGTCAGCGTTTCCTCACCCGGCCCGGTGGCACGATCGCGACCGACGGCCGTGTCGTCGAGGGGCAGGCCGCGATCGACTGCAGTTCGATGACGGGCGAGTCGGTTCCGCTCGAGGTCGCTGCGGGCGACGAGGTCACCGGGGGAACGGTGGTCTCGAACGGACGGCTCGTGGTCGAAGCCACCAGGGTGGGGCGAGACACCCAGCTCGCCGCGATGGTGCGCCTGGTCGAAGAGGCGCAGACGGGCAAGGCTGCCGTGCAACGTATGGCCGACCGCATCTCGGCGTACTTCGTGCCCACCGTGCTGGTGCTCGCGCTGCTCACCTTCAGCGGATGGCTGCTCGTCGACGGTTCGGTCGAGCGGTCGTTCACGGCGGCCCTGTCCGTACTGATCATCGCCTGTCCGTGCGCGCTGGGACTGGCGACTCCGACCGCATTGATGGCGGCGTCCGGGCGGGGGGCGCAACTCGGGATCTTCCTCAAGGGGTATCAGGCCCTGGAATCCACGCGCGCCATCGACACGGTCGTGTTCGACAAGACCGGCACGGTCACCTCCGGCCGGATGTCGCTGGTGGACGTCTCCTGCGCCGACGACGTCGATCGCGCCGAGGTGCTGCGCTTGGCCGGTGCGCTGGAGGAGGCCTCGGAACACGCGGTCGCCGCGGCGATCGGTTCGGCAGCACGCACGGAGCTGGGTGAGCTGCCGCAGGTCGAGCGGTTCACCAACGAGCCGGGGCTCGGGGCAGCCGGCGTCGTGGACGCGCACGAGGTGCTGGCGGGCCGCGCGAAGCTGTTCACCGAGCGCGGTCTGGGGATTCCTCCGGAGCTCGATCGACAGCGCGAACAGTGGGAGCAGCAGGGGAGGACGACCGTGGTCATCGGGTGCGATGGTCGGGTGCTCGCCGTGCTGGCCCTGGCGGATCTGGTCAAGCCCTCCGCGGAGCGGGCCGTACGTGAACTGCATCGGCTCGGCCTCCGCACTGTGCTGCTGACCGGGGACAATGCGGCTACCGCCAGTGCCGTGGCAGGCGAGGTCGGCATCGAGGAGACGATCGCGGAAGTGCTTCCCGGGGAGAAGGTCGACGTCGTACGTGGGCTGCAGTCCGAGGGACGCGCGGTGGCGGTCGTGGGCGATGGCGTCAATGACGCCCCGGCACTGGCCACCGCCGATCTCGGGCTGGCGGTGGTGGCCGGTACCGACGTGGCGATCAAGGCCGCCGACCTGATCCTGGTGCGCGAGGACCTGACCGCGGCCCCGGATGCGATCAAGCTCGCCCGCGGCACGCTGCGCACCATTCGCGGTAACCTCGTGTGGGCCTTCGGCTACAACGTCGCCGCGATTCCACTGGCGATGCTGGGGCTGCTGAATCCCCTGATCGCAGGCGGGGCCATGGCGTTGTCCTCCGGCTTCGTCGTGTCGAACAGCCTGCGCCTGCGCCGCTTCCCCTCCGGGGCCACGTCGGCCTCTCCTGGGACGGCCTCGGCGTGACCGAAAAATTGCAGTTTCGCGCGAAACTGCAATTCTCCATCCCCACACGCAACGGGTGGTGGCGGAACCGGGGTGGTTTCCCGTGGCGGGCGGTGTGAGGTCAGGACCGTCGCGACTCGGCCAGCTTGGCCAGCATCGCGGTGTGGGCGGCGTCCTCGTCGGAGCCCTCGGCGCCGCTGCCGTCCCCGTCCTGCTGATCGCGATGCCACTGCCACAGCAGGACGGCCAGGGCCAGCATCAGTGGTACTTCGCCCGCGAGCCAGCCGATCACTCCGCCGAGTCGCTGATCGGCGAGCAGTTCCGATGCCCACGGCAGGTCCAGGGTGCGGTAGTAGTTGCCCGCGATCACCGTGGGCATGCTCATGACGATCACGCCGAAGAAGACCTGGAACGGCATGGCGCCGAGCACGATCCCGAGCCGAGGCAGGTGCGGCAGCTGTCGTGGTGTGGCATCCACCCCGACAACCGCCCAGTAGTACAGGTACCCGGTCACCAGGAAATACACGTACAGGATCTGATGCGCCCAGTGCTCCTCCATCGCGGCCTCGAAGAGCCCGGTCAGGTACAGCCCGTAGAGGGAACCGATCAGCAGCACCGCGGCGAGCGCCGGGTGGGTGAGCACGCGCACCAGGGGAGACCGCGTGATCGCGAGTACCCATTCGCGGGGACCGTACAGCTGCCCGGAAGCGGCGGAGGGCAGGGCACGCAGGGCGAGAGTCACCGGCCCACCGAGCACGAGCAGTGCGGGGGCGAGCATGTTCAGCAGCACGTGCGTGATCATGTGCACGCTGAACACCGCCGGTGCGTACATCCCCAGGCCGGAGGAGGTCCCCACCAGGATCGCCGCGCATCCGCTCAGCCATGCCACGACACGTCCCCCCGGCCAGTGCTCGCCGCGCGAGCGCAGCCTGCGCACACCGAGCAGGTATCCGGCGGCGAGGACGAGCGCGGCCGTGCCCAGGATCAGGTCGAGGCGCCACATGGTCACGAACCGCAGCAGTGTGGGCGGGTCCGGCAGGCTGTAACCGAAGATCACTTCGGTGGCGGTCACATCGCGGGTGAGCAGGTTCGGCGGTGGAGTATGCGCCATTCCCATCGACACACCGATGGTGACCAGCATGATCGCGGTATCGAGGCCGACCAGGTGCAACAGGGCGCGACGCGAGTCGCCGGAACGGGCCACGCCGGAGACCCGCCTGCGCGCGAGGACGCTTATCGCGCCGAGGAGCAGCAAGCAGACTGCCTTGAGCAGCACCAAACTCCCGTAGCCGGTGCCGAGTAACCGGGTCGGCGTCATCAGCACCAGCGCATCGATCGTGCCCGATACGGCCAGCACGAGCCAGCAGCCCAGAGCGAACCGCCGATACCGTGTGGTGACGGAGGCGAGGTGGGCACCCCTGCGGCGTACGTGGGCAGCCATCGCGATCAGCACGCCCAGCCACAGGGAAGCGGCGAGGATGTGGAACACGAGGCTGTTGGTGGCGAAATCGTGCCCGGCATTGGAGGCCGAGTTGCTCACGAACACCGGAGGCAGCAGTCCCACGGCCGCCACCCCCGCCAGCACCATGCTCGTTCGCCAGCGGAGCACCACCTGACAGGACACGGCCACGATCAGGGAACACAGTGCGGACAACAGCCACGCCTTGGGCGCGTCGAGCGCGCCGAGCAGACCGAGCAAGGCCTCGGAGTCGGCGACCTCGGAAACCGGTTGACCCGCGGAGTCGGCGGCGTCGAACAGGGTCATGAGCAGCGCTCCACCGAACCACGCCCAGGCCGCGCCCCCACCGAAGCGCAGGGCCGCATAGCCATCGGCGGAGACGATGCCGGACTGCTGGGGGGTGGTGAAGAAGGCGGAGAAGACCAGTGAACCCACACACGCGGCACCGGCCACGTCGACCACCCAGCGAAGGATGTTGACGCCCAGCTTCGTCACCGCGCCGGGATCGGCATACCCCAGGACCGAATAGACTGCGCTTCCGGCCGTGAGTATCAGGACGGTGATCAGTACCACCGCGCCGATCGCCCCGGCCACTGCCCAAGCCAGGACGGCCGACCGGCCGGGTATGGCGGCTCCGGAACGGGTGCGCGGCGCCTGCGGATCCCGCGGCCCCGCGGAGTCGGTGGTCGGTACGGAATCGGGCATGAATCGACCTCGGTTCGATGCGGATATGCCGGCCGGTCGGCTCCCCGAACCGGTCGATGCGCAGGATAAACCCTTGTCGATTCGGTGCCGGGAGGCACCGGCGAGCAGGGTGACTTGCGCTTACAGCGCCACCAGCATGTGGGCCATGCCCGCGGCCATCACGGCAAGGCCGATGCGGCCGTGCCGAACAGCACCACACCCGGCCTGTGGAGCTCGGGATGGGTCATGGCGGGTTGCCCTCTTCGGGGCCTGCCAGGCGGGCCGACATCGCGTTGTAGGTCTGGTGCGCGCGCTCGTCCTCGTCGACGTCATCGATGCTTGCCATGGCTCCCGCGTTCGTGCCCTCGGCCTCGGAGGTCGCCGTCGGCGCGCTGCGCCGCGCCGACTCCAGCCAGTTTCCGAAGATCGCCGGCACCCGGCTCAGCAGCCCGGCGGCGAAGAGCGCGGTGCGATGCACGGGCCGGGGCTGATGCGGCGCGCGCCGCCGCACCCGCATCAGCCCGTGCCGTGGGCGAGCGCCACCAGCAGGATCAGCCAGATCCCACCCGTGGGCGAACTTCCAACCGGACAGGGCACTGGACAGAGCCAACGGTTCGACGTGGTGCACGTCCATACACGTCGACCACGCCCCCCGGAAGAGTTCCCGGCGGGTTCACCCCCGCGACTGCCGAGGCGGCATGCGCCTCGACGGGTCAGCCCACGGCGGCATCCAGCGGAACGATCGACGACCATCCCTCGAGCTCCTGCGGCGGACGCGGTCCCGGCCCGACGTAGCGCGCCGAGGGACGCACCAGTCTGCCGGTGCGTTTCTGCTCCAGGATGTGCGCACACCACCCCGCCGTACGGGCGCAGGTGAACATCGCGGGCATCATGTGCGTGGGTACCTGGGCGAAGTCGAGGATCAGGGCCGCCCAGAACTCGACGTTGGTGGCGATCGGCCGGTCGGGGCGGCGTTCGGCCAGCACCGACAGTGCGGCCTGTTCCAGCTCGGAGGCCACCTCGAAACGCGGTGCGCCCAGTTGTTTGCAGGTGTTGCGCAGCACGCGTGCTCGTGGGTCCTCGGCGCGGTAGACCCGGTGACCGAAGCCCATGAGCCGGTCGCCGCGGTCGAGAACGGACTCGACCACCTTGCGGGCGTCGCCGGTGCGTTCGACTTCCTCGACCATCGGCAGCACGCGAGCGGGAGCACCGCCGTGCAGTGGTCCGGACATCGCTCCGATGGCACCGGAGAGGGCCGCTGCGACATCGGCGCCGGTCGAGGCGATCACGCGTGCGGTGAACGTCGAGGCATTCAGGCCGTGTTCGGCCGCCGAGACCCAATAGGCGTCCAGCGCCTTGACGTGGGCGGGGTCGGCCTCGCCGCGCCAGCGCGTCAGGAATCGTTCGGTCACGGTCGAGCACCGGTCGATGTCCTGCTGTGCCACGGCGGGTCGATCTCCGCGAGCGGACTGTGCCACGTAGGACAAGCCGAGTTCGGACGTGCGGGCGAGCTGGTCGCGTACCTGCTCGTCACCGATGTCGAGCAGCGGTTCGAAGCCGTGTTCCGGGGCCAGCATGGCCAGGGCGGACTGTACGTCGACGCGCACATCACCGGTGCCAATCGGCAATTGCGCGTCTCCGGCGGGCCGCAGGCCGTTGCCGAAACGTCCGTCGACGAGCAGGGCCCACACATCGCCGAAGGACACCTTGCCCGCCAGGTCCTCGATATCGACGCCGCGGTACCGCAGCGCGCCTCCGTCGCGGTCGGGTTCGGCGATTTCGGTTTCGAAGGCCACCACGCCTTCCAGGCCGGGGCGGAAAGCGGATTGTTCGGATTGCTCCGGCCGGGAGTGGTCCTGTCCCGAGTCGGCCGACCGCGGCGCGTCTTGCCCTGCGGTGGTTTGCCCGGTCTTTTCCTCAACTGGGTTCGGCATCGTCGCCTCGTCTCCTCGCTGCTGGTGGGACCCGCATATCCGGGGATGTCCGGGCATGCGGCGGGACGTGGCGGGGTGGCAGGGCACGGCCAGTGGCCGCGGCCGTTGCTGTGTGCCCAACACTGCACCCGAACGGCTGCCGGAAGCAATGCCGTAGGCCGCTGATGAGCAAAGTCACAGGACCGTGTTGCGGAACCGAACGGAACTCGACGAAGGCTCGATGGGCACAGCAAGGTCGTGATTAATGTCACTGTATCGATGACGGAATCGATTGTGGCCAACCCGGTGATTCAGCAGATCTTCGACTGCCGTTTACCGTCGTCGCCAGTGGCTCGCTTCGGCGCGGTGCCCGGATGCTTGCATGATGTTGCGCCCGCCGTGCGAGTCCGTAGTCTCCGGCGTCACAGTCGCCCGAGCAGTCCAGCAGCACCGCAACCCCGCCGAGTCTGGCCGCGCGACCGAGAGAGGGAGGAACCACGGATGTCGGAGGCAAACGCCACGTTGTCGAGCATGCGAGTTTCGCACGATGCGGGCCCGCTGGAGGAAGCGGTACTCGCCGGGACCTGGCATGAGCAACTCCGGGAGTGGTTCGACGCGGCCGTGCAGGCCGAGATGAGCGAACCCAACGCGATGGTGCTGGCCACGGCCGATGCCGACGGGATGCCGTCTTCCCGCACCGTGCTGTGCAAGGGGTTCGATCAGCGTGGGCTGGTGTTTTTCACCAACTACACCTCCGCCAAGAGCCATGACCTCGCCTCCACCGGGGTCGCGGCGGCGACGTTCCCGTGGCTTGCCCTGCAACGTCAGGTCAATGTGCGCGGCACGGTCGAGAAGCTCACGGCCGAGGAGACCACGGAGTACTGGACGGCGCGTCCCCGCGGATCTCAGCTCGGTGCGTGGGCATCACCGCAGTCACGAGTCGTTCCGGGCCGCTCCGCCCTGGAGTCGTCGCTCAACGGCATCGAGCGCCGCTTCTCCGACGCCGAGCAGGTGCCGGTCCCGCCGCATTGGGGTGGGTGGCGGATCCTGCCGGAATCCGTCGAGTTCTGGCAGGGGCGTCCGGACCGCCTGCACGATCGGTTGCGTTTCCGGCGCGAGAACGATCTCTGGACCATCGAACGTCTGGCTCCCTGACCGCGTTCCTCTCGGGGCGCGGAGAGCCTGAGCAAGCAGCGCCGTCCTCGGCTTAGGGTGTGGCTGTGGACGAGCCCATCCCTGCCACCGGCAGACAGTTCGAGATCACGTACGGCACCGCGCGAGCCGTGGTCACCGAGGTCGGCGCGGCCCTGCGCGCGTTCGAGGTCGACGGCGTGCCCTACTCGGAGACCTATGATGCCGACGAGCGGCCTCCCGGCGGTGCCGGTGCGGTGCTGATTCCGTGGCCCAACCGGGTGGCCGACGGCCGATGGATCCTGGAGGGAGACCCACAGCAGCTCGCGCTCACCGAGCCGGACAAGCACAACGCCATTCACGGGCTGTTGCGTCACGTTCCGTGGACGGTGACCGAGCACGCCGAGGGCATCGTCGTCCTGCACGCGATGGTGCCCGTGCAGCCGGGATGGCCGGTGCCGCTGCTGACGTCGATCGGTTATTCGCTGGATGCGGACGGATTGACCGTTACGCACACCGTCGAGAACCTCGGCTCTCGCGCGGTTCCGTTCGGAGTGGGGGTGCACCCGTATCCGAGGGCGGGCAACGCCGAGACCGACGATTGCACCGTGCGGCTCGCCGCATCCAGCGTGCTCCCGGTGGATTCCGAGCGGCTGTTGCCCGCCCGGCCGTCGCGTGCGCTGGAGGGCGATGAACTGGACCTACGCAGCGGTCGGCGGCTCGGTGGCGTCGTTCTGGATACCGCCTTCGGTGGGGCGAGTCCGCGGCCGGACGATCCGGAGCAGCTCGTGCGCCACTCGGTCACCGACTCGTCCGGGCACGGCGTCGAGGTGTGGGCGGACCCGGTGTTCGGCTGGGTGCAGGTGTTCACGGCATCGGAGTTTCCCGGCCGGGGGCGGGCAGTCGCGATCGAGCCGATGACCTGCCCGCCGGATGCGCTCAACTCCGGCACCGGCCTGATCACCCTGCCTCCCGGTGAGGGGTGGACCGCTCGGTGGGGTTTGCGCCCGGTGGGCTGAGCGCGCGGGGCGTGGCGGTTTTCCCGGAGACCGGGTCGGGACTCCGCGAGGTGGATGCTTTCGGTTCTGGGAAAACTGCTCCCACGGTCACGACTTGGCGAGGTGGCGCCCGATGAGCATCCGCTGGATCTGGTTGGTGCCCTCGAAGATCTGCAGCACCTTGGCCTCCCGCATGTAGCGCTCGGCCGGGAATTCACGGGTGTAACCGGCACCGCCGAGTACCTGCACGGCATCGGTGGTCACCTTCATCGCCGCATCGGTGGCGACGAGCTTGGCGATCGAGGCCTCCTGCCGGAACGACATCCCGGCATCCCGCCGTCGTGCGGCGTCGAGGTACGTCGCACGCGCCGAGTGCACGGCGGCGGCCATGTCGGCCAGCAGGAACTCCATACCCTGGAACTCGATGATCGGCTGCCCGAACTGACTGCGCTGCTTGGCGTAGTCGACGGCGAGGTCGAGTGCGGCCTGTGCGAGTCCGACCGCGCAGGCGGCGATGCCGAGCCTGCCGGAATCCAGCGCGGTCAGTGCGATCCTGAGGCCGTCGCCTTCGGCGCCGATGAGGCGGTCACCCGCAACCGGCGCATCCTCGAAGTGCAGTTCGGTGGTCGGTGATCCCGTCAGTCCCATCTTGCGTTCCGGCGCCCCGGCGGAGAGTCCTTCGGTGGCGCCGTCGACGAGCAGGCAGCTGACGGCGTCGTCGGAGGTACGCGCCATCAGCGTGTAGAAGTCCGCAACACCGCCGTGGGTGGTCCAGCACTTCGTCCCGGTGACGGAGTATCCGGTACCGGCAGGTTCGGCCCGCGTGCGCAGTGCCGCCGCATCGGAACCCGCGTGTGCTTCGGACAGCGCGTAGGCGCCGAGAGCGTCCCCGCCGAGCATGTCCGGCAGCCAGCGGGCTCGCTGCTCGTCCGTGCCGAAGTGGGCCAGTGGGAAGCACGCCATGGTGTGCACCGACAGCCCGACACCGACGGTCATCGACGCGCTGCCGAGTTCTTCGAGGACCTGCAGGTAGACCTCGTAGGGCTGGGCACCGCCACCGTGTTCCTCGGGGTAGGGCAGCCCGAGCAGGCCGGACTTGCCGAGCAGCCGGAAGGTATCCCGGGGGAAATGCTCGGCGGCCTCGTGCTCGGCAGCCGCCGGTGCGATCTCGTCGCGTGCGATTTCCCTGGTCAGAGCGAGCAGATCGGTTGCCTCGGTGGTGGCGAGCATGCGCTGAGCGGGCATGGCGGTGCACTCCTGTGGCTGTGTTGAGGACGCCGTGTGGAGAGACGACGATCGGAAACAGTACTCTTTTCAGTACTGTAGGACTGTTTATAGTACTGTCAGGCGCGCCGAGGCAACACCGATACCGGACGGGTCCGGATCCCGTGTGCCGGACGAATCACCGGGCTGTGGCAGTCTCGAACCATGACCATGTCCGATCCGGTGGCAGGCGCCGGTGAGCTGCACCGTCGGGCGGCCCCGGCCAGTCCTGCGGTGCACGCGCGTCGAGCGGATCTGCTGGACCGGTTGTGCGACCTGTTCCTCGCGGAGGGCTTCGCCCACTTCACGCTCGACGACCTGGCCGCGCGGCTGCGGTGCTCGAAGTCGACGCTGTACACGCTGGCCGGGAGCAAGGAGCAACTCTCGGTCCGGGTCGTCGGCCACTACTTCAAGGGTGCGACCGCGAGCGTCGAGCGGCGCGTCGCCGGAGTGTCGGATGTGCGTTCGTGGATGCGTGCCTATCTGGAGGCTGCCTCCGAGGCACTGCTGCCCGCTTCACGACGGTTCATCGAGGACATGGCGGCCAATCCCGCGACACGGGCCACGTACGAGGCCAACGCCAGGGCCGCTGCCGAGCAGATCCGTTCCGCGGTCAAGGCGGGTGTGCGCGACGGGGTGTTCCGTGAGGTGGATGCGGCGCTGGTCGGCGAGATGGTCGGCCTGACCATCACCGCGATCCAGCGGGGCGAGATCGGTGAGCGCACCGGGCTGTCCGACTCCGAGGCATTCGCTGCGCTGTCGCAGTTCCTCCTCGGAGGGCTGAGCACCCGTTCGGACCGGTCGCCGGGCGGCGACGCAGGCGCCCCCGACGGCACGGAGAGAACATGATCGTCGTCTGTGGCGAGGCGCTGGTCGACCTCACTCCGGATCCATCCACCCCGCGCGGTGAACTCGGGCCGTTGCATCCGAGGCTGGGCGGTGGCCCCTACAACGTGGCGATCGCGTTGGGCAGACTCGGTGTTCCCGCGACCTTCCTGAGCCGGTTATCCACCGACCGGTTCGGTGACAAGCTGCTCGATCGGTTGAGCGCGGCCGGCGTGGACACCGGTGCGGTGCAGCGTGGTGCGGAGCCGACGACATTGGCCGCGGTGGTGCTCGATGCCGAGGGATCGGCCCGCTACAGCTTCTACGCCGCCGCGACCGCGAGCCGCTTCGTGACGGATCCGGGACCACTTCCCGAGGAGACCGCAGCGGTCTCCTTCGGCACGCTGTCCATGGTCCTGGAGCCCGGCGCCACCGTGTACGAGAGCATTCTGCTCCGCCAGGCCCGGCGCGGCACGTTCGTCGCGCTCGATCCGAACATCCGCTCCGAGCTGATCGAGGACACCGAGGCCTACCGCAAGCGCTTCCTCTCCTGGCTGCCGGGTATCGACCTGCTCAAGCTCTCGGTCGAAGACGCCGCCTGGCTGGCGGGAGAGCAATCGGCGGCAGCGGAGGCAGCCGATCTGGTCGACGTGCTCCGGCAATGGCAGCGCCGCGGACCGGCGGCCGTGGTGCTGACCAGGGGAGCCGATGGGCTGATGGTGCTGACCGACGAGGGGCGGACCATCGAGGTGCCGGGAATCGCCGCGTCGGTCGCGGACACGATCGGAGCAGGGGACACGGTCCAAGCGGCCCTGCTGACCTGGCTGTACCGCCACGACGCCCTGTCGGCGGCGGCCATGCGCGCACTCGACCGGCAGCAGTGGCAGCGTGCCCTGGGGTTCGCCGCGTCGGCGGCGGCAGTGACGGTCTCGCGTTCCGGTGCGGAACCGCCGTACTCCACCGAGATCGACCGCCCCGACCCCCTCGGGTGAGGGGCGTGGCCGGATGGGTCTCCGAGACGCCGCCCCGCGGCGAACTCCGCGGCTCGAAACCGGCGCGTTGAGCCGGTGCGGAGGGCCGAAATGATGTGATCGTGGTCCCACCTGCGCGGTTCAGCAGAAACGGTTGCTGCGCGAGAGGCCTACTGCGGTCTAGCGTGACAACTGACAGGACTCCAACGGGGTGGTACTGCGGTAGTTCACCAAGACCGACCGGCGTGCGTGTCGCCGGGCGCGCTCCACGTGAGAGAGCAGTCCGGGCTGCGGCGCACCGGCCTGCCGGCTGCGCACATCAGTGCCACCCCCGACTGAGCGCGAGAGGTTCCGAATGCCCGACGACGCGACCACCAAACGTAAAGTCGCGCTGCGCTACGACGCCGGCGAGCACGAGATGAACGTGATGCCGTCCACCGAGGGTGCACCCGGCGTGGATCTCGATAAGCTGATGGCCAGAACCGGTTTGGTGACGCTCGATCCGGGCTTCGTCAACACGGCGGCTTGCAACTCCGAGATCACCTACATCGACGGTGACGCCGGTATCCTGCGCTACCGGGGTTATCCCATCGAGGAACTCGCGGACAAGTCGAACTTCGTCGAGGTCAGCTACCTGCTGATTTACGGTGAGCTGCCGAGCAAGCAGCAATACGAGGAGTTCGCACAGCGCATCCAGCGACACACGCTGCTGCACGAAGACCTCAAGCAGTTCTTCGACGGGTTTCCTCGGGATGCCCACCCGATGCCGGTGCTGTCCTCGGCGGTTTCGGCGTTGTCCACCTTCTACCAGGACAGCCTCAACCCGTTCGATGACAACCAGGTCGAGCTGTCCACGCACCGGTTGTTGGCCAAGCTGCCGACCATCGCGGCCTATGCCTACAAGAAGTCGGTGGGACAGCCGTTCCTCTACCCGGACAACTCGCTTGGTCTGGTGGAGAACTTCCTGCGGATGACCTTCGGTTTTCCCGCCGAGCCCTACGAGGTGGACCCGGCGCTGACGCGGGCGCTGGACCTGCTGTTCATCCTGCACGCCGATCACGAGCAGAACTGCTCGACGTCGACCGTGCGGATGGTGGGGTCCTCCGAGGCCAACCTCTTCGCCAGCATTTCGGCCGGGATCAACGCTCTGTTCGGCCCGCTGCACGGTGGTGCCAACAGCGCGGTACTGGACATGCTGGAGGGCATTCGCGCGGACGGCGGCGACGTGGACAGGTTCGTCGAGCGGGTCAAGAACAAGGAGCCGGGGGTGAAGCTGATGGGCTTCGGCCACCGGGTCTACAAGAACTACGATCCGCGCGCCAGGATCGTCAAGAAGACGGCGGACGAGGTGCTCGCCAAGCTCGGATCCAACGACCCGCTGCTGGACATCGCGCTGAAGCTGGAGGAGCGGGCGCTGTCCGACGACTACTTCGTGGAGCGCAAGCTCTATCCGAATGTCGACTTCTACACCGGCCTGATCTACAAGGCGATGGGATTCCCGACGAAGTACTTCACCGTGCTGTTCGCGCTGGGGCGCCTGCCGGGCTGGATCGCGCACTGGCGGGAGATGCTGGTCGATCCGCAGCGCAAGATCAGCAGGCCGCGTCAGGTCTACACCGGTCAGCCGGAGCGGTCGTACACGCCGCTCGACCAGCGCTGAATCCATCTCGCAACCGGTTGTGGGGGGTGGTCAATTTCGCGAGAAATTGACCACCCCCCCCACACACGACCGTCTCAGGCCGCCCGCAGTGCCTCGGAGAGCTTGACGCGGGCACCGGTGCGCAGTACGGCGTTGGAGTAGATCCGGCCACCGAGCCACAGCAACGCGGCGGTGGCGAGCACGGACAGGACGATCGAGACCGCGATCTCCCACGGTGCGGCCACGCCGAGTGCGATTCGCATCGGCATGAGCACCGGCGAGAAGCCGGGCACCAATGACAACGCCGTACCGAGCGAGCTTTCCGGGTCGTTCGGCAGAATCGAGATGCCGACGACGAACGGAACGATCAGCAGCATGATGATCGGCATCACGACCCCTTGCAGGTCTTCCTGGCGGGAGACCAGGGAAGCGCCTGCCGCCATGATCGTGGCGTAGAAGAAGAATCCGAGCAGGAACCAGACCAGAGCCCATACCAGGGTTCCGGCCGACGCGGTCGAGGGCAGGGTCATCAGCCCGGTCGTGGTGGTCGCGACCACTCCGACGACACCGATGACGAGGAACTGCAGCAGCCCGGTCAGGCCGATACCGAGCACCTTGCCCGCGAGTAGCTGGCTCGGCCGGATGGTCGAGAGCAGAATTTCGACCACGCGGCTGGACTTCTCCTCGACCACCCCCTGGGCCACCATCTGGCTGGATCCGATCAGCATGAAGTAGAGCAGGAAGGCCGCCGCCATTGCGAGCGCGAGCCGCTGGCCCTGCTGCGGATCGGCGGGTTCCAGACTGGTCACCGCCACCTTGGCGGAGGCCACCGCGGCGTTGACCTCGGCCGGGTCCAGCCCGGCCCGGGAGAGTTCGGTGTTGAGCGCCTGCTGCCCGGCCACGGCATCCAGGACTGCCCGGAGTCCTGCGTCGGGCCGGTCCTCGACGATGAGCTTCAGTGCCCCCGGCGTGCCGGTGACCAGCGCATCGAGTTCGCCCGCACGGACCTGTTGCTTGCCGTCCGCCACGTCGGTGATCTCGCGGCCCTCGACGGATTCGCCCATCGACTCCGCCGTGATTTCCGTCGGCTGGATCACCGCGGCGGCCCGGCCGGTGAATCCCACGGTGGTCGCGCTCGCGTTCTGGCCGATGAAGAACATCAGCGCCGGATAAGCAGCGATGAGCAGAATCATGACCAGGGTGCCGAGAACGAACGAGCGCGTACGCACCCGGGTGTCGAGTTCACGGCGGGCCACCAGCCACACGGTTCGCGCGGAGCCCGTTCCGCCCGTGCCCTGCTGACCGGTGCCCTGCTGACCGGTGCCCTGCGGATGGGGGCTGGCCCGGTTGCTGCCCTGTTGGTGGGTGCTGGTCCTGCCGGGGGCGGTCATGCGGCGCTCTCCTCGGTGACGACGTTGCGGAACAGTTCGGTCAGCTCGGGGCGTCTCCTGCTGAACTCGTGGACCGGGCCGGTGGCCAGAGCCGCGCCGAGGACGGCCTGGTCGTCGGTGCCTTCGGCCAGTTCCAGGGTGGTGCGCCCGGACTCGGTGCCGAGCACGTGGACCCCGGGAAGGCCTTCGGCCCATCCCGCGGGCGCCTCGGGGGCGTCGACCACCAGCGTGGCCGTGCCGCTGTCGCGCAACTCGTCGACGGTTCCCGCGGCCACCATCCGCCCGCGGCGCACGATGCCGATCCGATCGCACAGGCGTTGCACGAGCTCGAGCTGGTGGCTGGAGAACACCACCGGCACCCCGGAATCGCACATCTCCCGCAGTACCTGGCTCATCACGTCGACGGCGACCGGATCCAGGCCGGAGAACGGTTCGTCGAGGATGAGCACGTCGGGCTCGTGAATCAGCGCGGCGGCCAGTTGCACGCGCTGCTGGTTGCCGAGGCTGAGCTTTTGCACCTCGTCGTTGCGGCGTTCGGACAGCCCGAGCCGTTCGGTCCACCGCTCGGCGCCCCTGCGGGCGTCGCGTGTCGACATCCCGTGCAGCTCACCGAGGTAGGCGAGCTGGTCGGCGGCCTTCATCTTCGGATACAGGCCACGCTCCTCGGGCATGTATCCGATGCGGCGCCGGGTGCGCAGATCCAGCGGTGTGCCGTTCCAGCGCACCTCGCCGGAATCGGCGGCCAGCACCCCGAGTGCGATACGCATCGTGGTGGTCTTGCCCGCACCGTTGCTGCCGACGAAGCCGAACATCTCGCCCGCACGCACCGCGAACGCCATGTCCTCCAGTGCCACGACATTCCCGTATCTTTTGGAGACCCGGTCGATCTCCAGTACCCCCTCAGGCATTTCGTTCTCCTTCTCCGTTGGCCCCGGTCGTGGGTGCGCCGGGGACGGTTTCGTCGAAGTCTTCCGGATCGTCGTCCGGCATCCGCCACGCGAGCAGTGCCGTCGGCACCGACGTGGACAGCAGGATGGAGCAGATGAGCAGGACCGTGGCTTTGCTTACCAGCAGGGGGCCGGGATCGGGTTGTCCCAGGTAGACGACGAGCAGGAAGTTGCAGACCAGCAGCACCGTGAAGGCGACACGGGTGAGGCTGTCGCGGACCTGCCGTTCGCGTTCGTCGAGGACGGAGTCGGACGAGTCGATGCTCGCCGCTGTCAGGACGCGCAGGATCATCCCCAGTGGGAACCAGGAGACCAGGATCGGGGTGTAGATCCAGGGCAGTACCGGGTTTCCCCATTCCAGCGCCAGAGTCATCGTGATCAGCGAGAGCGGACCGAACAGCCACAGCAGTGCCAGCACGCGGCGCCGCGACCGGACCCGCCAGTTCGGTAGTGCCCGGCCCATCAGTTGCCGACGGCGTCTTTCTCGGTGCCGCGCCGCGTTCCGCGCCTGGCGCAGTTGCTCCGCGAGCCTGCTCATGTCCGTTCCCCCTGGTGATAGACCCGGCTCGACAGCGGTGTGAATGGTTCGCGGCTGAACACCGCCTCCACGGGCAGCCCGAAGACGTCGCAGAGCCGGAACGCCAGGTCCAGGCTCGGGTAGTGGTCCCCGCGCTCCAGCGCACCGATGGTCTGCGGGTTCACCTCGACTGCCTCGGCGAGCTGGACCCTGGTCAACCCACGTTCGGCCCGCAGGACTTGCAGACGGTTGTGGATCGGCAGGTCACTACCGCGTCGTACTGGACTCACACATCAGACTATTGCAAAAACCCAACATAATGGCAAGTATTTCCATCGAAGTGATCGGTGGCATGGTGATCACCCTGCCGGACGGTGCCCTCGTGCGTCCGGCAATCGGCAGAATTCGTGAAGATCGTTCGGTATTCGTCAGGCGTGGACACCGTGCAGTGCTCGCGCGACGAGTTCGGCGACGGCCGGGTAGGCGGCCGTACGCTCGGCTGCGGTCAGGCCGATGCGGGTGCGCCGGTCGAGGACGTCGTCGGTGTCGAGAACCCCCTCGTGCCGTACGGCCCACAGCACCTCGGCCGCCGTGAGCGGCAGTGCGGGCACGACTCGTTCGCCGAGATCGGAATCGAACTCGGCGAGGGCGGTGATCCGGACGGCTTCGGTGCCGTAGCGCGAGATCAATCGAGGACTGGCCTCGATGCTGTCCAGCCGTGCGCGTTCGGTGGCGCCGACCAGCGGTACGGCGGTGGTCCGGGACGGTCCGGCGGGCAACCCCGCGGTGCGGATTGCCGTGTCGACGGTGTCGGCGGCCATCCTCCGGTAGGTGGTCAGCTTCCCACCGACCACGGTGACCACTCCCTCGGAGGAGGTCAGGACGGCATGCCTGCGAGACGGATCGGCCGATTCCCGGTCGCGGCGCAGGCGTCCCCCGAGGGAGAAGCCACCGAGTGCGCCGCCCGATCCGGGCGCCGTCCCCAGCAGGGGCCGTAGTCCGACAAAGGATCCCAGCACGTGCTCCCTGCGCAGGGGATGCCCGAGAGCCTCGCTCCCGGCGCTCAACAGGAAGTCCACATCGGACTCCGGAACCTCGGGCACCGAGGGCACCGGTCCGTCGACGGGCTCGTCGGTCACCCCCAGGTAGGCATGGCCGTCGGGCTGAGGCAGGCAGAGCAGGAACCGCCCGGATTGCCCCGGAAGCGGGGAAACGACGGCGGTTCCGGCGAGTCCGGCCGCATCCGCATCGAGTACGAGGTGGGAACCACGTGTCGGCCGCAGCCGGATGTCCGGGGCGAGTTCGCCCGCCCACACCCCGGCCGCGTTGACCACCGACCGTGCGTGGATACGCAGCGATTCGCCGCTGCGCTGGTCGACCACCTCGGCACCGGTGTGGTCGAGGGCCCGCGCGCGTACCCGGGTGAGGATGCGGGCGCCGAATCCCGCCGCCGTGCGCGCGAGAGCCACGACCAGGCGAGCGTCATCGACGAGTTGACCGTCGAAACTCAGCAGCCCACCCCGAAGACCGTCCAAGCGTAGTCCGGGCACGAGCGCCCTGGCCTCGGCCTCCGGCACCCGGTGCGGGGGTGGCAGCACCGAGGAGGGGGTTCGAGCGCTGCGACGGAGTGCGTCGTCCGTGTGCAGGCCACCGGACAGCACCAGTTCGGAGCGGCGCGATATTCCGCTGTGCAGGGGTATGAGTTGGGGCAGGGTTCGCACCAGGTGCGGTGCCGTTCGGGTCATCAGTACCCCGCGTTCAACGGCGTTCTCCCTGGCCGAACCGAGTTCGCCGTGCGCGAGGCAGCGCAGTCCGCCGTGCACGAGCTTGCTGGACCAGCGCGAGGTGCCCCAGGCGAGATCCGCTGCCTCGACCAGCGCGACCGACAATCCGCGCGCCGCCGCGTCGAGGGCCACTCCGGTGCCGGTGACCCCGCCGCCCACGATCAGCATGTCCACGTGTCCGCCGTTGCCCACCTCGGAGAGCTCCTGGTCGCGCCGGGCGGCGTTGAGCGAGGTGGCACGCAGGGATCCGGCGGGCAGCGGTGTGGTGGTCATCGCGCCTCCTCGGCAGTGGCTTCGGCGGCGGACTCGGCGGGTCGGAGGGTGGCGTCGAGCAGTCGGGTGAGCTCGGTGGTCAGCTCTTGCGGATCGATGCCGGTGGATGCCGGAGCCGCGGAGATCACGAAGGGCTGCGTGATCAGTAGCAATGTCCTGGCCTGAGTGTCGGGGTCGCTGCGGCGGATCGAACCGTCGGTGTGGCCTTCGCGCAGGTACTCGCGGGCGAAACGTTCGGCGGCCAGTTGGGTGCTTCCCAGTCGTTCCACCAGGTAGGGAACCAGCATCTCCGCATCGGTTTCCAGAATGCGCCGCAGCAGCGGTTCGGATTGCAATAACCGCACGCAGCGGATCGTGACGGTGACCAGACGCTGTCGGGCTGTGCCCGTGCCCTCCTCGGCGCGGGCACGTCGCAGTGTCCCGGAGAATTCCTCGGTCATCAGTGCCGCGACCATGCTGTGCACGTCGGGGAAGCGGCGGTAGAGCGTCATCCTGCTGACCCCGGCGCGCCGGGCTATCTCGGTCAGCGTGCTGCGGCGCACGCCGTGGGCCAGCACGCACTCACGAGCTGCCCGGAGCAGGACCTCGTCGGAGACCCGGTTCGTCGCCGCCTTCACCGCGGGACCGCCGGGCTCCCGAGGCGGATGTTGGCTGACGGTGTGACGTTGGCACGTCATGTGTAACACTGTACTGGTGAGCGACTCGATCGACCACACCCTGCGAGGTAGTTGGGCACCGTCGGGCGCCGGAGCCGCGCCCCTTTCCGCGCACGCGATGCGCTGGTTACGCCAACGCATCGGACTGAGCGAAGCGCCCACGCCCGCCGTCCCGCCGTCGCTGATCGACGTGTCCGAGACAGCGCTTCCGCAGGTGGTGTCCTCCGAGCTCGTGGCGCTGTTGGGCGAGAACCACGTGCTGACCGAAACCGGGCAGCGGCTCGGCCGCGCGGGGGGCCTTTCCTACGGCGACCTGATGCGGCGGCGCGGGGGAAACGGTGTCGCCGTGCCGGATGCCGTGGTGCTGCCTGCCGACCCGGAGCAGGTACAGCGGGTACTGGAACTGTGCGCTCGGCACGACATCGCCGTGGTCCCCTTCGGCGGCGGTACTTCCGTGGTCGGCGGCGTCAGCTCCCTGCGTGGCGGCAAGGTCGCCGTCATCGTCCTCGATCTCGCCCGACTGAACCGGCTCGTCTCGGTGGACCCCGTCTCGCACGTTGCCGTCCTGCAAGGGGGGATGCGCGCTCCGGACGCGGAGGCGTTGCTGGCCGCCCACGGTTTTACGCTCGGGCACTTCCCGCAGTCCTTCGAGCGGGCCACCATCGGTGGTTTCGCGGCGACTCGTTCGGCCGGGCAGGCCTCCGCGGGGCACGGGCGCTTCGAGGGCATGGTCGAGGGCGTGCGAGCGGCGACACCGGTCGGTGAGTGGCGGCTCGGAACGGCTCCGGCTTCGGCCGCCGGGCCGGACCTGCGCCAGCTCGCGGTCGGCGGTGAGGGGGCACTCGGCGTGATCACGGAAGTGGCACTGCGGGTGCGTCCGGCTCCGGTGCACAGTCGGTACGAGGCTGTGGTGCTCGATGGCTGGCAGGTCGGGGCGGAAGCCGTGCGCACGCTGGCACAATCGCGCACGCTCGCCGATGTCACGCGCTTGTCCGATGCGGACGAGACCGAGGTCGGGTTCGAGTTCTCCGGTGGAATGAAGGCCCGGGCGCTGCGGACGCTGCTGCGCGGCAGGCGGATGCACGAACCGTGCATGCTGGTGCTGGGCTGGGAGGCAGCGAGTCGGCGCGAGCTCGATGAGCGGCGGGATGCGACCCTGCGCGCCCTGCGCCGGTTCCGTCCGGTTCGGCTCGGCGGCAAGGTCGGCGAGTCCTGGCGGGCGAATCGTTTTTCCGGTCCGCGACAGCGGGACACGCTGCTGGACCACGGGGTGTGCGTGGAGACGCTGGAGACGGCGACGCACTGGGCGGGTCTGAGTGAACTGCGCTCGGCCGTGCGGGCGGCGCTGCTCCGCACCCTCGAGGTCGACGGAAGGACTCCGATCGTGATGTGCCACGTCTCGCATGCCTACGAGACCGGTGCGTCGCTGTACTTCACGGTGCTCGCGGGGCGGGACCAGCAGGATCCACTCGGGCAGTGGCAGCGGGCGAAGCAGGCGGCCACCGATGCCATCGTCGAACGGACGCCCGGCCGCGCGATGGGACGCGGCACGCTCACCCATCAGCACGCGGTCGGCACCGACCATCAGCCCTGGCTCGCCGACGAGATCGGCTCGGTCGGCGTCCAGGTGCTGACGGCGGCGAAGAAGGCGGTGGATCCCACGGGGATCCTCAATCCCGGCAAGCTGGTCGACCGGTGGCAGGAGGAGTGAGCGGACTGCTCGTCTCTTCCAGCGGGACGAAAGTTCCGTTCACCCCACGGGGTGCAGCTCTCAGACGGTGACGAGCATCTTGCCGGTGTTCTCTCCTCGCAGCATGCCGAGGAAAGCATCCGGCGCGTTGCGCAGCCCCTCTACCGTGGTCTCCTCGTAACGGAGCTTGCCGTCGCGGACCAGGGGGCCGACGTCGCTGAAGAACCGGTCACGCCGGTCGGCGTGGTCGATCACGATGAACCCGCGCATGCTCAGCCGCTTGGTGACGAACTGGAACATGTTGCGCGGTCCCGGCTGCGGCTCCGTCGCGTTGTACTGCGATACTGCCCCGCATGCGGCGATGCGTCCGAACTCGTTGAGCGAGCCGATCGCTGCTTCGAGGTGGTCACCGCCGACGTTGTCGAAGTACACGTCGATCCCGTCCGGGGCCGCAGTCTTCAGTTGCTCGGCCACGGGGGCGTCCTTGTAGTTGAAGGCGGCGTCGAAGCCCAGATCCTCGGTGAGGGAGCGAACCTTCTCGGGCGAGCCCGCGCTGCCGATCACTCGGGTGGCCCCGTGCAGCTTGGCCAGTTGTCCCACGACGGAACCGACGGCCCCGGCCGCGCCGGAAACGAACACGGTGTCGCCCTGCTGGAAACTCGCGATGTCGAACAGTCCGACGTAGGCCGTCAGCCCCGGCATGCCGAGCACGCCGAGGTAGGCACCGAGCGGGGCGTTCTCCTCCGCGACCGCGACGGCATGCGACTCGCCGACGGTCGCGTACTCGCGCCATCCGAGTTGGTGCAGCACGGTCTGGCCGGCCGAGAAGTGCCGGGAGTTGGAGACCACGACCTCACCGACCGCGCCGCCGGACAGCGGTTTGTCGATCTCGAACGGTGGTACGTAGGACTTGGCGTTGTTCATCCGGCCACGCATGGCGGGGTCGACGCTCATGACCTTGTTGCGCACGAGGATCTGTCCGTCGCCGGGTTCGGGGACCGGGGCTTCGACGAGGTCGAAGTTCTCCCTGGTGGGCCAACCATTCGGACGGGATGCCAGTCGGACTTCCAGGGCCTGCTCGGGTACTGCCTTGTCTGCCACGTGAATCTCCAAATACGAAACGATTGCGTATCGTAATTGTACCTACGATACTCCGATCGTGCGACATTAGGATACCGACTGGTCGGTCTCCTGGCTTACTCGCCATGACGGAGGGATTGAAGTCGGGGAAAACTTCAACCCCACCGGGACCGATCGGAAAGCCGCCTACTCCTCACCGCGGCTACGGCGGCGGGGCTTGGGTAGCCAGGACGTCACCGACCAGCGGGACTTGCCCAGGGCTTCGTGGAGATCCAGGTAGGCCGCCTGCACCGAGTGGATCGACTCGTCGGGTGTCGCCGCGGGAGCGGAAGGGTCCGGTGCGGGCATCCTGGTGACACGCATCCAGCGCTCGTCCCACAGCGCCTCCATCGCGGCGTTCCACCGCAGCCGGACAGCTTCGGTGACCTGCTCCTCCTGCTGCTCGGCCTCGGCGGTGCGCTCCTGCCTGGCCGTGGTCGCGTCCTCGAGTCGTGCGGCACGCTTGCGCTCGAGTTCGTGCGTGCGGTCCACCGCGCTGGTGGCCATCGCGGTGATCTCCTTGTATCGCTCGACTGCCCGGTACGGTTCACCGGGCGGGACCTCGCTCACCCGTTTCCTCCTGCATGCTCGGACCGATCGAGCTCGCCGTGGGAGTCGCCGTGGGAGTCGCCGTGGAACTCGTCGTGGGAGCCACTGTCACCGGAGTCGCGCGGTTGTGGCACGCCTGCGACCGTGCCTTCATCCGCCATGCCCGTCGGATCGAACGGCAGGATGACCTGGGGACGCGAATGGATCGAACGGTCGAAGAACAGCCCCCGGCGAGCTCGCGGTGACCAGTTCACGACCTGGCCTGCGGCGAAGGACGTGAGTTCCTGACCGTGGACATCGAAGGCCACCCAGGCACCGATGTCGTCCACCGGGCCCATGCCGAGGGCGTTCTTCAGGCGCTGCGCGCTACGCCACCACCCGACGGTGTGAATACGGGACTCCGGTCCCTGCTTGAGAATCTTGCGCAACTGGTCCTGGCCGCTCACACGTGTCTCCGGATTCTTGCGTTCCAGGAGCGTGTGTGCCGCGTCCGCCGCGTAGAGCACCAGGCAGTGCGGTACCGGCGGAGTACCCTCGAAAGCGGCCGCCGCGCGCTCGTCGACGAGATCCGCCAGATCGTTCAGTGCGGTTTCGAGGTCGCCCGGGCCGAGACATTCGACCTCGTGTCCCGAACGCCGTAGCGCACCCACCAGCGCGCGCGCCTCCTCGTCGGAATCCTCCACCAGGCCGGCCACGGTGAACCCGATCCTTCCGGGAGAATGCTGCCGTGCCAGGGACAATGCCGCGGTGCCCAGCACACTGGTCGCGTCCTGGTGTACCGAACCGAGTACGGCGAGGTTGCGGCCCGGGGAGCGGGTGAGCGGTACCGATGCCGCCGTGCCGTCCACATCGATCACCTGTCCCAGCAGCACCTGCGGTGGTGTGGTGGTCGGAGTTGCCCGCAACCGCTGGAATTCGCCGAGTGTGCCCAGCACGGGAAGGTTCGATCCGTCGAACAGGCGTGGCGGCGTCGCGCGTTCGGTGTCCTGCTCGCGCAGGTGCCGTTGCCACAGGCACTGCTGCAACTCGTCGAAGCTGTTCTTTGCGGTGGCATCCGGAATCCGTGCGATCTCGTTGCCGTGCTTGACCCCGGACTCGTGATTGACGACCGCATGCCAGCGGGGGAGTTCGAGCGCGGTCGGGTTGGTGTCGACCAGCACCCGGCGCGCCTTGGGTAGTGCGACACGCAGGATGAACTGCTCGAAGATCGCGGGTTTGCCCCAGAAAGCCTCGATGCCGGAGACGTCCTGGCTGGCCAGTACCAGGTGGATCCCCTGCGAGCGGCCTCGGCGCGCGACGTCTTCCAGAAGCGTGGCGGCCTGTGCGGAGACCTCGTCCCGTTCGGCGAACAGATACTGGAACTCGTCGATCACCGCCACGATACGGGGCCACCGGCCCTGGGGGTCCTCGGCGCGCAGTTCCTCCAGCTTGGTGACTTCGTGTTCCTTCGCCGCATCGGCTCGTCGTCGCATCTCCTCGGACAGGAACCGCAACAGGGCCAGACCGAACTCGCGGTCGGTGTTCACGTTGACCCCGACGAGCTGGGCATGCGGCAGCCAGCTCGGATCGCGGCGCCCCGGCGTGAACTGGGTGAAGGACACGCCCTCCTTGAAGTCCAGCAGGTACAGCTCGAGCTCGTCGGGGCTGTAGCGTGCGGCCAGGCTACCCAGCATGCCGTACAGGAAGTTCGTCTTGCCCGAGCCGCTCGGACCGCCGATCAGCAGGTGCGGGCTCGCGTCTCCCAGCGTGATCCAGACCTGCTCGCCCTCGTGGAAGCCGACCGGCGCTTGCAGTCCGGAGGTCGAGTGATGCGCCCAGAGCTGCTCGGGCAGCAGATCGTCGAAGGTGTGCACGCGGGAGCGCCGGGCGAGGAACTCGTTGGCGATGGCCGAGCACGCCCTGGTCACCCGTTCCCGGGGAAGCACCTCGTCGGGGCGCATCACCGCGTGGGGGCCCGTCATGCTGGTACGGGCCCGCTCCGGAGCGAGCAGCGTGATCGATTCGAGTGCACTGTTCACCGTCATCGGCAGGTCCACGACGAGGAGCTGCACCCCGCAGGCCGGCCCGTTGCGGGCGATGCGCTGCAACTGTTGCTGTTGCTCGTCCTTGAGCGGCTCGCCGTCGCCGAAGAGCACCGCGATACGCCACGGTTCACTGCGGTGACCGGTTTCGTCCGCCAGCGAGCGCAGTGAGGTGTGCCCGCCGAGCAAGGCGCTGGTGTGGATACGGCGGATGTGCTCGGAGAGTTCCTCGAGCATCGCGTCCAGCCGTGTCGGATCGTGCGCGGTGAGCAGGTCGGCCCGCGTCAGGGGGTACAGGCCCGGAAATGTTCCGGTCAGCCGTGCCACGTCCCAGACGTGGATGCGCACCAGTCCCGGCTGGTAGTAGCTCAACACCCGCAGCAGCAGGTTCTGCACCAGGGATTCGGCGGCGTCTCGGGTCGCCGTTTCCCGGCTGGTCCGTTGCCCCTCCTGGGAAGCCCCGGTGGACGTGACACGCAGATGCGACTCGTCGAGGAAGGGCACGGCAGCCGGGAAGGGCTGCGGATCCGGCGATTCCGGCACCTCGGCGGTGCCGAGACGCCACAGCTGCGGTGTGGGGGAGGTGGCCTCGGCCGTACCGATTCGGCCGAGCCAGTCCTGCCACGGCAGCGAGGCGGTACCGGGCGCTTCCGCGGCGACCAGATCGGCGAGCTGCGCGGGGCCGTCCGCCCACTGCGCGTGGACGTTCGCGCGCTCGCGCAGCGCTTCGTCGAGCGCCTCCCGGAAGGCGGGCGTGTCCGAGTCCTCGACCAGCGACGGATCACGTTCCACTGCCGAGGAGCCGTGCTGGGCGATCCGCAGCGCGCACTCCTGCCGAGCATGCTCGGCGCGGACACGTGCGCTCTCGTTCGCTGCCGCACCGAGGGCGGTGGCGACGCGGGCGCTCAGACGCTCGAAAGCTGCCTCGATGGCACTGCGACGCTCGTTGCGGTTACGCACATCCCACCCCGGTGCAGGCGTTACTGACCGTGAGCAAAGTACCACTCTCCAGCCGATCCGGCGGGCGATGTGTCGAGATCCTCATCTTCGGCGTGCCTGGGTCGGGTCGACGTCGCGAGGAACCGAGTTGCCCCAGGGTGACTACAGCCGCGAGGCGAAGTCCCGGAGCGCATCGGTGACGTGCTCGACCTTCGTGAGTGTGTCCTCGATCCGGTCCTTCGACCGAGGGAGTCCCGGCGGGACCACGGTCTCGGGATGATCGGGATCGATACGGGTCAGCGCCGCTTCGGCTTCCCGCAGTGATCTCCGCGCGTGCACCAGGTGTTGCTGTCCCCGAGCAAGTTGATCGTCGACGTGCTGCAGTGCCTGCAGGAGTTCTTCCAGCGCGGACACCGTGCTACAGCCGTCCCGCGTAGCCCTCGGTGGAGGAGATGCTCGCCTGAACCGTGCCCTGTACCCCGTTCAGGGTCTGCGTGGCCTCGGCGAGCATGCCGTAGGCGTGTTGGATCTCTTCCTGGCTGCTGCCCTGGGTCGCGGTGGCCAGCGCCTGCTGGGCTTCCTCCAGTGCCAGGGTGGCCTGCTGCAGTGCGGCGATGCCTTCCGAGGCCTTCTGGTTCGCCAGGGCGATGCCTGCGCGAACCTCTTCCACGCCTGCCATCTGTACGGGGTCCTCCATGGTGCGCAACGGGATGAATGGGATCTGCCGGAGCAGGTGCTGTATCGGTCGACAAGTTAGCGTCCGCCACCGGAGCCCGCGCAGGCAGGTCGACGCTCACCGTCGCGACGGGTGTGCCGTGTGTGAGCACGGCCGGGTGCGGTCTCTATCCGGGGATGTCGGATGCTGAGGCCACGGTGGCGGCAACGGCTGCTGTGGCTCGTGCGGGATCCGTCGTGCCGGATTCCGGTTCGAAGGCGAAGAGCTCGATCGCCGTGATCCCGGACCGGGGAGCGGATGCGGTCGACCAGCGAGCCACGCTGCCTCTCGCGTGCGCCTGTGGAGGTGACCATCCCCGGCCGCCGAACTCGGTGACCGCCCACGGCACGAGCTCGGACACCGTTCCCACGAACGGGCCGAGATCCAGGACCACGCGCACCACGGGGGGATGCTCGGTGCTGCCGGTGACGGTGATGGTGTGGGACACCCGGCTTGCCAACGCCCTCGCGGGCCACTCCGCACCGGACTGCCGTTGGCTCAGCACGTCGACCACCAGGCCGAGCCGGACACGTGGCCTGCCGTTCTCGTCGAGGTCGTCGAGTCGAGGCTCGGCGCTCTCGGCCGGGATGGACTCGTCGGGGTCACCGATCGCCTCCGGATCGGCGGAGCGGGCCGGATCGGACGAGATCCGGGTGCCGGACGGTGGGGACGGTTGTCCTGGGGACATCGGGAGCGGGGAATCACCCGGCCATGCCTCCACCAGCAGTCGCTCACCCCCGTCGACCAGCTTGCCCACCAGCTCGGGGTTGTCCACCACGGTCCAGGCGGTCGGTGGTTCGCAGGAGACGCGTGAGTTGCCGTAGCCGGGGCCGAGCTCTCGCAGGAAGTTGCGGACGGCGCGGGAGAGCGCCGCGGCACTCACCCGGTGATCGGCTTCGCCGCCGCGGCACAGGAGGGTGACCGACCAGCAGCCGGGCTCCTCGTCGGAGCAGTCACCGGATTCCACGATTCGGCCGCCGACCCGTCGAACCAGTTCCCGGCACGCCTCGCGCGCCGCATGATCGCCCGCTGCGGCGACCACGACCGTTATCAACAGTTCGAGCTCGGTTTCTTCAGCCATGGCGGAGACATTCTCGCCCATGGGGGAATGGGAGACGCACGTCCCTGCGTCCGGAAGAGAGCCGAGGTTTCCGGGAGGACTTCACTGCTCCTTCCGGTGCTTGCCCTGCTGTGTCCGGTCGGGGCGAGGGATCAGCCGCCGGTCCTCGGGAGCGGACTCCGAGCGGTGGTGCCTGCCGGTTTCCGTCGCCACCACTTCGATGGCCCGGCCCGCCGGGTTCCGGCCGGGCGTGGGGCCTTCCGCCTGTTGTCGGGCGGACACCGGCTGTGGTGCCCCGGTCGTCGGCCGCTCGATGCCGTAGTAGCTGTAGAGGTCCCGGCCTTCCTGCTCGGACAGGTGGCCGTGCTCGGCTTCCACGCGGGGAGCCTCCTTGACCCGCTCCCCGGATACGTCGAGGTCGATCCGGTGCTCGTGGGTCGAGGCGCCCGCGAGCGGGACGAAGCTCTCCCTCATGCCGAACAGGCCGGTACGGACCGTCACCCACTCCGGATGGTGGGTGGCATCGTCCACGTACACGTGCCCCACACGGCCGAGCTTGTCGCCGTCGCGGCCGTAGACGTCGTTGCCGATCAGTTCCTGTGCGCGTGTGGCGTCGTCCATGTATCTCGCCTCGATCATGTCCGTCGGCAGGGTGGCGCCGTGACGAGTCTCCGGTACAGCGGCGCTGCGCCGAAGACGCTGCACGCGGACGCGATCTCCCGCAACCGGGCATGCGTTATGACTCACTCGTTCGAGTGAGCAATCAGGTGGTGATCAATCAGCTGCTGCGCAGTGCGGGCACTCCGCACCCCGCTCGGGAGTGCACGGACATTCACGGGGCGAGCGGTGCCGCTGATGCCGCCGGTGCCGATGCTGCCGACGTTGCCACAGCGTTGCCACAGCGGTTCGCCGGTGTACGCCACGAGGCACCGACGAACCGCTGTCGGCTGCTCACGAGCCTTGCTCTCTGCGGCGCTGTGCGTTCTGCTCGTCGACGTCGAACTGCTCCCGCTGCACCTCGTCGGAGACGGTCTGTTCCTCGGTGACCTCTTCCGTGTTCAACTTCGCCCGTTCCACAGGTACGGATTCCTTGCCGACCACCGGCTGCTCCGCGTGCAGGACGACCTCGTCCTCGGATTCGCCGATCTCACCGCCGGACATCCGCTGCTGTTCGGACTCGCTGATCGGCTCCCGCTCGACACGTACCTCCTCGTGGCTGACGGGCACCGTCACCGACTCCTGCTCGGTGGTGACGTACTTGCGCAGGCGCACCCGGCCCGATTCGACATTCTCCTTGCCGACACGGAGATGCTCCTCGGAACGGGTCATCGACTCCGGCTCCGCCGATGTCCCCGACTGTTGGGACGACCGACGCTGCCCGGTGGTCTCGGCCCGCTCGTGCCTGCCACCTTCCTGCTGCGAGGTCGCTTCCTCGCCGGAAGCGTGCCTGCCGGTGGAGGTCGGCTGAATCTGGTAGTAGCTGTAGAGCTCCTGGCCCTCCTGCTCGGACAGGTGGCCCTGCTCCGCTTCGATCCGCGGCGCGTCCTTGACCTGGTCTCGGGTGACATCGACGTTGATGCCCGAATCCGTGGCGCTGGCCCTGGACAGCGGCACGAAGCTCTCCTTCGTCCCGAACATGCCGGTCCGTACGGTCACCCACTCGGGCTGGCGAGTGTCGTCATCCATGTAGACGTTGCCGATACGGCCGACCTTGCCGCCGTCGCGGTCGTACACATCGCTGCCGATCAAATCCTGTGCCTGCCTGACGTCCTTCATGAATATCGCCTCAATCGCGTCGGCTGAAAAAGCCTCTTCCCGGGGATTACCCATTCAGCCCACCCCCATTCAGTCCTTCTCGTGCCTGTCGGAATCGGTGCAGTGCCGAAGAAGCCCGTTTGCGGGGGATACCCCCAGTCAGCCCCTCTCATGTGCGTCGGAATCAGTGCAGTGCCGTGGTGTCCAGGGAACCGTTTCCGCAGACCGGTCCGAGCGTCCAGGCCACGGTCAGCGGCTCCCTCTCGTCCGGCGGGATGACTTCGATGCCTGCCGGTTCGGGTCCGCAGGGACCGCTGACCGGTTCCTCTCCGGTCGGCACGACACCCCAGTGCAGGGTTGCCGACACGGATTCCCCCGAGGACAGACGGATCGGTTCGGGCTCCTGCCGCGGGATCCGATGCACGTCGGTGGCCAGGGGATGTCCGTTCGAGTCGACCAGTTGCAGCCCCGGGTAGCCGTGGATGGTGCAGACCCGGTCGCTGCCGTTGTGCAGAGTCAGCTCCGCGTAGCGCTGCCCGGCGGCCGGATGTCCCTGCCGAAGACTGCCGGTGAGCATCGAGGTGTGGCAGCGTTCGACCGTCGTCGATTGCCGCGATGCCTCGGTGGTGGGAGTGCTCGCCTGCGTGCTCGGCTTCCGCGGGTGCGCGGCGGATCGCGAAGGTGGTGCTGTTCCCGCCGTGCTCTCGCTCGATGACGCGGGGGCAGGAACGGACGGTGCGGGCCCCGCCTGCACTGCGGGAGCGGGCCCGGCCGCCTGCTGCGCCTGCTGCCCACAACTTGCCAGGAGCACGCCGACCATCAGCACTCCCGATGCCCGTATCGCTATTCGGCTGACGGTGTCCAATCCGTGCGAGGTCACGATGGCCACCTCCTTACTCACCGCTGCGGCGGGATCGTCGTCGACCGATCCTCCCGTCGGTGAAGACGTATGGCGGGATATCCGATGTAACTCCGATGGTGGTCCGCTTTCGCCGCCGATTCCGCTATGTTGAACAGTGCCGGAGCACGCGGAGCCCGTCTGCACGAGTACCGCCTGCACGAGTACCGCCTGCACGAGTACCGCCTGCACGAGTACCGCCTGCACGAGCCCCGAGCATCCGAGCCCGGAGTACCCGGCACGACCCGAATCGATCCGAGAGGTGTGCGATGGCCACGCGAATCCCGGGTATCGATGTGGCGCGTTACCAGGGTGAACCCGATTGGTCGGCGGTGCGCGATGCCGGCTACCGGTTCACCTACATCAAGGCCACGGAGGGCGTCGGTTACGTGAGTCCCACGTTGGACTCTCAGCTGGCGGGTGCTCGCAGGGCCGGAATGGTCACCGGCCTGTACCACTTCGCGCGACCGGACACGAACACGCCGCAGCAGGACGCCGCGGACTTCGCCGCGCAGTTGGCCCGGCTCGACTCCGGTGCACCGGGCGATCTCCCGCCGTGCCTGGACATCGAGACCGAAGGCACCGACCTCGCGAGCTGGGTGAAGGGCTTCATCAACGCCATTCGTGGGCACACGGGCCGCCACGAGGTGATGGTCTACTCCTCCACATACTGGTTCGACGCCAAGCTCGGCACGGACAGCTGGGTCGACTCCGGAGTGTCCCTGTGGGTGGCCCACTACGGCCGTGACCCGGGCAAGCCCGGATACCTCACCGATCGGGTGGTCCTGCACCAGTATTCCTCGGAGGGCCAGGTCCCCGGCATCGCGGGCAACACGGATCTCGATGTCGCGCTCGTCGAGCTGTCCGTGCTCACCGGAGGGATGGTTCCCCCGCCACCGTCGCCTCCGCCACCGGGTGGAACCTATGTCGTTCAGCCCGGCGACACTCTCTCGGGGATCGGGGCGCGCTTCGGGGTGGACTGGCGAACCATCGCCGACGTGAACGCAATCACGGACCCCGACCTGATTTATGTGGGAGAGGTTCTGACGATCCCGCGTTGAGGGCGGACCGCGGACGGCGCGGTGACCTGCGATTTCAGTCCCCGGTGAGGGAAGTGGTGCCACGGGGCCGTGCTCGCCTGCGTGCGCTTTCCCATCGGGGTCGGTGACGTGTTCCCTGACAATCTCTCAGCGCGGTTGCTCTAGAGTCGTGACCGTGGGCCGCAGCGTCACCGGGGTGATGTGGCAGTCTCGTGAGCCGAACCGTCCGCTCGGTCCGTGCTCACGGAGGTCTGAGGTGCCCGGCGGAAGACACGATGGGGCGTGTGCGTAGAAAGCCTCAGGGAAAATGGGGGTGTGGCCCCGGATGTGGGGCGAGGCCAGGATGCGCGAGATTGATGATGTGGATAGACGACTGCGGATGCTCTCGCCGGTAGCGGGATGTCCTCGTGGATGTGGTTCACGATGATCCTGCTCGCGATAGCCCTTGCGGCACTGGCCGCCTGCGGGTGCGCTGTCGGCGCACGGCTGCAGCACGGTGCTGTGCACACCACCATCGGCCTCCAGGGTTTCGGAATCCGGTCACAGCTGCAACTCGTCCGTACCCCCCGCTGGTTACTGGGGCTGAGCTGCCTGGTCGGCGGGGCACTGTTGCACGCACTGGCGCTCGGGTTGGCCCCGCTGAGTGTGGTGCAGCCGGTCGGCGTGCTGGCGCTGCCCATCACCGTGCTGCTCAGCGTGCGTGAGCAGGGAATGCGTGTCCGTGAGATCCACCGCTCGGCGGTGCTCGCCGTGGCGGCCTGCACGTGCGGTGTCGCGTCCTTCGTGTTTCTCGCCGCCGGAAGCGCGCAGGCGACTCCGGTCCCGGACGAGGCGGCGACCACGGCCATCCGGCTGGTCGCCGGGGTGGTCCTGGTGCTGGGAACCATCGCGGTCCTGAACAGGGGCAGGGTCCGCTGTGTGGCCTATGTTGCCGGATGTGCGGTCGCCTACGGACTCGTCTCCCTGTTGATGCGAGCGGTCTCGCAGCAGGTCACGTCGTGGGAACTCGCGGGGATCGACATGCGTCCGCTCGTCGGTATCGCTGCGGCACTGCTGATCGGCGGGTGGATGCTGCAGCACGGCTATGCCAGCGGACCACCGGATCTGGTGGTGGCATGTCTGACCGTGATCGACCCGCTGGTGGCGGTGGGCCTCGGCATCGGCTTGCTGGGGGAAGCCGACCAGGTCGGCACGTGGACGGCGGCCGGTGAAGCAGTGTGCGCGGTCATTGCCTGTGCCGGGGTGTTCGCACTGGCGCGGTATCACCCCGAGCGGGAGGAACGCCCTGCGCACCACGTCGTGGCCGAGAGTCGTGAACTCGTCGAACCGACTTCGATCGATCGTCTCTGACAGGAGTACCACTTGACTTCCCAACCGCTCACCCGACGGCCACTGCGGATCGTGGTCGGTGCGGTTACCTATCCGCCCGACGTCAACGGTGCGGCGAACTTCGGACACCGGCTGGCCACGGGGTTGGCCGGTCGGGGGCACGATGTGCACGTGATCTGCCACTCGACCGACCGGCACTCCAGCACCACGGTCGAAGAGGGGGTCACGGTGCACCGTGTCGGGACCCACGCGACTCCGGTGCATCCCACGATCCGGGTCTGCACGCCCTGGCGTGCTTCCGCGGCCGCCAAGCGGCTGCTCGACGAGATCCGGCCCGATGTGGTGCACGCGCAGTCGCACTTCTTCATCGGGCGGGGCCTCATCAATGCCGCTCGACAGCGCGGCATCGGCCTGGTGGCGACCAACCACTTCATGCCGGAGAACATCTTCGGATACATCCGGGTTCCGCGGAAGCTACAGACCGCCGCCGCGCGGTTGCTGTGGCGTCAGCTGATCAAGCACTACGGTAAGGCGCAGCTGGTGACCGCGCCGACACCGCGCGCCGTGCAGTTGCTGCGGGACAACGGTTTCGCCCACCAGGCGATGCCGGTCTCCTGCGGGATCGACGTCGGCCGATATCGGCGGCGGGCGGCTGCCTTCCGCAGAAGCAACCCGGATCCGGACACTCGCACCGTGCTGTTCGTCGGGCGGCTCGACGAGGAAAAGCACATCGAGGACCTGCTGCGGGCCATGTCGTTGCTGCATACGCAGGTACCGACGAGGCTGGAGATCGTGGGTGACGGTGCTCGCCGGGAGTACTTCGAACAGCTTGCCGCCGAACTCGGCATCGCCGATCGGGTCCATTTCTTCGGCTTCGTCGGCGACGACGAGCTGCTCGATGCCTATGCTCGCGCCGATCTGTTCTGCATGCCGAGTGTGGCCGAGTTGCAGAGCCTGGCCACCATGGAGGCGATGTCGGCCGGTACTCCCGTGGTGCTCGCCAACGCCATGGCACTACCGCACTTGGTACGGCCGGGACGCAACGGCTGGCTGTACCCACCTCGGGACGTACACGCTCTGGTCAAGGCGATCGACAGGGTCATCGGCGACCGCTCCACCATCGATCGGATGGGGGCGGCGAGCCAGGAACTGGTGTCCCAGCACGACATCGACGCGATCCTGGCGAGGTTCGAACGGATCTATCGGCACGTGCTCGACGCCGAGGAAGTCCCGGAGCCGATCGCGGTGCGAACCGGCCTCGCGAGCTGAGTGGCAGCCATGAGCATTGCGGAACCGAGTCCCGGTCCGGTCGAGCACACGGTGCGGATCGGCGGCAGCGACCTGCACTACTGGATCCACGGTGCCGACCCCGCCGCGCAGCACTCCGCCGACGAGGTACCTCTCGTCATGATCCACGGCCTGCGCGGCACCCACCATGGTCTGGAGCCCATCGCCGAGCACTTCTCCTCTCGCGCCGTCGTGGTGCCGGATCTGCCCGGGTTCGGCGACTCGGGGCCGATGTGGGGGCGGCGCCACGACATCGAGGGATATGCCCGCCTCGTGATCGAACTGGTGGAGCGGCTCGGCGGGCGTGCCCGGCCGGTGTTGTTGCTGGGGCATTCGTTCGGGTCGCTCATCGCGGCGCACGTCGCCTCCGCGGCGCCCGAGCTGGTACACCGGCTCATTCTGGTCAATCCGATCTCGACGCCCGCGTTGCGCGGGCCACGTGCGGTGTTGTCCCTGCTGACCTCCGTGTACTACCGGCTCGGCAGGGCACTGCCCACACGGCTCGGCCGGGCACTGCTGTCGAACAGGATGATCGTGCTCGCCGCGAGCAGAGCCATGGTACGTACCCGGGACAAACAGCTGCGCCGATTCGTGCACGACAGCCATCTGCGCTACTTCAGTCGTTTCCACAGCCCGGCATTGCTCGCCGAGACCTACGAGGCCTCGGTGACGCACACCGTCGCCGACTATGCCGCGGCGCTCACCACGCGCACCCTGCTGATCGCCGGAGCCACGGACGACATCGCCCCGGTGGGCGGGCAGCGCGGGCTGGTGGCCGAGCTGGCCGACGCCGAACTGGTGGTGCTTCCCGAGGTCGGTCATCTGGTGCACTACGAGACTCCGGCGGCTGCCGCTCGTGCGATTCAGCGGTTCCTCGTCGCCCCATGAACGCCGGGGAGTGCGGTAGCGAAGGGGACAGCTTGCCCGAAAAGCCGATGACCGTGTTCGTCGACGCACGATGGACGCGAACCGATGTGCACGACGGGATCAGCCGGTACGGTGCGAGCTTGATCGAGGCATTGCATCGCCTGCATCCCGTGACGATGTTGATCCACGACGAGGCACAGTTGAGGCTGCTGCCCGGCGACGTCCCGTATGTCGTCGTGAACAGTCCGTTCGCACCACGGGAACTTTGGTTGTCGCGGCGGTTGCACCGTCTCGGCGCGGATGTCGTGTTCAGCCCGCTCCAGGTCATCGGTGGCTTCCGACGACGGTATCGCCTGATCCTGACCCTGCATGACCTGATTTACTACCGGCATCCGCAGCCGCCCGGTTTCCTGCCGCTTCCGGTGCGGCTCATCTGGCGTCTTTATCACCGGGCGTTCTGGCCCCAGCGGGTGTTGCTCAACCGAGCCGATGCCGTCGTCACCGTCAGTGCGACCACCAGGGACCTCATCGCCGAGTACCGGCTGACCCGGCGCCCCGTCGCCGTGGTGCCCAATGCTCCCTCGGTGGGCTCCTCCGCGGCGGACACCGGGCCTGCGGAGAGCACGAGTGGCGAGGTGAACACCGGTGGTGTGCGGGGCGATCGGCGCGACCTGGTGTACATGGGATCGTTCATGCCGTACAAGAACGTCGAGACGTTGCTGGCGGGAATGGCGGCACTGCCCGAGTACCGACTGCATTTGCTGAGCCGCATCGACCCGGCCCGGGAAGCGGAGTTGGCCGACTCCGTTCCTCCCGGTGCCGACGTGGTTTTCCGGCGCGGTGTCGGTGACGACGAATACCGCGGGCTGCTCGCGAATTCGGCGGCGCTGGTCACCGCATCCAGGGACGAGGGATTCGGACTGCCCGTCATCGAGGCGATGAATGCGCAAACCCCGGTGGTGTGCAGTGACCTGACCATCTTCCGGGAGGTCACCGGTGGACACGCCGAGTTCTTCGCCCCGGATTCCGCCGAGGATTTCGCAGCCGCGGTGCGGAGACTGGAGGAACCGGAGCACCGCGCCCGGCTGGTCTCCGCGGCGCGCACGCAGGCGGCCGGTTTCACCTGGGCGTCCTCGGCTCGACGGTTGCTGGCACTGATGCGGTCCGTGCTGGGGCGGCAGTGATTGCTTGCCACCGAAAGGCGGGAGTGCGTGCTGTCCTTCCTCGGGGAACACTGGTGGCATGAGTGATCATGCTGGTTCCACGCCGCTGGTACTGCGGATCGGTCATGAGGAGTTGCTGATTCGCAGGCGCTACGAGGTGCTCAGCATCGGCAACGACATCCTGATCGCCCTGTGGTTCACGGTGGGCAGCGCTCTGTTCTTCTTCGAGTCGACGACCACGGCGGGAACATGGCTGTTCCTCGTGGGCAGTATCGAACTGGCGATTCGCCCGGTCATCCGTCTCAGCAGGCGTATGCACCTGCAGCGGTTGCGGCCCGCAGGTCAACAGGCGCACGAGTCGGCCGGGGACTTCTAGTGGTGTGTCCGGTAGTGGCGTGTCCGGCTGATCTTGCCTCTGGGTGGGGTTGGTCAATTTCTCGCGAAATTGACCGACCCCACCGCACATGATTCACCAGACGGAACCTGGCTCCGCCGAGGAGGTCGCGGATCGACCGTCCGACTCGGGCAACTCGGATTGTGAGAAAGGCCACCAGTCGGTAATTTTCACTCCGACGGGGGAAAGCGCAGTCATCCCGTTGCACGAACAGGGCCGACCCTGTGAACGGGGCGCGGGCTCTCAAGACCACGCCCCGCATGTGCGCTCGGCGACAAGGGAGAACACAGCATGCACGGTTTGATGCAGGATCGACCACTGACCCTGCCGCATCTTTTTCACCGAGCAGAACGCCACTTCGGCAACAAGACCATGGTCACGGCCACCGCCGACGGAAGTGAAAGCACGGCGACCTACGCGGAGTGGGCCACGAGGGTCCGCCGGTTGGCGACCGTGCTGGAGACTCTGGAGGCTCCGGCGGACGCGCGGGTGGGAACCTTCGGCTGGAACACCCAGCGCCACCTCGAACTGTATTTCGCCGTACCGTGCACCGGCCGCGTGTTGCACACCCTGAACATCCGGCTGTTCCCGGAACAGATCAGCTACATCGCCGAGCACGCCGAGGACGACATCGTGTTCGTCGACCGCTCGCTGTTGCCCGTCCTGTGGCCGCTGGCCGACAAGCTTTCCACCGTGCGGCACTTCGTGGTGATCGACGATGGTGCGGACGCCGATCTCCCGGACGATCCGCGCGTGCACGATTACGAGCACTTGCTGGCGCAGGCCGCACCGCACGAAGGTGATTTCCGGGTCGACGACGAGAACGCGGCCGCCGCCATGTGCTACACCTCGGGCACGACCGGCAACCCGAAGGGCGTGGTCTACTCGCACCGCTCGACCGTGCTGCATTCGCTGGTCAGCCTCACCGCCGACTCGCTCGGACTGAGCGAGCGCGACACGTTGCTGCCGGTGGTTCCGATGTTCCACGTCAATGCCTGGGGATTGCCGTATGCCGCGGTGTTCGCAGGCTCGGACCTGGTCTTTCCCGGTCCCGCGATGAAGCCCGAGGCACTGGTCGGCGCGATCGAGCGGCACCGCGTGACGGTCACGGCGGGCGTGCCGACCATCTGGATGGGGATGCTGCCGCTGCTGGGTGAGCACGACCTGTCGAGCCTGCGGACGGTGGTCGGCGGTGGTTCGGCCATTCCGAGGGCGCTGTCGGAAGGATGGCGCGAAGCGATCGGTATTCCGATCACCCAGGCGTGGGGAATGACCGAGACGAGCCCACTGGCCTCGGCCGCGACCCCGCGCAGCCACCACGACGACCTCGACGCCGAGGGTCTGGCCGAGGTCCGTGCGACCCAGGGGCAGGCGGTCCCGCTGGTGGATCTGCGCATCGTGGACATGGATGCCGAAACCGAGCAGCCCTGGGACGGCGTGTCCGCGGGCGAGCTGCAGGCGGCGGGACCGTGGATCGCCTCGGCCTACTACGGCGACGGTGTCGGCACCGACGCGTTCACGGCCGATGGCTGGCTGCGCACCGGGGACGTGGCCACGATCGACGAACACGGGTTCGTGCGACTCGTCGACCGCACCAAGGACCTGGTGAAGTCCGGCGGTGAGTGGATCTCGTCGGTGGAACTGGAGAACCACATCATGGCGCATCCCCGAGTGACCGAGGCCGCCGTGATCGCCAAACCCGATCCACGGTGGACGGAGCGCCCGCTTGCCTGCGTCGTCGTCACCGAGGGGGAACAGCTCACCGAGGACGAGCTTGTGGAGCACCTGCGCGACCGGGTCGCCAAGTGGTGGCTGCCGGACGAGGTCCGGTTCGTGCCGGAGTTGCCCAAGACCAGCACCGGCAAGTTCTCCAAGAAGACCCTGCGCGAGCAGCTGATCGGGTAGGAATCCACCCGTGAGACCGGGTGCGGGGTCCCGGTTTTTCCCGGAACCGGGGCTCCTCCGGCCCACCCCCGGCGATCGATCACCCCTCGTCGGTGGTCGGATCGTCGCGGACTCCGGCGGTCAGGCTCGCCGGGTCCGACGAACCTTCCAGCGTGCGCAGGAGGTCGGCCAGGCCCCCGGCAAGGGACTCGCGTCTGCGCGAACTCAGCGCCGAGAGCAGGTGCTTTTCGGCTTCGATGTTGCGGGTGAAGGCACGGTCGATCACTTCTCGGCCGTGCTCGGTGAGCAGGATGCGCGCGCTGCGCCGGTCGCGCTCATCGGTGGTGCGTTCCAGCAGACCGCGCTCGGTGAGCTGGTGAACGCGCTTGGTTGTCGCCGCTCCCGAGGACACGGTCAGCTCGCTGAGCCGTCCCGGAGTCACGGGGGCCCCGGTCCGGCGAAGCGCGCAAAGCAGGTCGAACTCGGCACGGTTGAGGCCTTCGTCGGCGAATGCCGCGTCCAGGCGTTGTCGGAGAACGACTGCGGCGCGCAGGATTCGCCCGATCACATCGATGCTGGTGGTGTCCAGGTCGGGCCGGGCTTCCTGCCACTGCGACCGGGCGGTTTCGATCAGGTCTGGTGTTCGTTTCATCTCACTTCCATTTTACTAGTGAAATAACTGTGTAGGATGAGAGAACGTGCCCACTACAGTGCTGACTCGAAATCTGCCGGATGCGTTCCGTGTACGCAGGGGCGGGCCGTTCGCATGGCCCGCCGCCAGGGCATTCCTGTCCATGTTGGTCCCCCTGCTGGTCCTGCTCCAGGTGGACCGGCTGGACCTGGTGGCCGGTGCGGTGTTCGGGGCACTGACCAGCGTCTACGCTCGCAGCGAGCCGTATCGGCAGCAGGCCCGCACCCTGGCGGTGGTGGCCGTTGCGATGGTGCTCGCCGTCGCGATGGGCGACGTGATCGCGGTGTTCGCAGGCGGGCAGATGTGGCACGAGCCGCTGGCGCTGCTGGCGACGGCGGTCGTGGGAGCCGTGGCCACTGCGGCAGGCACCGCCGTGCGGCTCGGCGCCCCCGGAGGACTGATCTTCGCGTTCGCGACCGGCGCCTGTGCACATCTGGCACTCACGCACTCGGATCTGGGCCCGCACATCGCGATGACCGCGATCAGCGCCGCATTCGCCTGGGCCGTGAGCATCGCGGGGGCCGTGGTCAGCGGGCTGGGGCCGCAGCGCAGGGCCGTGGCCGCCGCGCTCGAGGCGACCGCAGCGCACCTGGCGGCACGGCCGAACCTGGCGACCCGGCACCGTGCGGCGGTCGCGGTGGAAACGGCGTGGAACAGCGTCGCACTGGTGGGGTGGCGGCATCGGGAAACACCGGCTCACCTCGACCTCGTCCGTGCGACCGAGGCCTGCGAAGCGCTGCTGATGCCCACCGACACCACGGAGGTGGCCGCTGAGGACGTTCGTGCCGCCGCCACCGGGATTCGTCGTGGGTATGGTTTTCCCGGCCTCATGTCCGAGGGAGAGTCGAAGCCGGCTGTACTCCCTGCACCGGTGTCGCGGTGGCGGGTGATCGGCGAGGTCATGCGCGCGGCGCTGCGCCCCGATCGACACGCCGGGACCTGGCTGTTGCCGTACGCGATCCGAGTGGGCGTGGCGGCCCTCATCGCGGGAACGGTGGCCAACCTGCTCGGCATCGGGCATGCCTACTGGGCGGCGGTGTCGGCGGTGTCGGTCCTGCAGGCGACCAGCACGTCGAGTTCGGTTTCGCGGATGGTCCAGCGCGTGGCGGGGACGGTGTTCGGCGTGCTCATCGGGCTCGCCCTGTTGACGGCCCATCCCGCTCCGTGGGTGATCATCATCCTGTTGGCCGTGCTGCAGTGGGGTGCGGAGATGACCGTGCTGGCCAACTATGCCGTCGGCCTGGCCTTCGCGACACCGGTCGCCTTGCTGGTGAGCGCGCTGGCATCGCCGGCCGGTCCCGGTGAGCTGGCCTCGAACCGTCTGTGGGCGACGTTGCTCGGCGCTGCGATCGCCGTGGGCGTGGCATGGTTCCTGCCCAATCGGGCGTGGCTGTCGCGGGTGCACCGTGCGCTCGCGCGGGTGCACGAGCTCAGCACCGCGGATCCGGTGCAGCCGAATCGGCTCCGCCGAGCCCTGATCGAACTGCACGAGGCATACGACGTCGCCGAGGGCGAGGTGCGGGATTCGAAGTTGCCCACCGAGGAATTGCTCGACGCGTCCCACCGGGCCTATGTGCTGCTGGACGAGAAGGTGGAGACCTGGAGTGCCTCCGGTCGACCTTGACGAGGGTGGAAGTTTCGCCGAAAAACTTCGGCCCCTCCGCACGGCTACCGGCCAGCGTCCGAGGCGCCTGCTCCTACGAGGTGGCGGCGCGGTGCTGGTCGATGAGGTAGCGACCCATGGCCTGCGCGCGCCGGGCGGCGTGGCTGTCGCCTTCGGCAGCGGCGACGATGGAGCCCTTCATGAGGATGTGCCAGGAGTGGGCGAAGGAGTCCGGGTCATGCAGGCCGGCTCTGTCGCCCAGGCCACGCACGAGAGTGCGGATGTTGTCCAGGTACTGGGCGCTGGCGTGGGTCAGCGGGTGTTCGGGGCCGTGGCAGTGCATTTCCAGGAGCACGTTGATGAACGAGCAACCCTCGAAGTCGGTACGGCCGAACCACTCGTCGAACACGTCGAAGATGGCCAGCAGTTGTTCCTCGGGGTCCGCTGCTCGCCGGGAGATCTCGTCCCGGACCACACCTACGGTCCAGCGCTGCTCGCGTTCGGCCAGAAAAGCAAGCACCAGGTCGGTCTTGCTCGGAAAGTGGCGATACAGGGTGGCCTTGGCCACCCCGGAACGGGAGATGATCTCGTCGATGCCGACGGCACCGATCCCGCGCCGGGCGAACAACGCGTAGGCGGCATCCAGGATGCGCTTTCGCGGCCCGGCGCGCGGCGGGGATTCGGTGGCTGTGGACATATTTCCTCACTGTAACCCGGCGCCGCAGGATACGGGACCGGTTGTGGAATTACCTCACGCTCGGGCGCGGTCGAGGCACACTCCGATTAGACAGACCGGTCTTTCTCTTCTAGGGTATGCGGTGGCTGGTTGAGCAAGGAGCCGGCATTGCCCTGGTGAGGGTGCCGCCTATCGGCTTTTTCCAGGTCCCGTGCCGGTGGGGTCCCGTGCCGGTGGCCACGACGGTGGGGCCTGTCGGGCGGCTCTCCCTCATCGCTGGAGCGGACGAGCCAGGAGCTGCTGATGAACCCCGACTCGCACGAACATTCCGGCCCCCAGCCGGTGACCGACTCCGTACCCGCCACTCTGTCCACGTTGGCCTGCCAGGTCTGCGGACACCATGCCCTGCATGCTCAGGAGCTGGACAACGGCACTGTCCGAGGCCTGAGCTCCCGGCTGATCTGCCACAGCTGCGGAGCCCACCGGGTGGGATCATGAGAACCGGTGAGCTTTCGAGGCCACCAACGGGGAGGCCGGATCCCGGTTTCCCCGTTGGCCGTGGTGCAGCGGTGGTCGTGACCGATCGTTGAACGGGGGTCGACGCCGGTAAATCACGAGAACGTGTCGGTTGAGCAGGCAGCCGCCAAGCCCACCGGAGATCCGGAGGAACATGTCGTTTCGGGAAGGTGCATAGCGACCACGGCCCGGCAGTCGCGAGCGGGTCGGCTGTTCACCGACCTCTTCGATCTCGCGCCGATCGGGATCGGTCTCCTCGATGAATCCGAGCCTGCTCGATGCAACGACGCGCTGTGCGGTCTGCTGGGCCACCTGCGTCAGGACATGCTGGGCATGACCGCCGCGGACCTGCTCCGGCCGCATGAGCAGCAGCCGCACGAACAGCACGGCGGGTCTGCCGGGCGAGTTGGCCGCCGGGGCACCAGCGTAGGTTGACCCGCTCAGGACGGTCGGCCTGTCCGCTGCGAGATACGCAGCTCGCCCTCGGTGCAGGAGGAAGATCGCCGAGTCCGGCATCGAACCGCACCGTGTGGTTCTCGAGGTGACCGAAACCTCCCTGGTGAACCTGCCCGCCCGGAGCCGGCGGATCATGGTCGAGCTGGCAGGGCGTGGCGTGTGGTTCGCCATTGACGACTTCAGCACGGGCTGCTCCTCGCCGGCCCGCCTGAAGGACCTTCCCGTGCAGATCCTCAAGCTGGACCGCTCGTTCGTGCCCGATGGCGACAGCGATACCAACCGCGCGCTCGCCCGGACCGTGGTGGACATGAGCCGCGCGATGGGACGCAGCTGCATCGTCGAAGGAGTGGAGACCGCCACCCAGTCCCGGCTGCTCGGGGGCCTCGGGTCGACTACTCCTACCGGGGATGGCCGTTTTCCCACCCACTGCCTGCACAGGAATTCCGTCGCCTCCTCGAGGGCGGGTGGATCAACCGGGCCTCTTGTTAGCCGGGAGACCATCGGGGTAGCCCCGGGCCATGGGAGCTCGGGCGGAATCCATGACACGCAGGGTCGGCAGGCTGACCGTGCTCGGCGCGCTGGTCTTCGTGCCGGTGGTGGCCGGTTGCGGAGGCGGCGACACCGCCGGGCCGCAGCGGGGCGTCACCGTCGAAGAGCTCCAGCAGGAGCAGTACTTCTACCAGGGGAATTACCTCGGGCGCACCGTCACGATCAGCGCGGCGGTGTCCGAGGTGCGCGGGCCGCAATCGTTCGAACTCTCCGGCGGAGACTTCGGAGACGACACGCTGCTGGTGGTGACCAGCAGGCCGGTCGAGATCGAGGAGGGGCGAGTGGTTCGAGTCACCGGGACCGCCGGGCAGCTCCACTACTCGTTTCCGTCGGAGCAGGTTCCCTATATCCAACGGGGTCTCTACGCGAAATACGCGACCGAGGCCTACCTGTACGAGGCCAGTGTCGAGCCGTTGTCCACGAGCCGCCGCTGACTGGTCGGCCGGTGCGGGAGAGGGTCGCCACGAGGAGACCGAGGAAGCGTCGAGGTCCTCATTCGGTCAGCGACTCTTCCTTCCTGATCTTCAGCACGTACGGCTCGCCCTCCACCGCCAGATACAGATAGTCGTCCCCGACGGTGAGATCCGAGATCCGGGCATGGCCGAGGCCGGCCCGTTCGAGCGTGCTGCGGTACTCGGTCGTGGTGATGACCTCGAGGGAATCGTACCGCATGCTGATCAGTTTCGTGGCGGTCACCGCGTACACGCGGTGCTCCTCTTCGGGCTCGGCCTCGACGTGCTCGATCGTCTCGCCGAAGTCGTTGCTTTCCACGACCTCCAATCCGCCTCGCGAGTCCCCCTCCACGAGCTGCACTCGGCTGGAGCCTTCCTCGGCGAAGTAAGCGCTCTTCGGCACGGTGTCGTCCGAGCTGAAGGTCTTGTGGCTCAGCGGGACCCGCAGCGTGCCCATCGGTTCCGGTTGCTCCCCGTGGAAATAGGTGAAGCCCTCCGGAGTGACCAGCCAGAACGAGGGTTCGGTGTCGTTGCCCGGAGCCACCACTGCCTCCGGCCCTGCCTGCACCTCTTGCCGGAACAGCACTTCTTGCCGCTCGTAGTCCACACCGGTCACCGTCGAACCGTCCTCGGAGAGGACGAACAGCGTCTTCGAAAGCTCGTCCACCGTCACCCGAGACGGGGCCGGGACCGCATCGATGCCGCCGACCTCCACCAGGGACTCGGTGTCGAGCAGGGCAACTCGGCCGGGCTCGGTCAGCGGCAGGGCCACTCGCTCGTCGGGTTGCGGGATCAGTCCGAAGTCCTCCCCGGCATTCTCGAGCTCGCGCGCGCGGAGGGTCTCGCCGGTCTCGGGGTCCACCCGGACCAGCCGCCGGCCGTCCTTCTCGATGAAGCCGAGCAGCACATCGTGCTCGGTGGCCCAGGTGGGCCGGAGCAGCGGGCCCTCGACGTCGAGCAGCTGAACCGTGGGGATGCTCGTGGGAATGGCGGCGCAGTCCGGCAGGGGATTCCTGGGTGGTATCGGGCCGCGGCCGGGCGGAGCGGTGAGCACCTTCGGCGCCTTCCCGTTCGGCGGCAGCGGGCAGTACTCACCGGGCACGTCCGGGTTGTCCACCCGCAACTCGATGCGGATCTCACCGGCACGGGCGAAAGTGAAGACGACGGGGTAGGTGGGGCCGGATCGGAGTGCCGTGTTCAGGCCGAGCAGCCGCAGGTCGATCGAGGTCGTGTTGGGCAGTGTGATCGAGGCGACGGGCTCGGTGTAGCCGGCCGTGAGGGTATGTCCGCCGGGGATGGTGTGCTCTCCGCGGACAAGGCCCTCATCGGCGATCGGACTGCTCACCGACACCAGCCGATCCGTGGTGCTGCCCTCGTTGACGATGGTCGCCCGCACAGCGACCGACTCACCCGGTTGGTAGACGGCGTTACCTTCGATCGGGTGGTCATAGGCGAACGTGGCGTCGCGGACCAGCATGCTGCCCACCTGGCCTTCGGAGCCGCTGCCGATCCGCTGCAGGTGCCGCCTGCCGAGCTGTCCGGAACCGCAACCGGTGACCAGGACCACCAGACCAATCAGCGTGACGGCCAGCGCCGTGGTGCGCGGGCGGGCCGCTCGGCGCAGGCCGTCCACGTCTGTCCGGTGTCTCGGCATACCCGGTTATGTACCCGCAGGCACTCACGCTATGCATGGCCGATCGAGCATCCGAGCGCGCAGGGGCGGAAGTTTCCGGCAACACGTCCGCCCCACCGAGGCGGTTCACTCGGGACGCTCGTCGCCTTCCGCACGCGCCGCGACGCCCCGGTCGACCCGGGCTCCGCCGTATTCCATGGGCACGGGGCGATCCTCGTGGTCCACCCCGCCCGGCGGCTGGCGCACCTCGACGAACACCCCGTCCCGGCGCTCCCGCAGCAGGCCGGTGCGGATGCCGCGTTCGAGCGTGTCCCGGTCGGCGCGCTGCAGCCCGCGGCAGATCCGGTGGGTGATGACGTAGGCGAGCGGCGGCAGCAGGAGCAGGCCGATCCGCCCGCCCCACACGAACCACTCGAAGGGGATGTTGAACGCGATCGCGTGGATGTCGTCGCCCCCGGCGATGAACAGCACCAGGTAGAAGGTGAGTGCCATCGCGCCCAGGCCGGTGCGGACCGGATTGTCCCGCGGCCGCTGGAGGAGGTGGTGCCTGCGGCGGTCCTTGGTGGACCACTGCTCGTAGAACGGGTGGATGGCCAGGAGCAGGAACATCAGCAGTGGCAGTACGAGGCCCGGCCAGAACGGCGCCGGGATGGTGTACGGCCCCAGATGGATGCTCCAGGGCGGGAACAGCCGCAGGGCGCCGATGAAGAAAGCGATGTACCAGTCCGGCTGCACGCCGGTGGAGATTTGGGCCGGGGTGTACGGACCCCAGAGGAAGATCGGGTTGATCTGGAAGAACGCGCCCAGCAGCGCGAGCACACCGAGGACGCAGATCCCGTTCGCCAGGGTTCGGCCGCCGAAGCCGGGTGCGGTGCGATCGCCCACGACGTTGGATTCGCGCGCGCCCGGCCCGGGGAACTGGGTGTGCTTCTGATACCACACCAGCGCCAGGTGCACCGCGATCAGCGCGAACAGGAGGCCGGGCAGCAGGAACACGTGGCCGACGAAGAATCGGGAGATCCAGATATCGCCCTCGAACTCGCCGCCGAAGACGAGCCAGTGCAGCCACGTGCCGACGACCGGTACGGACAGCAGCAACCCGGAGATGATCCGCACGCCGATGCCGGACAGCAGGTCGTCGAGCATGGAGTAGCCGGTGTAGCCCTCCACGAGCGAGATCATGAGCAGTGCCACGCCGGTGAGCCAGGTGAACTCGCGTGGCTTGCGGAAAGCGCCGGTGAAGAAGTTGCGGGCCATGTGCAGCACGATCGTCGCGACGAACACCAGCGCGGCCCAGTGGTGCAGTTGGCGGATGAACAAGCCGCCGCGCACCTCGAAGGAGATCTTGAGCGCCGACTGGTAGGCCCGGGAGGCGTGCAGGCCCCGCAAGGGTTCGTACGGGCCGGTGTAGACGACCTCGCTGGTGTCCGGGACGAAGAACAGCGCCAGGAAGGTCCCGGACAGCACCAGCACCACGAAGGAGTACAGCGCCAACTCGCCCCACAGGAACGAGTGGTGCTTGGGGAAGACGTGCGAGGACTCCTTGCGCAGCGCCCCGGACAGTTGGTAGCGCTGGTCGAGTCCCTCGGCGATGCGATTGGCGATGGCCCGCTTGAGGCCGCCGGTGCGCCTCACCATGTCCGGTCCCGGTGCCGGTGGTCCTGCAGCCGGTGCTCCCGGTGCCGGTGGTCCCGACTTCGGGCCTCCCGCCCTCGTCCTCCCCGGGCTCGGCCCTCCCGCGGCGGGAACTCGGTCCGAGTGTGCACGCCCATGCTCGTCCCTCCTTCCACTGCGGACAGCGCGGCCGTGTCATAGGCGGGCCCGTCAGCGCTGTGGGCAGGCTCCTCGGCCACGGCACGCCGCTCCTCGCGGTGGATCCAGTTCCAGGTGACGACCACAGCGATCACTCCCAGCGGCAGCATCCCGGCGATCATGGACAGTCCGCCTGCGCTGTCGCCGACGACGACGAGCCAGACTCCGGCCAGATCCAGCAGCGGCATGGCGGTGTACAGGTACAACGTGCGACCGGTGTCCGGCAGCCGATGCCGGGCTCCCAGAACCGGCGCCCAGAACAGCACTGCTCCGCCGAGCATCGCGACCGGCATTGCCGCGTCGAGCAGGGGAGGAAGTCGAGCGCTGTGATCCCAGACGGTGACGGCCGCATGCAGGAGGACGAAGCCGGGCAGAACCACCGCGGCGGGCACGGTCCAGCGGTCCAGTCGCGGGGCGATGCGGGCGAGCACGAGCAGCAGCGTCGGCGCGGCGACCGAGACGAGCAACCCCATCATCGCCATGTGCACCATGTGCGCGCTCATCGCCTGCGCCTCCTCAGCATTTTCCCGGCTGCACGCGCTCCGGCGATCAGCAAGGCGGCCTTGCGCAGTCGATGCGACGGTCGCGGGGGTGGAGGCCGGGGCGGTCCGTGCGCGGCGTGCTCCGCGGGTACCGATGTCGTGGCGCCGAGGGAGGCGCCCTGATGCACGAAGCGCGGCGGGCCCGCGGGCTCGGTGTCGCCGAGCGCGGCGGGCCACGGGCGCGCTCGGCGGTGCAGCCGTTCGCCACGCAGCAGCCACACCGCCAGCACCAGCGGGTAGAACGCGATCACCGACAGCCACCAGCCGTAGGCGAAACCGGTCAGCCCCACCGCTATCCCGAGCGCGGCGAATACCCCGGCGGTGGCGCGTCTCGGCTGCCGCTGCTGCACACCGACCCGTCCCGACCGCGTCACCAGCAGGACGACCACCCCGAATCCCGCGACGAGGGCGCTCGACCAGATGTAGAGCAGCTGCTCCAGGAACCCCTCGGGCCGGAATGCGAACAGGAGGATCAGGGCGAGCACGAGGTTGCCCGCTGCCCACCCGCCGACGACGGCGTGTGACGGCTTCATCCCACCCCCGACCGGGTCGATTGCTCCTGCTCCCGCAGGTCGAGCAGCGGGGCATAGCTGTGCACCGGCGGAATCGGGTAGCGCTCGCTGAAGTTGAACGTCGGCGGCGGCGAGGAGGTGGCCCACTCCAGGGTGTGCCCCTGCCAGGGATCCGGTGGGGCGTGGTGCGGGCGCCGCAGCGAGACCACGACGTTGGCCAGGAACACCAGCGCACCCACCCCCAGCAGGCCCGCACCGGCGCTCGCGATGAGGTTCTCGGTGGTGAACCCGTCCCGCGGTAGGTAGCTGGGGATTCGTCGCGGCATGCCTTCCAGCCCGAGCCAGAACATCGGCAGGAACGTCAGGTTCGTCCCTGCGATCCACAACCAGAAGTGCGCCTTGCCCAGTCCCTCGCGCAGCAGCCGGCCGCTGACCTTGGGGAACCAGAAGTACACACCGGCGAACAGCCCGAACAGGCTGCCCGCTGCGAGCGTGTAGTGCCAGTGCCCCACGAGGAAGTAGCTGTCCTGCATCTGGTAGTCCAGCGCCGGGGTGCCGACCATGATGCCGGTCAGGCCGCCGATGAGGAACTGCGGAAGGAACGCCAGCGCGAACAGCATCGGCGTGGGAAACCGCAGCCGTCCACCGACGACCGTGGCGAGCATGTCGAAGTACTCGATGCCCGCCGGGACCACCAGCAGGATCGAGGTCAGCGAGTAGTAGTTGCTCGCCGCTTGGCCGGTGGTGAACATGTGGTGGCCCCACACGCTCATCGACAGTGCCGAGAACAGCAGCAGCGACAGCACGAGGAACTTGTAGCCGAAGAACCGGCGGCTCGCGAACGTGGCCAGCACTTCGGCCACCGCACCGACGAACGGAAAGAACATCACGTAGACCACGGGGTGCCCGAAGAACCAGAAGAGATGCTGGTAGCCGATGTTCCACACGTTCTCGGTGAACAGATCCGGGTACACCCGGCCCGCCCCGAGGATCCCCACCGCGACGAGCAGTGTCGGGAACGCCCCGATCACCATCAGGTTCGTGGCCACGATCGACCAGCTGAACACCGGCATCCGCAGCATGGTCATGTTCCGGGCGCGCTTGAGCAGCACCGTCCACAGCACGGCGCCTGCCATCAGCAGGATGCCCAGGCTGGCCAGGGCCACTCCGACGATCCACAGGGTCACTCCCTGCCCGGGTGTGTAGCGGCTGCTGGCCAGCGGCGGGTAGGCGTACCAGCCGTGGTCGGCGGCCCCGGTGTCGGCGGAGAATCCCGAGAGCATGACCACCGCACCGGTGAGGTAGAGCCAGTAGGAGAGCATGGTCATCCGGGGCGCGGCGACGTTCGGGGCGCCGATCTGCAAGGGGACGAGATACAGCCCGGCTCCGATCGCGAACGGTGTCACGACCAGGTAGATCATCATCGAGCCGTGGATGGTGAAGAACTGGTTGTAGCGGTCGTTGGTCAGTATCTCCAGCTGGGGCTGGGCGAGCTGGGCGCGCATGGCCAGCGCGAGACCACCGGCCACCAGCATGAGCACGAGCGAGGTCCCCAGGGTCAGCAGCCCGATCCGCTTGTGATCGGTGCTGGCCAGCCAGCCGACGATCGAGCCCGCCTTACCGCCGGGGCGGGGCTCGGTGGGCGCGGATCGGCCCGCCGTCGTCGTCATACCGCCGCCCCGCCGTTTTGCAGGTACTGCTGGTACTCGGCCGGGGAGACCGCGCGCACGTAGAAGTCCATGGTGACGTGGTGGGTCCCGCAGTACTCGGAGCAGCGTCCCCGCCACCGACCTTCCTCGGGGAAGACCATCCGCAGCGTGTTCACGTGGTCCGGAAAGGCATCACGTTTGACGGCGAAGTCGGGCAGCCAGAACGCGTGCACCACGTCCTCCGAGGTGATGTTGAACTCCACCGGCCGACCGGCCGGTACCACCACGGTGGGGAAGTCGCGGGCCGTGCAGGTGCCGGTCACGGTCACCGGCGCTTCCTGGTAGGAGAACTCCCAGCACCAGCGGTAAGCGGTGACGTCGATGTGCGCGGCGGGAGTGGTCGTCTCGGCCGCGAGGCCCTTGCCGTGGTTGAGGGCGGAGTTCGCCTGGAAGCTGCCGTAGAACAGGGCGGCGGCGATCCCGGCGAGCACCACGACGTAGCCCACTTCCAGGGGGTTGTTCTTCGACGCCCGAAACGGCGGATTCGCACGCCGATTCGCCCGGTTGCGGATGATCGCCACGAGCAGGGTGACGGTGACCAGGGCGAAGACGATCCCGGCGATCGTTGCCCACACGCTGAAGACCTGGTTGAACACTTTCAGGAAGGGCATGCAACCTCCTCCGGGCAAGTCCCGGGCACTGCTTGCGGGTCGATGTGCGCGGATGGCTTGCCCGTCCGGCATTCCCTCGTGTCTCGCCGCCACCGCGGACGGCGATTCGGTCCTGCCGGAGAGCACACCTGACGATGGCTTTTGCGCCCACTCAGGGTGGTGTCGCCTTTACCCCCTGTCAAAACGACAAGCCACGGGGCGTCGATGCGCTGGAGTCCTCAGTGGAGGGATGTGCCGAGCACCTTGGCCGGTATCGTCGGGATCTTTCCGCCGGATGTGCTGTGGGCTGCCCGACCGAATCCACCGCGAGAATCACCTGATCGGTGGTTGTCGGCGCGCTTCCTTTTGCGCGGGTATGCGCCCTTGAGCATGCTTGAACCGCGTCATGCGCGGATCGCGCCCCTCGACGGGTATGCGCCTCCGCGATGATTCCTGCTTCCGCCACGCACCTCCGGCCACGACTGCGAGGACTGAACAACGTCGACAATGGATTCCACGGACTCCCGGTCCCCTCGGTGGCGACAGCCGAAACGGCAGCCGAAACGACGGTCGAAACAACAGTCGGACGGCAAGCTGCGCCGCAGGCTCCGCAGTGGGCTCGCCCTCGCGATCGGCCTGCTGGCGACCGGGGGGCTGTACACGATGCTCGTTCCGCAGCCGCAGGTCGTCACCGCTCAGGACACGGTGCTCGCCGAGGGCAGGCGGCTCTACAACAACAGCTGCATCAGCTGCCACGGGGAGAACCTGCAGGGGGTGCAGGACCGCGGGCCGAGCCTGATCGGGGTGGGCGAGGCCGCGGTCTACTTCCAGGTCTCCACCGGGCGCATGCCGCTGGCCCGCCAGGAGGCGCAGGCCGTGCGCAAGCCGCCGCCCCCGGAGTTCGACCCGGACACCGTCCGGGGCGAGCGGAATCTGCTGGCGCTGGGCGCGTACGTGCAGGCCCACGGGGGAGGCCCGGAACTACCGCAGCGGAGCGGTACCGAGCTGGTCGGCCAGGACACGGCCCGCGGTGGCCTGCTGTTCCGGCTCAATTGCGCTTCCTGCCACAACTTCACCGGCCGCGGCGGCGCGCTGACCTCGGGCAAGTACGCCCCCATCCTGCGCACGGCCACTCCCGACCAGCTCTATGCCGCGATGCTCACCGGCCCGCAGGCCATGCCGGCGTTCGGTGACCGTCAGCTCACCCCGAAGGAGAAGGAGGACATCATCGCCTACGTCCTCGAGGTCCGAGGCCAGCGAAACACCCCGGGAGGATTCAACATCGGCGAGCTCGGCCCGACCACGGAGGGCGTGGTCGCGTGGCTGTTGGGTGTGGTGGCACTGGTCGGCATCACTGCGTGGTTGGGAGCCAGAGCGTGACCGGAGACGACCCGAGCAAACGCGATCCGGCGGGCATGAGCCGCGAGCAACTGGCCCGGCTGGCGGGCGACCTCGACGACGTCGAGGTCGTGGCCAACACCCCCCGGCGACCGGAACCCACGACCCGAGCCGAGAAGCGGGCGGAGAAACGGGCCGAGTGGTCGGTTGCGCTGTGGTTCGTGCTGTCCGCACTGCTCGCGATCGCGTTCGTGCTCGCATACAGCCTCTGGCCGAACGAGTACGTGAGCCCGTCCGAGGACGGGTACACGCTCTACGCGCTCTACACCCCGGTCGTCGGAGGCGCCTTCGGTCTCGCGGTACTGACACTGGGTATCGGCGTGATCATGCACATCAAGAAGTTCTTCCCGGACGAGGTCTCGGTACAGCAGCGCCACGACGGTCCGTCCGACGAGCTTGCCCGCAAGACGGCGGTGGCCCACTTCGAGGAGATCGGCGAGGACACCAACCTTCCCCGCCGCCCGCTGATCAAGCGCGCCATGCTCGGTGCCGTCGGGTTGTTCGGCGCCGCCGCGGGCGTCCTGGCCATCGGCGGATTCGTCCGCTACCCGTGGACGGGCGGCGACAAGGCCCCGCTGTGGATCACCGGCTGGAAGCCGTTGGGCGGCGAGACCGTCTATCTACGCAGCCAGAGCGGTGTGCTCGGCGAGATCGATCGCGTCCGGCCCGAGGACATGCAGCCGGGCGCGATGATGACCGTGTTCCCGTTCCGGGAGTCCGATCGTGGCGAGAAGGAGCTGTTGCTCGCCGCCGAGCGCGCCTCCGACGCGCCGGTGATGCTCATCCGACTCCGCCCCGGCACGGAGGTCACCAAACGCCCCGGCCAGGAGGACTTCAACTACGGCGACTACTACGCCTTTTCCAAGATATGCACGCATCTGGGCTGCCCGGCGTCGCAGTACGACTCGCAGAACCACATCACCCTCTGCCCGTGCCACCAGTCCGAATTCCTCATCACCGCATCGGCGAAGCCGATCTTCGGCCCGGCCGCCCGGCCCCTTCCGCAGCTGCCCATCACGGTCAACGAGGAGGGGTACTTCGTGGCCCGGGGTGGCTTCATCGAGCCGGTCGGACCCGGATTCTGGGAGCGGCGAACCCGCCCATGAGCACGCCCGCACCCATGAGCGAGCCCTCCACGCGGACAGGACACCACGTTCCGCCGCGCCGGGTTCACGCCAGTTCGGGGTGGCCGAACAGGCTCGAAAAGCTCGACGGCAACTGGCTCAGGACCTGATTGAGCTCGCCACCGGCGATGCTCTCGGCCATCGTGCTGAGCACGGCGCTGGCATCCCATCGGGCGGTCTCGATACTGGCACTGCCGAGCCGGGTCGCGATCTTGCCCAGGAACTGGTCGAGGCTCATGGCACTGCCCTCGGCCGACTGCACCCGCAGGACGTCGGCGACCTGCTGGGGCAGTTGCGCGGCGAGATCGTGGGACTCCCCGCCTGCCAGCCGCGTGCCGAGTACGGCGAGCACGGTCCGGATGACGCGCTCGGTCTCCTCCTGGCTGCCGTACTCACCACGTTCCCGCACCTTGGCCAGAAACTCGGGATACTTCACGGTGGAACTCCTCGTTACCCATACGCCGGAATGGTGCGACAGTTCGCGTGGGTGGTTGCCGAACCGATCCGTGGGTTTCCGCCGCCGGTGCCCGGCAAACCCGTGGACGACAGCGGCGCCGGGAGGACCCGGCGATGACCGGCCGCACCGGTGCCCCGCAGAGACCGGTGCCCCGGAACGACCGGTGTCCTGCGGTGATCTGCGTGGTTTCGGGCTCAATCGGGTAGTCCGACGGAACCACCAGGAGACCACGGGGAGGAGGCACGGCGATGACCACCGTGCGTGAACTGATGTCAGTGAATCCGGAGTGCGCTCAAGGGCAGGACACCCTGGTCACGGTTGCGGCGAAGATGCGCGATATGGGTGTGGGGTCCTTGCCGATCTGCGATCAGGACCAGCGGCCCACCGGCATCCTGACCGACCGCGACATCGTGGTGGGCTGCCTGGCCGACGGCGGCAATCCCGAAGAGATGTTCGCCGCGGACGTGGCCCACTCCGAGCCGGTGTGCGTGGGGGCCGGTGTCCCGGTGGACGAAGCGCTGACCCTGATGGCCCAGCACCAGATACGCAGGATTCCGGTGATAGACCAGGACCAGCGTCTGATCGGGATGCTCGCCCAAGCCGACGTAGCTCGGGAGCAGTCGGAGCCCCAGACGGGCAGCGTTGTGGAGGACATCTCCCGCTGAGTTCACCACGGGCAGCCACGTGAGCGGGGCTGGATGTTTTCCGCTCCAAAACCGGCACGCCCGTACAGAGGTTCGGAGGAAATGGCGGAAAATCTCTGCAGGTCGCCGCCGGGGAACCCATATCGGAGCGGTCTTCTTCGCCGGCGACCGCGCCTACAGGATGAAAAAGCCGGTCGACCTGGGCTTCCTCGGCTTCAGCACCCGAGAAGCGGCGCCTCGATGCCTGCCGCCGGGAGCTGGAACTCAACCGCAGGCTGGCCCCCGACGTCTACCTCGGCCTCGCCGTCGACCCCGCTCCGGACTCCTGCGGCACCTCGAGCGCGGAGCCGTGATGCTGGTACTCGTCGGCGGGCCGCCCGGAATCGGCAAGTCCACCGTCGCGGGTCGATCCTGAATCGCGATTGACCCGCCATCGCAGGCGGTGGCACTGCTGTTGAGCAGATGAAGGAGGAACTGTGCCGACACCGAGCGGGCAACGCGCCGAGATGGTCCGCCGCCTTCATGCCGAAGGCATCACCGACCGGCGGGTACTCGACGCGATGGGCGAGGTACCTCGTGAACGGTTCGTCCCGGAGGCCGTGGCGGCGGATGCCTACCTGGACGTGCCGCTGAGCATCGGCGCGGGCCAGACGATCTCCACCCCCTGGATCGTGGCGTTCAGCACCGGTTCCCTCGGGGTCGGACCGGAGGACACCGCTCTGGAGGTGGGCACCGGGTCCGGCTACGGCGCGGCCGTGCTGTCCCGGTGCTGCCGGGCGGTGGTGACCATCGAGCGGCATCCCGAGCTCGCCGAGGGGGCGCGCACCAGGCTGGCCGAACTCGGCTACGACAACGTCGAGGTGCGCACCGGCGACGGCAGTCTCGGCGCTCCGGACCGGGCACTGTTTCCCGCCATCCTGGTCACCGCCATGGCCGCGGAGGAGTTGCCTTCGGCGCTGGCCGAGCAGCTCACCCCGTCCGGCACGCTGGTCTGCCCGGTCGGCACCGGCAGCGCGGGCACGCTGCTGCGTTACCACGGCGGGCGCACCGAGGAACTCGCCGACGTCGCCTTCGTGCCGCTCACCACCGACTGAGGCCGGACCGGACGCGCTGACCCGATCGCGGGACACCGCCTAGCTCGCTCCGGGGGTCTCTCCGGTGTGGATGATGTGGTGGGCGATCTCGCGGAGTTTGGTGTTGTTGTCCTGCGAGGCCTTTCTGATCTTGTCGAAGGCCTGGCTCTCGGAGAGCTTGTGGCGTTCCATGACGATGCCGAGCGCTTCGCCGATTTCCTGGCGTGTGGAGATGGCGGTGTGCAGGTCGGCTTCGGTGCGGGCGCTGGACAGGGCGATCGCGGCGTGCGAGGCCAGGATCCAGCCCGCTTGTTCGGAGCGTTCGGTGAAGGCGCTGGGCTGCGGTGCGTAGAGGTTCAGGGCGCCGAGGTTGTCCTGTTCGGTGAACAGGAGGAATCCCATCATGCTGCCGTAACCGAGCTCGCGGACGCGCGGTGCGTAGCGGGGCCAGCGCTGTTGGCTCTCCGACAGGTCGGCGATGCGATAGATATGTGCTCCTCCGTTGGCCGCGTCGAAGCAGGGTCCTTCGGCTTCTTCGCCTTGGGCGCGGTCGGATTCACGGACGCGGTCGCTGGTGGTGGCCAGGGTCTCGACCTGTTGCCTTTTGCGCAGCACCAGGATTCCGGCGTCGGAGCACCCCTCGATGAGCTGCACCGCGTACTCGACGATCCGGTCGAGCGTGTCCTGCACCGATTTCTGTTGGAGGAGGTCACGGGCCATGTGCGCGAGTCGGGTGGCCAGCTCCTCGTAGTCGGTGGGCGTGGACATCGCTACCTTCCTCGCACAGAGCACAGTTGCCAAGACCAACCATGCTAGCCCGAACCACGGGTGATCGCCTGCGAGATCATCCCGAATCCGGTGGTTCGTCCGAGGACACGCCTGGTCAACGAGGTCGGGAGCCGCCCCCGTCGGTCACGGCCCACGGGGGCGGCTGGTGCTTTCGAGCCGGGCGAGTTCATGCTCGGCCTGGGCGAGTTCTTCGACGAGTCGGCGCCCGTCGATCTGCAGGGCCTCGTAGACGGGCCACCGGCTGCTCTTGTCCAGGTGGTGGACATCGATCAGCTCGCTGAGGCTCCGGTGGGCGCTGCGACCTTGCTCGATGCGGTCGTCGAGCTCGTTCTCCTCGCGCAGGTCCTGATAGGTGTGCAGGTCACCGAGGACGCGGATGCCCGAGGCCGCGGCCTCGAGAGTATCGGCGTAGTGGACGAGGAACGATTTCTGAGCGGAATCGAGACGCTCGGCCTGGCTGATGTCGTTCAAGGCCCGGGTGATGGAGTAGATCTGTTCGCTGTGGCTGCCCAGCGCACTGACGGTGCTGCGGTGTCCGGCGAACGAGGGGCCGCGCCGCAGCAGCAGGCGCCTCGGGTTCAGCCGCACGGTTTCCGCGGCGTCCTCGACGCTGTAGCGGGTTTGGGCCACGGTGTTGCGGAACTCGCTGGCGCGTTCCCACCAGGATTCGGCCTGGTTCGCGTCGAGCTCTCCGGAACGCAGGCGCTCGGTGATGTCCTCCAGGAGCCTCGCAAGCGTGTGGGCCAGGGTCTGGACGCCGTGTTCGGCGGTGCGGTAGCGCAGCGGGGGCACGATCGCCAGGTTGGTCACCACGCCGATAACGCAGCCCAGCACGATGAGGCCTGTGATGCTGGCCAACTGCATCCAGCTCGATGTCCGGTCGCTGGCCTGGAAGAACGCAGCGTAGCTGAACATCGCCGCCACCGTGACCTGCGAGCCGTGGCTGCCGAGCCTGCGCCACTGGCCCAGCAGCAGGGCCGAGACCACCAACAGCGCGAATGTCCACACCGCAGGCCCCAGCAGGGGCAGCAGTATCCCGGCCAGTACAACTCCGCCGACCATCGCGGTCACATAGCGCAGGGAGTGGTTCACCGAACGGGAGACGGTGGCGTGGATCATCAGCACCGCGCTGAACGGTGCGAAGGTCGACGAGGGTGCGCCCAGGACGTCCTCGGCGATGAACCAGGCCAGGGTCGCGGCCACGACGCTTTTGAGCATCAGCAACAGGGCGTCGTTGTTCAGGCCGAAACGCTCCAGGACACCATGCAGCCTGCCCCGTAGTTCGTTCCACACCGAGCTCGACGCCCGATCCGGTCCGCGATCGTCACCCATCGGTCCTTGCCATCTCCTTCGTCGTGACCACAGACCTTCGGGTACCTCGCTGCGGGGCCGGGAATGCTCCCCGGTGTCTCACCGCACCCGGTGGGGACTTGCCACGGCGCGCACTCCGGGTGCTGCCGAGTCACGCAGGAAGGCACAGTCCCGCCGGTCTTCGGCCGCGCCGAACTCCACCCGCAGCTCGACCCCGCTCGCCACGCGGTAGGGCCTCGTGTCCACGACAGCGCCGAGGAGCTTGCGCAGCCGGGACACTTCCGCGCGCACCGTCACCACGTGGTCGGTGTCGCCGTGCAGTGCCGTGCTCAGCGTCGCGGCGCTCATGCCCGTCGGCCCGGCCAGGTGCAGCAAAAGCAGGATCTCGGCGTGCCGGATGCTCAGGGAACTGCGCCACGGCGTTCCACTGCCGCTGACCTCGATCAGGGGCGATCCGGACAGGTCGAGCAGCAGACGCACGGCGGTGTCGGTACCGGCGGGGCGCACCAGCCACCCGCCCGCGACGGCTTCCGGCAGGCACAGTCCCAGCCCCGGTACGGCGATCGGCCGATCGCCGCGCGGCACGGCGATGCGTTCCCCGGCGGCGATGCCCGCACTGTGCGCGACCCATCCGTGCTCGTCGACGAGCAGCACGGGACCGTCGACACCGGCGAGCCGCGGGGCCGCGGCCGTGCGCAGCCGTTCGAGCCGGTGCTGGTGCTGGCGCCAGAGCCGCAGCTCGGCGAGCCGCACCGCGGTCTCGACGAGCGCACCGACGGTCGGGTGCAGGGTCAGTGCCGGACCGCTGACGTCGACGATGCCGAGCAGCTCACCGGTGCGGGGATCGTGCATCGGCGCGGCCGTGCAGTACCACGGGTGTTGCGGCTGCTCGAAGTGCTCCGCGGAAAACAGCTGCACGGGGGCCGCCTCGGCGATCGCCGTGCCGATGGCGTTGGTGCCGACCGCCGACTCGGTCCACAGCGCGCCCTCGACGAAACCGAGATCGTCCGCGCGCAACCTGGTGCTCGCCGCGCCCTCCCGCCAGAGGATGACGCCGTCGCCATTGGTGACCACGAGCAGGAACTGCGACGCCTCCGCCACCGAGGAGATCACCGCTCTGAGCTCGCCGATGACCGAGCTCAGCGGCGACTCCCCGCGCAGGCGCTCCACCTGCTCCACGGGCAACGGGTTGCGCGTGTTCCGCCCGTCGGGATCGAGACCGAGCGCGAGAACGCGGGACCACGACCGGGCGACGAGTTCGCGCGGACGCATCGGTGGACGCGAACCACCGATGACGGCGTCGTGCGTCCTGGCGAGAGCGCGGGCGTACGCATGCAGGTCCGTGCCTTGCCCGATCGCACCGAAGCCGCTCACGATCACCGTTCCCGTCGGCGGGTCCTCCTCGACGATAGCGCCTGTTGTGTGATCGGCGCCATATCCACTTCCGGGTGCGATGCAACGTGGTGCAACCCTTGCCCGCCGTCGCCTCGTGCGGTGTGCTGTGAGTCACACGGAGCGAGAGGAGTCGTGATGACCGGCACTGTCCAACCCGACGCACCGGAGTACTCGGCACCGAACGACGCGACGCCACAGCAGCGGGTGGACGCATGGCTCGCGGACTTCGAGGCCGCACTGACCGCCCGCGACGTGCGACGGGCGGCGGGGATGTTCGCCATCGACAGCTTCTGGCGCGACCTGATCGCGTTCACCTGGAACCTCACCACGGTCGAGGGACGCGAGGGCGTGGCCGACATGTTGACGGCGCGGCTGGAGGGCACGGACCCGTCGGGCTTTCGCACCACGGAACCACCGGACGACGCCGAGGGCGTCACCTCGGCGTGGATCGAGTTCGAAACGGCGGTCGGCCGCGGGCACGGTCACCTGCGGCTCACCGACGAGGGCGCGTGGACGCTGCTGACCACCATGCACGAGCTCAAGGGACACGAGGAGAACACGGGCACGAGCCGCCCGAAGGGCGCCGTGCACGGCACCGACCCCGACCGGCTCCACTGGACCGACCGGCGCGCCGAGGAACAGTCCCGGCTCGGCTACACCCGGCAGCCCTACGTGGTCGTGGTGGGCGGCGGCCAGGGTGGTATCGCGCTCGGCGCGCGGCTGCGCCAGCTCGGTGTCCCCGCGCTGGTCGTCGAGCGCAACGCCCGCGCCGGTGACTCGTGGCGCAACCGGTACAAGACGCTCTGCCTGCACGATCCCGTGTGGTACGACCACCTGCCGTACCTGCCCTTCCCGGACAACTGGCCGATCTTCTCGCCGAAGGACAAGATCGGTGACTGGTTGGAGATGTACACGCAGGTGATGGAGGTGCCGTACTGGACGTCGAGCACCTGCACCTCGGCCTCCTACGACGAGCAGGCCGGGGAGTGGGCCGTCCACATCGACCGCGACGGCGAGCCGGTGACACTCCGGCCGAAACAACTGGTGCTCGCCACCGGCATGTCCGGCAAGCCCAACGTCCCGACACTGCCCGGCCAGGACCTCTTCACCGGTGAGCAGCACCACTCCAGCGGGCATCCCGGCCCCGAGGAGTACGCGGGCAGGCGCGCCGTGGTGATCGGCTCGAACAACTCCGCGCACGACATCTGCGGCGCGCTGTGGGAGGTCGGCGCCGACGTCACCATGGTGCAGCGCTCCTCGACGCACGTCGTCAAGTCGGACTCGCTGATGGAGCTCGGCCTCGGCGACCTGTACTCCGAGCGCGCCGTCGCCGCCGGGATGACCACGCACAAGGCGGACCTGACGTTCGCCTCGCTGCCGTACCGGATCATGCACGAGTTCCAGATCCCGGTGTATCAGGCGATCGCCGAGCGCGACGCCGACTTCTACGAGCGCCTGGAGAAGGCGGGCTTCCGGCACGACTGGGGCGAGGACGGCTCCGGGCTGTTCATGAAGTACCTGCGCCGCGGCTCCGGTTACTACATCGATGTCGGGGCCTCCGAGCTCGTCGCGAACGGGGACATCAAGCTCGCCCACGGTCAGGTCCGCGAGCTCACCGAGCACACCGTCGTGCTCGCCGACGGCACGGAGCTGCCCGCGGATCTCGTGGTGTACGCGACCGGCTACGGCTCGATGAACGGCTGGGCGGCCGACCTGATCGGCCAGGAGGTCGCGGACAAGGTCGGCAAGTGCTGGGGTCTCGGGTCCGGCACCGCCAAGGACCCCGGGCCGTGGGAGGGCGAGCAGCGCAACATGTGGAAGCCGACCCGGCAGGAGGGTCTGTGGTTCCACGGCGGGAACCTGCACCAGTCGCGGCACTACTCGCTGTATCTCGCCCTGCAGCTCAAGGCCCGCTACGAGAACATCCCCACTCCGGTGTACGGCCTGCCGGAGGTGCACCACCTCAGCTGAGCGATCACCGACCCGCCGCCTGCCGTGGCCCGCATCGTGGTGTCGGGGTGGTGCCCTCGTCTACGGTCTGTTGCATAAGCATGCGGAACGCACAGCCGCGGTGGCGGAGATACCTGTGGTTACTGGTCAGCGTCATTTTCGCTCTCAACGGGCTGCGGTATGCGTTCTTTGGTACGTCGCTGGGGCCGTGGCCGCTCCAAGTCGTGTTCGCGGTCGGTTTCTTCGTGCTCGCCGCGCTGTGGTTTCGCAACTTTCTGACCACTGTGAATCGCCGGAACGAGGCCGGACGACAGGCATAGTTCGGTGCTGACTGCTGTGATCTGTGGTGAAGTAGCCGGCGGTATGATCCTCGGTATCGCCCACGATCGGGTTCGCGAGCTCACCGAGCCCACCGTTGTGCTCGCGGACGGCACGGAGTTGCCCTGAGGCAGGTGGAGCAGGAGTCGACGCTCGCGACTACGCGCTGCCATCCATACACACGTGGCAGCGTCGTATCAGAAACATGTGGTAACTCTATTCGGTATGATCACACGCTGAGTGATTCGCCACCCAGCGTGCCAGCGGATCGCTGCGTGCCGAATGTGAGGGGACTCGTTGGGCAAGGGCCACCGGTATCATGACAAGCCCGACGTCGACAAAGTGATCAAGAAGCTCGTCGACGAGCATGGCTGGCGATATATCGAGGCAGGCCACGGTTATCGCCTCTTGTGCCCCTGTGGTGATGACTACATCGAGGTCTCGAGCACGCCCCGTAACCCAAGTACCCATGCTCGGCAGATCAAGCGGAAGTCTCAGCAGTGCCCTGACCGGCACGAACTGTCGCCGCATCCCCGAGCGAAGGGCCGACCCAGCTAAGGCTGTTTCAGAACTGAAACGATGGTGGTACGTTGTGTGATAGGGATGCTGATGTAGGAGGAGCGACGATGGGCCAGTACGAGTTCATCTTTGTGATCGACGCGCTCAGTGGCGAAACTGTCCACAGAATCTATGAGGACTATGACGCTACATACAGTCAGCATGGCGGAACGTGTTTGCTCACAGTGGCAAGTGAAGGGGAAACAGCCTTTCAAGCTGCGAAACTTCTGGTTGTCGATATGGAACAGCGTTTCGGGACTGTCTTCCATCGTACCTACGAGGATCTTGTGACCAAGGCGGACATTGCTGACAGGATCGATTCGACGGTCCAAGCGGTGGGGCAGTGGACACGGGGTGAGCGTTACAAGAACACTCCTTTTCCATCCCCGTTCAATCATGTTGCCGGCGGAGTCTGGCTGTGGTCGGAAGTAAATGCTTGGCTCCGTGAAGTAGGCAAGGACTACGATGATGATGTTTCTTACCCATCTCGTCGTGAATTAGCGGATATTGATCGCTGGCTTGCGAATGGAAACTTCGGGAATCGGCATCCCTGTGTTCATTCCACGGAGACGGTAAAAGCATCCGGATCGCTTGCGACTTTCGCAACCGCAGCGAGTTCCCATGTCAACGTGGGCAAGGGTAATTATCCCGCCCCACCAAAATGGGGGCGTTCCGACTATGCGGTTGCAGGATAGGCGTTCATGAAAGAAATCAAGACCGGGCAGGAGCTTCTTGGTGTCGTAGAACTGAAAAATATTCAGTTTTACGAGGTCCAGGCGCGGCTTTACAACGGCTTCGATGGGGATTCGCCTGCTGCCTCCGCTGCGGATGGTTCCGACCAGGAAGACACGTCGGAACAGGAGTGGCAATTCCGGATCCAGGTTGACAGCAGGAACGTCAACTTACGTGCGCGGTTGGTGGTTCATGGGCCTGACGCCGGCTACGTTGTGGATGGCGCTGCCTTCTATGTGACCGACGAAGAAGTGAACGTGGAGCAAGATGCTCTCGAGGAGTTTCTGAATCGGGCGGCCATGCTTGCTCTTTACCCATTTATTCGCGAGTCTCTTCATGAAGCAGCCAGAAAGATAAATGCGAATCCCCCGCTGTTGGGAATGTTCAGTCCCGATTCGATACAAATCCATTTGGATCGGCCTGAAGATGAAAGAGGGTCCGTTCGGGCCGAAGAGTGATCTCATGGTTTCCGGCATAAAAACCAGCCCATGCCCGGAAGGCAGAGGGGCTGGCCGTGTTGGGAACACGGTACCGCCTCTGCTCGGTCACCGGCGACTCCGGTGAGTTACTGGGATAGTGCCAGCGAGGTGGTCGGCTGTGCTGGTCGAGCTGCCGTAGGCATTGCGCACTGCAACCGCACTGCGCTGATGATCGAGGCATCCAGTCGCGTCCTGGCCGCTGTGAACAGTCGCCACAGGTGTGGCGGCTGTGCGAGAGCGGCCCCCGATACCTCCGATACCGAGGACCGCTGTGCTTGCCGTCAGGCGAAGCGGTCCGCCTTGATCGCGGCGACGAACGTCCGCCACTGCGCGCGGTCCGCGGTGAAGTAGCCCGCAGCGCGATCCTTGGTGTCGCGCACGGCCGCACCATCGCCGACACGGCCGACCTCGACGCACGCCGTCTCCCGTGAAGAGTGGGTAGACTTGCGCCAGTTTGCTGGGGGTACCGTCATGAGGTCTCCTCTGCCTGTTCGATGCAGGTAGCGATGAACTCGGTGGTGGCCTCCTCGTTCATTGCTACCTGCCGAAGGGTACCTATCGCGCTTGAGTAGGTATCGACCACTGCAGGCGAGGACAGGAAGATCCCGGACCCCAATGTTTCCAGGTGCACGATCGGTGATGCGGTCCCGAACTCGAAGAAGATGAAGTGCCCGCTGTGCAGGGGCGTCCATCCGTGGCGTTGGGACGGGATGACGCGAATCATGACATTCGGCAGCTTGGACATTTTCAGTAGGTGCCGCAGTTGGTCTGCCTGGGCGCCCGGAGCACATACCTGATCGCGGAGTACGTGCTCGAGGATGATGGTCTCGAAGGCCGGTGCGTGCTGCCGTTCGAGGACATCGCGACGTCCGGCGCGCATGCCGATTTTGGCCTCACGCTCACCGGTCGGAAGTCCGGCCATGATGGCGCGGGCGTAATCTGCGGTCTGGAGGATTCCGGGGATCAGTAGCGGCGCTGCCTCGACCATGTGCGTGGCGGTGCGCTCGTACTCGATCAGCGTCACCAGCTCCTCGCGCACACCGGGGATGCCGGGGCGGAGCCAGTTGGGATCGTCTGCCTCGTGTGCCATCGCAACGAGCCGCTCGCGCTCGTTGCTGGAGATTTCCAGCGCGACGAGGATGCTCGTCACATCGTCCACGGTGATCGGGCGCGAGCCGGACTCGGTGCGTGTGACCCAGCCGTGCGAAGTACCGATTCTACGAGCCAGTTCGCGTACGCCGACTCCGGTATCTTGCCGGACTTTGCGCAGCTCGGCAGCCAGCGATCGTGCCTTGGGGCCGGTAGGTCTGGATCGGGCCATGAACCAATCCTATGCCCCATGGCAATACAGATCGTCACCTGATCGGAGCATTGCGGCACTGTAACGCAATCCATCAATATGGATCGCGTTACAGTGATCCACTCTTGCAAGGAGGTTAGGTCATGTCGTTGCCGATTGCCCTGTCGGTTCCTGAGTTGCATCCGGAGGTGTGGCCGCGTTGGTTGCCCGGTACGCATCTGCGGGATCCGTACACCCATTGGTCTCGGGATCGGTTTGGGCCGGGTGCGTGTGGTCAGCCGGTGATGTGGGCCAAGCCCGGTCATGTCGCCACGCGGCGTCGGTGCTGCCCGGACTGCCTGCGTGTGCTCGCCGCTACCGCTGGGGAGGGGCGATGAGTACCGAATCGCACATCAAGCCGCACATGTATCGGCGTGGGGGTGAGACCGAGGCCGAGCGGGTCGCCCGGTGTGCGCGTTCCTGCTACCGGTGCGGGCATGAGGAGCCCGAGGCGCTGGTGCTGGATGCCCACGAAGCCGTCTGCGACGGTATTCGTCCCGATGAGCGCGGGCAGCACCGGTGACCGCCCTCGCCCTCGCCATTGCCGCGCTGCTGCTGGTCGCACCGGTGCTCGGTGTCGTGTGGGCCACCGCGCCGCAGCCCCAGCACGCCGGTGCCGGTGCGCTGACGGTGGCCCAGTTGCTGGCCCAGTCCCGCGAGCAGGACCGCACCGAGCGGCTTCCGATGATCCCTCCGGACCTGCCGGATGCGTCGATCGCCTGGCCCACCACCGACCCGGACGCACCCACCGGCACGTGGGCGCCGGTGGACCTGCCGACGCTGCGCCGCGTCCTCGACGGACTGCACAACCTGTAACCCGCTGCACCATCCGCCAGCGGACCCGGCCCGGCGCCGTCGACCCCCGAACCCGTCCGGCGCCGGTCCGCCGGCTGCCCGACACCTGCCCCCGAGGGTGCCGGGCAGCCCTCCACCCCACCACGGGCCACATCAAGGAACCCGCCCCGCATACGCGGGGACTCCTGGTGCGACCAATTTCTCGCGAAATTTCCCAGCGGCTCACCCCACGTGTGCGGGGACTTTCTCGTGCATCTGCACGGCAGCACACGTCACACGGACTCACCCCCTCCTGAGTGGGAGCACCGTGCCGTAGACGCGGTCACCGGCTGCACCTGTGCGGATCATCCCCGCATACGCGGGGAGCACGGCCGGATGTGCCGCGTCTTCCCCGAGCTCACCGGATCATCCCCGCATACGCGGGGAGCACTTACGACTACGGCACGCCGAGGTCACGCTGCCGGGATCATCCCCGCATACGCGGGGAGCACTCGTCGCTGGCGCGCCACAGGGTGACGTCGCCGGGATCATCCCCGCATACGCGGGGAGCACCGATGGAGCAGGCTCGCACGTAACAGGGTCCAGGGATCATCCCCGCATACGCGGGGAGCACCGATGGAGCAGGCTCGCACGTAACAGGGTCCAGGGATCATCCCCGCATACGCGGGGAGCACGGAGCGCATCCTGTCGAGTGCGATCAGCGTTGCGGATCATCCCCGCATACGCGGGGAGCACAACGTGTAGTGTCCCCGCGCTTGGATAATTCCCGGATCATCCCCGCATACGCGGGGAGCACGAGGGGCTGCGGCCGAGCTCGCGGGCGATGGCGGGATCATCCCCGCATACGCGGGGAGCACGCGGGCAAGCGTGGATGCGCAGATACCCCCGTTGGATCATCCCCGCATACGCGGGGAGCACGCGATGGAGATCCCGGCCAGTGCGTGCCATTCGGGATCATCCCCGCATACGCGGGGAGCACGCGATGGAGATCCCGGCCAGTGCGTGCCATTCGGGATCATCCCCGCATACGCGGGGAGCACTCTGCCTCTGCATTGCGAATCGGCGATTCCGCAGGATCATCCCCGCATACGCGGGGAGCACCTCCTGCCTGGCATCTGCCTAGGCTGTACGTGCGGATCATCCCCGCATACGCGGGGAGCACGAGCGCAAAAAATACGGTGTGTTCCCCATGACGGATCATCCCCGCATACGCGGGGAGCACTGATCACCACCGCTTCCGAAACCACGGGTGGGAGGATCATCCCCGCATACGCGGGGAGCACGGGGACGGGTAGGCGACTACCCCCGGTGGTTGCGGATCATCCCCGCATACGCGGGGAGCACGGGTGCCGTTCATGGCGTTGATCCTCGCGGAGAGGATCATCCCCGCATACGCGGGGAGCACCGGGGGAACGTGTCAGTGGTGCTCATGGAGGCCGGATCATCCCCGCATACGCGGGGAGCACGCCTCAACGTTCTCATCCAGCCAAGCAAACTCCGGATCATCCCCGCATACGCGGGGAGCACGAGAGTGAGACAATCCCCTCGGATGAGCGCAACGGATCATCCCCGCATACGCGGGGAGCACACATCGCGGGGTGGTGGTACCTGGCGATACGTGGGATCATCCCCGCATACGCGGGGAGCACACACCGTCGAGCGTCGAGTGACCGTAACAGCGGGGATCATCCCCGCATACGCGGGGAGCACCCTGGGGCGTTTCACGTACTGGCGGGTGTGTGCGGATCATCCCCGCATACGCGGGGAGCACCCACCGGATCCGACCGCCCGCTGTTCACGTTCGGGATCATCCCCGCATACGCGGGGAGCACCTCGAGCACGCCACGCTGGCCAACGTGCGCGAGGGATCATCCCCGCATACGCGGGGAGCACGTCACGAGTCGGAACGCCGTCGCTCATGACCAGGGATCATCCCCGCATACGCGGGGAGCACTGTCAACCCTGCCCCGCTGCCCGTTGTGGCGTGGGATCATCCCCGCATACGCGGGGAGCACACGGGCCATGTACACGTTCTGCGTCATGCTCGGGGATCATCCCCGCATACGCGGGGAGCACACACCGGAACCGTTGTTTGAACGGCGTCGGTAGGGATCATCCCCGCATACGCGGGGAGCACACTTGCTGACCAGGGAGTATACTACACCACCCTGCAAAACAGCTTCAGTTTGAGTGAGCGACCCATCCGTCGTGGCTACTTCCGCTTGAACTTCTTGCGTTTGTCACGGCGCTTCCACACGGCGTCGGCGGCGACTCCCGACGAGCGATCAGGGCTCGATGCCTGCTTTTGCTGTGCTGCGGGTTTGTCCGTGGATTCGTACGCGGCCGGCACGTAATCGGGCACGGTTTGCCTGCGCATGAGCATGAGTCCATCGTGGTCGACCGGAGTCCAGTCGTGGCCGTGCACCTTGAAGGACAACCGCTGCTCACCACGCGTCGAGTGGACCATGAGCGCTCTGCCGTCGGCCGCGAACTCGACGATGCGTAGCCACAGCTCCTCCCGAACACGGGTGGAGATGTGCCCGACGAAGACGCCTGGACTGATCTCCAGCAGCCATCGAGTCAGATGGCCACGCAAGCCGGGAGGAACGGCGGTCAGCACGACAACGGTCATGACTCACCGCCGTAGGACACTCCTCCGGGCACGAAGTTCCCGTGCTCGTCCCACAGCGAGATGACGTCGAAATCGAGATACTCCTCGGCTGTTTCGTCGTTCTCCTCCGGGCTGAGGATCAGTCGTTGGATGTCCCGGGCGCACCGCTCCAGCAGCTTGCCGCCGTGTAAGGCGTCGCGCAGGAGTCGGCGGGTTTCGCCTCCGATGTCCGTGGCCGTCTCCGCTGCCACGTCGAAAGCGACCGGGATCGTCAGCTCCGCCTTGTACAGATCCGCGATGTCGTACACGAACGATCGGTGATGACCGGTGTGGACGAACCCCAGCGCCGGCGAGCATCCGAGCGCGACGATGACCGAATGCACGATGCCGTACAGCGCCGAGTTCGCTGCCGACAGTGCCTGGTTGACCGGATCGCCGGATTCCCAGTCCTCCACGTCATAAGTGCGTTTCGACCACGGAACCCCGGTACGTTCGGAGTGCTGTCGATAGACACGGCGAACCCGTGCTCCCTCCCTTCCTCGAAGTTGCTGCATTGTGAGGCTCGAAACGTCCTCGTCGGGAAAGCGCATCTCGTACATCGCGCGGGCGACCCGCAACCTCGACCGGCGATTGGTGACCGCCTCGGCCTGCGCCTCGAGGAGCCGGGACGAGCGGGCCAGTGAGACACCGTGCGCGTAGTACCGCACACCCTGCTCACCGACCCACACCACGGTCGAGCCGCTGTCCGACATCAACGCGATCGCCTGGTGGGTGATGGTCGTGCCCGGTCCCAGAAGCAGCACTCCGACGGAGGCGGCCGGGACGTGGACAGTGCCCCGCTCGTCGGTCGCGGTGATCGCGTTGCTGTCGCGGTTGACGACACAGCGCTCCAGGTAGAGGAACGACACCCGATCCACCGCGCGGACGAGCTCTCGTGGCTGGGTCGGCCGCTGCCCGATGGAGGTCATGCCGGATCGCTCCTCGGGGGCGGGGCCACGGTGAGCAGGCCGCACCCGTATGCCTTGGCCCGGCCGATCCCGAAGCTGAGGGATTGGCGTAGCGCTGCGGCGTCGGTGATCTCCAGGTGGCCCTCGAAGGTGGCCGTGGAGATCGTGACCGGGTTTCCCTGCCGTTGGAAGCGGCGGGTGTTCCGATCGACGATCGCGAGATCGGGTTCGGCTGCGCCCTCGGCGCCTGCTCGGCCGGAGACGAGTTGAAAGCCCAGTCGCGGTGCTCGATCGAGCAGCCACTGTTCCTGCTGTTTCACCGTGACGTGCCCGAGCGGCTTCGTGGTGTTCCAACTCTCCCTGCGGCCGGACCGCACCGGGTTCGCCGTGAGCCGGAACTGCCAGCGCTGCCCCGGCCGCAGCGAGTCCAGCAAGCCGTCGTAGTCGCGGGTCTGCCAGGCCTCGGTCGTGGGCCAGCCTGCCTGTTCGACGAGATGGGTGAAGTCGGGTTTTTCCGGGCTGGCGGTGTAGAGCACGGTCCGGTGCCGGTCATAGGTGTCGAGTCGCCACAGGATCCGCCCCTCCGCAGTGGAGCGTGCGTCGGCGAATCCGGCCAGCACGGCAGCGTGCAGGGCCTGCGGTGACGACAGCAGCACCCGTGCGCCTCGCCGCCTCGGATTGAGCGGCATTTTCGTCAGGAACACCTCAACCTCCCAGGATCGCCATCGGATCGTGCTCGTCACCGGTATCGGCATCGGCGACGCCGTGGGGGTTGTCGACCTCGACGGTTCCGCGCGTGATCGAGCGCCAGGCGTGCTGCCGCCGGTTCGGATCGAAGCTCACCGGAACGTCCCGCACCAGTTCCCCGCCGGGCTCCTCCGAGTCCGCATCGCACACCGTGGCCAGACGCACGGTCCTCGCGCGGTGTCGTCGCTGTTGCCGAGTGCCGGCCATCCAGGGCAGGCTCGCGAGAGCACCCTCGAGGTCGTTCTCGGAGACTCCCACCGCCACGGGGCCAGCCGGTGGGCAGGAGCGCCTGCCGAGATACAGCGGAAATTCCGGGCTGCGCACGGCCTCGTCGATCCCTTCGGCGAGCTCGCGGTCACCTTCGAGCACGGCCAGGTACACGGCGTCGGAGACGTAGTACCGATGCGACAGCGGCAGGGAGGACCAGCTCGTGGTGCCGTCCTTTTCCCGCTTGGGGCGCTGTGCGGTCTGAAAGTCCCGGACCAGTTGGCCGGGCTGATCGAGGCGCACGCCGAACCGCAGTCCCAGCAGTCCCTCCAACGGGTCGCTGCGACGCATCCCCCGGGCGGCGGCGACCAGTCCGAGCACCCCGCTCTTGGTGGGTGCCGTCTCGGTCTCGCGTCGCACGAACCGGCTGCGCGAACCCCACGATTGCAGCGGGCCTGCCAACCTGAGCGCGACCACGGTCATGAGCGCTCCTCGACACGCGATCCGACCAGGTCCCCGAGCTGCGTCACCAGCTCGGTCAGCGGCACGTTCGGCCCCAGATCGTCGAGGCTTGCCGTGTCGTCTCCGAGCCGGGTGACCCAACTGTCGATCGGCTGCTCGCCGTAGGCCCGCTCGATCTCACGGGCCTCGTCGCGCAGCGCGTCCGCTGCCCGCTTGGTGCGGCCCGCCCGGTCCGACTCCCGCACCGGGCTCTCGAAGGCCCCCACGAGATTGATGGGCTGGCTCTCCCGCGCCAGCACCACCACCGCTTCCGGCAGGGTGCGGTTGGCGAAGGTGTTCTGCTTGCCGGAGGGCATCGATCGCACGAACGACTCGAGGAACGCCTCCACCGCTCGGCGAACCGCGATCGTGCTCCCGAGGTTGTCGGCGAGCCGGTTCACGTCGACCGTGGCGTAGCGGTAGAGGGTGGAGGAGTTGAACTCGACGGTGCCGATCATGCCAGCGCCGGTCTCGTCATCGCCGGTGTGGTCGTCGACCGCGGTGTAGTAGTCGAACTCGGTCTCCGCCGGGTGCACGCTGATCGCGTGCGCCACCTGCGCCGCGGCGTCGACGTTGATGTCGGCCTGGTCGGCCACCATGCGGCCGAACAGCGAGATGTCGACGGAGTGATCACGGTCGGCCAGGTCCTTGACCTTGGCGTCCTTGAGTGCCTTTTTCACGTCGTCGGCACCGGCCGCCTCGATCGCCGCGTCCGCGAGGTTCTGAATCTGGCGCCTGCTGAGGAAGAGGAGATAGCCGGACTGGGGAGCCTTGTCCTTTTCCGGTGCTTTGACCTCGATGCCGACGGCCTTGATGGTCTCGGTGGCCAGGTCCGTGGCCCGCTCGGAGAGCTCCGGTGCTCGGTCGTTGATCTCGGCGGCCAGCAACTCCACGACACGCTTGGTGCGGGTGCCGAGCTCGGAGGTGTCGAGGTGGGAGTCGAAGGCAACGCGCGTGGCGCGCTTCCACGCCTGGCTCGAGACCCGGGCCCGGCGCACTCCGCCGTAGACCGCCGTTTTCGGGCTGCCCGTGTCGTCGCGGTTGAGATTGCTCGGCGGGACGGTCTGCAGGATGTGAATGTCGATCAGGGTGCGGCTCATGGTGCTCACTCCTCGGTGATGTCGTCGGTGGATTCGTCGTTGCCGCTCTCGGCGGTGTCCGTGGTGGTGCGGTAGAAGTCCCGTCCCCAGGCCAGCCGCACTCGCGTGGCTCGCCCGGGGGTCAGTAGCCCGGTGAGGTCGTCGGCCAGTCGTGCGTAGTCGAAGCCGCGTTGTGCCGAGCGGAGTTGCGTGACGAGTCCTCGCATGTGGACAAGCACCTCGTCGGCGGACTCGGCGGTGGAGACGGCCATGAACCTGCGGGTCACGGCCTCCTCGCTTCGGGTGGAGTCGAACCGCAGAAATCCCACGGCACGCCCGAAGGAGGTTCCGGGCGCGTGTGCGGCCACGGACAGGGACTGCTGGTGCAGTGCGAACAGGGTGAAGGCGGCGTGGGCCGCCTGCTCGGCTCGGCTCGGCTCATCGCGGTCCCAGCTCAGCGATTCCGGGACCGCACCGATGGTGCTCTCCCAGACCTCGGGGACGCTGCCTGCCGGTTTGCCGAGCCCACGGCGCAGCCTCGCGAGAGTCGCCTTCGCCGACGGTGCCTCCCGTGAGTACTCCTCCTGCAACCGGGTGAACCGCCAGTCGAGAGCGGTTCCGAGTGGGCCCAGCTTTCTCGTCGGGCCGGTCTGTGGTGCGGTGCCTGTCGAGGTCATACCGCTGCCTCCAGTGCTGTGTTCTCCGAATGGTTGCGGGCGAGGGGAAGTGCCTTTCCGAGGCCGGCTTTGAACCACACCTCCGCCAGCGCGGCGGTCACCAACCGTTCCCGGATGGTTCGCCCGACCCACGCCGCCGGTGGTGCGGCCTCGATCAGCTCTTCCGCGAGCGGGGTGGTGGCTGCCCGGACGGTTCGCTGCCATGCGGCACGGGCTTCGGAAAGGTCCCGATCGGGGCCCAGCTCGGCCAGCCACTCGCGGTAGGGCGTTTCGAGGGCCGCGTAGAGCTGTTCCCGTGCACGATCCCCCGCCCCGGACTTGGGTTCGGCTCCACCGGCCTGCGCGAGGTTCTCGGCGAAACTCCAGATCGCCGTTCCGACCTTTTCGGCATCGGCCACCGCTTCCGTGGCCGTCTGCCCGGCGGCGGGCCGGTCCTGGCGAAGCAAAACCACCGACAGCGGCAGGACGTCGTCGACGATCTCGCTGTAGGTGGCGCTCTGTGCGCCGTACTCCGCGCCCTGCACCCGAACGCGGGGAACGTAGTTCTCCGGGAGAAGTCCTTCGGCGACCAGGTCACCGAGCCACTGCAGCACCCCGGGAGCCAGGAACTGCTGGGGCTCGCTGCCGCTGCTCCGGCGCCCGGAAATCGAGGGGAGCATGGCCGCGATCCCCCGCCACACCGATCGGTTCGGATCATGCGGCTGCGGCATGTACACCGTGGTCTTGAATTTCTTGGACTGCGGGTCGCTGTAGCGCCAGGCGGTGTGCGGATCGAGGCCATGCCGGTTCTGCGGCCGGATCTTGTCCCCGTTGGCCAGCAGCACCCCGGTCACCCCGTTGCGATCCCCCGCGAGGCGCACCCGGCGGGTCTGCCACGTGTACAGGTCGATAGCTCCGCGCGGCGGGCGTTCCTCCTGCCACTCCGGCCCGTCCGGATCGCGCTCCCACGGCGGCACATCGTCCTGTCCACCGATGCGGACGAAGGTCTCGACATCGCGGGAGATGAGATTGAGCAGCAGCGTCTCCCGGAGGTTCGCACCCTGCGGGAGCACACCACCGATCTGCCCCGACCATCCGGTGCCGATCGGATAGCCCCTACCGCCCTTGACGTTCGGATCACCCACGGCGCCGGACTTGATGCCGGAGGGATCGAAGGCGTGGGCGTGCACGAGCCATCGCGCGGCCTCGGCCGCGTCGATCCGCCGCAGGCTCGCCGCCGACCGTGTGGTGAAGAAGGGCTCCCCGTTGGGTACGTCCGCGACGATCTTCTCCAGGCCCGACACCTCGTTCTTCGCAGTCCGCAAACCCGCGACCTGGAAAAACGGTGCTTCGGCGGCGAACAGGCCGAACCGGGGCCGCACGCGCTCGGCGTACTCGCGAATCCGGTCCATCGGCAGCTCCTCGGCGGCCCACACTCCTTCCCACTCGTCCTGATCGTCCGGCCCGTCGATCGCGCGGTGCAGGAAGGCCAACAGCAGCCGCGTGATCGCGAACGCCTGCGTGGGCACCTCACCACCGATCATGCCGAGCCGAGGGGCCTGCTCGAGGGCATCGAGGATCGACACGTGCCGTTCGCGGCCGTCGGTGCCGAGCACGATGATCCACGGTTCGTCGAGCAGGTTGAAGTCCGTTTCAGTCGGCACTGTCGACCACCTCCAGCCCCATCTCGGGGGTGTAGCGAATCTGTCGGTCGCCGATCCGTCCCCAACCGTCCGCATCGACGGGAAGGACCGGCATGCGGTAGATGAGCGCGGACTGCTCCCAGGCCGGTGGGGTGGCCGCCCAGAGTTCCTCTTCCGCGTCGGCGTTGCTGAAGGTCAGCGGGAGTCGCAGCGAGCACGACGCCATGACCTGGGCGAGACCGTCCGGGGGTGTCTCCTCGCGAGGAATCGCGAGTTTCCCGCTGCCCTGCGGCAGCCAGTTCGGGGTGAACCAGTGTCCGGATTCGTCGTGTTGGACGAGGATCACTTCGAGGGTGGGCGCGCCGTCGCGTACCTGCCCCTGTCCCTGTGCGTCATCGTCGGCTTCTCCCACATTGGCCGAGACCCACCCGATGATCGCCTTTCCGGGGCGGGTCGGTGCGGCGATCTGGAAATCGCGTGCCTTGGACTCGCGGCTTTCCGTCCTCTCGCGCCACTGTTGCCAGGCCTCGGACACCGCGCCCCGCCAGTCCTCGGGCTCGACCTGTTCGGGGCCGTAGGCGCGCTGCACGAGTGCGGCGATGTCGTCGGGCAGCGTGATGCTGCTTCCGAAGTACGGCTGAAGCACGGCAGCCGACCGGAGTAGCCAGTACGCGCCGTAGATGTGCCGAGCCGACGCGGGTTCGAGTTCCGGTGGGTTCTGTGTGCAGTCCACTCCGGTGAGGTAGGCGCGTGCCGAGCGCAGTGTCGATGGCCGGTCGCCTTGCCCTGTGCCGCGCTGATGCCGGTGCAGACGCCCCATTCGCTGGAGTACGAGATCGGCCGGTGCGAGATCGGTGACCAGCAGGTCGAAGTCGACGTCGAGGGACTGCTCGATCACCTGCGAGGCGACCACGATGTGCCGCTCCGGCCGTCGCACGGCCCGATCCGGAGAGCCGAAACGATCAAGCAGCTCACTGTCCTTGCGCATCCGGTCGGCTGCCATGAACCGGGAGTGAGCCACTGTCACTTCGCCGGGGAACTCCTGCTCCAGCCGACTCGCGGTATCCAGTACCCGACGAACCGTGTTCCGCACGACGGCGGCGCAACCACCCTCGGACAGCGCATCCCGCAGCAGGCAGGTCAGCGCATCGAGATCGTCCTCGACGCTGCCGCCGAGCACGTCGATCGACACCTCGGTGCGCCGACCGGATGGCTCGACGACCTTCGTCCTCACCTGGGGGCCCTCGCTCCAGGTGAGAAGCGGATAGCCGGGGTTTCCGTCCACATCGGCGGGGATGGCCGCCAAGTCCTGACCGGCACCATCGCCAGGGCCGTACTTCCGGCCCTGCCGGTAGGCTTCCAGCAGGGCCCGACGCCGGTCGGCGGGCAGGGTCGCCGACAACGCGAGGACCGGAACCCGGTAAGCCCCCAGCCAGGTGAGTACCTTGATCAGGTACGAGTTCATGTGGGCGTCGTAGGCATGGACCTCGTCCAGGATGACCACCTTGCCTGCCAGCCCCAGGTGCCGAAGCATCAGATGTCGCGACTTCAGGCCCGCGAACAGCAGTTGGTCGATGGTGCCGATCGTGAAGTTGGCCAGTTGGGACTTCTTCCGGCCCGACAACCACGAGTGCGCCACGACCGCGTGTGGTGTTCGGTCCTGTTTCTCGTCGCACCCGACCTCGATCGAGCGGCCTGCGCGGACCAGTCCCTGGAACAGGCGATTGAATCGAGCCTTGCCGTGGCTGAGTGTGATCGCCCCGCCGACCTGCTGGTCCTCGGCTCCCATCGCGTCCAGCCAATCGACCACGCGATGGAACATGGCATCGCTCGTGGCTTGGGTGGGCAGCGCGACGAGGACTCCGCCCGTACCCCACCGTGCCGCCATGGTCTCGGACGCGGCGAGTGCCGCCTCGGTCTTGCCCTCACCCATGGGTGCCTCGATGATGACCAGACCCGGCTCGGAGGCGGTGCCGGCCACTTCGCAGGCAGCGTGCTGCACCGGGCGTGGTGCGGCATCGGCGGGAAGTCGAAACCGTGCTCGGAACAGCTCCGCCACATCGTTCGGCACGCCGTTCGGCCGCCACGGTGCCGGTAACCGCAACTCGCCGAGCGCTCGCGATGTGCGCTCGACGTTTTCGGAAACCTCCGGTAGTTCGCCGGTCGAGAACGGCAGGAGATCCTCGTTGCTCGCGATCCAGTCGGAAACGATCACCAAGCCCGTGACCAGAACCTGGAAACCGGCGGAGAGCTTCAGGTTCTCCCATTCGGCAAGACGTTCGGAGGTTCCGGAACGAACCGCCGCACGTTCGGCCAGTTCCTGTTGAACCGTGCGCCAGGCACCAGTGCCGTAAAGCTCCGGATGGTTCCGTGACGCATTCTCGGCAGCGGAGTCCGGCGGAACCCCGTGGTGACCGCCCAGCACCACGCCCCACGCCCTGGCCGAACGCTTCTGCCACCCCTTGCCGAGGAGCCACTCGATCAGCAGGTGGTGGCCTGCGACGGTGTGGTGGGCGAGATGCCGTTCGGGAAGTTCGGCCTTCGTCGGCGGCATGTACAAGCCCTGGTCCCGCATCCGCTGGGCGAGGACGGTGTTCTGCACGGCGAAGGCCGGGGTCGCCTTCCCCAGGTCGTGCACACCGGCCAGAAACGTCACCGCTGCGCGGGCGGCGGTGACATCACCCGCGAACTCCTCCGCCAGCAGCCGGACCACACCGGGTGCCAGCCAGTGGTCGAACAGCCACCCGGCGATGTCGGCGGAGTCGTCCATGTGCTGCCACAGCGGCAGCCAGTCCCCCGCTTCGTTGAAGGACTTCGCCCAGACCGAGCGGGCCGCTTCACTCAGTACCATTGTCCCCAGCCCTGTTGATCAGACACACGCCATCGTCGAGTCGCAGCGATCCGGCACTGCACGAAGACTCAAACAGCAATCACCGACACTCCTGCAATGCGCCGGCCTCGTGCATCGGTCCGCTGTGGAGTGGAGGTGGTGAAGCCGCCGACATCGGCGGAGCTTCGACAGAGGCTCATAGCTGTCCACCCCACGTTGGAATTGCACGTCATCGCTGGTCATGGCCGCCACCAGTGTCTGCGAGATTCCCGGGAGTATCCGTAAGCTCGCGCTGCGTGATCATTCTAGAGAGGGAAATCAGGTGTCCACATACTCAAAAATGACTATTGTGGACGTTCGAGGGGGTATTCGATGCCAGTCGTCCTGGCCCGGCCAACTCTCGAGTTGATCTACCTACCGGATAGTTACCTGTCGCCTGGTGCTATTGTTCCCTTCGCCGGTTGAGCCCTAGCCGCACCGAAACACCTGTCGTCAGGGGTGAGGTGTCTACTGTGGGCGCTCCCGCAGCACCGATCTCGGCGACTGCGAGGAGAGGCGGATGCAGGGCGAGACCGTATACGATCTTGTTCGGGTATTGGGTGCTCTCGCCCGCCGGTTGGAGGCCGAGCAGGACCTCACTGCCACGCTGGAGGCGATTACGCATGCCGCAGTGACCACTGTGCCCGGAGCTGACTACGCGGGCATCAGCTGGTCCGAGCGCCGGCGGGTGACCGCACAAGCACCCACCAGTGAGCTGGTGAGCTACTGCGACCAACTGCAGTCCGAACTCGGTGAGGGCCCGTGTCTGCAAGCGATCCGCTCGGAGAACACCATCCTCGTCGATGATCTGACCTGTGAGGACCGGTGGCCGGCCTTCGCGCCTCGTGCCGCCGAGATCGGTATGCGCAGCATGGTCTCGTTTCAGTTGTTCGCCGAAAGCGACACCATCGGCGCGCTGAACCTGTACGCGACCGCCCCGGGGCAATTCGATGGGCAGACGCGGGTCGTCGGCGAGCTGTTCGCCTCCTACGCGGCGGTGGTGCTCTCCGGCAAGAGGCGGGAGGATCAGCTCACCGAGGCGCTGGCCACGCGCGATGTCATCGGCCAGGCCAAGGGTCTGCTGATGGCCCGGGAGAAGATCACGGGCGAGCAGGCATTCCGGCAGTTGGTTCGCTCTTCCCAGGACAGCAACATCAAACTGGCCGAGTTGGCCCGGTGGATGGTCGATGACCACGAAAGCTCCGGCCGGGACATGTGGTCGCAGTAACCCGAATCCTCTTCCCGCCGCTCCGGTCAGGGACCGTCGGGAGTGGAGAGGGCGAGGCTTGCGGGGAGGGCGTCGAAGGCTTCCTCGACGTGGCGCACGAGCGCGGTGCGCCCGCCGTGGTCGCCGCCGTGCGTCCAGCTCTCCCGGTTGGCGCGGACCCAGTTGCTGGCGCCGCAGCGCCAGGCGCTGAGGGCGAGCTCGCCGAGCAGGCGTAGCCGGACGTCCTCGCGGCTGTCGCCGCCGAGTTTGGCTTCGAGCTCGTCCACGAGTCGCCGCTGCACGGTGATGGAGGACAGCAGGCTGTGGTCGCGGAGCGCGGGGGTTCTCGCGGCGAGCCAGCGGGCGGTCATGAAGCGCTGCTCCCAGTCGTCGCCCAGGTTCAGGATCGCGGCCGACAGCGCCTCTCGCAGGGTGGTCAACGCCGGACCGTGGATCTCGCGGTCGGCGAAGACGGCGACGTAGGTGTCCCACAGCTCCGCCTCCGCGGCCATGGCGACTTCTTCCTTGGAGGAGAAGTAGCGGAAGAAGGTGCGCTTGGATACCTCGACCGCGTCGACCAGTTCGTCGAGCGTGGTCGCGTCGAAACCCCGCTCGGTGAACAGGGTCAGCGCCGCATCGGCCAGCTCGCGGCGGGTGCGCAGCTTCTTGCGCTCACGAAGCGGCAGGGTCCGGTCCCCGGTCTCGGAGGTGTGCGCCGTCATACCGGCCAGTCTAAGCATGTCGCCTTCAATAGGCAAAAGCCTCCTGGGTTTTTTTGCTTCCCATGTAAACTTGCCACCGAGAGGCACTTTGTGTTTGAGTGGGTCCACCACAGCACGAGGTAAGGAGATTTCCGATGTCCACCACCCCGCTTCGACTGGCCGTCATCATCGGCAGCACCCGAGAGGGCCGCTTCGGGCCCACCGTGGCCCACTGGTTCGTCGGCCAGGCCGAACAGCACGCCGACATGGCCATCGACGTGATCGACCTCGCCGACACCGCCATCCCCGCGGAGCAACAGGCGCAGCCTGCGCCCAAGGTGTCCACAGGCGAGTACGCCTCCCCACAGGTGCGGACGTTCGCCGACCGGATCGGCGCCGCCGACGCGTTCGTCGTCGTCACCCCCGAGTACAACCACGGCTACCCGGGCCCGCTGAAGCTCGCCATCGACTCCCTGTACCGGGAATGGCAGGCCAAGCCGGTCGGCTTCGTCTCCTACGGCGGTCTGGCCGGAGGTCAGCGCTCGGTGGAGCAGCTTCGCCCGGTCTTCGCCGAGCTGCACGCGGTCACCATCCGGGAAACGGTGAGCTTCGCCATGGCCCCCAACCGGTTCGACGAGCACGGCCAACCCCATGACCCCGAGGTGGTGAACGGGGCCGCCAAGGTCCTGCTCGACCAACTCGCCTGGTGGGCACACGCGCTGCGGGACGCCCGCGAAGCCCGCCCCTACAACGCCTGACCGCCCAGTAGTCGATCACCGCAGCACTCGATCCGCCACAGCAGTCGATCACCGCACCAGCGAGTGGAGCATTCCCATGAGCACGACACGAGTTCCCGCGTCACCCGCCCCGGCTCCGCTTCGACGTGCCGGGACGGGGGCGCTGGCCGCGCTGCTGGCCTCGGCCACGCTGGGAGTGATGGCCGGTGCGGTGATCTCACCGGTGGTGGCGCTGATCCGCGATGATTTCGACCTCGGCGCCGGACAGGCGGGGGTGGTCATCACCACCCACTCGCTGCTGATCGCCCTGTCCGGGCCGTTGGTCGGCGCGCTGATCGACCGGACCGGAACCCGGCGGGTGCTCGCGGCCGGGCTCGTCGCCTACGCGGTGTTCGGCGCCGCAGGTGCGCTGGCCACCGGCTACCCGGCGCTGCTGGCCTCGCGGGCGGCTTTCGGGGTGGCCGCAGCCGCCGTGATCAACGGGCTCACCGTGAGCCTGCTGAACCTGTGGCAGGACCGGGCCGACACCGTGATGGGCTACCGCTCCACAGCAGGCAGCATCGGCGGGATCCTGTGGCCGATGCTGGGCGGAGCCCTCGGTGGGATCAGTTGGCGCGGCCCGTTCACGGTGTATCTCATCGCGCTGCCCATCGCGGCCGCAGCCATCTGGCTGGTGCCCGATGCCCGGCCGCCCCGCGGCACCTCCGCCGACACGGCGGCCGGCAGCACGGCCGACACCCCCGTTCGGATATCGACACTGCTGCGGCGGACACCGGCGTTGTTGTGGATATACGCGCTGTCGTTGACCACGGCGGTGCTGCTGTACGCCGTCATGGTGTTCGTACCCCAGCGGTTGGCCCGGCTCGACGTCACCGACCCGCTGGCCGTGTCGGTGTTCATCGCCGTGACCACCGCGGCCACCGCCCTGGTCGGCCTGGTCTACGGCCGGATCCGCCGCCACCTGCGCTACTACCCGATCTTTCTCGTCGGCCTCACGCTGCCGATAGCGGGCTTCGCGATACTCGCCGCCGCCACCCGGCCGTGGATGTTGCTGGCGGGCACCCCACTGCTGGGCCTGGGCATGGGGCTGATCATGCCTGCGACCTCCGTCCTCGTCGGCACGGCAGTTCCCAGGCAAGTACGAGGGCGGGCGATTTCCTACCTGACTTCGATGATGCTGCTCGGCCAGTTCGCCTCCCCGCTGCTGCTCGGCCCGATCGCCGGTCCCCACGGCATCCGGGCCGTCTTCCTCGCCGCAGCGATCCTGGCCGCCCTCATCGCCCTGGCCGCTGCCACCGCATTCCGCCCGGACCGCCTGACCGCGGCGGCCTCCGTCGACGACACCGCCTCGGAGTTCAGCCGCGTCGATGGTGCTGACGTGCGTGCCTAACGGCGACCGCGGATGCCGATCCGGTGGCACAGAGCCCACCGGATCCGGTGGGCACCAGGTCCGGCGTGTGTCGGCATGCTCGGTGGAACAAGTGGGTACTCGACAGTCGAGCCGTTTCCGTCCTGCCGATCCGAGTGCGCAACGCGCTCGACTTCCCAGGAGAGTTCGATGTCCACAACAGAGGCCCTCTCGAAGGCGTCGCAATCCGGCGATGCACACGCTCCGATCGTCGAACGCCCACATCCCCGAGGCGAGATCGCCCTGATCGCACTCTTCACCACCGTGCCGTTGCTGGCCCTGCTGGCTGCTGTGCCCGTCGCCTGGGGCTGGGGGCTGGGCTGGGTGGATATCGGCTTGGCCGTTTTCTTCTACTACGTGAGCGGGCTCGGTGTGACGGTCGGTTTTCACCGCCACTTCACCCACCGGTCGTTCAAAGCCCGAAGGCCGTTGCGCATCGCACTGGCCGTGGCGGGCAGTTTCGCGGTGCAGGGGCCGGTGATCCAGTGGGTCGCCGACCACCGCCGCCATCATGCCTACGCCGACAAGGAAGGTGACCCGCACTCGCCCTGGCTCTACGGCACCGGGCCCGTCGCGGTCGTCCGCGGGTTCTGGCACGCCCACATGGGCTGGTTCTTCAAGCGGAACCAGACCAACCGGAAGAAATTCGCCCCCGACCTGCTCAAGGACCGCGGACTGGTCCGGGTCAACAGCTTGTTCCCGGTGTTCACCCTGGCGACGCTGACCCTGCCCGCACTGCTGGGCGGCTTGCTCACCTGGTCCTGGTGGGGTGCGGTGACCGGATTCTTCTGGGCGGGCCTCGTACGGGTCGGAGTGCTGCACCACGTCAGCTGGGCGGTCAACTCCATCTGCCACATGATCGGCGAACGCCCCTTCGCCTCCCGCGACAAGGCGGCCAACTTCTGGCCGATGGCGATCGTGTCCTTCGGCGAGTCCTGGCACAACTCCCACCACGCCGACCCCACCTGTGCCCGCCACGGAGTCGGCCGCGGCCAACTCGACACCTCGGCCCGGGTGATCCGGATCTTCGAACAGCTCGGCTGGGTACATCAGGTCCGCTGGCCCACGCCGCAACGCCTGGCCAAGCGCACCCCGCGGAGCACCTGACCGGCCGTGGTGGCCGAGCGACCCGATAGGGTTCTCCCCCTTCACGGCCGGGGCGTACCGGTGGTGACCTGCATGGACAGCTTCGCACCGGTTTCCTGTCCGAGGAGGCGCACGCTCCGGGGATTTCCACGGCGACACATGTGCCGAGCGCGGGAATAGTTCAGGAGACTCGGTGGTTGTGGAGAGTGGCCGTCGCGGTTTCTGGGTTCGTGTGTGTGCACGCTCGCTCAGAGGTTCGTGCGGGCGCGCTGCTGTCTTTGGTCAATGCTGGAGTAGTTGCCGTCTGTGAAACCCGCCGCGGCCCGGGGCCACAACCGTGTCCCCGCTTTCCCAGCTTGAACAGGAGACAGACATGGCACAGGGAACCGTGAAGTGGTTCAGCGCCGAAAAGGGTTTCGGCTTCATCACCCCCGCCGAGGGTGGTTCCGACGTGTTCGTGCACTACTCGGCCATCGACGCGGGCGGCTTCCGCAGCCTTGAAGAGAACCAGCAGGTGACCTACGAGGTCACCCAGGGTCCCAAGGGGCCGCAGGCCAACAACGTTCAGGTCTGAGTTCTTTCTCTCATGATGCCTCGATCGGCGTGAACGTCGGCGGGGACACCTCGGGAAACGCAGCCCCCTCCCCACCACTTCGGTTCTAGTGGTGGAGAGGGGGCTGCTTCCGTACCGCACGGCTCCCACCCGTGACGAGGAATGGCAGCGGAGAGCGATCCACCGCCACGCCGGGAACGTCGGGGGCAGGGGCCGTACGCCCGAGCACCAGGGCGGCTCATCGTCACATACTGGGATATGGTTTCGCTGCGGCGCGGACGGCTTTCACTGCTGGGGCGCGTCTACATGCTGGTGGCGGTCCTGGTCGCGCTGCTCGTTGTCATCGCCGTGGGCACGGTCGGGTTCCGCCAGCGGGCCGAGGCTGTGACCACGCACCTGACCACCGTGGTTCTTCCGGCTCAGCGAGCGGCCACCGGATTGACGGCGGCCTACTTCAACCAGGCCAAAGCAGCACGGGGGTTTCAGCTCACCCGTGATCCTTCCTCCCTCGACGCGTATACGGACGGCAGGAACGATGCCGCGCGTCTGCAGTCCGCCATCAGCAGGCAGCTGGGCGACTACCCGACGGTGATGAGCTCCTTGGCCGAGGTTCGCCAGGCAGCTCGAACCTGGCACCAGCAGGCTGCCCAGCCGAGAGTCGAGCAGGGGAGGAACCAGGGTCCCACGGACCTTCCCCCGGACCAGGCACTGATCGCGCAGCGGAGTTTCGACGCGTTGCGGGCCGAGCTGGCCGAGCTGCAGAACCGAATCAACGAGATCGCAGCATCGGAAACCGCCACGGCCGAGGCGGCGCGCTCGGCAGCGAATTGGCTTACCGTGAGCACTGTGCTGACCGGCCTTGTCGTCGCGGCAGGCACGGTTCTCTTTCTCCGCAGATCGCTCACTCGACCGCTGCGCACCCTCGTCTCCCAGGTCGATCAGGTGGCCGGGGGCCATCTCGACCGCCCCGTCGGATCGGTGGGGCCACCCGAGCTGAACACGGTCGCGCGTGCAGTGGAGACCATGCGAACGCGCATCCTGGAGGAAACCCGCCGGATCACACGGATACAGCAGGACCTGGCTCGCCACGAGGCGGCAGAGCGCCGGCGAGCCGAGCAGGATTACGCCATCGTGGTCGCCGCTCTCGACGAGGGCGTCATCGTGGTCGGCTCGGCGGGCATCATCGAATCGGCCAATCCCGCAGCTCAGCGTATCTTCGGCGCACCCGAATCCGAAATCGTCGGCTCCCGGCCCACATCCTGGCTCCTGTTCGGCGAGTCCGGGGGAGCGCTGCGGCCGGAGGAGCACCCCTCCACACTGACCCAGCGGACCGGAGAGCCGGAGAACTCGCGAGTGGTTCGCCTCGAGCGTGTGGACGGCCACAGCGTGTGGCTGGCGGTTACCGCCCGCGTGTTGAACTCGCAGGATCACCCGCCCCACGCGGTCGTGGTCTCGTTCACCGACATCTCCGAGAGCAGGGCCGCCCGGCAGCGCCTGGAATACGAAGCCACCCACGACCCGCTCACCGGGCTGGCCAACCGGACGCTGGTGCTGCGGCACTGCGACGAGCGCGCGGGGAAGCATTCGATAGCCGTGCTGTACATCGATCTGGACAATTTCAAGCGCATCAACGATTCCCTCGGTCACGGCGCCGGTGACGAGGTGCTGCGCATCGTCGGGGAAAGGCTGGTGCGCGCAACAGCAGGTGAAACTCTGGTCGGTCGGCTCGGCGGTGACGAATTCGTCGTCCTGTCCGGCGAGAGCGGTCACGACCGCATCGCCGAGCTCGGTGAATACCTCCTCGAGGCCCTCACCCAGCCGATCCACCTGCAGGGCAGGCAACTGCACGTCAACGGGAGCATCGGGATCTCGGTTTCCCTGTCGGGCGACACCCGAAGCGGCCGGGACCTGCTGCGCGATGCCGATGTGGCCATGTACCAGGCCAAGACGCAGAGCACCAAGCGATATGCGTTTTTCGGCGTCGAACATCGCGAACGTGTGCAGCGGCACATGGTGCTGGATCAGGATCTTCGCCACGCCGTGTCCCGCGATCAGCTCTGGGTGGCCTATCAGCCCGTCGTCGACCTGCGCACCGAACGCACCGTCGGCGTGGAGGGGCTGTTGCGGTGGACACACCCGGACCACGGCACGGTTTCACCCGGCGAGTTCATTCCGATAGCCGAAGAAAGCGACTTGATCAACTCCATCGGAACGCACATGCTGCGCATGGCGACCCGCCAGCTCGCTGCCGAACGCGAGCGCCACGAACTCGACCTCCAACTCAACGCGAACCTCTCACCACGCCAGCTCGAGGATCCCCACCTGGGGGCCATGGTCCAGCACGCACTCGCCGAGGCCGGTCTGCCCGCCCACGCCCTGTGCCTCGAGGTCACCGAGAACGCGATCATGCACGATCCCATGCAAGCAGCACGCGTGCTGCGCGAACTGCGCGAACTCGGTGTGTACCTGGCGATCGACGACTTCGGGACCGGATACTCCTCGCTGGCCCAACTGCGGCGCCTGCCCCTGGACACCCTCAAAATCGACCGCTCGTTCGTCACCGACCTCGGTGACTCCCACGATCTCGAGACCATCGTCACCAGCATCATCGCCATGGCCCACGCCGTCGGACTCGACGTCGTGGCGGAAGGGGTCGAAACGGCCCAACAGTTCGATCTGCTGCGTCGCCTCGGCTGTGACGAAGTCCAGGGCTACTACCTGAGCAAGCCCGTCCCCATCGACCAACTCGTCACCCAGCTCCCTCGCCGTGACGGCCTCGGGTAACGGCCGTGACCGGGCTTTCCGATCACCGGGGTACCTCGCTCCGTGAGGGCGGTTCGAGTTCTGCGTCCTCGATGGCCGCGAACCGGGCGTGCATGCGACTGCCCAGGCCCGAGGCAGGCAGCGGAGAAGAAGACAGCCGATCTTGCAGGATCGCCCGTACTTCGGCCTCCATGGAGCGCCCGCGCTGGGCAGCGTGGACGCGCAGTCGTGCGTGGAGCTCGTCGTCGAGCCCACGAACCGTCAGTGTGGCCATCACGCTCACCTTCCTCTGCTGTCGTTGATAGCAATGCCGGCGATGTTTCTGTCCGGAGTCGACAATGCTCGCTGACACGATCACGCCTTCGGAGTCCTGGCGAGCGGGCGGAGGTTCAAGGCGGAGCACTCGATCGCTGCCTTCGCAGAAGCTCGTGCGACCTGTGTCGATGGCGAAGAGTTGCCGACCGCCGGCGGGTGGAGCCGGCGCTGCGGTAGGTGACCAGGGCGTTGGCGGCCAGAATGAGGTAGTCGGCGTTTCCGCTGGTCAGAGTGTGCGCCCCCGGCAGGATTCGAACCTGCGACACCCGCTTTATGAGGTCATTTCAGTCGGGGGCCTGACCTGCGGCGGCGCGCCTGCATCGCTCGTGACCTGGCTGTGCGGTTGCGGCCGGTTGTCGTTGTTGATGATCGCTGGTCGGCCTCGTGTGCCCCAGATGTGCCCCGAGGGCCACGACATACGTACGAGATGGCCTCGCTCGACCGTCTGCAATGGGGCTGACCAGGATTCAGCTAGCATACGTATCCATGACGGCGAAGCTCGACCCTGACCTTGCGCAGCTGCTCGCCGATGCTTCGGCCGACGATCGCGCGACTATTGCTTCCTGGCTGAAGGATCGCGCGCATGGCCGTGCTGCCGTGGACGAGGCGCCGTCGACCTCCGCGGGTACGTCCAGCCCTCGGGCAACGATGTCGCGCGAGGAGGGGAAACAGCTCGTCAAGTTCAGGCTGCCTATGAGCGAGTACGTCCAGTTCCAAACGTGGTGCCAGCGGAACGGCTTCACTATGGCGCAAGCCTTGCGGGAACTCGTCATGACCGTGACCAACCGAGCTAGGAACAAGTGAACCATACTCGCGTGCTAACGCTGCAGGCTCTGCAGACACGCCCGCGACGCTTCATAGGCTGCGAGCACTACAGTGAACCCTGTGCTTCTCCACTTGCCTGACGATCCACGCCAGGGATCTGGCCCAATCAGCCTCTGGTGTGTTATTTATCACCCTCATGGCCGCAGCTCCAGTGTACTGTCAGTGCGTCCCCATGGGGTCCGATCATGACGAGGGATGCAGTCACGAATCCGGAGACGGGCGAGACAGAACGGCAATGCCCCGCACGCCGTCTAGAGGCGCGCTTCGAGCCGACCTTTGTGGCAAGGCTCGCGTTGCGCGAGAAGCAGGTGCAGCAGTCATACCGTCCGATCATCTCGATCCACAAGTGGTTCGCTCGCCGTCCGGGATCGGTTTTTCGCTCGCTGCTGTTGTCGGAGTTTGGGCAAGACTCGCTTTCGTCGGACTACTTCAAGGGCCACTCCATACGTGGAGTGATGGCGGACCCGTTTATGGGTGGCGGAACGACCGTCTTCGAGGCCGCACGCCTGGGCCTGAGTCTCGTCGGTGGGGATGTGAACCCGATGGCTTACTGGACGGTCCGTCAAGGAGTCTCGCCACTCGACCTCGAGCTTTTCCAGAGCGAGGCGCAATATGTGATAGCCAACGTCCACGAACATATCGGGCACCTTTACCAGACGCGGTGCACTAATTGCTTTGAGACGGCGGAAGTCAAGTACTTCCACCACGTTAAGACTTGTGATTGCCCATCATGTGGCGAGAAGGTCGATCTTTTTCCTGGCCTGCGTCTCGCCGAGGCCGTCCGACACCCGCGCGAGGTTTACCACTGTCAAGACTGTGATGCGCTGCGTGAGGTCGAACGGTCGAGCCACCCGCACTGCCCGGAGTGCGGATTCGACTTGAAAACTCGTCCTGCGAGTCGAAGCAAGGCAACTTGTCAGCACTGTTCTGAGCATTTTAAGTTCACTCCTCTGCTAGCTAGCCCGCCTAGGCACCGACCGTTCGGCATCGAGTATCACTGCAGAACTTGTTACGACAAGGTGGATGGTCGCCAGTTCAAGACCCCAGATACCGAGGACTTAGCGCGAATCGAACAAGCCTCGGAGCTTCTATACGAATGGGGTGACGGTTTGGTGATTCCGGACGACGCCATCCAATCCGGAGACGAGACAAACCGCCTCCATCGTTGGGGTTACAAGCACTGGCGTGATTTGTTCAGTGACCGGCAACTGCTCGGCCTCGGCCTATTGATGCGCCGCATCGGAGAGGTATCGAATAATGAAGTGCGCTACGCACTTGCAACGGTGTTCAGCGACTTCCTCCGATACCAGAATCTGCTTTGCCGCTATGATACCTACGCGCTGAAGTGTCAGGATATTTTCGCTGTTCACGGGTTTCCGGTCGCACTACTGGCGTGCGAGAACAATCTGTTGGGAATTTCCAAAGTTGGCTCCGGGTCGTTCGAGCACTTCGTGGGTAAATATGTGAAAGCGAAGCAGTACGCGAAGCAACCTTACGAGATCACATACGTAAACAATCGGAAAAACATGATTCCGATTGTGGGAGAATCGATTGAGGCGCCGCTGACCGATTCCGAGCCCACCGCCGAGCCACAGGCTGCGTGGATAGCGAGCGCACCATCTCAGAAACTGAGCCTTCGGTCCGATTCTCTCGATGGTGTGTTCACTGATCCGCCGTATTTCGACAACGTGCAGTACGCGGAACTTATGGACTTCTGCTATGTTTGGCTCCGGAGATTCATGAGAGCGCATGTACAATTTAGCCCCGATACCACGCGAACCGACGACGAACTAACGGGCAACGTGACTCGGCTGCGCGGGATCCAGGAGTTCGCCTCGGGGCTCAGTGAAGTCTTTTGCCAGATGTCATATGCGATGAAACCTGGCGCGCCCCTTGTCTTCACCTACCACCACAACGAGTCAGAAGCATACGTGCCGTTGATAATCGCGATCCTCGATGCAGGTCTTACCTGCACCGAAACGCTCGTCGCTCCCGGTGAGATGTCCGCCTCTTTGCACATCACGGGCACTAAATCCTCGATCTTAGACACTGTGTTCGTATGCCGAGCCGAGGACGTCAGCTCAGAGCACCCCCGAAGTGTGAAGCAGCGCGTGGAGGCTGACGTGGAAGCAATGCGTAAGGTGCCCTACAAGCCAACTGAAGGTGACATTGCGTGCCTAGAAGCTGGGCACATCGCCGCCAGTGCGATTAGACATCTGCGCGCAACGTGGGACCCCGAAGAGTCGCTGGAAGATCGATTCGAGACGGCTATGGAGGCCGTCCGATGGGTCCGAAATGAGACAGAAGGAACCTACCGATGAGTACGTTACGGCCTTACCAATTCGAGCCCCAAGAGATTGCAGACAATCTAAGCGGCCTCGTCCAGTCCACCTTCGACGATCTGACGTCGCAGTTTATGCTGCTGCCCAAGGGAACGACATTCCTGGAGTACTCAGATTTCCGGGCTGGATACGAGGCGCTACGTAGGCACACCGACGGCTTTAAGGTCGTAGATGTCGATAGGTGCTGGAAGGCCGCGCGCGAGAACGCAGTCGCAGCCATCGTCCTTCGGACCATTGTGGGAGTCACCCCGCCTGAGTGGCAGGACCTGGCGAAGGAAGAGACTGACGTCGAGTTTACAAACGGCTGGAGTAGAAATCTTGATTCCAAGATCCGAACTGACCCGAACTACTTCTCGACACGCGGTGGCTCTTCGAAGTTGACCGTCGAGCGCACCACTGCGCTCTTTATGGCAGCGTGTGCGGTCCTGGCCCAGGGACCCGCCGAGGCACAAGAAGGCATGATCCACCGACTCGACAAGATCGACACCAAGGAAGGGCTCGATTCGGTTCGGTACGCCGCCGAGGAACATATCCCGTATGCAGTATTGTTGTATGAGCGCTATCTCGGCAGGCCGTTTGCGAGCCACCGCGATGGCGTCTCCGAGCTTGTCGGTGACGTGATGGAGAACGCCATCGAAGATCGACTTCATGCTGCTCGTATTCCCTTTCGTAAAACCAAACGTGCCGAGCGTGTGCCGGGCTTTGACCAGGCGCCTGATTTTTTCACACCGGACGAAGTTGATCCGGCGGTGATTATCGAAGCGAAGATCACCGGAGACGACGGAACTGCTCGAGACAAGGTGGCTCGGATTCACCGTCTGGCCACGATGCGCGACGACCGTGAACGCGAGGGCGAGCCGGCGTTCGAGGTCGTAGCCTGCATTGACGGCCGAGGATTTGGAATTCGCCGGGAAGACATGGGACAACTGATTACTGCAACGCGAGGGAAGGTCTTCACCGCTAACACTTTGAAAGATTTGATCAAGTATACGCGGCTGTCGGATTTCCTGCCAATTTCTTCAGAGAGTGAATAAGCACCTCGCGCGGCGATGATACGGAGTCGATATCTACCGGCTTCTCTCTCCGTAGAGGTACTGTTTGGTGGTCATCCCGGAGCCTGCCTGTCCAGTGAGGACATTTCTTCTTCTCGGCGGCCCCGGAGGGGCCGCCGAGAAGAAGAAAAGAAACTCTGCACACACGCACTCCGGGTCAGGTGTGCGCGGTAAGCCGAACTCCGTCGTGGGTGCGAGTAGGAGGTGTGTCCTTGTAGGCATCGGAGATGCGCACGGCGTAGGCCTCATTCATCAGGGAGAGCGCTTCGGACAGCTCGCACCACTCCACCCGTGCTGCCTCGTCGGTGGGATGGATGGTTCCGTCGAGGGCTCGACAGCGAAAGACAATGACGACGACGCCGCGGGTCATGTTTTTGTACACGCCGGTGAGTCGATCGACGTCGATGGTCAGGCCGGTCTCCTCGTGCACTTCGCGGCAGACTCCCTCGGTGAAGCCTTCGCCGAGTTCGAGGACACCGCCGGGCGGTTCCCAATGGCCGTTGTCGCGGCGTTGGATGAGCAACACTCGCTCGGCTTCGTCGATGACGACACCGGCCACGCTGACCGAATGCTTGGGCGTCTCCGGCATGGTTTTTTCCTCAGTGCTACCACCGGACGACGGCGATGGCTTTGTCATCGTGGCGCTTGGAGCGGGGGAGGGCTTGGCCGTTCGGGTCGTGCTCAGCTTCCCAAGTTTCGCACTGGCGTAGCAGCGCGTCCAGGTCTTCGTGATCGCAGGCGGCGATATTCGGCCAGTTGTTCAGCCCGAGGTGCTGCATGGTGTTGAAGGCCCCATCGGTGGCCAGGACCGCCCACGGAACGCTCTCCATCGTCCGTTGGATGGTGACCGCCTGGGCTGCTGCGGTGGGGTCTGTTTCGGCGATCCAGTATCCGCCGCCGCGGTCGCGCTGCTCGGCCTCGGCGGTTGGGCAACAGCGGCTGACACAGCTCCACATTCGCAGCCAGTAGGTCATCCCAGGCGTGTGTGTGCGGGATTTTCCAACCCGCCGCGAAACGCTCCATCAGCTGCTCGACCGTTGGTCGGTCCTCCACGCCCACCTCGCATACTCGAAGTACGTACTCGGAGCATGCGATTTCTGGATATGGCCCGTGTCAAGAGCTCGCGCGTCGAGATCAACGTCGCCACCCGGACAGCCCTGATCGAGCACGGCACCGGGACTGCCCCGGCTGTGTTCCTCGCGGCCTAGGCGCCCCCGGCAGGATTCGAACCTGCGACACCCGCTTTAGGAGAGCGGTGCTCTATCCCCTGAGCTACGGGGGCACGTGCGAGTCACGGCCGCAGCGGACCCGCAGCGGCTCCGACCGTGCTTTGTACAGTACCGGTCGGAAAAACGTCGGCGACACCCGGCCGGGCACACGGCGCAAGCCCTACCGGTTGGGTGCGGGCCAGGGCGGACCGGGGGGCTGCCGGTCGACCTCGATGCGGTTGCGTCCCGCTTGCTTGGCCCGGTACAGCGCGACGTCGGCCGCGGCGAAAAGATGGTCCAGCTCCGCGGGCCCGGCGGCGACGCCGATGCTCGTCGTCGGCAGTTGTTCGGTACTTCCGAGGACGAGCCGCCAGTCGTGGTCGTCCACGGCGGCTCGGATCCGTTCCGCGACGATCGGCCCGGCCTCCTTCGAATCCTCGGAGGCGTCCACCAGCAGGACCACGAACTCGTCACCCGCCCAGCGGCAGATCAGGTCATCGGTGCGGCACTCGCGGCGCAACAGGTGCGCGAGCTCCTGGAGAACGACGTCGCCGGCCGAGTGCCCGGCCTCATCGTTGATCTCCTTGAACCAGTCCACATCGATCAGCACCAGCCACGGCACCCGCCCCTGTGCGGCGGTCTGTTCGAGCAGTCCGGGAGCTCGGCGCTCCAGTCCGAGGCGGTTGGTCAGGTTGGTCAGCGGGTCCCGGAGCACCGCTGCCTGCGCGGCGGTGGCTATCTGCTGAGCCTGTACGGCGGCGCGTCGCTGCTCCAGGGCCTGCCCCAGTCCTTCCTGCAGGAACCGGACCGTCGTGCGACTTGCGCTCAGCGATCTTCGGAGGGCTGCGGCCTCGCCGACGAGATCGTCGAGTTCCTCGCAGACCATCGACAGATCCTGGGCGAACCGCGCCAGCAGCAGCATGTCCTGGATCTTCTCCGCGCAGTCCAGCGCGCGACTGAGGAAGGTCCGTGCGTCCTCCGGCCGCCCCTGCTCCCGGCGGATCAGGCCCAGGACCCACATGGCGAGCGATCCGCTCAGCCAGTCCGCGGCTTCCTGGCTGAGCCGCAGTGCCCGCTGTGCCCGGCATTCGGCTTTCTCGGTCTCACCGGCCCCGGCCAGGGCACGTGCGCCACCCGCGAGCACACTCCGGCGGATCAGGTCGGCCCGGACCAGTGGTAGCGCTTCCTCGTACAGCTCCCGCGCGGCTGCGAACTGCTCTTCCGGGTCGACCTCATCGGAACGCGCGGTTGCCCGGAACAGCAGGGCATGGGCCTTGCGCTGCAGGCACTGTGCGAGCGTGTCCGGGTCACCGGCATCCCGGGCCACCTCGACCGATCGTGTCATGAGGTCCAGCGCCGAGGACCGGTGCCCGATCGTGTCCAGCAGGGAACCGAGCATGCCGATCGTCTGGGCCGCTGCCACGCCGGTCGGCTGTTCGTTGTCGAGTTCGGTCCAGCCTTCGGCGGCCAACTCCAGCGCGGCCGGGATCCTCCCGAGTCGCCAGGCGTTCAGTGCCCGGTGGGCCAGGACCGTGGAGCGGTCCCACTCCTCACCGACGGCGTTCGTCGCGGTGGCCGTCACCTGGTCGAACAGTTCGGCGGCCTCGTTGAAACGTGCCGACTCCAGCAGGAGCCGCACCCTGCGGTCCTGCTCGGGGATCTGCCCCGCCATCACCGGAGTCTCGTGCAGCACAACGCCTCGCAGTCGCTTCTCCCGGCAGCCCGCTCCAGGCACTACCCGTTCTGGGCTACCCGCTCGGTAACCTGCCGGACACGTGCTGTTCGAGGTACAGACTACCGGCTGAAGTCGTGTCGGTACTTCTCGTCGTGGACGACGTCCTCGAGTTGCAGGCGCTTGCGCCAGCCGTGGCGCTCCAGGTCGGGCGTGTCGGCCAGTGAACGCACGGGGCCGAGACACAACCAGGCGACCGGGCGGACGCCGGAGGGGATGTCCAGCAGGCGCCGCAGGAAATCCTCCCGGTAGAAACTGACCCACCCCACGCCGAGCCCTTCGGCGGTCGCTGCCAGCCACAGGTTCTGGATCGCCAGGCAGACCGAGTAGAGCCCCGCATCGGCGATGGCGTGCCGTCCGAGCACCTCCGGGGCACCGCGCTCCGGGTCATAGGTCACGGCGATGCACAACGAGGACTCGACGACGCCCTCGACCTTGATTTTGGAGAATGTCTCGGCGCGCTCGCCGCTGAGCTGGGCTGCGAAGACACTGCGTTCGGCGAGGACGTGCTCGCGGAAGGCACGACGAGTGGAGTCGTTGCGCACGACCACGAAATCCCAGGGCTGGGACAGCCCGACACTGGGGGCGCTGTGCGCGGCGGTCAGCACGCGCCGCAGAACGTCCGGTGCGATCTCCTCGCCGGTGAACTCCGACCGCACGTCCCGGCGGCGGTTCATGACGTCGTAGAGATCCGTGGAAGGTGCTTCGGAAGTGCCCCGTGGTGATCGTCCGGCAGTAGTCATCGCGGACCATCCTGCCCGGTGCTTCCGCGGTCGTCATAGCGGCCCGGCACAGACGCGAGCCTGCTCACGTCCCGCCAGAAGGGGACCGGCTCTCAGGTGGTTCTCAGGGCATCGCGTAACACTGGGCGTATGCGCATCCTCGTCGTCGACGATGACCGTGCCGTGCGAGAGTCCTTGCGGCGGTCGTTGCAGTTCAACGGCTACCAGGTCGAACTCGCGACGGATGGTCAGCAGGCACTGGACCAGCTGGTGGACCAGCGGCCGGACGCGATGGTTCTCGACGTCATGATGCCCAGGGTCGATGGTTTGGAGGTCGCCCGCAGGTTGCGCAGCACCGGCGACGACCTTCCGATCCTGGTGCTCACGGCGAGGGAGGCGGTTTCCGACCGGGTCGCGGGCCTCGACGCCGGGGCCGACGACTACCTGCCCAAACCGTTCGCTCTGGAGGAACTGTTGGCGCGCGTCCGCGCCCTGCTGCGCAGGACGGGGCCACCGGAGGTCGGGGAGCAGCGCCCCGAAGCGCTGCGTTTCGCGGACCTGGAGCTGGACCCGGGAACCAGGGAAGTCCGCAGAGGCGAGCGGGCGATCAGCCTGACGCGGACGGAGTTCTCCCTGCTGGAACTGCTCATGGCACATCCCAAGCAGGTACTGACCCGCAGTCGCCTGCTGGAGGACGTGTGGGGGTATGACTTTCCCACTTCCGGCAATGCCCTGGAGGTCTACATCGGTTACCTGCGGCGTAAGACCGAAGCCGAGGGGGAGACACGCCTGATCCACACCGTCCGCGGAGTGGGCTACGTGCTCCGGGAGACACCGCCGTGACCACACCCGCACCACCGCCGCCCGACCTGATCAGCATTCCGGCCGGGGAGCGCGATACTCGTCGGTGGCAGCGTGTCTCCCTGCGCAACCGTGTCACGTTGCTCGCGGCGTTCTGTGTGGCCGGAGTGGTCGCTCTCGTCTCGGTGGGGGCGTTCGTCACCGTGCGCGACAGCCTCTACCAGCAGGTCGACAACAACCTCATGCAGCGGGCCAGTCAGGCCGTGTCGGGGCCTCGGGTGCTCGGGCCGGACCTGCGGTCGGTCCCCGCGGCCTTCTACGCGGCGGCGAACCTGAAGATCAGCCTGGTGCGGGCCGACGGCACGGAGATCACCGGTCCGGGCCAGGAGCCACCGTGGGGTCCGGCCGAGCTGGCTGTCGCGCGGGATCAGCAACCATTTTCCCTGCGTACCGATGAGGAGACCAATAGCAGGGTGGTGGCGATTCCCGCGGCCGAGAACACGGCGCTGGTGATGTCGCAGTCCCTGGAGCCGACCAAGGAGACACTTGCTCAGCTCAGCGTGGTGCTGGTCGTCATCGGCGGCGCCGGGATTCTGCTCGCCGCGGCGGCGGGAACGGCCGTGGGGCGCACTGCCCTGCGTCCGGTGCAACGCCTGACGGCGGCGACCGAACGGGTGGCACGCACCGGTGAACTCCGGCCGATCCCCGTCAGTGGTGATGACGAGCTGGCACGCCTGACCATGAGCTTCAACAGGATGCTCGGTGCGTTGGCCGAGTCCCAGGAGCAGCAGCGTCGCCTGGTCGCCGATGCGGGCCATGAACTGCGGACGCCGTTGACCTCGCTGCGCACCAACCTGGAGTTGCTGATGGCCTCGGACCGACCCGGTGCGCCGACGTTGTCCGAGCAGGACCGCGATGAAATGTTCACCGATGTGCAGGCGCAGCTCACCGAGTTGTCCGCATTGGTGGGTGACCTCGTCGAGCTTGCCAGGGAGGACGCACCGAACGCCGTGCACGAGCCGGTGGAACTGGTGGATGTGGTGGAGCGAGCCCTGGAGCGTGCACGGCGTCGTGCGGCCGGGGCCGAGTTCGACGTGCGACTGCAGCCGTGGTCGATGCTGGGGGACGCGACCGCACTGGAGCGGGCTGTGCTGAACCTGCTGGACAACGGGGCCAAGTGGAGTCCGCAAGGCGGTACCGTCCGGATCGAGCTACGGCAGCATGACTCGGGTTTCGCGGTACTGGAGGTCGCCGACAGCGGTCCCGGCATCCCACCGGAGGACCGGCCGCACGTGTTCGAGCGCTTCTACCGATCCACGGAGTCGCGGATGCTGCCCGGTTCCGGTCTGGGCCTGGCGATCGTCAAGCAGGTCGCCGAGCGGCACGGAGGCAGCGCGTGGGCGGGTGAGGCTCCCGAAGGTGGTGCTTTGCTGCGGATGCATCTGCCGGGCAGGCCGGGATCGGAACTTGACACCTGAAAGACAACATCAGCGAACACGGTTTGTGTCCTCTTCCACAGCATGTCTCGATTTCCCCATATGAGGGGAGCGGGTAGTGTTGTTTTATGTTGACTTGTGTCAGGTAGTGATGCCAATAGACGACGGATCGATAGGCGACGGATTCGGACGGGATGAGTGGAGTGCTCGCACGTCAGCGTCAGGAAGTGATCCTGGAGGAGGTGCGCCGAACCGGCGCCGTCCAGGTCAGTGACCTGGTCCTGCGACTCGGTGTCTCGGACATGACCATCCGCCGCGACCTCGACGCGCTGGCCGGTCGTGGCCTGGTGGAGAAGGTCTACGGCGGTGCCACGTCGATGGTGGGACGCAGCACCGACGAGCCGGGTTTCGAGGCGAAGTCGATGCGTCAACCGGCCGAGAAGGAGGCGATCGCGCGACTGGCCGCCGGGATGGTGCGGCCCGGCACCGCCATCGGCCTGTCGGCGGGAACCACGACCTGGACGCTCGCCCGGCATCTCGATGACGTGGCCGACCTGACCGTGGTGACCAACTCGATCCGGGTTGCCGACATGCTTCAGCAGCGTGGCCGCACCGATCGCACCGTGGTCCTGACCGGAGGAGTGCGCACCCCCTCGGACGCGCTGGTCGGACCTGTCGCGGTGCGGACCCTGCGCTCGCTGCACCTGGACGTGGTGTTTCTCGGGGTGCACGGCATGGCCCCTCGGGCGGGATTCACCACCCCGAATCTCAACGAGAGCGAGACCAACCGGGCACTGGCCGAGGCGGCGAACCGGCTGGTCGTGATCGCCGATCACGCCAAGTGGTCCACGGTGGGGATTTCCACCATCGTCGGGTTGGACGAGGCCGATGTGCTGATCAGCGATGACGGGTTGCCCGAGGAAGCCCGCCGTGTCCTGGGCGAACAGGTAGCCGAATTGACCATCGCCGAAGCTCCCGGTTCCGGAGAGGCCGTGTCGGAACAGGAAAGTGAACTGTGAGACGTACTGCGCGGAACCTGGCCGATGGCCGGGAGATCATCTACTTCGACACCGATCCGCACGCCCCGCCGCGGGTGGCCGAGGACGCTCGTGATCTGCCGGAGCAGGCTCCCGCCTCGGAGATGCGGCGGGATCCGCTCACCGGTGAGTGGGTGGCGATGGCCGCTCACCGCCAGTCCCGGACCTACAAGCCCCCTGCTGATCTGTGCCCGCTGTGCCCGAGCAGCCCGGGACGACTCAGCGAGATACCGGAGTCCGACTACGACGTGGTCGTGTTCGAGAACCGGTTCCCGTCGTTTTCCGGGGGGATCGAGGGAGGGGCCGGGACCGTGGACGGGACGGGCCTGGTCCCGTCGGCGCCCGCGCAGGGCCGGTGCGAGGTGATGTGCTTCACTTCGGAGCACCACACCTCGTTCGGCAGACTCGGTCACAGCCGGGTGCGCACGGTCGTGGACGCCTGGGCCGACCGCACCTCCGCGCTTTCCGAGACGCCCGGAGTCGAACAGGTCTTCTGTTTCGAGAACCGGGGCGAGGAGATCGGTGTCACGCTGCACCATCCGCACGGGCAGATCTACGGCTATCCGTTCGTCACCCCCAAAACCGAGCGAATGCTGCGGGTGGCGGAGGACTACCGAGCCGAGCACGGCAGGCACCTGCTCGGAGATGTGCTCGCTGCCGAGCGCGCCGCGGGCGATCGGGTGCTCGTGGACTCCGAGTACTGGACGGCGTTCGTTCCCGCCGCGGCACGGTGGCCCGTGGAGGTGCATCTGCTGCCGCATCGGCAGGTCCCGGACATCCCGGCGTTGACCGATGCCGAACGCGATGACTTCGCGGCCACGTACCTGGAGGTCCTGCGCCGCCTCGATGGGCTCTACGATCGCCCGCTGCCCTACATCGCCGCCTGGTACCAGGCACCGGTCCGCACGGGCCGGGAGCTGTCCTGGCTGCATCTCGAGGTGTTCTCGGTGCTGCGGGCCTCGGACAAGCTCAAATACCTGGCCGGTTCCGAGTCCGGTATGGGAGTGTGGATCAACGACGTGACTCCGGAGCGGATCGCCGAGCGACTCCGGGCGATCTGATCACCCACCCGCTGAGGGTAGGTATCATTACGGTGAGTCATATCTGGATCGTTCGATGGAACTTTTTCTCCACAGCCTGATCTCAGGCGGCTCTCAGACCCATGACGCAGAGTGGAGCCATGACGGAAAACACCCCAGGGCCCTCCGGAGACACGCCGAGGGATTCCGATCAGCAGGCAGAGAGTGCTCCGCAGCAGGGCACGCCCGGTGACATGCCCTCTGCCGGGGAGTATTCCCAGTCGACGGAACAACAACCCTCCGCCGCTGCGGAGCAGCAGTCGGACCTGCAGGCAACGCCGGAACAGCACCCGGCGCAGTATCCGCACACGGCCCAGCAGTACCCGCAGGGTCAGCCGTATGCCTCGGGCTCGCCGTACGCCCAGGTCCACTATGGACAGCAGCAGTATTCCCCGGGCCAGTACGGCCAGGAGCAGCCTGCTCAAGGACCGTTTCCTCCGGGGCAGTACGGCCAGGGGTGGCAGCAGGGTCAGGGCGGATACCCACAGCCGGCGAACGCAACGCAGACGCTGCCCCGAAGCGGGCGCGGCGGAAAGGGCAGGCTTGTCGCGGGGGTGACCACCCTGGCGCTGGTGGCAGGCCTGATCGGCGGTGGTGTCGGTAGCTTCGCCTGGAACCAGCTCGGTGGTTCGGGCTCGGGCAACTCCGCCGTGACCGCGCTCGACGCGCCGCCACCGGCCAGCAACACCTCCGATGCCCCGGCAGGATCCGTCCAGGCGGTCGCCGACAAGGTGCTGCCGAGCGTGGTCCAGATCCAGGTGCAGACCATGCAGGGGCAGGGTTCCGGCTCGGGCATCATCATCAGCCAGGACGGCTACATCCTCACCAACAACCACGTGGTGCAGGGTGGCCAACAAGGCCGGATCGCCGTGCGGCTCAACGACCGCAGGGTGCTGTCCGCCGAGGTCGTCGGTACGGCCCCGAAGTCCGATCTGGCGGTGCTCAAGATCGATGCGACCGGCCTCAACCCCGCCGAACTCGGTCGATCGGGCAATCTGGAGGTAGGGGCATCGGTGGTGGCCATCGGCTCGCCCTTCGGACTGTCCGGCACCGTCACCAGCGGCATCATCAGCGCCAAGAACCGCCCGGTGCGGGCAGGCGGAAGCCAGGGTAGCCAGTCCACTGTGATCAATGCTCTGCAGACCGACGCCGCCATCAACCCGGGCAACTCGGGTGGCCCGCTGGTGAACATGAACGGCCGTGTGGTCGGCATCAACTCGGCGATCTACAGCCCCAGCTCCGGACGGGGCAGTGCGGGCTCGGTCGGACTGGGCTTCGCGATCCCGATCGATCACGCGCGACGCATCGGCCGGCAACTGATCGAGACCGGATCGGCCGAACAGACCACGTTGGGTGTGCGGATCACCCCTGCGGACGGCATTTCCGGCGCTCGCGTGGTCAAGGTCGATCCCGGTAGCCCGGCGGAGCAGGGCGGTGTCCGTGCCGGGGACGTCATCACCAAGGTCAACAACCGGGTGATCACCAGTGCCGACGAGTTGATCGCGGCGATTCGTTCCCACGCGCCGGGTGATCGGGTGACGTTGACGTTGACCGATGGCAACGGCGGCAACAAACGCACCACCCAGGTCACCCTGACCGGCAAGTAAGGCTAGCGATGATCGCAGGCGGCCCGGCATGTGCGACCATCCTGGCCGGACGCGCTCTCCGCGCCCGGTCGGGAATGATCCCAGTCCACAGCCCGAGGACAGGAAGAAACCGAGAGCATGGCGAATGGACCAGGCAGTGTGATCTCCCACCCCACCAGGGGTGGCGACGATCCCTCCGACTCACTGGATCTGACCGACGAGACGCAGACGACTACGGTAACCGGCATGGAACGCAGCGCGCAGCGGTTGGGACGGGCTCTCGTGGTCGTCGTGGACGACAGGGCCGCGCAGGGTGAACAGGAGGACAGCACCGGTCCGCTGGTGACCGAGCTACTGGAGGAAGCCGGATTCATCGTCGATGGTACCGTCGCGGTGGCCGGTGAGACGGTCGATATCCGCAACGCGTTGAACACGGCGGTCATCGGCGGCGTCGACGTGGTGATCACGGTGGGCGGTACCGGCGTGTCCCCGCGCGATGTCACTCCGGATGCGACGTCGGGCGTTCTCGACCGGCCGATTCCGGGTATCGCCGAGGCGCTGCGGGCCTCCGGGCTGGCAGCCGGGGCGGTGGACGCCGGTGTTTCCCGGGGGCTCGTGGGGGTGTCCGGCAGCACTCTGGTGGTGAACCTCGCCGGATCCCGAGCGGCTATTCGCGATGGCATGGCGACGTTGACTCCGCTGGTGACACATGTGATCGAGCAGCTCTCGGGGCTGGAATCGGCCTGATCCGTTTCCCGGTGAGGGGAGCGTGCGGCATTCGTGAGCATCCCGTGGCCGGTGCCCCGCTCCCTGCACCGGCGGGTGGAGCAAGGTGTTCCGCTGCTGCCCGCGCCTTTCGAGGACAATGGTGCTCGTGACGGATCGTCGAGACGGTAATCAACACGGGAGCAGTCCCGACAACACCGGCCACCACCGTGCGCGCAAGCTCACCGAGGTCTTCGGAGACATTCTCCCGGAGACCACCTCGGACGACCGTGTTGTGGGCGAGAACGGGGAAAGCGAATCGGAACGCTGGTACCACGAGAACCGTCCGCCGCATCACGGCTCCTGAAGCAGTGAGCCCGGCGTGTGGCGGTACTGCTGCCCCTGCCGGTGTGCCGGGTCGGCGCCGCGTCAGCGCAGGGTCACGGTCACCGACCGGGTGAGTGTGGCCGAGGCAACCGCAGCGGCCCGCTTCTGCGGAAGCCCCACCACGACCAGCTGTTCCCGATCATCGAGATGTGCCCCGCCACGGCCGCTCCCGGTGGAGTGCACCGCAAGCACCGGCACCCGTTCGGCCAGGACCTCGGGTTCGCCCGGGCGCGTGGCAGCGGCGATGACGTCCACCTCGCGTCCCGCGTGAAGCAGCTCGGCCACGGCGGGATCGGCCGGTCGGATCGCCACGGCGGCGTGGTCGTCGCTCCCGGTCGTCACCCTGGTCAACGACTTCCCCACGAGACGGAGATCGGTCAGAATCCCGCCACGGCGCATCGCGCCGGCCAGTACCCGTCCCCTGATGGACTCGGTGTCGCGCAGGGTTCCGGCAGGAACGAGAGTCTTCGGAACCGTCCGCACCCGGACATCGTCGGGAGCCAGCGCCGTGCCCGCTGCGAGGTCGCGTGCCGCGACCAGTACCGACGTCTCGGCCGCAGCGGAGCCGGGATGTGGACGCAGTGCCAGGACACCGGCAACCAGGATGAGGGCGACCGCTGCCACTCGGCGAAGGAGCGACATGCGGACGCCGTGACGGCTGTGCAGGATTCCCCGCAGCCGGTCCCGCACGGTCACGTCGAGCCGGAGTCCGTTCCCGGTGTTGTGCGACTGCGGCGTCTTGTGCGACATGAGGTCTCCCGCCTCCTCCGGTGTTGATCCGGATTCGAAGGTAAGGCGGGGTTACCCGGATTACGGGAGTCCACTGAGACATCTGTGGACAACTCCGCATCCTGGGGACAACCGGCTGCGGTCATCCGGCCGATGGCCTCGGGGTCGACGGCCCCGGGGCCGCACCGGTCAGGACGCGGCGGCTGCCGTTGTCTGCGAGCCGGACGAACCGGCCGACGAGGAACCGGTCGACGAGGATCCGGTCGACGAGGAACCGGAACTCGACGAGTCGGCGGACGAGGAACCGGAGCCTGAACCGCCCGAGTCGTTCGAGGAGCTCGCGGAGCTCGGGGAATCGCCTGCCGAATCACCGGAGGAATTCGGCGAGCTCGACTCGCTGGAGGTGGAGCCGGAACGGCTGTCGGTGCGGTAGAAGCCGCTGCCCTTGAACACGATGCCGACCGCGGAGAACAGCTTGCGCAGCAGTCCGGTGCACTGCGGGCACTCGGTCAGGGAGTCCTCCTTGAAGGACTGCACCGTCTCGAAGTTGTGCCCGCATTCGGTGCAGGCATACTGGTAGGTGGGCACGGCCCTCAACCTCCGGAGATCACGTGGGCACTCGTAGTGCAGTCATCCGTACTGCAGCTAGTGGCACTGACGGTTGGCACTCACGCCATACGAGTGCCAATACAATAATGCGTTACATCAGGTGGCCAGCGCAAACAGGTGTGTGTCACAACGGAAGCGGCACAACCCCCCGCTCCGGGGTCAGCACGGCGCTCATCCGCACGTCATGGGCCTCCCCGGGCAGGTGGTCGACGAACTCGTGATCGCTGACCACGGCGATCAGTTGCGCCCGCGAGTCCGCCAGCGGCAGTGAACGATCGTAGTGCCCTCCGCCCCGTCCGAGCCGGGTTCCGTTGCGATCCACCGCGAGCGCGGGAACGAGAACGACGTCGGCGTCTCCGAGTGCTGTTTGACCGAGGTGCGTGCCCGCGGGCTCCAGCAGCCCGTACCGGGCGGAGCGCAGCGACTCCGGACCGGTGTACTCGGCCCACTCCAGCGGTTCCGCACCGACCACGATCGGCAGGAGGACGCGGCAACCGTACTCGCGGAGACCGTCGAGCAGGTCCGGTGAGCCCGGTTCGGAGCCGATCGGAACGTAGGCGCACACGGTGACGGGAGCGCTGTTTCCCGGAGCGCTGTCTCCCGGAGCACGGCCTGCCGGGCTGCTGCCGGACGGGGAGCTGCCGCCGATGTGCTCCAGTATCGATGTGCGTAATGCCGCCGCCTCGGCCGAGCGCGTCCCTTCCGTCTTCTCCGTGCGCTCGGCCAGCAGGCGGGTACGCCACTGCTTCTTGCGGGTCACTTCTTCGGGCGAAAGCGTCACAGCGACGAACGATAGCCAACGTCGCTAAGCTCGCGGCCATGAGTAGCCCGACAAGGACGCCACGGGGTACGTACCCCGCCGCATTTCGGACCGCCATTGTGCCCGCCGCCGGCCTGGGCACTCGATTTCTGCCGACGACCAAGGCGGTGCCCAAGGAGCTGCTTCCTGTCGTCGACACCCCGGGCATCGAACTCGTGGCCGCCGAAGCGGCCGAGGCGGGAGCCGACCGGCTCGTCATCGTCACCTCCCCGGACAAGCAGGCTGTGACCGAGTACTTCCGTCCCCAGCCCGATCTGGAAAAGACCTTGGCGGAGCGCGGTAAGGACGAGCTGCTGAACAAGGTGCGGCGAGGACCGAACCTGCTCTCCGCCGAGACCGCGTTGCAGGAACAAGCGTTGGGACTGGGCCATGCCGTGGGGTGCGCCGAACCGAACCTGGCCGGCTCCGAGGAGGCCGTCGCCGTCCTGCTGCCGGACGATCTGGTCTTTCCCACCGGGGAGGAGGCCGGAGTGCTGACGCGGATGGCCGAGATCCGTGCCCGGCATGGCGGCAGTGTGCTGTGCGCGTTCGATGTGCCCCCCGAACAGACACGGTCCTACGGCATCTTCCGGGTCACCGACACCGATGAAGACGACGTCAAAACGGTGCACGGAATGGTCGAGAAGCCCGCTCCGGAGGACGCGCCGTCGAACCTGGCCGCCGCCGGTCGCTACTTGCTCGATCGGGTGGTGTTCGAGGCGTTGCAGCGGATCGAACCGGGTGCCGGAGGCGAGCTGCAGCTCACCGATGCCGTAGCGTTGCTGATCTCCGAAGGACATCCGGTGCATGTCGTGGTACATCGAGGTGGGCGACACGACCTGGGAAATCCTGGCGATTTCCTGAAAGCTGCGGTGGACTTCGCGCTGGAGAATCCCGAGTACGGGCCGGGCCTGCGGGACTGGCTGAGCCGGCGGTTGAACGAGCGGTGAAGCCACGCTGGTTTTCGCACGGTCACGGTCCGGTGTGCGCCGGAAGAGGTCGACAGCCATGAGGTCAGTGGACGAGCAGCTCGCACGCGTTCTCGGGGCCGCGGTGCGGCCCTCGCCGGTTCGTGTGGCGATCTCCGAAGCGCAGGGGATGCTGTGCGCGGAGGAGGTCGTCGCCGAGCGGGCATTGCCCGGATTCGATCAAGCGGCCGTGGACGGCTATGCGGTGCGCAGCGTCGACGTTCAGCACGCGGCCGAGGAGCCTGCCGTGCTTCCCGTGGTGGGCGAGATCCCGTCTGGGTCGCGGCAACCGCGTCGTCTGCAACCCGGTCAGGCGGTGCATGTGGTCACCGGTGCACCGATGCCCACCCTGGCCGACGCGGTGGTGCCGCTGGACCATACCGACCGGCATCCGGCCAAGGTCACGGTGCGTCAGGCGGTGCCGTCGGCGGCGTTCGTCCGCCGCACGGGAGAGGACGTGCAGGCAGGCGATGTGGCCGTGCGCCGGAGCTCCTCCATCGGAGCGGCTCAGGTGGGGCTGCTCGCGGCCGTCGGCCGCAGCAAGGTGCTGGTGCACCCACGGCCGAGGGTCTCGCTGATCTCGGTCGGTGATGAGCTGGTCGACATCGACCGCACACCTGGTCAGGGCCAGGTCGTCGACGTCAATTCCTACGCACTGGCCGCCGCGGCGAGAGATGCCGGTGCGGACGTGACGCGGGTCGGCATCGTCAGCACCGATGCGAAACGGCTGCGCGAGGTGGTGGAGGGGCGGCTGCTGCTGTCCGAGATCGTGGTGATCGCCGGTGGCGTGGGCGGGTCGGACGGTGCCGACGTCCGTGCGGCCTTGGCCGAGCTCGGTGATCTCGACATGGCCCGAGTGGCGATGCACCCCGGATCGGTGCAGGGGATGGGGCGCCTGGGACCGGATGAGGTTCCGACCTTCGTGCTGCCCGGCAATCCGGTGAGTGCGCTGGTGGTGTTCGAAGTGCTGGTGCGGCCGCTGATCCGCGCTGCGCTGGGCAAGCCCAATCCGCATCGGCGGAGGATTTCGGCCGAGCTGCTGTCTCCGGTCAGTGCTCCGCACGGACGCCGTACCTTCCTGCGCGGCCAACTTCTGCGTGATCCGAACAACGAGACCTACCTCGTTCAGCCGGTCGGTACTTCGGGGACCCACCTGCTCGCCTCGTTGGCTGAGGCGAACTGCCTGATGATCATCGACGAGGAGGTCACCGAGGTCGCCGAGGGAGAGAGCGTCCCGATCAGCTTCCTGTCCCAGCGGGTGTGAGCGGTGCGCCGTAAACGGCAGGAACGACGAACGGGTGCGGTGAACCTATGGATGTGCTGCCCTCGGACGCAGGCGGGCGTCACCCGGGCTGGCCTGCCGAGTTGGGACCTCTTGTGGTCGTGGCGGGCGAGGTCGCATTGCGTCCTCCCCGGTTGCGGGACGGCTCGGCATGGAGCAGCACCCGGCTGCGTGATCGAGGATACCTGCAACGGTGGGAGCCGACCCCCGTCGGCGACTGGCAGGAACGCAATTCGGTGCTCGCCTGGCCCGGCCAGTGGAACGCGCTGCGCAGTCTGGGCCGGAGTGGGCAGGCCCTGCCGTTCGTCATCACCGTCGACGGGCGTTTCGCCGGTCAGATCACCGTCGGCAACATCGTGCGCGGGGCGCTGCGCTCGGCCTGGATCGGTTACTGGGTCACCGAGCACGTGGCAGGCGGCGGAACCGCCACGGCGGCGGTCGCCCTCGCCGTCGATCATGCCTTCGGTCCGGCCGGGCTGCATCGTTTGGAAGCCACGGTCCGGCCGGAGAACATCGCCAGCATTCGGGTCCTGGAGAAGGCGGGTTTTCGCCGGGAGGGTCTCTTCGAGCGGTACCTCGACGTGGCGGGGGCGTGGCGCGATCACTACGTCTACGGGCTGACGACGGAGGACGTTCCGGAAGGTGCGGTCTCGGTGCTGGTCCGTGCGGGGCGCACCAGTCGACCCTGAGTCGGTTCGGGTGGACCGGCCTGCCGGGCAGCAGCCGGCCAGGTGGTGACCGCTGCAACCGGCGAATGGCGGATCCGATTGCTGCGAACGCAGTATTTTCACCGCGACGCGGAACGTCATGGGTTCGGCGTGGCTCCAAGACAGGCATGATCGATGTGGCTAGCGTGGTGATCGCAGGTGTGTGCTGCCGTTGGCCAGGGGGAGGTGGCGAGGCGTGCTCAGCTCGTTGATCTTTGTTGCGCTGGCGGTGGCCTGGCTGGTCGTCCTCGTGCCGATGTTCGCCCGCCGCCGCCAGGAGGTCGCGCACACCACCGATTCCGCGCTGGCGGCGCGCGTGGTGCGTCGAGGTGGCGGCCGGCGTCCGGCGGCGTCCGGTAGAGCGAGAACCACAAGGGTCAAGGAGGCGTTCGCAATGCCTGACACCGACCGGGATGACATGGACGAGGGCGAGATGACCGACGTCGACCCGGAGGTCGACCCGGAGGTCGACGCGGAGATCGATGCGGGGGACGAGTACACCGAAAACGGCCAGTGGCGTCGGGTCTACAGCGATGACGCCCGTGCGGGGCGTCGATACCGCCCGGGCCGGGGTGGTTTCGATCCGGAGGCCGCAGCGCTCGCCGCGCGGGCCATCTACGCCCGTAGGCAGCGAATCGTGTTCGGCATGCTGCTGACGGCGGTGGCCACGGCGGTGCTCGCCGCGCTGGTCTGGTCGGTCGCCTGGTGGTTCCACGCGCTCGTCGATGTCGCGCTCGTCGGATATCTGACCTACCTACGCAGGCAGGTTCGGATCGAGGAGGATGTCCGAGCGCGCAGGCTGGCTCGTCTCTCGGGCGAGGCCGACCCGGAGTTCGACGAGTACGAGGACCCGGAGTCCTATGACGGGGTTGGTGAGGGCGGGCACGCCGACGAGCCCGGTGGGAAGTACGGCCACGGTGCCTCCCGTGAGGTTCCACCTGCGTACTCGTCCCACGCGGTCGCCCTCGACATCGATGACGAGGATCCGATGTTCGACGAGTTGGACGAACGAACCTGGGAGCCGTATCGCCGCGCCGTGGGCGAGTAGGAGGGCCGAACCGAGGGGGGTGTCGTCGGGTGCTTTCGGGGCTTGCTAAGCTGGTCCCGCACTCGGCAAGGGGCTGTAGCGCAGTTGGTAGCGCGTCTCGTTCGCATCGAGAAGGTCCGGGGTTCGATTCCCCGCAGCTCCACAACATCAATACAGGGTGTTCCTGCAGCGAAGGACACACACGAAGATCCCCTACATGAGCAGCGTGGGGGATCTTTTCGTGCCGCCGGAAAGTAAACGATGACCCACGAGAAGCCGAACAGGCCGAAGGTCGGCGCCGTCCGGCGTCGAGCTGGCTCGGGGTGATCGGGAAGGTGAAGGTCGGCACGGGTGTTTCCTTGTTACTGAAAGCCCTGGCGGTGTGCACGGATACGGCATGTCGACATCTCGGAAGACTTGAGGAACACCGATGGCAACTGAGTCGGGGCGGTTGACCGCGCGCGAGATCTACGAGCGGGTCCTTGACGACGCTCGTTCCGAACTGAACCGCACGGCCAGCGCCCTCGGTTTCTCCGGGCTTGCCGCCGGTCTGTTCATGGGGCTCACCGGGCTGGGAGTGTCCGGAACACTCGCCGCCCTGCCCGGTGACGGAGGCGAGTTCATCGCCGAGCTGCTCTATCCGCTGGGATTCATCGCAGTGGTCATCGGACGGGCTCAACTGTTCACCGAGAACACCCTGTTTCCCGTCGTGCTCATCCTCGAAGAGCGTCGCCACCTGCCTGCCACGTTGCGACTGTGGGTGGTCGTGTTCGCAGCCAACGTGCTCGGTGCGCTGACCTTCGCGGCGCTGGCGACCGTCACCGGCGCGCTGCAACCCGCGGTGGTGGCCGAATTGGTGCAGTTGGGCGTCAAGGCCGTGGATCAACCGCTGGTGAGCGTGTTCACCAGCGGCATTCTCGGGGGATTGCTGATCGCTTTGATGTCGTGGCTGGTCACCAGTGCCCAGAGCACGATCGGGCAGATCGCCGTGATCTGGCTGATCACCTTTCCGGTGGGCTTGCTGGGATTGGCTCACTGCATCGCCTCCAGCGGCTACATCCTGGCCGCCACCCTCGCCGGCGCCACCTCGCTCGGGACGTACGTGATGTGGCTGGGTGCGGCCACTGCAGGCAACATCATCGGCGGTGTGCTCCTCGTCTCGTTGCTCAACTACGGACAGGTTCGTGCCGGAGCACAGATGAATCGCCGCCGCGCGCGACGCCTGGCCGAGAACGAGGCCGTGTTCTCCCGCCTCAGCGAACGCCTCCGGCAGCGCTCGTCGGCCAACGGCGAACCCGAGGGCATCGCGCAGTTCAGGTGCGAGTGTTCCACTTCCAACTGCACCACCGAGATCACGATGAGCGTCGACGACTACCGGCACCTGCGCAGCCATTCCCGCTGGTTCGCGGTGGTCAGCGGGCACCAGACTCCCGAGATCGAACCCGTGGTCGAGGAGCACCACGACTACCTGATCGTGGAACGGAACGAGAAGGCGGGAGAGCCGATTCTCCGTCCTCGCCCCTGGCGGAGAAGTCCCTGGGTGGTACGTCGGAACTGAGCCGCGCCGAGCGGATGGATCCGGCCCTCGGTGCGGACACCGAACGGCCGAATCCATCGAGCCATCGGTCGATTCCGGTGGCTCATGTGCGCATGGTGCCTTCCTGCAGGTATTTCCGGTGCCAGGACAGGGATTCGTCGAGTAGGTGCGGGGTTTGGCCACCCTGGGTGGCGTGCAGTGACCGTTCGTAGTAGTCCCGCAGTGCGGGTCGGAAGTCCGGGTGTGCGCAGTGCTCGATGATCTTCCTGGCCCGCTGTCTCGGTGCCAGGCCACGTAGATCCGCCGCACCTTGTTCGGTGACGATGACGTCGACGTCGTGCTCGGTGTGGTCCACGTGCGAGACCATGGGCACGATGGCCGAGATGGCGCCGTTCTTGGCTTGGGACGGTGTGATGAAGATCGAGGTGTAGGCGTTGCGGGCGAAGTCTCCCGAGCCGCCGATGCCGTTCTGGATTCTGCTGCCCATCATGTGCGTGGAGTTGATGTTGCCGTAGATGTCGGCTTCCACGGCACCGTTCATCGCCAGGCAACCCAGGCGGCGCACCACCTCGGGATGGTTGCTGATCTCCTGGGGGCGCAGCAGGATTCGGTTCCGGTAGGTGCCCGCGTGCTTGTTGAACCGGTCAACCGCGGCGGGGCTCAGCGAGAACGCGGTCGCCGAGGCCATGCGCAGTGTGCCCGAGTCGATCAGGTCCAGCATCCCGTCCTGGATGACCTCGGTATAGGCGGTGAGCCCGGAGAAGGGGCCCTCCCGGAGACCGGCGAGCACGGCGTTGGCGACATTGCCCACCCCGGATTGCAGTGGTAGCAGGCTCTGCGGGAGCCGCCCGCACCGCACCTCCGAGGTGAAAAAGTCCAGTACGTGCTCGGCGATGTCGCGCGAGACCGCGTCCGGTTCCTTGAACACGGTGTTGCGGTCGGGTGCCTCGGTCTCGACCACGGCGGCGATCTTCTCGGCCGGGCACTCCAGGTACGGTGCGCCGATACGGTCGCCGGGACCGGTCAGCGGGAGCGGCTGCCGGTTCGGCGGCAGCGCGGTGCCGTTGTAGATGTCGTGCATGCCCTCGAGCTGCTCGCTCTGCCAGGAGTTGACCTCGAGGATCACCCGGTCGGCCTGCTCGATCCAGGTCTTGTTGTTGCCGATCGAGGAGGAGGGAATCAGCTTGCCGTCCTCGGTGACCCCGCTGACCTCGATCACGGCGACATCCAGCGGCCCGAGGAATCCCTGCCGGACCCGCTGCGCCACGTGCGAGAGGTGGATGTCGATGTAATCCATCCGGCCGGAGTTGATCTTCTCGCGGCTGACCGGATCGGACTGGTAGGGCAGTCGTAACTCGATCCCCTCGGCTTCCGCGAGTGCCCCGTCGAGTTCGGGAGCCGTGGAGGCACCCGTCCACAGGCTGACCTTCATGGGGTCTCCCTGGGCGTTGGCCTGCGCCAGGCGCTTGGCCAGTGCCCCCGGCACCTCTTTCGGGTAGCCGGCGCCGGTGAATCCGCTCATGCCGACGTTGGCTCCTGCGGGGATCAGTTGTGCCGCTTCGTCGGCTTCCACGATCCTGTCCGCCAAGTGCCGGTTTCGGACCCTGCTGGGCATGATGCCTCCACTCCCGCGAAATCCGCCCCTGCTGTCCATGGTCGGAATTGCTCACCTTGCTGCTTGCGTTTTTCGCCGCCAATGCCCGGTTTCTCGCGCGCACATTCCCGAGGAGGCTTTGCGTGCACGGGTGCTTGGCAGGTGTGACGCAGATCGTAGGGGTCCCGCTCTGAGGCAAAAGTGTGAGCTGGCTTACAGTGCTGCTGTGCACCGGTGCCCGGTCGCGGTGACGGAGGTATCCGCCAGGCGGGGAACTGTGGTTTCTGAATCGTTTTGACATGGTGTTATTCGAGATCCGATGTCTCGGGCGCGACTTCATCGCCCATTGCGGAGCCACGGAGGAGCCCGACCGCAGTCGAGGGCGCGGGAGTTCGCACCGCGACACAAGTGGTCGCAGCGCGAACCTCCGGTTCGCCGAGTACCTGCCGGTGTCGGCGGTGCCGGAGCGGGCCGGTGGCCACGGAATTGCCTGGTCAGCGGGTATGGCGAAGTCACGGCGACAATCCCGCGAAAGCGGGTGTGTACAGGGTCACAGGGATTTTCTGCTTGCTTCGCGGGCCGCGTGCCCTAACGTCACCAGTGGCGCACAGATCTGTGGCGACAACGCGCCGGGCAATGACGCCGACGATATCGGCTCCCGCTTTTCCCGGGAGTGCGGTGTCAGCATGCCGGGCATCCATATGCGCCGACGGTTTTGTGGAATCACATGTCATTTCCGTCGGGTCTGCGCTGCACATCATGGTGATGTGCGGTCGAAACGAGTTCAGGAAACGGAGTATGACCCAGAGCGCGAACAAGCGTCCTCACGTGGACGGGTATGCCGAGTCGGTCAGTTCCATCGAACTGGAACAGCAGGTATTCGGCGAAAACCCGACCGAGGTGCGCGACACCGACCACTACACCCAAGAGTACGTCGGTGGCATGGTGGACAAGTGGGACGAGCTGATCAACTGGAAGAAGCGCACCGAGAGCGAAGGTCGCTTCTTCATCGACCAGCTCAAGTCGCGCGGTGTGCAGACCGTGCTCGACGCGGCAACCGGAACCGGATTCCACTCGGTTCGCCTGGTGGAGGAAGGGTTCGACACGGTCAGCGCGGACGGTAGTCCCCAGATGCTGGCGAAGGCGTTCCAGAACGGGATCGACTACGGTGGTCACGTCCTGCGCGTGGTCAACGCCGACTGGCGCTGGCTCAATCGTGACGTGCACGGTGAATTCGACGCGATCATCTGCCTCGGCAATTCGTTCACCCACCTGTTCGCCGAGCACGATCGACGCAAGGCGCTGGCCGAGTTCTACGCGATGCTCTCCCACGACGGTGTTCTGATCATCGATCAGCGCAATTACGATGCTGTCCTGGACAATGGTTCCGGCAGCAACCGCACCTACTACTACTGCGGCGAGCAGGTTTCGGCCGTGCCGGACCACGTCGACGACGGGTTGGCACGATACAAGTACACGTTCCCGGACAACAGCGAGTACTTCCTGAACATGTACCCGCTGCGGAAGAATTATCTGCGCGGTTTGATGCGGGACGTGGGATTCCAGCAGATCGACACCTTCGGCGATTTCCAGGAAACATACGCCGAGGCCGATCCCGACTACTTCATCCACGTGGCGGAGAAGTCGTACCGGGAGGCCGGCGAGTTGACCGATAGCTGATCATCACGCGGCGATCCCGCGATGACCCCTGCCACGGGGTGGCTGCCTCGTCGCCGAGTCACCGGCCGGTGACTCGGCGACGAGTGCGTCACGGACCGGTCGTGCGCCCGGGCAGCCGTCTCTTCCGGCCGGATGCGCTCGTCGCCCGGATGTACCTACATCGGTGTGGTGGGTTTCAGCCGTAGATCCGCTTCGATGCGGGAGGCGGTCGCAAGCAGTCGTGGCACGATCTCCTGCTGAACCGAGTCCTCGGACGCGCTCTCGGCGTGCAGGGACACATTGACGGCCGCGAAGACCCGCCCGGCGTGATCGCGAACGGGCACGGCCACCCCACGCAGCCCGCTTTCCAGTTCGTTGTCGGAGACCACGAAGCCCCGCTTGCGGACCGCGGCCAGTTCCGTGCGCAGTGCTTCCCGCGTCGTGATGGTGTTGGCCGTGACGGGCCGCAGGTCCATGCCGCCCAATCGTGCCTCCAACCGTTCCGGGGGCAGTCCCGCGAGCAGGATCTTGCCCATCGACGTGGCGTGCGCGGGAAAGCGAGTGCCCACCGGGATGGTCACGGACAGCAGCTTGGGGCTGGGCACCTGTGCGACGTAGCAGATCTCGTCGCGTTCGAGGACCGCCAGCGCGGTCATTTCGTGCAGTTCCCCGGTCAGCCGCTGCAGATGGGGTTCGGCGATCTGTGGGAGCGGGCGGCTGGACAGGTAGGCGTAACCGAACTCGAGTACCTGTGGTGTCAGTGCGAAGTGCCGCCCGTCATGGCGTACGTAGCCCAGGTCCATCAGGGTGTGCAGGAGTCGGCGAGCACCGGCGCGATCGATCTCGGTCGCGGTGGCCACCTCCGTCAGCGTCAGCTCCGGTTGCTCGGGAGAGAAGGCACGCAGCACCGCCAGCGCCCGCTCGACGGAGCGAATGAAATGCGCACCACGTTCCTCGACCATCGCCGCCTCATGTTCGCTGCTGTGCGGCCTGCGATTTTAGTCGCTTCAGTGCCGCGGTCCCTCCGGTGCCGCTCGAACGCGGGCTGTATGTGTGCGGTATGCGGTGTGGGACCCGCATCGGCCCGCCGCGAGCGGCATCACCGTGTGGTCTTCCGGCTGTACTCGCACGGAGAGCGAAGCAATCCAGGGCAAAGGAAAATATCCTGACTTGAAGGATATATTCGGGAAAATATTGATTTGTGACGTTGGTCTCGTGTAACCATTGCTTCAAGTGAGGGTTGCCGTCGCGGCCCGCAGAGCCGCGCCCCACGTAGTGCCGGGAGGTCGAGCATGACCGCACAGCAAGAGACCATCGATTCCACCGGTGCCGAGGTCTCGAATCAGCGTGCGCAGGAGCTTCTGCGGGACCGAGCGGAAACCGCCGTCACCGAGCTGCGCGCGCACGTGACCGGCGATCTGCTGGACATCGTGGTCGACTTGGACTCCGGGCGGGGTTGTCGCCTGCGTGACCTGCGTGACGGCACCGAGTATCTCGACATGACGATGTTCTTCAGCTCGGCGCCGCTCGGGCACGGGCATCCGGGACTTCGCGAGCCCGACTTCGAGGCCGCGCTCGTTCGTGCCGCTCGGGTCAAACCCGCCAACCCCGACTTCGCCACTGTCGAACAGGCCCGCTTCGCCGAGGTCCTGAAGCGCGTGTTCGGAGATCCGGAGCTGCCGCTGCTGTTTTTCATCGAGGGCGGGGGGCTCGCGGTGGAAAACGCCCTGAAGGTCGCCTTCGACTGGAAGACCAAGATCAACTCCGCCCGGAGCACTCCCGTGCGGGGATGCCGGGCCATGCACCTGCAGAAGGCGTTTCACGGCCGCACCGGCTACACCATGTCGCTGACCAACACCGATCCGACCAAGATCCGCGATTACCCCGCGTTCGACTGGCCGCGCATTCCCAGTCCCGCCGTCGAGCCGGGTACCGATCGGGACTGCACCGACCTGCTTCCCGCCGAGATCGCCGCGCTGGAGACCGCCGAGGCCGCGCTGCAGCGGTACGGTCGCGAAATCGCCTGCTTCGTCTACGAACCCGTCCAAGGCGAAGGCGGCGACCGTCACCTGCGCCCGGAGTTCCTCCAGGCGATGCAGGACCTGTGCCGCGAGCACGACGTGCTGACCATCGCCGACGAGGTGCAGACCGGTGGCGGGCTCACCGGGTATGCCTGGGCGTATCAGTCGCTCGGGCTCGAACCGGACCTGGTCGCGTTCGGCAAGCGCGTGCAGGTGTGCGGGGTGATGGGCGGTCGCCGTGTCCTCGACGTCGCCGACAACGCCTTCCGCGAGGGCAGCCGCCTCAGCTCCACCTGGGGCGGTGGCCTGGTGGACATGGTGCGCGCCACCAGGATTCTGGAGATCATCGAGTCCGAGGACCTGCTCGCCCACACGCGCCGCATGGGCGAGATGTTGGTGGCCGAACTGCGTGGGCTTGCCGAGGAGTTTCCGTCCGTGCTCAGCCATCCGCGTGGCCGAGGGCTGATGTGCGCGGTCGACTTCCCCGACTCGGCGCTGCGCGACCGTGCGATCAGCATCGCCCGCGAGCGGCACCACACGTTGTTCCTGCCGTCCGGGCCGCGTTCGCTGCGCTGGCGACCGGCCCTGTCGGTGCGTCCCGACGAACTCACCGATGCCGTGCTCGCACTCCGCAAGACTCTCGGTGAGCTCTCCTGAGCGACCGGCACGCGGAGTGAACGCCAACTTTCGCCGCGATGGGAGTGACGGGAGTCGGCGTTCACTTCCGTGCGCAACGGTGCGGTCAGATCCAGCCTTCCTCCCAGGCGTGCCGCGCCGCCTCGTACCGTGTGCCCGCACCGAGTTTGCTCATCGCCGCCGAGAGGTAGTTGCGGACCGTGCCCGCGGCGAGGTGCGCCTCCTCGGCGATGGCGGAGATCGTGCTGCCGCGCAGGGTGAGCCGGAGAAGTTCGAGCTCACGAGTGGTCAACGGGCACGTTCCCTCGGTCAGCGCGCTCGCCGCGATCTCCGGGTCGACGTAACGGCCACCACCGTGCACATCGCGCAGGATGGCCGCCAGCCGGGTGGCCGGCGTCGTCTTCGGCACGAAACCGCGCACCCCCGCAGCCAGCGCCCGTTTGAGCACACCCGGCCGGGCGTGGCGGGTGACCAGCACGACCGGCACGCTCAGTACGCTCCTGATCTCCGTCGTGGCCTGTACGCCGTCCAGTTTCGGCATCTCCAGGTCGAGTACGGCGATGTCCGGCCGATGCTGCCGAACGGCTTGCAGTGCTTCATCGCCACTGCTGGCCTGGCCGACCACGCTGATGTCGCTTTCGAGGTCGAGCAGCGCGGCCAGTGCGCCCCGGATGAGGTCCTCGTCGTCGGCCAGCACCACGCGGATCACGCTTCCGCCCTCCTCGGTTCCTCGGCGTGTCCGGCCAGCTCGAACCAACCGTCGCGATGTTCGGCGCGTACCTGCCCGCCCAGTGTGGCGAAGCGCTCCCGCAGCCCTTCGATTCCCGTTCCGGACGTATCGCCGCTCGCATGCACGCCGTCGTTGCGCAGCACCACTTCGCTGGCGTGCTCGTCGGTGGCGATGCTCATTTCGCAGCGCAGCGCACGGCTGTGCCGCAGCACATTGGTGGCGCCCTCCCGCACCAGGGCACCGAACAACGGCTGCAGCGGCGGAGCCACGGACTGGGGCCGTCCGGAAACCGTGGTGGTGATCCCCGCCGCCTCCAGGACCCCGCGGGCGTTGTCGAGTTCCGTGCCCAGATCGCTGTGCCGGTATCCGTGCACCAGCGCCCGGGTCTCTTGCAGCGCCGTTCTGGCGAGTTCGGCGACCTCGGCCGCCTGCGCTCGTGCCGCACCGTCGTCGGCCCCGATCAGCCGTTCCGCCAGCTCGCCCTTCAGCGCGATGGCCTGCAGATGGTGCCCCTGCACGTCGTGCAACTCTGCGGCGAACCGCAGACGCTCCTGCGCGACGGCGAGTTCCGCCGACATCGAACGTGCCCGGTCCAGTTCGAGGACCACATCCCAGAACCACACCGCCACCACCAAGACGAAGATCGTGAACGCGACGACGACAGCGGCGAGCAGGGCGAATCTGATCGGAACGATCGGAGGGCCGTAACGCCAGGAGGCGGCGGTGAACACGAGCACCGTCGAACCACACGTGGCGAACGTCAACGGCCACCTCAGGCGGACGGCGGCGTTCGCCACGATCGAGGCGGCCAGTATGCCGGGAATCAACACCCAGACGAAGCCGTGCTCGGGTCTGGTCGCGAGCACGGCCCCCGCTGTCAGCAGCGCGGCGACGAAGACGATCGCCTGCTCGGCGCTGTGGTGATACCCCTGCCCCAGACCGCGCATCGTGCTCGTGCAGAAGCGCGTTGCCTCGGTGGTGAGGACGAGCAGCACGGGACCGAGCACCAGGAGATCGATCGTCGTGTAGGTACCGTCGGTGAAGCCGTTGACGAGGCTGAGCGCCACGATCGCCGCGTAGACCGGCGCCATCGGCACCACGGACCACCAGGTGTAGCGGCGCAGGCGCCGTACCCGCTTGGGATCGAACTCGGCAACAGCGGAAGACACGAGAACAGCATGGCCGATCGATGCCGCGGAGCTCGCCACCGGCCGGGCTTCCATGACATCTGTCATCGCGATCGCTGACAGCCGGAATCGGTCCGATGACGGGCGGCACTACCGGGACTCGGGTGCCGGAACCAGACTGAGGGCATGGACGGACCAGTGATCGATGTCGGCGAGCTGCACTGCTCGTACGGCGATTTCGAAGCCGTCCGGGGGGTCGGTTTCGACGTCGCCCCGGGCGAGTTGTTCGCGCTGCTCGGCACCAACGGTGCGGGCAAGACCACCACGATGGAAACGATCGAGGGACACCGGACTCCCGACCGGGGACGGGTACGCGTGTTCGGCATGGATCCCGTGCGCGACCGTGCCCGCGTGCGTCCCCGGGTCGGGATCATGCTGCAGCACAGCGGTTTCTCCGGAGACCTCACCGTGGCCGAGACGGTACGACTGTGGCAGTCGATGATCAGCAATCCGGCTCGGGTGGATTCCGCGCTCGAAGCGCTGAATCTGCACCACAGGAGAGACGTACGCGTCAAGCAGCTCTCCGGCGGGGAACGGCGGCGCCTGGACCTGGTGCTGGCAACCCTGGGAAACCCCGAGGTGTTGTTCCTCGACGAGCCGACCACCGGCCTCGACCCGGAATCCCGCAAGGCCACCTGGGAGATCGTGCGGAACCTGCTGGTGGCGGGGACGACGGTGCTGCTGACCACGCACTATCTGGAGGAAGCCGAGCGACTCGCCCACCGGCTGGCCATCATGCACGCCGGCCGCATCGCGGTGTCCGGTTCGCTGACCGACGTGCTGGCCACCCAGCGCGCCCGGATCGAGTTCGAGCTGCCCGGCGAGATCGGCGCCCTGCCGGACCTGACCGGGGACATTCGCCGCGACGCGAACGGAAAGGTCGAGGTGCGCACCGATCACCTGCAGCACGATCTGCACACCGCGCTCGGATGGGCGGACGAACAGGACGTCCGGCTGGCCCGGCTGCGGGCACAGCACGCATCGCTGGACGACGTCTTCCACGCCGTACACGAAGGACACATCGATGCCGATGACCGGACACGCGAGGTGGTGACCGCCCGATGAACTCCCCGGTGTTCGCCCTGGCAACGACCGAGGCGAAACTGCTGCTGCGCAACAAGACCGTGGCGACTACGGCGATACTGATCCCGCTCCTGATGGGCTTCGCCATGGCCACTGGAGTGGGCGGTGGTGCTCGCACGTGGGCGATGGTGCTGTCGCTGCAGATGCTGTTCGTGCTGGGGTTCACCGTCTACTTCACCGTGACCGCCTCGGTCACCAGTCGCCGTGAGGATCTCTATCTCAAGCGGCTGTGCAGCGCGGAACCGAGTCCGGTTGTGGTGCTGACCGGAACGCTGCTGCCCTCCGTGGTGCTCGGCCTGCTTCAGGTGGTCGTGATGACGGTGATCGCCGTGGCCGCCGGGGCGCCCGTGCCGGGCAACCCGGTCCTGGTCGCGCTCGCCGCGGTGGGCGGGACCGTGATGTGCATTGCGGCCGGGCTGGCCACCAGCGCGCACACGTCCACGTCCGAGCAGGCTCAGATCACGACGCTGCCGTTCTTCATGGCCCTGTTCGCCGGCGCCGTCTGGGCTTCGGTGAGCGGGGGGACCAACCTGTTGGCGCTGGCCGTTCCCGGGGGTGCGGTCGCCGACCTGGTCCGCCGCTCGTTGGCCGAGGGCGACTGGCTCACGCAGCTCACCGGTGCTCTCCCCGCGATGGGCATGCTGCTCGCGTGGATCGTCGTCGCGGGACTCCTCGCGCGCCGCTGGTTCCGGTGGGAGCCACGTTCCTGATTCGGCAGGAAGACGGGGCGAATGCGGCGTTGTGGCATTCTCGCTGCCACAACGCCGCATTCACCGGTGGCTCAACGCCAGGAAGGCAGCCAGAGCTCGGCATCCCAGCGTGCTTCGGTGATGGGGAAGCCGTTGAGGATCGGCCAGAGCCAGACGAAGTTCGCCACGACGACGCCGACGTAGAGGGCGACCACCAGCAGCCCGGTTTTACGGCGCTCACCGTGCGCTCGGGCGGGCCCGAGTATCTCGCCGAGCACCAGCACGATGCCCAGCACGAGGAACGGCGCCAGCGGGGTCGCGTAGAAGTAGTACATCTGCCGGTCGAGGTTGACGAACCACGGCAGAAAACCGGCGGAGTAGCCGACCAGCACGGCGGCATAGCGCCAGTCCATTCGGCTCGCCGCACGCCACACGGCCCAGCCGGCGACCGGCAGCGCCGTCCACCACAGCGCCGGAGTACCGAGCAGCATGATCGCCTGTACGCAGTCCGCACGCCCACAACCGGGCATACCGGACTCGTAGTAGTAGAGCATCGGACGCATGCCCATCGGCCACGCCCACGGCTTCGACTCCCACGGATGCGGGTCGTTCCCGGTGACCAGATTGGTGTGGAACTCCAGGACATTGAAGTGGTAGTACAGCAGCGAGCGGAACACGTCGGGCAGAAACGCGAAACCGACATCGTCGGCCACAGTCGCCGCGTGCCGGTCGGTGGCGGTTTCACTGGCGAACCAGCCTGCCCAGGTGGCGAAGTACACCGCCAAGGGCAACACCAGCAGCGAGGCCAGCGCGGGCACGGTATCGCGCAGCAGCGCACCCGCCCAGGGACGCCGCACCCCGGCCGTCCGCCGGGCCAGCGCATCCCAGATCACGCTGAGCAACCCGAATGCGGCGACGTAGTAGATACCACTCCACTTCACGCCGCACGCGAGTCCGAGTGAGATCCCGGCGGCGAACCGCCACCAGCGAAAACCCAGCCGCGGACCCCACGGGGTGGCACCGATGCGGCCCTCGACGACGACTGTCCTGAACCGTTCCCGCATCCGGTCCCGGTCGATCAGCAGGAACGCGAAGGCGGTCAGCACGAACGCCGCATGGAAGATGTCGAGCATGCCCACTCGGGATTGGACGTGGCTGAGCCCGTCGCAGATCAGCAGGATGCCAGCCAGTGCTCCCAGCAGAGTGGAGCGGGTCAGGCGCCGGGCGATACGGATGATCAGCAGCACCATCAGCGTGCCCGCCAGCGCCGCACTCACCCGCCAGCCCCAGGGGTCGTACCCGAACAGCCACTCGCCGATCGCGATCAGATGTTTGCCGACCGGAGGATGAGCAACCAGTTCGTATCCCGGATTGTCCTCGTAGCCACCGTTGCGCAGCATTTGCCACGCCTGGGGGACGTAGTGCTTCTCGTCGAAGATCGGGGTGCCGTTGTCGGTGGCGTGCCCCAACTCCCAGAACCGCACCACACCCGCGATCAGGCTGAGCACGATCGTGATCAGCCAGCTTCGGAGCCTGTCGGTGGGCATCAGCGGATCGAGCAATCGCGTCCGGTCGTCTTCTCCGGGGGACCGTGCCGGGGGCGTCTCGCCGGCGCGGACCGTTTCATCGGTGTCGGCAGTACGGCCACCGGAGTTCGACACTAGGACGCTCACACCCAAATCGTAGGGTGGGATGCGTGAATGCCGTATTCGGATCGGGCGCGCTGGTGCTGGCCGCCACCCCGCTCGGTGATGCCAGGGACGCTTCGCCTCGATTGACCGAGGCGCTGGGAACGGCCGCGGTCGTGGCCGCCGAGGACACCAGGCGGGTGCGCGCCCTGTCCACGGCGCTCGGAGTGCGCCCGGCAGGCCGTGTGACCAGTTACTACGACGCCGTGGAGTCCGCGCGCACGCCTGCGTTGCTCGATGAGCTGCGGGCGGGCCGTACCGTGCTGTTGGTCACCGATGCGGGGATGCCGAGCGTGTCCGACCCGGGATACCGGCTGGTGTCGGCCTGCGCGGCCGAGGGAATCCCGGTCACCTGCCTGCCGGGACCGAGTGCGGTGACCACTGCGCTGGCGGTGTCGGGGCTGCCCTCGGACCGGTTCTGCTTCGAGGGATTCCCGCCACGCAAGCAGGGGGAGCGGCGGCGCTGGTTCGGCCGGATCGTGGCCGAGCAGCGTACGTGCGTGTTCTTCGAGGCACCCCACCGCCTCGCCGACACCCTCGCCGATGCTTCCGCGGTGTTGGGGGACGACCGGGAAGCCGCGGTGTGCCGGGAGTTGACCAAGACCTATGAGGAGGTACGCCGCGGCAGGCTGGCGGAACTCGCCGCCTGGGCGGCCGAAGGTGTGCGTGGGGAGATCACCGTCGTGGTCGCGGGTGCGGCGGCAGTGCCGCCGAGTGATCCGGCGGAACTGGTCGGGCAGGTCGAACAGCGTGCCGCCGACGGGGTGCGGCTCAAGGACGCGGTCGCGGAGATCGCCGAGGTCAGCGGCGTCCGTAAGAAGGATCTCTACGATGCGGTGCTGCACGCCAGGGAGTGAGGCCCGGTCGCGGTGATGTCGTGTTTCCGGCGCGATCCTGCCGTGCTCCCGCCGCGGTCGGAGGGTTCCCGCCGGTGCCTGCCCCACCTCGGCGGATACCGTGATGTCTCATGGATGTCCGGGTCGTCGACCACCCCCTGACGCAGGCAAGACTGTCCACCATGCGTGATGCGCGGACGGACAACGCGGCGTTTCGGGCCGCGTTGCAGGAACTCACGCTCATGCTGATCTACGAGGCCACCCGCGATGCGGACGTGGCCGAAGAACCGATCCACACCCCGGTCGCACGGACCACGGGGCACCGCCTGGCGAATCCGCCGTTGCTGGTGCCGGTGTTGCGGGCCGGTCTCGGCATGGCCGACCAGGCTCACCGGCTGATCCCGGAGGCCCGGATGGGGTTCGTCGGCTTGGCCAGGGACGAGGAAACCCTGCAACCCACGCCGTACATGGAATCCCTGCCCTCCGACCTGTCGAACGTGCCCGTGTTCGTGCTCGATCCGATGTTGGCGACCGGTGGTTCGATGGTGCACACGATTCGGATACTGGCCGAGCGTGGAGCCGATGATGTCACCGTGATCTGCACTCTGGCCGCTCCGGAAGGCATCGACCGGCTCGGGCGGAGCGGCCTGCCCGCACGGGTGATCACCGCGAGCGTGGACGAGCGGCTCAACGAGTCCGGTTTCATCGTTCCCGGACTGGGCGATGCCGGAGACCGCGAGTACGGTCCCCGGTAGGTTCTCCGGCAGGTTGCCTCCGTTTTCCGCGCACGGCGTCCCCGTGGCGTTTCACGAGAGTTCCCACCTGCGGGGGCGTCCGTTTTACCCGTCTCATGGCAAGCTGGTGACTGTGGCTTCACGACACATAGGCCTTCGGACTGCTGTGCTGGGCGCGGCGATCGCCGGATCCGTGTATCGCAGCGTGCGCACCATCCGGAAGGCGCGCGCCATCCTGCCCCTGCACGAGGCACCACCCACCACTGTGCTGCCGCCGACCGTCACCGTCATCGTTCCCGCCCGGAACGAGGCGGCCGTGCTGGATGACTGCCTGCACGGGGTCCGCTCGCAGACCTATGATCCGCGCGGTGGTGCTTCCGGACACCCGTCCGGAAACGACCCCACGCTGCGCATCATGGTCGTGGACGACGGTTCGACCGACGCGACCGGCGACATCGCGCAGGCCCACGCCGATGCGGATCCGCGCGTGCAGGTCGTGCGCAGTGAGGGTCCACCACCGGGCTGGAGCGGCAAGGTCCATGCCATGCACGTCGGTGTCGAGTCGGCAGGGCATCCCGAGCCCGGGGAGTGGCTGCTCTTCGTCGATGCGGACACCGTGCTCGCCCCCGAGTTGCTGTCCAGATTGCTGGCAACGGCCGAACGGGCCGACGCCGACCTGGTCTCCACACCGGGAGGACCGCCCAGCGAACACTCCGCGAGCTGGCCTGTACTGATGCCTGCCGGTCTGCAGATGATCGGGGAGAACGCTGACCCGTCCGGCCGGGGCAGCAAGGCCTTCGCCATCGGCCACTGCATCCTGCTGCGACGTTCGCACTACGAGAAGATGGGCGGTTGGGCGGCCCTCGCGGGCAGGCGCAACGAGGATGTCGCCATCGCGACCTCCGTGCGTGACCACGGCGGGATCACCCGGACCGTGGACGGGCTGGACCATGTGACCACCAGCGGTATGGACCCGTTCCGCCAGGGATGGGTGTCGTTTCGCAAGAGTTTCGTCGCCGGTACCCAGGGGTCACTGACGGTCCTGATCGGTGGCGGGCTCGGCCAGGTCGCGTTGTCGCTGACCGCGCCGGTGGCGGTACTGACCGGCGTGCGTGCTCACCGGCCGGTCCTGGTGGCCGTCGGACTCGTGGGCTGGGCCGCACAGGGAACCGCCCATACTCGTACGGCGCGGGTGATGCGTGCCAAGGCGTCATTGGCACCGTTGGCGCCGTTCACCAATGCCCTGTTCGGCGGTGTGCTGCTCGACGGCGCCGTGCAGGTACTGCGCAGGGCCACGGAGTGGAAGGGACGCAACACCGGGTTCTGATCCGAGGCCGGCTTCTGCGGATCTTCGTTACGAGGTCCGTGGCCCGCCCACCGGTATGGTCCGGACGGGCCACGGTAGGTGGATGTTCCTGCGTGTACCGGGTCAGCCCGTGTTTTCCGCCGCTGCCTTGCGTATCGCGACCGGTGCGCCTGCCAGGTCCTCCTCGTTGCACAGCAACTTCAGATCATAGTAGGGCGCACCCTGGCGGTCGTCGTAATCGAGGTGGACGGCGATGACGTCCACGGGCTCGCCCAGCCAGTCCTGCGCTTGGCGCAGCCAGCGGGCGGACCGCTCCAGCGCGGTCGGGAGATCGTCGTCACGGAACTCGACCGGTCGGTAGGGCACACCCTGAATCTGGTCCATGTCACCAGTGGGTTGGGGAAGATCCACGGAGACGCCGGAATCGTCGAGTTCGAGTTCGATCGTTTCCTCACTCACTGTGAAAGGGTCTCCCACTACGGCTTCACTTGCAAGCCCGCATCCTGCCGAAACTGCGGAAAGTGACGAAGCGGACGCCGGGACGGTCGGAGGTCCTACGGCATCAGGTTGGCGGCGAGAGTGGCACCGAGCTCCCAACAGGCCTCCAGAGCCCGTGCGTCCGGCTGCCCGGAATGGGTGACGGGCTCCGCCGCCTGTTTCCAGCCCAGGCCGGAGGTGATGGAGCCGACGGCCCTGAGCGCGCCTTCGGGGCCTTCGTTGCCGTGCACGTACAGCCCGTACGGCCGTCCGCCGGTGGAGTCCAGGCAGGGGTAGTAGATCTGGTCGAAGAAGTGCTTCAGTGCACCCGAGATGTAGCCCAGGTTGGCCGGGGTGCCGAGCAGGTAGCCGTCCGCCTCCAGCACATCGCTCGCGGTGGCCGACAGTGCGGCACGCCGGACGACCTCGACGTCTTCGATCTCGTCGGTGGTTGCTCCCTCGAGGACCTTCTCGAACATCGCCTGCATCCCCGGAGACGGAGTGTGGTGCACGATCAGTAGCCGCGGCATCGCAGCCAGTCTAGTCCAGCCGGTTCGGTCCGGGCACTTCAGTGCTCGGGAGTGCGCGGGGCGGTGCGAGCGGGGAATTCACTCGCGAGTCACGAGTGCCGACACGGCGCTGTGCAGTTCGGACAGGCGGGAGCGAGCGCGCTGTAGGGCTGCATCGAGATCGCCGCGACCGCCCGGCTCCGGGACGCTTTCGACGACCTGCAGGTAGCACTTGAGCTTGGGTTCGGTGCCGGAAGGACGCACGACGACCCGCAGCCCGCCGCTTCCCGCGTCATCGTGCCGGGAGCCCTCGTGCCGGGAGCCACCGTGTCCGAGGGGAGACTCCCGTGCCTCTCCGTGAAACACCAGGGTGTCGGAGTCCGGCAACAGGTCACGAGACCGTACTGCCACGCCCGCGAGTTCCTGCGGAGGTTCGGCGCGCAGTCGCCGCATCGTTTCCTCGATCCTGCCGAGGTCGGTGACGCGTAGTGCGAACTGGCCGGTCTCGTGCACGCCGTGCGATCGCGCGAGGGTGTCGAGCCCGTCCTGCAGGCTCCGTCCGGACTCCTTGCCGGTGGCGGCCATGTCGCAGGCCAGCACCGCGGCGGAGATGCCGTCCTTGTCGCGGACATGGTCGGGGTCCACGCAGTGCCCGAGCGCTTCTTCGTAGGCGTAGATCAGCCCGCTGCCGGAACCGTCACCGGAGCGCACGAGCCATTTGAAGCCGGTGAGGGTCTCGTCGTACCGGGCATGGTGGGCGGAGGCGATTTCCCGCAGCATCGTGGCGGAGACGATGGTGGTGGCCACCAGCGGGTCCGGGTGGGCTTCTCGGTCCGGAGTGGACAATATGTATTCACCGAGCAGGGCACCGGTCTCGTCGCCGCGCAACATCCGCCAGGTGCCGTCGCCCGCGGGGATGCCGAGCGCGCAGCGATCGGCATCGGGATCCAGCGCCACGGCAAGATCCGCATCGATCTCCGCTGCCAGCGCGAGCAGGGCGTCGGCGGCGCCCGGTTCCTCCGGGTTCGGGAAGCTCACCGTCGGGAAATCGGCATCGGGTTCGGTTTGGGCGGCCACCAGGTGCACGTCGGTGAACCCCACCAGGTGCAGGGCATACCGCAGTGGCTGGGCACCGACGCCGTGCAACGCGGTGGCCGCGATCCGCAAATCACGGCTCTTACCGCGCGGTAGAGACGCCAGCCGAGCCAGGTAATCGTTCAGCGCGGTGTGGTGCACCGTCCAGGAGCGCTCGCGCGGAATCGAAATCGCCGCAGCCACCTCCGAGATCGCGGCTTCGATCTCGGTGTCGGCGGGGTCGACGAGCTGGATCCCGCCGTGCAGGTAGACCTTGTAACCGTTGTCCTGGGGCGGATTGTGCGAAGCAGTGATCTGCACCCCTACCACCGCGCCGAGAGTGCGCGTCGCATGCGCCAGTACCGGTGTCGGCAGCGGCTCGGCGAGCATGCGCACATCGAACCCGGCCGCAGCGAGGACCCCGGCGGTGTCCTCGGCGAATTGCCCCGAGCCGTGCCGGGCGTCACTGCCGACAACGGCGATCCCACCGCCACTGCCCTGCGCGGACAGCCACGCGGCCAGTCCCGCGGTCGTGCGCACGACCACGGCGCGATTCATCCCGTTCGGGCCGGCACGCACGGGACCACGAAGGCCGGACGTGCCGAACGTCAACGACGTCGACATACGATCGTCGAGATCCGCGATGGCCTCGGCCGAGCCCGCGATGGCCGAGGCGAGGATCTCCTGCAGTTCGGACCCGGACTCCGGATCGAGGTCATCGGCGATCCACCGGTAGGTGGCAGCACGAACCCGGGGATCGAGCGAACTCCGCATAAGCACCTCGGTGACTGCTGTGCGAGTGGTTGAGACCGCAGTTCTGCCGAAAACTGCGCAGCGGCACACTCGGCCGCAGGAGCACGACTTTCCCGGAAAACCGCGATCCCTCGGCCGTGGCGACGCTCAGGCCCGCTCGACCAGCGAGCGCAGGAGTTTGCCCATGCGGCCCGCCGCTGCCTTGCCCGCCTCCAGAACCTCCTGGTGATTCAGCGGTTCTCCGGTGATTCCCGCGGCGAGGTTGGTCACCAGCGACAGGCCGAACACCTCCGCTCCCGCCGCACGTGCGGCAATGGCCTCCTGCACCGTGGACATACCGACCAGGTCGGCGCCGAGAGCGCGCAGCATGCGGATCTCGGCGGGTGTCTCGAAGTGTGGCCCCGCCATCCCCGCGTACACGCCTTCTTCGAGGGAAGGATCGACGTCCCTGGCGATGTCGCGCAACCGCTGCGCGTAGAGGTCGGTGAGGTCGGTGAAGCGGGCGCCGACCAGGGGTGACCAGGTGGTCATGTTCAGGTGGTCGCTGATGAGCACCGGTTGACCGACCTGCATCCCCTGCCGCAGGCCGCCCGCGGCGTTGGTGAGCACGATGGTGCCGCAACCGGCCGCGGTGGCCGTGCGCACGCCGTGCACGACCTTCTCGACACCGCCACCCTCGTAAAGATGGGTGCGCCCGAGCATGATGAGCACCTGCTTGCCTGCGACCGGAACGGACCACACCTGCCCGCTGTGTCCGACGGCGCTGGGTGCGGTGAAGCCGGGCAACTCGGACATGCTCAGCTCGGCGGTGGGAGTGCCGATTTCCTCGGCAGCGGGCCGCCATCCCGACCCCAGGATCACCGCGAGGTCGTGCTGGGCCGCTCCGGTGAGTTCGGCGAGAGTGCCTGCTGCCGCGCCCGCGGCTGCGGCGGGATCGGAAGTCGTCGAAGGAGTCACGGCTCGCCAGCCTAACCAATCGGCGTCACGGTAGCGGCTCGAAACCGGCAAGCACCCTGTCGAACAGGGCTTTTCCGCGGGCAGCCTGCTCACCGGGGACCGTGGCGCGCAGTATCCACAGGTCACCGTCGTGGGGAATCATCCGTGCGAAGGTCGTGCGGGTGATGGGGGATTCCGCGGGGGGCAACACCCCGCGCAGCGTGGACTCGTACGACAGATACCGATCGTTGTAGCCCTGCGTGCGCACTGTCCTGTTCGTGGTGAGCCGGAAAGTCCCCGACGGGCCCGTGGCGATATCCGGCAGGGCGTTCAGGTACCCCTGGGTGGTGTATCCCCGGGCGTAGTAGCCACCGAAGCGCTGGACGGCCAGGTCTCTACGTCCATCGGGGGAGACGAAGTGGACCGTCATGCTGTGGGTGGGTGGTCCACTGCGGTAACCGTGGAAGAGGGTCCAGTCCTGCGGCACGGAAACCGTGAACCGTCCTGCACCGTCGTCACCGGGGTGTTGGGCCCGGCCGGTATGCGTCACCAGCGATGGCGATGCATCCGGCCGTGTGGTGGGGCTTGGAGTGGTGGACGTGGGCAGAACCGTCCGTCCGGCCCAGGTACGGCTTGCTGCGAACCCGGCCCCCACCGCGAGCGTGAAGACCAGCACAGCCCCGATCGTCAGAGCGATGACCGGCCAAGGTGACCGCCGTCGGGGGGCGGGATCGCGAGGTGTGAACGGAAGCGGACCGGGATTGTCGGCCAGTTGTGCGGGACCGGCTTCCTCCTGCGCTTGCTGCTCGGCGCCGGCTTGCTCCTCCGCCGATCGGCTCGGGGCAGCGGGCACGGAAGAATCGGAGGCGGCAGATCCGGAAAGGGCGGGTTCGAAGAGAGCAGGTCCGGAGGGGGCAGCCGGTTTCCGCACCCGGACGGTGGGGACGTCCGGATCGAGCAACTGTCCGAACGGATGGCTGCCGGGATCCGGCAGCAGGGGCTGTACGTGGCGGCGCACCTCGGCCAGCGGCATCCGCCGGTACGGATCCTTGACCATGAGTGCGGTGATGACCTCCCCGAGCGGCCCGGTGCGGGACGGTTCGGGCACCGGGCCGTGCACCACCGCACTCACGGTGGCCATCGGATTACCGTCCGAGTCGTAGGGCGGATGTCCCTCGGAGGCGGCGAACAGTGTCGCACCGAGCCCCCACAGATCGGCGGCGATACCGACGGAGTCGCCCGCTGCGACCTCCGGTGCGATGAAGGCGGGAGTGCCCAGCATGATTCCGGTGCGGGTCAGGCTCGCCTCGGAGAGGTTGCGGGAGATCCCGAAGTCGCTGATCTTGATGCGGCCGTGCTCACCGAGCAGCACGTTGCCCGGCTTGACATCGCGGTGGATGATTCCGGAGCGGTGCGCGGCCTCCAGCGCGGAGGCGATGTGATCGGTGATGGTGGCGAGCTGTGTCTCCTCGAGCGGACCGTGCTCCCGCAGGATCGTGGCGAGGCTCTGCGAGGGCACCAGCTCCATGACGACGAACGGCTCGCCCTCGTCGCGCGCCACGTCGTAGAGCGTCACCACGTTCGGATGCGAGACCACGGCGATCGCGCGTGCTTCGCGCAACGTGCGTTCGCGGAGTTCATCGGCCTCGTGCTCGGGCATGCCTGCCGGAAGCCGCACCGACTTGACGGCCACCGGCCTGCGGAGCAGCTCGTCGGTGCCCGCCCAGACGGTACCCATCGCGCCGCCGCCGATCCTGGTGTCCAGCCGGTATCGGTCGGCGATCAGCCGGCCGGTATCCGGGTGCGGGGCCTCCTCCGACGACTCGGTTTCGGGTGACTCGGTTTCCGCCGGCTCACCCTCCGGAGACTCGACCTCCGGAGCTTCGCCTCCCGGCGACTCGCTCTGTGGTGGTTCCCCCTGCGGCTCGGACACACTCCCATTGTCCACCGCGTCACATCTCCCCGTGGCAGCAGTGTCTACTGCTGCTCGGCTTCCCAGCGTTCAGCCATCCAGCGTGCTACTTGACGCACATACTCGCTGTACTGCTCGATGGCGAGCGGAATCGTAGCGGCCACCCGCTGGTAATCGACGGCCATGTACTCATGCACCAGAACGTTGCGCATCCCGGTTGACGGCTGCAGACGACGAGCGAACTCGTCCTCGATCACACCGAGCCGTGCCAGCTCACCGAACGAGTTGTAATAAGACTCGGGAGCGCGCCCTCGCAACGCTGCCACGATGTGGATATTGATCGATGCCGCGAGCTCGATGACCTGGCTTAATTCGCGTTCCGCGAGATGTCGCGTACGCCGATCGCGGCGTAGGTCCTCCGCGGTCACCAGCCCCAGCTCTTCGAGATCCTCGATGAGCATTTTGATCTCGGTGAGACGCGCATTGACAACGTGGTAGGACGGGCTCTCTTGTGTCATCGGGCGAGCAGTTTCAGGTTCAGCCGACGGAGCCAGTCGGTGTCCATGCGTTCCATCGCCGCTGCGGTTCCCCTCTCGAGTTGCTCACCTGGCTGTGCCTCGTACAGTCCGATACTGCCGATGAGAGCATTCTCCCTGATCACCGGGCCGCCGTTGTTCAGGTGGGCGAAGTCGAAGTTGTCGTCGTGGACATCGGCGAGCTCCTCGAAGTCCGCGCGCGCCTGAAGCAGGTCGAAGTCGTTGTCCTGCTCGGTCAGGACGGCGACATCGAGATCACGCGGATTGTCCTCGCCGCGTCCGATACTGCCGAAAACCGTGACGATGCGGATGCCGTGCCGCTCGCACAGGGCGGAGAGCTCACCGGACTCCGCGGCGGCTTCCAGACGTCGGAGACCTTCGATCGGGGTGACCATGGTCCGATTATGGCGCAGCACCCCGACAGCGGTCGAACACGTTTCGTCGCCACCGGGGACACTCGGTGATGTGACCGCGTTACCGATCGTGAACTTTCCCACTGTGCTCGACCGGCCGCTGTACGCGCTCCGGGCGAACAAGTTCCTTTGATCGCAACGAAAGCGCGCCCGAATCGGCGAGTGATTTCTCCGGGCCCGTTGTCGAACAGATGTGTGCGGACAGGGCGTTTCGGATACATTGGGTACTGATCGAATCCGGCGAAGTCCTGCCCACGATCCTGCCTGCGGTGAAGCACCGGAAGATCCGTGCCGCCGGGCGGGGTCGAAGTCGGCCGGAGTGTTCGGCACGGTGCGGTGTTCGGGGAAGCGCCGCTGCTCGGACGGGCTGATGTGGCACGCGGTGGTGCCGTCGGTGCGGGTAACGAACAATCCCGGTTGTCCGCTGTGCCGGATCCGTCCGCCGTCCGCCCGTGATGATCGCCAGGGAGGCGCCCTTGCTCGCGTTGGTGGCCGCACACCTGCTGGTGGCCCTGGTCCTGCCGTTCGTGGCCGCACGCAGCACCCGTGCTACCTGCACGGTGGCGGCGTTGCCTCCTGCGGCCGCGCTGGCCTGGGTGCTGACCCGAGCGGGAGACGTGCTGGGCGGGCAGGAGATCGTCGAGACGCTGGCGTGGGCTCCCCACCTCGGTCTGGAAATCACCTTCCGGCTGGATCCGCTCGCCCTGCTGATGACGCTGCTGGTCTCCGGCATGGGTGTGCTGGTGCTGCTGTACTCCGTCGGCTACTTCGGTTCCAGCGCGGACGGAAAACGCTCGGCTCCCTTGCTGCTGGCCTTTGCCGGGGTGATGCTCGGGCTGGTGCTGGCCGACGACCTCCTCGTGGTCTACATCTTCTGGGAATTGACCACGATCTGCTCGTTCCTGCTGGTGGGGCAGGCCGGTATCAGCCGCGAGTCGCGGCGTTCGGCGATGCAGGCGCTGCTGGTCACCATTTTCGGCGGGCTCGCGATGCTGCTCGGGTTCATCGTGCTCGGTGAGGCCGCGGAAACCTACCTGATCTCCGAGTTGGTGGCGAATCCGCCCGGTGGCGATGCCATCGGAGTCGCTGCCGTGTTGATCCTGATCGGCGCTTTCACCAAGTCCGCGCAACTGCCGTTCCACAACTGGTTGCCCGCCGCGATGGTGGCGCCGACACCGATCAGCGCCTACCTGCACGCCGCCTCGATGGTCAAAGCGGGTGTGTTTCTCGTGGCCGCCCTGACGCCGGTGTTCCTGGGCGTGGCGCACTGGTCGGTGCTGACCGCCGTGTTCGGCACCGTCACGATGATCGTCGCAGGGTGGCGGGCACTGCACGAGTACGACCTGAAAAAGCTGCTCGCCTACGGCACCGTCAGCCAACTCGGTTTCCTGATGGTGCTCGCAGGCGCCGGGACACGCATCGCTGCGATGGCCGCCGTGGCCATGCTGCTCGCGCACGGGTTGTTCAAGGCGGCGCTGTTCCTCATCGTCGGCATCATCGATCACCAGGCAGGCACCCGCGACCTTCGGGAACTGTCCGGCCTGGGTAAACGCATGCCCTGGCTTGCGGTGATCGCGACGTTGGCCGCGGCGTCGATGGCCGGGCTGCCGCCCGCGCTGGGATTTCTGGGCAAGGAAGCCGCCTTCGAGGGATTTCTGCACGGAGGTAGTGGTGACCTGGTCATCGTGGCGGGGCTCGTGCTCGGTTCGGTGTTCACCGTCGGCTACACCGCGAGGCTGCTGTGGGGTGCCTTCGCCGGCAAACGCGGTGTCGCCGCGACCGAGGCGCGCTCGTCGGGTGCCGTCCTGTTCCTGCCCGCTGCGCTACCGGCGATCGCCGGGGTCGTGCTGGGGGCGGCGTATCCGCTCGTCGACGTGCTCAGCGCCGGTTATGCGGACGTGTTCGACGCCGGTGCCGATCCGTATCACCTGGCACTGTGGCACGGTCCGAGCCTGCCGCTGCTGTGCTCGCTGCTCGCACTGGCAGGCGGTCTGACCGTGCACGCGGCACGCGGGCGGATCACGAGCCTGCGGGAGCGGCTGCCGAATCCGCTGAATGCGCAGCGCGGCTATGAACGGATCATGGCGCTGCTGGAACGGATCGCCGTCGGGGTCACCGGACGGCTCCAGGCCGGTTCGCTGCCGACCTACCTGGGCGTCATCCTGCTCACCGTGCTCACCGTGTCGGGGTCGGCACTGCTCACGAGGCACACCCCGATCGAGGATCTCCGGGCGTGGGATCGGATTCTGCAGGTACCGCTGGCGGTGGTGATTCTGATCGCCGTGGTCGGCGTGGTGCGGGCGAGGCGGCGTCTGACCGCTGTGCTGCTGGTCGGCGTGATCGGTTACGGCATCGGCGGGATGTTCATCGTCGACGGTGCCCCGGACCTGGCGTTGACGCAGTTCCTGGTGGAGACGCTGACGCTGGTGGCGTTCGTGTTCGTCCTGCGGCGGCTTCCGCCGCGATTCATCCAGTCGGAACCGGCACCCGGCCTGCGGATACCGAAGATGCTCATCGCGATTGCCGGAGGCGTGTTCATGGCCTTCGCGTCGATGATTTTCAGCTCTGCTCGGCAGACCCGCTCCGGCGTCAGCGAACAGTACATCGCCCGCGCCGAGGAAGGAGCGGGGGCAACGAACGTGGTCAACGCGATCATCGTGGACTTCCGCGCGTTCGACACGATCGGGGAGATCTCGGTGCTCGCGGTCACCGCGACCGGTGTCGCGAGTCTGGTGCTGACCTCGCGCTATCAGCGACGACGGCGACGTGGCTCGCTACCCATGACCGAGCAGCCCGCATCGGACGAGGCCGAGCCCCCACGCGCCGGGCACGGTAGGGGGCCGCCCCGGGGCGGCCCCGGGGCAGGTCCCCGGCGCGGTGGCTCACGGGGCAGTGGTGCGCAGGGTAGTGGCTCGCAACAGGAGGAGGTGCGCGAATGACCGATCTCGGTTCCCGGCCACCCGGGGCATCGGCGATGAAGTGGACCAATTGGGACGTACCGACCGAGCGGTGGCTGCTGTCCGGCTACACCCGGGACCGGCGAGAGCGCACGGTCCTGTTGGAACTCGCCGCCCGCACCCTGTTTCCGACCGTGATCGTATTCTCGCTTTACCTGCTGTTCGCAGGCCACAGCCACACCGGAGGGGGATTCAGCGGTGGCCTGGTCGCCGGTCAGGCCTTCGTGCTGCGCTATCTCGCGGGAGGGCGGATGGACGACAGCTCGACCGTGTCCATGCGGCCACCGGTGCTCATCGGTATCGGCCTGACCATCGCCACACTCACCAGTTTCGTCCCGCTGCTGTTCGGTGAGGTGGTGCTGGAAAGCGACATCTACACGTTCACCGTCCCGCTGCTGGGCAAGATCAAGCTCGTCAGCAGCCTGTTCCTCGATATCGGCGTGTACCTCCTGATCCTCGGCGTGGTTCTCGACCTGCTGCGCACGCTCGGCTCGGGAATCGAGGCCGATGTGGCCGCTGCCGAAAGGGGACAGCGATGAGCACCGTGAACGTGACGATGGCGCTCGTGCTCGGCGGGCTGTACGCGGGTGGGTTCTACCTGCTCCTGCAGCGGTCGCTGATGCGTATCCTGCTCGGTATCGTGATTCTCGGCCACGGCGCCAATCTGATGCTGCAACTGGCCGGAGGACCACCGGGCCGCCCCCCGATGATCGGCGAAACGCCTCCCGCCAAGATGGCCGATCCGTTCCCGCAGGCGATGGCGTTGACCGCCGTGGTCATCACCTTCGCCTTGACCACGTTCCTGCTCGCCTTGGCTTACCGTGCCTGGCTGCTGCTGGGCCATGACGAGGTGCGTGACGACGTCGAGGACCGCCGGATCCGTCGCTTGGAACGCAGGCTCGCCGAGTCCGAGGAGGACGAGGAGGAAATGGAAACGGAGGCCACGCAGTGACCGCTCTGGTGGCCCTGCCGGTGCTCCTGCCGTTGGTGGCGGCGGGTCTGTCCCTGGCGTTCGGCCGGTTCGCCGACATCCAGCGGGCGCTCGGCATCCTCGTGCTGGGCGCGATCATCGCGGATGCGGCGTATCTGCTCTATGTCGCCGACCTCCACGGTCCCGTCGTACTGCAACTGGGCGGCTGGCCCGCGCCGCTGGGTATCACTTTGATCGCGGACCGGCTGGCCGCGCTGCTGCTGCTCGTCTCGGCAGTGGTGACCTTCGCGGTGCTGATCTACTCGATCGGGCAGCGCATCACCGACTACGGGCGCGGCACCTCCAGCACCACGTTCCACCCGATCTACCTGATGCTGTGCGCGGGTGTATCGCTGGCCTACCTCACCGGCGACCTGTTCAACCTGTTCGTCGCCTTCGAGATCATGCTCTCGTCCTCGTACGTGTTGATCACCCGGCGCACCACTGCGGCCCGGGTGCGGCCGGGGATGACCTACACGATCGTCAGCCTGACCTCGTCGCTGCTGTTCCTGACCGTGATCGCCCTGGTCTATGCCGCCACCGGCACGGTCAACCTCGCCGATCTGGCACGGCAGGTGAACGATCTGCCGGACGGGCTGCAGACCTCGCTCGGCTTGCTCGTGATGATCGTGTTCGGGGTCAAGTCCGCGATGGTGCCCCTGCACTTCTGGTTGCCGGACAGCTACCCGAACGCGCCCGCGCCGATCACCGCCGTCTTCGCGGGACTGCTGACCAAGGTGGGCATCTACGCGATGATCCGCACCCAGACGCTGGTGTTCGAGCACAACGCGACCTGGCAGCTGATGCTGGGAATCGCGCTGATCACCATGATCGTCGGCGCACTGGGGGCGCTGGCACAGGACGACCTGAACCGCATGCTGTCCTTCCTGCTGGTCAGTCATATCGGGTACATGCTGTTCGGTCTCGGTGTCTATGACATCGCCGGGCTCACCGGGGTGATTCTCTATGTGGTGCACCACATCACCGTCCAGGCCACCTTGTTCCTGGTCAGCGGTTTGATTACACGGCACACCGGCACTGTGGCCCTGAGCGGGATGGGAGGGTTGGCCAAGGCCGCACCGCTGGTTTCGGTGCTGTTCGCGATCCCCGCCCTGAGCCTGGCCGGGATACCGCCGTTCTCCGGCTTCATCGCCAAACTCGCCCTGCTGCAGGCCGGGATCACCGCGGGGACGTGGACGGCCTACGTGGTCGCCGGTGGTGCCGTGCTGACCAGCCTGCTGACCCTGTATGCCGTGGCCCGGGTGTGGACCCGGGCATTCTGGGGCAGGGTCCAGACCCCTGCGGGAGATCCCGACCCGACCGATGAACTCGTGGTCGGGACCGGAACCACGTCTCCCGCGATGATGGTGGCCTCGGGGATTCTGGTGGCGGCCAGCGTGATGATCGTCGTGGTGGCGGGGCCACTGGCCGAGATCAGCGGGCGTGCGGCGGTCGACCTGATGCAGGACGCGACGTATCGCACGGCGGTGCTGGGAGGTGGTGCCGGTGGCTGACCGGTTCGGGGCTGACCAGCCCGGGAATGCGCACTCCGGGGATGCGCACTCCGGGGATGCGCACTCCGGTGGTGAGTACCCTCCGGCCGAGCACCGGCCGGCCGAGCATGTGGTGAGCAGGCGCCGCCCGGTGGCCCGTGCGGTACGCAGGCTCCCGTTGTTGGTCTGGTTGGTGCTGGTCTGGGTCATGCTGTGGGGCACCTTCGACGTGGGCACCGTGTTCTTCGGCGTCCTCGTCGCGCTGCTGGTGACCGCGGTGTTCCCGGCCCCGCCGATTGCCACCAACATCGTGGTGCGGCCGTGGCGATTCCTGCAGCTCGTGGGCTTTCTGGCCTGGGACATGGTGATCTCCACCGTGCGGGTTTCCTGGCAGGCGTTGCGCCACGGCCCAGGGGCCCGAGCGGGCATCGTCGCGGTGACCCTGGTGACGAATTCCGACCACCTGACCGCGATGGTGGCCAATGCGATTTCGCTGGCTCCCGGGACGTTCGTCCTGCAGGTCGATCGCGTCAACCGGATCTGCTACGTCTACACACTCGGAATGAGGCAGGAGGACGCTCCTTCGGTCCGCCGCGGTGTGCTGGCGTGGGAGCGGCGGGTGGTTCATGCGGTCGGGTCCCGTGCGGAGGTCACCATGGTCGATGCGCACGTTGCCGAAGAGAGGGCGTCCCGATGAGTTTTGTCTTCGATATCGCATTCGGCATGTTGTGTCTGGCCGGGCTGCTCTCGATCGTGCGACTGCTGAGGGGGCGGTCCACGTTGGATCGAATCGTGGCGCTCGATGTGTTCGTGACCCTGGTCGTGGCCGCGACCGCTGTCGGTATGGCGATGCGCTCGGACGGATCGAATATCGCGCTGGCTGCCGCGTTCGCGTTGCTGGCCTTCACCGGATCGGTCAGTGCCGCGCGGCTGGTGGAAAAGAAGGAGCCGTATCGATGAGCTGGCTGGATGTGTTCTCCGCGGTGTGCCTGCTCGGTGGTTCCCTGTCGTGTCTACTCGGTGCGATCGGGCTGATGAGTTTTCCCGATGTCGCCGCGCGACTGCAAGCCGCGACCAAACCCCAGACGCTCGGGTTGATCCTCATTCTGATCGGAACCGCCGTACATCTGGAATATCGCAACGCCTCGGCACTGATCCTCGTCGCGCTGTTCCAAATGTTGACCTCACCAGTGTTGTCCCAGCTCGTCGGGCGTGCCGCTTACCGAGCGGACAGTATTCGTCGGGATACATTGGTGCTCGATGAACTCGGGCAGCGTCTCGACCGTGAGAAACACCACCGGTAGGCTTGATTGAAGCCCGATTCATGTTTCAACTGTGTATCGATTCACGTTATGGTTGCCGCGTTTGCGGTATGGGGCTTTATGGTCGAACGCCGTGATATTCAAGTCGCACTGGGGAATCCAGGCGGAGGGTGAAACACGCACCGCACGATCATGTGTGGTTCGCAGTGTGGTCACCGCTCCTGCCTGCTTTGCGTACCAGGAGGGTGACACTCTGTGATTCAATATTTGAAAAGGCATACGAACCCGCCGGTGTTCGTCATCTCGGCGATCGTCGTCATCGGGTTCGTGCTGTGGGGAGTGTTTGCTCCGTCCAGCGTGTCCGATGCCTCCAGCGCCGCGAACAGCTTCATCACGAAGAATTTCGAGTGGCTCTACATCCTCTCGGCGACCTTCTTCGTGATCTTCGCACTGGTGTTGGCGTTCAGCCGCTACGGCACGATCCGGCTCGGCCCGCCCGATTCCCGTCCGGAGTACAGCACCCTCGCGTGGTTCGCGATGCTGTTCACGGCCGGCATGGGGATCGGGCTCGTCTACTACGCGGTGAGCGAGCCGATCACCCACTTCCAGAGCCCGCCGACCGGTGAGGGCAGCACGCCCGCCGCTGCCGAGCGGGCGATGAACTACACCTTCTTCCACTGGGGTGTGCACCCGTGGGCGGTCTACATCGTCCTGGGGCTCGCGCTCGGGTACTTCGCGTTCCGCAAGGGACTGCCGCTGCGGCCCGCCGCGGCGTTGTATCCCCTGATCGGCGAGCGCATCTACGGGTGGATGGGCAACACCGTCGACATCCTCGCGGTGTTCGGCACCCTGTTCGGCCTCGCGACCTCGCTGGGCCTCGGCGGCAGCCAGGTCGGTGCGGGCCTGGAGACGCTGTTCGGTATCGAGAACAACGCGTACCTGCAGGTCGGCATCATTCTGCTGATCACCGCGGTCGCCGTCGTATCGGTGATGGTCGGCATCGACAAGGGCATTCGGAACCTGTCCCTGATCAACCTGTGGCTGGCCTTCGCCCTGATGCTGTTCGTGTTCTTCTTCGGGCCCTCGCTCGATCTGCTGAACACGCTCGCGTCCAACGTCGGCTACTACCTGCAGCACCTGCCGCAGATGAGCTTCGAGACCTTCCCGGGCAACGCCGACGCTCAGGAGTGGCAGGCCGGCTGGACGCTGTTCTACTGGGGTTGGTGGATCGCCTGGTCGCCGTTCGTCGGGATGTTCATCGCCCGCATTTCCTACGGCCGCACGATCCGCAACTTCATCGTGGGCGCCATGTTCGCCCCGGTCGGTGCCTCGTTCGTGTGGCTGAGCGTCTTCGGCAACTCGGCGCTGCAGAAGCTGCTGGCCGACCCGAGCAACGACCTCGCCGAGGCGGGGACGAACACCGCGATGTTCACGCTGATCGAGCAACTGCCGGTAGGTGACATCTTCGCGATGCTCGCCTCCGTACTGGCCATCGTGGTGGTGGTGCTGTTCTTCGCCACCTCCTCGGACTCGGGATCGCTGGTGGTCGACATCCTCACCAACGGTGGGGACCCGAATCCGAAGTGGCAGCAGCGGCTGTTCTGGGCGGTCACCGAGGGCGTCGTCGCCGCGGTGCTGCTGGCAGCCGGTGCCGTGACCGGTGCGGACGCGCTCAGTGCGCTGCAAGCCGCCTCGATCGTCACGGGACTGCCGTTCTGCATCGTGCTGCTGCTGATGTGTGTCGGTATCGGCAAGGCACTGGCAGGCGAGCGCTTGACGCCGGGTGCTGAGGAGCCCGGACCGATGTCCGGACTGCGGCAGAGCTATGTCCGGGTGCCCGCGGCGGCCGGAGCGCGTTCCGAGGATTCCGAGTCCGATGCGGAGCAGGACTCCACCGGATCGTCGGGCGAGAAGGGCACCTCCACGTCGAGTGGAGCATGACACCGGCACGCTCGTGATCACTCGATGATGTGACCACGAACGTCACCGGAAAGAGTGCCGCACATTCCTCCTCTCCGTGTGGCAGAGCGGTGTTCCCGGTCTCTCGGCCGGGAACACCGCTTTTTGTCGCGGAAGATCGTCGTTGGTGGCTTTCGCCGACCACCCGCCAGGTGGTGTGGACACGCACGGGAACCCGGCGGTGAACCGATCGGCACCGGCCACACGAGCGTCGGAGCGTCTCCGTCCGTCGAGTACTCCGATCCGGGGGGATTTCGCCGAAGCCCGTTACGGGCAGTACGGAATATGATCGGATGGGTATATTGGGCGGACCTGTACGGAAAGCCTGTACGGAGAGGGTGGTGACGCCATCATGCGGCAGGCGGTCCGCGTGCTTGCTGTTCTCACGATCGGCTCGTTCCTCATGCTCACCCCGGTGACCGTGGCAGGATCGGCCGCCCCGCCCGCCGCGGTGGTGCACGCGCAGGCCGCACCTCCCACCGATGAGCAACCGGCTGCCGAGCTGCCGCAGCCCGGCCCGGAGGATTCCGGCCCGGACCTCCTCGGACAGGATCGGCGCTACGCGATCGGCCTGGCAGGAGCGGCTCTGATCGCCTTTGTCCTCCTGATGCGGAAGCTGCGTGGTAAGACGTACTTCGGTCTCAATTGGCGGAAACGTGGCTGAGCGCCTCGGAAAAACAGACCTCCGAGTCGGTTTCAGTGAGATCGGTTGCGAGTTCTCTCCGCTGTGGACTGGACCTGAAGCCGAACCTGTGGGATTTTCGCAATCAGCATGATCGGTGCGCAGTGCCGTCTACTCGGCACACTGTGCATTCCGACGTGTGTGGAGCTTGGCTCCGGGCATATCGACGTGTGTGGAGCTGCTGCTCCGGGCATATCGGTGTGTGGAGCTGCCGCTCCGGTCTCCGGCCCCGAACGTGGGTCGATACAGACGTGGGCCGGCACCGGGAAGCCCCCCGACCGGTGCCGGCCCACACCCTGACCCCCGGTGAGACGAGCATGGTGTGCTCGCCTCACCGGGGGTGTTACCCAGCTATAGCTCGGCTGAATCGTTCTTGCCGTTCAGCGCGGCACAATGACCGGTGAAATACTTCGACCTCGGCCGAGAGGGCCCGTTGCCGCTCGGTGTTGCAGGATGGGTGCAAATGAGTACCGGTCCCCATCAACATCGTTCCGAGTGCCCCACCGGCGCGGATGTCCACGACACCTGTCGCATGGCGGTGCAGCGCCACGGCAGTGCGCTGATCGGGCTGTCTCGCAGTATTCACGCGGAGCCGGAACTCAGCTTCGTCGAGCACCGGAGTGCGGGCAAGCTCACCGAGCTACTGGCCGCGCAGGGATTCCACGTGCGTACCGGGGTGGCGGGGCTCGACACCGCGTTCACGGCCGACTACGGCTCGGGGGAGTTCGTGGTGGGACTCTGTGCGGAGTACGACGCGTTGCCGGAGATCGGGCACGCCTGTGGCCACAACATCATCGCGGCCGCCGCCGTGGGAGCCGGTCTGGCACTGGCCGACGTCGCCGGCGAACTCGGCCTGACCGTCCGGGTGATCGGTACCCCTGCGGAGGAAACCGGTGGCGGCAAGGTCCTGATGCTCGAACACGGTGTCTTCGACGATGTCGCCGTGGCGCTGCTGGTGCACCCCGGCACCGAGGACGTGTGTACACCGCGTTCGCTGGCGATCACCGACCTCGAGGTGCGCTACACCGGGCGGGCCGCACATGCCGCTGCCGCGCCCGAACTCGGGGTGAACGCCGCAGATGCCCTGACGGTCGCACAGGTCGGGATCGGCCTGCTCAGGCAGCACCTCGAGCAGCACCAGATGGTGCACGGTATCGTGACAGCGGGTGGTACGGCACCGAACATCGTGCCCGCATCCACCACGGCGGTGTACAACCTGCGTGCCGCCGACTGCGATTCCCTGCAGCGCTTGGAGAACCGCATCCGGGCCTGCTTCGAAGCCGGTGCGACGGCGACCGGGTGTGGCCACGAGGTCGTGCAGGTGTCGCCGGTGTATGCCGAGTTGGCCTGTGACGAGTGGTTGTCGGAGGCATACCGCACGGCGATCACCGGGCTCGGACGGAAGCCGCTCGGCCGGGCGGTGGCACGCGAATGGGTCATCGGCAGCACCGATATGGGCAATGTGTCCCACGAGGTGCCCGCCGTGCATCCGACGATCGCCGTGGAGTGCGGTACCGCGGTGAACCATCAAGCGGAGTTCGCGGCGGCCTGTGCATCCGCCTCGGCCGACCGCGCGGTGCTCGACGGCGCGCTGGCCATCGCCGAGACGGCGGTTGCCGCAGCCATGGACGGGGAGCAGCGTGCCCGTCTGCTGGCCGCTCTCCGGCGCAGATCCGAGTCCGGTGTGCGGCGATCATCGAAGGCGTATTGCGCGTCGGGAGGCGTGACGTGACCGTGTTGGACTCTCGTGGTTCGGACCCCCGCAGCGGATATCCTGCTGCCGACGGGACTTCCGCTGAGCGAAAATCAGTTCAGCGGGACTCCGCTGACGGGGATTCACCTGTCGCCGGAACAACTACCGAACAGGTGCCGGAGAAGCCGGCGGGCATCGCGATGCTCGATGGTTCGGCCTCCCCGGACACGGATTCCGGTTCGGACTCCACCGCTGACCCGGACATACCCGGTGGGGCCGCCGGGGCCGAGTCACCCGCTGCGGCTTCCGCTGCGGAGTCCGGGCCGGAGGATCTCGGTGCCGGGCGCGGCCCGTCCTGGCTGGATGCGTGGATTGCCGCCCATGCGCATCACGTGCTGGCCTGGCGCAGGCACATCCATGCCCATCCGGAACTGTCCCGCGCCGAGCACGAGACAACGGCCTTTCTGGCCGAGCAGCTCACTCGGGCAGGACTCCGGCCGCGCACCTTGCCGGGAGGAACGGGATTGGTCTGCGAGATCGGTCCCCGCACTCACCAGCCACAGCGCACGGTCGCATTGCGAGCGGACATCGACGCGTTGCCGCTCACCGAGGACACGGGACTCGAATTCGCCTCCACGGTGGAGGGGACCGCGCATGCCTGCGGCCACGATGCGCACACGACGATCCTGCTGGGCACCGCACTGGCGTTGGCGAGCGCACCCCACCTGTCCGGCCGGGTCCGCCTGATCTTCCAGCACGCCGAGGAAGTCATGCCGGGTGGTGCACTGGACGTGCTGGCTGCGGGTGGACTCGACGGCGTGGAGCGGATCTTCGGCCTGCACTGTGATCCCCGCCTGCCCGTGGGGCGGGTCGGGACCAAGATCGGCCCGCTGACCTCGGCCAGCGATCTGCTCGAGCTGTCTCTGAACTCACCCGGGGGGCACACCTCCCGGCCGCATCTGACCGGTGACCTCGTGCATGCCCTGGGAACGGTGATCACCGGCCTGCCCGAGCTGCTGTCCCGGCGGGTCGATTCACGCACCGGAACGGTTCTCGCCTGGGGTGCCGTACATGCGGGCGAGGCACCGAACGCCATTCCGCAGGACGGGCTCGTGCGTGGAACACTGCGGACCGGTAATCGTGACACCTGGGCCGAGCTCGGCCCCCTCGTGCACGAACTCGTGCAGGGATTGCTGGCGCCCCTCGGAGTCGGCTACGACCTGCAGCATCGCCGCGGCGTGCCGCCGGTGGTCAATGACACCGTCAGCACCCACCTGCTTCGTGCGGGAGTGTCGGCGGCGCTCGGTGAGCATGCCCTGGCCGAAACACCGCAGTCCTCCGGGGGCGAGGATTTCGGCTGGTATCTGGAGCATGTTCCGGGCTCGTTCGGCAGGCTCGGCGTGTCCTCGAAGGAGGACGACGGATTCGCCGATCTGCACCAGCCGAGCTTCGACCTGGATGAGCGGGCCCTGCTGGTCGGTATCCGGACGATGGTCCACGCGGCTCTGTCCGCCCTGAATGACTCCGAATGACTCCGATCAGCCCGGAATCGCCGAATCGGTGCCCTGGTGAACAGCAATGAAGATGGTTTCACTCGTTCGGGGCGAATCAGAGTGGGGTGCTGCGGCCTCTTGAGGGTATGACCACTTCGATTGTGTCCCCGGATTCCGGCCGTCGACCAGAGGAAGCACCGTTCCGTTCCGGACCGCCCCATTCCGCGCTGTCCCGGGCGAAGGCCGTACGTCTGTTCGGTTCCGACGGGTTGCGGGAGGCGCTGGCCGACGGTGCGTGGGTGGAGCTGTGGGCGGGGGTGGTGGTTCCCGGTCGACGGGTGCACGACCCTCTGACGCGCGCGGCGGCGGCGCTGCTGCGCGCAGGTCCCTGTTCGGTGCTGTCCGGACCGACGGCTGTGGCCATGCACGGATGTTCGGCCGCGGCGGGATCGTCGATCCACGTCACGATGCCCTACGATCGTCAGCTGCGTTCGCGGCCCGGTCTTGTGATGCATCAGGGGAGGATCCGGGAGTCCGACGTGGTCGAGCTCGATGGTCTCCGGGTGTACGCGCTCGACATAGCGCTGGCCGAACTCCTGTGTACCGGGCCCCGGACGATGGCGCTGGCCTGCCTGAAGCAGGCGCTCGCCGAACTCGATGCCGACGGTGCCGAGCGCTTGCGGGAGTTGCTCACGGAGCGGGTGAGCCGCCGAGTGGACCGCAGGGGAACGAGGCGGGCCGATGCCGTGCTCGAACTCGTGCGGGATTCCCGGAACTCTCGATCCGGATCGCTGCCCGATCGAGCGCCAACGCCGCAAGGCGCCACGCGAACGCCGGTTCAGCAACCCTTCGAGCAAGCTTCGGGCCGTGCTCGCCTATGGTCCGTTCTTGCTGCAGGGGCGGGTGCGTAGCTTCGCGACATAGTCGGCCGGTGCTCCGGCCGATTCGGCCGCGTCGGCGACCACGCCGAGATACCGCGCCGACGGTAGCCCACCCTCATACGCATCGAGGACGTACATCCAGGCCAGCACCGGCCCGTCAAGGGTCTGCACCCGCAGGCGCAGCTTCTTGTGCATCCCGAGTTCGGAGCCCTCCCACCGATCGAGTTGGCGCTCGTCCTCCGGGCTGACGTCGTAGAGCACGGTGAACACTTCGGAGCCGGCATGCTCGACGATCGTGGCGAGCGCGCCTTCCCAGCCGTAGTCCTCACCGCCGAAAGTCAGCCGCCAGTCCATCAACCAGCCCGTCCCCGCGATCGGGGAGTGCGGGGCTCGCTCCATCATCTGGGCAGGATCCATATTGGATCCGTAGGCGGCATAAAGCGGCACGCTTTCAGGGTAACGACGATGACGCGCTCTGTCGGACGGGCCGGGCCGGGTGTGCAGTGAAGATCACTCGATCCGGCGGCACCATACGAACACAGGAATTTTGCTGCCGCGTACGGTTGAGCCGTCGCCCACAAGGCTTAACTCGAGGAGGACAGCGAAGTGACCCGCATCGTCATCATGGGAGGTGGGCCTGCAGGGTACGAAGCGGCCCTCGTCGCTGCGCAGAACGGAGCGGATGTCACGCTCGTCGAGTCCGAGGGGCTGGGCGGAGCCTGCGTGCTCTATGACTGCGTGCCCTCGAAGACGTTCATCGCCTCCGCCGGAGGACGTGCTTCCTTCCGGAATGCGCAGGAACTCGGCATCGACGCCGACGACGGTGAGGTGAGGGTCGACAGTTCCGTCGTGCACGGCCGGGTCAAGGGACTGGCACTGGCACAGTCGGCCGACATCCGTTCCCGGGTGCGCCGTGAGGGCGTGCGGATTCTCGGAGGATGGGCCCGTTTCGTCGACACCACGCAGGGGCTGGCTCAGCACTGCGTACGGGCGGAGCTTGCCGAGGGTGGTCACGAGGACCTGATCGCCGATGAGGTGTTGATTTCGACCGGTGCGACACCACGCATCCTGCCTGGCGCCGAACCCGACGGCGAGCGCATCCTGACCTGGCGGCAGCTCTACGACCTGCCGGAACTGCCCGAGCACCTCGCCGTGATCGGTTCCGGTGTGACAGGGGTCGAGTTCGCCTCGGCCTACACCCAGATGGGCGTGAAGGTGACCCTGGTCTCGAGTCGGGACCGGGTGCTTCCGCACGAGGACGCCGACGCTGCGGCCGTGCTGGAGGAGGTCTTCGCCGAACGCGAGACCGAGGTGGTCAAACACGCCAGGGCCGAACGAGTGGAACGTACCGATTCCGGGGTGCTGATTCACGTGGCCGATGGCAGGCAGATCGAGGCCAGCCACGCCCTGATGACCGTCGGTTCGGTGCCGAACACCTCCGACATCGGTCTGGAACGTATCGGTATCGAGCCGGGACGTGGCGGCTACATCCCGGTGGACCGGGTTTCTCGCACGAGTGTTCCCGGTGTGTATGCGGCCGGAGACTGCACCGGTGTGTTGCCGCTGGCCTCGGTGGCCGCGATGCAGGGGCGTATCGCGATGTGGCACGCCCTTGGGGAAGGTGTCACTCCGATCAAGATGAAGACAGTGGCGGCGAACGTCTTCACACACCCGGAGATCGCCACGGTCGGTATCAGCCAGCAATCGATCGAGTCGGGGGAGGTACCCGCCCGAACCGTGATGCTGCCGCTGTCCGGAAACCCCCGCGCGAAGATGGAGGGGGTGCGCAGGGGGTTCCTCAAGGTGTTCTGCCGTCCGGCCACCGGTGTCGTCGTCGGTGGCGTGGTGGTCGCGCCGAACGCCAGCGAGTTGATTCTGCCGCTGGCGTTGTCGGTGCAGAACCAGGTCACCGTGGAGGACCTGGCGAACACCTTCTCGGTGTATCCGGCGCTCTCGGGCTCGCTGACCGAGGCCGGTCGGCAGCTCATGCGGCACGACGACCTCGACTGACATGCGGACAGAGGTTTCTCGGGGATACTGAGGGCGAGGTGATTCTCATGCCCGAACGGCCGAAGCAGGCCGAACTGCCCGTGCTGGTGTATGACGGTGACTGCGGCTTCTGTACCGGTAGCGCACGAGTCGTCGAGCGCTTACCCGTGCGTGTCAGGCTGGTGCCGTGGCAGGAGGAGGACCTGGCTGCGCTGGGCACGACCGAGGAGCGTGCGCGGCACGAGGTGCTCTGGGTCGATCAGGAACGACATGTGTCCGGCGGCGGGATGGCCCTGGCGGAACTGCTGAAGCACTGCCGTGGACCGTGGAAGCTGGTAGGCAGGGCTCTTGCCGCGCCTGTGGTCCGTACCGTGGCGGACCGGGTGTATCGCTGGGTCTCGGCGAATCGGCATCATCTGGCGTTCGCGACGCCGGCATGCAGGCTGCCCGCGGAACAGCGCCCGGGAGCTCGGAGCGGCTGAAAGCCGGGTACCGCGTCGTGGGCCGTGCTCGCCCCGAAAGAGTCGTTCAAGAAAGCAATATCAAGTTACGGCGGATTGGTTCCATCCCGAGAACCGGATAATTGGCGGAGATCGATCGTTTTTCCGGGAGGGCTTCGATGTCCTCCCGGAGTTTTTGCGACATCAAGATTTATCGTGCCGTGATGTGAATTGATCCGCTGGCGTGATTCCCTCTCATGCCTTAGAGTGAGATCGGACACCGGGTTCAAGAGGCAGCCTCCTGAGGTGAAAAGTAATTTCACGTGGCGCATCGTAGGCGCAATGCTGGATCAGCTCGGGTGCCCTCGGCGCCCTGTGATGCACACTGTGGTTCACAAAGGTGGATTACATGACTGCAATATCGCATGAGCACCACGGCTCCGTGCGGGAGTCCCGTTGCTCCGGGCGGGTGAGGAACCATGATGCTCGGCTGACACTGTGCGTGGAACGTCCGCAACCGGGTCTGATCGTGCTCAAAGCCTCCGGGATGCTCGATTCGGTGAGTTTTTCTCACTTTTCGGAAGTGCTTCGGTCCCGGCTGGGCTCGACCGCCCGTGTCATCGTGCTGGACCTGACGGCCGTCACGTTCCTCGGGGTCGACGCCATCATGGTGCTGTCCCGGGCACAGCGCCACGCCGGGGCCACCGGTAAGCAGTTGTCGCTGCTGACGGGCGTACGAGCGGTGGATCGCCCGTTGGAGGTGCTGGGTCTCGCCGGGCAGTTCGCGTATGGCGGGTGCCCTGCCGTTGGTCCGGACGATGTCGCCTTCGACCCGGGGGAATCGGAACGGACGATCGTCGAGGTCCCCGACCGGGTACGGCCGGCTCCGCGGTCCCTGCGGGGGAAACCGGATTCCTTCGGCCCAGCACCGAACCCGGTTCGGAAGCCACCTGGCGATCACGTGGTGAGGTCGTGACCGAGTATCGGTGACCCGGCGAGCAGGGCTGTGCCGGTTTCCGGCGAAACTGCGTGCCCCGTGCCCGGGGAGAGGGTTGAAGTTTGCCCGGCATACCTCCGTCGTCTCGGCTACGCTTGCAATGCCGGTTACGGCCAGGCGAGGTCCTAAGGAGGGCTGATGGCTGAAGTCGCGGCTCCCTCCCGGTCTCATTGGCGTTTCCGACGCGGGCTCGGGGGCGAGGCACTGGCGGAAGTGCTGGGGACGTTCACTCTGGTCCTGCTCGGCTGTGGTTCGGTCGCCGTCGCGGTCGCCGCCCTGCCGGAGTCCGGGCGGCAGGCGGCGGAGTTCGGGGCGGCGAACTGGCTGATCATCATATGGGGATGGGGCTTCGGTGTCGTGTTCGGCGTGTACGTCGCGGGCGGGATCAGCGGTGCCCATATCAATCCGGCGGTGACGTTGGCATTCGCGGTGCGCCGGAGCTTCCCGTGGTACAAGGTGGTGCCCTACTGGCTGGCTCAGTTCATCGGAGCCTTCCTCGCGGCGGCCCTGGTATACGCCGTCTACGTGCCGGCTATCGAGGCGTTCAACGCCTCGGCGGGCCTTCCGCGGTCGGAGTCACTGAGCACGTTCTCCATCTTCGCCACCTATCCCGCCGACTATTTCGGCGGATCGTGGTGGGGACCACTGCTGGATCAGATCGTCGGTACCGCGGTTCTGGTCGGACTCATCTGTGCTTTGATCGACAAACGCAACATGGCGCCCGCCTCCAACATCGGACCCTTCCTGATCGGCATGGTCGTCACCGTGATCGGTCTGACGTTCGGCCCCAACGCGGGATACGCGATCAACCCCGCCAGGGACTTCGGCCCCAGAGTGTGGACCTATCTCACAGGATGGGGAGACCTGGCCTTTCCCGGCAGCCACGAATGGTTCGGCTTCTACTTCTGGATCCCCATCGTGGGTCCGCTCGTCGGCGGTGTGATCGGTGCCGTGGTCTATGATCTTTTCATCGGCCAAGTACTCACGGAGCGCTCCGAACCCGAGACGGGACGAGTTCCGGAATAGTCCGGAGCTCGTCCGGCACGCACGGCGCGCGCATGGCGCACGTCCTTGTTCGACCCGCTCTATTCGATCCAGTCGAACGTTTTGGTGACGGCTTTTTGCCAGTTGTGGAACTGCTGCTCGCGGCGTTCGGCGGGCATGAGGGGGTTCCACTGCTTGTCCTTGGCCCAGTTCGCGCGGATGTCGTCCTCACTCGACCAGAATCCGACGGCCAACCCGGCCGCGTAGGCCGCACCCAGTGCGGTGGTTTCGTTGACCATCGGACGGACCACCGGAACTCCCAGGATATCGGCCTGAAACTGCATGAGCAGGTCGTTGACGACCATGCCGCCGTCGACTTTCAGTGATTTCAGTTCGACGCCGGAGTCGGCGTTCATCGCCTCGATCACTTCACGAGTCTGGAATCCCGTCGCTTCCAGCACCGCGCGGGCGAGGTGACCACGGTCGACGAACCGGGTGAGGCCGACGATGGCGCCGCGCGCGTCGGAGCGCCAGTGCGGTGCGAACAGCCCCGAGAAAGCGGGCACGAAGTACGCGTCGCCGTTGTCCTCCACCGAGGCCGCGAGCTGTTCGATCTCCGGTGCGGTGTCGATGATTCCGAGATTGTCGCGCAGCCACTGCACCAGGGACCCGGTGACCGCGATGGAGCCCTCCAGGCAGTAGACGGTCTCGCGTCTGCCGATCTTGTAGCCGACCGTGGTGAGCAGGCCGTTCTCGCTGATGACCGGCTCCGTTCCGGTATTGAGCAGCAGGAAATTGCCGGTGCCGTAGGTGTTCTTGGCCTCACCGGGTGCCAGGCATGCCTGCCCGAAGGTCGCCGCCTGCTGATCGCCGAGAATGCCCGCGATCGGCAGCCCACCGAACACGCCCCGCTCGCGGAAGTAACCGTAGACCTCCGAGGACGAGCGGATCTCCGGCAGCATCGACATCGGAATACCGATCTCGGCGCAGATGTCGGGGTCCCACTCCAACGTCCGCAGGTTCATCAGCAGGGTGCGGGAGGCGTTGGTGGGGTCGGTGACATGCAGACCACCCTCGGTCCCGCCGGTGGAGTTCCAGAGCACCCACGTGTCCATGTTGCCGAAGAGCAGTTCACCGTTTTCGGCGCGCTCTCGAACCCCGTCCACATTGTCGAGAATCCAGCGAATCTTGGTGCCGGAGAAGTAGGGCGACAGCGTCAGCCCGGTCTTTTCGTGATAGCGGTCCTTGCCGCCGCCGAGTGCGGCGAGTTCCTCGACGATCGCGTCGGTCCGGATGTCCTGCCACACGATCGCGTTGTAGACCGGCCTGCCGGTGGCCTTCTCCCACACCACGGTGGTTTCACGCTGGTTGGTGATCCCGACTGCCGCGATCTCCGAGAGAACCAGGTCCGCTTTGGCCAAGGCGCCGGCACAGACCTGGCGGGTGTTGGTCCACACTTCCTCCGGATCGTGCTCGACCCACCCGGCTCTGGGCATGATCTGCTGGTGTTCGAGCTGGTCGACGGACACGACCCGACCGGAATGATCGAAGATCATGCAGCGGGTCGAGGTGGTGCCCTGATCGATGGCGGCGATGTAGGAGGCCATGTCACTACCTTCCTGCCGTGGGTTCGTCCTGTGTGGTTCGCTGTCGCAAGTGGGCACGTTCCAGGTGTACTGAGTCGAGGATGCTCTCTTCTCAGGTTGCGGGCAGCGCAAGCGCGAGCGCGCCCGCGAGTGCACCGCCGAGAATCGGACCGAGGATCGGGACCCAGGAATAGGCCCAATCGGCGGAGCCCTTCCCCTTGATCGGCAGTATCGCGTAGGCGATGCGCGGTCCGAGGTCGCGAGCCGGGTTGATCGCGTAGCCGGTGGGCCCCCCGAGCGAGGTGCCGATCACGACGACGATGAACGCGACCGCGGCGTAGCCGAGCGCCGCATTGCCGAACTCCGGAACCCCGCTCGCACTGACTTCGGCTCCCGGGTTGAGCACGATCCAGAACACCAGAATGAAGGTGCCGATGATCTCGGTGACGAGATTCCACGGGGCATGGCGCACGGTCGGCCCGGTGGAGAAGATGCCCCGCGTATTGACGGGGTCGTCGTGGGTGTCGAACTGCAGCTTGTAGGCGGCCCAGCACAGCACGGCCCCGAGCGTGGCCCCGATGAGCTGTCCCAGCAGGTAGATCGGCACCTGGCCCCACGGGGTCTGCCCGTTCACGGCAAGACCGAGTGTGACCGCGGGATTGATGTGGGCGCCGGAGGGGGCCGCGATACTGGCACCGGCGAACACGGCAAAACCCCAGCCGAAGGTGACCAGGAGCCAGCCGCCGTTGTGTCCGAGTGTGTTGCGCAGGGTCACATTGGCCACCACGCCACAGCCGAGCAGGGTCAGCGTGGCGGTGCCCATGAGTTCCCAGAGGAAGATCTCACCGGCGCTCATCTCAGGCTCTCCTCATGTGTCGTCGGGGCCCGTGTCCGAAGAACCGACTCCCCACCAGTGGGAGTGAGCCGGAGCGGTACTGCGTGCGGCATCCCCGGTCGGGGTGCTCCTGTCCGAGGTGTTCCTTGTCCACGGGTGCCGCCGTTCGTTCGTACCTGACTGCAGGGCCTGTCCGGTGTCCATCCGTATGCATCGCCGTGTCGGTGTGTCCGTGTTCGAACTCGTCGGCGACTGAGTCACAGTAGACATGTGAAAAGCAACATTGCAATACCTTCTGTTTGATGTTTTTATCGGTAAAGACGGTGCGAACGAACGAGTGCGGATACGGCCGCAGCTCGTGACTTCGCTGCCGCCGGTGCGAGCCCGTACCGGGTCGGCGACGATGGAGGATGGGGAGCTGCCGGTGGAAGATGGCGGTGCGGGAGGTTACGGAAAGACGATGGCGACGACGCCGGGCAAACGCCCGTCTGCACGGCAGCAGGATCGCCGACGCAGGATCACCGAGTTGGTCATGGCCGAGGGCAGCCTGCGCATCGACGACCTGGTCTCCACTGTCGGTACGAGTGCCATGACCGTCTATCGCGACCTCGCCGACCTGGAGTCGCAGGGACTGGTGCACCGCAACCGCGGATACGTCTCGGCCGCTTCCTCTCTGCTGTACGAGGCGGCGTCCGAATACCGCCTGCAGCAGAACGAGGCCGAGAAGCAGCAACTCGCCCGCGCGGCTGCCGAGCTGGTCGAGCCGGGCCAGGCGGTGATGCTCGACGATTCGACGACAGGGGTGCATCTGGCTCGCCTCCTGCCGGAGCGGGCGCCGCTGACGGTGGTGACCAACCATCGGGGTGTGTTCGGCGAACTGGCCGGACAGCAGGGGATCCACCTGATCTCTGTCGGAGGTGACTACCTCCCGTGGGCGGACGCTTTCGTCGGCGGCATGGCACTCGACGCGCTCCGCGGGATGCGAGTCGATCTGGCGATCATGTCGGTCTCCGCCGTGACCGAGGGCGTGTGCTTCTATCCGCAGCAGGAGATGGTGCAGCTCAAAAAGGCCATGCTGGCCTCTGCCAGTAGCCGGGTGCTCTACGTCGACCACACCAAGTTTCGCAGGCGCGCGCTGCATGCGGTGGCCCCCGCAGAGGACTTCGACATCGTCCTCGTGGACAGCAAGACCGCACCGTCCGAGATCGAGATGCTGCGTGAACGAGGTGCCACTGTCCGGCAGGCGAGTTGAGTCCCGTGCCGGGGCCTCTTACACGAAAGGTGCCGCCGGGCATCACGAGAAGTGTCGAGAAACGCGCACAGCGCGTGCATCGGGCATGATGACCACCAGGGGAACGCGGGCTCGAGCCCGTGTCGGCGGTGGGCGATACGAGCGAGGAGGACACCAGTGTCCAAGGACGAATCCGAAACCGCCCGGATGGAAGGCAGGCTCGGACCCACCGATCGTGACGTGAACTGGCGGCGGCTGGGTTCCGAGGAATTCGACGTCGTCGTGATCGGCGGCGGTGTGACCGGTGCGGGAGCCGCACTGGACGCGGCCACTCGTGGCTTGCGGGTCGCACTCGTGGAGGCCAGAGACCTGGCCGCGGGCACCTCCAGCCGCTCCAGCAAGCTGTTCCACGGTGGCCTGCGTTATCTCGAACAGCTGGAGTTCTCCCTGGTCCGGGAGGCCTTGCACGAGCGTGAGCTGATGCTGACCCGCTTGGCCCCGCACCTGGTGAAACCGGTCAGCTTCCTCTACCCGCTGACACATCGCGTGTGGGAGCGCCCGTACACGGCGGCCGGGCTGATGCTCTACGACACCATGGGCGGCTCCCGGTCGGTTCCGGGACAGAAGCACCTGACGCGCGCGGGCGTGCAGCGTATGGTGCCCGCGCTCAAACGCAGCGCCCTGATCGGTGGCGTCCGCTACTACGACGCCCAGGCCGACGACGCACGGCACACGATGACCGTGGCTCGCACGGCAGTGCGCTACGGCGCCGTCGTGCGTACGTCGACACAGGTGATCGGGTTTCTGCGGGAGGCCGACCGGGTCGCGGGCGTTCGGTTGCGCGATGTGGAAAACGGCGAAGAGACCGAAGTGCGCGCCCAGGCCGTCATCAATGCGACCGGCGTGTGGACCGACGAACTGCAGCGACTGTCCGGGAGTCGCGGACGTTTCCGGGTGCGGGCCAGCAAGGGCGTGCACATCGTCGTGCCTCGCGACCGCATCGTCTCCGACTCGGGGCTGATCCTGCGCACCGAGAAGTCCGTACTCTTCGTGACTCCGTGGGGCAACCACTGGATCATCGGGACCACCGACACCGACTGGCACCTCGACCTCGCGCACCCCGCCGCGACCAAGGCCGATATCGACTACATCCTCGAGCACGTCAACTCGGTCCTGGCGACTCCGCTGACCCAGGACGACATCGAAGGTGTCTACGCAGGTCTGCGCCCTCTGCTGGCGGGGGAAAGCGACGAGAGCTCGAAACTCTCACGGGAACACGCGGTGGCCCATGTCGCTCCGGGACTGGTTGCCATCGCCGGTGGCAAGTACACGACCTACCGCGTCATGGCCGCCGATGCGGTCGATGCGATCGGCAGTGACGTCTCCGGTCGGATCGCTTCGTCGATCACCGACAAGGTGCCACTCCTCGGCGCCGACGGTTACCATGCGCTGGTCAATCAGGCCGATCAGCTCGCCTCCCGGCACGGCCTGCACCCGTACCGGATCCGGCATCTGCTGGATCGCTACGGATCGCTGATCCACGACGTTCTCCGTCTCGCCGATGACCGGACCGAGCTGCTTCAGCCACTGCACGAGGCACCGAACTACCTCCGGATCGAGGTGGTCTACGCGGTCAGCCGTGAAGGTGCGCTCCACCTGGAGGACGTGCTCACGCGGCGCACTCGCATCTCGATCGAGTACCCCCACCGTGGTGTCGGATGTGCCGAGGAGGTGGCCCGGTTGATGGCCGATCTGCTGGGCTGGGACGAGCAGCGGATCGCGCGGGAAATCGAGGTCTACACTGCGCGTGTCGAAGCCGAGCGGGACTCGCAGATTCAGCCCGACGATCAGGCGGCCGACGCGAAGCGCTCCGCGGCTCCGGACGTGCGCGAAGACCTCACCGAACCCGTCAGTTGATACCCGATGCCCGCGAGGGCGGTCGATTCGCGAGCGGGTTCAGTCGTTCAGCTTGACGGTGGGTGAGGGGCTGGGAGAGGAGCTGGTCTTCGAGGGGCTCGGCTCTTTCAAGCGGGTCACGGCAGCTTCCGCGACCCGCTTGGCACCCGCGCACAACCGATGGAGCGGCGGCGGAGGATTCGCGCCGTCGTTTCGGTACAGCACATCCACATGCTGGCCCTCGGCGACATCCACCGCCACGTTGCAGGCCAGATTCAATTCGGGGGTGCGAACCACCAGCGCCGGGAATCCCGCGATCTCGACGGGTGTGGCCCGTACTCGTGCGGCATCGCTGGTCCACACGTCCATGCTTTCGCCGGTCACCAGGGACAGCCGCGCGCCGACCTGCGCCGTGCTGTTACGGAAATTGCAGGTGGCGACATTACCGAAGCCCGGCGCGGCAGCGGTGAGCGGTTCGCGGTCGAAACCGAGCCGGGCGCGCTGCTGCGCGGTGAGCAGCTCGCACGGGTCGATCCCGTTCAACGGCAAGTCGGCCGGGCGTGGCGGGAGTGGTGCTGTGCTCGGCGGGGAAGCCGACACCGTTTCGGACAGTGCTGGTTCGGTGGCCCCGACGATGCCGGTGGCATTCTCGGTCTGTACGAATCCGCATCCGCTCACCAGGAGAGTACCGGCCACGAGAGTCCCGAATCGCCGTTGTCGGCCGACGAGCAGCGAGCTGTGCATGGTGCCACCGTAGCGAAGTGACCACCCCGTGCAGTGGAAGCGCGCGGGGCGAGCAAGTGAGCAGGGCGGCTCATCCTCGGCGGCGTAGTAGCCAGAACGCGACACCACCGAGGACGAGCACGAGCAGCAATAGTTGCCTGGTCAGCAAGGCCAGGGCCACGAGTGCGAGGAGCACCGACAGGCCGAGTACGGCGCCCCCGACTCCCCGGGCGGATTTCTCCTGTTGTGCGGGAGCGGCCGGACGTGGCGCAGGTAGATCGTCGAACAGTGCCGACAGGTCGGAACGAAACCGAGCGGAAGCCACCCGCGCGCAACGCTCGTCGAACTCCTGGACATCCAGACGTCCGGCGGAGAGATGCTCCCCGAGCAGGTTGATTGCCTGGTTGCGTTCGGGATCACCGATCCGCAGGTGCTGGTCCCGCTGGTTTTCGCTCACGCTGCACATCCGTGGCTGCCTGGTGCGGCCTTCAACACGGTTTTCCGTGTTGGGCAAGGGGTCCGGGAGGGAGTCCCCAAGCCATGAACACGTTCAGTCTAGTCTTTGATGTCGCAGAGGGTGGTGCCTTGGCTGACGGAGTCGCCGGGTTGGGTTTTCAGGCCGGTGATGGTGCCGGTTTTGTGGGCGGTGACGGGGTTTTCCATTTTCATGGCTTCCAGTACCAGGATTTGGTCGCCGGTGTCGACGTGGTCGCCGTCGTCGACGGTCAGGGTGATGACGGTGCCCTGCATGGGGGCGGTGACCGCGTCGCCGGAGGCCGCTGCCGCGCCGCCGCTGCTGCGCCTGCGGGGTTTGGCCGGGGCCGCGGAGCCACCACCGGCCGGGGCGGCCAGGTCGGCGGGCAGGGACACCTGCAGGCGCCGCCCGTCGACTTCGACGGTGACCTGCCTGCGGGGCTCGGTCTCGGCCGGCTCGGCCGCGCCGGGGTGCGGGGCGATGGTGTTGGCGAACTCGGTTTCGATCCAGCGGGTGTGCACGGTGAAACTCTCGGCGCCGTGCTCGGCGGCAAAGGCCGGGTCCGCCACGATGGCACGGTGAAACGGCAGCACGGTGGCCAGCCCCTCCACGGTCATCTCCGCCAGCACCCGCGCCGACCGCTGCAGCGCCTGGGCCCGGCTGTCGCCGGTGACGATGACCTTGGCCAGCAGCGAGTCGAACTGGCCGCCGATAACGCTGCCGGTCTCCACCCCGGCATCGATGCGCACCCCCGGCCCGGCCGGCCAGTCCAACCGGGTCACCGCCCCCGGCGTGGGCAGGAAGTTACGCCCGGCGTCCTCACCGTTGATGCGGAACTCGATGGCATGCCCCCGGGCGGGCGGATCGGCCGTCACCGCCAGCGGGCGCCCCTCGGCGATGGCGAACTGCTCACGAACCAGATCCAGCCCGGTGGTTTCCTCACTGACCGGATGCTCGACCTGCAACCGGGTATTGACCTCCAAAAACGAGATCGTGCCATCAGCGCCGACCAAAAACTCCACCGTACCGGCCCCGTGATAACCGGCCTCGACACAAATCGCCCGCGCGGCCTCATGAATGGTGCCACGCTGCTGCTCGGTCAAAAACGGCGCCGGAGCCTCCTCGACCAACTTCTGATGCCGCCGCTGCAACGAACAATCCCGCGTACCGACCACCACCACCCGGCCATGCACATCGGCCAACACCTGGGCCTCCACATGCCGCGGCCGGTCCAGATACCGCTCCACGAAACACTCACCCCGGCCGAAGGCCCCCTCGGCCTCCCGCACCGCCGAATCGAACAACTCCGGAATCTCGGCCACACTCCGAGCCACCTTCAACCCCCGGCCACCCCCACCAAAGGCCGCCTTGATCGCCACCGGCAACCCGTACTGCTCGGCAAAGGCCACCACCTCCGCCGACCCGGCCACCGGCTCCCGCGTGCCCGGCACCAACGGCGCCCCCGCAGCAGTGGCAATATGCCGCGCGGTGACCTTGTCCCCCAGATCCCGAATCGCCTGCGGCGACGGACCGATCCACACCAACCCCGCCGCCAACACCGCCTCGGCGAACTCGGCATTCTCCGACAAAAACCCATACCCCGGATGCACCGCATCCGCCCCCGACCGGCAAGCCACCTCCACAATCTTGCCGATATCCAGATAACTCTCCGCCGCCGTGGCCCCACCCAACGCAAACGCCTCATCAGCCAACCGCACGAACGGCGCCCCCGCATCCGGCTCGGCATACACCGCCACACTGGCCATGCCCGCATCCGCACACGCACGCACCACCCGCACCGCAATCTCACCACGATTCGCCACCAACACCTTGCGCAACCGCGCGTGGCCGGTCGAGTCCTGCTCGGGCACGCCATGCCTCCTAAGAAAACCGACAGCAACGACACCGAAAATCGCTGAAGAGTCTAAGCGTTCGTCGCCGTATTGTGGTTGGTCACCGTCCTATAAAGTGTGACCGTACGCCGTTGTGGCCGGAGAACACGTCAAAGAGTTCACACGGTCGTGTTTCCTGCGCTGGTGCCCGTCAGGATGTGGCCTGCGTGCCCCACAGTGAGACGACACTCACGTGAACCCGGCCGAGCAGTTTGCGGGTGAGCGGCAGGCTGATGCCGATCACACTGGAGGGGTCGCCGTCCACGCCCTCGACGAACCAGCCGCCGAGGCCATCCAGGGTGAAACCACCGGCCACTGCCAGCGGCTCGCCGGTGGCAATGTAGGTGTCGAGTTCGGCGTCGGTCGGTTCGGCGAACCGCACGGTGGTCGACAGGTGATCGCGTGCCCGTGCTTCGATCGCCCCATCGCGTAGCCGCACGACCGCGTGTCCGGTGAGCAGTTCGCCGGTGCCGCCCGCCATCCGTTTCCAGCGCTGCGCAGCCACCTCGGCGGTGGCGGGTTTGCCCACGACCTCCGGTCCGTGCTCCTCCTGGGTCGACAGCATCGAGTCGCAGCCGACGATCACCGCATCCGGCACCTCGTCCGCGATGGCGGGGATCACGGCCTCGGCCTTGCTCTCGGCGAGAGCGGTCACGAGTTCGGCAGGCGTGGGGTCGGTCAGTGCTGCTGCCACGGCGTCCTCGTCGACGCCGGATACCCGTACGAGCGGGTCGATTCCGGCGGAGCGCAGGACGGACAGGCGGGCGGGTGAGGCGGAAGCAAGGACGAAACGCACGCTCGTGACTGTAGCGCCCGGCGCGCCTGCCCGGATGTGCCGCGGCCTTTTCGGAGCCGCCGCTCGTGGCCGGACGGGAACAGTGGTGGTCGGCCGTCATACTGGAGCGGTGCAACTCTTCGTCCGACCGATCAGCGGCACCGCGAGCGCGGAGCAGGTGTTGCGGCGGCTTGGCGCGCGCGCGTGTCGCCGCGGGTTGGCGCCGCCTGCTGCGTTGACCGGTGACTGGTTCGGCGGCAGTGCTGTGTTGGCCCCCTCGGTGAGGATTGCCCCGGTCGATGCGGCGGAGGCGTTCGCCACGCTCGATGACCAGCCGGCGGTATCGGTATCCGCCCCGCCGGGAGCCATCGGTGGCGGATGGATCGGCTACCTGGGTTACGGACTGACCGATCCCGGTCGGTTTCCCACCGGGCGCGGGTTGCCGCAGGCTGCCTGGGGATGGGCCGATCATGTCCTGCGTCGCGATGCGGACGGGCAGTGGTGGTTCGAGGCATTGCATGCCGGAGAACCCCCCGAGGAGCTGTTGACCGAACTCGGTGAACTGGTTGCCGCCACCACGCACGGAGGGGAGTCGTCATGGTCGGCGGGCCCGGTCACGGGACCGGAACCCGGACGGCACCACAAGGCCGTGCGAGGGTGCCTCGACGAGATCGCGACGGGCGAGATTTTCCAGGCCAACATCTGCAGCCGGTTTTCCCTGCCGTTCGAGGGAGATCCCCTGGAGCTGTTCGCGGCGGGCAGTGCGCGGTTCGGCCCCGCGCGTGCCGCCTATGTGGGAGGTGGGTGGGGCGCCGTGGCCTCCCTGTCTCCCGAGCTGTTCCTGTCGCGGCACGGCACCGTTGTCCGCAGTAGCCCGATCAAGGGCACGACACCTCGGCGCGGTCCCGGTGACGACGGCAACGCGCAGGTTCTGCGGGAATCCACGAAAGACGTGGCCGAGAACGTGATGATCGTCGACATGGCGCGCAACGATCTGGGCCGAGTCGCCGAGGTCGGACGCGTCACGACCCCTCGATTGCTGGAGGTGCAACCGCATCCGGGGGTGTGGCACCTGGTGTCCGAGGTACGGGCCGAGCTCGCCGAGGGCGTGCCGACCTCGGCGCTGCTGGCTGCCGCGTTCCCTCCGGCGTCGGTGACCGGAGCCCCGAAAGTGCGCGCGCTGGAGATCATCGCCGAGTTGGAGTCCGAGCCGCGCGAGGTGTACTGCGGCACTGTCGGGATGTCCTCACCGGTGGCCGGTGCCGAACTCAACGTGGCCATCCGGACTCTGGAGTACGCAGGCGGTGAGCTGCGCTTCGGTGTCGGCGGGGGGATCACCGCGGACTCCGCCCCGGAACGGGAGTGGCAGGAGTGCCTGACCAAGGCAGCGCCCCTGCTTTCCCTCCTCGGCGCAACGGAGTAGGCCCTCCCGGGCAGGAAAAATGCAGTTTCGCGCGAAACTGCATTTTTATCGGTGTGCGGTTCCGCGCGAAACCGTCCTCACTGCGGTAGTGCGGAGGCGCGCCAGGCGTTGGGGCCGGGGCGAAGGGGACGCCTGCCGCCGGGATGACGCAGTCCCGCGGAGCGGTCGGCCCACATCGACAGGGGCCGCCGCCGCGGCGTGGTGGCCGCGGCGGCGTTGGCTGCGGCGACACCGGTCAGGGCCGCGGTGAGTGCGGCGATCTCGGCGTCGTCGGGAGCACCACGCACGATGCGCAGCACCGGCCGCTGCGGCTCGTCGTGGGGAGCGCTCTCGTCACTCATGTGCACCTCCTGGGGCGGGAGTGCCGACTGTCGGTTCCGGCAGGAACCAGCACTCCCGACCGGTCACGTCCTCGGTACCCGCCCGGCTCGATTCCCTCACAGGGGGATGTTGCCGTGCTTCTTGGCGGGCAGGCTGTCGCGTTTGGTCCGCAGCATGCGCAGGCTGCGGGCGAGGTGGCCGCGGGTGTGCGACGGGGGGATCACCGAGTCGACGTAGCCGCGCTCGGCGGCCACGTAGGGGTTGGCCAGGGTGTCCTCGTACTCCTGCTGCAGCTGGGCACGCAGTGCCTCGACGTCCTCGCCCTTCTCGGCGGCTTCGGACAGTTGACGCCGGTAGAGGATGTTGGCCGCCCCTTGGGCGCCCATGACCGCGATCTGCGCGGTGGGCCAGGCCAGGTTGATGTCGGCGCCGAGGTGCTTGGAGCCCATCACGTCGTAGGCCCCACCGTAGGCCTTGCGGGTGATGACCGTGGCCAGTGGCACGGTCGCCTCGGCATAGGCGTACAGCAGCTTGGCGCCGCGCCGGATGATGCCGTTCCACTCCTGATCGGTGCCGGGCAGGAACCCGGGGACGTCGACGAAGGTCACCACCGGGATGTTGAAGGCATCGCAGGTGCGCACGAACCGGGCGGCCTTCTCGCTGGCGTCGATGTCCAGGGTGCCCGCCAGCTGGGTGGGCTGGTTGGCCACGATACCCACGCTGTGGCCCTCGATGCGGCCGTAGCCGACCACGATGTTCGGCGCGAACAGCTTCGAGACCTCGAGGAACTCCCCGTCGTCGAGGACGTGGGTGAGCACCTCGTGCATGTCGTAGGGCTGGTTCGGCGAGTCCGGGATCAACGTGTCGAGCTCGCGGTCGGCATCGCTGATCGACTCGGTGATCGAGCCCTCGATCTGCTCGGCCTCGAAGGTGGGCGGCTCCGAGAGGTTGTTGGCGGGCAGGTACGACAGCAGCTCCTGGACGTAGGAGATCGCGTCTTCCTCGTCGGAGGCCATGTAGTGCGCGTTGCCGGAGGTGGCATTGTGCGTCTGGGCGCCGCCGAGCTCCTCGAAGGTGACGTCCTCACCGGTGACGGTCTTGATGACGTCGGGTCCGGTGATGAACATGTGCGAGGTCTCATCGACCATCACGGTGAAGTCGGTGATCGCAGGCGAATACACCGCACCGCCCGCGCAGGGTCCCACGATCAGCGAGATCTGCGGGATCACCCCGGAGGCATGCGTGTTGCGCTTGAAGATCTCGGCGTAGAGACCGAGCGCGACCACACCCTCCTGGATGCGCGCACCCCCGGAGTCGTTGATGCCGATCAGCGGGCAGCCCGTCTTCAGCGCCAGATCCATCACCTTGACGATCTTCTCGCCGAACACTTCGCCCAGGCTGCCGCCGAACACGGTGAAGTCCTGCGAGAACACGCACACCTGGCGACCGTCGACCGTGCCATGGCCGGTCACCACCCCGTCGCCGTACGGGCGGGAAGCCTCCATCCCGAAGTTCGTCGACCGGTGCCGGGCGTGCTCGTCGAGCTCGATGAACGAGCCGGTATCCAGCAACGCCTCGACTCGTTCCCGAGCGGTCTTCTTGCCCTTGGCGTGTTGCTTTTCCACCGCTCGCTCGGAACCGGCATGCACGGCCTCGTGGTTGCGCCGGTACAGGTCGGCAAGCTTACCGGCGGTGGTGTGAATATCCGGTTCACCGGCTGGCGGCTCACCGATCGGTTCGGTCGCACTGCTCATGCCCGGCAGCCTAGCCAGGGGCGGCGGCGAACACCCGGAGACCGGGTGTGATGCGTGTCACTTACTGCGCTGTTCGGTCTCATGCGGATTCTCCGGAGCAGTCCGTTGGCCAGTGTCCGCGCCAGTGTCGCCGCGAATTCGGCGTCGGCTTCCGCATCACGGAGAACAACGATGCCGCCGTCGGAAAGCTGCGATCGTAGAAGGAGGTTGGAACCGGTGTGCACGGTCTCGTGGTTGCGCCGGTACACGTTGGCAGGCTTACCGGCGGTGGTGTGAATATCCGGTCCACCGGGACTCGTAGTCTTGGAGTGTGAGGACGACGCCGACACCACTCAACGCCGACAAGCTCCGTGATCGCCTGGTCGGCAACGGTCCCTACAGCGCGCTGGACGTCGTGCCCGTGACCGGCTCGACCAACACGGACCTGGTCGCCGAGGCCGCCGGTGGTGCCGCGGACCGGACGGTGCTGATCGCGGAGGAGCAGCAGGCGGGCCGGGGACGGATGCAGCGATCGTGGGTGTCGCCACCCTGTTACGGCCTGCACATGAGCATCCTGCTGCGTCCGGTGGTGGTGGCGCAGTCGGCGCTGTCGTGGCTGCCGCTGGTTGCCGGTGTGGCTCTCGCCGAGACGGTCCGCGAAACGACCGAGGTCGCCGTCGGACTGAAATGGCCGAACGATCTTCTGCTCGGGGAGTCCCGGCACAAGGCCGCGGGGATTCTCGCCGAGGGCGTGTCGACACTCGACGGCATGGCGATCGTGCTCGGCATCGGCGTCAATGTGCATCACGAAGCCGGGGACCTGCCCACCGGTGCGGGAGGCCTTCCGGCGACGTCGCTGGCCGCCGAAGGTGCGCAGGTCGACCGCGAGGAGTTCGCCGCGCGAATTCTGGAGTCGTTCGCCGACCTCGAGCGCTCGTGGCGAGAGTACGGGGGCATTCCCGGTGCCGACGGTCTGCTCGAGCGCTATCAGCGATTGTGCGCCACGCTCGGGCAGCAGGTGCGAGTGGAGTTCGGTGGTGGCGAGCCGCTGTCCGGAACGGCCACCGGAATCGACGCGAGCGGCCGCTTGAACGTCCGGACGGCCACGGGGCGCAGCACTCCGGTGTCGGCCGGTGACGTGGTGCACGTGCGTCCGGCTTCGGAGTGATTTCCGCTCGAAAACCGCCACCGGATTGCTCCGCGGGTGCGGCGACGGGCAGGAGCCTGCCGGTAACGTGGTCGATTGCCCGCACCGCACCGGCTGAGGAGGGGTTCGGTGGCCTATCCCGATGATCTGCTCGGCGCGGACGAGCACGTGGTCGTGCACAGGCATCCGCACTGGAAGACGCTCATCGTGCCGGTCCTGGTGTTTCTCGGTGTGGTCGGTGGTGGAACCTACCTGGCTGCGCTGGCCATGGGGACCGACTGGCAGGTTCCGGTCTGGATCACGCTGGCTGCACTCGGTGGAAGCCTGATCATCGGACTGACTTTGGCGCCGCTGCTGCGGTGGCGCACCACGCATTTCGTCGTCACCAGCCACCGCTTGATGGTGCGGGAAGGGGTGTTCACCCGCTCCGGAATCGACATTCCGATGTCGCGGATCAACAGCGTGCGCTTCCGGCACGGCATCGTGGATCGGATGCTCGGCAGCGGCACACTGATCGTCGAGTCCGCCTCGGACGAGCCGTTGGAGTTCGATGACATTCCCGGTGTGGAACGGGTGCACTCGCTGCTGTACCGCGAGGTCAACGACGACTCCGATGATGATGACAGGTACCGCCGGGAGCCGGAGTCCCGGTGGGAGGGAGAGTACTGAATGGATCCGCGAGAGCTGGGTCTGCCGAGCGCGGTGGCCTCGCCCGAGTCCGATGACGTGCCCGCTGAGGTCACGATCTGGGAAGTCGGCCCCAGGGACGGTCTGCAGAACGAGAGCGGGATCGTGCCCCTCGACGTCAAGCTCGAATTCCTGGAGCGGCTGGCCGTCGCGGGTCTGCCGGTGGTGGAGACCACCAGTTTCGTGCACCCCGAGTGGGTGCCGCAGCTCGCCGATGCCGTCGAGCTCTTCGGCGAGCTGCGCCGGGCCGACGGGGTGCGCTATCCCGTCCTGGTACCGAACTCACGAGGGCTGGACCGCGCGCTGGAGTCCGGGGTGGACGACATCGCGATCTTCGCATCGGCCACGGAGACGTTCACCCGCCGCAACCTCAATCGCGGTCTGGACGAGCAGTTCGTCATGTTCGACCCCGTCGTGCGGCATGCGGTGGCGGAAGGCCTGAACGTGCGGGGGTACGTGTCGATGGTCTTCGGTGATCCCTGGGAGGGCCCGGTCGCCGTGGACCAGGTGGTGTCGGTGGGGCAGCGGCTGCTCGACATGGGCTGCAGTCAGATCTCCCTCGGTGACACCATCGGCGTGGCCACTCCCGGCCATGTCGAGACGGTGATCCGGGCCTTCGTGGCCGCGGGAGTGCCGTTGCACCGGCTGGCGGTGCACTTCCACGACACCTACGGCCAAGCCCTGGGCAACACCTACGCCGCACTCCGCCTCGGTGTTTCCACAGTGGACGCCTCGGCGGGCGGCCTGGGCGGATGTCCGTACGCCGGATCGGCCACCGGCAACCTCGCCACCGAGGACCTGGTGTGGATGCTGGAGGGACTCGGAATCCGGCACGGAGTCGATCTGCGCTCCCTCGCCGATACCAGCGTGTGGATGGCCGAGCACCTCGGGAAGCCCAGCCCGTCGGCTGTCGTCAAGGCGCTCGCCCGATGAGCCCCTGGGCCGAGCAACCCGTGTCCGATGTGCTCTCCCCGCAGGTGGCTTCCCGAAGCGAGGCGGCACTGCACAGGATGACGTTGCATACCGTGCGGACTCGGCCGCTCCTGGTGTGGCGCGGAGACCGGCCCTGGCTGGCGGTATCGTCCGCCACCCACGGTGGTGGCCTCGGACCGCGACACTGGGTCCTCAACGCCACGGTCGCCTCCGACTACGACCGCGGCGATCCGGCCGAGCATGTGGCGGAAATGGCCGGTGAACTCGGCCTGACCGGTGACGGTGTCGGGATGCTCACCGCTGTCGACGTCCGCCATGAAGTGACCGCGATCGACAACGGTGTCCAGGCGACCGTCACAACCGGTGTCGGGTACCCGATCTGGGCGGCCGAAGCGTCCCTGCCCGCGGGGGAGCACGTTCCCGGTGTGGGCACGATCAACGCGATGTGCTGGTCGCCGGTGCGATTGAGCGAATCGGCCCTGGTCAACGCCGTTGCCACCGTGGCGGAGGCGAAGGCGCAGGCACTGGTACAGGCGGGCGTCGAGGGCACCGGCACCTGCACCGATGCGGCAGTGGTGCTGTGCCCGGTCGATGGCGAGGCCGAACCCTACGGCGGTCCCCGTTCTCGTGTCGGTTCGGCTCTCGCCCGTGCCGTGCATGCCGCGGTCACGGCGGGTCTGCGGGTCGAAAACCCCCGATATCGGACCGACGATGGATGAGCGAATGCGGGCCTCGGTTCCCGGCGCCTGCGAGGAAAACGCAGCGCACACGGGACCGATACCTGCCGCGGCGATCACTCGATTCGGAGGTCGGCCACCGGATCCGGCCGATGCCGGGACCGGGCCGCTCCCCGCCCTCGGCGAGGCACACGGATCCGTCCCCGCAGCGGGAGGGCCGGCTACGTCGGGTACGGCAGGTGGTGATCCGGGGCCGACGACCACTCCGCAGGCCGTGCACCGAGCATGGGCCGCACCGCAGGCGGCGGGCGGAGCGCCGCGGCCCCTGTACGGTTCGACCCTGTACGGCTCGGCCCCGTACGGCTCGGCCCCGTACGGCTCGGCGCCTGCTCCCGCTCAGCCGCCGCAGCAACCTACCCCGCCGGAGGCGTTTCGCCCCGGCTCCGCGCCGGGGGCATCGCCACCATCCCCGCAGCCGTCGGCCCCGCATCCGTCGGCCCCGCATCCGCCGGCCCCGCATCCGCCGGCACCGGGGCGGCAGGCCGAACCGTCGCAGCGCCCCCTGCGGAGGAACGACCGCAATTCCGCTGTCGTGGCTTTCGTGCTGCATCAGTTTCCCATCGGACACATGCCGGTCGCGGCGAGTCGACCGAGCAAGCAGTGGTCCGTGCCCGAGGTCGGTGACGCGCGTGCTTCCCCGCCGTGCTTTCCTCCTCGGGACCATCCCCGGTCGGATCTGATCGTCGACACCGGTGCCTTCGCGCGTGTGCGCACCGGTGCGACCGGTGCGGGAAGTTCCCGGAGAAATCCGCCTCCCGAGGGGAGCCGGCAGGTTCCGGGAGGCCTCGTCGCCGAGTACGACCCGCTCGGGCAACTCGACGAGATCGAATGGGAACGTGCCTACGTCGCCAGGGCCGGTCCGTACGGCGATGGCCGCTCCTACGTGTGGCCCGCCTCGGCGGACGTGCCGGAAGGTGGGGTGCAGCCCGGTGCGGCGGTGGTCCTGGACCCCGGCACCGTCGTGGATCGGATCGGCGACGATGCGGGCCGGGCACTGGCTGCCGCAGGCACCGCGTTCGCCCTCCGGTGCCTGCCTCCGGAACACCTGGATCGCGGGTACCACCGTTATCGGGTGTTGCTGCCGCTGCCCGTCTGGCAGGCGATCACGGCGCCGTGGTTCGCCCAGCCGGGCGGTGGCCTCCGTTACCGGACGATCTACGCGATCGCCGAACTGGTGGCGATGGGGTATCTTACCGAGCTTCCTGCCGAGCAGAGTGCGGAGGAAGCCCGGACCTCGAAAGCCTCGACCCTGCGCATCGGCACCGAGCGGGCGGAGGGCACGGGACCGGACGAGAAGCCGAGCCGGGAGACGCCGGCGGATGTGCAGCAGGAGACGCAGTGAACGCCGAATCCGTGACCGGATGGCTCGAAGCAATGGGTGTGCCGCCACAGGTGGTTTCGGTGGGAGCCGAAGCCGATGATGCCTGGTGCCTGCTGCGCGAGGAGGTCGACGGGCGGCCCGCCTGGGAGGTGTTCTGGCGGGAGCAGGGAAACCGCTACGACTGGGCGCGCTTTTCCAGCGAGCAGGTGGCCTGCTTCTACTTGTTCGGCAGGCTCACCTGGACGCAGGCGCTGCGCGGAGTCGTCGGTCCTGTCGATCCGACGAGCACTCCACCGGGAGGAACCTCCGTACAGCAGTGAGGGAGCCGCCCGGCCTCGGAAGGATTCGCCCCGCTCAGGACGGCTGCGCGGGAGCTCCGAGCAGCCGCAGCGCAGTGGAGTGCAGGTGGCCGTTCGACGACAGGGCATTGCCGCCGTCGTACCGGGGGTTTCCGGCCAGGTCCGTGAAGGTCCCTCCGGCCTCCTCGATGAGGATCTGCACGGCCGCGACGTCCCAGGCGTTGATGATCGGCTCGACGGCCAGGTCGATCGCGCCCTCGGCCACCAGGCAGTGGTGCCAGAAGTCGCCGAATGCGCGGTTCTCCCAGCAGGCGTCGATCAGCCGCAGGTAGGCCTCCCGAGAGTGGTGTTGCACCCACTCGCCGAGATTCGTCGTCGACACATAGGCATCCGAGGCATCGCGCACTCCCGAGACCGAGATGCGGCCGGGTTCGCTTCCGTCGCGGGTGCTCCAGGCCCCTGCACCGGAGGCTGCCCACCAGCGCCGTTGCAAGGCGGGCGCGCTGATCACACCCAGTACGGGACGCCCTTCTTCGACGAGGGCGATCAGGCTCGCCCACGCCGGTACACCGCGCAGGAAGTTCTTCGTCCCGTCGATCGGGTCGAGTACCCACGCCCGGCCGTCGCCCACGGCACCACCGCGTTCCTCACCTGCTACGACGTCTCCCGGACGCTGCTCGGTGAGAATCTCGCGCACCGCGTCCTCGACGGCGATGTCGGCGTCGGTGACCGGGGTGCGGTCGGGTTTGCGGTGGACGTCCAGGTCCCGTGCGCGGAACCGGGCGGCGGTGATCGCGTCGGCGCGGTCGGCGAGTCGCAGGGCGAGTTCGAGGTCATCGGCGATCGTCATGCCCAGCACTCTAGGTTCCGCCCGGCGGATTCCGGTTCCGTGCCCGGGGAGTGGATCGAAGCGCGCGTCGAACACGTCGACCCTCCACGCGGACGGTGCCTTTCGTGCGCGTGCTCGATTCCGCGCGGGTGCGCTGGAGAGTCGGTGTGTGAGCGAGGACCGGACGATTCGACCTCTAGGCTGGGAGGCGTGAGTGTAGTACTGCTGGCCGAGGACGACCCAGCCATCGCGGTGCCGTTGTCGAGGGCACTGCAGCGAGAGGGCTACTCGGTGCAGGTACTCGAGGAGGGCCCCCCGACACTGCGTGCGGCCGCATCGGGCGGAATCGATCTGCTCGTGCTGGACCTCGGCTTGCCCGGTATGGATGGGCTGGAAGTGTGTCGCAGGCTGCGTACCCAGGGGCGGGGCGTTCCCGTGCTCATGCTCACCGCCCGCACCGACGAGGTCGACTTCGTGGTCGGGCTCGACGCCGGTGCCGACGACTACGTCGCCAAACCGTTCCGGTTGGCCGAACTGATGGCCCGGATTCGTGCGCTGCTGCGGCGCGGGGCGCCGGAGAATCTGGAAGCAGGCGGGGTGCGTCTGGAACTCACTGCCCGCCGGGTGCTGGTCGATGAGAGCGAAGTGCAACTGGCCAACAAGGAGTTCGAACTTCTGCGGGTGCTGATGCAGCACGCCGGGCAGGTCGTGACGCGGGAGGAGATTCTCGACAGGGTCTGGCCGGAACCGGCCCGCAAGGGCAGCAAGACACTGGATATGCACATCTCCTGGTTGCGGCGGAAACTCGGTGACGGCAACGGCCGGGCCGATGAGCAGCGCATCGCCACGGTGCGCGGCGTCGGATTCCGTTTCAACGTCGATTGACAGCGGTCCCTCGGCGATGCGCAGACGGGTGTTGCAGGCGACTCTGCTCGCGGTTGCGGTGACGGTGCTGGTGCTGGGACTGCCGCTGGGTTTCAGCGCGCTGAAAGTTGTCGAGGACATCACCCGCAGCAACCTGTCCACCCGGGCGCAACAGATCGCCACGCGGCTGGACGAGCAGATCGCGGCCGGAAGGCCGATCGACTTGAGCGACGTTCGGCTCGTGGTCCCGGACGAGGCGCGGTTGACGGTGCACATACGCGGCAGGGAGTACGTTCTCGGCCCCGTCCCCGGTGAGGACCCGGTCGTGGAGACGGTGTCCATGGTGCAGAGCGGCAGCGTCCGGCTGGCCGTGCCGAGCGGCCCGGTGCGGACCCGGCAACTGCAGATGGCCGGGGTGGTGCTGATGCTGGCCGTGTTGTCCGCCGGGACGGGGACGCTCGTGGCGACTCTGACGGCGCGGCGGCTCGCCGAGCCGCTCCGGCATGTCGCGGCCCGCGCGAACAGGCTCGGTGCGGGCGATTTCCGGTCGGATCCGAAGCGGCACGGGGTACCCGAGCTCGACCGTGTCGCGGATGCCCTCGATGCCTCGGGGTCCGCGCTTTCACATCTCGTTCAGCGCGAGCGGGAACTCATCGGTGATGTTTCGCACCAACTGCGCAGCCGTCTCACCGCACTTCAGCTACGGCTGGAGACGCTTGCCGAGACCGGCGAGGAGGCGACCGCCGAGGAGGCCGCCGCGGCTCTCGAACAGGCCGAACGACTCTCCGGGGTGCTGGATGACCTGCTTGCCGCCGCGACCGCGGCACGGGCCAGAGACGCGGAGCCGCTCGATGTGTCCAACGAACTCGGCGACGTCGCCACCGAGTGGCGAGAGCTGCTGCGTTCGGCGGGTCGAACGCTGCGCTTGCGCGTCGAGGAGGGACTGCTTGCCCGAGCCACCCCGGCGCGGCTGCGCGAAGCCATTGGTGTGCTGCTGGACAATGCGGTGCGCCATGGTGAGGGGCCGGTCACGCTGGCGGCCCGGCACGGCAGCGGCACCGTCGTCGTCGAGGTCAGTGACAGCGGACCGGGGGTCCCGGAGCAGCTCGTCCACCACGTGTTCGAGCGGGGATTCTCGGCGGGCGGCTCGACCGGAGTGGGTCTGGCACTGGCGCGGGCTCTCGTCGAGGCGGACGGCGGACGGCTGGAGCTGAGTTCGGCACGGCCCGCGATGTTCGAGGTCTTTCTGCCCGTGGCGCGTGCGGACGATGTTCTCGGAATGCCGTGGAAGACCGACTCCACACCGCGCTGAGCCGGCGGCCTCGGCCGCCGGAAGCGGGTGTGCATCCGCCTGTATGAGGCGTCTCAGCTGGAGGAAACCGTCTCGGAGCGGGGGCTCGGAGGCTCGCCCGACTGACGCGGGGGTTCGCCGTCGTCGGGAAAGACCCACCGGCGGAATGCCCACCAGCGAAATGCCATGCCGAGCAGCAGGCCGATGATCTGCCCGGAGGTGAAGTCGGCGATCTCCTCCGTCAGCCTGCCGGTGTAGGGCGTCTGCAGCAGCAGCACATAGCGCGAGATCCACAGCGGCGCCGCGTACAGAGCCACGGCGATGCCGCTGACCAGGAAGTACAGGGAGGCTTCGTGGTGTCTTTCCCGCCCGCCGCGTTCGCGGAAGGACCACTCGCGGTTGAGGACGTAGGAGACGATGGTGGCCACCAGCACCGCGAACACCTTCGCGGTGACCGGCTTGGGTTCGAGAACGGTCCACTTCAGCACGTAGAAGATGGCCGTGTCGATGAAGAACGTGGTCGCGCCGACGATCCCGAACTTGAGCAACTCGCGATGCTTGACCACGATCCTGCGGCAAGCCTGCGGGAGGTGTGTGAGCACCGAATCGACGACGAACACGGCATCGAGTCTACGGAGCTGCTCGGGCCGATATCCTGTGGTGGTGAACGGACACGTGTCCTGTGGCACGGTCGATACGAACTCGCATCTTTCACCGGTTAGGCTGTACACCTCGTGGACCATCGCACCGGAACTCCAGTTGTCGGCATGATCGGTGGTGGCCAGCTCGCGAGGATGACGCACCAGGCGGGAATCCCACTGGGGCAGTCACTCAAGGTATTGGCCACCTCCAAGGAAGAGCCTGCAGCGCTCGTCGCCCCGAACGTCGAGATCGGCCATCACAGCGACCTGGCCGCTCTGCGCACCTTCGCCGAGGGGTGTGATGCCGTCACTTTCGATCACGAGCACGTCCCCGCCGAGCACCTGCGCACGCTGAGTGCGGCCGGGGTGGCAGTACATCCCGGGCCGGAGGCACTGCTGCACGCGCAGGACAAGTTGGTGATGCGGCGCAGGATCGCCGAACTGGGCCTGCCGGTTCCGCCGTTCGCGGCGGTCACCGAGGTTTCCGAGGTGCTCGAGTTCGGTGCCGAGTACGGCTGGCCGTGCGTGCTCAAGACCGCGCGGGGCGGCTATGACGGCAAGGGTGTGTGGGTGCTGAACACGCCGGAGAGCGCGAAGCGCACCGTGTCCGAACTGCTCGACGCGCAGGCGCCGCTGATGGTCGAGCAGCGGGTGGCGCTGCGTCGGGAGCTGTCCGCGCTGGTTGCCCGGTCGCCGTTCGGCCAGGGCGCGGCCTGGCCGCTGGTCGAGACCGTGCAGTCGGAGGGAATCTGTGTCGAGGTGCTGGCTCCCGCTCCGAACACTTCCGAAGCCGTTACCCAGCAGGCCCAGGACCTCGCGCTGAAGATCGCCGAGGAGCTCGGCGTAGTGGGACTGCTCGCGGTCGAGTTGTTCGAGACCGAGCAGGGGCTGGTCGTCAACGAGCTGGCCATGCGACCGCACAACTCCGGGCACTGGACGATCGAGGGGGCGCGGACCTCGCAGTTCGAGCAGCACCTGCGTGCGGTCCTGGACTATCCGCTGGGCGATACCGGTTTGAGCGCTCCCGCCGTGGTCATGGGCAACGTGCTCGGCGCTCCCACCGAACCGCGGATGGTGCTGGACGAGCGGCTGCATCACCTGTTCGCGCGCTTCCCGCAGGCCAAGGTGCATCTGTACGGCAAGGCCGAGCGGCCCGGGCGCAAGCTCGGCCATGTGACGGTGCTGGGCGAGGAGATGGACGAGATCCGGCGACAGGCGAAGCTGGCGGCGCACTGGCTGGGGCACGGCGAGTGGCCCGACGGCTACTCCGTGCACTGACCGTTCGCTGATCGTCGAAGTCGTCGAAGTCGTCGGCCGGGTGACGCAAACGGAACTCGGTCGCCTTCGACGGGTCGGTCCTCGTGCTGCTGGGGCCCTGCTGCTGAAAGCGCAGTGCGTTCAGTGCTTCGCTGCCCCGCTGGACCAGGTTGGCCAGTCCGGCTTCGGTGGCGACCAGTTCGATGCCGGAGCCTCGTCCGCCGAGTTCGAACTCGATCACGTCGTGGCACACGTGGTGGTGGATGGGATAGATCGTCGATCTTGGCCCATGTCCCCATGCTGACCTCGCCCATGTCCCTGCTCCTTCGTTCGAGCTGCGTAAACTGCGGGAGTCCAACGGCGTGAGCCGTCAAGATGCGGCCGAGCTACTGGGGAAGGCACCGAGTCAGATCGGGCACATCGAGACGATGCGCAATCTTCCCTCGGCGGCAGACTTGGAAGTCCTGCTCACGTGGTACGGGCATCCGGAACGCATCGAGTTCTTCCGAGAGCTGCTCAAACGAGCGAAGAAGGGGTGTGACTGGTGGAGCGACTTCCTCGATACTGCGCCCGAGTGGTTCTCGCTGTTCCTGGGGCTGGAATCGTCTGCGGTCCAGATCGACAGCTATGACGGTGAACTACGAAGAAGTTCGGTGTGCGCTTCGTCGTGCGGGGGATGGCGAAAGTCGAGCCGGTCACAGGGGCAGAACACGTGTGTTGAAGCGGCTACCAACGTGTCGGGCTGGGTCGGTGTGCGGGACAGCAAGCTGGGGGAGGCTTCGCCGGTGCTGGCGTTCACCTCGGCGCAGTGGCGGGCGTTCGTGGCCGGTGCCGTGCCGCATCGCTGATCGCTCTGCCCTCCCCCCGGGGAACAGGGCGCGCAGTTTTGCCGAAAACTGCTACGGCCCTGCTGCGGACGCTGCCTGACCGGCCCGCCGCGCGTGTGCTTTAGGCTTTTCGGGTGAGTCCGGCAACGCGGTGAGAGTTCGGGAGGCAGAAAGTGGCGGAAGGTGACGCCCCGCTGGTCGGTGTGGTCATGGGCAGTGACTCGGACTGGCCGGTGATGCAGGCGGCGGGCGAGGCGCTGACCGAGTTCGACGTGCCGTTCGAGGCGGGGGTGTACTCGGCGCACCGTACCCCGCAGCGGATGCTCGACTACGCGCGCGAAGCCGCCGACCGGGGAATCCGAGCCATCATCGCCGGTGCGGGAGGAGCGGCGCACCTGCCGGGCATGGTCGCTTCGGCCACGGTGTTGCCGGTGATCGGCGTGCCCGTCCCGCTGAAGCACCTCGACGGGATGGACTCGCTGCTGTCGATCGTGCAGATGCCCGCCGGTGTGCCGGTCGCCACGGTCTCGGTCGGGGGAGCACGCAATGCGGGACTGCTCGCGGTCCGGATGCTGGCTGCCGACTCCGGGGAACTGGGCGCTCGCCTGCGCGCGGACATGGCGGCCTTCCAGGGCAACCTCGAAAGCCTCGTGCAGGACAAGCACACCGCACTGCAGGATGAGCTCTCCCAGGACAGGGCTTCCGAGTAGTGGTAGCCGAATGCGGGGAAGGGCCTCTGAAGTTTTCCCTAAAACCTCAGACCTTCCCGCCGCCTCAGCCGAGCTGGTTGACCATGACGGCCTCGTTGGCGACTCCGAGCGGGCCGCACCGGTCGAACAGCCTCGCCCGTGTCACGCCGACGCCCGTGGGTTCGGTGTCCCGCTCCATTTCCATGCCCAGCCACTCGCCCTCGAGTTCCCGGTGCACATAGAGCGTGATGTCGGTGTTGATCCACGGGCCGAAGTGCGTGCCGATCGGGCTGGCCGCGCTGATGCAGTCCACCAGTGTCGCCGTGTGCACCAGCGGGGTCAGCGGCTCCCCCGGCAGCAGCGGCACCGGCATCCGCATCCACACCCTGCTGGGTCCCTCGCTGCTCTGGTCGGCGATCCAGCGGACCTCCACGACATCGTGCACACCCCAGCGCAGCCCCAGGCCTGCAGGCAGCAGTGAGCCGTCCGGCAGGCCTTCCGGTCCCGCGAAGGGTGCCTGCTGAGCCGGTGCGGTTTCTCCGACTTCGGAGCGGTGCACGGCCTGCGCGACCGCGTGGACCACCTCGGTGCCGTCGAGCGTGAGGCTTGCTTCGATCACCTGGAGGCGCTTACCCGAGCGCAGCGTCCTGTGTGCGACCGCGACCCCCCGACGGGGGACAGGGCGCATCAGATCGACGGTCAGTCGCGTGATCAGCCTTTCCGGATCGTCGACCGCTTGCTCGATCGCGCGGGCGAGCAGCCCGGCGACAGGTCCGCCTCCGGTCAACTCTCCCCAGGGATTGCCGGCGGCCTCGGTCGGGACGAACAGGTCGCCATCGGGTTGGAACAGGGACTGGGATTCCGACACACGCCGATGCTACTCGCCAGTAGGTTCCGGGGTGGAGGTGACCGGTTTCCGGATACCGACCACGGTCGGCCTGCGACTCGGCCGCCGGTATCCGTTCAGCCGGTACCCAGTTCGACGGTGGTGCGCTCGTCGGAGCGGCGCTTGTCCAGCGTGTCGCGGTCGGGATTGGTCCCCGTGGAGTTCGTGAGCTGCACCAGCGATCCCTCGGCCGCCAGCACGGTCAGCAGTCCGTCGACGACGCCTGCGGGCAGAGACCACTCCAGGGTGGACAGCACCCGATCGTTCTTGCCGATGCCGAGTTCCGCTGCACGGTCCCGCGCGGCAGCGAGCACCTCATCCACCGTGGACCGAAGCAGGGCCGGTGTGCTGCCGGGGATCGGAGCGAGAGATGTGAACTCGTCACCGTGCACACGGACTTCGGAGGAGTAGTCCACGACGCCGTCGGGCAGATCCGTCGCCGAGGCACCGAGAGGGTCCAGGCTGACCGCGGCCACCGTGCGCGCGCCCTCGCCGGCCCCGGTCGCCGCAGCGGGAACGAGCGCGACTTCGGCTCCCCGGGCAGCATCGGTCACCTGCGCACCGCACCACCAGGCCCCGAGCAGAATCCCCGCGGTCTGCCAGTGTGCGGGCAGGGACACCGCCACGGGAGTACCCGGCTCGACATCGAGCTCGTCGACCAGCCAGTTCGCCGTCTTCGCGGCCCAGTTGGCCACGGTGATCCTGGAGAGTTCGACGCGGGCGCCGGTGGCATCGTCGTAGTGCGTGATCAGCGGCCGTGGTGAGCCGGTGTTCAGCATCGGGGCGAGCAGTGCTTGGGTGACGCTCATGCGGGCAGGCTAACGCGAGTCCGGGAAGCGCGGGGTCACCGGCATCCACGGCGCTTTCGGATGCACGTTCGTGGGTGGATTGCCCGGTGGCGCGTCAGTTGACGCAGGGGACACCACCTGCCGTGATCGGCTGCTTGCCCTGGTCCTGCTGCCGAGGGTGCGGCTGCTGTGCGGGCCGGGGCTTGCTCTGCTGCATACCGTCCAGGCGCACGGTCCTGTCACCGGCGAAGTTCCGCGTACCGGGCCCGCTGTACGCGCTGCCCAGGTAGACTTCCACACTCCCCGATTCCACGGTGTCGCTCGCCTCGGTCGCTAGCCCCCCGAGCTCGCTCGCGGCCAGCTTGGCGACGGCTTGCTCGCCCGGCGCATACCGGACGACCGATTGCGACATCGGCGAGTCGGCGTTGGCGCTGACGCCCCTGTCGAAACCCTCATTGGTGAGGTTGTCGAGCACACGCCCGGCAAGCCCGCCGACGTCGGAGGCATTGTAGACGTTGACCGTGGTCCGGGACCGCTTTTCCTCCGCGGCTGCTGCGGCCTGTTGTCTGGCCTTGCGCTCGGCGGGCGGAAGCAGCAGGTTGTCGACGAAGCGCTGGACCTCCTGCCGATCGATCGTGATCTTCCCGGAGCCGCCGGTGCGCTCCAGTGGGATGGTGTGGAACTTGATGTTTCCTGCTGCGATGCCCTGCATTTTCTGGGCGAAGCTGAGGATGTCCCAGTCCTTGTCCAGGACGATGGAGTCCTTGAGTGCGTCCACGAGTTCGGACAGCTTCGCCGGGTTGCTCAGCGTGCCTCGGGACAGGATCTTTTTGGCCAAGGCGGACATGAATACCTGCTGACGCACGATGCGATCGAGATCCCCGCGGGGAAGCCCGTGCCGCTGGCGCACGAAGGCCAGCGCGTCCGCGCCCTTGATGACCTGTGGCCCTGCCGGGAACACGGCACCGGAGTATTCGCTGTCGTCGACCGGATTCTTCAGGCAGACCTTCACCCCGCCGATGACCTTGGTGACCCGGTAGAAGCCGAGCAGGTTGACCTCGGCGTAGTGGTCGATGTGGACCCCGGAAATCCGCTCGATCGTCTTGATGAGGAACTTCTGGCCGCGTGTGGTGGCCCGTTGCTCGATGACCTGTTGATCGGTCAGGCCCTGCTGCTTGAGGTTGTCCGCGGCCTCCGCCTTCGCCCGCGCATAGGCGGAGTTGAGCTTGTGGGTGCCGTAGTTCTCGGGCATCTCGACCCGGGTGTCCCGGGGGAAGGACACGGCACTGGCGCGCTGTCCACCGTTGGGAATGCGGACCAGGATCATCGTGTCGGTGAGGTCGCCGCCCCCGTCGTCACTGGCTCGAAGCTTGCTCAGGACCTCGTCCGGGAGTGGATTCCCCTGGGCATCGGTGCGGCTGTCATTGCCGATGAGCAGGATGTCCGTTGCGCCGTCCGGCGCCGTCAGGGTTTCGTTGATGACGTCGTTGCCCTGCAGGCCGGAATTGAGGTTGCGGAAGGTACCCCAGGCGTAACCGGTGGTCCCCAGGATGACGACCGAGATCAATGCCATGAGGACTCTGACGGCGTGGAACCATCGTCGGCGCGGGCGTCGATCGCGCGGGCGCTGTTCGCGGGGGTTCCCTTGGCCGCGTTGCCGAGCTCTGTCCGGAGGGGCGCCAGGGGGCTGCTTCCTTCGCGGATCGCTCGATGTGGGACCGGAACGGCTGCGCTGGTTACCGTGCGAAGGGCGCGGACTCGATTGGCCGGGCGGTGGAGGTCCTGCCTGCCTGCCCCTTCGTTCGGGAGGGGGCGGCGGGCCGGAGCGGCGCGCTCCGGGCGGCCGGTCACCGGGCGGAACGGGCCTGCCGGGCTGGCCCGGCCTGCCGGGTGGGCCACCTGGCCGCTGTGGCCGGTTGTCCACGCTGAATCCTCCTTGGGCTACCTGTGTGCGTGCTACACGATCCCAGGCGGTTTCACCCGTCCTCTGTTGCAGGTTAACTGCGGTCGCTGCCTCGTGTCGGTGGAGCCATCATGCTGGTGTGCCGCCAAGGTGGAGCACATTACCCGTCCGGGTGACGCTTCATGCTCACCGTGGGTTGCGTAACATCGGCGTATCTCTGTGCGGCGACGAGCCGGACTGCGAGGGTTCGGGCCGTGGTGTGGGCCCGAATTACGGTGGGGGCTCGGCCTTGGCTGGTGGGGTCCGTCGCCAAGGCGGCTGATGCGACCACTGTCGAAAGGATATGGTGCGATGCGGGTTCTGGTCACCGGAGGAGCCGGTTTCATCGGCTCGCACTACGTCCGGCAACTGCTGGACGGGGTGTACCCGGCTTTCGCCGGAGCCGAGGTGACCGTGCTCGACAAGCTCACCTACGCCGCCACCGAGGAGAACCTGCGGCCGGTCGCCGACCGGCCCGGCCTGCGTTTCGTCCACGGTGACATCTGTGATCCGGCCCTGGTTGCCGAGGTCATGGACGGAGCCGATGTCGTGGTGCACTTCGCGGCCGAATCCCACGTCGATCGTTCCATCGCGGGAGCCTCGGACTTCGTGCTCACCAATGTTGCCGGAACGAACACGCTGCTGCACGCGGCGGTGGCAGCCGGGGTGAGCAAGTTCGTGCACGTGTCCACCGACGAGGTCTACGGTTCCATCGAGGACGGCTCCTGGCCGGAAGAGCATCCTCTCGACCCGAATTCGCCGTACTCGGCGTCGAAAGCCGGTTCGGACCTGCTCGCCCGCGCTTACCACCGCACCCATGGTCTTCCGGTGTGCGTGACGCGATGCTCGAACAACTACGGGCCGTACCAGCACCCGGAGAAGATGATTCCGCTGTTCGTCACCAACCTGCTGAACGGCGAGCCGGTACCGCTGTACGGCGACGGTGGCAACGTCCGCGACTGGTTGCACGTCACCGACCACTGCCGGGGGATCCAACTCGTGGCCGAGTCGGGTGTGCCCGGCGAGGTCTACAACATCGGCGGCGGCACCGAGCTGACCAACCGGGAGCTCACCGGCAAGCTGCTGGATGCCGTGGATGCCGACTGGTCGATGGTGCGCCGGGTCGCCGACCGCAAAGGGCACGATCGCCGCTACTCGGTGGCTTACGACAAGATCAGCTCGGAGCTGGGCTATGTCCCCGTTGTCGACTTCACCGAGGGATTGGACGAGACCGTGCGGTGGTACCGGGACAACCGGGAATGGTGGGAACCATTGAAGAGTTCGGCAGTCGAGGCTTCTGCGGCCTCATCCGCTGCGACCCGATCCGCTGCGGCGCGGTCTCCGGTGACACGGACCAGGGGGACCTCGTGACGTCGCGGCTGGCCGTGCTGATACCCGGCGGCCGAGGTCAACTCGGCCGGGAACTGGCCCGGCGCGTCGGTGCAGGCCGGAATTGCCTGGTACACGCCCCGGGCTCCACCGAACTGGACATTGCCGATCCCGACGCCGTCGCCGACGTGGTCGACTCCTTCACGGAGGCCGCCCGGGATGCGCAATTGCGACCCGTGGTGCTCAATGCTGCCGCTTACACGGCGGTGGACGCGGCAGAGACCGACCGAACCCGTGCCGCCGAGGTCAACACCGGCGGTGCGGCCGCCCTCGCCGAGGCATGCAGAGCCTGCGAGCTACCGCTGGTGCACGTCTCCACCGACTACGTGTTTCCCGGTGATGCCACCGAGCCGTACGAGCCGGAGCACACTCCGAGCCCGCGCACGGTGTACGGGCGAACGAAGCTCGATGGCGAGCGCGCCGTACTCGCCTCGCAGGCGCGGGCCTGGGTGGTCCGCACCTCGTGGGTCTACGGTGGCCGAGGCGGTAATTTCGTGAAGACGATGACCCGGCTGGAGTCCGAGCGCGAGACGGTGTCCGTTGTGGACGACCAGTTCGGTTCGCCGACCTGGGCAGCCGATCTCGCAAGCGGTCTTGTCGAGCTTGCCGACCGGGCCACGCGGCAACAGGGGCCGCAACGTGCGGTGTTGCACTGCACCAATTCCGGCCGGGCGAGCTGGTTCGAACTCGCCCGTGCGGTTTTTTCCGAACTCGGGGCCGATCCGGATCGCGTGCGGCCCTGTTCCACCGCGGATTTCCCCCGTCCGGCACCCCGGCCCGCGTTCTCGGCGCTGTCCGAACGTGCCTGGATCGAGGAGGGCTGCACGCCGATGCGGCCGTGGCGCCAGGCCCTGTCCGAGGCCTTCGCCCGGGACGGTGGCGCCCTGCGCGCACGCTGATCGAGCTGTGGCTTCGACCATCTCGGCCTTCGCGTATTGCGCGATGTGGTGGGATGTGTGCCGTGGTGAAGTGACTCGTCCTCGGAAAACGCGGACAAATCTCTTGTGTCGGGTGAGTGCTGTCGGGTGAGTGCTGGGGAACAGGCGGGGTAATCGTGACGACGTCTTCGTCCGACCCGTTCGGGACATTGCTGTCCTCGGCGATGTCCCGAACTCGTCGAGTGGCCGAATGGCTGCGGAGGATCGTGCGCTCGATTCAGAATCCGGCCGAGATCGTCAAGAGGGTCAAGCCGGCGCTGGACAGGGTCAAGGGCACTCTGGAGCCGGTGCACAACGCCGGTAAAGACGTGCGGGGAATTGCCGGGAAAACTGCCTGGATTCCATGAGCGTACCGCAGGAGGCCGCCTTCACACCGTGCGGAACTCTGCCGCTATTGGTGGTACCTATGATGAGCAGAATCACTGGAAGGACACCACCGGGCAGGAAAAGCGGAATAGGTTTCCAGCGCAGTGCCCCGCTTCCTTCGAGGGACACTGCTTCCGGTGCGGCGAAGAGGAACCAAGCGCATTGTTCCTGATTTTCCGCTGGTCGCGGCCTCGATCCTGATGCTTCTTCTCGGTATCAACCTGACCACTCATTGTTTCGGTGGCTTCGCGGCTGGTTCCGAGGTCGTGGCGCGCGGTGTCGCCGTCGCGCAGCAGTGCCGTTTTTCGGGGCCGATCACGGAGTCCGAGGCGCCGGGCCGGGAGTACCTGACCGGTTGGTGGTGGGTCTGTGATGCGAGGGTGCGCTGGGATGACGGCAGGGTGGAGATGCGTGAGGTTCCGTACTCGCAATTGACCGACGCCGACATCGGCCGTGCAGTCGCGGTGGTCGAACGGGAGGAAGCAGCCTCGAAGGCCACGACCCGCTCGGTGATCTATCGCGCCGACTTCGAACCGAGGCCGGTTTGGGGGACCGTGGCGATGGTGGTCATGAGCGTGGTGGCTCCCCTCGTGGGCTTCCCGGGCGCGTACCGGCTGGTTCGCCGAATACGGGGCAAGACCCCGGAGCTGCCGAAGGAGTAGGCGGACTGTGCGATCGCTCCGGAACCGCCGTGCCACCGTGCCGCGCGTCGCGTGCGTCAGGTGACACGGCAGAATGACGCCGTGACCGACTCGCGCACTTACGGCGATGAGCTCGCCGTCGTCACCGTGACCTACTCGCCCGGCCGCACCCTGGAACGGTTCCTGGACACGCTGCCCAAGGCCACCGACAGGCGAGTCCGGGTCATCCTCGCCGACAACGGGTCCACCGACGGCGCCCCCGAGCGCGCGGCGGAACGGCCGGATGTCGACCTGGTACCGATGGGTGCCAACCTCGGCTACGGCGCGGCGGCAAACCGGGGTGTGGCCGAGCTGGGCGAGGAGTACGGATGGGTCGTCGTGGTCAACCCCGACGTGGAATGGGGCGCGGGCTGCCTGGACGAGCTGCTGGCCGCCGCCGCGCGCTGGCCCCGGGGTGGTTCCTTCGGACCGCTCATCAAGGAACCGGACGGCGGTGTCTACCCCTCGGCACGACTGCGTCCTTCGCTCGGTCGCGGAGTGGGCCATGCGCTGCTGTGCAAGATCTGGCCGTCCAACCCGTTCAGCCGTGCCTACCGGCAGTCGGAAGTGGCCCTTGCCGAGCGCACCGCCGGGTGGCTGTCCGGTTCGTGCCTGCTGATTCGGCGTGAAGCCATGGATTCCGTCACCGGTTTCGATCCGCGCTACTTCATGTACTTCGAAGACGTGGACCTCGGCGACCGTCTCGCTCGAGCGGGCTGGCTCAACGTCTACGTGCCCTCCGCCGAGATCGTGCACATCGGTGGGCACTCGACGTCACAGGCCTCGGCCCGGATGCTGACCGAGCACCACCGCAGCGCCTATCGCTACCTTGCCGACCGGTATCGGGGCGCGGCATGGCTGCCGCTGCGCCTGTTTCTGCGCGCAGCGCTGGGAACGCGTGCGCGCATCGCCGTGCGCACGGCGAACCGCGAAGGGTAGCCGTGCATGATACGGACGTCAGCTCCGGGGATCCGGGGAGTCTTCGGGATTCGGATACTGCTGCGCTGCCCATGAGCCGGGGGGAGCGAACTCGTGGGTGGTGCGCTGGGAACCATACGGGTTCGGAGGCATGGTCTGTGACTGACCGTGGTCGAGCTGCCCGTACTGCGGCTGCCCGTACTGCGGCTGGCCGTACCGAAGTTGGTCGGGGTGCGACTGGTTGTACGGCGGTTGCGCGTACGGCGGTTGCCCGTACTGTGGCCGGCCGGGCTGCGACTGGTCGTACTGCGGCTGGCCGTACTGGGGTGGGCCGAACCCGCCCTGGTCGTACGGGAATTGCCCGTAGCCGTCGGGTGGCCATCCGCCGTGCGAGGGAGCGCTCCGCTCGGACGGCTCCTGCTGGGGGGAATGGGACAGGACCACTGTGGAGTTCGAATCACGGTCCGCATCGTCGATGATGTCACGCGGAATGCGCTCCGTACTCGAAGCGTCCATCGGTGAGGTCGCGCTGTCCGGGGTGACGACGAACGCGCCACGTGCCCTCGCACGGTCAAGCGCGTCGTCGGCTCGGTTTCGGGGGTCCATGCGGTGCCCTCTCAATACTTCGCCGGATCAGCGTATTCGGCCGCAGCGCGGCGCCGGCCCTTCCGACATGGTCGTCGGGCCCGTGGGACGGCTCCGTATCGGGGGCCATCCTGACAGGGGTGCCGTGTCCACGATGACGCTGCTCCTGCCAGAGTATTCCTCATGGGTTCACTCGTCAGTGACTTCGTTCGGTGAAGGAGGCTCGACGCGACATGTCGGCTGGTTCGGCCGGTCCCGGTGAGTCCGCCCTGCGTGGGGTGGAAGCCGTGGTGCTCGTGGGGGGACGGGGAACGCGGTTACGCCCGCTCACGCTGTCGGCGCCGAAGCCGATGCTGCCCACGGCAGGAGTTCCCTTCCTCACCCATGTGCTCTCACGTCTCCGTGCCGCGGGAATCACGCATGTGGTGTTGGGCACCTCCTACCAGGCCGAGGTGTTCGCCGAATACTTCGGTGACGGGGCGGCGCTGGGAATGGAACTGGAGTACGTCGTCGAGCAGGAGCCGCTGGACACGGCCGGTGCCATCCGCAATGTGGCCGACCGGTTGCGTGAGCAGGATGTCGTGGTGTTCAACGGCGATATCCTCTCCGGCGTGGATCTGCACGGTCTCGTGCACACGCACCGGCACCATTCCGCCGACGCGACGTTGCATCTGGTCAAGGTCGACGATCCGCGCCGGTTCGGCTGTGTGCCCACCGATGCGGACGGCCGGGTGACGGCCTTTCTGGAAAAGACCGACGATCCGCCGGTCGACCAGGTCAACGCGGGCTGCTATGTCTTCCGGCGTCCGGTGATCGAGTCGATCCCTCCGGGACGTCCGGTATCGGTGGAGCGTGAGACGTTCCCCGGATTGCTGGCCTCCGGCGCACGGCTGCAAGGCCATGTCGACGCCTCGTACTGGTTGGATCTGGGCACCCCGGCAGCGTTCGTGCGTGGCTCCGCCGATCTGGTCCGTGGTGCGGCGCCCTCGGAAGCGCTGCCTGCCCGTCCCGGCGAGGCGCTCGTGCTCGACCGGGCCGAGGTGTCCTCGGAAGCCTCGGTGACGGGAGGCAGCACCATCGGAGCGGACTGTGTGATCGAGGCGGGTGCCGCAGTCACGGGATCGACCTTGTTCGCCCGCGCCCACGTCGAAGCGGATGCCGTGGTGGAGCGCAGCGTGCTCGGCGCCGGTGCCCGCGTCGGCAAGGGCGCCGTGGTGCGCGGCGGTGTCATCGGTGACGGTGCGGTCATCGGCGCGGAGTGCGAACTCCTCGATGGTGCCAGGGTGTGGCCCGGTGTGGAACTGCCCCCGAGCGGTGTCCGGTTCTCCCACGACTGCTGACGCCTCGCCGCCGAAGGACGCGGCCGTGCGGATCCGGCGATCGCGGTTCGTGCTCGACCTGCCGCCCGCTCTCGCTTCGGCCGCGGTGTCCGCCCGCGGCCACCGCGGGATGTGCCTCGCGTAGCAATCCGGTTCAGCGGCACACTCTCTCCATGGATGAGCAAGAACAGCAATCCGAGATGGTGGGGGAGAGCATGTCGTCCCCGACAGCAGAGGAACGCCGAGCCCGCAATGCTGAGCTCGCGACCTGGGAGCCGATCGGCGGAGGCCTGTTGACCGTGGAAGAGATTGTCCAAGCTGTTCGTGAAGCCCGAGGTGAGTGACGCAGCGTGTTCATTGTGCGGCGGCTGGAGGCTGCCGTGTTCAAGAACTCGGCGTGATCGCTACTCCGCCAGCCGTGCCCGAGCGGCGGCCACGAGGGGAGCGAGGTCGGAACCGGCCGGCAGGGCATCCAGAGGCCACCAGCGCAGGTCCAGCGACTCCGCACTGCGGGTCGGCCGAGCCCCTGCCGGTGCGCGCACGACGAATCGCACGTCGAAATGCCGGGTCGGCGTGCCCAGTGAACACGTGATCGGATGCACGTCCAGATGGATCGGGACGGGGTCCACGGTCAAACCGTCCATGCCGGACTCCTCGGCGGCCTCCCGCAGCGCCGCGCCCGCCAGCGTGGTGTCCTCGGCCTCGCAGTGACCGCCGAGCTGCAGCCACCGCCCGACCCTCGGGTGCAGGGTCAGCATCACGTGTTCACCGGCGGCGTCGACCAGTGCGGCCGACGAGGTCACATGGCCGGGTGCACACGCACGCAGACACACATCCGACCGAGCGTCGAGCATCGTCAGGAAGGCGTGCCGCAGCGCTTCCTGCTGCGGATCATCCGGCCGCCACTCGCCGAGAGTGCGCAGGGTGTCGGTGTGTGGACCGCTCACAGCTCCACCAATCCGCCGTCGAGATCCCGCGGGGGCCGCGGTCCGGTGCTCTTCTCCTCCGGATGACCGACCGCGACCGCCCCCAGCGGCTCCCACGACTCCGGCAGCTCCAGTGTCGAACGCACGACGTCCGGGCAGAACAGTGTGGACGACACCCAACAGGAGCCGAGTTCCTCGGCGGCCAGCGAGACCAGGAGTCCCTGCACCGCCGCGCCCCCTGCGACGGTGAACATCGACCGTTCCGCATCGCTGCGGCGTTCATCCGGGTAGTCGTGCGAGCCGCTCCGCACCAGAAACGGCACGATCACTTCCGGTGCGGCATAGAGCAGGTCGCCACGCCCGACGCGGCGTTGCGCACGCTCCTCCGACAGACCGTCGGCTCGCAGGTCCTCCAGCCATGCCGCGCGCATCGCGTCCAGCAGCTTCCCACGCAGTGCACGATCACGCAGCCACCCGAAGCGCACCGGGCGGGTGTGGTGCGGTGCCGGGGCAGTGAGCGCGGCCCCGACCGCACGGTGCAGAGTTTCGGGATCCACCGGATCATCGGTGAAAGAGCGCACCGAGCGGCGCATCAGTACCGCCTCGCGGTGTCCCTGCGCCAGTGCCTCGGCAGTGCCGAGCTGGAAGAGGTCGTCATCGACCGTGCGGACGAGGTCGCGCCCGCACGAGCCGTCGTCGTCGGAGACGAATCCCCGGACGACTCCGACGGGGACACCACCGAGCTTGCCCTTGACCAGGTCGGCCGCGCCTGCGATCTCGTCGCCGATGGCGACCTCGGTGACGGCGAGTTCGTTGCCCTGGGAGTCGGTGTTGCCCGCGTAGCGGTGGATCACTTCGAGTCCGCTGGAGCCGATCGCGACATCGGTCTGGCCCATGCGCCATGCCCGGCCCATCGTGTCGGTCACCACGACCGCCACCTCGACCCCGAGGTGCTGCCGTAGCCCACTGCGCAGCTCCTGCGCCGAGGCGTCGGGATCCTCCGGGAGGAGGGCAATGTGGTCCAAGGCGACATTGGAGGCGTCCACGCCCGATGCCGCTTGTACGATTCCCAGCTTGTTCTGGGTGATCAGTGTCCGCCCGCGCCGGGCAAGCACGTGCGTGGACTCCGACAGGACGTACTCGCGGCGAAGTGCGTCGCGCTGGTCCGGATCCAGCGGCGCCCGGACCGTTCTTCCTTCTACTTTGGACACGATTTTGCTGGTGACCACCACCACGTCGCCGTCGGCGAGCCAGGGCGCCGCGGTGGCGATCGAGGCGGCGAGATCGTCCCCGTGCTCGAACTCGGGAAGTCCGGGAACGGCGAACAGCTGCACTCCACCCGTAGCGGCGTGATCGGTCATCGTGCTCCCTCCGGGACGGGCAGGCCTGCGATCTCGAACGCCGCACGGGCCATCTGTGCGGTGGCCTCCACATCGGACATCAGCAGTGGCACCTGCCGGACCGCGACACCGGGGACATCGACATTGTCTCCGCTGTGTACCAACCAGGCATCGAGGACGCCGCCCGTGGGCCTCGCGCCGTAGTGTCCGCCGACGGCCTCGGCCGTGCTGTCCACCTCGATCGCGTTCAGGCAGGCGTCGGCCATACCGCGCACCGGTTGTCCGCCGACGATCGGGGACAGCCCGACCACCGGTGCCTGCGTCGCGCGCAGAGCCGCACCGAAACCCGGTACGGCCAGCAGGGTGCCGATGCTGACCACGGGATTGGACGGTGCGATGAGCACGACGTCGGCTTGTTCCAGAGCCTCGGACACCCCCGGGGCAGGCTCCGCCTCGTCGGCTCCGACCGGCACGATCGCCTGCGCTGCCGGCTCGGCACGGTAGCGGACCCACCATTCCTGGAAATGCACTGCCCGAGGCCCCTGCCCTTCCGGGCCCTCGATGGCGACGTGGGTCTCGACGCGCTCGTCGCTGACCGGAAGCAACCGAACTCCCGGCCGCCACCGGTCGCACAGCGCTTCGGTCACCGCCGACAGCGGGTAGCCGGCACGCAGCATCCTCGAACGCACCAAATGGGTGGCGATATCGCGGTCGCCGAGGCCGAACCAGTTCGGCTCGGCACCGTAGGCAGCCAGCTCGGCCGAGACCGACCAGGTCTCCTCGACGCGTCCCCAGCCCTTCTCGGAATCGATGCCGCCACCCAGGGTGTACATGCACGTGTCCAGATCCGGGCACACGCGCAAACCGTGCATCCAGGCGTCGTCGCCGATGTTGACCACCGCCGAGACCTCGTGGGGTGTCGGCTGTTCCGGTTCACCGACCGCGGGCATTCCCAGAGCTTGCTTGACGCCCAGCAGGAAACGCGCCCCGCCGACTCCACCGACCAGTACTACGACCTTCACACCCGGCATCCTCCCACGGAGGGCCGCGGCCGATGCCGTGAACCTCGCTGTGACTCGTGCCGTTGTCCGCAAGCACCGTCGGCATGCGCAGGTGCGGGCGGTTTTTGCAGTTTCGCGCGAAACTGCATTTCTTGCGGGGCGTACGTGCGCCCCCGTGCAGTTTTACTGCCAGAAGCGGAACAGGGAATCCCCGATGCGGGCCAGCAAGCCGGAGCCGCCGACCAGGTCGAAGAACCAGAAGGCGAAGGAGAAGAACGCGACTCCGGCGCCCGGGATGCCGATGATGACGGCGATGATGATCAGCGGGGCCCACGGCCGCGCTTTCTCCCCGAAGCGGCGCGCGGGGCCGGACAGCCACGGTTCGATCGCGCCGTACCCGTCCAGCCCCGGAACCGGCAGGATGTTCAACACGAATCCGATGACCTGCAGAAAAGCCAGATACGACAGTCCTGCGGCCAGACCGGCAGGCATGGTGAACGTGGCGACGGCCGCCGTGAGAAGGATCCCGAGGGCCAGGTTCATCAGCGGCCCGGCCAGCGACACCATCGACTCGCTGCGCCGGGACCGCAGGGCGGCATGGTTGATCCAGACCGCGCCACCGGGCAGTGGAATTCCGCCGATGGCCACGAACAGCAGTGGCAGCACGATGCTCAGCACCGGATCGGTGTAGTGCCGTGGATCCAGGGTCAGGTAGCCCTTCGCGCGGACCTCGCGGTCACCACCGCGAAACGCGGTGATCGCGTGGCCGAATTCGTGCAGGCACAGCGAACTCGCCCACCCGCCGAGCACGATCAGCACGACACCCGCGATGCGTGCGGCGGTGTTGTCCTGACTCGCCAGGACACCGCCTACGACAGTCACGCCGAGCAGTGCCAGGAAGAGGGGGCTGACTCGCTTCGCGGTGTTGTTCACCCCACCAGTCTCCCTTCGTCGTTCGGCAGGCGTGGAAGCGCACCGAGTGGTATTCCTAGATCAAGGATCATGCAGGCAGTCGGACGGAGTGGCACTGTGCGCCGATGGAGTACCGCTGTCTGCCGAACGTGGGGATGTGCCTGCGCTTCGTGGTGGAGTGGCGGTGTCCCCCTACAGACTGTTTCTTCTTGACCGCAAGGAGCTACACGGGTGTAATCACAACGGTGTCATTCTTCGCTGAAACGGTTGGTGTGTGAGGGAACACGCAGCTATCAGCCTGTCGGCTGGCAAGTCATGCGGTGATCGGCCGGGGCTGAGAAACACGACAGGCAAGCGGTCGGTCGAACTTTCCGACATTCGCGGAGGGAGTCGGCCGGCGGCGGAGACAACTCGTTCTTCGCCGGGTGTGATCGGTAGGAGTGCTGGTCGAGTGCGTCCCGAATGCCCTGGGGAGGGCTCGCGGGACCGGGAGCGATCGGGGGAGGAAAACACACATGGTGCAGACAGGAGAAGGCCTTCTCATGGAGCGGGGGGAGTCGCACATAGCCGAAATGAATGTCCTCGCCGGGCTGTTCGAGATGGACGAGGAGGAACAGGAGTGGCAGGAGCGTGCTTTGTGCGCTCAGACGGACCCGGAGGCGTTCTTTCCGGAAAAAGGGGGATCCACGCGGGAAGCCAAGCGTATCTGTGCCGGGTGCGAGGTCCGCTCCGAATGTCTGGAGTATGCGCTCGAACACGATGAGCGCTTCGGGATCTGGGGTGGCCTGTCCGAGCGGGAACGCCGCAGGCTCAAGCGCCGTGCCGGGTAACCGGAATCCACGGACAGTCGGTGTGGTCGTCATGAGCAAGTCACTTTCCGTGCCCGTCCGTCACGGATCTGCGCTCATCCGACAGGAATTTGCCCTCACCCGGTAGGGGGCGACCTCCCATCGCTGGTCCACTACCGTCTTGCGGTAGTCGGATCACAGCGGTGGGAGGTTTACTGTGGCCGCTTCTGTGCCTCGCCTGAGCACCGCGCCGGTGCTGGCGATCCTCGTCTGCCACAACGGCGAGGAGTGGCTGCCCGAGGTGCTCGACGCCCTGCGGCGGCTCACCATTCGTCCCCGGCATCTGTTGGCGGTGGACACGGGCTCGAGTGACGGCAGTCCCGCACTGCTGGCCCGGGCAGCCGGAAGCGGTACGGACGATACAGCCGCCGGTCCTCTTTTGGACGGTATCCTCACCCCGTCGAGCGGCACGGGTTTCGGCGCGGCGGTGGCAGCGGCGGTCGAGCACGCGACCGAGCGTTGGGGCGACCCGGGCCAGTGGCTGTGGTTGCTGCACGACGACTCGGCCCCCGAGCCGGATTGCCTGCAGACTCTGCTGCAGGTGGCCGATGCGGACTCCGGTGCGGCGATGCTCGGACCGCTCGGCTTGGACTGGCAGGATCCCCGGCTGGTGATCGACGCCGGGCTGTCGATGGACACCTCGGGACACCAGCAGACCGGAATGGGGCAGTCGGAACCGGATCCTGCGCTGAACGTCGAGGACAGTGCGCACACCGTGTCCGCCTTGCAGGTATCCGAGACCTTGGCGGTCTCGACGGCCTGTGCGTTGATCCGGCGTACCGTCTTCGAACGTCTGGAAGGGTTCGACGAGGCGTTCTCCCTCGGAGGGGAGGACATCGATCTGGGCTGGCGGATCAACGCGGACGGTCATCTCGTGCTGCGTGTACCGGGTGCGCGCATGCGCCACAGGGGTGCGCTGCGACGGGGAGCGCGGGATCTCTCCGCGCTGCCCGCACCGGCAACGCGGGCCGTTTCCGTGGCACGGCGCGCCCACGGCGTCCGCACTTTCCTGGTCAACAGCGCCCCTCTCGCATTCGCACTCGGTCTCGTGCGGCTGTTCCTGCTCACCCTGCTCCGAGGGTGCGGATTCACCGTGCTGCGCCGCATACCCGAGGCTGCTGCCGAGTTCGCCACCGTGTCGGGTCTGCTCACGGGCCGTTTCGGTCTGCTGCGGGCACGAGCAGCGCGACGGCGGGTGATTCCCCGCCCGCAGGGCGTGCGTGGGTTGCTGACCAGTCGGCTGACCCGTCTGCGCAACGGTGTACGCGGGGGAATCGCACGGTTGGTGCGCAACCGTGTGCGGCAGGACGTGATGTCGGGTCGGACGTTGCCCGTGACGGGCGAAGGGACGTTTCAGCACGATCCCGCTGTCGTCCGCAGGGCCGGTCCCGAGGCCCTTCCGGCAGGAGCACCGGGCACCCGGGGGGGGCGCAGGCGTGGGGTGGCCGGTCTGCGTCGGCCGAGCGAGCCGGTCGTCGTGCCCGTTGCCACCGAGACCACGGCCACCCCCGAGGACTCCCGGCCGCGTCCTTCACCGGTGTCGCGGGACGAGCAGGTCCCGAGTGGCGGACCGGGAGACAAGCTGCTGCTCGTGCCGGTCGATCGTTCGAGAGTGCTGCGTGGACTCCTGCTGAGCCCGCCGGTGTTGTTGGTGGCGGTGTTGCTGGGGATTGCCGTGCTCCTCCACGGGCCCCTGGCGGAATCCGCGCGGTTCGGTGCGGAACTGCACGGCGGGCGGCTCCTGGCGACGTCCGATCTCGCGGCGACGTGGTCCGAGTATCTCGCCGCCTGGCATCCTGCTCACGGCGGTACGGGTTCTCCCGCGCCTGCTTCGCTGCTGGTGCTCGCCGCATTGGGCACGGTCCTCGCGCCGGTCGGCGGAGTCGCCACCGGGGTCGCCGTACTGCTGCTCCTGGGAGTTCCGCTGGCCGGGCTCTCGGCCTACGCGGCGGCTCGTTTCCCGGCGGTGCCGCGGTCCTGGCGTGCGGCTGCGGCAGCAGCCTATGCCCTGCTTCCGGCTGCGACGATGTCGGCCGCACAGGGGCGGCTCGGTGTCGTCGTCGCACACATCCTCATGCCGGTGCTGCTGAGTGGTATCGCCTCCGTGGTGGGCCTGTCCGGGCGCGCCGATCTCGCGGCGAAATCGGGTCACTGGCTGGGCAGGGCCTGCCTGACCGCGTTGGGGTTGGCCGTGCTCGGAGCCTTCGCGCCGGTGATGCATCTCGTGCTCGTCGTACTGGCGCTGCTCGGTTTCGTGCTCGTCCCCGGCCGTGCGCGGTCCGCCCGGGGCTACACCCCGCGCCGTACCGCCGGGCTCTTCGCGCTCGTGCTGCTGCCGGTGGCGTGTCTGCTGCCGTGGCCGGTGGCGGTGTTCAGGAATCCGCAGATCCTGGTGCACGGCCTGGGCGCGCGAGTGATCGAGGATCCCGTCGGGATGTCGGTGGCGGTGTTGAGCCCGGGCGGTTCGCCCGCGAGCTGGACCGCCGGTGCTCTCGTCATCGCGGCGATCGCCGCAATCGTGCTGGCACCCTGCCGTGCCGTACTGCCGGGGATCGTCGTCGCGCTGACGGGATGGGCGACGGCGGTGATCATCGGCACGGTCCCGGTGACTCCGATCTGGGGTGGTCCGAGCACGGTCGGCTGGACAGGAGCCCCTCTGGTGCTGGCCGCCTGCGGCCTGGTGTGGATCGTGCTCGCGGCGGCACACGGTGGGCGACGACCTGCCCGGATCACGGCTGCCGGAATTCCGGGTTCCGGGCAGGCTCGGCGTGTCGCCGCCGCCTCCCTCGTGGTCGCACTGCTGGCCGTGGCATCGGGTGCGGTGCTGGCGGGCCGCAGCGGCCCGCTGCGGGTGCAGCAGGCTGCGGCCACCCCTGCCTTCACGGCCGATCCGGCAGGCCCGGGCCTGCTGCTGTCGCTGAATTCCGGCCCGCAGCCCGCCCGGCTCATCGAGGGCGGACGGCCCCGGTTCGGTACGGATGCCGTGGTTCCCACCGGCACGGCGGTGGACTGGCTCCACCGGATCGAAGCCGATCTGCTGTCCGGGCAGCGCTCCCGCGTCCGCAGTGCCCTGGCGGCGGCGGCCGCGCGCGGCGCGGGATTCATCGCGGTACCGGATGCCACGACTGCGGCGAAGCTGCACGGGGTGGCAGGCGACCTGGTGGCCGACAGCGGCGAACTCGCCGACGGCCGTGCGGTGCTGCGTCTGCTGCTGCCCAGCAGCCCGGTCGAACTGCTGGGACCCGCCCTGGCCAGGCAGGCACGCAAGGAGAAGGCACCCGCACCGGAATCATGGCCGGTCGTGGTCGAGGCCACTCTGCCACACGTGACGGTACGCGTCTCGCAGGGTGCGCCCGGACGGCTGCTGGTGCTGGGGGCGGAGAACGAAGCGGGCTGGCAGGCTCGTGTCGACGGCCGTGCGGTACCCCTGGCCACAGCGTGGGGGCACCAGGTCGCCGTCCCGTTGCCCGAGCAGGCCAGCCGGGTACGGGTGACCTTCACGGAGCTGCCGAGGACCACCCTGCTGGCCGTGCAGGCCGCCGCGATCCTGTTCACTCTGATCGGAGCCCTGCCGCAGCGGCGGCGCATGTCCGGGCGGCGACGGGAGCGGCCTGCTCCCGTCCCGGGGCCGTCCGTTTCGGTCGATGAGCTCGCTCAGCGTCCCTCGATGACCCCGGGATCCAGCCCCAGATAGGCGGCGACCTGTTCGACCAGAACATCGTGCAGCAGATGGGCCATATCCGTGCCGCTGCGTGCTCTGACCTCCAGCGGGTGGCGATACAGCACGATACGTGCGCGGGTCGGCAGTCCCTGGCGATCGACCCCTGCGGGGACCAGTCGTGCGAGTGGCACGTTGGCATCGACGACGACGTCGTCGTCCCACACCACCGTCTCCGGGGAGGTCATGGTGATCTCGGGAACTTCGTCGACGGCGACGTCGAGCTCCGTCAACTCGGTATGCCAGCGCTGTTCGATCGGCTCGAGGGCTTCCAGAACCAGCGCGTCGAAGCGCTGCGACCGGCTCCGGGCGACCGGGACGGAGGACGGGTACAACGGTCCTCGCAGGCCACGGCCCCGCCGGTCCCGTCTGCCCCGGACCTGGCGTCGGGATCCACGTGCGACTACCACGCGCCGAGGGTACGCCTTCGCCGTACCCCGGTGGAGAGCCGTTCGAATCCTTTTTCCGCGTGCCTGCGGCGAGCCTCGTGACAAGGACGCTATCGTGCCAGGCGTGCTGACCGTCAGGCGTTGCTCGAGAACCGGGTGTGCCAACCCGGCGGTGGCGACGCTGACGTATGCCTATTCGGATTCCACCGCGGTCGTCGGACCGCTGGCCACGTATGCCGAGCCACACAGCTACGACCTCTGTGAGGAGCATGCGCTCCGGCTGACCGTGCCCAAGGGCTGGGAGGTCGTCCGCCACGAGGGGGAGTTCACGCCGCCGGAACCCTCGGACGACGACCTGACTGCCCTCGCCGAGGCGGTCCGTGAGGCAGGCAGACCCGGCAGCGGGCAGGATTCGCAGGCCGGGTACGGGCGTCGCGGCCATCTGCGCGCTCTGCCCGATCCACTGGACGAGTGAGATCCAGGCGGGAAACCCGTACTGAAAGAAGCTCTGCGTTCGTGATGGCCGATCTGTCACCACGATGGATGCGATTCCCGGTAGGCTCACGGAAGGCACCGTGGAGCCGGAGTTTCGGGGAGAGTGCAGCGTGCGTGACCTGTCGGGGATCGTCAAGGCATACGACATCCGCGGGGTGGTGGGCGATGAACTCGATGTCGATGTCGTCCGCGACATCGGGGCCGCGTTCACCAGGCTGGTCGGCGGCCCGGCCGTCGCCATCGGCTACGACATGCGGGAGTCCTCGCCGGAGCTGGCGGCCGCGTTCGCCGAGGGAGTGACGAGTCAGGGCATCGACGTCGTCTACATCGGCCTGGCCAGTACCGACATGCTGTACTTCGCCTCCGGGCACCTGGACCTGCCTGCAGCCATGTTCACCGCCAGCCACAACCCTGCGCAGTACAACGGCATCAAGCTGTGCCGCGCCGGTGCCGCGCCGGTCGGGCAGGACAGCGGGCTGTCCGAAATCCAGGAACTCGTGACCCACGGGGTCCCCGAGTTCCTCGGTGCGCAGGGCACGATCAGCGAGCGCGACATGCTCGGGGCCTACGCCACCTTTTTGCGGGAACTGGTCGCTCTCGACGGGATCCGGCCGCTGACCGTCGTGGTCGATGCGGGCAACGGCATGGGCGGGCACACCGTTCCGCCGGTTTTCGAGGAGCTGCCGGTGGAGGTCGTTCCGCTGTACTTCGAGCTGGACGGCACCTTCCCGAACCACGAGGCGAATCCGCTGGACCCGGCCAACCTCGTCGATCTGCAGGCAAAGGTGCGCGAGGTCGGTGCCGACGCCGGTCTGGCTTTCGACGGGGACGCCGACCGCTGCTTCGTGATCGACGGCAACGGCGACCCGGTCTCGCCGAGTGCCATCACGGCGCTGGTGGCGACCCGGGAACTGGCCAAGGAACCGGGTGCGTCGATCATCCACAATCTCATCACCTCGAAGGTGGTTCCCGAGCTCGTCGCCGAGCAGGGCGGAAAGCCTGTGCGCACCCGTGTCGGCCACTCGTTCATCAAGCAGACGATGGCCGAGACCGGGGCGATCTTCGGTGGGGAGCATTCGGCGCACTACTATTTCCGGGACTTCTGGCGCGCCGACTCCGGGATGCTCGCCGCGTTGCACGTCCTCGCCGCGCTCGGTGGGCAGGACGGCACGTTGGCGGATCTGATGGCGGGTTACTCCCGGTACGCGGCCTCGGGGGAGATCAATTCGACGGTGCGTGACCAGGGCGAGCGGATGCGTGCGGTCGCCGAGGCGTTCCGTCACCGAAATGGTGCTCGTATCGACGAGCTCGACGGGCTTACCGTGGAGCTGACGGACGGTTCCTGGTTCAACCTGCGCCCGTCCAACACCGAGCCGTTGCTCCGGCTGAATGTGGAGGCCGGGGACACCGGCACCATGGCAGCGCTGCGCGATGAGGTACTCGCGGTGCTGCGGGACTGAGCGGACTCGTTGGTCGGCCGCCGGATCCGGTAGCGCGGTCCGGGCGATACGAAAAGGGCCTGCGAAGGCATGCCGTGGCCTCGACGGTGGGGAACGTACCAGCCACACCGGCAGGCCGTTGATTTCGGGAGGAATCGTGAGCGTGGAGTGGGAATCCCGGCTTCTGGGGATTCTGGCTTGCCCCTGTCCACAGCATGCGCCGTTGCAGCCGGGGTTGGCGGGTGACCCCGAGGCCGAATACCTGACCTGCACCGCCTGCGGGCGGAGCTTCCCGGTCCGCGACGGCATTCCGGTACTGCTACTGGAAGAAGCCGTCGGCGGGCCACGGACGGACGCCGCTGCCGGTGGTCCCGAGAGGGGATGACGTTCATGCTCGACGACAGCCTCTTCGAGGACCCCGCGAGGTTGACCGGGATCGATACCGGTGGTCTGCTGCGCGCCGCCGCCCTCTCCGGGGCCCAGGTGCGTTCCGCGGTGGAGACGGCAGCCGAGGCGGAGCTGGGTGGCCTTGCCGATGTTCGTCCGCGCGCGCTCGTCCTGGTGGCCCAACCCGGTGTCGGCCCTGCCGCGTGCGACATGCTGGCGGCACTGCTCGGCCCCTCCTGCCCGGTGCCGGTCGTGCGAGCCGACTCCGTGCCGTCCTGGGTGGGACCGCTGGATGTGGTGTTCGCCCACGCCGATGATGCCGGTGATTCCGTCCTGGCCGAATCGTTGGAGCGCGCCACTCGGCATGGTGCGACCATGGTCCTGACCGCGCCACCGGAAGGACCCGTCGCGGCATCGGTGGCGGGCCGGGCGAAGCTGCTTCCGCCGAAGATGCCCGTACCGCCCGGGCTGTCCCTGGCGCACGTGTTCACCGCCGGCCTGTGCGTGGTCCGCGAACTGGGTCTGGTGCGCGTCGACACCGAGACGCTTGCCGACGAACTGGACCAGCAGTCGGCACTGTCGCCTCCCGATCAGGAAACCTCGACGAATCCCGCGAAATCGCTGGCGCTGCGGTTGGCGGATCGCCAACCGCTGTTGTGGGGACTCGATGCGGTCTCCACCGCTGTCGCAGGACACGCGGCTTTCGCGTTCGGCTGCCATGCGGGTGTCTCCTGCGACGCCGCCGGCTATGCGCAGGCCGTGAGTCGGCACGCGCTGTACCGTGCCGCGGCCTCGACCGGAACGGAAGCGGATCTGTTCGCCGACCCGGAGGAGGATTCGTCCTCGCGCCTGCGGATCTGTCTGATCAGTACGCGTTACGGAGATGAGGCGGGGATGCAGGAGCGGATGGCAGTCGCCGCGCTGCCGGGAGCGGACGTTCTCGCCCCGGAGGATTCGGCTTCCGAGGACCCGGTGGTGCGGTCGATGTTGCTGGCGACCCGGTTCGATCTGGCCGCTGTCTACGTGGGACTTGCAGCGGGGACGATGGGCGGTCCCGACCGGTCGGCCCGCCCGGCGCACTCGAGTCGCTGGTGAAACGCCCGTCGGAGTAGGGGAGATCCTTCGGACAGGATGGGGATCTCCCCGAGGCATGGAGGTCTCGGGCAATGGTCTGCTGGGCCGGGGGCTGTGCCCGCGAACATCGAACAGGCGGCGAGAGAGGAAGCGAGAACGACAGTGGAGTTACTGCGTAACGCGGTGCGCCCTTACGCATGGGGTTCGCGCACCGCGATCGCGGACCTGCTCGGCCGCCCCGTTCCCGCGCCGCATCCCGAGGCGGAGCTGTGGATGGGAGCACATCCCGGAGACCCGTCCCGGTTGCTGCGAGCCGACGGCTCGGAGGTCTCCCTGCTGCACCTGCTGCGTTCCGAACCCGCACGCCAGCTGGGCGCCGCGTGCACCGACCGCTGGGGCACACGCCTGCCCTTCCTGCTCAAGGTACTCGCGGTGGACGAGCCGCTGAGCCTGCAGGCGCACCCCTCGGCCGACCAGGCAGCCGCGGGGTTCGCCGAGGAGGAGGCTTCGGGGATCGCGCGCAACGCTTCGCATCGCAACTATCCCGATCCCACGGCGAAGCCGGAGCTGATCTGTGCGCTGACCGAGTTCCACGCGCTCGCGGGATTCCGGGATGCGCACCGCACGGTACGGTTGCTGCACGAACTCGACGTGCCCAGCTTGCGCGCGCATACCGGGCTGCTCGCCGCGCAGCCCGACCAGGACGGCCTGCGGGCGCTGTTCACCACGTGGATCACCCTGCCCGAGCACTATTTGCGGGACGTGATGCCCGAGCTGCTCGAAGCGTGTGCCGCCCACCTGCGTGCTCACGGTGAGTTCGCGATGGAATGCCGCACGGTGCTCGAACTCGGTGCGGATTACCCGAACGACGCCGGAGTACTGGCAAGCCTGCTGTTGAACAGAATCGTGCTGCAGCCCGGCGAAGCCATCTTCCTGCCTGCCGGAAATCTGCATGCCTACCTGCACGGCACCGGTGTGGAGATCCTCGCCAATTCCGACAACATCCTGCGGTGCGGACTCACCCCGAAGCACGTGGATGTTGCCGAGCTGCTGCGGGTTCTGGACTTCGAGTGCGGCGACATGCGAGTGCTGTCGGGCAGGCGGCAGGATCAGAACCTGACGGTATATCGCACGCCTGCCGAGGAGTTCGAGCTGTCCCGCGTGGACTGGTCCCCACAGGCACCCGGCGGTGTGCGGCTGGATTCGATCGGGCCGCAGATTCTGCTGTGCACTCGGGGACGTATCCGGCTGTCGGCGCACGGCGAGTTGGAGCTGGGCCGGGGCGAGTCGGTGTGGCTGGCTGCCTCCGACCCGGCTGTGATCGCCCGTCCGGTGGACATCGCAGCCGACGGTGCGGCACAGGTCTTCCGTGCCGCACCCGGAGCGGTGTGAACGTGCTGCAGCTTTGGGAAAAACTTCAGTGCTCGGAGAGAGGTCCGCGGCTGCCGACCGATCGCACCGTGCCCTCGGCCAAGCTGTAGGACAGTCCGGCCACCGCACAGCGTCCCGCTGCGACCTCGGTTCCGAGCAGGGGGGAACGCTCCACGAGGAAGTCGACGGTCTTCCGGACGTGTACATCCACGAAGTCGTCGACTTCCGTCAGACCGGCCGCACGCGCCGAGAGCACGCTGGGGGTGACTCGCTCCACGATGTCTCGCACGTGACCGCTCGGCGTCGTCCCCTCGGCATGGGCCTTCGCGGCAGCGGACACGGCCCCGCACGAGCCGTGCCCGAGCACGACCACCAGGGGCGTGCCCAGTACTCCCACCCCATACTCGATGCTGCCCAGTACCTCCGGTCCGGAGACGTGCCCGGCCGTGCGCACCACGAACAGGTCCCCCAGGCCATGATCGAAGATGATCTCCGCTGCGAGGCGCGAGTCGGAACATCCGAACAGCACCGCGGATGGGTGCTGGCCCGATGCCAGGGCCGAACGGTGATCGGCATCCTGGTTCGGATGCGATTGCTTGCCGTCGACGAATCGCCGGTTGCCCGCCAGCAGGGCGGCAAGAGCCTCGTCGGGGGAGAAGGAGGTCGATGCTGACACGGACAGCAAAATACAGCACTGGCGAGAACAAGAACCAGCACTGGAGTACCGGGACCTCGAACGCGACAATCCCGGCGCGGCGTTGGCAAAGCACGGCGAAGGCCGCGTGGTGTTAGTGGATTGTGTTCTGCGTCATTCCCCTGCCGAGCGCAGTCCTCGCTATCGTGCTGACCCACCATCGAGTGACAGAGCGAGTGACAGAGGAGGCGACGGTGCCGGGGACCGGAATATGGCGCACCAAGTCGGTCGAGCAATCGATCAAGGATACGGACGAGCCCGATACCAAACTTCGCAAGAATCTGGGCACCTGGGACCTGATCGTGTTCGGCGTCTCGGTCGTGGTCGGAGCCGGGATCTTCACCATCGCCGCCCAGGTGGCAGGCGATGTGTCGGGCCCGGCGGTGACCGTGGCCTTCGTCATCGCCGCGATCACCTGTGCGCTCGCCGCGCTGTGCTACGCCGAGTTCGCCTCGACGGTGCCCGTGGCGGGAAGTGCCTACACGTATTCCTACGCCACCTTCGGTGAGTTCCTGGCCTGGATCATCGGCTGGGACCTCATCCTGGAGTTCTCCATCGCCGGAGCGGCCGTGGCCAAGGGTTGGTCGACGTATCTGGAGGAAGTGCTGGGCATTCTCGGTCTGGGGCTGCCGACAGCGCTGCCGCTCGGGCCGCTGCAGTTCGACTGGGGCGCGATGCTGCTGGTCGCGACGCTGGTAGCTTTGCTGGTGACGGGGACCAAGCTGTCGGCACGGTTCAGCCTGGTCGTCACCTCGATCAAGGTCGCCGTCGTGCTGTTCATCATCGTTGTGGGCATCGCCTACATCGCTCCGCGGAACTACACGCCGTTCATTCCGCCCGCGCAGTCGTCCTCCGAGTCCGGCCCTGCGCTCGAGCAGTCCCTGTTCTCGCTGATGCTCGGCGGTGAGACCAGCACCTTCGGCGTCTTCGGCCTGCTGGCCGGTGCGTCGCTGGTTTTCTTCGCGTTCATCGGGTTCGACATCTTGGCCACCACTGCCGAGGAAACCCGTGATCCGCAGCGCAACGCGCCACGCGGCATCCTCGGCTCGGTGGCCGTCGTGACCGTGCTCTATGTGGCCGTGGCTCTGGTGGTCACCGGGATGGTCGACTACACCAGGCTGAGCACCGGCCCGGACGGCGAGAGCGCGACGCTGGCGACCGCGTTCACGCTCAACGGCGTGGACTGGGCTGCCACCCTCATCTCGGTGGGAGCGCTGATCGGCCTGACGACCGTGGTCATGGTTCTGCTGCTCGGACAGACCCGCGTGTTGTTCGCGATGGCCCGGGACGGCCTGCTCCCACGCCCGCTGGCGAAGACGGGGCAACGAGGCACTCCGGTGCGTACGACCCTGCTGGTCGGCACCGCGGTGATGCTCGCCTCGGGTTTCTTCGAATTCAGCAGGCTGGCCGAGATGGTCAACGTCGGCACCCTGTTCGCGTTCTCACTGGTTTCGCTGGGTGTCATCGTGCTGCGTCGGACCCGGCCGGACCTGCCGCGCGGATTCCGCGCACCGCTGGTGCCGTTGGTGCCGATTCTGGCGATCATCGCCTGCCTGTGGCTGATGATCAACCTCACGGTGCTGACGTGGATCCGTTTCGCCATCTGGATGATCGTCGGTGTGGCGATCTACTTCCTGTACAGCCGTAACCACTCCGTGCTCGGACAGCGCCAGGCAAGCGAGGTTTCCGACGGAGGAGCGCTGGGCCGCGATTCCTGAGGGCGACGAACCTTCGAGGGCGAAAGATCCCCGGCTCGTCGGCGTTCAGGTGCCCGTTTCCGGGCGGGCCGCATGCCAGGGCCGGGGCCCGTCCCCGGTCGTGCTGCGTTCGCGTTCTTTCATCTCCGATTCGGCTACATGCCGATGTCCGGCCAGGAGCGTATCCCGTACGTGACGTTCGTGTTCCCGGAAGCAGCTCCAGTACCCATCGTCGTATTCCTCGATGACCTGGAAACTCCATCGCCCCGGTAGCACGTTCCGGCCGAACAGCTCGCGCTGCAGGGTGTCGGCGATCTCCGGGTGGCCTGCGCTGCGGATCCCTTCGATGGCCTCGCCGAGCTTTGCGTCGGCGGTTCCGCACAGCTGGTGGAACTCGTAGAGGTGCCCACGAGCTCGCTCGACGGTTTCCAAGCTCTCGCTGAGCTTGCCGACGGCGTCTACGACCTCGTCACTGCACCCGTGCGGACGCTGGTGGATCGCGCTGGGTCGATCCGGTTGAGAATGCATGGTGCCAGTGTCGGCGTGTGTGGCGTGCTCGGCATGCTGCTGCCGTGCCTGCGCCGGAGGAGGCTGCGCGATTCGGCGCTTCTCCCCCGGCGTGAGCAGCCTTTCGGCCGATGCGCGGGATCCTCTGCTTCGGTGTCAGTGGTCCAGGGGATGCAAAGCTGCGGCGCGCTCCCACGGTGGTGTCTTTCCGCGTGGGTCGGTGGCCTCCGGCGGTTCGGTGATCGATCGGCGGGGTTCGATGTTCCGGGAGGTCTCGATGGTTCCCGGGATGGTCTGCTGCGGTGGCTCCGTAGCGACGTCGGACGTGTGACCGTTGACCGGCTCGGCAGGCGCGGGGGTGTTCACGGGGTGGGATGCCTCCTCGTGCTGCCCCCCGGCCACGTCGAGGGAGGCACCGTCGTCATCGGGGACGGTGCCGTCGGGGACGGTGCCGGGCACCGGGTGGGGTTCGAGTGAGGGGGTCGCGGTGGTCGCCGGGGTGCACAGTGGCAGCTGGGCCCCGCGCACCGGGATTTCCAGGCCCGCGGCCATCGCCACGGCCCGATCCCATTCCGGATCGCCGCTGTACTCGGAGTGCTGGAGCACACCCGGCACCCAGCGACGGAGTCCGAACGGTCCCCGCTGCGGGTCCGGCATCCAGTGGTCGCCCCCCAGAACCAAAGCCCCGGTGGGGCCGCGAGTGGCGGCGGGCAACGGGCCTTCCGTGCCATCCGAGCGGAATCCGACGCCGAGCAGCTTCCCGTCGTGGACCTGTCGGTTCCAGGTGCTTACGGCCCCGCCGAGTGGATCGGTTCCCCGGCACAGTGAGCGCCAGCGGCCACCCAGCGCCCCGGCGAGCTTGCGTTGCGCGTCGTGCGGCGCGGTCCCGGGAAACGCGCGTGAGTAGGCCCACTGCAGCTGTGAACCTGCGGTGACCAGCCCGATGCGCTCCCGATCCGATTCGGGCAGCGAGTCCATGAGCCGAGCAGCCGCCACTGTGGCCAGCAGACTGCCTTGGCTGTGGCCGACGAGCACCACCCGGGTGTCGGGGTCGGCGAGATGTTCGGTGGCACGTCGCACCAATTCCGGAACGACCTTGACCGCGTAGCAGGGAGGTACCACGGGATGGGCCGCACGCGGCCAGAACAGCGTCAGGTCACACAGGACGCCGAGCCGCCGAGCTGCTTGCGGCCTCCGTACGGCCAGATGCACGGTCCGCAGGGCCGCGGCGGCGAGTGCCGCGAGTGCACCGACACCGAGCCCGCTCAGCCACCGGGACCACTCGAAGGAGTGGGGTACTCCCAGCAGGCGCAGCGCCAGGGACACGCAGGTACCGACCGTCAGTACGGCGGCGACGAAGAGCAGCAGGCGGTGACCGTAGCGGCGTTGCAGCTCTGCCCACTGCCAGGCACCCGCGGCACGTTGCTGATCCTGCGGACGACCGGCGTGCAGTAACGCGACCTCGGGTGAGACCCCCTTCTCCGTACGGGTTGCTCGCCACCACCGGAGCCATGCGTACGGCACGATGACGAGCGCGGCGAGCACGGTCAGGACTGTGGTGGCTCCCCAGAACAGCGCCACACTGGTATAGGCGGGGGGCAGGACCAGCCGGGGATCGCCGAGTGCCTGACGCAGGCTCAGCGTGAGCCCGGCTCCGAAACCGATCCCCAACAGGCACGCGACCAGCAGGGTCGGCGCGGCCATCCAACCCCCCGCCCACGGACGCAGGTGCCGCGGCAGACGGGTCCCTGTCTGCCGCGCCGCCCGCGCGGCGGGAATCAGCAGTAGGCCGAGCGCCGTGCAGGTGAGCAGCAGACCTGCGGTGAGAGCGTCGATCGTGGGGCCCGATCCGGGAAGCGGGCCGTCCAGGGGTGGTGGAGCGAGGGCCGTGGCCGCCACCAGCACGGCGGCTGCTGCCACCAGGAGTCGCCGGGGGCGGCGTCCCAGCGCCGACCGCAGGGCGCGGCTACCGTGCGAGCCCGTGCCGGTTGGGTCGTCCAGGGCGACGGTGCCGAGGAGGCACAGCACGAGCAGGCCGGCCGCGGCAAGTCGGCGCGGGTCGGTGTCGACAGCGAGTGGCCCACCGAGCGCGAGCAGGACCACCGTGGACAGGGCCGCGACGACGTGCAGCGCGCGCAGTGCCGGAGTGTCCGGATCGGTCACCACGTTGCTGCCGGGCAGCACGGGTGCTCGTGCCGAGTCGTGGGGATCTTCCGGCCGCGGAGCCAGCACACGCCAGGACACGGTGGATAGCCACTGCATCGCCAGGATGACCGACGACACAGCAAGCAGGGCGAGGATCGAACGAGCCGTCTCCGCGTGCCGGACGACATCGGGCACGTAACCCATGCAGCCGGAACCGACGCGCAGGCACTGCGCGGCGAACAGATCGAGGCCGATCACGGTCGACTGCGCGACGAACAGCATTGTCAGCAGCAGCGCGGCCACTCGCATCAGCGCACGCAGCACGAAAGCCAGTCCCCTGCTGAGCGGGCTGTCCGATCGGGACGGCGGCAGCATCCAATGGGCCATATTGGCCAGGGCGAACGGAAACAGCAGTGCCCAGGTGGCCTTTGCTCCTCCCGAGGTCATTTCGCCCCACGCGTAGCCTTCCACGACGCGGGAGACGCTGTGCTCCCCGGCGGTGAGCGCAGGCCCGGAGACCGGGCGCAGTAGTCGATCGGCGGGTCGCACGATCCGGCCGACACCATCGCCTGCGACATCCACGGACGCGACCGAATCGGTCAGGTCATGTGGCGTGGTACCGAGAATTCCGTGCACCCGCAGCTCGACCACGCGGGTGTCGGGCCCGGGTGCCTGCACTGTTCCTCCTGGTCCGCCCCGGCTGTTGGCGGCCGGGGACGAGATCGCCGCACTGCCGATCATGACTGCCGATCATGATTGTCCATCGAGAATCGCCATGGTGCGACCGCTTTCGCGGAGATTGTCCCCGTTTCGACACCAATGGGCGTGCTCCGGATGTGCCCGGTGGAGCGCTGCGGCCTCGGCCGAAGCAACCACCTGCACAAGCTCTCGAAGTACTCCCGATGGAGGTGGAGAGCCGGGAGCAGGCACCGAGCACGGTGGTGGCTCGGCTAGGGTCACCGGCGTGGGACGACTGATCGTGATCGAGGGACTGGACGGCGCGGGCAAGCGCACGCTTGCCGACGGGCTCGTCGCGGAGCTCGACCGCCGCGGACACTCCGTGGCCCGTGCGGCATTCCCCCGCTATGGAGCCGACGTGCACGCCGACCTCGTCGCCGAGGCGCTCCGTGGTGCTCACGGCGATCTCGCCGATTCCGTTTACGGCATGGCGGTGCTCTATGCCCTGGACCGCCACGGAGCAGTGGAGGCGCTGCACACCGACCTGCGGCAACACGATGTCGTGCTACTCGACCGCTATGTCGCTTCCAATGCCGCCTATGGCGCCGCCCGGCTCCACCAGAGCGCCGAAGGTGACTTCGTCGCCTGGGCTTCCGAGTTGGAAATCGAGCGCTTCGCCCTGCCCCGTCCCGATCTGCACATCCTGCTGCAGGTACCGACGGCGCTGGCGGAAAGCCGCGCCGAGCAGCGGGAACGTTCGGATACCGAGCGGCGCCGCGACCGGTTCGAAACCGATTCGTCTCTCCAGCAGCGCTGTGCCGAGGTCTACACCGAGCTTGCCGAATCCGGTTGGTGGTCGCCGTGGCGCGTGGTGGATGGTGCCGAGCACGTGGACTTCGCCGAACTGGCCGCCGTGAGTGTCGGGGAAGTTACGTACTGGTAATAACCCGTTCGGCGGTACCGTGTGCTGAGCACTATGCACTGACGCAGCCACCTGCGGTGATGGCTACCGGGTGGTTTCTCCCCATTGAGTGACAGGTGCAACCATGTGAGGCATGAAGGCACGTGTGCTCGTGGTCGACGACGATCCGGCCCTGGCGGAAATGCTCACCATTGTGCTCCGTGGTGAGGGCTTCGAGACTGCCGTCGTCAGTGATGGCACCAAGGCGATGCCTGCCGTGCGCGAACTCAAGCCGGATCTGGTGCTGCTCGACCTGATGCTGCCGGGAATGAACGGCATCGACGTGTGCAAAGCCATCCGTGGCGAGTCGATGGTGCCGGTGGTGATGCTCACCGCCAAAAGCGACACCGTGGATGTCGTGCTCGGACTCGAGTCGGGTGCCGATGACTACATCGTCAAACCGTTCAAACCCAAGGAGCTCGTCGCCAGGCTGCGGGTTCGGTTGCGCCGCACCGAGGGTGAGCCTGCCGAGGTGCTCTCGATCGGCGATCTCACCATTGACGTCCCCGGCCACGAGGTCACCCGTGACGGGACGCCGATCGCGCTGACGCCCCTGGAGTTCGATCTGCTGGTGGCACTGGCACGCAAGCCGCGCCAGGTGTTCACGCGCGAGGTGTTGCTGGAACAGGTCTGGGGATACCGGCACGCCGCCGACACGCGGTTGGTGAACGTGCACGTGCAGCGGCTGCGTTCGAAGATCGAACAGGATCCCGAGCGTCCCGAGGTGGTGCTGACGGTTCGAGGTGTCGGTTACAAGGCCGGACCTCCGTGATCCACCGGGTGGCCATTCGGAACTCGGTGGGGAACGGTTGACGTGAGTATTTGGCTACGTCGTGGCCGCGTGCTGCGGCAGAAGGTCGTACGTGCTCGTGACGAGCTACGACGCCGCTGGCACCGGTTCGAGTCGGTGTGGCGGCGCTCCATGCAGTTGCGGGTCGTGGTCAGCACACTCGCCCTGTCCTCGACGGTGGTCTTCGTGCTCGGCATGGTGCTCCAGACCCAGATCACCAACCGGCTGCTGCAAACCAAGGAAACCGCGGCGATCCGGCAGGTCGATTCGATTCTGCCGACCCTGGAGCGGGAACTGACCGCCGTCGACCCGAACTCCGAGGACGTCGGCGAACAGCTCGAGTCCGCATTGAATCGATTGACCACCTCGGTGTCGGCGCAGTCCAACACCGACTCGGCGGTAGGCGCGTTCAATCCCGTTCTGGTGGATGGACATGCCGCGATCCCGCGGCGCCAACAACCCGCGGCGGGCCCGGTCGAGGACGTTCCGCCCGAGTTGCGCAGGTTCGTCGAACGCGGTCAGTTCGCCACCCAGATCACCACCGCGTACAGCGGTGGCAAGTGGGTGACGATGCTGGCGGTCGGCAGCCCGGTGGGCAGCGCCACCCGCCCGTTGCAGGCGTACTTCCTGTTCCCGCTGACCGCGGAGCAACGCACTCTCCGGGTCGTGCAGAGCACTCTGGTGGTGGGGAGTCTCGTTCTCCTCGTCCTGCTGGGCGCCATCACGAACCTGGTCACCCGGCAGATCGTGCGCCCGGTACGGCATGCCGCGCAGACCGCGGAACGACTCGCCGACGGCAACCTGGACGAACGGATGCGGGTGATCGGCGAGGACGATATGGCCCGGCTCGGTGACTCGTTCAACGAGATGGCCGACAGCCTCAAGCATCAGATCCAGCAGCTCGAGGAGTTCGGCCAGTTGCAGCGCCGGTTCACCTCCGACGTCTCGCACGAGTTGCGCACTCCGTTGACAACGGTGCGGATGGCCGCCGACGTGCTGCACGCTTCTCGGGAGGAGTTCCCGGAAGGACTGGCACGGTCGGCCCAGCTTCTCGTCGACGAACTGGACCGGTTCGAGGCATTGCTGAACGACCTGCTGGAGATTTCCCGGCTCGACGCGGGGGTGGCCGATCTCAGCACCGAGCCGTTGGACATCCCGACGGTCGCGCGGCGCGCCGTCGAATCGGTGCGCCCGATCGCCGAGACCAGCGGTATCGACCTGCGTGCCAACTTCCCGTCGGAGGAGATCGGCATCGTTGCCGACCCGGTGCGGGTCGAGCGGATCGTGCGCAACCTCGTGGCGAACGCGATCGACCACGCCGAGGGACGGCCCGTCGATGTCGTGTTCGATGCCGATGATGACGCCATCGCGATCACCGTGCGCGACTACGGTGTGGGCCTGCGGCCCGGTGAGGCGGAACTGGTGTTCACGCGTTTCTGGCGTGCCGACCCTTCCCGTGACCGCAAGACCGGGGGCACCGGCCTCGGGCTTTCGATCAGCGCCGAGGATGCCCGCTTGCACGGCGGCTGGCTGGATGCCTGGGGCGAGCCGGGGCAGGGCTCCTGCTTCCGACTCACGTTGCCCCGGCACGTCGACGGTGACTTCGCGGACAGCCCGCTGCCCCTGCCCAGCGCTCGCACCATCGCCGCCCCCGACGCATTGCTGGCCACACCGGCAGAACTCCCGGCGGCAGAGGCACTGCCGGAGGAGGATGCCGATACCGAAAGGCCCGATCACGGCCCGGCAAGGTTGTCGGAACGAGGAGCGTGGGAGGAGACGAGATGAGAGTGGGCTCCCGGCGCAGACGGCTGATCGCACTACTGGCGGCCGTGCTGGTTCCGCTGGCCGGCTGCGCCTCGATCCCGACGCGCTCCGATCCGGAGGTCATCAAGCGGGTCGACGAGGACTCCGCCAACACCGGGGTCTCCGCACTCCCCGATGATCTCAGTCCGCTGGAGTTGGTGCGTCACTTCGTCAACGTCGCCGCGCCCGCCAACGACTATGCAGCGACCCGAATGCACTTCACCGAAGCCGCGCGGCAGGCCTGGAAGGCTCCGTCGGAGCTGCTGATCGTCGATGACGTGGACACCGTTCCGTTGCCGGAACCATCCGGTGCGCCGGATGGGGTGCAGCGAGTGGGCCTGCGGGTCAGCAAGGTCGGGCGGTTGAAAACCGATCACTCCTTCGTGCCGAAGCAGGGCGTGTACAAGGCCGATTTCCGAGTCGAACGACAGGCGAACGGCGAGTGGCGGATCGCGAACCCACCGGATGAACTTCTGGTCAGTCGGGGATCTTTCAGCGACAACTACATGACCGCACCGGTCTACTTTCTCGATCACGAGCGCGGCGGTGTGATCCCGGATCTGCGCTACGTGGTGAGCCAGCCGGCCAGCACTCTGCCCACGCGCGTCGTCGAATTCCTGCTGGCGGGTCCCTCGAAGGGCTTCCGCGGCGCGATGGGAACGGCGCTGCCACCGGATGTGGACACCAAGACGAACGTGAGCGAAGCAGGCGACGGTGCGCTGGTGGTCAACTTCAGCGAACTGGGGGACCTGGCCGAGCGGACCAAGCGGCTGATCGCGGCGCAGGTGGTGCTGTCCCTGCAGGGGGTCAGCAACGCGCGGGTGCGACTGCTGGAGGAGGGCACGCCGTTGCTGCCCGGGGAGGGCGCGTTGCGGCCCGCCGATGTCGCCACCTACAAGGCGGACAACAGCGTGCGAGCCGATGTGGCCCCCCTCGCCGTGGTGAACGAGCGACTCATCAAGCTCACTCAGCAGGCTCCCGCGGTTCCCGGCCCCGCCGGTTCCGGTGTGTACGAGGTGATCACGGCCGGGAGGTCGGCGGACGGTTCGAAGCTCGCCACGGTGGTGCGCACCCCCGACGGAAAGGTCGAGATGCGGATCGGGGACTACGGCAAGGCGCTCGCCGCCACCGGAGTGACCGGCAGCTTCATGAGCAGGCCGACGTGGCGCACCAACTCGGAGGTGTGGACCGTTGTCGACGGGCGCAAGGTCGTGCGCATGGTCGGCAACGGTGACGGGACCTGGACGGCACGCACGGTCGACACGAAGCAGTTTCCCGACAAACCCATTACGGATCTACGCCTGTCCCGGGGCGGCACCAGGGTCGCAGCGGTGGTCGGCGGCCGAATCATGGTCGCCGGTGTGCTCGACCGGGGAAGCAAAACCACGCTGAGCTCGCCCACCGCGCTCTCCGGTGGTCCTGCGGAAGCGACCATCAGGGGCATCGGGTGGGTGAGCAACGATTCGCTCGTGGCCATCACCGACAGCAGTTCGGTCCCGGTCGTCGAGGTGACGGTCAACGGACTCACGTGGGATCCCTATGCTTCGGCGAACCTCGTTCAGCCACTCAAGGCCGTGACCGTCGGACCTGGTCAGAAGGTGGTCGTAGCCGATAGCAGCGGACTGTGGCAGGTCGGCGACCAGGGGGATCTGTGGCAGTTGATGCCGGGTCGATTCGGTAGCGGGGCTCTTCCGTTCTACCCGGGATAGTCCTTTTGTGGCCCGCGTGCGCTTGTGGCTTGCGCGTGCTTGGAACAAGCCTGCGGAGATGCTCGCTTGCCGACACGCGCGAGCTCGGCGGTGACCTGCGCGGCAGGTGGGCCGTTCGCGCGCATGCTCGCGGACATGGATGTGATCGGACGCGGGCGGACTGTTCGGCACTCGATCGCGGCACTTGTCGATCTGTTGCTGCCACTGTGCTGTGCGGGATGCGGCGCCGCCGGAAGCGGATGGTGTACGCATTGCCACGGCGAGCTTCGCGGATTGCGGAGGGTGGAGCGGCCGCTGCTCGGGCCGGACCCGCCCGCCTATGCGCTCGGACGATACCGGGGTGCGGCCAGGAGCGCGGTACTCGCCTACAAGGAGTCGGGGCGTCGGGACCTGGCAGTGCCCTTCGGGCACTGTATGGCCGCGGCCCTCGACACCATGGCTTCGGAACTCGGTGCCGGGGAGAGTTCCGTGATGGCGTTCCGGCTGGTTCCGGCGCCATCACGGGTATCGATGTCCCGGCGACGTGGGGGCGCACACATGACGCGGATCGGTCGTTGGGCGGCATCGGCGCTCACCGCGGCCGGACGACCGGTTGCGGTGGCCGACTGCCTGGCCCTGAGTCGGGGGACCCGGGATTCGGTAGGTCTCGGTTCCGCTGAACGAGTTCGGAATCTGTCGGGCCGAGTGTTGCTCCGAACGAGGCGGCTTCCCCCATCGTGTACACCGGTCGTGCTACTCGACGATGTCATCACCACGGGGGCGACCGCTGTGAGTTGCGTGCGGGCGCTGGAATCAGCGGGTGTTCGGGTGGCCGCCGTGCTCGCCCTGACCGCCACGGCTCGTTAGTGCGTCGACGATCGATGTGGCCGTGCCGCCGCACTCCCCGGTCGGCGTCCTTTTCGGCCTGCTCACACGGGGTCCGGGTTCGCAGCGGGAGGAACTTGGAACTTGTGGCATAAGCCATCCGTTATCCGGGTATGAGCAGGACGTACCGCGGAGAGGGAACGCACACTTCCGCACGGTGCTCGCCGAGTCCTCCGGCGCAAGAGGGGAGTGATTACGCTGAGTGTTCCCTTGACGTCGCCCGACTCGGGGGCTGTCGCAAACCTCACCAGCGGACTAACGTCGCTCATGTTCGGGCACATCCGGGCTGCTGAAAGGAGTGCAAGCCAGGTCTCCGGTGCCGGAAGCAAGCCGACAAGTGTTCTCTCCGGCGCCACCGTGACCGCCTCTCACGGAAGCACGCTTAGCAACGGAGGTCGTGAATGGACATCGTCGTCAAGGGCCGCAACGTCGAGGTGCCCACCCACTACCGGGAGCATGTCGGCGAAAAGCTGACCCGGCTTGATCGGTACGACAAGAAGAGCATGCGGGCCGATGTGGAGCTGATCCACGAACGCAACCCACGTCAGGCCAAGAATTGCCAGCGGGTCGAGATCACCTTGAAGGGCCGGGGACCGGCCGTCCGCGCCGAAGCCTGCGCAGCCGACTTCTACGCCGCTCTGGATTCCGCCACGAACAAGCTGGAGACCCGACTGAGTCGCAAGCACGACCGCAGAAAGGTCCACCACGGAAGGCACAGCCCGCGATCCGTGGCAGAGGCGACGGCCGCGATGGCGGATCGTCCCGTGGTGATGGCCAACGGTGCCGAATCCGGGCCGTCCGGAGAACCGCATATGCGAACGGTCCTGCTCGAGGAGCCCGAGCAGGAGACGCCCCGGGGCGAGGTGGCCGCGCAGGAGACGACCCCGCAGGAGACGACCGAGCCCATCGATCGTGATGTCGAGGTTCCCGGCCAGCGCTGGAGTGGCGACGAGAACGAACCCGGACGAATCGTGCGGGAGAAAGAGCACACGGCCAAACCGATGACCGTTGACCAGGCCCTCTACGAAATGGAGCTGGTCGGTCACGATTTCTACCTCTTCGCCGACGCGGACAGCGGCATGGCCAGTGTCGTGTACCGGCGCAGGGGATTCGATTACGGAGTGATCCGATTGGCAGCCTGAATGACGGAGGCAAAACTGCGCCAACAGTGACTCGCGATGCTGTCCCCCGCGTACCGTGGTGCGCGGGGGACAGCATCGTCGGCCGATGTCCGACCGGAGGGCGGCGGTGTTCGTCCGATCACTCACTCGGGGCTGTCCGGGTGGGTGCAGGAATGGCCTCCGACCTCCTGGTCGTTGCACAACGCGGACGTCCCTTCGGATGTGGCGTTCGAGTGAACGGCCGGGTCGGAAGCAGGTTCTAATAAGATGGCGAAAAGCGTCCGTGACGGGCGCGTCACGATCAGCTAGTGAGGTCGACCGGATGGTCCTGTCCCGACTGCTTCGCGCCGGCGAGGGCAAGATGCTCAAGCGTCTGCGTGCCATCGCGGCGCACATCAACAAGCTCGAAGACGACACGGTCGCGCTGTCCGATGCCGAGCTGCGGGCCAAGACCGACGAGTTCAAGCGCAGGCACGGAGAGGGCGAGTCCCTCGACGATCTTCTGCCGGAAGCCTTCGCCGTCGCCAGGGAAGGTGCCAGGCGCACGCTCGGCCAGCGCCATTTCGACGTGCAGCTCATGGGGGGTGCGGCACTGCATCTCGGGCAGATCGCCGAGATGAAAACCGGTGAAGGCAAGACCCTGACTTGCGTGCTGCCCGGTTACCTCAACGCGATCGCGGGCAAGGGCGTACACGTCATCACGGTCAACGACTACCTCGCCAAGCGCGATGCCGACTGGATGGGTCGCGTGCACCGCTTCCTCGGTCTCGAAGTGGGGGCGATCACGGCCGATATGACCCCGGACCAGCGCCGGGACGCCTATCTGGCCGACATCACCTACGGCACGAACAACGAGTTCGGGTTCGACTACCTGCGCGACAACATGGCCTGGAGCCTGACCGAGTGCGTGCAGCGCGGGCACTTCTTCTCGATCGTCGACGAGGTCGACTCGATCCTCATCGACGAGGCTCGTACGCCGCTGATCATCTCCGGCCCGGCCGACCAGTCGTCGCGCTGGTACCAGGAGTTCGCCCGGCTTGCGCCGATGCTCAAGCGCGACGAGCACTACGAGGTCGACGAGCGCAAACGCACTGTCGGCGTCACCGAAGAGGGCGTGGAGGTCATCGAGGACCAGTTGGGGATCGAGAATCTCTACGAGGCGGCCAACACGCCCCTGGTCGGCTACCTCAACAACGCGATCAAGGCCAAGGAGCTGTACCGGCGGGACAAGGACTACATCGTCCGCAACGGCGAGGTCGCCATCGTCGACGAGTTCACCGGCCGCGTCCTGCACGGCCGCCGCTACAACGAGGGTATGCACCAGGCCATCGAGGCCAAGGAAGGTGTGGAGATCCAGGCGGAGAACCAGACGCTGGCCACGATCACGCTGCAGAACTACTTTCGCCTCTACGACAAGCTCGCCGGTATGACCGGTACCGCTCAGACGGAAGCCGCCGAGTTTCAGGCCACCTACAAGCTCGGCGTGGTGACCATTCCCACGAACGAGCCGATGATCCGTGCGGATCAGCCGGACCTGGTCTACAAGAGCGAAGAGGCGAAGTTCGCCGCCGTCGCCGAGGACATCGCCGAAAAGTACCAGCACGGCCAGCCCGTGCTGGTGGGTACCACCAGTGTCGATCGCTCGGAGTACTTGGCGAAGTTGCTGACCAAGCAAGGCGTGCCACACAACGTGCTCAACGCCAAGCACCACGAGTCGGAAGCCGGGATCATCGCCGAGGCCGGGCGTAAGGGTGCGGTCACGGTCGCCACCAATATGGCCGGCCGCGGTACCGACGTCGTGCTCGGTGGCAATGTCGACCACCTCGCCGATGCCGAACTGCGCAGGCGCGGCCTGGATCCGGTGGACAACCGTGAGCAGTACGAGGCGGAATGGCCCTCCGTGGTCGACAAGATCAAGGACCAGGTCGAGGCCGAGGCCGAGGAGGTCAGGCAGGTCGGCGGTCTCTACGTGCTCGGTACCGAGCGGCACGAGTCACGGCGCATCGACAATCAGCTGCGCGGTCGTTCGGGCAGGCAGGGTGACCCCGGTGAGTCGCGGTTCTACCTCTCGCTCGGCGATGAACTGATGCGCCGGTTCAATGCCGCGATGGTCGAGACGGCCATGACCCGTCTCAAGGTGCCGGATGAAGTTCCGATCGAGCACAAGATGGTGACCAGGGCGATCCGCAGCGCGCAGACTCAGGTCGAACAGCAGAACATGGAGGTTCGCAAGAACGTCCTGAAGTACGACGAGGTACTCAATCAGCAGCGGTCGGTGATCTACACCGAACGTCGCCGGGTGCTCGAGGGCGAGGATCTTCGTGAGCAGGTCAAGCACATGCTCGACGATGTGATCGGTGCGTATGTCAAGGGTGCGACCGCCGAGGGGTACTCCGAGGACTGGGATCTCGAGAAGTTGTGGTCGGCACTCAAGACTCTCTACCCGGTGTCGATCGACTGGGAAGACCTTGCCGAGGATGAGGAGGATCTCTCCGATAAGCGGCTGCGCGAGGCGATAGTCGCCGACGCCGAAGCCGCTTACGACCGCAGGGAGGCCGAGGTCGACGGCAAGGTCGGCGATGGTGCGACGCGTGAGCTGGAGCGCCGAGTGGTGCTCAGCGTGCTCGACCGCAAGTGGCGTGAGCACCTTTATGAGATGGATTACCTCAAGGAGGGCATCGGGCTCCGGGCCATGGCGCAGCGTGACCCGCTGATCGAGTATCGGCGCGAGGGATTCGACATGTTCCACGCCATGCTGGAGTCGCTGAAGGAGGAGTCCGTCGGGCTCCTGTTCAACGTCCAGGTGGAGGCAGCCGAACCCGAACCGGCGCCGGAAGAGCCGTCGGTGCCGGTCTCGGTGAGCCGCGCCGACGGAAACGGGCAGGCAACCGACGGACGGTCATCGGCTGGGCAGCCACAGTCGAAATCGACCCGCTCCCGCGGTTCCAGGAGCTCGGCGGGGCCTGCCCTGAGCCAGCTCGGCGGTCTCTCGGCGGACTCCGAGCAACCACCGACGGCCTTGCGCGGTAAGGGCTTGGGGCAACCGGAGAACCAGCGTCTGAACTACTCCGGCCCTGCTGAAAGCGGCGGTGTACAGACCAGCAATGGCTCCGGCAACGGTTCGGAAAATGGCTCCGGCGACGGCGCGGACTCGGCCGGCGGCACCCGACGTGAGCGGCGGGCAGCCGCGCGTGCCGAGGCGAAGAAGAACAAGAAGCGCTGAGCGACAGCCGAGCGACACAAGCCGCTGTTTATGGGGCGGTGCTCAAACGAACGCCAGCATGGTGCAGGACCACTGGGTGCTCTGGCGCTCCAATCGTATGGTCAGGGCCCGTACACGCCGGGTATCGGCGATGACCGCGCAGGCTTCGACCGTGCGTGCGCTGGTCAGGCACGCGTGCACGGACCGCAGGTGATAGACCGGGTCGGCTGTGGACCTACCTCGGACCATTGCCGCGAGGAAGCCGGCGACGGGAGCGGAAACCCAGTGCCGGATCTGGTGCAGCGGCCTTCGCCCCGCGAGTACGTCGAGGAGCCGTCCGACCGTACGGCTTGCGAGGGCGGAGGCCGTACGGTCACCCGGACCGCAGGTCACCGACGATTCGGGCGGCTCGGCCATCGCAGGCCTACTCGGGCACGTGACGGTCCGTGTGATGTGCTCGGTGTCTGTCCGGATCCGAGTGGCCTGGGACATGGGGGTTCCTCCTGTCGATGACGTCTCATGGGCAAGAGGAAGTGGGCGGCTGAATCCGGTCAGTCGAGCGCGATACTCACCTGATCGTGTCAGCTGGAAGTCCTGCGGCGAGTCTGTTCGTCGGGGGTGGCGGCTCGAACCTTCCCGTGGCGGCCCTGCCGGTTCTCGGCAGAACTGCACGCCCCTGTGCCCGGGGAGGAGTGAAGCTTCAGGGAGAACTTCAACCCCACCAAGGCCAACCGGACAGGCCGTAGTCTCGTCCGTGTGGAGCTCAACGGTTTGGTGTTGGATTACGGCGGCGTCATGACCGACCCCGGCGAGGCGATCGATCCTGGTGGGGAGTTCCCCATGGCTTCCGTGGTACGCAGGGCGCGCCACGCCGGTATTCGTACGGCGCTGCTGTCCAATGCCGACACCGGACCGGAGTGGCCGGATCGGTCCGAGTTGTTCGATGTGATCGTGCTCTCCGGTGTGGTGGGTATGGCGAAGCCGGATGTCGAGATCTATCGGCTGACTGCTCGGAAGCTGGGTGTCGCGCCGTACACCTGTGTGTTCGTCGATGATCTCCGCAGCAATGTCTCGGGGGCGGTGGCTACCGGGATGGTCGGCGTGCACCACTCCTCGATCTCGGCGACCATCGCCGAACTGGAAATCCTCTTTCCTGTGTTGGCGCGGTGTTAATGGGGGGTTGTGCTGGTGTTTTGTGGGTTGTGGGGGGTGGGTTGTGGGGGGTGGGTTCGGGGATGTGTAGAGTTTTCGTTGTCAGCACGGAACGAGCCGGTGTGAGTCGGGTCGGGTGTTGGTGGCCGGTTGCTTCCTGGGTTTTTGGGTGGTTTCGGGTGTTTGTTACGGTGAATGGCGGTCCGGCGGGATTGGTTTCCGGTTTGGTTGGGCTGTTTCAGCGGAGCAAGGTTAATATGCGGTGAGCGTGTTGTTGCGGTGCTGGGTTTCCGGTGTGGGAATGTGGCGTGGTGAGAGCTCGGTGGGCCGGTTCGGGTGACCCCCCTTTGGGTGGGTTGCTGGTGGGTTTGCTAGGGTTTTCGGTGCAGCAAGCGGTTATTGCGGGCCTGCCGTGTGGTGGGTGTGTTCTTTGAGAACTCAACAGTGTGCCGATGGTTTTGTGTTTGATGCGGACCGTTTTTTCGGTTTTGTTTTTTTGGGGCATGCCCTGTTGTGGGGTGTGTTTCTGCTGGGGTTGTTGAATGATCCTTTGTTGGAGAGTTTGATCCTGGCTCAGGACGAACGCTGGCGGCGTGCTTAACACATGCAAGTCGAACGCTGAAGCTCTTGTTCGCAGGGGTGGATGAGTGGCGGACGGGTGAGTAACACGTGGGCAATCTGCCCTGTACTTGGGGATAAGCCTTGGAAACGGGGTCTAATACCGGATAGGACATGTCATCGCATGGTGGTGTGTGGAAAGCTCCGGCGGTACGGGATGAGCCCGCGGCCTATCAGCTGGATGGTGCGGTAACGGCGTACCATGGCGACGACGGGTAGCCGGCCTGAGAGGGTGACCGGCCACACTGGGACTGAGATACGGCCCAGACTCCTACGGGAGGCTGCAGTGGGGAATCTTGCGCAATGGGCGAAAGCCTGACGCAGCAACGCCGCGTGGGGGAGGACGGCCTTCGGGTTGTAAACCTCTTTCGGTCCCGACGAAGGTGACGGTAGGGGCAGAAGAAGCGCCGGCTAACTACGTGCCAGCAGCCGCGGTAATACGTAGGGCGCAAGCGTTGTCCGGATTTATTGGGCGTAAAGAGCTCGTAGGCGGTTTGTCGCGTCGGCCGTGAAAACCTGTTGCTTAACGGCAGGCGTGCGGTCGATACGGGCAGACTTGAGTTCGGTAGGGGAGACTGGAATTCCTGGTGTAGCGGTGAAATGCGCAGATATCAGGAGGAACACCGGTGGCGAAGGCGGGTCTCTGGGCCGATACTGACGCTGAGGAGCGAAAGCGTGGGGAGCGAACAGGATTAGATACCCTGGTAGTCCACGCCGTAAACGTTGGGCGCTAGGTGTGGGGACTGTTTCCACGGTGTCCGTGCCGTAGCTAACGCATTAAGCGCCCCGCCTGGGGAGTACGGCCGCAAGGCTAAAACTCAAAGGAATTGACGGGGGCCCGCACAAGCGGCGGAGCATGTGGATTAATTCGATGCAACGCGAAGAACCTTACCTGGGTTTGACATGCCTGGATCGCTCTGGAGACAGGGTTTCCCTTTTTGGGGCCGGTGCACAGGTGGTGCATGGCTGTCGTCAGCTCGTGTCGTGAGATGTTGGGTTAAGTCCCGCAACGAGCGCAACCCTTGTCCTGTGTTGCCAGCAATGCGGTTGGGGACTCGCGGGAGACTGCCGGGGTCAACTCGGAGGAAGGTGGGGATGACGTCAAGTCATCATGCCCCTTATGCCCAGGGCTTCACACATGCTACAATGGCCGGTACAGAGGGTGGCCAACCCGTGAGGGGCAGCGAATCTCTTAAAGCCGGTCTCAGTTCGGATCGGGGTCTGCAACTCGACCCTGTGAAGTCGGAGTCGCTAGTAATCGCAGATCAGCAGTGCTGCGGTGAATACGTTCCCGGGCCTTGTACACACCGCCCGTCACGTCACGAAAGTCGGTAACGCCCGAAGCTCATGGCCCAACCGGTTTGCCGGGGGGAGTGGTCGAAGGTGGGACCGGCGATTGGGACGAAGTCGTAACAAGGTAGCCGTACCGGAAGGTGCGGCTGGATCACCTCCTTTCTAAGGAGCACTGGTACTCGCACATGCCGGCGTGTCCTGTCCCGGTGTGGGCAGGGTGGTGGCCGGGTGTGGGTGCTGCCTGGTGGGTGTGCCCGGATGTGGTGCGCACCGGGTGGTGCTGTCCGAGAGTGTGGAAACGTCGAACATGGAATGCTGCTGGGGCCTGGGTGGTCTCGGTGTCGGTGCACTGTTGGGTTCTGAGGGAACATGCCGCTGGTGCTGCCCCTGGTTGGGGTGGTGGTGGGTGTGTTGCCGTGGTGGTTGTTGTTTGAGAACTGTATAGTGGATGCGAGCATCTTGATACTTGGTGTGTAAGTGTGTAAGGGCGCACGGTGGATGCCTCGGCATCAGGAGCCGATGAAGGACGTGGGAGGCTGCGATAAGCCTCGGGGAGCTGTCAACCGAGCTGTGATCCGAGGGTGTCCGAATGGGGAAACCCGGCCGGAGTGATGTCCGGTCACCGCTGTCTGAATGTATAGGGCAGTGGGAGGGAACGCGGGAAAGTGAAACATCTCAGTACCCGCAGGAAGAGAAAGCAATAGCGATTCCCCGAGTAGTGGCGAGCGAAACGGGATGTGTGGCTAAACCGGGTGCGTGGCAAGCCGGCAGGCGTTGCGTGCTCGGGGTTGTTGGGAGCATCTGGTTGGGGCTGCCGCCTCAGCGGGGAGTGTATGCATGGCCAGCTGAATGCGTTGGAATGCGCAGGCGTAGTGGGTGAGACCCCCGTCGGTGAAAGTGGTGCGTGCTCCCGGGTGTGATCCCGAGTAGCACGGGGTCCGTGGATTCCCGTGTGAATCGGCCAGGACCACCTGGTAAGCCTGAATACTCCTGGTGACCGATAGCGGAGAGTACCGTGAGGGAATGGTGAAAAGTACCCCGAGAGGGGAGTGAAAGAGTCCCTGAAACCGTGTGCCTATAATCCGTCAGAGCCGTTCGCGGTGATGGCGTGCCTTTTGAAGAATGAGCCTGCGAGTTAGTGGTGCGTGGCGAGGTTAACCCGTGGTGGGGAAGCCGGAGCGAAAGCGAGTCCGAACAGGGCGTGGTAGTCGCGTGCTCTAGACCCGAAACCGAGTGATCTACCCATGGCCAGGGTGAAGCCCGGGTAATACCGGGTGGAGGCCCGAACCCACCAGGGTTGAAAACCTGGGGGATGAGCTGTGGGTAGGGGTGAAAGGCCAATCAAACTCGGAGATAGCTGGTTCTCCCCGAAATGCATTGAGGTGCAGCGTCGTGTGTTTCGTCGTGCAGGTAGAGCTACTGGATGGTGGAGGGCCCTGTGTGGGGTACTGACGTCAACCAAACTCCGAATGGCATGGCGTGGATAGCGCGGCAGTGAGTCGGCGGGGGAAAAGCTCCGTCGTCGAGAGGGAAACAGCCCAGAACACCGGCTAAGGCCCCCAAGTGTGTGCTTAGTGGGGAAGGATGTGGGACTGCCCGGACAACCAGGAGGTTGGCTTAGAAGCAGCCATCCTTGAAAGAGTGCGTAATAGCTCACTGGTCGAGTGGTCCTGCGCCGAAAATGTAGCGGGGCTCAAGCACACCGCCGAAGCCGTGTCGCCGTGACTGTGTCATGGTGGGTAGGGGAGCATCGTGTGGACGGTGAAGCGGCGGCGTAAGCCAGTCGTGGAGACCATGCGAGAGAGAATGCGGGCATGAGTAGTGCAAGCAGAGTGAGAATCTCTGCCGCCGGATGACCAAGGGTTCCTGGGCAAGGCTGATCCGCCCAGGGTGAGTCGGAGCCTAAGGCGAGGCCGACAGGCGTAGCCGATGGATAACGGGTTGATATTCCCGTACCCGCCGACGCGCGTCCCATACCGGTGTCGGTGTTCTCGGTGCTATCGGTGCCGGCCTGTTCCGCTGTGCGGGACGGTGTCCGGTGCTCATGGTGGCGAGGCCCGGCGGTCCGGTCAGTGATGGGGTGACGCAGCAGGGTAGCCCATCCCGGGCGATGGTAGTCCCGGGGTAACGGTGTAGGGCGGTGCACAGGCAAATCCGTGCACCGGTGCCTGAGACCGGAGGCCGAGCCCGTGTGGCGAAGTGGGTGATCCCGTACTGCCGAGAAAAGCCTCTAGCGAGTGCGTGGGTGGTCCGTACCCCAAACCAACACAGGTGGTCAGGTAGAGCATACCGAGGCGAGCGAGCGAACCGTGGTCAAGGAACTCGGCAAAATGTCCCCGTAACTTCGGGAGAAGGGGAGCCATGGCCGGTGTAGGAGCGTTGCCTCCGAAGCTGGTGGTGGCCGCAGAGAGTGGGCCCGAGCGACTGTTTACTAAAAACACAGGTCCGTGCGAAGTCGTAAGACGAGGTATACGGACTGACGCCTGCCCGGTGCCGGAACGTTAACAGGACTCGTTAGTGGGTGCGCCCGCGAAGCGGAGAATGGAAGCGCCGGTAAACGGCGGTGGTAACTATAACCATCCTAAGGTAGCGAAATTCCTTGTCGGGTAAGTTCCGACCTGCACGAATGGCGTAACGACTTGGGCGCTGTCTCGACCACGGACTCGACGAAATTGCAATACGAGTAAAGATGCTCGTTACGCGCGGCAGGACGGAAAGACCCCGGGACCTTTACTGTAGCTTGGTATTGGTGTCTGGTTCGGCTTGTGTAGGATAGGTGGGAGACTGGGAAGCTCACACGCCAGTGTGGGTGGAGTCGCTGTTGAAATACCACTCTGGTCGTTGCGGGCGTCTAACCTCGATCCGTGATCCGGATCAGGGACAGTGCCTGGTGGGCAGTTTAACTGGGGCGGTTGCCTCCCAAAGGGTAACGGAGGCGCCCAACGGTCCCCTCAGCCTGGTTGGAAACCAGGTGGCGAGTGCAAGGGCACAAGGGGGCTTGACTGTGAGACCGACGGGTCGAGCAGGTGCGAAAGCAGGGCCTAGTGATCCGGCACTGGCTGGTGGAAGCGGTGTCGCTCAACGGATAAAAGGTACCCCGGGGATAACAGGCTGATCCTGCCCAAGAGTCCATATCGACGGCATGGTTTGGCACCTCGATGTCGGCTCGTCGCATCCTGGGGCTGTAGTCGGTCCCAAGGGTTGGGCTGTTCGCCCATTAAAGCGGCACGCGAGCTGGGTTTAGAACGTCGTGAGACAGTTCGGTCCCTATCCGCCGCGCGCGTTCGGAGACTTGCGAGATGCTGTCCCCAGTACGAGAGGACCGGGACGGACGAACCTCTGGTGTGCCAGTTGTTCCGCCAGGAGCACGGCTGGTTGGCTACGTTCGGCACGGATAACCGCTGAAAGCATCTAAGCGGGAAGCCGTCCTCCAGATGAGGTCTCCCCCCGGCATGACCGGTTAAGGCCCCCACCAGACGAGTGGGTTGATAGGCCGGAGGTGGAAGCCTGGCAACAGGTGCAGCCGACCGGTACTAATCGGCCGAGTGACTTACCCACCCAGGGTGCGCATCCACTATACGGATCTGAAACAACAACCACCCCCATAAACTCCACACACTGGCCATGGGCTAGACTGTGTGGCCAGAACGAGTCGGTGGTCATAGCGGCGGGGACACGCCCGGTCCCATCCCGAACCCGGAAGCTAAGCCCGCCAGCGCCGATGGTACTGCACCCCCACGGGTGTGGGAGAGTAGGACACCGCCGACCCCCAACACAGGTGGAGCCCCCCGATCCGCTCGGGGGGCTCCACCTTTTTCATCCACCCCCAACCAGCACCGACCTGGCTCGAGCCCGACCAGCACCGATCAGTCCCTGCGGCGCCGGAGCATTTCGAAGCAGACCACGGCGGCTGCCGAGGCCACGTTCAACGACTCCACTCCGCCGTGCATGGGAATGGTGATTCTGTCTGCAATGCGTTCGCGTACCTCGCCGGAGAGCCCCGCGGTTTCGCTGCCCAGTACGAAGACTGCGCGGGAACCGAATTCGGCATCGAAAAGACTCTCGGTGGCAGCGGCGTCGAGAGCGAACAGCGGGTAGCCGGCATCGGTGAGTAGCTCTGCGGCCTCCCCGGCGGTGTTGGCGCGCAATACGGGCGCGTGGAAGGCGATTCCTGCGGAGGCCTTCACCACCAGAGGGTCGAGAGCGGCCACACCCCGGTGTGGGAGCACCACTCCGTCGATTCCGGCTGCTGTGGCGGTACGCAGAATCATCCCGACATTTGCGGGAGTGGTCAGGCCGTCGAGAAGCAGCACGTGGCGAGGGGCTGTAGCGGGATCGGCCAGGGCATCGACCAGAGGACGCATCCTCGGTGCGATGACGTCGGCCAGCACGCCCTGGTCATGGCGACCATTGCCTGCGAGGACCTTCACGCGGTGTGCACTCGCGCGGTGGACACGTACGGCACGGTCGGCGGCGGTATCCTTGATCTCGTTGATGGTCGATCCGCCGGTCCCCTCGGCGATGACCACTTTGTCCACGCGCAGGTCATAGTCGGTCAACGCTTCGAGTACCGGCTTGCGACCGTAGATCGTGACGAAGCGGTCTCGGGGGGACACATCGCTGGACACGACGACCAGTGTCACATGAGGCTCGTCGGACTCTTCGGCTGCCGCCGTTGTGTGTCAGTATCACGGTCATGTCCGATCGTCTCTCCGCGCTCGACGCGTCCTTCCTCTACCTGGAAGATCACACGACACCCATGCACATGGGTGGGGTAGCGGTGTTTCGTCGGCCACGTGCTGGTTTCGACTACGACCATGTGCTCTCGTTCATCGAGCGACGCCTGTCGCTGGTGCCGCGCTATCGGCAGAAAGTGGTGGAGGTACCTGGCCGGTTGGCACGGCCGGTATGGGTCGATGACCAGGACTTCGACATCACATATCATGTTCGTCGTTCGGCGTTGCCCAAGCCGGGCAAGGACGAACAGCTCCACGACCTCACCGCGCGGCTGATGTCCCGCAAGCTCGACAACACTCGTCCGTTGTGGGAGATCTACCTGGTGGAAGGTCTGTCGCGGAACCGAGTGGCGATCATTACCAAGACACATCAGTCGATGGTGGACGGAATCGGGGCGATCGATATCGGTCAGGTGATCCTGGACACCTCCGCGAGGGCTGAGGAGGAGGATATCGAGGATCTGTGGATGCCCCAGCCGGAACCGAGCATGTCGCAGTTGGCCGTGGACGCGGTCACCGAGGCAGTGCAGCGTCCGGGTGAGGTGGTGGAGAACGTGCGCGCCGCAGTGGTGGACGCCACGGCCACCTTCCGCAAGGTGACCGAGGCACTGGGAGGGCTCGCCTCGGCGGTGCGTACGGCCGCAGTGCCGTCACCGGGAGGTCCGCTGAACTCCGCGACCAGCAGTCAGCGACGTTTCGCCGTGGTCAAGGCACGACTCGACGATTTCCGCACGGTGCGGCGGGAGCAGGGTGTGACGGTCAACGATGTGGTCCTGGCGGTGGTCACGGGGGCCTTGCGTAGTTGGCTGCTGTCTCGTGGTGAGGTGGTATCGCAACACACGTCGGTGCGTGCGATGGTGCCGGTAGCGGTTCGATCCGAGGACGATGCGGCTCGCGAGGAGTATGCGGACACCAGCAGTCTGCCGGTGGGATCGATGGGTAATAAAGTGTCGGCGCATCTGGCGGATCTGCCGGTGGGCGAGTCGAATCCGACCGTGCGGCTGCATCAGATCGGTCATGCGATGCGTGCCCATGCCGAGTCCGGCCAGTCCGTAGCTGCCGATGCTTTGGTACGTGTGTCGGGCTTCGCGCCTCCGACACTGCACTCGTTGGGTGCCCGGGTGGCCAACGGAATCTCGGACCGGTTGTTCAACGTGCTGATTACCAACGTGCCGGGCCCCCAGGTCCCGCTCTATACGGCCGGGGCGAAGATGATGGAGATGTTCCCGGTCGTGCCGTTGGCCAAGAACCAGTCGTTGTCGATCGGGGTGACCTCCTACGACGGTGGTCTGTACTTCGGCCTGAACGGAGATCGCTCGGCGATGTCCGATGTGGATGTCCTGGCGTCGATGATCGAGGAGTCGGTGGAAGAAATGATCGGAACGGTCGAAGCATGAGGGTGTATCTGCCCGCCACGGTGCGCATGCTGCGGCAGCTCGTCGAGGAGCGGCAGTTGCAGCCGTTGAGCGGTACCGCGTTCGCGTTGACGCCCGCATTGCGGGAGTCCTACACCAGCGGCGATACCGAGGAATTGGAATACGCGGCGATGCGGGAGGCAGCTCGGGCATCGTTGCGTCTGATCGCCGGTGAGAGCAGCGAGGACGAGCAGGCAGAGTTGCGGAGAGCCGTCGTCTCGGCCGATGTGGAGGATGCGGCGCTGCGGCCGGATTTGGACGACGCGGTGGTGCGGTTGTCGGGTCCGGTGCCGTGGAAGAAGGTCGCCGCGGTGCACATGGACGCGGCCGAGGCGGAAGAGGCCGTGCGAGCGGCTGCTGCCGTGATCGATGCCGCGGATCTCGGTGACGAGGATGCGGAGCTGGCTCTCGGGGATGCCGAGGACCACGAGCTCGCCTGGTACGCCCCCCAGGAGGTGCACTTCGTGCTGGAACTGATGTGACATCCGGGCGGGGTTCCCCTCCTGGAGGGAGGCCCGCCCGGAAACGCATCACTTCGGAGGCTGCGGCATCCCCGGGATCTGCGGCATCTCCATCTCGCTGACCTTGCTCGCGGGCGGAACGGTGATGTCCACCGGCTTCCCCCAGTCGGAGTAGGTCACTGTGGTCGTTGTTTCCGGAACCTGCTGGTTCATGACCGTCATGGACGGAGTGACCGACTTGACCTTCAGCGGTAGCCCGTCGGAGCCGACCCAGATCGTCTGATCGAGCTCGGTGATACCCTGCTTGATCAGCATCTGGCGACTGGACTTGACGAGCTTGCTTCCCTGGTCGGCCGCCTTGGTGAGGTCCGTGGTGACCTCATAGCGGATGGCCTGTTTACCGCTCACCTGTTCCTCGGCGGTACTGGTGATCGTCGATCCGGGCGGCAGCATCGCCTCGAGGTCGGAGAACTTCCGGAACTTCCCCATTTTGGCCATGCTCTGACCCAGCATGCCGTTGGCGTCGAAGGTCATCTTCGTCCACGGCTTGCTCCGGGAGCCGCCCATGGCCTCGGGCATCTTGATGTACATGGCCTTCTTGGTCATGACCATGGGCGTGGCACCGGCACAGGACATCATCGACTTGGCGGTGTCGAGTCGACACTCCTGTTCGCCCATCCCGGCCATGGCGGGCGCTCCCCCCGAGATGTCGATGTTCAGGGTGACTGTCTGCTTCTTGTCCATGGATTCGCCGGCCTTGGAGACCAGCGCGGAGATGTTGCTGACCGGTGCTATGGATTTCCGACCGGAATCCTGGCTGCCTGCCGACTGTGCGGTTCCTCCGCTTTGGCTCCCGCAGGCGCCCAGTGCGGTCACGAGCGCAGCAGTGGAAAGCGCAATTGCCGTACGACGCACGACGTGGTCCTACCTTTCCCGATGAGTCGATTCGGGAGGAAACTAGCAAGCGGAGCGTGTGGTGTGGGCCTTTTTCACCAAATACGGCTGACCGGACGGTGAGCGAGGGGGTCGGTGTGGTCGGCCCGGCTACGAATCGCGTCCCGCGCGGGAGAGCAGGAGGTGCCGCAGCGAAGCCAGTTGCTCCGCACTGCCGCCTCCTTCGGCGACGAAGGTGTCGAGATGGCAGTCGGGATCCTCGCTGCCGCCCAGGTGTCCGCAGTTGGGCGGGCACTCCTCTGCGGCTTCGTCGAATCCCTCGAAGGCGGCGACCAGATCGTCCGGAGTGACGTGTGCCAGGCCGAAGGAGCGAATGCCGGGGGTGTCCACGACCCAGCCCCGCCCGGGGTCGGGGAGTGCCATGGCCACGACCGAAGTCGAAATGTGCCTGCCCTTGCCGACGCCGCTGACCTCGCCGGTGGCACGCGCGGCTTCCGGCGCCAACCGGTTGACCAGAGTCGATTTGCCGACTCCGGAATGACCCACGAGCGCGGACACGCGGCCGGTCAGACGCTCGCGCAGCTCCTCGGGCTCCTCGTCGAAGCGGGTGGCGATCACCGGCATCGCGAACCCGGAGTACGCCTCGATCCACTCATCCGGCGAGGCCAGATCGGCCTTGGTCAGGCACAGCACGGGTGTCAGGCCCCCGGCATAGGCGGCGACCAGGCACCGGTCGATGAATCCGGGACGGGGTGGCGGATCGGCGAGTGCCGTGACGATGATGAGCTGTTCGGCGTTGGCCACGACGACCCGCTCATACGGGTCCGTGTCGTCGGCGGTACGGCGCAGGACACTGGTGCGCTCGGTGAGCCGCACAATCCGTGCGAGCGTGTCCGGACGTCCGGAGGTGTCGCCGACCAGGCCCACATGGTCGCCGACGACGATCGGGCTACGGCCGAGTTCGCGGGCACGCATGGCCACGACGATGTGCTGCGGGTCCCCGCCCAGGGCACACGTCCAGCGCCCCCGGTCCACCGCGACGACCATCGCGTCCTGAGCGTCGGCGTGTTCGGGTCTGCGCTTGCTGCGTGGCCGGCTCCCCCGGCGTCCGGGGCGCACCCGCACATCGGACTCGTCCAGTTCACGCCAGCCGCGCTTGCCCATCAGGCCACCTGTTCCAGCATCGCGGCCCACATCGCCGGGAAATCGGGAAGCGTCTTCGCCGTGGTGGTGATGTCCTCGACGGCCACTCCGGGAATGCGCAGGCCGAGAATCGCGCCCGCGGTGGCCATCCGGTGATCGGCGTAGGAGTGCCAGGTGCCGCCGTGCAGCGGGCGCGGCTCGATCAGCAGTCCGTCGTCGGTCTGTTCGACCGCGCCGCCGAGGCCGTTGATCTCCCGCTGCAGGGCAGCCAGTCGATCGGTCTCGTGCCCGCGCAGATGCGCGATACCGCGCAACCGGGAGCGCCCGTTGGCCAGCGCGGCCAGTGCGGCCACGGTCGGGGTGAGTTCGCCGACTTCGTGGAGATCGAGATCGGCCCCGTCGAGTTCGGCCGGTCCTGTCACCGTGAGTCCGGATGAGTCGCGATACACCCGGGCGCTCATCCGTTCGAGAATCCCACGCATGGCATCGCCTGCCTGAGTGGTGTGCTCGGGCCAGCCCGGGATCGTGACCCGCCCGGCCGTGGCGGCTGCCGCGGCGAGGAACGGTGTCGCGTTGGACAGGTCCGGCTCGATATCCAGGTCGAGCCGTTCGATGGGTCCCGGAGAAACCCGCCATGTGTCCTGTTGCCGGTCGTCGACGTCGACCCCGGCGGCGCGCAGCATCGCCACGGTCATGTCGATGTGTGGCAGGGACGGCACGGCCTCTCCTTCGTGCCGGATGGTGATGCCGTGCTCGAAGCGCGCTGCCGACAGCAGGAGTCCGGAGACGAACTGGGAGGAGGCGGAGGCGTCGATGGTGACCTTGCCCCCGGCGAGCGCCCCCGTTCCGCGGACCTCGAACGGCAGTGCGGACCCGCTGATCTCGGCGCCGAGCGTCCGCAGTGCGTCGAGCACGGTATCCAGCGGACGTTGTCGTGCACGGGGATCACCATCGAAGGTGACGTGCCCCTGCGCCAGACTCGCCACGGGAGGCACGAAGCGCATCACGGTACCCGCCAGGCCGCAGTCGACCTGTGCAGGACCGCGTAGCGGCGCCGGACGGATCGTCCAGGCTCCGTCCGGGGCTTCCTCGATCACTGTCCCCAGCGCTCGCAGCGCCGAGGCCATCAGCTCGGTATCCCTGCTGTGCAGGGGGTCTCGCAGAATCGAGGGTTCCTCCGCGAGAGCGGCGAGTACGAGAGCCCGGTTGGTGAGGGACTTCGAGCCGGGAACCGGAACCGTGGCGTGCACGGGGCCGTGCGCGACCGGGGCGGACCAGGACTGGGTCATGGTTCCATCGTCGCGCATGGCCTCGAGCAGGACGGGATATGGGTCGCTCCTGGGAGTCCGGGCTGTCACGATATGAGCACGGGCGGTGCGGCATGGAGTGGAGATGATGACGCCGATGTGCGGCAGGTACGCCTCGACCAAGGCTCCGGACGTTCTCGCGGCGGAGTTCGATGCGGTGGATGCCACCGCTGCGGAGGTCTCGGGGACGGGTCGTCCCGTGGCCGACTACAACGTCGCTCCGATGAAGCCGGTGCTCGGCGTCGTGCAGCGGCATCCGCATGATGCGGACGGCCACCGCGATCCCGCACGCACCGAGCGCACGATCCGTGTCATGCGGTGGGGGCTGGTTCCGAAGTGGGCCAAGGACCCCGCGGTCGGCAATCGCATGATCAATGCCAGGTCCGAAACGGTGATGAGTAAGCCCGCCTTTCGTGGACCGATCAAGTACGCACGCTGTCTGCTGCCTGCCGACGGCTGGTACGAGTGGAAGCGCGAGACGGCACCGAAGCAGCCCTATTTCATGACCTTCGGGGATGGTTCGAGCCTGGCACTGGCGGGAATCTGGGCGACCTGGCGGGACCCGGAGGCCGACGACGCGGCACGACCGCTGGTGAGCTGCGCCGTTCTGACCACCGAGGCGGTCGGCCCACTGCTCGAGGTGCACGAGCGCATGCCGATGGTGCTGCCCGCCTCGGCCTGGCAGCATTGGCTCGATCCGGATGTTCGGGATGTGTCCGCGCTGCTCGGCTCCCCGCCGCCGGGACTGCTCGAACGACTGGAGTTGCGTCCGGTGTCCCGTGCGGTGAACAACGTGCGCAACAACGGTGCCGCGCTCGTCGAACGGGTGGCCGAGGAGGGGCAGTCGGGCCGACGTCAACCGGTAGGTTGGAACCGTGAGCCCGGGGAACCGTCCGCGGAGGTGTGAACCCTGATGTGTGGTCGTTACGCGATCCGGCGCGACCCGGCCGCACTGGCCGAGGAGTTCGATGCGGCCGACCGTATCGGTGACACGTTCGGTCCCGACTACAACATCACGCCGACCGCGACGGTGCCGATCGTCGTGGAGCGCCGGGCGGGTTCCGAGGTCGAGCGTACGCTGCGGCCGGTTCGGTGGGGCTTGGTGCCGACGTGGGCCGGGGACGCGACCAGCGGTCCGCCGATGGTGAACGCCCGTGCGGAGTCGTTGACGGTCAAGCCCGCCTATGCCGAGTCGGCGGCACACCGTCGTTGTCTGATGCCCGCGACGGGCTGGTACGAGTGGAAGCCCGGTGAACGTGCCAAGCAACCGTACCTGTGCACCCGACGGGATGGTCGCAGTCTGGCGATGGCAGCCGTGTTCTCCGCATGGTGGGCGCCCGGTTTCGCGGGGGAGCCCTTGGTGACGTGTGCCGTGGTGACCACGGAGGCCGTGGGCGATCTTGCCGAGATACACCACCGGATGCCGCTGGTGCTGGGCGAGCATCGCTGGAAGGATTGGCTGGACCCGCAACGCACCGAGGTGACCGATCTGCTGTCCGTGGATGGCGGAGCGCTCGATGCGTTGGAGCTGCGGCCCGTCTCCAGCCGGGTCAACAGCACGCGCAACAATCATCCCGACCTGCTGGAACGGGTGGATCCCGCCATGTGCCCGGTTGCCGCCGTTCAATCCGCGCTGTTCGAATCATGACCAGCATCGAAATCGCCACCCCACACGGTCCGGCCCGGGCAGAGTTGCACGGTGCGGCGGAGGGTCGTGCGGTCCTGCTGCTCGGCCACGGTGCCGGTGGTGGCATTGCGGCACCCGACCTGGTCACCGTCACGCGCGCGGCAACCGAGGCGGGTGTGCACGTGGCGCTGGTCGAACAGCCGTACCGAGTGGCCGGGCGCCGGGCTCCCGCGCCCGCGCGGCAGCTCGACGCCGCTTGGCTCGCCGTCGCCGAGGATCTCGGTGAACGCTGGTTCGCCGAGCTCCCGTTGATCTTCGGCGGTCGCTCCTCGGGGGCTCGGGTCGCCTGCCGTACCGCCGAAAGCGGGCAGGCTGCGGCCGTGCTGTGCTTGGCTTTTCCCGTGCATCCGCCGGGTCGGCCGGAAAAGAGCAGGCATGCCGAACTCGACGGTGTGGAAGTACCGGCTCTGGTGGTACAGGGCGAGCGGGACACGTTCGGCCGCCCCGAGTCCGCACATCGGCGCGAGATCGTCCTGGTTCCCGGCGACCACTCGCTCAAGTCCGACACCGATGCTGTTTTCCGCGCAGTCGGTGAGTGGTTCGGCCGCATCCTGCGCCTGCTGGACTGAAGCCGCATGGGAACCGGCGAGCAGGAACAGCGAGCCGGGGAATAGCGGCCCCCGTTGTCCCGTTGCACCGTACGTGTTGACCGAGCAGACCAATGCAGCCGTGCTTGACCGGCAAGGACATTCCCGGCAGGACCGCTTGCAGTCATGGCACCCCGAGGTCTCACCACCGGGTCAGCAAAGCGTCTCCGGGGTATCCTCAGGGCAGGCCCATGCGCAGGACACCATGGGCACGTCGTCAGCTGTGACCTCGTCCTGGCGGCGGGAAAGGAGCCCGGTGCCTGGCACCCCGGAGCAACTCGGCACTGCTGAGAACGAGCGGCCGCAGGATGCCGCCCAACAGTCGGCGTCCTCGACCGGTGCGGAGCAGGCCGAGGAAACCGCCGAACAGCGCGCTGCCCGTTTCGAGCGGGACGCGATGCCGTTGCTGGACCAGCTCTACGGGGCCGCACTGCGGATGACCCGCAACGCGGCCGATGCCGAGGACCTGGTGCAGGAGACGTATCTCAAGGCGTATTCCGCGTTCAAGTCGTTCAAACAGGGAACCAACCTCAAGGCGTGGCTGTACCGGATCCTGACCAATACCTACATCAACGGCTACCGCAAACGGCAGCGTCAGCCCCAGCAGCAGCCGACCGATGAGATCGCGGACTGGCAGCTGGCCCAAGCCGAGAACCACACTTCGACCGGCCTGCGTTCGGCGGAGGTCGAAGCGCTGGATCGGCTGCCCGACAGCGATGTCAAAAACGCCCTGCAGCAGCTCGGCGAAGAGTTCCGCATGGTCGTTTACCTCGCTGACGTGGAAGGCTTCGCCTACAAGGAAATCGCCGAGATCATGGCAACGCCGATCGGCACCGTGATGTCGCGGCTGCACCGCGGCCGCAGGCAGTTGCGCGGAATGCTGACGGACGTGGCCCGGGACCGGGGTTTCCTGCGCGCGAAAAATCAGGAGGTGAGCACGTCATGAGCAGCGGCGACCCGGACGCCACGTGTGAGGACGTACTCGCCGAGGTGTGGTTGTTCCTGGACAACGAATGCGACGGTACTCGCCGTGAGATCCTGCGGCAGCATCTCGACGAGTGCGGCACCTGCCTGGAACGTTATGGCATCGAGGAGCACCTCAAGGAACTGCTGCACCGCAAGTGCGGCGGCGAGCACGCCCCCGAGGAACTACGGGAGCGACTGCGCAGTTCGATCCGCGACAGCGTACTGCGACAAGCCGACGTAACGGTCGAGCACGGTCCCGAGGGCACCTCGGTGGAGGTGCGGGAGAAACCGGCCTCACCTACGGAGTAGGTGTGCACACGCTGTGGCCCCGAGCCGGTCCGGCTCGGGGCCACAATGCTGGTGCGCCCGATATGGGCTGTCGCGCCTACTTGCCGCGCAGGGGGCGCTTGCCGTGGTTGGCATTGTTCTTGCGAGCGGCCTTCTTCTTACGGGCACGCTTGGCCATGGCCCCTCCCTCGTCGAGTCGGCTCCAATTACGTTCAGTTTGCCATGTGGCTGACCTGGTGCTCGTGGGTGGCCCGATGCATGGTTTCCTGGTACTCAGGGCCGGACCGTACTGCCGGCATCGAGGAGGGACACGACTGATGGCCGAGGAGATCCGCGCCGAGATGGTGGCCAACGTGATGACGGTCGTCGTTCAGGACGGCGACGCGGTTCGCGATGGTGACTCACTGTTCGTGCTGGAGTCCATGAAGATGGAGATTCCGGTGCTCACCGAGGCTGACGGCAAGGTCGGCAGGATTGCCGTCAACGAGGGAGACGTCGTGCAGGAGGGCGATCTGCTCGCCGTGGTCGAGTGAGTACGCGGACCTCGCCTCCCCCGACCCGAAAGGGGCTGTTTGTCCACGCTCAGTGATCTGCTCGCCGAGCACACAGGGCTGTCCGGTACCGTGGCCGATCACCTGCAACTCGTGGTCGCCGAATGGCAGTTGCTGTCGGACCTGTCGTTCGCGGATTTTCTGCTGTGGGTACCCGTCGGCGTGGACAGTGCGGGCGAAGATCGCTTCCTGTGTGTCGCTCAGGCGCGGCCGACCACGGCGCCCACGGCGCATTCGGAGGATGTGGTCGGTACCGAGGTGACCCCTCGGGAGCACCCGCAGTTACGTCGAGCCGTGGTCGAGGGGCGAATCTGCCGGGAGGAGGACCCCCGCTGGCACCAAGGGGTACCGGTTCGCCGGGAAACCATTCCCGTCCGGCTGGATTCCGAGGCGGTCGCGGTGATCAGTCGGGACACCAACTTGGCAGTGCCGAGAGTGCCCAGCCCGCTGGAGATCTCCTACCTGGGCAGTGCCGCCGACCTGTGCCAGATGATCGCCGACGGCACGTTTCCGACCGCGGAACCCGCCCCGGGCGTGCATACGAGTCCCCGCGTCGGTGATGGGCTCATCCGTGTGGACAGCGCAGGCGCGGTGGTTTTCGCCAGCCCCAACGCGCTCTCGGCTTACCACCGCATGGGGCACGCTGCGGATCTCGTGGGAGCCGAGATCGCGCCGCTGACTCGCTCCTTGCTGTCCGATCCGTTCGATGCGGAGGAGGTCGCACAGCGGATTCGCACAGCACTGGCGGGCAGTCCGAGTATGCGGATCGAAGCCGAGGCACGTGGGGCGACGGTGCTTTTCCGGGCTCTGCCGCTGCAACCTCGCGGGCAGCAGGCGGGTGCTCTGGTACTGGTCCGCGATGTCACCGAGGTCAAGCGGCGGGATCGCGCCTTGCTGTCGAAGGACGCGACCATCCGTGAAATCCACCATCGGGTGAAAAATAATCTGCAGACCGTGGCTGCGCTGCTTCGCCTGCAATCACGCCGCACGGGCAACTCCACCGCACGGCAGGCGCTGGACGAGTCGGTACGGCGGGTGACCTCGATTGCGTTGGTTCACGAGACGTTGTCGATGTCGGTGGACGAGAGAGTGGATCTCGACGACGTCGTCGATCGGGTCATTCCGATGATGAGTGATCTGGCCACGGCGGAGAGCGGAGTGATGGTGCGCCGGGACGGTCGGTTCGGCATCGTCTCCGCCGAACTGGCCACTCCCCTGGTGATGGTGCTCACCGAACTGGTTCAGAATGCACTGGAGCACGCCTTCCCGGAAGGAGAAGGTGGTGAGGTCGTGGTGCAGGCTGAGCGTTCGGCGCGCTGGCTGGACGTTGTTATCTCCGACGACGGTCGTGGCCTGCCGGAGGATTTTTCCCTCGAACACGCCGAACGCCTCGGCCTGCAGATCGTGCGAACCCTCGTGGAGTCCGAGCTCCGGGGTTCGTTGAGTTTGCGCGGTCGCAGTCAGCGTGGGACCGAGGCGGTACTTCGTGTCCCTCTCCAGTATCGCCGCTGACACTCCGACCACAGGGTGCGTCGATGATGATGTGCACGTCACCGAATCAGTGACACGCGAAGATCGACCGGGTCGGCCATCCCCGGGAACGCAGGGGCGCGTTCATGGCCGACATCGACGCGGATCGATCCGTCTCTCGTAGCGGTTGTGTTGTCGGTTGCGGTGCCGTTGTGCTTGTTCGCCGAGTTGGAACACATTCGGGGCGACCTGGAATCAGGGCGACCCGTTATGCTGTCGGTAACAGGCCGATTCAGGCGTTCGTGCGGGTACGGGTGCGGGAATTGCGTCGCTTGAGGGCACGACGCTCGTCCTCACTCATGCCGCCCCATACGCCGGCGTCCTGTCCGCTCTCCAGCGCCCATGCCAGGCACTCGGACGCGACCGGGCAACGATTGCAAACGGCTTTTGCCTCGGCGATCTGCAGGAGCGCGGGACCGCTGTTTCCCACGGGGAAGAACAGTTCCGGGTCCTCGTCACGGCAAACCGCACGGTGGCGCCAGTCCATCGTTCCTTGCTCCTTGCTAGGCACGGTCATTCGTGCCGGTAGTTCCTTCGGGGTGTTTGTGAATGCTTTCACGGAGTCCGTGCGCTTGTGAATACTTTCACGAACTGCCGCAATGTCAAGGGATCGATCGTGACCGGTGAGTGAACTCACTCGAAAGATCGACGGAACTTGACCTGGGGGGTTCGGTTGGCCACCGGATACAGCCTCGGTGGCTGACCGGTGGTGGCACCAGCGTTACGAAAAGGTTATACGACGACTCGTAAGGCCTCAGGGACCGAGACGAACTCGATCACTGAGTACTCGCCAAGGGTGTCGCCGTCGACCTGGAGACGCAACGGCTCCTCACAGCCTACGTGGAGATGCCCCACGTCCGCACGCCTAAAAAGGCTCTTTCCGTGTGGTTTCGCTCTACTGCGGAGCATCTGCGCTACATGTCGTAACACAGAGTAAGTATTCAGGCTGCGTAGCGCGAAAACACCGAGCCCGGTGTCGAAAGTGGTCTCCGGGTTCGCATGCACCGGCCGGTGCCCGAGATAGGTCCACGGGTTGGTGTTGGAGATGAAGGCCGTGTGCAGCCCGCTGATCGGAGCACTCTCGTCCGCCTGCACCGTGAGCGAAGGATGACGCAGGCAGACCCGAAAATAGCAGGCGAGTGCGGTGCGGGCGTACAGAGCCGGGGTCACGTGGCGGCCCTTCGAACGCAGGCGTTCCACCTCGGCCACGACATCGGCGTCCCAGCCGACGCCCGCATTGAACGTGAACCATCGGCCGTTGGCCTTGCCCAGCCCGATTCGGCGTCGTCTGTCCGCGGCGAGGGCGCGCAGCAGCCGGTGTGTCGCCTCCACCGGATCTCGGGGCAATCCCAGTGCACCCGCGAAGACATTCGCCGAGCCACCGGGCACCACTGCCAGGCTCGGCACCGGATCGGTACGGGGCAGATCATCGGCGAGCATACCGTTGACCACCTCGTTCACGGTGCCGTCCCCGCCGTGGGCGATGATCACATCGACGCCGTCGATAACCGCCTGTCGTGCGGTGTCCGCGGCGTGGCCTCGGTACCGTGTCTCGACGCACTCCAGCTTCAGTTCGCTGGCCAGGGCGTGCGCCAGCACGTCTCGGCCGGCAGCAGTGGTGGAGGTCGCCTGAGGGTTGACGATAAGAACCGCGCGCACACTCGCAGCGTAGGCGAGACGTGCTCGGGTTCGTACACCGTCACCGGGTTTCCGCCGGTGGCCGCATCCGCACCGGATCGTGGCAAGCCTCGAGGCCCATGACCGATGTCGAATTCATCTCACTCGATCGTGACCGGGGAATGCCGGTCACGGCGATCGGGCGGTATTACCATCGAAACCACATACGTAGCGTGACCGAAAGTCTCCTCCAGGAAAGAGGCTGCCCGTGCCTGCAGAAGCCGCCCCCCGTGCCGTGCGTTCCGCCGGTGTCGTGACCGCTCTGCAGGGCCTCGTCGGATTCGCCTTCGTCGCCGCGTTGTTGATCCGGGCTGCGACCGGTGGACTCGGTGGTGCGGGCGCTCTGGATCGGAGCTCGATCTATGGCCAAGCCGGGTACTACGCGGTGTTGTCCGCATTCGTCCTGGCCGCGGGGATCGGATTGTGGCGTGGCAGGCATTGGGCGCGTACGCCCTCGTTGTTGCTGCAGTTACTGCTGCTCGGTGTCTCCTGGTATGCGTTCGGTCCCTCCGAGAGTCCGCTGGTCGGCCTGGTGCTTGCCGGTCCGGCCGTGGCGGTGCTGTGGTGCCTGTTCAACCGGCACGGGCGTGCCTGGTCACTCCGGGCCAGTACGGCTCCGGATGCGGACAAGGATCCGAGATAGCAGCTCCTGAAGCCCTGCGTCGATGACTGTCGAACCGTCGGTCGCCTCAGGCGGCAGGCTATGGCCGAGAGCGGCCGAGAGCGGAGGTTCGGTCATCGGCGCAGTTGGCCGTCGGTGCGTCGGTCGGTGCGATCGTTGAGGTCGGCGGTGCGCGGGTTCGCCGTGGCCCAGGTTTCCGCGGCCTTGGCGAGGGCGCCGGGTTTGTCCCAGTCGGCCGGATTGGCCGGGATCGCAGTGACCCAGCTCGCGCGATCGTTCGCCGGGTCCTCGCTGGGGCGGTCCACGAGCGTGAAGTGCCGCGGTCGCGTCACCTCGATGAACGGGCTGCCTTCGAGTACGTAGCCCCGTTTGACCGCGATCTCGCGATCGCCCTGCGTCCAGCGGAACGTGAGCCCGTAGTTGAAGTATCTGCTGACGGGACGTGTGGGCATGGGTGGCACCTCGACTCGTGTGAGTGGTCCATGCGGGAGGCTACCGCGCAGGCACAGCGAAACCGATCGACACGCTGTTCACGAGTCTCCCAACCGATCCAGTGCCTGCCCGGTGAGGCGGAAGACGGTCCACTCGTCCATCGGGACGGCACCGATCGACTTGTAGAAGGTGATCGCCGGGGTGTTCCAGTCGAGTACCGACCACTCCAGCCGCGCGTACCCGTGTGTGGTGCACTCCCGGGCGAGTGTGCGCAGGAGTGCCCGGCCCAGTCCGGAGCGCCGGTGCTCCGGGCGGACGAACAGGTCCTCGAGATAGATCCCGTGCACACCGCGCCAGGTGGAGAAGTTGAGAAACCACAGCGCGAAACCGACGAGTTCACCGCGCACGTCGGCCACGTGGCCGAACAGTGCGGGGGTTGCACCGAACAATGCCACGTGCAGTTGCTCGGCAGTGAGCCGGCATTCCTCGGAAGCCTTCTCATAACCGGCGAGTTCGTGTACCAGGTCGACCACGGTGGGCACGTCGGATTCGGTGATCCTGCGGATACGCTGCTCGAACATGTCCTGCCTCCGTCGTCGACATTCGGTCGTACCCTGCCACGGTGGGCCGTGCACCGGTCACCTCGACCGAGAAAAGACGCCGGCGGGCGGAAGTCGCTTCCGCCCGCCGGCATCGTGATGCGGGTGACTACCTCAGCCCTTCTTGGTCTCCCAGAAGATCTTGTCGATCTCGGCGATGTAGTCCAGCAGCTCCTGGCCCTTGGCCGGGTCCATCGACCCCTTGGTACCTGCCGCGCCCGCAGCCTTGGTGGCCTTGTTGACCAGCTCGTGCAGCTGCGGGTACTTCTCGAAGTGCGGCGGCTTGAAGTAGTCCGTCCACAGCACCCACAGGTGGTGCTTGACCAGTTCCGAGCGCTGCTCGGCGATCATGATCGCGCGAGTGCGGTACTCGGAGTCCTCGCTGGACTGGTACTTCTCCTGGATGGCCTTGACGGACTCAGCCTCGATCCGGGCCTGCGCCGGGTCGTACACGCCGCAGGGGAGGTCGCAGTGTGCGGTCGCCTCCAGGCGTGGGCTGAGGATTCGCGACAGCAGTCGCATGATTCCTCCCTAGCAGTGAATGCTCCGACATGCGTGACCTTACTCGCCTAAGATCGCCGTTGTCTTATCGGAGGTGCCCGTGAATTCGCTCGGCCGGTTGCCATGGCGGCGTTTGCTGGTGCGTGGGCCCTCGATGGCCCCGACACTGCGCGACGGTGATGTGGTTCTGGTCCGGCCGCGTGCCCGGCCGGAGCCCGGGTCGGTGGTGCTGGTGCGCTGGCCGCAGCGGCCACAGCAGTTGTCGGTGAAACGGGCGGTGTGCCGGGAGGGGGACGGCTGGCGCGTCGTGGGCGACAACGCTGCCGGGTCCACGGATTCTCGGGAGCTCGGCCCGGCCGCGGTGCTCGGCGAGGTTCGTTGGAGGTTGTGGCCACATCCGGGCCGCGTGCGGTGAAGATGACCTGTTGGGCCTGGCGACCGATGTGCGCAGTAGTTCGAATGTCATCCGTCCGTGGTGCTGGCCTTGCGTGCCGAACGAGGCAGTTCACACTTGTGTGCGCAGGTGCTCGTAGCGGGCGAGGCAGTCCGCATAGCGCGGGAGCAGTCCGGCGTCGGCAGCCTCGGCGAGGCTCGGTGCGTCGCGGTCCTTGGCGGACAGGATCGGATCACCGCCGAGTTCGCTCCACGGTAGACCGAGCTCCGGGTCTCTCGGATCGATCCCGTGCTCGGCAGCGGGGTTGTAGGCGGTGGAGCAGAGGTAGGTCAGCACCGTGTCGTCGCTGAGCGCGGCGAATGCGTGCCCCAGTCCCTCCGCGAGGTACAGGGCCCGATATTCGGTGGAGTCCAGTCGTACCGTCTCCCAGCGTCCGAAGGTGGGCGAGCCGATCCGGACATCCACGACGACATCGAGGATCGCACCCCTCGGGCAGTAGACGTACTTGGCCTGGCCGGGAGGCACATCGGCGAAGTGTACGCCGCGGATGACATTGCGTGCCGACACGCTGTGGTTGGTCTGCGCGACGTGGAGCTCGTGGCCGACGGCCTCGGCGAACACCGCTTCCTGGAACGGCGCGACGAACAACCCGCGGTGGTCGGGAAAGGATTTCGGGATGAACTCGAACGCGCCAATGAGCTCAAGTTGTCGTGCCTGCACGACCGAAAGCCTAGGAGTGGCTTTCGGTGTATCCACGGGGGCCCTGAGCCATCCGTGCGGTTACGTCCGTACCACATCCGCGCATGCGAATGCCATATGGGCATCGGGAGAGCACGGAAACATTGACAATTTGTTGAAGATGCTGGTGCCATGTGATTCGCATCGCAGACATCGGCGGGGCTGCCTGGCACACTGGTCAAACCGCAGCGTCCGCCGGAACCGCTGCCCGCCAACCAGGGCAGCGGATGTCGGTAGTTCGAGACGCTCGCCTTGCCGGTACCGTCCGGGCAGGTGCGAGCCGTCGCCCATTCGCCTGAGTTGGGGGTGTGGCCCCGACTTCCAGGTCAAGGCAACAGGAGGGACGCCGTGACCACCGTGAACGATCGCAGTACCGTGCCTGGCTCGCAGGACACTCCCGGCGATGCCGACAGCCAGGAGCCGAATGCCCCGCTGACCGACGAGGAGGTCTTCGGTGCTCACGAGGGCGGCAAGCTCTCCATCGCACCGACTGCTCCGCTGACCAGCCCCCGCGACCTCTCGATCGCTTACACACCCGGGGTGGCCGATGTCAGCCGCGCGATTTCCGGTGACGAGACGCTGGCCGCGCGCTACACGTGGACTCGGCAGCTCGTGGCCGTGGTCAGTGACGGGACTGCCGTGCTGGGGCTGGGAGACATCGGTCCCCGCGCCTCGTTGCCGGTGATGGAGGGCAAGTCGGCGCTGTTCAAGACCTTCGCCGGGCTCGACTCGATCCCGCTGGTGTTCGACACCACCGACGTCGACGAGATTGTCGAGTCCCTGGTCCGGATGCGCCCCTCGTTCGGGGCCGTGAACCTGGAGGACGTGGCGGCACCGCGCTGCTTCGACCTGGAGCGCCGGCTGATCGAGGCCCTGGACTGCCCGGTCATGCACGACGACCAGCACGGCACGGCGGTGGTGACCCTGGCCGCTCTGCGCAATGCCTGCAGGGTGGTGGGGCGCGAGTTGAGCTCCCTGCGCGTGGTGATCTCCGGTGCGGGTGCGGCCGGAGTGGCTTGTGCGGAGATCCTGGAGGCCGCCGGTATCGGCGAGGTCATCGTGGCGGACTCGCGAGGTGTCATTCACGCGGGCCGGGACAACCTCACTCCCATCAAGGCCGAACTGGCCGAGCGGACCAATCCCCGGGGTGTCACGGGCGGGATCGCCGAGGCACTGCAGGGTGCCGACGCCCTGATCGGTGTTTCGGCGGGCCAGATTCCCGAGGAACTGATCGAATCGATGGCCGATGACGCGATCGTGTTCGCGTTGTCGAATCCGGACCCCGAGATTCACCCGGCCGTGGCGGCCAGGCACGCCTCGGTGGTGGCAACCGGACGCAGCGACTTCCCGAACCAGATCAACAATGTGCTTGCCTTCCCGGGAATCTTCAAGGGAGCCCTCGAGGCGGGATCGCGCATGATCAGCGACCGGATGAAGGTTGCGGCGGCCGAGGCGATCGCGGAGGTCGCCGCCGACGAACTGGCGGCTGAGTACATCGTGCCCAGCCCGCTGGATCCGCGGGTGGCCCCCGAGGTGACCGCTGCTGTCGCGAAGGCGGCCCGGCAGGACGGTGTCGCCACCGCCTGAGGCGGTTTCGCTTCGAAGACGAGGCCGGGGTGCCGTCCCCATTGCCCGGACGGCGCTCCGGCCTTATCCGTCTCGGCCTCCGTGCTCCGGGATGGGGACGGAGACCCGTGGCCGCCGATGTTCGCCGCAGACGTGGCTGGCGATGATCACCGCTCTCCACGGAATACCGATCGGATAACGTTATGCTGACGATCACCTGAGCTGTTCTGCTCACTCGTTTGCAGGTAAGGTCAGTCAGGCGCAATGTGGCGCACGCCACTCATCCGGTTGGGTTGACGCCTGCGTGGACGTGCGGGCGATGCAGGAGGAGGGGGGATCTTGACCGAGCACAACGGGGGGTACCGCCATGCCTCCGGCGTGCTGCGCATGCCCGAAGTGGATGTGGGGGGGCGGCTGGATCCGGAGCCGTTGCCGGAGGCGCCGGCCCTGCTGAGCACATCGGACGGGACGGTGATTCGCGCCACTCCGCAGGCGGCGACGCTGACGGGGGAGTTCTCCCCCGTGGCACTGATCGGACGGAATCTGCGGGACCTGCTCGTGGCCGACGGTGATCTCGTACGTTTGCGTGGCCGTCGCGGCGAGCTCGGAGTGCGGGTGCTCACCTGGCCCCACCACGCGAACATGCGGCTCACGGTGACCGTGCTCGTCGATGTGTCGGACCTCGTCGATGTCTCCGGACTCACCGACGAACGTCGCAAGCTCCACGATGCGCAGCGAGTCGCGCGGCTGGGAACGTGGGAATGGGATCCGGAAACCAATGTCACCCGGTTGTCGAAGATTCTCTGCGAGGTCATCGGCAGGAACCGCGATTCCGTGAGCACGCATCATTCCTATTTGGATCATGTGCATCCCGAGGACCGTGCTCGGGTGCGTGATGCGTGGCGGCCATTGTCCGAGGAGCACCAACCGGTCGAGATCGAACACCGCTACATCCGGCCGGACGGGGCGGTGCGCATTCTCCGGCTGCACGGCGCCCCGATCGAGAACTGCGACGGGCGGACGTTGCTGGTCGGCACCGCACAGGACGTCACCGAACAACGTGCGGCAGTGACCAGGATGGAACGCTCCAGTCAGCGCTTTACCGACCTGGTGACCGTCACACCGGTGGGCATCGGGTTGTTCGATCAGGCCGAGCGGCTGGTCGATGCCAACGATGCACTCTGCGTTCTGCTCGACTACAGCCTGGACCAGCTTCGTGGGAGGACCGCCGGGCGGATGACCCACCCCGATGACCGGGGCACCGCCTTGGGTGATCTCTGCGCGGGAGACGGCGGGCGTCACCGCAAGGTTCCACAGCGGCGGCTGGTGCGTTCCAATGGGCAACCGGTGTACTGCGAACTGCACGTGGCGCTGTCGGTGCAGGACGACGGGACACAGTTCTGGTTGGTGGTGTTCCAGGACATCACCGAGCGGCGCCGGACGGCCGAATCGCTGCGCTTCCAAGCCACTCATGACGAACTGACGAGCCTGCCGAACCGGGCGGCCGTCAAGGAAATACTCGGCCGGATGCTCGAGGGGCCCGGAGCCGACCGGGTCGGCGTGCTGTTCTGCGACCTCGACAACTTCAAGCGGATCAACGACTCGCTGGGACATGACGCGGGCGACGAATTGCTTGTCGCGCTGGCCCGTCGGCTGGAGGAAGGACTGCCCGAGGGATGCATCGCCGCGCGTCTGTCCGGCGATGAATTCGTGGTTATCTGCGCGAACATCGACGTTGCCGGGGGTGTGGATTCGTTGGCGACCGAGGTCGGCGGCCTGCTCCGCACGGCGGTTCCCGTGTACGGCCAGCTCGTCCGGGTGTCGGCCTCGATCGGCGCAGCGGTGCCGAGCGATACCGAAGTGGGCGGTGCGGATTTGTTGCGCTTTGCCGACGCGGCCATGTTCGAGGCGAAGCGGCGTGGTGCGGGCAGGGTCTCGATGGCCAACCCCGCACTGATGGCCTCGGCGGACCGGCAGCTTCGCCTGGAAGGACAGCTTCGCGAGGCGCTGAACAACGATGAGCTGATGCTGTACTACCAACCGGTCGTGGATGGTGACGGCTCGATCATCAGTGTCGAGGCACTCCTGCGCTGGCCGCATCCGGAACGAGGAATGCTCTCGCCCGGTGCGTTCCTGCCGGTGGCCGAGCAGGGCGATCTGCTCCGGGAGCTCGATCGGTGGGTGCTGCGCACCGCCCTGCGGGAAGCGGCGAGTTGGCCGGAGCCCGGTGCACGGCCGGTGGCGATCGCGATCAACATGGCCGGTCTCGTGCCCGGCGATCACGATTTCGTCGATCTCGTGGCCGACACGGTTGCGGAATCCGGCATCGACTGGCACCGGGTCGTGCTGGAGCTGGTCGAAACCGCCCTGGTCGACCTGCCCTCGCGTTCGCGGCAGGCGATGGGGGAACTCGTGGATCGCGGGGTGCGTTTCGCGGTGGACGACTTCGGGACCGGGTACTCCTCGCTGGCCAGGCTCAAGGAACTTCCCGCACAGATCATCAAGGTGGATCGGCGATTCGTCTCCGGAGTCGACGGGGACACTTCGGACTTTGCGGTGGCCAAGGCCGTCGTGGACATGGCTCGCGCCATGGGCAGGCAGTGCATCGCGGAAGGAGTGGAGACGGCCACGCAGTTCCACGTGCTTTCCGGCATCGATGTGGACGCCTATCAGGGGTGGCTGTTCTCCTACCCGATGCCCCCCGCGGAACTGCGGACCCTCCTTTCCCTCGGCCCTCTCCGGATTCCGCAAGGCACCTGACGGCGGCTCGTGCGTGTTCTCGTTGCCGCTCCTCTCGGCCGCAGGATCACACGTCGGCGGTGTGCAGGAGTGCGGCCAGACGGTGCCGCGGGAGATCGACGAGGCGAGCGCCCAGATCGGTGGTGTCCTGGATCAGTGCCGCAACGCGCTGGTTGGCCTCCTTCTTGGTGAGGGTGGAACCCGCACGATCCGCTTCGGCGATGAGCGCTTCACGCCAGATGTTTCCGACCTTGCCGTGAGCGCGGTGCAGCAGGTGGCCTGCGATGCCCGGCTCGCGCGCCGGAGGGGTGGCGAAGACGACCGCGCAATTCGGGTCCGGGCTGCTGCGGTGGAAGCGCAGCGTGTACTTGGCTGCGATCAAGCTCGCCAGCGAGGTCTGCGCGTGCTCGCTGGTGATGTCCGGGTGCCGGTTGCCGACCACGAAGGCAACACGATCGGCGTTGCAGGCCAGCAGCATGCGCAGCAGCCACGGTCCCGGGTCGGCGCGCAGATCGAAGACGGGGCAGTCGCGGGGTGCCGGAACCGGCCGGTCCCAGCCCGGCCTGCGCAACTTCTCCACCGGCGTACGCGTGAGATCACCCAGTTTCCGCAGGAATGCCTCGGTCGGTGTTGCCGTGGCGGCCTCCACCGACTGGGGACCGTGCGTGTAGATGCTCGCGGATTTCCCGCCCGCGAGTTTGCGGGTTCGCGTGGTGGGGAGGCAGACGTAGAGGTCGCTGGCGCTACCGATGGCCTGGGCACCGTAGTAGCGGTGGAAATTCGGCAGGATCGCCTCGAACACCATGCCCAGTTGCAGGAGTTCCTGCTGCACCTTATGGCCGAGTGCCGGGCTCCGGTCACTGAAGCCGTAGGCGATGAGCACCCGGCTGTTGGCATCGGCAAGGCACTCGGTGGCGCTTGCGGCGAACAGTCCCACCCCTTCCGGGGTGTAGGGCGGGTCGGTGAACACCACGTCGGCCGCGCCCTTCGCGGCCGGAGGCAGTCCGAACCGCAGATCGGCGTGCAACGTGTGGATACGCAGCCCGTGTTCCGCGGTGAGGCCGTCGATATGTGCGAGGACCCGTTCGTCGAGGTCGACGACGGTCACCTGTGCGGAGGGCTCGATGAGACCCACCGCGAGCGAGGTCAGATCGTGGTCGCCGAGGCACAGGATTCGTGCCCCGCGCAGGTCGTAGTGGTCACGGAGCCATTCGGCCCGGCGCAGCGTGGTCTCCGGCGTGGCCGTCACGTGGTCGAGCGCGGCAGCAGGTGCGGGGCCGGATGCGACGAACTCGCGGACGCGGTCGAGCACCTCGGGACCGTCGGGGGTGCCGGTTAGTGCGTCGAGCGCGAAGCGAGCACGGTAACGGTGGAGCACTGCGGGCACGAGTCGATAGGTGCCGTTTTCGACATCGATGTCGCTGCCCGCCGCCGTGAGGAGTTCCTCGACGATACGGCGGGGGACGGCGGGAGTGCGGACCAGGTCATCGAGCGTATGCGCGCCCTCGGTGAGCTGTGCGAGGACCTCGCGCAGCGGGCGTGCGCGAACACCCGCCGCGGCAAGAAGCGCAGCGACGGCATCGATCGGCTCGGAGGCGGCGGGTTCTCCGGTTCGTGCGGAAGCCGGGGTTTCGCCCTGCGGCGCCTCGGGCTGCTCGGGCTGGGGTGTCTCGGGCTGCGGCGTCTCGGGCCGGGGTTTCTCGGGGTGGGGCACTGCGCCGCTCGGACTGCTGTTCATCAGGTTCTCAAGCCTACGGTTTTACTGTGGGCGTCGCTGTTTGCCCGGCTGTTCGCCGCAGCGCCGTTGGTTCCCCACCGCGGTGCGCGGCGGGATTGTGTCCGGTGAGGATGGTGGGGCGAGACCTGCGAAGTCGGTGCCCCTCGAGTAAATGCCAATTTCTCGCGAAATTTCACACCCGACCGGCACCGGTCCGTTGACGGGCCGAAACGTTCGAGTGGCGGGGAGGGCGATGTCACGTATCACTGTCAGCACGTCGCACGAAACGCTCGATCGGGTTAGGCTCGGCGAGATTTGCGGCGGTCGGCAAGTGACCGTCGGTGGTCGACGAGGGGGCTCGGTGATCGAGTTCCGGTCCGTGCGCAAGCAGTACGAGAACGGCACCGTGGCGGTACAGGAGCTGAGCCTGTCGGTCGAAGCCGGGACGATGACGGTTCTGGTCGGCCCGTCCGGATGCGGCAAAACCACCCTGATGCGGATGGTGAACCGCATGATCGAGCCATCATCCGGATCCGTACTCGTCGGCGACAAGGACGTCCGGGAGGTCGATCCGGCACATCTCCGGCGGGGCATCGGCTACGTGATCCAGCAGGCCGGGCTGTTCCCGCACCGCACGGTCCTCGACAATGTCGCCACGGTGCCGCTGCTGTTCGGCCGAAAGCGACGTACGGCGCGCAGGCGCGCGGCGGAGCTGCTCGAACGGGTCGGCCTGCCCACGGACCTGGGCAAGCGGTACCCGGCGCAGCTTTCCGGAGGGCAGCAGCAGCGTGTCGGCGTGGCCCGTGCGCTGGCGGCCGACCCGCCCGTGCTGCTCATGGACGAACCGTTCAGTGCGGTCGATCCCGTCGTGCGAGCGGGATTGCAGGAGGAGCTACTGCGGCTGCAGGGCGAGTTGGGCAAGACGGTCCTGTTCGTCACCCACGACATCGACGAGGCCGTCAAACTCGGCGACAAGGTGGCGGTGCTTCGGCAGGGCGGCTACCTCGCGCAGTACGCCGAGCCCGATGACCTGCTCGCGGAACCCGCCGACGACTTCGTCACCTCGTTCGTGGGACGCGACAGAGGCTATCGGCGCCTGTCCTTCATGGACGCGCGCGGCCTCCGGCCGGAGGCCGCCGACATCGTCCACATCGGTGACACCAGCGCCGACGTGCCCAGCAGAGCCGGATGGGTGCTGGTGCTGGACGCGCAGCAGCGCCCGCGTGGCTGGCTGCCTCCCGATGCCACTGTGGATGGACAGCTCACCGAGGGTCAGCTGATGGCGGGCGGCTCCCTCTACATCGAAGGGACGCCGCTGCGTGGGGCTCTCGACGCGGCGCTGTCCGCGCCGTCGGGGCTGGGCGTGGTGGTCGACGACAACGGCGGTTATGTCGGCGTGGTCACTGCGCGGCAGGTCCTCGATCTCATCGAGGACCACCGCAGGTCGACCACGGTCGAAGGTGCCGCACCGTGATCGAGGAACTACTGCATTTCTTCGCCAGCCCCGGCTACCGCGAGATGGTGCTGACGCTGCTCGGCGAGCATGTGTACCTGTCCCTGGTGCCGCTGGTTCTGGGAGTGCTGGTGGCGCTGCCGTTCGGTCGGCTCGCTCAACGACATCGGCAGTTGCGTGGCCCGTTACTGGGCGCGGCGAGCATCTTCTACACGCTCCCGTCGCTGGCCCTGTTCGTCCTCATTCCCGGCGTGCTGGGCACGCCGCTGCTGTCTCCGGTCAATGTGGTGCTCGCCCTGACGCTCTACACCGCCGCGCTGCTGGTGCGTCCGGTACTCGACGCGCTGGAGTCGGTGCCGGGCCATATCACCGCTGCGGCGACGGCGATGGGCTACCGGCCGTGGCGGCGTTTCGCGACGGTCGAACTGCCGCTGGCGACCCCGGTACTCATCTCGGCCGTGCGGGTGGCCTCGGTCAGCAACATCAGCTTGGTCAGCGTGGGTGCGGTGATCGGTATCGGCGGCCTGGGCGGGCTGTTCACCGATGGTTTTCAGAACGATCACATGGCCGAGATCGTGGTCGGTATCGTGCTCACGCTCTTGCTGGCGCTGGTGGTGGATCTGTTGCTGGTGTGGCTGTGGCGGTTGCTGACACCGTGGTCCCGCGTGGACAAGGTGGTGAGCGAGCCGTGATCGCGGATCTGATCGGTTGGTTGACGAACCCCGAGCACTGGCACGGCTCCGAGGGGGTGCCCGCGCAGACCCTGCTGCACCTGTACTACTGCGTGGTCTCGGTGGGCATCGCCATGCTGATCGCCATTCCGCTCGGTCTCTACATCGGACACACCGGGCGCGGTGGAACCGTGGTGGTCGGCGCGAGCAATGCGCTGCGAGCACTTCCGACGCTCGGCCTGGTCACGATGCTGGTGCTGATCTTCGGTCTCGGCGAAGCACCTGCGCTGGCGGGGCTGGTGATCCTGGCGATCCCGGCGATTCTGTCCGGTACTCACGCGGGCATCGACAGCGTGCCCACCGAGATCGTCGATGCGGCCAAAGGCATGGGGATGACGCCCGCTCAGCGACTGTGGCAGGTGGAACTGCCGAACGCACTGCCGTTGCTGATCGGTGGTGTGCGCAGTGCGATGTTGCAGGTGGTGGCGACGGCCACCGTGGCCGCCTATGTCGGTCTGGGTGGGCTCGGACGGATCCTGCTGAACGGATTGGCCATCAACGACTACGCGCAGATGGCCGCCGCCGCGATGTTCATCGCGTTGCTGGCCGTCGCGGTCGATCTCGTGCTGGCGGGGATCTCGCGACTGATGGTTCCGCGAGGTCTTGTCCTGATCGCCGAAGCGAACCGCGCAGGCAACTGAGAAACGCAACTCCGACAGGATCTCGAAGGAACGGGAGGCAGGCATGAAACGTGTTTTCGCGCTGGGACTTGCGCTGGTCGCGGCGTTGACATTGACCGGGTGCGGTCCCGGTGACCCGCTGGATTCGCAATCGGGCGAGGGTGGTCCGATCGTGGTCGGCTCCGCCGACTTCGCCGAGAGCGAGCTGCTGATGGAGATCTATGCCGAAGCGCTGCGCTCCACCGGTGCCGAGGTGCGGACGAAGGGACGCATCGGCGCCCGCGAGGTCTACGTGAAAGCGGTTCGCCAAGGTGAGCTGAGCGTCATTCCGGACTACACCGGCAACCTGCTGAAGTATCTCGACGAGAAGGCGCAGGCCACCAGGTCCCAGCCGGTCTACGACGCGCTGGACAAGGCCCTGCCCGCGGAGTTGGGTGTCTTGCAGTATTCCCCGGCCGAGGACTCCGACGTGCTGACGGTGACCGCCGAAACGGCCGCCTCCGGGTTGCGGTCGATGGCCGATCTCGGCCCGCGCTGTGGCGAGCTCGTGCTGGGGGCACCGGCCGAGTGGAAGTCGCGGTGGAAGGACCGCATCGCCGAGCTCTACGGCTGTACCTTCCGGGAGATCCGCGAGCTGCAGGCGGGCAGCATCACGGTGGACGCACTGCTCAGCGACAAGATCCAGGTGGCCAACCTGTTCAGTACCTCGGCGGCGATCGAGCGCAACAACCTGGTCACGCTCGAGGACCCGAAGGACATGTTCCCGGCGCAGAACGTCGTGCCGCTGGTGCACCGGGGAGACCTGAATCAGCAGCAGATCGACGCGCTCAACCGGGTCTCGAAGGCGTTGACGACCACGAAGCTCACCGAACTCAACAAGCGGATGGTGGTCGACAAGGCCAACGCGGCGGACCTGGCCAAGACATTCGTTTCCCGGCTCGGCCGGTAACCGTTCGACTCCGTATCAGGGGTTGACGTTTTCCCGAGAACGTCAACCCCTGCTCGGACACCCCGTGGTCTGGTATTTCAGACAGAGTTGTCTTCGTCGGGCTTTCCGTCTCGGTGCTCGTCACGGTGGTATGGACACATGCACATCGAACGTTCCGACACGGAAAACCCGCAGCAGGTCGGGCCGGAGCCACTGACTCCCGAGCAGGTCATCGAGGTCGCTCGCGGCCGTGCCGGGGTTCGGCTCACCGACCTTGCCGAGCAGGGCATCGGCTCCACCCGCGAGCACATCGACGCGCTCGCCGTCGCCGAGCAGCCCACCTACGGGGTCTCCACCGGCTTCGGTGCGCTCGCGGTCCGCCATATCCCCTCCGATCGGCGGGTCGCGCTGCAGCACTCCTTCGTGCGCTCCCACGCGGCCGGTGCGGGTGCTGCGGTCGAACCCGAGGTCGTGCGCGCACTGATGTTGCTGCGCCTGCAGACCGTGGCCACCGGGCACACCGGTGTGCGGCCGGAAACGGCGCATACGCTGGCATCGCTGCTCAACTCCGGCATCGTCCCGGTCGTTCACGAGTACGGCTCGCTGGGGTGTTCCGGTGATCTGGCACCGCTGGCCGCCGTGGCGCTGGCGCTGACCGGTGAAGGGGAGGTCATCGACCCGGCAGGGCAGTATCGACCCGCTGCCGAAGCGCTGGCCGAGGCCGGAATCGAACCGGTCGTGCTGGCCGAGAAGGAAGGGCTCGCGCTGACCAACGGCACCGACGGCATGCTCGGCATGCTGGTGCTGGCCCTGCACGATCTGTCCGCGCTGTTGGACGTCGCCGACCTCACCGCGGCGATGAGTGTCGAGGCACTGCTGGGCACCGATCGTGCCTTCGCCGCGGATCTGCAGGCCCTTCGCCCGCATCCCGGCCAGGCGCATTCGGCGGCCAGGATGGAGGCGCTGCTGGCCGACTCGGCGATCGTGGCCAGTCACCGCGGGCCGGACTGCAACCGGGTACAGGACGCGTATTCGTTGCGCTGTGCCCCGCAGGTACACGGCTCCGCCAGGGACACCGTCGCCCACGCCGGGACCGTGGCCGAGCGTGAGCTCGCCGCGGCCATCGACAACCCGGTGGTCCTCGGTGACGGCAGGGTGGAGTCCAACGGCAACTTCCACGGTGCACCGCTGGCGCACGCGCTGGACTTCCTGGTCATCCCGCTGACCGATGTGGCGAGTATGGCCGAACGCCGCACCGACCGGATGCTGGACGTCGCCCGCTCGCACGGCCTGCCCGCCTTCCTGGCCGCGGACCCGGGCGTGGACTCCGGGCACATGATCGCGCACTACACCCAGGCCGGAGTGGTCACCGAGCTCAAGCGCCTGGCCGCACCCGCGTCGGTGGATTCCATCCCGACCAGCGCGATGCAGGAGGACCACGTGTCGATGGGGTGGTCGGCCGCACGCAAGCTGCGTCGGGCCGTGGACGGGCTGACCACGGTACTGGCGGTCGAACTGCTCACGGCCGCGCGGGCCCTGGACCTGCGTGCCCCACTGCAGCCGGCACCGGCCACGGCAGCGGTTCGTGACCTGCTGCGGCAGCGGGTCGACGGCCCCGGTCCCGATCGGCACATGGCACCGGAGATCGCCGCGACCGAAGAGCTCATCCGCTCCGGCGCCGTGGGCGAGGTGCTCCGGCGTTTCGACGGCACCACGGACGGGAGGTCCTCATGAGTACCGGAGCCAGGCCCGTGCGCGCGGGGCGCGGAAACGGACTGACAGCCCGCGGCTGGAGCACCGAGGCACCGCTGCGGATGCTGCACAACAACCTCGATCCGGAGGTCGCCGAACGTCCCGACGACCTCGTCGTCTACGGCGGCACCGGCAAGGCGGCCAGAAACTGGGCGAGTTTCGACGCGATCACCAGGGAGCTGACCACTCTGGGTGAGGACGAGACGCTGCTGGTTCAGTCCGGCAAACCGGTCGGTGTCCTGCGCACCCACGAATGGGCGCCGCGGGTGCTCATCGCCAACGCCAATCTCGTCGGAGACTGGGCGACCTGGCCGGAATTCCGCCGCCTGGACGCACTCGGCCTGACGATGTACGGGCAGATGACCGCCGGATCGTGGATCTACATCGGAACCCAGGGCATCCTGCAGGGCACCTACGAGACCTTCGGAGCAGTCGCCCGGCGGCGCTTCGGTGGCAGCCTCGCGGGAACGCTGACGGTCACCGCCGGACTCGGCGGGATGGGAGGCGCACAGCCACTGGCGGTGACGATGAACGGTGGGGCCGCGTTGATTGTCGAGTGCGACGGCAGGCGGGCACACCGTCGTGTCCACCACGGTTATCTCGACGAGGTGGCGGGCAGCATCGACGAGGCCGTCGAGAAGGCCGAGGCCGCGAAGGCGCAGCGCCGGGCGTATTCGGTCGCCGTCATCGGCAACGCCGCCGACGTGCTGCCCGAACTGCTGCGCCGTGGTGTGGACGCCGACATCGTCACCGACCAGACCTCCGCGCACGACCCACTGTCCTACCTGCCGGTCGGTGTCGCGCCGGAGGACTGGGACGACTATGCGGCGCAGAAGCCCGACGAGTTCACCGACCGTGCCCGGCATTCCATCGCCAAGCACGTCGAGGCGATGGTCGGCTTCCTGGACGCGGGTGCGGAGGTCTTCGATTACGGCAACTCGCTGCGTGGCGAAGCTCGGGAGGCCGGTTACGAGCGCGCGTTCGAGTACCCGGGATTCGTGCCCGCCTACATCCGGCCGCTGTTCTGCGAGGGCAAGGGGCCGTTCCGGTGGGCGGCACTGTCCGGGGACCCGGCCGACATCGCCGCGACGGACCGGGCCGTGCTGGACCTGTTCGGCGAGGACGAGCACCTGACTCGCTGGATCCGGATGGCGGGGGAGAAGGTCTCGTTCCAGGGGCTCCCGGCGCGGATCTGCTGGCTCGGCTACGGCGAGCGCCATGTGGCGGCTCAGCGGTTCAACGACATGGTGGCCTCCGGTGAGCTGACGGCTCCCGTGGTGCTCGGCCGGGACCACCTGGACTGCGGCTCGGTGGCTTCACCGTATCGGGAGACCGAGGCGATGGCCGACGGTTCGGACGCCATCGCCGACTGGCCGCTGCTCAATGCCCTGGTCAACACCGCTTCGGGAGCCACATGGGTATCGCTGCACCACGGCGGCGGTGTCGGCATCGGGCGCTCGCTGCATGCCGGTCAGGTCACGGTCGCCGATGGCACGGCACTGGCGGCGCAGAAGCTGGAGCGAGTCCTGACCAACGACCCGGCTACGGGCGTGATCCGGCACGTCGACGCGGGCTATGACCGTGCCCGTGAGGTGGCCACCGAGCGCGGAATACACGTCCCCCGACTCGGGGGTTGATTCTCTGCAGCATCCCCTCCGTCCGAGTGAGAATTTGTGCAGTTTCGCGCGAAACTGCACAAATCACCCGCATCGGGGGTAACGCAACGTGCGGAACAACCGTGGGCGCTCGTCACAAGGGCGAAGGTCTTCCACAGAGGAGTGAAGGTGACGACAGCGAGTGAATTGCTGGTGTCGATCGACGACATCGGGGTCGACCGCGCACGCGGTGGCTTCTCCCGGCACGTCTTCGACCACGCCGAGCAGGAGCTACGGGAATGGTTCACCGAGCAGGCCCGCAGCAGGGGATTGCAGGTCACCACCGACGGCAACGCGAACCTGTGGGCATGGTGGGGTGAGCCCGGAACGGATGCGGTGGTGACCGGCAGTCACCTCGACTCCGTCCCCGGTGGTGGAGCCTTCGACGGGCCCCTCGGTGTGGTGAGCGCGCTGGCCGCGCTGGATCTGTTGCGTGCCGAGGGATTCACCCCGCGGCGCCCCCTCGCAGTGGCGGTGTTCGCCGAGGAGGAGGGTGGCCGGTTCGGCGTGCCGTGCCTGGGATCGCGCCTGCTGGCAGGCACGATCGATCCGGACAGGGCCCGTAATCTCCGCGATCCCGACGGGGTGAGTTTCGCCGAGGCGATGCGCTCGGCCGGTATGGCACCGGAGCGTGCCGGGCGCGACGATGTGGCGCTGGATCGGATCGGGCACTTCGTGGAGCTGCATGTGGAGCAGGGACGCGGATTGATCGACCTGCATCGTCCGGTCGGCGTGGCCTCATCGATCCTGTCCCACGGCAGATGGCGCTTCCGGTTCAGCGGCCAGGGCAATCACGCCGGAGCGACGCCGATCACCGACCGCCGCGACCCGATGCTGCCCGCATCCCGGCTCGTTCTCGCGGCTCGGGAGGCCGCTTTCGGTACCGAGAGTGCCCGGGCGACGGCGGGTCGGCTCGTCCCGACACCGGGCGGCACCAACGTCATTGCCTCCACTGTGGATGTGTGGCTGGACGTGCGTTCGCCCGCGGACGCGGCCACTCGCGGATTGGTGGACGACCTTGCCGGGCAGGCCGATGGATATGCGTCCGAGGAGGGCTGCCGGGTCGAGGTCACCGAGGAGTCCTATGCGGACACGGTGCACTTCGACGCGGGCCTGCGGGAGGAGCTCGCTTCGCTGCTCGATGATGCTCCGATGCTGCCCACCGGGGCCGGGCACGACGCAGGCATCCTCGCGGCCCACAAGCCCACCGCGATGCTGTTCGTCCGCAATCCCACCGGGGTGAGCCATGCGCCGGAGGAACACGCCGAATCCGAGGACTGCGACACCGGTGTGGTCGCGCTCGCGCGCACCCTCGAACACCTGGCGAGCTGACATGGCTTTCGGTCGAGCATTGAATACCGGTAGAAATACGTTGCGTGATCAGGATGCTGATGCAAGGACGTGATTTTTGCAGTTTCGCGCGAAACTGCAGAAATGCTTCCTCGATTGGGGGCACCTGTGAACACCAGGAGTGAAAGCGGACGCCTATGACAAGCACGGTGATCACCGGAGTCGGCGAGCTCACGACGAACACCGACGACCCGGGCACGTTCACCGGCGCGGCACTGGTGCTCGACGGGGACCGGGTCGTGTGGGTCGGCCCCGAGACCAGGGCACCGGAGGCCGACACACGTGTCGACGTCGAAGGCCGCGCGGTGCTGCCGGGCTGGGTCGACAGCCACACCCACCTGCTCTTCGCCGGGGACCGCACGTCCGAGTTCGCCGCTCGCATGGCGGGCAGGCCCTACCGTGCCGGCGGCATCGCGGTGACGGTGGATGCGACCCGGCAGGCCTCGGAGGCCGAACTCGCCGAGAACCTGCGGCGCCACGTTGCCGAAGCCACCGCCCAGGGGACCACGTGCATCGAGACGAAGACCGGCTACGGGCTCACCGTCGCCGACGAGTTGCGGGCGGCGAAAATCGCCGCCACCGAGGTCGACGAGGTGACCTTCCTCGGTGCACACCTGGTTCCGCCGGGCGAGGACACCGATGACTACGTCGATCTCGTATGCGGTGACATGCTCGACGCGCTCGCCCCGCACGTCGGCTGGTGTGACGTCTTCTGCGAACAAGGGGCCTTCGACGCCGACCGGTCCGGGCGGGTGCTGCGGGCGGCGGCGGAACGCGGCCTGGGACTGCGGGTGCACGGCAACCAGCTCGGTGCGGGACCCGGCGTGCGGCTGGCCACCGAACTCGGTGCGGCGAGCGTGGACCACTGCACCCACCTCGACGGCTCCGACGTGGAAGCACTGGCCGAGTCGGACACGGTCGCCACGCTGCTGCCTGCCTGCGATCTGTCCACTCGCCAGCCGCTGCCGGATGCTCGCGCCCTGCTCGACGCCGGGGCGACCGTGGCGCTCGCCTCGAACTGCAATCCCGGCTCGTCGTACACGTCCTCGATGGCGTTCTGCGTGACCACCGCGGTCCTGCAGATGCGGATGAGCATCGACGAGGCCATCCGGGCAGCAACGTGGGGCGGGGCCCGGGCACTCCGGCGGGAGGAAGGTGACGGAGCTGTCGGTGTGCTGCGTCCGGGAGCGCGCGCGGACGTACACGTGCTCGACGCGCCGAGCGCCGCGTGGCTGGCCTACCGCCCCGGCGTGCCGCTGACGCACTCGGTGTGGCGAGCGGGACACCGCGTGCGCCGGGGTTGAAGTTTTCCTCGCGAACTTCGACTCCAGCCCGGTCACAGGTCTTTCGCGGTGTTCAGCACGGTATTCAGCGCCGAATGCAATAGCGGGTGGTTCTCGCGCCCGCGCTCGACGGCGGCGAAGACCCGGCGTGTCGGGGCATCACCCGCCAGGGGCAGCACGATCGCGCCGTGGTCGGCGGGAATGGCCGTACGCGGCACCAGCGCGACACCCGTACCGACCGCGACCAGGGCCACCACGGCATGGAAATCGTCCGAGGTGTGGGTGATGCGCGGGACGAATCCGGTGTTCGCACAGCAGGTCTGGATCACCGCACGGCACGGGTTGCCGGGCAGGGGAACGATCCAGTCGGACTCGCTCAACTCCTCGAGGGGCACGCTCGTGGACTCGCACAGCGGGTGCCCGGGTGGGAGGACGACGTCGAACGGCTCCGCGTACAGCGGGTAGCGGGTCAACCTGCCGCCGTCGGACTGCAGCGTGGAGTCGTACTCCATCGAGATCGCCACGTCGATCTCCCCGGCCAGCAGCAACTGCAGGCTGGTGTGTGCCTCGGCGTCGCGGACCAGCACGTTCACCCCCGGGGCCCGCTGCCGCAGTGCCGCGATGGCCGGGGCGACGACCTGCGTGATCGCCGAGGCGAACGAGGCGACCTCGACCCGGCCGACGGTCCCCGCCGCGCAGGCGGCGAGGCTCGTTTCGGCGCGTTCCAGTTCGGCCAGCACCGCCTTGGCATGCTCGGCCAGCAGTTCTCCCGCGGCCGTCAGCCGCACCCGGCGGCCGCAGCGGGTCAGCAGCGGCTGGCCCGCCTCGTTCTCCAGCGCGTTCAACTGCTGGGAGACCGCCGAGGGGGTGAGGTACAGGGTTTCGGCGGCCGCTCGCACGGTTCCGTGGTCGGCGAGCGCGCGGAGCACCTGCAGCCGACGTGGGTCAATCACCTGGTCAGACTACCCATCCGGTTGCGTGCCGTGACGAATGCCGATACCGCTCGCTCGATGTCGGCGGGCGAATGCGCCGCCGACATCTGGGTGCGGATCCGGGCCGCGCCGCGCGGCACGACCGGGTAGGAAAAGCCGATCGCGTAGACGCCCTCGCCGAGCAGGAGTTCGGCCATCCGGGCCGCATCGGCCGCGTCCCCGATCATGACGGGGATGACCGGATGGTTGCCGGGCAGCAGATCGAAACCTTCCTCGGTCATGCGGCGGCGGAACAGTTCGCTGTTGCTGCGCAGCCGATCCCGCAGTTCCGGTTCGGAACGCACCAGGTCCAGGGCGGCCAGTGCGGCGGCCACGATCGGTGGTGCCAGCGAGTTCGAGAACAGGTAGGGCCGTGACCGCTGCCGCAGCAGCTCGACGATCTCGGCGCGGGCGGACACATAGCCGCCGCTGGCTCCGCCCAGTGCCTTGCCGAGTGTCCCGGTGTTCACGTCGACCCGTTCGGTGACGCCGAACAGTTCCGGCGTGCCCGCACCGGTCGGTCCGGTGAAGCCGACGGCGTGCGAGTCGTCGACCATCACCATCGCCTCGTGTCGCTCGGCGAGGTCGCAGATCTCATCCAGCGGTGCGAGGTAACCGTCCATGGAGAACACGCCGTCGGTGACGATCAGCCGGTGCCGTGCCCCGGCCGTCTCTTCGAGCTTCCGTTCCAGATCGGCCATGTCCCGGTTGCGGTACCGGGTGCGGCGTGCCTTGCTCAGCCGGATGCCGTCGATGATGCTGGCGTGGTTGAGCTCGTCGGAGATGACGGCGTCGCGCTCGTCGAGCAGGGTTTCGAACAGGCCGCCGTTGGCGTCGAAACAGGAGCTGTACAGGATCGTGTCCCCGGTCCCCAGGAACTCGCTCAGCCGCTGCTCCAGCCGCTTGTGCGGTTGCTGGGTGCCGCAGATGAAGCGCACCGAGGCCATCCCGAAACCCCATTCGTCGAGGGATTCCTTGGCGGCGGTCAGCAGCGCCGGGTGGTCGGCCAGTCCCAGGTAGTTGTTGGCGCAGAAGTTGAGCAGCTCATCGTCTCCGCCGGAGTCGGTCACCCCCACGCGCGCGTTCTGGGGCGAGCCGAGGACACGTTCGTGCTTGTACAGTCCTTCGGAACGGATTTCGTCGAGCCGGGAGCGCACGTCCTCGGCCGCGGTGCCGAACATTACTCTTCCACCGTCCAATCCAGAATGACTTTGCCGCAGCGGCCGCCGCGCGCCGTGTCGAAGGCCTCGGTGTGACGGGTGTAGGGGAAGCGGTGCGTGATCACCGGTGCGAGGTCGAGGCCTGCCTGCAGCAGCACCGACATCGAGTACCACGTCTCGAACATCTCGCGGCCGTAGATGCCCTTGATCGTGAGCATCTTGAGCACGACGGAACTCCAGTCGGCCGGGAACTCCTCGGCGGGCAGTCCCAGCATCGCGATGCGGCCGCCGTGCGCCATGTTGGCGATCGTCGCGCGCAGCGCCGAAGCCTGCCCGGACACTTCCATGCCGACGTCGAAGCCCTCGTCCATTCCGAGTCGATGCTGCGCATCGGCCACGGTGTGCTCGGAGACGTTCAGCGCCAGGTCGACATCGAACCGGCGTGCCAGTTCCAGGCGGTGCTCACTGATGTCGGTGACCACGACGTTGCGGGCACCGGCATGCCTGGCCACCCCGGCGGCCATCAGGCCGATCGGTCCGGCGCCGGTGATCAGTACGTCCTCGCCGAGCACGGGAAAGCTCAGTGCGGTGTGCACCGCGTTGCCGAACGGGTCGAAGATCGCGGCGACGTCCGGGTCGACGTCGTGGCGATGCACCCAGGCATTGTGCTCGGGCAGGACCGCGTACTCGGCGAAGGCACCGTCGTGGTGCACACCGATGCCCCGGGTGTGGGCGCACAGGTGACGTCTGCCCGCTCGGCAGTTGCGGCAGTCGCCGCACACCAGGTGCCCCTCACCGCTGACGAACTCGCCGACCCGGACCTTCTCGACCGCGTTGCCGACCTCGACGACCTCGCCTGCGAACTCGTGGCCGACGACCAGCGGCGTCGGGACCGTTCGGGCGGCCCAGTCGTCCCAGGATGCGATGTGCAGGTCGGTGCCGCAGATCCCGGTTCGCAGGACCCGGACGAGGACCTCGTCGGGGCCCGGAGCGGGGTCGGGAATCTCGGTCAGCTCCAGTCCCGGTGCGGGCGAGGATTTGACCAGTGCACGCACGCTGTCTCCCTTCTGCACGGCGGCCCGTTTCCGGTGGTGACCGGGGACGGCCGCTGCAGAGTCTGGTGTGCGCGAGCCCGCAGGTCCATCAGGAGTTTCTGCACTGGCTGGTTAGCAACACTGCACAGCACCGGCGAGCAGCCGAAATCCCGTTGCGCGGTGCACTGCGCGGTGCACTGCGCGGTGAGGAACGAGAAACCCGCGAAAGCCGATGGTGCGAACCCGGGGTCCGGGGGCCGATCCGGGCAAAGCTCGAACCAGCCCTCCGGAAGTCGGTTCAGGTGGTCCCGAGTCGGTGCCCGCGCACGCCGTAGGTGGCCAGCAGTTGTGCCGGGCGGACCGTGCGGTGCCGTTCGACGACCAGGCAGCTGACGGCCGGCCCGATCAGTGCCCAGACGACCAGGAGCGCGATCGCGCCGCCCGAGGGAGCGGTGCCGGTGGTCACCACGGCGCGCAGCGCGTTCAGCGCGGGGCCGGTGGGCAGCGCCACCGCGAGCTGCTCCAGCACGGCAGGCACCGCTGAAACGAACCCGTTGGCAACAACGATCAGCGCGCCCAGCATCGACACGAAGCGTCCCGCACCACCCAGCGCGGCTGCCAGCGCGTGGTTGACGGCGGTGCAGGCGACGGCGACCAGCGCGGCGATGCCTGCGGTAGCCACCCAGTCACCGAGCGAGAGCTCCCGGAACCAGCCGAGCATCGCGGCCACCAACACGCCCTGCGCGATAGCGATGCCGACGGGCAACGCGAAGTTCCGCAGCGTCAGCACGAGAGATGAGCGGGTCGACTCCAGCGTCCGCGCAGGTACGGGCCGCAGCACCAGGAACGTTGCCAGTGCGCCCACCCACAGGGCGAGCACCGCGTACATCGGCAGGCCGGTGCCTCCGACCTCCACCTTCGTCCCGTTCGAGGTCGTGACCGGCTCGGCCACGGTGTCGGCGAGGGTCTGCCGCTGCTCCTCCGGGTAGGTGGGCAGCTCCTCCGTGGCCTGCTTCAGCCCGGAGGACAGCTCTTCGGTGCCGTTGCTGAGCTCTTCGGCGCCGTCGGAGAGCTCACCGATTCCGGAGGCCAACTGCTCGGCGCCGCCGGAGAGCTCGGTGGCGCCGTCGTGGGACCGGGAGATTCCGCTGTGCAGCTGCTCGGCGCCGTCGGAGAGCTTGCCGACTCCCTTGGCGAGCGCGGGCAGGCCGCCGCCGGAGTCCGGAGCACGCCCGGCCATCTTCGCCAACCCACCTGCGATGCCGGTGCTGGCCTTCTCGACTTGGCCCGCACCCTTGTCGAGCTTCTGTGCGATCGCCGCCTGCACCGCGATCTTGTTGCACAGCGGAACGATCCCGGGCGGGCACTGCTTCCGCAGGTCCTGGAGGTTGCCTGCCAGGGTGCTCAGGCCCTTCGAGAGTTGCTGCACACCTTTCGACTCCCGGGCGGCGGCGTCGGCGAGCGCGGTCGCCTGCTGTGGCAGCTGCGCGGTTTGCTCGCGCAGCTGGTCCAGACCGCCGGCCAGCTGTGCCGCGCCGTTCTCCAGCTCGCCCAGTCCCCCGGCGAGTTCCCGCGAGCCTTGGGCGAGCTGCTCGGCGCCGCCGGAGAGTTCACCGATCCCGGAGGCCAGCTGCTCGGCACCGCCTGCGAGCGAGGACGCTCCCGCGGAGGCATCGCCGAGCTGGTCACCGAGCGAGTTGAACCCGACGAGGACGTTGTCCAGGTAGGTCGTGGTGAGCTGCTGCCCCAGCAGGTCTGCGGCCGTGCTGGTCACGTACCGGTTGATCGCCTCGTCGGCGAACCGGCTGTGCTCGCCGGTGGTGACGTCGATCCGGGCCTGCCGCGCCTGCGCGGGGTCGCGGGAGAACGAGGTTGCCGCCGCCGAGAAGTTCCTCGGAATCGTCACCACCGCGACGTATTTGCCACTGCGCAGGCCCTCCTCGGCCGTCTTCTCCGTGGCGAACTCCCACGAGTAGTTGCTTGTGATCTCGTCGCCGACGAGTTTCCCGGCCAGCTGCCTGCCCAGCGGGACGGACCGACCGTCCACCTTCACCGGTTCGTCGTGGTTGACCACAGCGGCCTCGACATCGGTGAGCCGTTCCTCCGCGCTGCCCAGCGACCAGCTCAGCAGGCCCGCGATCGTCAGGGGCACGAGCAACAGTCCGAGTACCGGCAGGAGGCGCCGACGGACCGGGAAACGCCGATCGCCGTCGGCGCGAGGTCGTGTCCTGTTCGTCAGTGAGTTCACGGGGTGTACCTCCGCTTCGTTAGCGCGTCGCACCGGACAGGTCCGGTACGTCGTCGCGGATGTCGGAGAGGGTGATGGGGCGGTCCGGGGGGAGCAGTTCGCGCACCTCCGAAGAACCGGTGGTTCCGGCGATCATGGTGAGCGTGCTTGCGGAACCGGCCAACAGCCGCCGAACCGACTCCCGTTCGGACGAGGACGAAATCCGGTCGGTCCGGTCGAGAACCAGCAGCTCGGGGGATTCGTCGATGGCTCGGCGCACTGCGGCGGCACCGTCGGAGCCCACGTCGACGTAGGCGACCCGGGAGCGCACCGAGGAGGCCCGGGTGGGCAGTGCGAAACCGAGGACCTTCAACTTGCCGTCGTCGTGTTTGAGTCGACCGGCCAGTGTCAGCAGCAGCGCGGTGACCGAGGATTCCTCCGCGTCACGCACGACGTGCGCTGTGCCCGCCGCCACGGTGAAACCGACGCCGGTGTACATCCGCTGCCCGGAAGCCGGGTCGACCAGCGACAGTTCCGCGCAGGCCACCGCGTCCGCCGAGTCGGGCCGGGGCCATTCGGCGAGTTCCAGCTCCTCGCGCAGGTTCTCACCCTCGACGTCGAACGACGGCAGGATCCGATCCAGGCGCTGCGGTATCCGCCACGCCCACTCGCCCAGCAGGGCCAGCACTGCGGGCACCAGCGTCATCCGTACGACGAACGCATCGACGAAGACGCCGACAGCCAGGCCGAGGGCGATGGGCTTGAGGTTCGCGTCGCCTTCCGGCACGAAGGCCGCGAACACCGCGAACATGATCACCGCAGCGGCGGTGACCACCTTCGCCGAGGACACGAACCCGGTGTGGATGCTGCTGCGCGCGTCCCCGGTGCGCACGTACTCCTCCCGGATCCGGGAGACCAGGAAGACTTCGTAGTCCATCGCCAGCCCGAACAGCACTCCCATCAGCACGATGGGCATGAAGCTGATCACCGGTCCGGTGCCTGCGACGTTGAGGAGCTCGGCGAAGTAGCCGTCCTGGAACACCAGAGCGATGACGCCCAGCGAGGCTCCGATGCTGAGCAGGTAGCCCAGCGCCGCCTTGACCGGCACCGCGATCGATCGGAACACCATTGCCAGCAGCACCAGCGACAGGCCGACTACCACGATGCCGAACGGCAGCAGCGCCTTGCCCAACTTGTCGGACACGTCGATGCCCACGGCGGTGAACCCGGTGACCGAGATGTCGACGCCGTAGGTCTGCTGGAAGTGCTCGTCCAGCGCGCGGATCCGCTCGACCAGTTCCTTGGTCTGCTCCGAGTCGGGAGCGCCTTCCGGAATGACCTGGATGATGCCGGTGGTGGCGTCGGGATCCGGGGTGGCCATCGGCACCTCGGCGACCCCGTCGAGCCGCTCGATCTCGCTTTTCAGGTCGTCCATCAGCTGCAGCGGATCGGTGCTGGTGACGATGTTGCCGGTCACCAGCAGAGGACCGTTGTAACCCGGGCCCAGGTGTTCGGAGATGAGGTCGTAGGTGATTCGCGCCGGATCGTCCTTCGGCAGTGCGCCCGCGTCCGGCAGGGCCAGGCGGAGGCCGGTGGCGGGGGCGGTGACCAGGCCGAGCGCGGCCACCACGGCGAGCACGGTCACCAGTGGGAACCGGGTTGCCGCACGGACCCAGCCCGCGAAGAACCGCTCGCCCGCGGGAGTGCTTCGCGTGGCCTTCCGTCGACGGCGGAGCCGGGTGCGGGGGTGCAACCGTTGCCCGGCGAAGCCCAGCAGCGCCGGGATGAGCGTGAGCGAGACCAGCACGGCGATCCCCACGGCGAGGGTCGCCGCCAGACCCATGGTGGTGAGGAACGGGATTCCGGCCACCCCGAGTCCGACCAGCGCGATCATGACGGTGATCCCGGCGAAGATCACCGCCGAGCCCGCCGTGGCCACCGAGCGCGCCGCGGCCTCGCGCGGTGGGACGCCGTTGGTCAGTTCCTGCTGGTGGCGGGAGAGGATGAACAACGCGTAGTCGATGCCCACGGCCAGCCCCAGCATCAGCGCCAGCAGCGGTGTCGTGGCCATGACCTGAGTGAACGCGGTGGCCAGGAAGATCAAAGCGACCGAGACGCCGACACCGATCAGCGCGTTCACCAGCGGCATTCCGGCGGCCAGGAACGAGCCGAGAGTGATCGTCAGCACGATGACGGCGAAGACCAGCCCCAGCGCTTCCACGATGCTCGCGCCCGGAATCTCCTGGCTGAACAGCGGGCCACCGTGGGAGGCCCGGGCATCGGCGGGCAGCCGCTGGTCGAGCGACCGGGTGATCTCGGCGAGCCGTTCCTTGGTGCTCTGGTCGATGGCGGAGGCTTGACCGTGGAGCTGGACGGAGATCAGGGCCGCGTCACCGTCGTCACTGATCGTGCCGCCGAACTGCTCGCCGTAGGGGGAGACGGCCGAGGCGACCGCCTCCATCGTGGACAGATCGTCGATGGCTTGCCGAACGGGTTCCTCGATGGCCGGTTCGTGCACGCTGCCCTCGCCGGGGGAGACCACGATGATCTGCGCGGACGCCCCGCTGGTTGCCGGGAAGGTGATCGCCAGCCTGTCCAGTGCCTCCTGGGATTCGGTGCCCGGAATGGTCACGGTGTTGTTCAGGCCGTTGTTGAGAGCCAGTGCCAAACCGCCGGTGGCGACGAGAACGAGCATCCAGATGATGAGGACGGTTTTCCGAGCGGTGTAGGCCGCTCGACCGAGTGAGTAGAGGAACGAGGACACGCCACACTCCTGTCGCCGGAACGGGGGGAGGTGGATACAACATCGTATCCGATACGGAAACGTATCGGATACAGCTGTGCATCGTGATACAGGGGTGTATCCGCTTAGGATGGCGGGGCGGTGAGGACGGTTCGCCGGTGTTGGCGCGAATCGCCCCGCCCGGCGGAAGGGAAAGGTCATGGTGCAGGCGACCGGGAGAGACCCCGCAGCCCAGGGCGCTGCGAGGTATGCCGCGAGTCGGGGCGGCGGCCGCGAAACCGCGCGTCGTGCCAGGACACGCGAGCGGCTCATGGACGCGGCATACCGGGTCTTTTCCGAGCAGGGCATCAACGGGGCCGCCATCGAGGCGATCACCGACGAGGCCGGATTCACCCGAGGCGCCTTCTACTCCAACTTCGCGAGCAAGACCGAGCTGTTCTTCGCCCTGACCGAGCGGGAGAACCGCACCCGGCTGGAGACGCTGCGGCAGCGGTTCGACAGCGTCATCGAACCGCTCGGACGTGCCCGGGACAAGCCCAGCCGGGAGTTCTTCGAGGAGATGGTCGCCGACCTGCTCAGCACGCAGCCGGACACCCGACAGTGGTGCCTCATGCTCGGCGAGTTCCGGTTACTGGCCATGCGCGACCCCGAGGTCGCGCCGCGATTCCTCGAAAGCGCGCGCACCTTCCGGCAGCAACTTGCCGAGTTGACCGAGGCCACGGCCCGGTCGGTCGGCCTGCGCTTCGTCATCGATCCGGTGCACCTGACCCGGCTGCTGATCGACCAGTACGAGTCCGCGATGGAGGAGGCGATCCTGTCCGGTGCCGCCGATCCGGAGAGCGCCACCCGCGAAACGATCATGCACACGCTGCCGACGCTGCTGCACAGCCTGACCGACGTGGTCGACAGCAGCGAAGCATGAGCTCCCGTGAACTCCGCCCGCTGCGCGGGCGGGTGCGTACCGGACGTTCAGAGCTCCTCGCCCGGATTGATGTTCTCCTCGGTATCGGGATCGTCGGAGTCGTCCCGGGCGAGGAAGGTCGCCAGCCGCTCGACGGCGTTCTCGAACTCGGGGTTGAGGTCGACGAAGGCGCGCATCCGGTCGGCGACCCAGGTCAGCGTCACCTCCTCATCGCCGCGCCGTTCCTCGAGCTCCTCCAGGCCACGGTCGGTGAAGTACACTGCTTCCTCCGCTACGTCCTCGTCCTGCTCACCCGCAGCTTACGCACCGGAGTGCGCGGAGCGCGGCCGGTACCGAGGTGGTGAACCCGTTTACTCCAGAAGAGTGCGAGCGTTCGTTACGCCGAATGCCCGTGCAAGGCACCGCTCAGTAAGACTCGGCGTAGAGAGTCCGGATGTACTCCGTGCCGATCTCGGGGGCGGGGTCGTTGCCGAGGTTGCCGGTAACGCTCTGGGTGAACCGCTCGAGGTCGTCCTTCGTCACGCCCCAGTCGCGAAGTCGGCAGCGGAGTCCCGCCGAGGTGAGCAGCCGGTCCACCGCCCCATGGAGCGTGGATCCGCCCAGCAGACCGGCGATCGCCGAGAACTCGTCCGGCACCAGCGGGGCGGTGTGTCGCAGCCAGCTCGGGTACAGGACCGCCAGTCCCCGGCCGTGCGATATGTCCAATCCGGGTACCGATCCCATCGCCTGCTGAAGTCGATGAGGTAAGCAGGTGCTGACCGTGGCCACGTTCACGCCACCGAGTACCGCTGCCCGACACAGGGCCTCTCGGGCGGCGGAAGAATCCTCCCCGCGCAGCACGGCCGGCAGGTGAGTGGCGATCAGCTCGATGGACTGGTGGGCACGTGCCCTGCTGGAGACGTCGGAACGGGCCGTGACGCAACCCTCCACAGCATGAGCGAAGGAGTCGAAAACCGTTTCCACCATCACCTCTCGTGGCACGGAGGCGATCAGGTCGGGGTCCACGATCGCGACGCGCGGGAAAACCGCGTCACCCCGGAGGCCGGAGCGGAAATTGCGCACGGTGTCCGTGATGATCGCCCCTTTGGTGACCTCCGAACCGCTGCCCGCCGTTGTCGGTATCGCGATCAGCGGGAGTGCGGGAGTGTCGGCTTCGAGGGTCACACCGATGAGATCCCGGACGGACTCTCCGGTTGCCACGCTGACGCCGACGCCTTTGGCCGCGTCCAGGGCGCTTCCCCCGCCGAGGCCCACGACGAGGTCGCATCCGTTCCGCCGAGCCTGCTCGGCCGCCGCCTCCACCTCGTCCGAGCGCGGATTGGCGGACACCCGGTCGAAGACCGTGGAGCGGACTCCGGAGGATTCCAGGGAGGCCAGGACACGGTCCAGGTAGCCGTGCGCCTTCGCCGTGGTCCTGCCGGTGACGACCAATGCGCAGGTTCCCTGCGCACGGGCGTGGTCGCCAATCCGATCGAGCTCGCCCCGTCCGAAATCCACGTGCGTCGGGACGTCCAGTTCCAACTTCATGTGTTCACCTCACCGGGAACGTCGTGGGGAAGGTTCGAAACGGCGAGGCGTGTGTTGTTCCGCAGCGCGTCGAGCACAGCGCATGTCCCGGTGGCGAGGAGTTCGAGCGCTGACCCGCCGCCGGTCGCCACCGGCCCGGACCAGGGAAGTTCGGCCACCGTGTCGCCTCCGAGCAGCAGCGTGGTGCCGGCTACCGGTTCCAGGGAGGCCAGGATTGCGTCAGAGGCCTCGCGGTGTCCGTCGAGGTAGCGGGTCGGAGTGCCGGCCAGGACCGTCCGTCCGGTCTTGCCCAGTAATTCGGCGGCCCATGGTTCGAGTGCGAAGTCCACGATCGCGTGGCCATCCGGGACTCCGTCCTCGATGGCGACGGGATGTGCTGCTCGGGGTGTGGTCCCGTCGTCGGGGGCGGCCCAAACCGTCCGGGGAACGTGCAGCCGAGCATTTCCGGATGCGAGGACCTCTCGGGCGGCATCGAGGCAAGCAGCCGGTTTGGTTCCCAGGTCGGAATCGGCGACGTCATGGCCGAGCGCGCGCAGCACCGTGTTGAGCACCACACCTGCCGGGATGACCAGGTCACAGGTCTCCGCGAAGTGAACCAGGCCGATCAGCGTCTTCTCTGGTTTGCGCCCCCCGAGGATCGCCGCCGAGCAGGTGTCCGGGCGTTCTCCGGCCCAGGAGGACAGGAACCGCGCCTCCGTCACCAGGCTGCCGGCCGCGAAGCCGGGAAGGTGTTCCAAGAGGCCGGTATTGGAGGCGTGAGCTCGGTGGGCCTTGGAGAAGCCGCCCACGGCGACTTGGTCCCCCAACTGTGCGAACCGATACGCCAGAGCGGCATCGCCCTGCTCCTCGCCGGCATGGTGCCGGGTGTTGCCGAACACCACGATGTCTCCGGGATGCATGTTCCTGGAGACCCGCACCGCTTCGTCGGAGGCGTTCTCCGGAAAGTAGCGCACCGGCCTGTTCAGCCGTCGGGCCAGGTGTTCTGTGACATGTTCGAGCGAGGTGGCGCTGCCGTCGCGATGACTACCCTGATGCGAGAGTACGGCAACCCGTGCTCCCGACTCCACGAGCCGTTCCAGATCCGCCAATTCGCTGTCGATCCGTGCTGTGCTGATCAGTTCCGGGTCCACATTGAACCCTGCTGAGTAAATCCAGCGCTGTCCGGATGTGATGGTCTGTCGGCTCAGTTGGAGTATCCCCGTCAGGGGGGAGCCAGCGGTCTCACAACCCATAACTGCGCAGCCCCGCGGTCTCGTCCAGGCCGAACATCACATTCATGTTCTGGATCGCGGAACCGGCAGCGCCTTTGACCAGGTTGTCGGTAACGGAGACGACCTTGGCGATGCCGCGCTTGTCGTCATAGTCCAGACCGATGTGGCAGAAGTTGGAGCCGACCACTCCCGCCAAGCTCGGGTACCTGCCGTAATCCTTGTCGGTCAGACCGCCCAGCCGGGGCTGGTCGTTGATCCGTACGAAGTACTCCCCGCCGGATCCGGTCCCGTACCGCTCGACGTAGCGGGACAGCAGCAGTTCGCGAGTGAGCTCCTCGCGCAACTCCGCACGGATACGGACACTGGACTGGATGTAGATGCCGCGGGCGAAGTTTCCGTGCGCGGTACTCAGGTCCACCGTGACAGCGCCACCTGCGAGAGCGGAGAGCCGGTCCTCCAGCTCGGGGGCATGTCGATGCCCCTGGAGACTGTACGGGAGCATCGAACCGAAGACCTCGGCGTGCAGTGTCTCGGTGCGTGGTTTGTTGCCGGCTCCGGTGGTGCCGTTGACGGCCGCGATGTGCAGTGGCGAGTCAAGAGCTGCGAACCCGCCGGTCAGCAACGGTTCGAGACCGAGCAGTGCGGTGATGACGTAACAACCCGGATTCGCGGCCAGTCGTGCCTGTGGCAATCGGTCCCGGTTGATTTCGGTGACTCCGTACACGGCTTCGGACAGCAAGTCGGGTGCGCTGTGTTCCGCTCCGTAAGCGGTTCGGTACGCATTCGGATCGGCGAATCGGAAGTCTGCGCTGAGGTCGATCACGCGGACACCGGCTTCCAGCAACTTCGGTACCCGGCGCATGGCCTCTCCCGAAGGTGTGCACAAGAAGACCACATCCAGCGTGTCCGCTCGGGCGGTAACGTCCTCCGCGTCGGCGAACTCCAGACCGGACCCAAGCAGGTTCGGGTGGAGCCGTTCGAACGATTCGTCACCACGAGCGGTGGGAACGATCTCCGTCACCTCGGGATGGTTGAGTAGCAGCCGGCACATCTCGCCACCGGCATAACCCGTGCCGCCGACAACGGCAGCCTGTATACCTTTGCTCATTTCTTCCGTTCTTCCGCGAACTCGTCCGGATCGGTGGACACGTGGAGCATGATCTTGCCGGTCGGGACCTCGGCCTGGTCCATCAGTCGCAATGCCGTCTCCGCTTCGGTGAGCCGGTAGTGATGGGTGACCAGGGGGAGCGGATCGACCGCTCCGGCTGCGAGCCAGCTGATTACCTCGGTGAAGTCTCGGCCGGTGGACAGTGCCGAGCCGTGCACGGTCACTTCGCTGCTGACCAGGGTGTTCAACTCAACCGGGTGCCGACCATCGAAGTAGCTGACCACGATGATCTCGCCCCCGGCACGTACTGCGTGGAGAGCTTGGTCGGTTACCCCGTGGTATCCGGCTGCGATCACGACGACGTCCGCAGGCCCGTCCAGGGCTTTCCACGCTCTGTCCACGGGGTTGCCGAGCAGAGCGTCGACGTAGGCGTCGGCTCCCAGCTTTCGAGCGGGCTCACCTTTCTCGGTGCCGACATCGACACACGCCACATAGCTGTGCCGGAGCTGTTTCGCAGCGATGAGACAACTCAGGCCAATGGTGCCGGAACCGAGTACGAGTACCTTGCTCACGTCTTCGGCCATGAGGCGCATCGCATGCAGACCGATGGAGAGCGGCTCGACCAGTGCCCCTGCCACGGGGTGTAGTTCGGGCGGCAGCTGATGAGTCATATTGGGACGCAGGACGATCCGCTCGGCGAACGAACCCGTCCATTCCAGATGACCGAGGTTCAGCTTCCGGCCGCACAAGTGGCCGGCATCCCGGAGACACTCGGGGCAGGTACCGCAGTGCGAGAAAGCAGCCGAGCACACCTGGTCCCCGATGACGAAGCCGGTCACCTCGTCGCCGACGGCCTCGACGACTCCGGAGAACTCGTGGCCCAGCACGGCGGGAGCGGTTTTGTAGGGATGGGTACCCCGGTAGGCCGCGAGGTCGGATCCGCATATGCCGGTGGAGGAAACTTTGACCAGCAGTTCATTGGTGCCGGGCTCGGGAGCTGCTGTCTCGCGGTACTCGATGGAGCGGAGCTCGGTGAGCACGGCCGCATTCATGGAATCCGCCACGGTCAGCACACGCTGTTCGTCGCCGACCCGCCTGCCAGGACGGTACGCAGCTCCTGCACCAGGAGACGGCCGACTCTTTCCTGCGTGTCGGTGGTGGTGGCGCCGATATGCGGGGTCAGTACCACGTTGTCCAGTTCGGACAGACCGGAAATGCCGCTCTCGTGCTCGTGGACGTCGAGTGCGGCTCCCGCGATGGTGCCTTCTCGGAGCGCATGGAACAGAGCCTGCTCGTCCACCACTCCGCCGCGGGAGATGTTGATCAGATATGAGTCGTTGCGCATGAGGGCGAGTTCGGGGGCGCCGATGAGGCCCTCGGTTTCCTCGGTGAGAGGTACCGCGAGGCAAACCATATCCGACGCCTCGAGCAGGCGGGGAAGCTCGACCCTCTCGATGTGACGCCCGCGCAGCCTCTCGTCACGTTCCTCGGACGGCCGTGCAACGGCGGCAAGTACGCGCATGCCGAAGGCCGCGCCGAGTTCGGCCGTTCGGGAGCCGATCGGGCCCAAGCCCACCATGCCCAGAATGCGGTCCTGCAGTCCCGGCCCGGCCAGGTTGGGCTTGTCCCACAGTCCACAGCGGACCTGGCGGTCGGCGAAGGCAATGTTGCGAGTCACGGCGAGCATGAGTCCGATGGCAAGTTCGGCCACCGCAGGTGCCGAGGCACCCGGGATGTTGAAGACCTGCACGCCGGCTTCACGGCATGCAGCCAGATCGATGTTGTCGGTTCCGGAGCCGGCCCGTGCCACGACCCTCAGGCGTTGCCCTGCCCGGATGACATCGGCGGTAATCCGCACTCCGCTGCGCACCACCAAGGCCTCGGCTTCTGCGGCCAGGGCCAGGAGTTCGTCGTGGCCGGGATGCGTCCGCACTGTGACCTCGTGGTATTGACGCAGGTCAGCGAGGGCATTTGAGGACACGGGATCCAGCACGACGATGTGTGGCCGGTATGTCATGCACGACATGCTGCACCGAGCGAAGGCACCTTGACAAGCACATGACAACTTTTGGTGCATTAGTTGACAGAGTTGACAGCCTCTGATTGGCTTCCCCGGAACATGCCGATCGACGCAGCAGAATTGTGGGAAAAGAGCCGGGGAAGCGTTATCGACGAAGTCGCGTGCTCGCCCGGTATCGCCCATGCATTTCTTTAGAAAGGCCGGAGATGCTCAAGTGCAGCTATCCCTCGTTCCGCTCCGTGCTCGAGGCAAATGAAGTGGTCCGCGTGGCAGGGGCCCACCATGCTTTCAGTGGAGCTCTTGCTCAGGAGGCCGGTTTTTAGGCGGTGTGGTCGTCGAGTTTCGAGGTATCCGCATCGCGGTGCCTTCCCGACGCCAGTATTCTCAGCATGAAGGAGTACCTCGAGGCGGCCGCCAACATTCAGAAGGCTCTGGAGATCCCGGTGGTGGCCGACTGCGACACGGGCTACGGAGGCAATTACAACGTGGCCCACATGGTCCACGAATTCGAGGGTTCCGGCATTACTGCGGTCTGTATAGAGGACAAGCTGTTTCCCAAGATGAACAGCTTCGCGAGTGGTGACCAGACCCTGCTGAGCACCATGGATTTCGCGAGCAAAATCGAGACCGCCAAAAATGAGCAGTCATCCGAGGACTTCTTCGTCATCGCTCGGACCGAGGCTCTCATCGCCGGCCTGGGGGTCGATAAGGCCGTGGAGCGCTGCGCGGCATACGCCCAGGCAGGTGCCGATGCCGTGCTCATTCATTCCAAGGCTCCGAGCAAGGACGAGGTGATGGACTTCCTCGATCGCTGGGACAACCGCCTACCGGTGGTCATAGTTCCCACCACGTACCCCGATTGGCATATAGACGATGTCCGGGCGGCCGGCGTCTCCGCGGTCATCTACGCCAACCAGGGCATGCGTGCCGCGCTCACCGCCCTGCGCAACGCGTACAGCGCCATTTACGAAGCCGGCGATACCACTGTTCTGGAGCAGAAGATCGCTTCCGTGGGGGAAATCTTTCATCTGCAGCGTATGTCCGACTGGCAAAAGCACGCGTGAGAACTGCTCATGACGCATGGCGGGCGGGCTGGAGGTGAACAGAGCGCATGACCGTCATAACCGGGGCCCACGAGTTTCTCGACAGCGAGGTGTACATAGACCTGCGCCACGTACTCGACTCCCCCCTGTACCTCAAGTGCGAAGGTTTCAACTTCGCGGGCTCGGTCAAGGTCCGATCCGCCGCCTGGATGGTGGCGAGCGCACAGCGCGAAGGGATCATCGGCCCCGACTCCGTGCTGATCGAGTCGTCCTCCGGCAATCTCGGCGTGGCACTGGCCATGGTCGCCGCGTCGAAGGGGCTGAGATTCGTCTGCGTGACCGACCCGAAGTGCAACCCGTCCACGGCCGGTCTCATGCGGGCACTCGGTGCCGAGGTCGTGGTGGTCGACGAGCCCGATGCCACCGGGAGCTACCTCGCCGCCCGCAAGACCTATGTGCGGGAACGCTGCACGCAAGATCCGTCGTGTGTATGGCTCAACCAGTACGAGAACCCCGACAACTGGATCGCACACTACGAGAACACCGCCGCCCACATCGCCAAGCAGTTCCCCCACCTCGACACCCTGTTCATCGGGACCGGTACCGGCGGCACTCTCATGGGCTGCGCTCGGTACTTCCGCGAACATCGGCCGCAGGTGCGCATCATTGCCGTCGACAGCGTCGGATCGGTGAACTTCTCCGGTGCCCCCGGGGCCAGGCACATTCCGGGACTCGGCGCGAGCACCCCCATGCCACTGATCGATCCCGAACTGGTGGACGAGGTCGTACGGGTCCCCGAGCCGGACGCCATTCGAATGTGCAGAAGGCTCGCGGCGCAGGGGGTGCTTCTCGGCGGTTCGTCGGGAACCGTGGTCAGTGCTGCCCTCCAGTGGCTGAACCGGTACGCGGCGAAGGCGCCCACAGCCGTAGCCATCGCCCCCGATCTCGGTGAGCGATACATCGACACGATCTACGACGACGCATGGGTAGCCGAGCACTACCGCGACATCCCGCAGGATTTCTTGGAGAACCAGTGAACAATCAGGCTGAAATCCCGGACTTCTCGGTCGTACCGGGGGGAACCGTTCACCGCATGCTCGACGGCAGGCAGCACGAGGTCGTCGAACTCGTTCAGAAGACCTACCTCCTGCACGGAGAAGCCAGGACCGTCAACCCGCCCTCGTACTTCCTGAAGTTCCCCGACCGCCCCACCGCTCGCATCATCGCCCTTCCCGCTTCGCTCGGCGGTGCTTCCGCGGTTGACGGTCTCAAGTGGATCGCCAGCTTCCCGGACAACCCGGAGCGAGGGATCCCCCGGGCTTCCGCTGTCCTCATCCTCAACGATCCGGTTACCGGATACCCATACGCCTGTCTGGAGAGCTCCATCATCAGCGCGGCTCGCACGGCCGCGTCTGCCACGGTGGCAGCACGTGCCCTCACCGGAGGCAGGCCTGCACCACGCCGTATCGGTTACCTGGGCACCGGCCTCATCGCCCGCTATTTGCACGCATACCTGTCCGATCTCGGTTGGGCGCCGGAGGAGTTCGGTGTGCACGACTTGTCGGAGGAATACGCCCAGGGCTTTGCGGACCATTTGCGGAACACCGCGGGCGGTGTCCCCGTCCGGGTCCACGATTCCGCCGAGCGGCTGATCCGGTCGTCGGACGTGGTCGTCTGCGCCACCACCGCGGCCACTCCGCACATCACCGAGCCGTCCTGGTTCGACCACCATCCGCTGGTGCTCCACGTGTCCCTGCGTGACCTGAGCCCGGAGGTCATCCTCGACAGCGTCAACGTGGTCGACGACACCGAGCACGTCCTCCAGGCGAACACTTCGGTTCACCTGGCCGCACAGCGGGCCGGTGGGAGGGGTTTCATCGACGGCACCCTGTACGACGTCCTCACCGGAACCACCGACATCCCCACCGACCGCACTGTGGTCTTCTCGCCCTTCGGGCTCGGCGTGCTCGACCTGGCGGTGGGCGAGCACGTCCACACCCGCGCCAGGGAAGCCGGTGAACTCACCGTGGTCGAACGGTTCTTCCACGACGTGGAGCGTCATCGCAGCCCCGCCGGGGGTGCTGAACGATGACAACGCAGCACACGGGCGGGGCCGCGCGTATCCGGGGGGAACTGCCCCTCGCCCCCGAAGCGACCTCGCGCGCCGCCGACCTGGCCCTGCGCAATTCCGTGGAGATCGACACGGGGACCGGTGTTCTGGAGTACGTCACCAGGCGCGCGGAGAGCGACCCGGGGCGTCCCGCCATCACCGAAGGTGATCTGACGCTGAGTTACCGCGCCCTGCTGGAGCGGGTCACCGGGGTACGTACGTCGCTGCTGGCCCAAGGACTCGGTGCTGGAGAGGTCGTCGCGACCGTCGGTCCCCGTAGCACCGACACCCTCGTCGTCTTCTTGGCTCTGGAGAGCATCGGGGCGTCTTACCTGCCCATCGACCCGGACTGGCCGGAGGAGCGCGTCCGCTACGTGCTCGGACGCAGCCGGTCCGCCCTGCTGCTCGACTACGCCGCCACCGAGAGCGACTCCCGGACTGCGCGGGCGGCCGCGGTCGCCGAACAGACTGAGGTGCTGCGCTTGTCCGAGTTGGGCGGAACGGGGGGACTCCCGCCGATGGACGTGTCGGACCGCTCACAGGAAATTCGCTACACGATATTCACCTCGGGCACCACCGGACGCCCCAAGGGGGCGACGGTCGAGCACCAAGGCATGCTCAATCACCTGTGGGCCAAGGTCGCAGACCTGGCACTGGACGCCGATGACGTGCTCGCCTTCACGGCCCCGCTGGTCTTCGACATCTCGATCTGGCAGATGCTCTGCCCGCTGCTGGTCGGCGGACATGTCGTGGTCGTCGACGACGCGGACATGCGTTTCCCGCGCCGCCTCGTCAAGACCCTCGAGCGCACCGGCGTGACTGTCGTCGAACTCGTTCCCACCGTCGTCGGTTGGCTCGTCGACGAGACGTGCCGGCCCGGCGGTGCGGAGCTGAACGGACTGCGCCGACTGCTCTCCACAGGGGAGGAACTCCGTCCGGCCACGGCGGCACGTGTTCTCGAGGCGCTGCCGCACGTGTCCCTGATCAACGCTTACGGGCCGACCGAGTGCTCCGACGACGTGACCCATCATGTGGTGACGCGGGCGGACATCGCCCGCCCGCGGCTCCCGGTCGGTTCACCGATCGCCAACACGGTGCTCTACCTTCTCGTGCAGGGGGAGAACGGCACTTGGCGCGCGGCCGAGCCGGGTGAGCCCGGTGAACTGTTCGTCGGTGGTACCGGCGTCGGCTTGGGATACCTCAACGATCCCGAAACCACCACACGGGCCTTCTTCCATGACCCTTTCGACCCGGCCTCACCGACCCGGCGGCTGTATCGAACCGGTGATCTCGCCTGTTTCGACGAGGGGTTCGTCCAGTACCTCGGGCGTAGTGATCGGCAGGTCAAGGTGGCCGGTGTGCGGATGGAACTCGACGAGATCGAGGTTGCACTCAGCCGTCATCCGGGAATCGAGAACTGCGCCGTCACGGTCTCGGGCGATGGGGATCGCCCGGAACTCGTCGCCCATTACTCCCCGCGCGGACCGGTCGCACCGAAGGAGCTGGAGGAAGCCCTTCGTGCCGCAGTCCCTCCGGCCATGGTGCCCCGGCAATGGCGGGAATGGGACCAGTTGCCCCTTACCCACAACGGAAAGGTCGACCACCGATCCCTCCGGGCGGCTGTCGATCAGGAAGGAGCACGATGACCACTGCACCGGAGAGGAGTTCCTCTCCTGCCGGGACCGCCTCCACGGCCGATTCCGAACTGCCCGCACACGCCCGCTTGCTGTTGATCTTGGCTCGGCTACGGCTCGGCCCGGAGCAGCGGCATGCTGTTCGTGCCCTCACGGCGAGCGACGAGATTGACTGGGGCGCTTTCCTCGACGCTGCGGCTCGACACAAGTTGCTCCCCCTGGTTGGGCGCCATGTCTTCAACTATCGGCTGGACCGCGCCGTCGATGGAATGAAGGGATTTCCCTACGGGTGGGTCTTCACCACCGCCCATCTCGGGAACCGTCAGCGAAACCTGGCACTGGCCGACGAGTTCGGCAGGGTGTTCGGCGAGATGGCGGAGGCGGGAGTCGGGCATGCCGTGCGCAAGGGGTTCTCCCTCGCTGAAGGTGAGTACGGTGACCCGTCGCTGCGTCGGATCAACGACCTGGACCTGCTGGTGGACATCGAGGACGTTCCGCGGGCTCACGAGGTGCTGGAACGACTCGGCTACGTCCAAGGACAGCTCGTCGAGGACGGCGAACAGGTGCAGCCGTTCAGCCGAAAGACTCGGATCTTCTGGCGCGTCAACCTGAGCAATCAGCTCCCCTACCTGAAAGCCGGGCACCGACCGGATGTGCCGGAATTCAACGTGGACCTGTGTCAGGACGTTTTCCAGAAGAAATCGGGCGTGAGTGCACCGGCCGCTGAACTGCTGGACAGGAGTGTGCCCGCTGTACTGTGCGGATCCAGGACTCGGGTTCCGAGCCCCGCTGACCGCCTTCTGGACCTGTGCTCCCACCTGCATAAGGAGGCGACCAGCCTGCGCTTCATCGAGGACAGCGTCGATCTGCAGATGAGCAAGTTTCTCGACCTCGCACTCGTGGCCGAAAGCTACCGCGATGCCGACTGGCAGGAGTTCCTCGTCCGCGTCGGGAACTACGGCGCCGAGTCGATCGTGTACTACTCGCTGCATTTTACCGCCGTGCTCTATCCGGAAGCGATTCCGACGAAGGTTCTCGATGCGCTGCGGCCCGGGAACACCGACTACCTGGAGGAGTACGGAACCCTCGACGGCAGGACGGCTCGGTGGTCACTGGGATTCCTGGAACGTCTCTTCGACACCGGACGCAAGGAGGGCAGCGGAAGCTCGAATGTTCCCCACGACTGATTTGCATCCGCTACTTCATCGAAATCGGGGTAATCCATGAACCCACTCTGGGACAGCCGTTTCGAGGAGCTGGTGAGGCGCCATGTCGACCTCGCCTCCGATGCCGTAATGCGGGTGGACACAGATCTGCCCGGCCATGGGCTCGACTCCATCGCCATCGTCGAGCTGGTCGTCTCCCTCGAGGACACCTATGGCATCGAGATTCAGGACGAGAAACTTACTCAGCAGACTTTCGCGACTCCGGGAGTTCTGTGGTCGGTCGTTTCCGAGTTGCAGGAGCGGATTCCGAGCAAGGGGGGTACGGCATGATCGTCTCGCTCGTAGGTTCCGACGGAGCCGGCAAGTCCACTGTCACCCGGCTCGTCGCTCAACGCCTCGATGACAGCGAGATACCAACCGAGCGGGTCGATCGGTGGGACATCGTCGACAACTCCGCCTACCCTGCGACTCGCTTCATGAAGCCGGATGTTCCCGACACCCGGCTCTGCGTCGCGGAGATGCCGAACACCACCCGGTTTCTCTTTCTGATGTGGTCCATCTCCCACGCCCTCCTGGGGCGAGTCCCCGAGGCGATCCGCTCGGATACGGTCACGCTGCTCGACGGTTACTGGATGAAGCATGCCGCGAGCGAGATCGTCTACGGTCTCGACAGCTCCTGGGCGGAGGGTGTGGTGTCCGCTCTGCCCGTCCCCGAGCAGACCATCTACCTTCGGCTCTCCCCCGAGCGAGCCTGGGAACGCAAGGTCGGCAGGGACGTCGTTCCGTACGAGTGCGGGATGGACCCGGAGTGTGCCCGGGAGAGTTTCCTGACGCACCAGGAGCGCCTCCTCTCCGTGCTCGACGGTTGGGCGGAACGATACGGGTGGCTGACCGTGGACGCGGAAGAGCCCTTGGACGACGTGGTCGAACGGGTCGTCACCGAGGCTTCCCGGGTCGCTGTGGGGGCCCGGTGAGGACGCGGACAGCGGTGTCCCGGCCATGTTGCAGGGTGGGGGAGCCGCGCACACTCGTGATCAAGGTCGGGGGCAGTCTGGTCTCCGACAAGTGCACCGACGACCATCTCGACGCCACCGCCGTACGTGACTACGCGAGTCTCGTCGCCGATCTCGTACGGACCTTCCCGGGGAGGGCCGTCTTCGTCGCCGGTGGCGGCGCACTTGGCCACGGTTCGGTCCGCGACCTCGATGCCGCGGACGAATTCGCATCTCTGGGACTCACCAATGCGACGTTCGCCGTCAAGTGGGCGTGGACCACGGCGTTCCGCGAGGCGGGCATACGTGCCATGCCAATGCAGGTCGCGGCGATTTGCTCGGAACGCGGGGACGGCATCGCAGCTGACATCACAGTTGTTCGACGGCTCTTGGCCGAAGGTGTGCTGCCGGTGCTGTCGGGTGACTGCGTTCTCACGGCTGCCGGGGGCTTGCGGATATTCGGAAGCGACCATGTGCCCGGGATGCTCATCGAAGATTCCCTCGCTCCTGTGCGCATCGTGACGCTCACCGATGTTCCGGGCATCCTGACCGGCAGCAGCGAGGACGACCCCGTACTGCCGTGGGTCGATGCCGATGATCCCGCGCCTGCGCACAAGCTCGTGTGGGAGGCCGCCGAGTGGGACACCAGCGGGGCCATGGGGGGCAAGCTCGACGCGTTGGTGGCGCACGCGCAGCGCGGAGCCGAATGTGTGGTCACCGGCGGTGACCGATACGCGGCCGGGCTGCGCCACATGTTCGCGCCGATCGCCGAATGGCCGCAGGCCGTGCCTTACACCCTGATCGCGCGGGCAACCCCGCCGCGGGACAACTCACGGGTAGGAGGCCGTGGATGACCGCATCGGTCGACTCCGGCTGCTCACCCGGAGCGCTCCTCCGTACTTCTCAACGTCTGTCCTCGGGAGTTTCCGACGTGTATTCGAGTACTGCCGCACCCACTGCCGATCACCTGGTGCTGCTCAACCCCGGACCGGTCAACGTGCACGACGACGTACGTGCCGCCATGGCCTCTCCCGACCAGTGCCATCGGGAGCCGGAAGCTGCCGCGCTCATGACCCGTGTCCGTGAGAAGGCCACGCGGATCAGCGGTGGCGACGATCGGCACACCTCGGTGCTGCTCGCTGGTTCCGGCACTGCTGCTCTGGAGGCCACCTTCTCCTCGATCGTGCCCGAGGACGGCCGCATCCTGATTCTGGACAATGGCAACTACGGCGAACGTCTCCGGCGCATCGTCGAAGTACACGGCATTGCGCACCGTCGTATGGAGTTCGGCTGGTGCAATCCGATCGACGTCGCCGCTGTTGACCGGGCACTCGCCGAGGACCCGGGTATCACCCACGTCGGCCTGGTCCATCACGAGACAAGCACCGGGATGCTCAACCCACTGCGGGAGATAGGGGCCGTGGTCGCCAAGCACGGTCGTCGACTCGCCGTCGACGCCATCAGCAGCCTCGGATCGGAGCGCCTCGACTTGGACGTCGACCACATCGACTGGTGTGTCGGCACCGCCAACAAGTGCTTGGAAGGGCTGCCCGGGGTGAGCTTCGTGACGGCCTCCCGCGCACAGTTCGAAGCGTTGGAAACGGTACCGACCCGCACTTTCTATCTCGACCTGTACGGCCACTTCATCTCGCAGGACAGGAAGAACGCGCCGCTGTTCACCCCGGCTCTCCAGGTGCTGACCGCTTTCGAGAAAGCTCTGGACAAGTCCTTGGAGGAGAGTGTCGAAGGGCGTGGCAAGCGGTACACCGCACTGGCCGAGATGATCCGCGCGGGCCTGGCCGAACGGGATGCCCGGTTTCTGTTGCCGGTGGAGCAGCGCGCCAATTCAGTGACCCACGTCTACGTGCCCCACGGCATGACCTACGAGGAGCTACACGACGGTTTGAAGGCCGAGGGCTACGTCATTTACTCCACGCAGTCGCGGCTCGGGGGCGTCTTCCGGGTCGCCAATATGGGACAGCTCGACGGCGCCGACATCGCCGGCTTCCTGGCGGCCTTCGACCGAGTGGTCGTCGAGGAGACCGCCCCGGAGGCGTGACGGAAAGGCCGGAATGGCCAACAGATCCCACAAGGAGACTCACCATGCCTTCCAACAGACTGGCCATTGTCGGTGCGGGACCCAGCTGCACCTATGTGCTGGACCGGCTTGCCGCGACAGCGCGGGCAGCAGCCGCTCCGATATCTCTCGGCATTCACATCTTCGATCGTTCGGGGCAGTTCGGTGCTGGCCAGGTGCACAGCATCGACCAGCCGGTCACCAGTTTCCTCAATCGTATTGTCGGTCAGGTTGCCTTCGCGGCCGACGAGAGCGTGGTCGGAGCAGGGCCGCTGCTGCCGAAGGAGGAACGGCCAACCCTGCTGGAATGGTGCCGCACCAGGTACGAGGAGACCGGGGACACCGCTTTTGACCTGGTGGCAGAGGACTGGCCGAAGCGTTACATCCACGGCTTGGCGCTGCGGGAGCAGTTCTTTCGTTATGTCAGGATGCTGCGTGAGGTGCCGGGGATGGAGGTCCATTTACACCACGCGGAGGTGACCGATCTCGAGGAGCTGTCCGACGGCAGGTTGCGGGTCCTTGGTGAGGACGGTGAGCAGGTTCTGGACGCCGACCACGTGCTGATGCTCACCGGCCATTCCTCCAACGCCCCGGTGCGTTACCCCCGCCAGGCCGCGTGGGCGCGGTTCGCCGAACGTCACCCTGCTGGGTTCGTTCCCTCCGCCTATCCGCTCGAGAATGCTTTCGAACCGGATCGGGCCGGGCCCGGCAGCACGGTCGGGTGCGTCGGTATGGGGTTGACCGGCATCGATGTGATCCTGCACTTGACCGAGGGCAGAGGTGGTGTCTTCGAGGAGCAGGGCGATGGCACGCTCACTTACCGTGCCTCGGGCGAGGAGCCCGATTCCATCGTCATGTTCAGTCGTGCCGGGCTGTTCACCTTCGCCCGTCCCTACAACGCCAAGGAGCGAAATCCGGAGGAACTCGAGCACAAGGGCGTCTTCCTCACCGAGGACGCGGTGGGCAGGTTACGGCGGACGGTCGGCCGGTCCACCACCATCGGCGGCCTCGAGCAGTGGCAGCTCAACTTCCGGGACCATATTTTTCCCGTGGTCGTACTGGAAATGGCTCATCTGTACTACACGACGCTGTTCGGCGCCGACTTCGGCGGCCATCTCGAGAGGGCCGCGCGTCCCGAATACGATGCGTTCCTCGCGGACGGAGGCGGGGGAGCGGAGTCCGACCTCTCCGTACGGCGTCTTCTCGCTCCTCTCGAAGCTCTCGTCGAAGAAGGCGTCGAGATGGTCGACAGTGTCCTGTCAGGCGATTTCGCGCTCAGTGCGGCCAAGGAAAGCGATTGGGATGTCGAGGCGGCGCTGCGCCGATTTCTGAACGTGGTTTTCGGGACGGAGAAGGCCGACGGGATCGTCGGCTCCCTCGAAGATCCCGCCGGGCTCGCCGCCGCCGTCGCCGGGGCCGAGTCTCCGTGGCGGCATCCCAAGAAGGCTGCGGACAACCGTTTCTCGTGGGAACGTTCGATCTGGCCGATCCCCCGCGACTCGTTCTCCACAGGCGAGGAGTACCGACGTGCCCTGCTGGATTTTATCGACGTCGATCACCGCTGGGCCGCCCAGGACAACCTGACGAACCCGGCGAAGGCAGCGGCTGACGGCGTGTGGCGCGATCTACGGGGCGTTCTCGCTGCCGCAGTGGACTTCGGCGGTCTACACGCATCCTCGCACCGTGACTTCCTCGACGTCTTCATGCGTCACCACAATCGGCTCTGCAACGGTGCCGCGCTCGAAGTGATGGAGAAGATTCGAGCGCTGATCGAATGCGGACTGGTGGACGTGTCGGCCGGCCCGAAATCCGATATAGCCATGGACGAGGAGAACGGGCGGTTCGTGGTGTGCGGGCCTCTCACGGGCGCCGTGCTGCCGATCGATGTCCTCGTCGACTCCCGTGTCCATCCCTTCGACGCCGAGAACGACGTCCTGCCCATCTACCCGAACCTGTTGCAGCGTGGCATCGTCCGGAAGTGGCGCAATCCGGGACTCCACGAACCGGATTTCGAGCCGGGTGGCCTCGACCTCACCGAGGACTTCCACCCGGTGCGAGCCGAGGGGACGGTGGACAAGCGGTTGACTCTGCTCGGTCCGCCGAGCGAGGGCGTCATGTTTTTCCAGCTCGGTGCGCTCAGGCCGAACCAGAACCACCACGTCATGCAGGACATCCTGCGATGGATGCGGGAGTTCTGGGAGCAGGTCGACAAGAGTTCGGAGCTCGACGACATGCTCACGACTGCGGAGGTGTGACAGAACAGATGAGTCAGCGGGACACCGAGCCCAGGAAGCGGCTCGAGGAGATCGCCGAGACGCACCGGTGGTTGCGGTCGGATGCGTCTGCACTCGACGATTCCCGGATGCGGGAGGCGACCGGTCTTCCGGGGTGGAGCAGGGGGCACGTCCTGACCCATCTCGGAGATCTCGCAAGAGCCTTCGCACGTCAGGCGCGTTCCGCCCTCGAGGGTCGTATCGTCGCGGTCTACGACGACGGTCGTCCCGGCCGCGACGCCTCCATCGAGAAGGGGGCGGGGCGATCGGCCGGTGAGCTCATGGCGGACCTGGAGGACGGACTCACCCGGCTCGAGGAGGCTTGGGCCGAGTTGGGTCCGGACGACTGGAGCCTGCCATCCGCCTATCGTGATTCGACGTTGCTGGCGACTCAGCTGTGCTGGTGGCGCGAGGTGCACGTGCACTATGCCGACCTCGAAGTCGGGTACGGGGCGGACGACTGGAGCGATGCCCTCGGCGAGCACCTGGTCGGCTACCTGCTGCCGCGTCTCCCGGAGAACCGGACCACGGTTCTTCTGGCCGGTGACACGGACCGTCGCTGGGAGTACGGAACGGGCACTCCCACCACGGTTCACGGCCTTCAGAACACTTTGGCGGCCTGGCTCACCGGACGCCCGGTGAGCCGGACTCCCAAGGCGTACGGGTCCACCGACTCGTTGCCGGAACTCGGTCCATGGCCTTGATCCACCACAGGAATTACCGCCCAACAGGGGCTTCGACACGAGAGACGAGTAAGGAGACGACCGGATGGCGCCGAACACGCACACGCTCAGTGGTGACACCGCTCTGGTGTTGCCGGAATTCGACACACCTCCGCAGGAACCGCACGGACTGATGCACGAGTGGCTGGAATCCGCGGTGAACCGCGGGGTGCGTGAGCCGTTCGCCGCCGTGCTGGCCACGGCCGATTCATCGGGCAAGGCGTCGAGCAGGGTGCTACTGGTGAAGGAGATCGACGAGCGAGGACTGCTGTTCACCAGTTTTCAGGGCAGTCGGAAAGGCCGCGACTTGGCGTCCTCGCCCTGGGCCTCGATCACCTTCTACTGGCGTGAAAGCCTTCAGCAGCTCACGGCAGAAGGCCCGGTCGAAATCCTGGCCGCGGAGGATTCCGACGCGCTCTTCGCCCGGCGTCCGCTCGCTGCGCAGGCGACGACCGCAGTGTCGAGCCAGAGCCGCCCCCTGAACGATGAGCCGGAGCTCCGGTCCAGGGCCGAAGCTCTGGTGGAGGCAGGGCAACCGGTGCCGCGGCCCACCGAGTGGACCGGTTACCGATTGGTGCCGCACAGCATCGAGTTCTGGTACGGCAGCCCTGACCGACTGCACCGTCGGCTGCGCTACGAGCGGTCCGGCGACAGCTCTCCCTGGACTCATCAGCGGCTCCAGCCATGAGCGACGCGGACGTGCCCGTTCTCGGCGGAAGAGCCCCGGAGTACCCGAAGCACGATCCCGAATCTCTTCAAGCAGTGGGCTGTGACCTGGCCGGCGATGTCTTCGGGCTGCCGCAGCGGATCGACGGTCATGACGATTGCGTACGGGACCACCGGATTCACCACCGTTCCTTCGTGTCCGGTTCGGACATCGGGGCGCCCTGCCCCTCGATTGCCTGGTAGGTGGAACATGTCACTGCTCAAGCACGGGGATTTCCGCCTGTTCTGGGCGGCGCAGACGGCCAGTATGCTCGGCACTCACATGACCAGGGTGGCTCTCCCGCTTCTGGCGGCAACCTTGCTGGCCGCGTCACCATTCCAGATGGGATTGTTGCAGGCGACGCAGACCGTCGCGTATCTGCTCGTTGGGCTACCGGCGGGCACGTTGATCGATCGGATGCGCCGACGTCCCATCCTCATCGTCTGCGACGTTTTGCGTGCCCTGCTTCTGACCTGCACGGTGGTGGGGTTCGCACTGGGATGGATGAATTTCACCGGCCTGATGATCATGTCACTGGCTATCGGCCTCGCCAGCGTTTTCTTCGAGATCGCGTACCACTCGTACATTCCGGCCGTCGTGGGACTGGACCATCTTGTCGAGGGTAACGCCAAGCTGGAGAGCACGAACGCGGTCTCCAGGATGGCGGGGCCTGCTCTCGGCGGCTCTCTGGTGCAGCTTGTGGGGGCCTCCCTCGCCGTGTCTTTTCAAGCCTTCGCCCACTTGCTGTCGGTCGGCCTGCTGTCTCGTATCAGGACTGTCGAAGAGAAGCCGAAGCACAGCGAGAGACGAAGCATGGGGGCCGACATCAGGAGCGGCCTGCTTTTCGTTCTGCGGCAGCCGATTTTCAGAGCCGTTACCGGATCCGCTGCCACCTACAATTTCTTCTACGGCATGGCACTGCCCCTGGTGATGCTGCTGTTGGTGGATGAGATCGGTCTGGCCGGTACCACAGTCGGTCTGCTCATGGCGGTCAGCGGATTGGGCGGCATCACGGGTGCGACGGTGGCCGGATGGCTCACCGCTCGGCTCGGTCAGGTGCGAACCATGTGGATGTCGTATCTGGTCGCGGTGCCGATGACACTGTTGATTCCGTTCTCGGGCACAGGCTGGGCAATCGCGTTGTTCGCGATTCCCTGGTTCACCGTCAGTCTCGGAATCGTCATTTACAACGTGGGCCAGGTCAGCATTCGTCAGGCCCTGTGCCCGCCGCAGATGCTGGGCAGGATGAACGCCAGTGTGCGGTTCATCGTTTGGGGAATCCTCTCGCTCGGATCGCTTACCGGCGGTGTTCTCGGAGAGTGGATCGGCGTTCGTGGAGGCCTGTTCGTGGCCGGCATCGGTATGACCTCCGGTGTCCTGTGGTTGCTCCTTTCCCGGTTGTCCGGGATGCGCGACCTACCTGCCGAGGAGACGAGGCCTGCTCCACAGGAACCGCCCCTCGCCTCCGACACCTCCAAATGACCGGCCCCGAGATTCTGATCAAGGAGTATGCGTATGGCTCCCCGGGAGTTCCCCCGTATCGTCGTTTTCGTCGAGTCACCACTGACCGGTGCCGGCCAGGACTGTGCCAAGTTCCTGCTGGAGCAGGGGGTGACCCCTCTCGTGCTGGCAGCCTCCCCGGACTCGATGGCCCCTTCGCTGCGACGTGACTTTGCCGATCTGAACGTGGAGATCCGTTCTTGCGACACGCACAGCGTCGACGCCGTCTTGGCGGCCTGCCGGAAGATCGCCGCAGAGGGAGAACTGATCGGTGTTACCTCGGTGTACGAGTACTACTGTGATATCGGCGCCGAAGTCGCCTCCCGGCTCGGACTGGCCGGCCCGGACCCTGCAGCCGTGACCGCCTGCCGCTCCAAGGCGTCCATGCGCCGGGCGATGGCGGGTACCCCTGGTCTCAATCCTCTCTTCCAGGTCTGTGCGTCCCCGGGGGAGGCAGTGGCTGCCGCTGCCGAATTCGGCTTCCCCGTGGTCGTCAAACCGCTCGACCTCACCGGCAGTCTGTGGGTGCGCCGCTGCGACTCGGCCGACCAGGTCACCGCGATCACCGAGGAGATCATGCGGATCGGGGAGTACCTCGGGCAGAAGGTGACGCCCCAGGTCGTTGTCGAGGAATGTGTGCCGGGAGACGAGTACTCCGCTGAGGTCGTGCATGGACGGGTACTCGGCCTCACCGAGAAGATCTGCAGCGAACCACCATTTTTCCTGGAAATGGGCCATATTTTCCCGGCCCCCGTCTCGGGCGCGCGAGAGCGTCTACTGCTCGAAAAGGCAGAGCAGGCTGTGAAGGCGATCGGTGTGATCTGGGGGCCGGCTCATGTGGAGCTGAAGCTCACGGCCGATGGTGAGGATGCCCGGGTGATCGAGGTCAACGGGCGGATCGCAGGGGACCGCATCCCTGAACTGGTCCGTGTCACCAGCGGAGTTGACATGTGTCGGCTTCACATGACTGCGCTGATCGGCGGAATACCCGACCTGACCCTGGACTGCGACCGCACCGCGGTCGTGCACTTCCTCATGTCGGCGCCGCTGGGCCGCCTCGATGCCATTGACGGTGTGGCGGAGGCAGAGTCGATGGAAGGTGTGCATGAAGTGCACATGCGACCTGGAGTGCAACCCGGCATGGTTTACAGGGCCAACGGCTCGAATCGCGACCGTGCTGCCTGGGTCATCGCGGAAGGCGCTGACCGGGACGAAGCCCTGAGCCGTGCCAGGGCGGCGGGTGAGAAGCTGATTTTCAGCTGGTCACCCTTCGACGAGTCCGAAGGGCGGTCCTAGTCGCCATGGTGGGGCTCGAGTACAGCGCGGTTCGCTTCACCGGCGGTGAGAACCGGCTGGTTCCCCTCACATGGAGTCAGCAGTACTACCTGGCGGAGACGGATTCGGCTCGGTCATTCGGATGCGGCCTGGTAATCAGGAGATTGTACGAATTGCAGCACGGTGTCACCGAAGCCGAAGTGGCCGATGCCCTGAGAACGCTGCTGCAGCGCTTCGAGGGTCTGCGCAGTACCGTGGTGCGCGAAGGACCTTCCACGCGGCAGCGCGTCCATGCTGAGGGTACCGTGCGGCTCGCTGTCCACGAGGCGGGAGCGGGGGATGCAGCGGTGGACGCGGCTGCCGCCGTTGTCGAGGAGCTCGCGGAGGAACCGTTCGACGTGGCCGCTGAGTGGCCACTGCGCGCCGCGGTGGTGACAGAGGGACTGGCCCCCCGGTTTCTGGCGCTGGTGTTCAGTCACCTCGCGGTGGACGCGTTCGCTCTCCTGCCCGTTACCGACCATCTTGTTGCCACCGTCGCCGTACGCCATCCGGACTGGCCGGAGTCCCGCACGGGGGAACCGGGACGCCAGCCGTACGAGCAGGCGGCCGCAGAGGCGGGGGAAGGCGGCCAACGGATGGCGGAGCGGGCCTTAAGGCGAATCGCGGACGTGTTTCGCCGGATGCCGGCTGCGCCTCCACCGCGGGGTGCCACGCCGGAGGGAGACCGGTTCCGTTCGTTGTCCCACCGGTCGCCCGCACTCGACCTGGCGGTGGGCGCAGTGTCTCTGCGCTGCGGAGAGAGCGTGGCCGCCGTGCTCACGGCAGCCATGATCGCGGTCGATTCGGCTTTCGAGGGCAGCAGTACCGGCTATGCGCAGCTGATCACCGCCAACCGGTCGCGACCGGAGCTGGTCAATGCCGTGGTGCCCTGTTCTCAACCCGTCCCCTGTTGTGTGGACATCGGTCGGGAGCCCTTCACGGAGCTGGTCCACAGAACGGCGTCAGCCGCGCTGGGTGCACACCGGTTCGGTTCTTACCCCCCCACCGGACTCGTCGAGATTCACCGGGCTGTCGAAGAGGAACGGGGTGTGCGGCTGGACATCTCCCCCACGCTCAACTACCGGCCGAGAGCCACCTCGTTACCCCGACGCGAGGTGACGGAGGAGGAGCTCAGCGGGATGGCGTCCCTGCGTCGCACCTCCTGGACATTCGATGATCCGTTGTGGCAGGCATCGCGCTACCTGAGTGCGGACGTGAGCGAGGCGGGGATTCACCTCCTGCTCCAAGTGGACACTGCGATGCGCTCTCCCGGCTGGGCTGAGCAATGGATGGAGGCATTGGAGTCCTTGCTGTGCGCAGCCGCGGTACGCGAGGTCGGCGTAGACGAGCTGGTGAGTTTCGGGAGGCAATCGGAAGCACGGAATCAGGAGTCGCCATGCCACTGACCGCTACGGAGCGAACTGTTGTACTGATCGGTGTGGGAGGCATGGCCGAGGGCTATTTGTCCGCCGCCGAAACGATGGGGTTGCGGGTGGGAGTGGTGGAGACCGCCGATCGGTGTGGGGCACTCGCATCGCGCTTCTCGTGCATTGCCGACTTCGAGCCGGTGGAGGAGGGGGCACAGGACGAAGCATGGCTGGCTCCGGCCACGGTGCTGGCGGACCGCATGCGGCCTCGTGGGGTCCTGGGGTTTGCCGAGCCGCATGTACTGGCTACGGCGATCCTTCAGCACCGTCTGGGGGTTCCGGGGCCCGGACTGGACGCCGCAGTCATCTCTCGGAACAAGGCCCTTCAGCGTGGTGAGTTCGAGCGTGCCGACCTGCCGCAGCCCGGGTACTTGCACGATCGACTGCAGAACGCGACGGAGTGGGCTCTGCCCAGACTGCCGGTGGTGGTTAAGCCCGTCTCGATGCAAGGCAGCCGGGGAGTGGAGAGGATTGACACCCCCGAAGAGTGGCAGGACGCCTTGGCGCGCAGGGGCTCCGAGGGTCCGTTGCTGGTGGAGGAGTACGTCGAGGGGCACGAGTACAGCGTCGAGGCGTTGGTGGAGAACGGCAGGGTGTTGTTCACCAACCTGACTCGGAAGGAGACCACCGGCGCGCCGTTCTTCGTCGAGCTTCTTCACGAGGCCGGTTACGGCACCGAGCGTCCGGTGCTGCGCAAGGCGTCCGAGGAGTTGTGTCGGAAAGTGGTGGCAGCCATGGGGGTTTCCACCGGCATCGTGCACCTGGAGTTCAGGACACCCATTGCCGAGGAACTCGTGATCATGGAGGTCGCTGTGCGTACGCCCGGTGACCATCTCATGGAGATCGTCTCCCGTGCCCACGGTGTCGATATCTACGAGGCCTGCTTGCGACTGGCTCTGCAGGAGACGCCGGAGCTGCCGCCGGGATCGGAACCTGCGCGCTCGGCCGGAAGCCTCTTCCTCAGTGCGGAGTGTGCGGGGACCCTGGTCGCGCTCGACCTCGCGGACTGGGCGTCCCACTCGGGAGTCGCCCGATACGGCATACGGCTGTCTGCCGGTACGCCCGTGCGTCCTGCCGAGAGTTCCGGGGACCGACTGGCCTATGCCGTGCTCGACTGTGCCAATGCGGAGGAAATGCGCCGACTCGCCGAGGAATTACGCGTCTCCGCGTCCTGTGAGATCGCCGAAGGATCTCCCACCGCGTGAGCGGCCCTGTGCCTGCCTGCGCGGACTTGTCCTTCCCAGCATAAGGAACAGCATGTCAGTAGAGCGAGTCCTGATTATCGGCGGCCGGATCGAGAACGTCCACAAGGCGAAAGAGCGCGGCCTGGGCGTCGTGTATCTCCAGCAACCTGACAAGTTCACACCGGAGCACGCCGCCTTGGTGGATGCTGCGCTGCTGGTCGACTTCACCGACTGGTCGGTCGTCAAACCGTTGGTCACCGCAGCGCACGAAAGCTACGGTTTCACACGCGTGGTCACCACCGGGGAGGCCGGAGTGGAGACGGCGGCGCGTATCAACGAGTTGCTGAACCTGGGTGGCCTCTCGCATCGAAGCGCTCGGTTGCTGCGGGACAAGCTGAGTATGCGCGAGCACCTGAGCAGAGTGGGATCCGCCGCTGTCCCCGCCGCCGAGGTGACGGATCGGGCGGACCTGGAGGTGTTCGCGGAGGAGCATGGTTACCCGTTGATCGTGAAGCCTGTCGACGGCATCGCGAGTCTGGGCGTGCAGCTGGTCGGTGATGCGGAGGAAATCGGCGCGAGCTGGGAGAATATTTCCCGGATGAGGGGGTCCGCCCACCGGTCGGCGAAGTCCTTCCCGCTGGATCGATTTGTTGTCGAGCCCTACATCGACGGTCGTGAGTACAGTGTCGAGGCGTTTACCTTCGCAGGGCGGCACGTGATCGTGGCCATCACCGAGAAACTCACGAACAGCAATTTCGTCGAGTTGGGACACGTGATTCCCGCAAGGATCGATACGGATACCGAGCAGGTCATCGAGGCGGCGGCTCTGGAATTCCTCGATGCAGTTGGTGTGATGCACGGTCCCACCCACACCGAATTACGGCTCGCTGCCGACGGGCCTCGGGTGATCGAGTCCCATGGCCGTCCCGGGGGCGGCCGTATCCGGGACTTGATAGAGGCGGCATATGGCTTTGACATCGAGGCCTATACGGTTGCCTGGCCCAGCAGCGACCTTCCGGATCTCGAGGAGCGGCCGAACCTGCTGCGGGCTGCAGCCACCCTGTTCTTGAGCGGAGAGCCCGGTGTTGTCACCGGGATCGAGGGAACCGATGCCGCACGTGAATTGGACGGAGTGCTGGACGTCGAAGTCGGCGTCTCCATCGGGGAGGAGGTCCGAGCGCTCAACTCGAGCTGGGATCGAGTGGGGCAAGTGATCGCCGTGGGCGAGGACGCGGACACCGCGCTCGCGATCTGCCGGAGGTCGTGTGGTGAAATTCTCATCACCACGGAGGAGTCGGGATCGTGAACGCCGTCGGGCAACGTCGGCGGTGACACGCCGCGGCGGTTCGCAGGGTTGCATCCCGGGTTGGTCGGAGCCCGTGGGCTGGGGGACATGATGGAGCTCATGGCTGCGCCGAACGGATACCCCCGGAGGCGAAGCAATCGGCCGTGCGGATGGTGCGGACGGCTCGCTCCGGCCGATTGGCCGCGGTTTCCTCGTCGACTGCACTCCCTCCGCTCTCCTGACTTGGTGGCCCTGTCCCGAGACTCGCCGAGGCGCCTCAGGAGCCTCGCCGACCGGGTGCTCGCCCAGCAATGAACACGCCTGGTTCACAAAATCGTCATAATCTGTCAACTTTTTCGGAGTTGCAGAAGTGGACGCTGCTTCTTCGGCATGTCTACCCCCGTTTGGGGTAGCTGCTGCTGCTCCGTCCAATGCTGTGCCCGCACCGTTATGGGCTACTATGCAAGGGTCGGGAGGAGTAGCATCGTGCGTACTGCCAAGCTGGTCATCGGCGGACCCTTCTTCCGGTTGCCTTCGGCGTCTCCGCTCACACCGTTTTGGTCTCCCGGGGCGCTGAGTGGTCACGGCTCGGATCGCTCCGAAATGATGCCCTGCTTAGGTGGTCGTCAATCTTCGGGACATCCTTTGCGGGATTGGTAGGGAAGCGACTTGGGGTAGCGGAGTAAACACGCAGAGGTAAAAAGTTGCTCGAGCAGCCAGAATTCGGTCGACGTCTCCGTCAACTGAGAAAACAACAGGGCAGGTCACAGGTTGAGCTGACAGGTCCCGGGATGTCCGCCACTTACCTGTCGCGTCTGGAGTCCGGCAACCGCCAGCCGACGGTGCGTGCAGCGGCGTATCTGGCCGAGCGGCTCGGTGTCACGGTGGAGAGCTTCGGGGGGCAGCCCCAAGACAGCCTCACGGATACCATCACCAATGTTGTTGCACTCTCGGAGAGCGAGCTGGACGCCGAAGCTGCTGACCGGCTGGCCGACGTCCTGGCCGGCGCCACCGATGTGGACCAGATGACACGATGGTACGCATGGGCCCAGCTTGTGCGTATCCACGAGGTTCTCGATGATTCCGCTGCTGAGCGCGACGCTCTCATTCAGTTGAATGCACTGAGCGACGAATTGGACCGTCCCCTCCTCCGGGCTCGTGCCCGAATCCGGATGGCCCAGTGTGCGCGTAAACTGGGCGACGCGCGAGAGGTCCGTCGTGCGGTGTGCGAGATGCTCGCCATCAGGGAGCAGTACGCCCTGCAGCTTCCCGCTTCCGATCTCATTCGCAGCAAACTCGCCCTGGTGTTCGCCGAGGTGGAACTGGGCGACCTCGCCGAAGCCGCCCGCCTCAACGAGGAAGTTTGTGGCTCGCTGGAGAGCACCAAGGGTGACCTCGCGGCGGAGACCTTCCGGACAGCGGCCATGGTGAGTAGTCGACAGGGCAACTATTCCCGTGCTTTCGCTTTCGTGCTCGAAGCCCTGGAGGCCATAGACAGTCGGGACGACCTCATGCTCTGGATTCGCCTGCGCTTGGACGCTGCTTCCTTGTCGATGCAAGCCAGGCCACTTCGCCTGGTGGAGGCTCAGTCCTTTTTGGAAAGCGTCGAGCCTCTTCTGAAGGTCACGGGAACACCTCACCAGGAGCAGGAGCTCACCTTCCTGCAAGCCAAGCTCGCCTTCCACCATGGTCAACTGGAATGTGCGGCCGAAGTGGTCGCCGAGGTGGAGAAGGGGGTCGAACTGCTCTCCTACCGGGATCGGATCCGCTTCAAGGTCCTTCGTTGCCTCCTCGCGATATGGTCCGGTGATCAGGGCGCCGGTGACCGGCTCAAGGAAATCGCTGCTCAGATCCAGATGGAGAATATGCCCGACCTGGCGGCCGAGGTCTGGCGCGCGGTCGCTGAGAGTGCTCTGTGACAGTACTCGGATCGTGCGCAGCGATCGATGATGTGGTGGCCGGGGATCAACGCCGGGCCGATGCGGCACGAGCCCACGGGCTCGACGTGTTGTGAGCGGGCGGTGGGTGCACGGTCGGGACCGTGCACCCACCGGTGCGTCAGTCCTCGAAGGCGCCCTGCACGACCTCGGCCTGCTCGACCTCGTGGACCTTGGCCAGGCCCGTGGCCGGGGCGGCCATCTGCCTGCGGGACACCCGCCTGATGCCGGAGAAGCGTGCGTCCAGCTCGGGCAGCGCCAGCCCCAGGAACGGCCAGGCACCCTGGTTGGCGGGCTCCTCTTGGACCCACCGGATGTCGGTGGCGTTGGGGTAGCGATCCAGCAGCCTGCCGAGCTTGCGGTGCGGCAGCGGGTAGAGCTGCTCCAGCCGCACCACGGCGGTGTCGGTCTGCTCCCGCCTGGCCTTCTCGGAGGCCAGCTCGTAGTAGAGCTTGCCGGTACACAGCACCAGCTTGCGCACCGATTCCGGATCCGGCTGGGACGGGTCGTCGATCACCGAGGAGAACTTGCCGGACGTGAAGTGCTCGACCGGGCTGGTCGCATCCTTCAGGCGCAGCATCGACTTCGGCGTGAACACGATCAGCGGCCGGTCGATGCCGTCCAGGGCGTGCCTGCGCAGCAGGTGGAAGTAGTTCGCCGGGGTGGACGGCATCGCCACCGTCATGGAGCCCTCGGCGCACAGTTGCAGCCACCGCTCGATACGGGCCGACGAGTGGTCCGGCCCCTGGCCCTCGTGGCCGTGCGGCAGCAGCAGCACCACGTCCGAGCGCTGCCCCCACTTGGCCTCACCCGAGGAGATGAACTCGTCGATGACCGGCTGCGCGCCGTTGAAGAAGTCGCCGAACTGCGCCTCCCAGAGCACCAGTGCATCGGGGCTGGCCACCGAGTAGCCGTACTCGAAGCCCACTGCGGCGAACTCGGACAGCGACGAGTCGTAGGGCAGGAACTTCGCCTGGTTCCCGGCGAGGTTCTGCAGCGGCGTGTACTCGGAGCCGGTCTTGCGGTCGATGACCACCGAGTGCCGTTGCCCGAACGTGCCGCGCCGGGTGTCCTGACCGGTCAGCCGGACCGGGTGGCCCGCCACCGCCAGGGACCCGAGTGCCAGCAGCTCACCGAAGGCCCAGTCGATGCCGCCTTCCCGGCCCATCTTGGCGCGCCGTTCCAGCACGGGCTTGACCCGCGAGTGGGGGGTGAAACCCTCCGGCAGGTTGACGTGCGCGTCGGCGATGTGCTGGACCATCTCCTCGGAGATCTTGGTTTCCAGCTTGGCCGGGATCTGCTGCTCGGACTCCACCGAGGGGCTCGGTTCGGGCGGGTGCTTCTCCAGCTCCCGAACCTCGTTGAACACGTGCTCGAGCTGGTTGGCGTAGTCCTTGAGCGCGCTCTCGGCTTCCTCGACGGAAATGTCACCGCGGCCGATCAGCGACTCGGTGTAGGTCTTGCGCACGCTGCGCATCTTGTCGATCGCGTCGTACATGGCGGGCTGGGTCATCGACGGATCGTCGCCCTCGTTGTGGCCGCGACGCCGGTAGCACACCATGTCGATGACGACGTCCTTGTTGAACACCCGCCGGTATTCCACCGCCAGTTTGGCCACCCACACGCAGGCCTCGGGGTCGTCGCCGTTGACGTGGAACACCGGTGAGCCGGTCATCTTCGCCACGTCGGTGGAGTACTTGCTGGAACGTCCGTGCTCCGGGCCGGTGGTGTAGCCGACCTGGTTGTTCACGATCACGTGCACGGTGCCGCCGGTGCGGTAGCCGCGCAGCTGCGACATGTTCAGCGTCTCGGCCACCACGCCCTGCCCGGCGAAGGCGGCATCGCCGTGCAGCAGCACCGGCAGGACGGTGAAGCCCTCCTGGCCCTTGTCCAGGATGTCCTGCTTGGCGCGGACGATGCCCTCCAGGACGGGGTCCACCGCCTCCAGATGCGAGGGGTTGGAGGTCAGCGACACCTTGGTCTCGCCGTCACCGAACATCCGGAAGTACTTGCCCTCGGCACCCAGGTGGTACTTGACGTCGCCGGAGCCGTGCGCCTGCCCGGGATCGAGGTTGCCCTCGAACTCGCGGAAGATCTGCGAGATCGGCTTGTCGACGATATTGGCCAGCACGTTGAGCCTGCCCCGGTGGGGCATGCCGATGACGACCTCGTCGAGCTCGGCCTCGGCCGAGGAGTCCAGCACCGCGTCCAGCAGCGCGACCACCGTCTCCGCGCCTTCCAGCGAGAACCGCTTCTGCCCGACGTACTTCGTCTGCAGGAACGTCTCGAAGGCCTCGGCGGCGTTGAGCTTGGACAGGATGTACTTCTGCTCGGACGGTTCCGGCTTGGCGTGTGGTTTCTCGACCCGCTTCTGCAGCCACTCCCGCTCGTCGGGCTCGAGGATGTGCATGTACTCGACGCCGACCGTGCGGCAGTAGGAGTCGCGCAGCACCCCGAGCACGTCGCGCAGCTTCATGCGCTCCTGGCCGGCGAAGCCGCCGACGGGAAACTCCCGGTCCAGATCCCACAGCGTGAGGCTGTGCGACAGGACGTCGAGGTCCTCGTGGCGCCGCTGCCGGTAGTTGAGCGGGTCGATGTCGGCCATCAGGTGGCCGCGGGTGCGGTAGGCGTCGATGAGCTCCAGCACCCGCGCGGTCTTGTCCACCGCGCCTTCGGGGATGTCCTGGCTCCAGCGCACCGGCTCGTACGGGATGCGCAGCGAGGCGAAGATGTCGTCGTAGAACTTGTGCTCGCCGAGCAGCAGTTCGTGCACCTTGCGCAGGAACTCGCCGGATTCCGCGCCCTGGATGACCCGGTGGTCGTAGGTGGAGGTCAGCGTGACGATCTTGCTGATCCCCATGTCGATGAGCGTCTTCTCGCTGGCGCCCTGGAACTCGGCGGGGTAGTCCATCGCGCCGACGCCGATGATCGCGCTCTGGCCCGCGGTGAGCCGGGGCACCGAGTGATTCGTCCCGGCGGGGCCGGGATTGGTCAGCGAGATCGTCGTCCCGGCGAAGTCCTCCGCGGTCAGCTTGTTGTTCCGCGCCTTGCGGATGATGTCCTCGTAGGCGTGCCAGAACTGCTGGAAGGTCATCTCCTCGCAGCCCTTGATGGAGGCCACGACGAGATTGCGGGAGCCGTCCTTGCCCGGCATGTCGATGGCCAGGCCGAGGTTGACGTGCTCCGGAGTGACCACGGCGGGCTTGCCCTTGGCATCCTCACCGTAGTGGCGGTTCATGTTCGGAAAGTCCCGTAGCGCCTGGATCAGCGCGTAGCCGATCAGGTGCGTGAAGGAGATCTTGCCGCCCTTGTGCCGCTTCAGGTGATTGTTGATGACGATGCGGTTGTCGAACAGCAGCTTCGCCGGGACGGCGCGCACGCTGGTCGCGGTCGGCACCGTCAGCGACTGCTCCATGTTCTTGGCGATCGCTGCGGCCGGGCCGCGCAATGTCTTGCTCTCCTCACCCGCCTTCTCTTCTTTGACAGGGGTGGCCTTGGCGGCTTCCTGGGGGGAGGGCTTGGAAGTCTGCGGTGGTTCGGCCTGCTTCTGCTTGTCGGCCGACCCGGCACTCGCCGGGGTGGTCGGGGTGCTCGTGGTCCCTGCGCCGGTGTTGCCCGAACGGACCTGACCGTTGCTCTCGGCGGTACGGGAGGCGGTGGTTGCGGTGGTCGGAGCTGTGGCAGCGCTCGAGGCCGCGGTAGCGGAGGTTTCGGTGGCTGCCTGGCCCGGCTTGTAGTCGGCGAAGAATTCGTGCCACGCCGAGTCTACCGAGGAGGGGTCGTTGAGGAACTGGTCGTACATTTCCTCGATCAACCACTCATTGGGGCCGAACTGTGACGCAGGGCTGCTGCTGGACACGGCTGGCGTTCGCCTCGATCCATCTGCTCGTGGTTTACAAACACTCGGCTACCAGGCTAACGGTTCACCTCAGGCAGTTGGCAGCTAGTGCGACTGCCGGACGGAAGAGGTAGGTCACAAAACCGATCCAGGAGCCCGGCTGATCCCGGCATTGCACCCATTCGGTTGCTGCGGCCGAATGCGGAGTCAGGTATCATGTTTGCGCTGTTCAGCTGCGAAAGCCTGCGGAAGTTCCTTCGGCCATGGCGCTGCGGCAACGACTGTGATCTTCCGCTGATTCGTTCTTCTCCCGCATCGTGGTCGTTTTCCGTCCGATGAGTGGGATAAATGTGCGGGATTGCGGGGTTACTGCGCCGCACTCACCGCCTCACTCGCCGGCTCCCGACTCTCCCGGGATGCCATGTCGCCCGCCGACCACAGGCGTTCGTAATGACCTCCGGAGGCCAGCAACTCGGAGTGGGTGCCTTGCTCCACGATTCGCCCCGCGTCCAGGACGACGATCCGGTCGGCACGGGAGGCGGTGGCCAGCCGGTGGGCCACCACGAAGGTCGTCCGATGTGCCGAGAGCCGGTCACCGGCGGCCACCACCATCGACTCCGTCGCCGGGTCCAGCGCGGCCGTGGCCTCGTCGAGCAGCAGCAGTCCGGGATCGACGAGCTCGGCACGGGCCAGTGCGACAAGTTGCCGCTGGCCCGCGGACAGGCCGTTGCCGCGCTCACCCGCCTGCTGCCGGAACCCGTGCGGCAGCATCGAGATCCCCGGCAGCGCCCCGACACGGCGTGCGGCGCCCTCGACCTCGGCCGGGGTGGCGTCGGGACGCCCGTAGGCGATGTTGGCTGCGATGTCGCGGGCGAAGAGATGGCCTTCCTGCGGAACCACCGCCAGATGACGGTGGTAGGCGGAGAGCTCGTAATCGCGCACATCCACCCCGTCGACCAGCACCGCCCCCTGTGTGGCGTCGTAGAACCGCGCGAGGAGTTTGACCAGGGTGGATTTGCCCGCGCCCGTCGCACCCACCAGCGCCACCGTCTCGCCCGGCCGCACCCGCAGGTCGATATCGCTCAGCGCGGGCCGTTCGGTGCCGGGGTAGTGGAACGACACCGACCGCAGTTCGACCTCTCCGCTGAGCCGCTCGGGCACCGCGACCGCATCGCGGGGTTCGGGCACCGAGGTCGAGGTGCGCAGCAGGCCGCCGATGCGCCGCAGGCCCACCTTCGCCTGCTGGTAGGCGTCGAACACCCCGGACAGCTGTTGTACGGGTGTGAAGAACAGACCGAGATAGAGCAGAAAGGCGACGAGGACACCGGCGGTCAGGTCACCGGAGGCGACCCGGTAGGCACCGACGCCGAGTACGGCGGCCTGCGCCACCTCCGACAGCAGCGTCACGAACGGGAAGTAGGTCGCGATGTAGCGCTGCGCGCGCAGTCGCGAGCGCCGGTAGGCGTCGCTGCGCTGGGCGAATACTCGCGCGGAGTGGCGTTCGCGGCGATGCGCCTGCGCGATTCGCAGACCGGAGACGTTTTCCTGCATATCGGCGTTGACGGTGCTCACACGTTCCCGTGCCTCGGTGTAGGCGGTGGCCGAGACCCTGCGGAACACGACGGTGGCCGCCAACAGCGGTGGCAGTACGGCCAGGGCCACCAGTGCCAGCGAAAGATCGGTGACCAGCAGTGCCACGGTGATACCGAGGATGGTCAACGCGCTGACGACTGCCGTGGCCAGGCCGGTTTGCAGAAACGACGACAGCGCATCGACGTCGGTGGTCATCCGGGTCATGATGCGGCCGGCGAGTTCCCGCTCGTAGTAGTCGAGCCCGAGCCGTTGCAGGTGCGCGAAGCTGCGCAGGCGCAGCAGGTACAGCAGACTTTCGCCGGTACGGGCGGTCACGGTCGTCTGCCAGCGCACTGCCAGCCAGCCGAGGGCGACCACCAGAGCACCGACGGCGGTCACCGTCCACAGCACCGTGGTGTTGCCCGAGCTGACGCCGCCGTCCACACCCCAGCGCACCAGGGACGGCAGGGCGACCGAGGACAGGGCGTCTCCGGCGACCAGCAGGATCGTCAGTGCCAGCCCCCAGCGGATCGGCCGGAACAGCCTGCGCAACCGGAATTCGGGGTCCGGGGCGGTCGGATTCTCGGCGCCCAGGTTCGGTGTGGCGGTGGCGGCTGGGAGCTTGCGGATTCCCTCCAGCAGTTCGTGGCTCGGCGGAACCGCGCCCGCCCCGGCCGAGCCGCCACCGGCGGGACGCATGCCGCGCGGTGCCGCGGCGGTCTGGGCCGCTGAGGTCTGCGTCGTGGAGATCTGTGTCGCCGAGGTCGGGGGCGTCGTGGTCGGGTCCGGAGGTGTTGTTTCCTCCTCCGAACCCTCCGGCCACAGCTCGGGCGTGGTGCCGGTCGACACCGCGGTGTGCCGGGAACGGGGAGCATCGATCGTCGCACCCGGTCCGCTCAGCAGCTCCCGGAACAGCGTGCACCGCTGTTCGAGCTGTTCCCGCGTGCCGATGTCGAGGACGCGTCCCTCGTCGAGCACCGCGATGCGGTCGGCCAGGGCCAGCGTCGAACGGCGATGGGCCACGAGCAGGGTCGTGCGTTGGGCGGTCACCGAACTCAGCGTGTCGTGGATGGCCGCCTCGGTGGTGGGATCGACCGCCGAGGTCGCATCGTCGAGCACGAGGATCCGTGGGTCGGACAGCAGCGCCCGTGCCAGCGCGATGCGTTGCCGCTGGCCACCGGACAGGGTGAGGCCCCGCTCGCCGACGAGTGTGTCGTAGCCGTCCGGCAGCGCGGTGACGAAGTCGTGGGCCTCGGCGGCGCTGGCCGCGGCCACGATCTCCTCGTCGGGGGCCTCCGGACGGCCGTAGGCGATGTTGCCGCGGATGGTGTCGGAGAACAGGAAAGCCTCCTCGAACACGACACCCACGCAGGAACGCAGCGAATCCATGCGCACTCGGCGGATATCGTGCGCGGGAGACTCCCGGCCGACCTCGGCTGTATCGCCGGCGGTCGTATTGCCACCGGCCGTATCGCTATCGGCCGTATCGCTATCGGCCGTATCGCTATCGGCCGTATCGTCGGCGGTCGCATCGCCATCATCGGCACCGCCGTCGGCCCCGATCCGGATACTGCCCCCGTGCACGTCGTAGAAGCGGGGCAGCAGCAGCGACACGGTCGATTTCCCCGAGCCCGCGGGACCGACCAGGGCGACCGTCTCACCCGGTCGGACCTGCAGCGAGGTTCCGCGCAGCACGGGCTGGTCGCGGGTGTAACCGAAATGAACATCGTCGAGTTCGACACGCAGCGGCCCGTCCGGCAGAGCCACCGCGTCCGGCGCATCGACCACCTCGGGCTGGGAGTCGATCAGATCGTGGATGCGCTCCACCCCCGCCCGCGCGAGCTGCGACTGGATCACCAGACTCGACAGCATCCGCGCAGGTCCGGCGAGCATGGCCACGTATCCGGAGAACGCCACGAACGTGCCGAGACTGACCCGGCCCTGCAGGGCCAGCCACCCGCCCAGACCGAGGACACCGACCTGTCCGGCGGCGGGCAGCGCCGCGAGACTCGCCGCGGGCAGCGCGGTCATCCGCGCGGCACGCAGCCGGTCGGCGAACAGCCGGCGAGCTCTCGAGCGCAACTGTTCGACTTCCCGGGACTCCTGCCCGAAGCCCTTCACCACGCGCACGCCGGTCACGGTCTCCTCGACGTGCTGGGCGATATCGGCGGCGCTCTGCTGCGCTGCCCAGGTGGCGGGAAACAGTGTCCTCTTGCTGCGCGCCGAGATCACGGCGATCAACGGCGCCACGATCAGGGCGATCACGGTCAGCAGCGGCGACAGCCACAGCATGACCACGATGGCGACCAGAGCCAGCACGATCGTTCCGGCCGCCATCGGCAGCATCGCCAGCAGGCTGTACACCAACTGCAGGTCACTGATGGTTCGGGAGACGACCTGCCCGGTGCGCAGGGCGTCCTGCTTGCCGCCGTCGAAACGCTGCACCGCGCCGAAGACCGCGCGCCGGAGATCGTGCTGGACGCCGACGGCGAGCCTGCCCGCCATGTAGCGGCGCAGGAACGCCGCGCCGAAACGGAACAGACCCAGCCCGAGCATCGCGGCCACGATCCAGCCCAGTCGTGCCGTGCTTCCGGCGACGGCGCCGTCGATCGCGGCCTTGCTCAGCAGTGGGATGAGGGCTTCGGCTCCGACCGCCGAGACCGCGGCGACCATCGCCAGGATGACGGCGGCGGGATGCCGCCAACATGCGGCGGCGAGTCGGCGTAGCCAGCCGCCGGAGGTGGTACCGGGATCATCGGAACCGGGGGTATCGGAGTCGGACACCCCGCCAGGCTATGTCGCCACGGCGACACGGTGCTCTCCGGTGAATGCGTCATTGTGGCGGTGTGACTGCCGAAACGACGCATTCACCTCGGCCGGTGCCGCTTGTCACCGGCCCTGGAAGGCCCCGAGCTGCTCGCCGAGGTAGGTGGCGAGACGTGGCTTGTCGGCTCCGGCGAACGTGTTCCAGTCCTCGCCGTCGTTGTTGCGGCGAGTGGTGACGCTGTAGCGCCCCTGCTCGGTGTCGCGCCACCCGATGGCGGGCAGCCGCACCGGCTTGCCCTGGCCATCGCGTCCGGTGACGAAGAAATAGCCGACCCGCCGCACCGGCAGCGCCATGATCCGCTGCACCTTGCGCATCTCCGCGCCCCCGGACTGGCGGGTCGCGGTGGCCTGCGCCGCACCCGACCAGGCGCCGCCGGCATTGCCACCGGAACCACCGGCCTGCTGCCCCTGGGACGTGGCGATGGTCCCCGAGTCCAGGCGCCCCGCCGGAACGTCGGAGAGCAGCTCGGTGCAGATCCGCGCGAGCCCGCGCGGATCGACGGGCTCGAATCGGATCCGCTGCTGTTCCTGGATCGCCTGCACCCCGGCGCGCCCGGAGACCGCGATGCGCGCGCGGAGCACCTCGTCGGTGGCCACCTCCACGGCCGTGACCGCGACATCGATGTCCGAGGCGTGCAGCAGCCCCAGCGCTTGGTGTACCTCGGGGTCGACCTCATCGCGGTCGGCGAGACCGCGGCTGCGCAGCTCGTTCCACACTTGGGTACGCATCCGCGCGCGCTCGTCGAGGGTGGCGCCGCCGTGCGCGATCTCGAACGGGAACCGGCGCAGGTCGACCCGCAGGTCCTCGGCGAGAATGTCGGCGGCCTGGAGCGGGAGGGCGAACGATCTCGGCATCAGTGGCCGCCGTCTTCGTCGGGCAGGGCTCCGAGGACCGGCGGTGCCACGCGGGGGAGGCCGAGTTCGTCACCGAGGTCGTCGTTGTCGAGCACGTACTTGCGCTCGTGCTCCTCCTCGTCACCGCCCTGCTGGTTCTGCCCACCCATGGCGCCCATCGGCATCCGGCCGCCGCGCGCCGAGGAGGAACTCGACGTGGTGCCGGCTGCGGGTGTCCCCGAGGTCGGCGAACCGGGCAGGGCACTGCCGGAGCGCCCTCCCGGCGCCATCGGGGTGCCGGGAGCCGAACCGCGTGGGCCGAATCCGCCGCCCGGGCGGCCACCGCCGGCGACACCGCCGCCTGCGCGACCGCCACCCGGTACCTGCTGCCCCGGCGGTACCGGTGCCCACCGGCCGTTGTGCGGGTTCTGCCGCATCCACTGGCCGGTGCGCGGATCCTGGCGGTAGACCGTGCCGTCCGGACCGCGTACCGCTCCCGGCGGGAGTGACGATCCGGGTTTCGCCCAGGACGGGGACGTGCCTGCCGGGGCCTGCGTACCCGAACCGGCGGGGGAGAGCGGGGGAGTGGAGCCACCGCCACTGGCGGGTGGGGCCACGCTCGGTGCTGCGGCCGAGGCCGAATACGTCGAGGCCGCACTGCCGCCGGAACCGGCGGGAGAGGTGAAGCCGCCCACCGGTGCGGTGCCACCCGATGAGCCGCCGGATCCTCCGTCGTCACCCGGGGGCGGGGGCGGAGGTGCGAACTTCGGAGTGCTCGCCGCGGCCGTGCCGAAGTCGCTTTCCATCGTGGACACGACCTGGGCGGCTTCCGCGTGGGCGACTCGGGCTTTCTCCTGCTTTTCCGCCAGGGCGTTGGCCTGCTGCTGAGCGGCGACCGGATCCGGATTCTGCGCGTTGTTCTTCAGCTCGGTGGCGGTGTCGACCTCGACCTCTTCGGGCATCGCATTGCGAGCCCGTTCACCGGCCTCGGCCTGCATCCCGAGCTGATTGGCGGTCAACTGCGCGGCCTCGCCGGTGCGGCCCATCCCGTCGGAGACTGCGGTGACATGGGTGCGCATGGCGTCTCCGGCCGTGCCTTTCCAGGACTCCTCCGTCTTCATGGCGGCCTGACGAATCCGGCCGGAGAACTCGACCAGGTCGTTGCCGACCCTGCCGTAATACCGCCCCACATCGTGCACTGCCACCGGATCGAAGTTCTCGCGCACGAATCGGGCCAGTTCCTTGTGCGAATAGGACAGGTAATGCGTTGCCCCCAGGGCGGAAGGCTTGTCCCACAGCTGGTGGCCCTCGGACAGAGTTTTCGCCTGCTGCTGCCCGTACTCGGCGGCGACCTGAGCAGCATGCGTCTTCGCCTCGGCCCGTTGAGCCCTGGCTGCCGCGTTATTCGCATGGGCGGCATCCGATACCGCCTTTTGGTGCGCCTCGACACCGCCGGCATCCACATAGGCCTGCCGTTCACGGTTGGCGATGTACTCGTACTTGCCGTACTCCGGCTTCGCCGAAGTCATGCCGTCCCCCTCGGTTTCTCAGTTGTCGAAAATAGTGGCCTCGACCATCGGCGCGGCCTTCTTGACCAGCTTGCAGGCCGTGTCAGGTGACGCGGAAACGTCTACTGTGCTTCGGACTAGCATCGACGTGGCATCCGAGATCGCAAAGGCGAGTGAACACTGGCGTTCATTTGGGCGGACTAGTAGAGCATCGTGCCCCTGGAACGTGGTCTGGGTTTTTTCGTCTCCGGAGAAGTTGATCTCACCTAGAGCCATGTCCTTGTACACGGAGACTCCCAGGATGTGCTCGCCGAGTTTCCAGCCGCAGGTGGAGTCGTCGAACTCGTTGATGGTGCCCGGCCCGTTCAATCCGAGCTTGGTGGCTTGCTCGGTGGTGAAGACCTCGCAGGGTTTTACTCCGGCCAAGGGCTGGCTGTTCGACGCGCCGGGTTCCGAGGTTGCCGTCTGTCGCGCGGTGTTGACCGTGTCCTCTGTGTTCCCGGCGGAACCTCCACAGGCTGAGAGGGTCAACGAAACCATCGCGAGCACTACCGTAGTGGCTGAGCGCCGCACATTCCTCTGCACCTTGACCGTCCTCACTCTTACGTCCGGTTGCCGAAGCCGGCGGCGTTGCCTTCGTCGGTTTCCTGGTACAGGGCGATCCCTCTCTTGATGGCCTCGATCACCTGTGGTACCTGTTTGCTCGACTGAAGAATCGCGTCCTCGAACGAGTCTTCGCCGCCTGCGGCGACCTGCTGGTTGAATTCCGCGATGGCTTGGCCAGCGGGACTGTCCCCCAGCGGAGTCCGATTTTTGACGACCTGTATGTCGTTCAATCTGGCATCCAGGTAGTCGGCGTATTCCTGGAAGATGGTGATGAGTTCGTCGCCGGCTTCGGGGGTGACTTGGAACTGGCCTTTGTTGGCCGAGGTGATGATGTCCTGCATCGCGTTGTTGGTGGCGGACATGCTGCTTGCCACCTGTTGCGGGTCCGTCATGACGGGTTCGGCTTCCCCCAGTCGTTCGCGTACGCGCGCGTGCGCCCTCCAGCGTTCACACTGTACTGATCATGACACGGAGGGTCAACGCACGAAGTGAAATAGCTTCACAACAGTGCGAGACAGCATGGGCGTCTCATCGTGACCGGGTATCAGTGCCGGTCGAAGGTGCCCTGCTTGAGGTCGGCGAGGAAGTTGCTCCACCTGTCGGGTAACACTGCGAGCATGCCGCCCTCGCGGTCCTTGGTGTCCCGCACGGCAACCGCCGCAGGCGCGAATCCCACTTCGACGCAGGTGCCGTTGCCGCCGCTGTAGCTGGACTTACGCCATACCGCATTCTCCGGAATCAGGGATACCACGGTTGCTCCTCGCTACAGCTATGTTTCTAGCATCTGCTTGAGCAGCGCACTCGATTGATGAGGACTGAGTGCGACGCGCTGCAAGCTCTCAGCTGCCATGATATACGAACTGACCTGTTCGGGATCTTGCGCGTACACGGCTCCATCATGCAGCTCTGCGTAACCGATGGAGCGAACCGTTTCGAAGTCCAGCACGATGAACTGGCCGGTGTAAGCGGAATGCAGGCCGTCTTCCGGGCGCACGACCTGGATGGTGATGTTGGGCTGCTCCGCCATGTTGGGCTGCTCCGCCATGGTGAGCAGGTGCTCCAGTTGCGCACGTTGTACCTCGGGGCCGTCCACTCGGAGCCGTAGTGCGGCTTCGGCGATGACCGCGTGCAGGTGCAGCGGGCGCTCCGGATCGGTGAGCCTCCGAGTACGCGCCATTCGGAATCCGACGAACCGTTCACCGTGATCCTGGCGTACCCGTGGCGTGTTGGCTGTGGTCGCGCGAGCGTAGTCCTCGGTTTGTAGCAGGCCGGGAATGATGATCGGTTCGAAGACGAACTCGCGCTCGGCGAGTCCTTCGAGCCCGACGAAGGTCTTCAGCCAGTCGGGAACGACCTGTGCCCATGGTCCCCACCACGTCGCCTGGTCCGCCCGGCCGGTCAGGTTGGTCAGCCGGTCGACGTCGTGCTGTTCGGCTCCGTAGGACTTGAGCAGTCGGGCCATGTCCTCGGGATCCTGGTGCTGCCGGCCGGTTTCCATATGGCCGATCTTGGCCTTGGACATTCCGGTCTGGTCGCTGGCCACTGCCAACGACACGCCCGCCTCGTTGCGGTATCGGGCGAGTTCCACGCCGATCAGCCACCGCAGTGGCGAAGGATCACTTCGTACGGCCACCTGCCACCTCCTGTCGCCACTTCATCGTCTCCTATCGCTTTTCTCTTGAGATTCACCCGATTGATGAATGACTCATGATACGTCTAACGATACGCTCAACATCATGATCGAACGTGCTGACGATCAGCCGGCGAGAAGGGCGGGTGTGGGGATGGTGTGGTTTCGGTATCGGGCCGGGGTGGTCGAGGACGCCGAACGGTTGGTGCATGTTGCCGATTTGCCGATCAGCCCCAGCTACCTGGTCTCGCCGTGTGGGCGGCAGTTCGACCGTTGCGATCTCGACGAGGCCGACGATCCGGCGCGGTTTCCGCCCGTGGGCGGGCAGGCGCGGGCCGAGCCGTGCGCGGTGTGCGTGATGCGGGTGCTGCTGCAGCAGCCGGAGCGGTCCCGTCCGGGTCACCGCAGCCCGGAGCAGTCCGGTGACCAGGAACAACAGTGACCCGACTCGGGAAATGCGAGGCAAGGACAGAGGTGGAGGACATGACCTGTGGCGGTTTCCAGTGGGAGGGACCGGTGGTGTGGTGGCGCCCGGTGGACGGGTACCGGCACGCGTTGCCTCCCGAGGAGCGTCCGGCGGCGGGACAGCAGCGGGAGACGGTGTGCGGTGAGTCGGTCACGCTGACCGAGCCCGCTGCTGTGGACTGGCTGATGCCCACCTGCGATGCGTGTATGGCCGAGGCGTGCGCGCGCCGGGACGCCCGCGCCGAGCGTGCCCGTGCCGAACGCGGTCGCGCTGAACGCGACCGCGCCGCGCGCGAGAGATGAACGGAACTTTCGTCGCACCTATCGAGCTGTCGAGACGAAAGTTCCGTTCACTCTCCGCCAAGCCACGGCCAAGCACGGTCGGGCACGCCGCCGAGCGCGCCGCTCGGCTTCGGTGCCGAATGGTCCGAGGGAGGCCAGCACGGCCTTCTCCCAGGAGAGGGCGACCAGGAGCCCCGGTTGGGGACCACGAGCACGGTAACGGGGGCATCGGCCTCTCGGTTCCGCCTCGCCTGCATGGCCTCGTCAGGTGGCCGTGTCGGCGCCGTACGGCTGAGTGATGGCCTCGAGGTAGTGGCCGGACGGGTCGTGAAAGTAGATTCCACGGCCACCGTGATTGGTGTTGTACTGCCGGGGGAGTTTCCCCTGCGGGTCGGCCGAGTACTCGATGCCTGCGGCCCGGATCCGGGCGTAGATGTTGTCGAAGTCGTCCTCGGTCACGAGGAAAGCGTAGTGCTGCGGTGGGAATTCGATCCCCGGCTCGGCGAATTGGAGGAGGACACCGCCGTCGAGACGGACGACGAGGAAGAATCCACCGGGCTCCGCAGGCGGGAGATCGAATATCTCGGTGAAGAAAGACGCCGACTGCTGCTTGTCGCGCGCGGCGATGATCGTGTGATTGAACAGGATGGTCATCGAAGACCTCTCGAAACCCCGACGCCTCCATGCCTGACGCTGCCCGCCACCGACACGCGACGCCGAATTGATCTTGTCACGATGGAGGTGGCCTGTGCAATACCATCGGTGAACGCCTCGTTCCGGCTGTTCCCACAGCTGGAACGAGGCGTTCACCCGGGGAGGTCGGGTCCCGGTGACCTCCCTCAGGTGATGTCGCGCCTGCGGCTCACCAGCCAACCTCCGACCACGAAGGCAGCGGCGTATCCGATGAAGGTGAGCATGCTCAGCCACCACGGATGGCCGTAGGTGCCGCCGAAGAAGAAGTGCAGTATCTGGAACGCCTCCACCGGCACGAGCGGCTCGGACTGGCCGGCCACGGTGGAGATGAAGATCGGAACCGCGAGATTGCCGACGATTCCGTTGCCCGCAGCGCCCGGCAGGTAGGCGACGAACCCGGCGGCCGTGGTGCTGAACAGCATGCTCGAGAGGATGAACTCGATCACGAACTTGTAGAGCACCAGGGCGAGCACCACCACGATCGAGTTCGTCACCAGCGCCCCGAAGCCCACGCCGAGCAGCGTCCACAGCACCATCGCGAGCAGGCCGGCAGCGCCCACGGTGAACCAGTCGAGGGGGTTGCCGAAACCGTCGAAGCCTGCCCCGAGCAGTCCGCCGAGAGTGGCGGAGAACACGTTGACCAGGCCGTAGCCCAATCCGATGCCCGTGTGGGCGATGAGCTTGGCACCGAGGACGGCACCGCGCGGGTTGCCGGTGAGGTAAGTCGTGCTGATGGTCTTGTTGCGGTGCTCACCCGCGATGGCCAGGGCGCCGAAGAGCGCTGCGAAGATCGTGCTGTAGTTCGTGGACATCGACACGGTGAGCAGACCGGTCGGCAGCGGTTGCCCCGTGGCTTCCTGCAGCGACTCGATCGAGCCGAAGGCGGTGCCGAGCCAGCCCGCCCCGAAGCTGAGCACGGCCACCGGGATGAGCAGTGCCCACCACAGGTTGACCGTGAAAATCTTGCGGAATTCCGACTTGACCAGCCCGGTCATCAGAAGCCACCTCCGAAACCGCCGCTTCCACCCCGTTGTTGATGGTCCTGTTGCGGTGGTCCTCCCGGTGGTGGCTGATATCCGGGCTGCTGATACTCGGGCTGCTGGTAGCCGACTTGCTGGTAGGGCGATGGTGCGAAGCCTGCACTCTGCGGCCCCCACTGTGCCGGGCCACCCGCCCAGGCGGAGCCCGCGTGGGGCGCGCCCCCGGTGTATTGCCCATGGGTGAGCTGGAAGAACAGTTGCTCGAGGTCGACCCGTTCATCCTGCATGCCGTAGAGCGCGACTCCCGCCTGCAAGGCGAGGTCGGCGACCGTGCGGGAGTCCGAGTCGAGCACCGCCAGTCGCCCATCCGGCAGATGCTCCACGGCGAGACCGCTCTGCTGCAGTGCGGTGACCAGTGTGTTCGGGTCGGCGGCCTGCACCAGGACCCGGGAGCGCTGGGCGGAGCGCAGGTGTTCGAGGTTGCCGTTGTAGACGCATTGTCCCCGGCTGACGATCACGACGTGGTCGACCGTGTGCTCCATTTCGCGCAGCAGGTGACTGGAAACCAGCACGGTACGGCCGGTGGCGGCGAACGATTTGAGGAAACCGCGGAGCCATGCGATCCCCTCGGGATCGAGCCCATTGGACGGCTCGTCGAGGACCAGCACCTGCGGGTCTCCGAGCAGGGCGGTGGCCAGGGCGAGTCGTTGACGCATGCCGAGTGAGAAACCAGCCGCCCTGCGGGTGGCGGCACTGCCCAGACCGACGAGTTCCAGCACCTGATCGGCCTGCTGGTCCGGCACGTTCATGGCAGCGGCATAGCTGCGTAGGTGATTGCGTGCGGTGCGGCCGGGATGGAAACCCTGCGAGTCCAGTACGGCGCCGACCACGGTGGCCGGGTTCGGTAGTTGCGCGAAGGGCAGCCCGCCGATGGTCGCCGTTCCGGCGCTCGGTTCGATGAGCCCCAGGATCATCCGCAGGGTCGTGGTCTTACCGGATCCGTTGGGCCCCAGGAACCCGGTTACGACTCCCGGCTCCACCGCGAAATGAAGGTTCTGGACCGCATTGATCGGGCCGAAGTTCTTGCTGAGGCCCTGCACCAGGATCCGGCCACTGCCGTCGTGCACGCGCTCCTCCAGGGTGACAGGGTATGTCGCACGGCGTGGCCTCGGCGGAATCATCGCCGGGGTCCTACATGCCGGATACATCCATCCTGCCTCATCGCGAGCGCATGGATGGCAGGAGTGCCGACATCGCTCCGGATGCATCGCTCCGGGACATGGCGCGGACTCGCGCGGGGAACCTTCGATCGTCACCTTCGGGTTCCGGTCCTGCCTCCTGAACCAGGGCCGTACCGAGGGGATACACCGCCGAGCAGAGCTAATTCACCACATCGTGTTAGGTGCGAACATCCTGCAGCCGGGTGTGCGGGTGCCAAAATGTGGCGACGTGTGGGATCTCACGGGTTCGCAACGGAGATACGCCGGAGATCGGCCATGGTGGCATCGTGCGGTCAACTATCGCGTGGACGTTCGCTCGTTCCGCGATTCGGACGGCGATGGAATCGGGGACCTCGAGGGAGTCCGCAGCAAGCTGGAATACCTGGATCAGCTGGGTATCGACGCTCTCTGGCTGACCGGGATCCTCGCCGGGCCGATCTCCGAGCCGAGCCGGGACTGCGACGTCGATCCGATGCTCGGGGACCTCGGCTCTTACGACAAGCTGATCGCCGAGGCCCACGGGCGTGGAATCAGCATATTGATGGATCTCGCCGCCGAGCGTTCCGGCATCGACCAGCCCGGGTTCGGCGGCGAACTCGCCCGGGCCCTGCGGTTCTGGATCGGTCGCGGGGTCGACGGGTTCCGAGTGGGTGTTTCGCCCGGCATGACACGACCTGCCGACGAGGCCGTGAGCGGCATGCTCGGGACCATGCGCTCCGTACTCGCCGAGCACCCGAGGTGCCTGATCGGCGCGTTCGTCGATGAACGCTTCCCGAGGATACCGGGGCTCGGCAGGCTGGACCTGGGAACCGATGTCCGCTTCGGCTCGGTGAGCTTCGATGCCGCGGCGGTCCGCAATGTCATCGACGGCATCCTGGCCGATTTCGCTTCGGTCGACACGTATCCGGTGTGGGTGCTCGCGGGCTGGGATCGGCCGCGTCCGGCCGGGCAACACGGTGAGGGTCGCACGGGTCTCGCGCGTGCACGTGCGATGGCGCTGGTCCAATTGGCACTGCCCGGGATCGCCGGTTTGGACAACGGCGACGAACTCGGACTCGCGGAGACGAACACGTCCGATCGGATCGGCAGTCAGCCTGCCCGTGGCCCCATGCCCTGGATGGGGGCCGACGCGACGTTCGGATTCACCGACGCCCCGTACACACCGGCCATCCCGCAGGATTGGCAACACCTGACCGTCGAAGCCCAGACGAACGATCCCACTTCCACGTTGTCTCTGCACCGTGCGGCACTCGCCCTGCGCCGTACGCATCACGCTTTCCGTGGCAGCACCATCGAATGGTACGGCGCACCAGCCGGTTGCCTTGCCTTTCGACGCGGCAGCACCGGGCTCGTCTGCGCTCTCAACACCTCACGGCAACTGGTGCCGCTGCCTCCGGGTGAGGTCCTGCTGTCCAGCGGTCCCCTCACGGGAAACCGGGTCCCTCCCGATACCGCTGTTTGGCTCGCTTGACCGAGTGGTCGGCCTGGTTGCCGATCAGCTGCTGGTGCGCCGTGGTCCACACCGAACAGGGCCATCGGCGGGATCGCAGGGAGCCGGGACAGACACGGCAGCGGCCGTGCTCGTTCGGCTGGTGCTCGTCCAGCAGGGCTCGCAAGCTCTCCGTGAGTCGATACAGCTCACTGCGCGCCAGCGGCAGCAAGGTATCGGCTTCGCCTTCCCGGGCCACCTCGTCCAGCCTGTCGAGCTGATCGAGAACCGCTTCCCGCCGTTCCCGGTCCCATCGCGTCGGGTCCGTTCCGTCCGGCTCCGGTGCTCTCGTGTCCGTCACGTCGTCTCCCAGCGTCATCGAGCGGTGATCGTCGCCGGTGTTGTGGGATACGGAGGCTCGGTGCCGGACGCTCAGGCGGAGTCGGAAGCAGTGCAGGTCGGACGCAAGGTGCCCGGCCCGGTTCCGGTACCACTCGTCCGATATCGGCTTGTGCGTATGCGGACTTCAGCGAGAGAACGCAGAAGCACTCGTTCGGGTGAGGAAACGGAGGGGTGGGGGGAAGCCGGTCGGCTCCCGGTGAGCGGAATTTTTGCGCCACCGCGCGTCGGGACTTCGGCAAAGAAGCAAACGTGTCCTACACTGAGGGGTGGCGGCCCGCTCCCGGTGACCCCCAGGCCGGTTGAGCAGGCCGCCCCTACTTGTCCGGAACCCGTTCGGGTTCCCGCCTGCGTTCCTCCCGGCGGTGGCGCCTGTCCCGGAAAACCGCTGGCTACCGCTTTTAGTTTAGGACCTTGTCGAGGTTTGTGCTCGGTAGATTGTGTGCTTCGGCGACAGGTGCGTTGAGGAGAGTGCCGTGGTGGGTGTTGAGGCCGTGGGCCAGGGCGGTGTCGTCGCGGCAGGCTTGCTGCCAGCCTCGCTCGGCGATGCGCAGGGCGTAGGGCAGGGTGACGTTGCCCAGGGCGTGGGTGGCGGTGCTGGGAACGGCGCCGGGCATGTTGGCCACGCAGTAGAACAGCGAGTCGTGGACTCGGTAGGTGGGGTTGTCGTGGGTGGTGGGTTTCGAGTCGGCGAAGCAACCGCCCTGGTCGATGGCGATGTCGACGAGAACGCTGCCCGGTTTCATCTGTGCGACGAGGTCGTGGGAGACCAGCTTGGGTGCCTTGGCTCCGGGGATGAGTACCGCGCCGATGACGAGGTCGGCGGCGCGCACGGCCTGGTCGACGGTGTAGCGGTTGGAGGCCACGGTGCTCAGGTGCCCGTGGTGCTCGCGGTCGATGGTGCGCAGCTTGTCGACGTCGGTGTCGAGCAGCTCCACGTCGGCGCCCATGCCCTGGGCGATGCGGGCGGCATTGAGGCCGGCCACGCCACCACCGATGACCACCACGCGGGCCGGGTGCACGCCGGGGACGCCGCCGGGTAGCACGCCGCGGCCGCCGTGGGGACGCATCAGTGCGGAGGCGCCGGCTTGGGGGGCGATGCGGCCGGCGATTTCGCTCATCGGCGCCAGCAGCGGCAGGTTGCCGGTCGCGGTCTGCACGGTCTCGTAGGCGATGCCGGTGGTGCCCGAGTCCAGCAGAGCGTGGGTGAGCTCGGTCGAGGCGGCCAGGTGCAGGTAGGTGAACAGCACCTGGTCGCGGCGCAGGCGGGGGTATTCTTCGGCGAGGGGTTCTTTGACCTTGAGGACCAGTCGGCCTTCGGCCCAGACCTCCTCGGCGGTGGGCAGGATCTTGGCGCCTGCGGCGAGGTAGTCCTCGTCGGGAATCGACGAGCCGATGCCTGCCCGGGACTCGACGAAGACCTCGTGACCGCGACTGGTGAACTCGTGCACGCCCGCCGGGGTCAGCGCGACCCGGTACTCGTTGTTTTTGATCTCGCGGGGAACGGCGATCTTCACGAAAACGCATCCTTTCCTTCGGGTGCGCACCACGATCCACCGATGCCCGGCAGCACGCATCATTGCCGGAGAACGAGACGACTCCGGGGTGCTTGTGCTCCCAGCACCAACCGATTGTTCACCGATGCCGGGCCCATTGCTCGGCGAGGAGCTGCACCAGCAGGGCCGAGCGCACCTCGGGGTCGTCCAGGTCCACGTCCACGAGCGTGTCCAGCCGCTTCATCCGGTACCGGAAGGTATTGGGATGAATACGCAGTTCCGCGCTCGCGGCACGCGGATCGCCCGGATGCCTCAGCCACGCGAGCAGTGTGGCCAGGTACTCCGTGCCCTGGTTGCGGTCGTGCTCGCGCAGTGGCGGAAGCGGGCCGAGAGTGCCGACTCCGGCGTCGGTGGCGGCGCCTGCCATTCGGTTGAGGACGAGCTGGTGCCACAGTTCCTCGTACACGGCGACGGGTTCGTGCGTCCGGCCGCTGCGCAAGAGCCCGAGGACCTCCTCGGCCTGCTGCCGGGAATGTGCCAGCTCCCCCAACCCGACCGCTCTGCCCACCGCGATCAGCATGCGGGGAGCGTCACCTGCGCGCCGATGGATGTGGCAGTCCAGGGATTCCCGCAGCGCGGTCCATCCACCGGAGCCACTGCGTTCGGGGACGAGCGCGTACAGCAGGCCCTCCGACTCGGTGACCAGCGGCCGTTTACCGATCCCCTTGGTGATCCACTCCCACATCGCCAGCCGGTGCCCCTCGGCGGAACCGTCCGCAGGGCGGATGTCGATGGCGACGACGCGATGTGCTTCATCGGTCAGCGCGAGCTCGTCCGCAGCCGCACGCCGACCGTCACCACCTTCCAGGAGAATCCGGACGAGCCCTGCCGATCGCCTGCGTTCGGAGTCGGCGATCGTTCGCCAGCGCAGCAGTTGCAGTGCCACCAGCGGGGCCGTGTCGGCGAAGGCCGTGGCGCGTTCCTCGGAGACCTCCTCGGGCACGACGGCCCACATCGATCCGAGGAGTTCCCCGCCCATCCGGATCGGCATGATCAACCGGGGCAGGGTGCCGTCCTGCTGGGCGGGGACGAAGATCGCAGATCCGCCCTTGGTGAGCTTGCGGAACGTCCCGCGCGCACGGAACTTCGCGAGCACCTCATCGGGCTGTTTGCGTCCCATGATCGTGGAGACTCTGGCCGGATCGGTGAGGTCCTGGCGTGCCGAGTAGGCCAGCACCTGCGAGTGCGCGTCCTCGATGGTCACCGGTGCGTCGACGACGTCGGCGACCGCGTCGGCGAGCCGGAACAGGTCCCCGAGGCCGGGATAGCCCATGTGAGTGTGGTCACCGCCGTCGGTGTCCTCGACGGCGGTGCCCGCCAACGCTGCGCGGATCAGCCATACGAGCTGTGCCCATGCCGTGCCGTCACGCACTTCGATGAGCGCGAGCCCGGCGCTCTCGGCTGTGCTGACCACCTCATCATCGGTGGCCATCGGCGCCTTGAGCAGCACCGCCGCCGCGCCCTGCGTACCGCAGTCCCGAATGAGCGCCACCGCTTGGGTGAGTTCGGTCACGGCAATGCCGAGCACGAGGTCGCCGTCGGCGACGGTGCGGGCCACGCCGGGTTCGGCGATCACGACATCGCCGACGCACTCGGTCGAATCGGGAGTTCCTACGATGCGCAGTAACGTCGGGCCGACCCGTTCGATCAGAGCCCGGACATCGATCATCCCCTGCCTCCTGGAGCACACCCGGGTTGGACGCTGCGGCGAGCCGGGTTATCGTTGCCGGACACAGCGACAATCGCATACCGGCCGTTGAAATCGGGCGGGAGAGCCCCTGCGGGCACGGAACAGGTCGACGGTGACCTCTCCGGTGAGCAGGGCGCCGAAGGAGCAAGACTCCCCGCAAACTCTCAGGCACCCATGACCGCCCGGCCGAGGCAACTCTGGAAAGCGCACGCCCCGTGCCGGGGCGCAGGCGCACCCACGGTGCAAGCCGCAAGCATGCGGCGAAGCTCTCAGGTTCCGCAACAGAGGGGGAGGCCCAAGTACCCGGGCATGTCCATGCCCTCGATATCAACGGAGCCTCCCCTATGTCTTTGCCCACGCATCTCCAGTACACCGAAGAGCACGAGTGGCTCGAGGATCGTGACGGCATCGTGCGCGTGGGTGTCACGCCCTACGCGTCCGAAGCCCTGGGCGACATCGTTTACGTGCAGCTTCCCGACGTCGGCGAACAGGTCAAGGCGGGCGAGTCCTGCGGCGAGTTGGAGTCCACCAAGTCGGTCAGCGACCTGTACGCGCCTGCCACCGGTGAGGTCGTGGCGGTCAACGAGTCGGTGGTCGACGATCCCTCGCTGGTCAACGCCGATCCCTTCGGTGACGGCTGGCTGCTGGAGATGCGCGTGAGCGAGAACGGCAAGCTGCTCACCGCGGAGCAGTATGCCGAGTTGACCGGTGGGGAGTAGCCCTCGGCAGACAAAGGAGGGCTGATCAATGGCGATCAGTGTCTTCGATCTTTTCTCGGTGGGGATCGGCCCTTCCAGTTCGCATACCGTCGGCCCGATGCGGGCGGCGAGCATGTTCGCTGCCCGGTTGCGGGCCGAGGGGCTGTTGCCCGAGGTCGCGCACGTGCGGGCGGAATTGTTCGGCTCGCTGGGCGCGACGGGTCACGGGCACGGCAGCGCGAAGGCGGTGCTGCTGGGACTGGAGGGCCACCGGCCGGAGTCGGTGGATCCGGTGGCGGTGGCCGATCGGGTGACCGAGATCCGGGCGTCGAACCGGATCCTGCTCGATGGCACTCACGAGTTGTCGTTTCTGGTCGATCACGATCTGGTGCTGCATCGGCGGAAGTCGTTGCCGGTGCATCCCAACGGGATGCGGTTCTCGGCCAGTGACGGCGCAGGCGGTGAGCTGCTGGCGGCGGTGTACTACTCGGTCGGCGGTGGGTTCGTCGTCGACGACGACGCGTCCGGCACCGACCGGGTCACTCCGGACGCCACCGAGGTGGCGTATCCGTTTTCCAGTGGAGCCGAACTGCTGGCGCGGGCAGGCGAGTCGGGCTTGCCGATCAGTGGTGTGATGCTGGCCAACGAGTACGCGTGGCGCGATGACCATGCGGTGCGCCGGGAATTGCTGCACATCTGGCACGTCATGGCCGAGTGCGTGGACAACGGGTGCGCCAACACCGGCCAGTTGCCGGGCGGGTTGCAGGTGGGCCGCCGGGCGGCCGATCTGCGGGCCAAGCTCTCCGAGACCGATGATCCGATGGAGTGGGTCACTGTCTACGCGATGGCGGTCAACGAGGAGAACGCCGCAGGTGGGCGGGTGGTCACGGCGCCGACCAACGGGGCGGCGGGCATCATCCCGGCGGTGCTGCACTACTACTGGCACTTCGTTCCCGACGCGAGCGAGGACGGGGTGGTGCGGTTCCTGCTGGCCGCCGGGGCGATCGGGGTGTTGTTCAAGGAGAACGCCTCGATCTCCGGTGCCGAGGTCGGGTGCCAGGGCGAGGTCGGTTCGGCGTGTGCGATGGCCGCGGCCGGGCTGGCCGAGGTCCTCGGCGGCGGTCCGCAGCAGGTGGAAAACGCCGCCGAGATCGGCATGGAACACAACCTCGGGCTGACCTGCGACCCCATCGGCGGGCTGGTGCAGATTCCCTGCATCGAGCGCAATGCGGTCGCCTCGGTCAAGGCGATCACCGCCGCCCGGATGGCACTACGTGGTACCGGGCGCCACTTCGTGTCGCTGGACAAGGTCATCACCACCATGCGCGCCACCGGCAAGGATATGAAGGACAAGTACAAGGAGACCGCCCGCGGCGGGCTCGCCGTCAACGTCATCGAATGCTGACGTGCGTGCCTCCCGAATCGAGTGGGAGTGAGCGGAACTTTCGTCGCACCTGTTGAGGCGAAAGTTCCGCTCACATCATTCACTCCGATCTCTCCGGAAGCGCCGGGCCGTGTGGGGGCACACTGGTGTGGTGAGCGAACACGACAACGGTGGCTCCGGGCGGGGCGATTCGGAAGCCGAGAACTTCGCACAGGGGCCCAACACACTCTGTTTCACCTGCGGCGGGTTCCGCCGGGTCAGTGAGCCGAGGGTGTATGTCATCCAGGCCACCACCGACATGCAGGCCGGGATGACGATGGCCGAGTGGCGCACCTGTCCGCACTGCCGGGGGACCGGTCACCTGCGCGGCCTGGACGCGCCCGTGTAGGCAGGTGTGGCATCCGTACGAGCAGGCGATCCCGTGCATGCTCGGCCGGAACAGGAGGATTCGCTCAGTTCGCCAGTACGTAGATGAGGCCGAGGCCGCCGACGAGGACCGTGAAAGCCGCCACGGTACCGGGCAGTGCGCCGTCCGACAGCGGTGCTTCGCGGTGCAGACTGCGCTCGTCCCGCCGGTAGCGTCGCCAGGTCAGCAAGCTGATGACCACGACCAGGGGCAGCGTCAGTGCGGCGCACACGGCGGCGAGGACAACATCGGTTCCCGCGAGCAAGCGGATGACCACAGCAGTTGCCACCACGAATGCCAGTGCGGTGCGCGACCAGGCAAGGGTGGTCCGCTCGATTTGCAGTCCGGGATCCCACGGGCCGCTGTGCCCGCGATGGCCGCTGCTCCCACGGTCGCTTCTCCCGCGTTCGCTGAGCACGGTCAGAACCCGATAACCAGGACGAAAATGCAGGCGAGCACACCGATCACCGCGAGTCCGGAACCGAACGCGGGAGCCATCCGGAGCGCGGGCAGGGCGCTACCCGTGCGCAGGGCCCGTTCGGTCGAGGCCCACCGCACGAACGCCGTTATGCTGCACAGAATGCCACCGGTGAGCAGGACGACCGCCAGCAGTGTCCCCAGCGGGCTCGTCCGCTCCTGCGCCGCTTGGAGAGCCTCGACTCCGACTCCTCCCGCCATCAGGGCCAGAGCAGTGCGCAGCCATGCCAGGAAGGTGCGCTCGTTGGCCAGCGTGAAGCGGGGATCGGGCTCGGAGCCCTCGCGATAGACCCGACGTGGCCGACGCCGGGGTTCGGTTTCGGAATCGGCGGGGACCATGCGACCACCATAACCAGGCCTCCACGTGGTCCGGCCGTGGCGGTGCCGCTGCCGTGGTGTCGACGATCCCTCAGAAGTCGAAGACCGGCCCCGTGTGGGCGGTGAGCACGCATGCATTGGAATACGTCTTCTCGTGCTTGACCGGGGTGCCCTCCCACGTGCCCGTGGCGGTCACGGTCACCGGCCGGTAGACCAGCGGGCACATGGCGTTGTCCCGACCTGCCCGTAGGCCGCTGAACTTCCCGCCTGCCCTGTCCAGGTTCTCGCAGGCCGATGCTGCCTTGGGGTGGGTGCCGCCGGCTGGTCCGCAGGTGAGTACTACCGCTCGGTACGGGTCGGAGCCGGTGCCGCGATCGACGGTGAGGTGCAGAACGCTGGCGGAGTGTTGCACGGACGGCTCGGAGCTCGCCGACGGCAGCGGTGCTGCGGAGGCGCCGGTGGAAGCCAGCGTGGCCGCGGCGATCGCGGTGGTGGCGATCAGTGTGCGGCCGAATAACCGGATTGCAGCCATGCTCGTGGTGCCTCCATCTGGATCGGGAGATGGCATTCAGCTTTACTGGCTGATCTCTACCGATCCATCCTTACCGGCAGAGCCTCCGAATCGCTGTACTCGGCGGGAAGAACCACCGAATCGAGTTTCACTCGTTCGGGCAACGCTGCCGAACGTGAAACCGTTCCGCTGTGGACCGGCGAAGCCGCCTCCGGATGTGCGGCCCCGGCAGCACGCGCCCCGCATCGCGCAGGGGCGCGGCTGTGCCGACACATCGCGAGCACGTCATCGCCCGTGATCAACCAGGCAGGCCTCAAACGTGGTCGCGGATCACATCGTTGACCGCTCGCTGGAAACCGTTGACCAGGATCTGGATCGTCAACGGGCGGAGCTGGTCGGTGGCGGCCCGGACCCGCTCCCGCTCGTTCTCCGGCCTGCCGCGCTCGACATAGGGTCGCAGCACATGGGCGGCGAACAGTTCGCGCAGGTCGGTGGCGATCTGTGCGGTGTGCTGCTCGACGATCCGCTTGGCCTGCACCATCATCTCCAGAGGTAGCTCGAGATCGAGGATCTGCACGCCGACACCCAGCATCGCGGTGCTGGACAGGCGCACGCGGTCCGGCTCGTTCTCGATGCGCTCCAGAATGCCGAGCATGACGAGCTGCTCGATCCGCTCGTCGTCGAGTGAGCGGCCGGCGCGCCGGTCGAGTTCGTGCCGGTCGATGTCCTCGGCTTGATCATTGGTCCACGGCGCCAGCAGTGCCCGATGCAGTGCGAGCTCCTCGGGCGGGGCATCGTGCGGGATGCGCTGCAGGTGATGTTCGATGGCCGTCAGGGTGAATCCGAGCGCTTGGAGTTCGCGGATGAGGTCGAGCCGTGCGAGGTGATCGCCTCCGTACAGACCCACTCGTCCACGCAGGCGCGGGGGCGGTAGCAGTCCTCGTGAGGAGTAGAACCGAACGGTGCGCACTGTGACACCCGCACGTGCTGCCAGTTCGTCGACGGTGAGCTCTTCGTCCGCTGTTCGGAGCATGCGTGGCACCATACTCCTTGACCAATGTGACACCAGCGGTGTAACACTATTTGCGTCACAGTTCTGTGTCGGACGACACAGGCATGCAGGGAGGTGTGCCAGTGGCAGCAGGCGAGGAATCGAATCGGCAGGCAGGACGGGGTCCGCTGGCGGGGATTCGGGTGGTCGAGCTGGCCGGGATCGGGCCTGCTCCCTTCTGCGCCATGCTGCTGGCCGATCTGGGGGCCGACGTCGTGCGCGTGGACCGCCCCACCAGCGCGGGCGAACAGGACGACCTGCTCAATCGCGGCAAGCGTTCGATCTCGGTGGATCTCAAGCACGAGCGGGGACCGGCCGCCGTGCTCGGGTTGGTCGAGCAGGCCGACGTGCTGCTGGAGGGCTTCCGGCCGGGGGTCGCCGAGCGTCTCGGTATCGGCCCCGAGACTTGCTGGGAGGTCAATCCCGCACTGGTCTACGGGCGGATGACCGGGTGGGGACAGGACGGTCCACTGTCGTCCAGCTCCGGGCACGACATCGACTACATCGCGTTGAGCGGCATGCTGCACTCGATCGGCAGAGCGGGCGGCCCGCCCCAGGTTCCGGTCAACCTCCTCGGCGACTTCGGTGGCGGGGCGATGTATCTCGCGGTCGGGATCCTGGCGGCTGTGCTGGAATCACGCGGCAGCGGCCGTGGCCAGGTGGTCGATGCCTCCATCGTGGACGGATCGGCGCATCTGGGGACGATGCTGTTCGGCATGCTCTCGACCGGTGGGTGGCGTACCGAGCGCGGTACGAACCTGCTCGATACCGGTGCCCCGTTCTACGACGTCTACGCCACCGCCGACGGCGAGCACATGGCCGTCGGCGCGTTGGAACCGCAGTTCTACGAGGAGTTGCTCGAACGCCTGGGGCTGACCGGGGCGCTCCCCGACCGCGACGATCCCGCGAACTGGCCCGAACTGCGCAACCGGTTCACCGAGGCCTTCGCCGCACGGACCCGGCAGGAGTGGACCGAGATCTTCGCCGACTCCGATGCGTGCGTGACCCCGGTGCTGTCGATGACCGAGGCCGCCGAGCATCCGCACGTGCACGCGCGCGGATCACTCGGGGAGTACAACGGGACGCTTCAACCGGCGGCGGCGCCCCGGTTTTCCCACACGCCGAATCCGGCACCGGGTCCGGTCCCCCGTTCCGGCGCCGACGGCGACTCCGTGTTGCGCGAGTGGCGGGTCGCCGGAGCCGAGGGACTGCTCGAGTCCGGAGCCGTTCGGCCGAACCGAAAGGATGCGTGAGCCATGCGCAGGGAACTGTTCGACGATGAGCACCGGGCTTTTCGCGAGACGGCGCGAACCTTCATCGACAAGGAATTGGTGCCGCATCAGGAGGAGTGGGAGGCCGCGGGCATCGTCAGCCGCGACGCCTGGCTCGCCGCCGGTGCGCAGGGACTACTGGGCACGAGTGTCGACGAGCGCTACGGCGGGGGCGGCGTCGACGACTTCCGGTTCAACGTCGTCTTCGACGAGGAGCTGATCAACGCCGGAGTCTCGGGTTTCGGTGTTCCCGTGCACAACGACATCAACGCGCCCTACCTGACACGTCTGGCCACCGAGGAGCAAAAGCAGCGCTGGTTACCCGGATTCTGCTCCGGAGAGACGATCACCGCGATCGCCATGACCGAGCCCGGTACGGGCAGTGATCTGCAGGGCATTCGCACCACGGCCGTACGGGACGGCGACGACTACGTCCTCAACGGCCAGAAGACGTTCATCAGCAACGGCATCAACGCCGACCTGGTGATCGTCGTCGCGTGCACCGATCCCGAGGCGGGCCACGAGGGATTCAGCCTGCTGGTGGTCGAACGTGACATGCCCGGCTTCGAGCGCGGCCGCAACCTGGACAAGATCGGCCAGAAGTCCCAGGACACCGCTGAGTTGTTCTTCAACGACGTGCGTGTCCCCGCGGCGAACCTGCTCGGTGAGGAGGGCCAGGGCTTCATCTACCTGATGCAGAACCTGCCACAGGAGCGCCTGTCCATCGCCGTGGCTTCGGCCGCCGCCGCGGAGCGGACCCTGGAAGCGACCAAGGAATACTGCCGTAACCGCACCGCCTTCGGCCGCCCGATCGGCAAGTTCCAGCACAACCGGTTCGAGCTGGCCGAAATGGCCACCGAGGTGCAGATCGGCCGGGTGTTCGTCGATCGCTGCGTGACCGAGCACCAGCGGGGCGAACTCGGCGTCGAGCACGCTGCGATGGCCAAGTGGTGGCTGTCGGAGATGAACAAGCGAGTGGTGGATCGCTGTCTGCAGCTGCACGGCGGCTACGGCTATATGGCGGAGTATCCGGTGGCCAAGGCGTTCCTGGACTCCCGGGTGCAGACGATCTACGGTGGTACGACCGAGATCATGAAGGAGATCGTGGGCAAGTCGATGGGCTTCTAGGATCGTGTCCGATCCTTCCGCACGGGCGGTTGGCAGCGATCGACCGTGTTGAGAAGCTGGACGTGAGCTCCTGCTCCGAGGAGCCGGTCCGCTGTCTCCGGGGGCGGAGGGATGCGTGGTGGACTGGATCGTCGCTCCGGATGGTGCCGGACGTGAGCTCGCCGACGTCCTGCCCTCCGCGCTGGCCGCGCTCGGCACCGCAGGCTTCACCGACACCATCGGCATGCCCGGATGCCGTAGGGCGGTGGTGCTGCTCGTCGACGGGCTCGGTTGGACGTTGCTGCACGAGTACGCCGACCATGCGCCGTTCCTGACCTCGTTGGCCACCGGAGCACCCGGTAAGGCGGGGTTCCCGACGACGACGGTCACCAGTTTGACCTCGTTGGGCACCGGCCGGTGCGCGGGTAGGCACGGGGTGGTCGGCTACACGTTCGCGGAACCCTCGGGTGGCCTGCTGCATCCGCTGTCCTGGTCGACGCACGGCACGGCGGAGGACACGGCGGGACGCCGTAGCAGCCTGCTCGACGTGTGGCCTCCGGAGCGGGTGCAGCCGCATCCGACGGCGTTCCAGCAGGCCGAGGCAGCCGGCGTGGACGTCCGCATCGCGGTGCCGCGCGATTTCAAGGACACCGGGCTGACCAGGGCGGCGATGCGGGGTGCCGAGTTTCGGGGCATCCATGCCTTCGGTGATCTCGCAGCGGAGTTGCTCGATGCGGTCCACGCGCCCGGCCCGACGCTGTGCTACGGCTATCACGGGCACCTCGACCTGCTCGGTCACCTGCACGGGCCCGGATCGCTGCCGTGGCGGATGCAGCTCGAACAGGTGGACCGATTCGTGTCCGCACTGGCCGAGCGTCTCCCGGGCGACAGCGTGCTCACCGTCGTCGCCGACCACGGCATGGTGACCATGGACCCACAGGAGACGGTCGATGTCGACACCGAGCCGGAACTGCGGGACGGTGTGCGACTGATCGGTGGCGAGGTGCGCGCTCGTCAGGTGTATGTCGAACCGGGCGCGGTCGATGATGTGCACGCCGCGTGGCGGGGCACCATCGGCGAGCGCGGTCTGGTGCTGACCGGGGAGCAGGCGATCGACGAGGGCTGGTTCGGTCCCGTCATCGACGAGGACGTGCGCCCCCGTATCGGGGACGTGCTCGCGGTGATGCGCGAGGGCGGGGTGACCCGTTCGGCCCTGGAACCGAACGAATCGGCGTTGCGCGGCCACCACGGCTCCCTGACCGCTGCGGAGCAGTTCGTTCCGTTGCTGGTCACGACGGGTTGATTGCCGTGGTCGGGTGCTCTCCGGGCACGGCGATGTGCATGTTGCGTTCTCGGCCGTTGCCGGGTACCCGGCTGTGCCTCCATGTCGATTCGGCCGGTGCGGATACCACCGAGCCGGAAGGGACCGGTTCGACTGCGGGCCGATCAGTGCTTGCCGACCTCTTGTATCTATGACGTATCCAACATATGGTCTGCGCTACACCGTCACAGGGCTTTCCCTGGAACGAGAACCGGTGATGCGGTGAGAGGGAGGCGGGCCATGCAGTCGGCTGATACCGGGCAAGTTGCCTGCGGGCAAGCCGGTAGCGGGCAAGTCGGTAGCGGACAGGCCGCCGAGAGCGGGACCGAACATCCGGACCTGCACGGAGCGCTGCAACGCTTCCGCGGGATTCTCGCGCCGGATGCGGTCATCACCGATCCGCAGCAACTGCGCACCTACGAGTGCGACGGACTGGCCAGTTACAAGGTGGTGCCCGCTGCTGTGGTGCTGCCCGAGGACGCCGAGCAGGTTCGGGCGGTGGTGCGGGTGTGTTCCGAGCACGGAATCCCCTTCGTCGCTCGTGGTTCGGGTACCGGCCTGTCCGGGGGCGCACTGCCGCATGCCGACGGTGTTCTCGTGGTCACCTCCAGGATGCGCCGCATTCTCGACATCGACATCGCCAACGAGCGAGCCGTGGTCGAACCCGGCGTGATCAACCTCGACGTCACGAGAGCGGCTTCCCCGCACGGCTACTACTTCGCCCCGGATCCCTCCAGTCAGCAGGTCTGCTCGGTAGGGGGCAACGTCGCCGAGAACTCGGGCGGGGCGCACTGCCTGAAGTACGGCTTCACCGCCAACCACATCCTCGCGATGGAGGTGGTCACGCCCGACGGCGAGCTCGTGGAACTCGGCGGCTCCGCTCCGGACGTGCCGGGATACGACCTGCTCGGCGCCTTCATCGGCAGTGAGGGAACGCTCGGTGTGGCCACCCGGATCACCGTGCGGCTGCTGCGGAATCCGGAGTCGGTGCGGACCTTGCTGGCCGGTTTTCCCTCCACCGATGAGGCGGGCGCGGCGGTATCGGCGATCATCGCCTGTGGAGTCACGCCCGCAGCCATCGAGATGATGGACGCACTGTCCATCGAGGCCGCCGAGCAGGCCGTCCACTGCGGATACCCGGAGGGTGCGGGGGCTGTGCTGGTCGTCGAACTGGACGGCCCCGCCGCCGAGGTGGAACACACCTTCACCGAAGTTCAGCGGCACTGCGAGGAACACGGTGCCTTCGAGATCAGGGTCGCTGCCGACGACGCGGAGCGGGCGCTGATCTGGAAGGGGCGCAAGTCGGCCTTCGCCGCCGTGGGCAGGATCAGCCCGGACTACATCGTCCAGGACGGGGTGATCCCCCGGACATCGCTGCCCGAGGTCCTCACCAGGATCGCCGATCTCTCGGCGAAGTCCGGGGTACGGGTCGCCAACGTCTTTCACGCCGGAGACGGCAACCTGCATCCGCTGGTGCTGTTCGACGGCGCTGAACCCGGTGCGGCCGAGCGCGCGGAGGAGGTCTCCGGCGCGATCCTCGACCTGTGCCTCGAACACGATGGTTCGATCACCGGGGAGCACGGCGTCGGCTCGGACAAGGTGCGCTATATGGGTCGCATGTTCACCGACGAGGACCTCGACACCATGCAGCGAGTGCGGTGCGCGTTCGACCCGGTCAACCTCTGCAATCCGGGCAAGGTCTTCCCGACACCCCGGCTGTGCGGGGAGGTCCCGGGGCCGCGTCGCGGAGTGCACCCACTGACCGAAGCCGGATTGGCGGATCAGTTCTGATGGCGACAAGGACCGAAGACGCGGCGCGTGCCGACCTGTCGGCCGCGCTCGGGGCGGAGCGCATTCGTGACGCGGGAGAGGCGGATGCCGTCAACGGGGTCCGGCCCCATTGGGTCGCCTCGGTTACGGACACCGAGCAGACCGCCGCGGCCATGCGGGTGGCGAGCGAGTACGGGCTCCGGGTGATTCCTCGGGGAGCCGGCAGCAGGATCGGCCGGGGCAACGCCCCGGACGCGGTGGAGCTGCTGCTGGACCTCTCCGGTGCCGACGAGGTACTCGAACACGCGGCCGGCGATCTCGTGGTTCGGGCACGGGCGGGTACGCCGATCGCCGAGGTGCAGCGGGTGGTCAGCGGTGCCGGGCAGCAGTTGTCGATCGACCAGCCGTTGGCGGGTTCCACGGTCGGCGGCGTGATCGCCACCGGTGCGACCGGCCCCGGTCGTCACCTGTTCGGCGGAGTACGGGATCTGCTCATCGGCATCACCGTGGTGCGTGCCGACGGTGTGGTGACCGCTTCCGGGGGCAAGGTCGTCAAGAACGTCGCGGGATACGACCTCGGCAAGCTCTACACCGGCTCCTACGGCACCCTCGGCGTGATCACGGAGGCGATCTTCCGCCTGCACCCGCTGGCCGCCGAGTACCGCTGGGTGTCGGTGACCGTGCCGGAGGCAGGCGCCGCCGGTGCGGCGGTCCACGCATTGCGGAGTTCGCAGGCGATGCCCACCGCCATCGAGGTGAACCGGGACGAACCGGGTGCCCCGATCACGGTCTGTGCGCAGCTCGACGGCCGTCCGGAGGCGACGGACCGGCGCGCACGGGAGCTGGCCGAGGCCGTCGGCACGGCGACCGGCTCCTCCGGCGATGTCCTCGAGGCGGCACCCACCTGGTGGGGCGACGATCCCTTCGACGCTTCGTGCGGTACCGGATTGCGACTGGGGGTCGAGCCGGCGGCGATCGGTTCGCTGCTCGGCGAGGCACAGCAGGTCGCCGAGCGGTGCGGGCTGTCGCCGGCGATCCGTGGCTCGGCAGGTCTCGGTGTCGTCCATGCCCGCGTACCCGAGGATGCCGAGCCCGCAGCCGTTGCCGAGTTGGTGCGCGGTCTGCGCGCGGTGACCGCCGCGCACGGCGGATACGCCGTGGTGGTGTGCGCTTCCGCGGCGGTACGAGCTGCCGTGGACGTCTGGGGCCCGGTTGCCGACGGGGCACTGGCGCTCATGCGCCGCACCAAAGACCAGTTCGATCCCGAGCGTCTCCTGTCTCCCGGTCGGTTCGTGGGAGGAATCTGATGACCGAGTACCCTGCACATCCCGCCGGTGAGCAATCCGCCCGCCCGGAGGGCGCCTTCGACGCCTTCCACCCGCCACAGCGGGAGCTCATCAGCGACTGTGTCCACTGTGGTTTCTGTTTGCCCGCTTGCCCCACCTACGACCTGTGGGGCCAGGAGATGGACTCCCCGCGCGGGCGTATTCATCTCATGGAGACCGGGTTGGACGGGGAACCGCTGTCGGAGAGCATGGTCAGCCACTTCGACAACTGCCTGGGCTGTATGGCGTGCGTGACGGCCTGCCCCTCGGGGGTGCAGTACGGCACTCTGATCACCGAGACCCGCGCGCAGGTCGAACGCAGGCATCGCCGCGGTTTTTGGGAGCGCGCGCTGCGCGGCACGATCTTCTCGCTGTTTCCGTACCCGCGCAGGCTCAAGGCCCTGCGCGGCCCCCTCGCGCTGTACCAGCGGCTCGGCCTGGCCGGACTGCTACGGCGATCCGGGCTGTTGGCACGGATGCCGAAGCACCTGCAGACGATGGAGTCACTCGCGCCACCGGTTCGGCGCGCCCCGAAACTCCCCGAGCGGGTGCGAGCACTCGGCCGGCGGCGCGCCGTGGTCGGCATGATCACCGGATGTGTGCAGGGCGCCTTCTTCCCGGAGGTCAACGCCGCGACCGCACGAGTGCTGGCCTCCGAAGGATGCGACGTGGTGATTCCGCGATCGCAGGGCTGCTGCGGGGCGCTGAGCGAACACTCCGGGCGCGCGACCGAGGCCGTGGCGTTCGCCCGTGATCTCCTGGATCGCCTGGAAGCCGCCGATGTGGATTACGTGGTCATCAACTCGGCCGGCTGTGGTTCCACGCTGAAGGAGTATCCGCGCCTGCTGGCCGACGATCCCGCCCGTGCCGAGCGTGCCGAGCGGTTTTCCGCGCGGGTACGCGACATCTCCGAACTGCTGGGCGAGATCGGTACTGTCGCCGAGCGTCATCCGCTGCCCGCACGCATCGCCTACCACGATGCGTGCCATCTCAGCCACGGGCAGGGAATCCGCACCCAGCCCCGGGAATTGCTTCGCGCCATTCCCGAGCTGGAATTGCGCGAAATCAATCGCGGAGAACTGTGCTGCGGATCGGCCGGGGTGTACAACCTGCTGCAGCCGCAGGCCGCACGGGAACTCGGTGACCGAAAGGCCGAGAACGTGGTCGCCACCGACGCCGATGTGCTGGTGACCGCGAATCCGGGATGCTCGATGCAGATTCGTACGGCACTGGAGCGGCGCGAGCAGGACATGGCGATGGCCCATACCGTGCAAGTGCTCGATGCATCGATTCGGGGACTGCCCGTGGAGTCGTTGCTGAGGCGGTGAACAGGGAACGAACGGCGGGGAACGGTGTCCGGGGCCGTTCCCCGAAAAAACGCGGAATTCGGCGGTGCCCGGTGCCGTACCGGCGGAGCGGTACTTTCGAAATCGTATCGGGAAAGACCTGTCGTAGGACGTCGTGAAACGCTACATTCGCCCCGTTGTGATCGATAAAGAAGTCGGATTCCACACAACGGAGTGATCATGTATCAGCATTCCCCGGATCCGTGGTTTTTCGGATGTGAGTGCCATGGATAATCTCGCGGTCCTCAGTGCGGTGGCGCTGTCGCCCATCGTGGTCATCGGTATCCTTCTGGTGGGGCTGCGGTGGCCCGCCAAATATGCCATGCCGGTCGGATTCGTCGTGGTCGTCATCGCAGCGGCTTTCGTGTGGGATGTCGAGCCCCTGGTGATCGCGGCGTCGAGTGTGCAGGGACTGGTCCTCGCGATCGGTCTGCTCTACATCGTGTTCGGTGCTCTGCTGTTGCTCGAAACGCTGGGCAAGAGCGGTGCGCTGTCCTCGATCCGGGCCACCTTCACCGACATCAGCCCCGACAGGCGCATCCAGGCCATCATCATCGGCTGGTTGTTCGGCAGCTTCATCGAAGGGGCATCCGGATTCGGCACTCCGGCAGCGGTGGTGGCACCGCTGCTGCTGGCGCTCGGGTTCCCCGCCATGGCAGCGGTGATGGTCGGCCTGACGATCCAGAGCACGCCGGTGACCTTCGGCGCGGTCGGAACGCCGATCCTGGTCGGAGTCACCGACGGTCTCAGCGGCAGTGCTGCCGTGGAGCAGCGGGCTTCGATCCTGGGTGTGGACATGCCCGGCTACATCGCCCGGATCGCCCTGGATGCCGCACTGATGCACGCGATCATCGGCACGCTGATCCCGCTGTTCCTGGCCTGCATGCTCACCGGGTTCTTCGGCGAGAACCGGCGTTTCGGCGAGGGGTTGGGCGTGTGGCGGTTCGCGCTGTTCGCCGCGCTGGCGATGACGGTGCCCTACCTCGTGGTCGCCGCCGTGCTGGGACCGGAATTCCCGGCACTGCTGGGTGGACTGATCGGGCTGACGATCGTGGTCACCGCCGCTCGCCGCGGCCTGTTCCTGCCTGCGCGGCCCTGGGAGTTCCCGGAACGGCAGGGCTGGCCGGCCCGATGGACGGGCAACGTCGAACCCGATGGTGATGTGCCCGGGAAATTGATGCACCCGGCCCGCGCCTGGGCGCCGTACCTGCTGGTCGCCGCACTCCTGGTGTTCACCCGAACGGTGCCGCCGGTCAAGGAGTTCCTCAGTGGACTGACGCTGGATTTCGAGAACATCTTCGGTACCGAGGTGACGGAGAGCCTGCAGCCGTTCTACATTCCGGGGTTCGTCCTGCTCTTGGCCAGCGTCGCGACCTACGGTCTGCACCGGATGAGCGGACGGCGGATCGCGGCATCGTGGCGGGTGGCCGGTCGGCAGATCGCGGGCGCGGCGGTGGCACTGCTGTTCGCGCTGCCCCTGGTACGGATCTTCATCAACTCCGGAGCGGAGTTCAACGTGTCCGGCTACGAGAGCATGCCGATGACGCTGGCCGACGGTGCGGCCACGATCGCGGGTGGGAGCTGGCCCGTCCTGGCGCCCTGGATCGGCGCGCTCGGTGCGTTCGTCGCAGGCAGCAACACGATCAGCAATCTCATGTTCTCCCTGTTCCAGTTCTCCACCGCCGAGCAGATCGGTGTGGCACCGGAGAGCGTGGTGGCAGCCCAGGCGGTGGGTGGTGCCGCGGGCAATATGATCACCGTGCACAACGTGGTGGCCGCATCGGCGACCGTCGGCCTGTTGGGCCGGGAAGGCGACCTCATCCGCAAGACGATCTTCCCGTTGATCTATTACTGCCTGTTCGCGGGCGCGCTGGCGTTCGTCCTGACCAACGGGCTCGGCCCGAATATCGGCACCATCATGCTGGTGCTCATCGGTCTCGCACTGGTCGGCGGCATTCTCCTGATGCGCAGGCAGCTCGAGGAGTATCCCGACAGCAGCGAGGACGCCGTGCGGTGAGGACCGGCGCCGACCTGCATATCGGGGCCACGTCCGGAAGAGTGTGCGGAGGGGGCTCTCCCGTCGCGAGAACGTGGAGTGTCCCCTCCGCGCACTCTCTCCCATTGACTGTGACAGTCCTGGTGTCACACTCTGAGTGGAGTATCGGCAAGGAGGAGGCAGCCACCCATGTCCGAGGCGTTCATCTACGACGCGATCCGCACGCCACGCGGTCGCGGAAAGAAAACCGGGTCACTGCACGGGACAAAACCGATCGGTCTGGTCGTCGATCTCATCCACGAGCTCAAGCGGCGCCATCCGGAACTGGATCCGGAAACGATCGATGATGTCGTCCTGGGCGTGGTCACGCCCGTGGGCGACCAGGGAGGCGACATCGCCAAAGCCGCCGCTCTCGCGGCGGACCTGCCCGAGACCGTCAGTGGTGTGCAGCTCAACCGCTTCTGCGCCTCCGGTCTGGAGGCCGTCAACACGGCCGCGCAGAAAGTCCGCTCCGGTTGGGAGGACGTGGTTCTCGCCGGCGGTGTGGAATCCATGTCGAGAGTGCCGATGGGTACCGACGGCGGTGCCTGGGCGCTCGACCCGGAGACGAACCTGGACACCTCCTTCGTGCCACAGGGCATCGGCGCCGACCTGATCGCCACCCTGGAAGGATTCGACCGTGATACCGTCGACGGCTTCGCCGCCGAATCGCAGACCCGGGCCGCCAAGGCATGGGCCGACGGCCGTTTCGCACACTCCGTGGTTCCGGTGACCGACCGCAACGGCCGCACCGTGCTCGACCGCGACGAGCACATTCGCGCCAACACCACGGTGGAAGACCTCGGTGGGCTGCAGCCGTCCTTCGCGGGAATCGGCGACATGGGCGGTTTCGACGCCGTGGCCCTGCAGAAGTACCACTGGGTCGAGCGCATCGACCACGTGCACACGCCCGGCAACTCCTCCGGCATCGTCGACGGTGCCGCACTGGCCTTGATCGGCGGTGACGACCTCGGCGAACGCACCGGACTGCGCCCGCGCGCCCGCATCGTCTCCGCCGCACTCAGCGGTGCCGACCCCACGATCATGCTGAACGGACCCGGCCCGGCCGTGCGCAAGGCCCTCGCCAAGGCGACGATGTCCATCGACGACATCGACCTCGTCGAGATCAACGAAGCATTCGCTGCCGTACCGCTGAAGTTCATGAAGGACTTCGGCGTGCCACACGAGAAGGTCAACGTCAACGGCGGCGCCATCGCCATGGGGCATCCGCTCGGCGCCACCGGCGCGATGATCCTCGGCACCCTCATCGACGAACTCGAACGCCGCAGGCAGCGCTACGGCCTGGCCACTCTCTGCATCGGTGGGGGAATGGGGATCGCCACCATCATCGAACGAGTGGAGGCCTGAGTGCCGCCTGCGTAGGTGATCTCTTGCGCAGGCTGCTCTTTCCCGCAAGAGCGAAGCGCAACGGCCACATCAAAGCTGTCGAGTCATCATCCCGCCCCAGACACTGCCTCGTAAGGACACATCATTCATGAGCGACCAGAGCACCATCCGCTGGACTGATCGCGACGCCGACGGCATCGTCGTGCTCACTCTGGACGATCCACAGCAGCAAGCCAACACCATGAACGAGCGCTACCTGCGCTCGATGGAGGAAACCCTCCGGCGACTCGAGACGGAGAAGGACGACATCACCGGTGTGGTCATCACCTCCGCCAAGAGCACTTTCTTCGCAGGCGGCGACCTGCGCGAGCTCATCAGGGCGCGCCCGGAGAACGTGGACGAGGTCGCCGAGACCAGTGACACGGCCAAGCAGCAGCTTCGCAGGCTGGAGACACTGGGTGTCCCGGTCGTCGCAGCACTGAACGGGACCGCACTCGGTGGTGGCCTGGAGATCGCGCTCGGCTGTCACCACCGCATCGCCGTCGACGCCTCCGGCGTGCGCTTCGGTTTTCCCGAGGTCACGTTGGGCCTGCTGCCCGGTGCCGGTGGTGTGGTCCGCTCGGTCCGACTGCTCGGGATCGCCGATGCGCTGATGCAGGTACTTCTGGAGGGCCAGCGGTTGCGGCCCGGCAAGGCACACGAACTCGGCCTCATCGACGAACTCGTCACCGACTCCGACCAGCTGCTGAGCAAAGCCAAGGAGTGGATCAAGTCCCATCCGGAGGCCACCCAGCCGTGGGACCGCAAGGGCTACAAGATCCCCGGTGGCACGCCGTCGGATCCGAAGTTCGCCGCCAACCTGCCCGCCTTTCCCGCGAACCTGCGCAAACAGCTCAAGGGCGCCCCGCTGCCCGCGCCGCGCAACATCATGTCCGCGGCCGTGGAAGGAGCCCAGGTCGACGTCGACACCGCTCTGACCATCGAGGGGCGCTATTTCCTGGAGCTGCTCTGTGGACAGACGTCGAAGAACATGAGCAAGGCATTCTTCTTCGATCTGCAGCACGTGAATTCCGGTGGCAGCCGTCCGCAGGGCGTGCCGGAATGGAGTGCGAGCAAGGTGGGCGTGCTCGGTGGCGGCATGATGGGCGCCGGGATCGCCTACGTCTGCGCCAAGGCGGGCATGCAGGTCGTGCTCAAGGACGTGTCCGTGGAAGCGGCCGAGAAGGGCAAGTCCTATTCGCAGAAGTTGCTCGACAAGGCCGTGTCCAGGGGACGCTCCGGCGAGTCGGAGCGCGACGCCGTGCTCGCCCGCATCACCGCAACCGACCGGGTCGACCAGCTCGCCGGGTGTGACCTGGTGATCGAGGCCGTCTTCGAGGACACCGCGGTCAAACACGAGGTGTACGCCCAGGCCGAAGGGGTACTCGCCGAGGACGCGGTGATCGCTTCGAACACCTCCACGTTGCCGATCACCGGGCTGGCCGAGGGCGTGCGCCGCCGGGACGACTTCATCGGCCTGCACTTCTTCTCACCGGTGGACAAGATGCCCCTGGTGGAGATCATCCGCGGTGCGCAGACCAGCGACCGGACGCTGGCAAAGGCCTTCGACGTGGTGCGGCAGATCAACAAGACGCCGATCGTCGTCAATGACAGCCGGGGATTCTTCACCAGCCGGGTCATCGGCACCTTCCTCAACGAGGGAGTGGCGATGCTGACCGAAGGAGTGGCCCCCGCATCGATCGAGCAGGCTTCCTCGCAGGCCGGTTTCCCCGCGCCCGTTCTGCAGCTCTACGACGAGCTCACGCTCACCCTTCCCCGGAAAATCCGGGAAGAAACGAGGCAGGCCGTCGAAGCCGCGGGTGGGAAATGGACACCGCATCCGGCCGACCCGGTGCTGGATCGAATGGTCGACGAGTTCGACCGTAAGGGCCGCTCCAGCGGTGCCGGTTTCTACGACTATGCCGATGGCGAGCGCACGGGCTTGTGGCCGGGCCTGCAGGAGCATTTCGGTGCCGGTAGTCGCGACCCCGGCGAGGTCGACCTCACCGACCTCCAGGAGCGGATGCTGTTCATCGAGGCGCTCGAGACCGTTCGCTGCTTCGACGAGGGAGTGGTGGAGTCGGTGCCCGACGTCAACATCGGGTCGATCTTCGGAATCGGTTTCCCCGCGTGGTCCGGCGGAGTCGTGCAGTACATGAACGGCTATCCGGGAGGTCTGGCCGGTTTCGTCGAGCGTGCGCGGGAACTCGCCGCTCGCTACGGTGACCGTTTCGAGCCGCCGGAATCACTCGTGGCCAAGGCCCGAGCGGGCGAGGCCTTCGATACCGGTGAACCGGACGCCGAGGTGGTCACCGCAGTGGCCGCCTGAGGCGGGAACGGTGTCGAGCGAGCGGGCGGGCCCCGGAGTGCGGTTCCGGGGCCCACCCGGTTGACGAAGCCCGTTCAGAGTCCGAGCGAGTGAGGGTTCGACAGCGGATTCGGCACACTGCCGACGACCGGCAGCGAGTCGCTCGGCGTGCCGACGGGTGTGCCGATGCCTGCGAGGGTGTCGCTTGCCCGTTCCGCCATGCCGGAGCTGCGGGCCACGCCGGTCTGCCCTGTCGTGCCGGTCTTCCCGGCTACGCCGGTGAGACCGTCGTCCAGCGCGGCCATGGCCGGGGTGTTCCGGTGAGCAGGCAGGGCCTCGCCGGCCCTCGGCAGGTTCACTCGGCCGTCCGAGACCTGCGGTGGGGCGTCCTGCACGCTCCTCGGCACGACGGTGCCGACCGAATTCGTCAACGGTGCGATGCTTTGGCCCTGCGCGGCCGTGAGATCGACTGCCGTGTCGGCGGCGGACACGCCTTCGTGGCCGGAGTGGCGCGGCCCGACTTCGGCGTCGAGCAGCTTGGCGTGCTTGCCGCCTGATTCGGTGCGAGCGGTGTTTCCGGTTTCGACCTCGGCGCTGACCGTCGGCCGGGTGTCGGTCATCCGCTGCAGACGCGTGGTCTCCGCGGTGACGTGCCCGAGTACGCGGGTGGCGTTGCCCGCCGAGAGCGGCTGCCTGCTGTCCCGCAGCTCACCGGCCACGCCATGGGCCATGGTCGTGATGTCCGCGCCGACCTGCTTGAACACGTTCGGGATGCTTGCTTTCACGGTGACGTTCGGGCAGGGGCCCATCGGTAGGTCTGCGGCGGCCTGGCAGGTGTGCAGGGGAGCCGTGATCCCGATGTCGTCCGGTGCCTGAGTGAGGTCGGGGAGCCCGGGGGTCGCAGTGTCCGCCGCCGAGGCGGAGCCCGTTCCGACTGCGGCGAACCCCGCAGCCACAACAGCGGCGTTCAACGTGCGCGTGGTCCAAGGGCGCAAGGTCAGTTCTCCTCGGTCTGTTGTCTACGGCGAGGTCGCACCGGCTGTCGGCTCCGTCGGTTCGGGGAGAGATGACGGGGACGGCTGGAACGACCAACGTGCTCCGCATCGGAACGGACGAGGGCGATCTTGAGCCCGAGGTTGCCGTTAACCCTCGATCGGGTGGTTTTGGCGTTGTGGGCATGCGCCACGAACACCGGGTGGGGATCCTGCTTATGTCAAGTGCCGAGAGTGAGGCTCGGGCTGATCAGCGCCATCAGGTGTTCCGTGGCCATCCGGGGGGTGATCTCCGGGCGGTGCTCGCGCCACATGGCCAGCCGCTCACAGGCACCGATGATCGACTCGGCGAAGGCTTCCAGACGTACCTCGTTCGTCTCGGGAAGCGAGCGGCGCAGCATGCCCGCGGTGAACTCGACCTGCTGACTGCGGATCGACTCGAGTTCGGAATCGACCGGTAGCCCCGGGATGGCGGACTCGTTGCGCAGCAGTGCCCACGCCTGTCGGTGTTCCTCGCTGAACCGAAAGAACGCCAGGAGACCGTCGTGCAGGAGCTGTTCGGGGCCGGAGGCGTTCTCGGCCGCGGCGGTGGTGCTTTCCAGCAGTTCCCGCTTGGCTCGTTCGAGGCAGGCCAGCAGCAGTCCGTCCTTGGAACCGAAGTACTCGTAAAGCATCGGTTTGGACAGGCCGACACGCTGTGCGATGTCGTCCATCGAAGCGGTCTGGTAACCCCGCGTGGCGAATACCTCCTCGGCGACTCCGAGGATCTGGCGCTCGCGTTCGGCTCTGGGAAGCCGCTTGCGAGAAGCGGTGTCGCCCTGGCGTGTGTCTGCCTGTTCAACCTCCACGAAATCGACCCTACCGCACGTAACTTACCAGTAGTAGGCTACACACAACTTACCGATAGTAGGCTACTGGAAAGTAAGCAGTGTGGCGCGGGAACGAGGAGGTACTGCCGATGGCGGAGCGACAGGTGCGGGATCAGCGCAGGTACGAGACCTCCGTGGTCATCGTGGGGAGCGGGTTCTCGGGACTGGGAACGGCGATCCGGCTGAAACAGGCGGGCATCCACGATTTCCTCGTGCTGGAGAAGAACGCGGATCTCGGCGGTACCTGGCGGGACAACACCTATCCGGGGTGTGCCTGTGACGTCCCCTCCCTGATGTACTCCTTCTCCTTCGAACAGAACCCGAATTGGTCGCGGATGTTCGCCGAGCAGGCGGAGATCGAGGACTACCTCCAGCACTGCGCCGACAAGTACGGCGTGCGCGAGCACATCCACTACGGCGTGGAGTTCACCGGCGCGGAGTGGGACGAGAACAACCGCACCTGGCACGTCGCCACCGCCGATGGCACCGAGTATGTCGGCAGGGCTCTCGTCTCGGGCGTGGGCGCACTGCACATCCCGCACTACCCGGAACTGCCGGGGCTGGAGCGGTTCCGGGGCGAGACTTTTCACTCCGCGGACTGGAACCACGACTACGACCTCCGCGGCAAGCGGGTGGCCGTGGTCGGTACCGGCGCCAGCGCGATCCAGTTCGTTCCCGAGATCGCGAAGAAGGTCCGGCATCTGCACCTGTTCCAGCGCACGCCACCGTGGATCCAGCCGAAACCGGACCGGCCGATCCCGGCCGGGCTGCAAAAGGCCTTCCGTCGCATTCCGCTGGTGCAGAAAGCGGCACGGGCTGCGATCTACTGGACGCTGGAACTGCGCTCGGTCGCCGTCCTGCGCAATCCCCGGCTGCAGCGGGTCTCGCAGTGGCTGGCCAAGCGGTTCATCCGCAAGCAGGTGCACGACCCGCAGGTGGCCGAGGCCGTGACGCCGGATTACTCCATGGGATGCAAGCGAATTCTGCTCTCCAGTGATTTCTACCCCGCGCTCAACCGGTCCAATGTGGACCTCCGTACGAGCGGAGTCGCGGAGGTGCGGGAGCAGTCGGTGGTCACCGGCGACGGCGAGGAGCATCCGGTCGATGCCATCATCTTCGGTACCGGCTTCCACGTCACCGACGCGTTCGAGCACCTCGCCATCGTCGGTCGGGGTGGACGAAAACTACAGGACGCCTGGCGCGACGGCATGGAAGCCCACCTCGGTATCACGGTCTCCGGATTTCCGAATCTGTTCTTCCTGCTGGGTCCGAACACCGGCCTGGGGCACAACTCCGTGGTGTTCATGATCGAGTCACAGGTCAACTATGTGCTCAGCGTGCTGCGCCCGATGCTGGCGGGCAGGATCGACCAGGTCGACGTGCGGCAGTCGGTGCAGGACGAGTTCAACGCGGAGATTCAGTCGGAGCTCACCGAGTCGGTGTGGTCGACGGGTGGCTGCCGGAGTTGGTATCTGGACGCCAACGGAGTGAACCGGACGGTGTGGCCCGGGTTCACGTGGAACTACTGGCGACGTACGCGTAAGCTCGACCCGGCCGACTACGAGATCCGGACCGCCGGGCGTCGTTGAGGGTTCGCACGGGCGTTCGATACGCTGTGCGTGTCATTGCCACCACGGATCCCACCACGCCGGATGCGGCGTCCTACACAGCCGGGGCTACGCAGTCGGATTCTGTATAGCCGGAATCCTACGCAGCCGGGATTCCACGCAGCCGGAGTCGTACACCGAATCCCCAGGCGGTTGAAAAATCCCGCGTGGCCGGAAGCTTCACGGGGTCGAACTCCGGACGTCGGCTGGGCCCTGCCCCGGCATGGTGGGATCCTGCTGTCGGAGCAGGGATATCGATGTCTCAGACCCGTGCACTTTCGTCCGATGAGGTTCGCGGTCTCCGCGAGGAACTGGCTGCGGGGGGCACGCCCACGGTGTGGTTCACGTCCTCGGCGGTGGGGGTCCAGGAGGGCCGCTCCGGGAAGGTGACCGCCCTGGACGAGCCTGCGGAGGGTGACTTCATCCAGGTTCGTCCGGCGGGATCGAAGGACGTGTTGTCGTTCTCGGCCGGAGAGGTGACGGTCGTCAAGCCCGCGCGCCGGAGCAAGGATACGGGGGCCGCGGCGAAGTCCGGGGCTGCGAAGTCCGGCGGTGCGGGCAAGTCCGGCAGTACGGCGAAATCCGGCAGTGGCGACAAGCCGACCGCCAAGGCCGCTGCGACGGAATCGGCGAGTCGGCCGGAGACCACCGAGTCCGTCGCGGACGGTCCGGCGAAGCCGAATTCCTCGAAAGGCACGTCGACGACGTCGTCGGCCTCGACAGGAGCGGCTCGCACCGATACGGCCGCACGCCGGAAGCCGCGCCAGCCGGCCGGGGCGAGCGTGACCCTGACGGCGGGTTCGGATGGCCAGTGGAGCGTCGAGGTCAGCAACGGGAAGAAGCGAGTCCTTCGCCCCATGGTTGTTCCCGCCTCCGCGGTCGCCCATGCCGCGAAGGCACTGCACGAGGATGTCGCCCAAGCGGTCGAGCCGTTGCTCGAAGCAGCACGGGAGCATCAGCGTGCCCGGGTCGAGCAACTTCAGCAGGAACTGTCCGAAGCCCAGCGGATGCTCGATGACCTGAGCGAATGATCAACGGGCACGCCCGGCTTTCGACGTGAAAACCACGTGCTGCCCGGTGGGTGAGGCGGCGGTGGAGGACAACTACACTCGCGTAGCGGCGGCACCCCGATCCCCCTGGGGTGCCGCCTTTTTCGCGGCACATCGTCGCAAGTCCGGTTCCGGCTGAGCCGGACACACCAGAGGCGCCTTTCGCGGAGGGGCAGATGCGGTTTCGAGCCGAGTCACGTTCCCTCGGGGCGCGTTCCCTCGATGACGAGGCTCCGGCCCTGCGCAGCCGTTCCTTCCTGATGTTGCTGGTGGCGACTCTGGGCGCGTTCTCGGGTTTTGTGCTGCTGCTGCCGGTCGTTCCGCTGTGGGCGGTCGAGGCGGGTACGAGTGAGGTCGCGGCGGGGGCGACCACCGGCGTATTCATGCTGGTCACAGTCCTGACCCAACTGGGGATGCCGTGGCTGCTGCGGCGGTTTGATCATCGGCTGGCACTGGGACTGGGCACGTTCCTGATCGGTGTACCCGCTCCGCTGTTCGCCCTGGCGGCCGAATTGTGGGCACTGTTGGCGGTATCGGGCTTGCGCGGTGTCGGGTTCGGGCTTTTGACCGTGACCGGCAGTGCACTGGTGGCCGAACTCGTGCCCGCGCCACAGCGTGGCCGGGCGGCCGGGCTCTACGGCCTCGCGGTCGGTCTGCCCAACGCGATACTCCTGCCGGTGGGGGTGTGGCTGGCCGAGCACATGGGATTCGTCCCGCTGTTCTGGATCGCCGGGGTGCTGCCCATCGCGGCGGCCATCGCCGTCGCCGGAATCGCCCCCGCCCGGAACCATGCTGCCCGAGACGGGGTTGCCCGGGACGAGGTGGCCCGGGACGGCACCGACCATCCCGAGACGGGCCGGGGCCGGAACTTCCCGGTCGGCCTGCTGCCGCCATGGCTGGTGATGACGGCCGTGTCGATCGTTGCAGGCGGTGTCATCGCCTTTCTCCCCCTGGCGGTCGTGTCCTCGATCGCGCCGGTGGCCCTGCTGGCCTTCGGGATGGCCACGACGGGTTGTCGGTGGCTGGCCGGGCAGGTGGGAGACCGGTTCGGCTCGCAGGCCGTCCTGCTGCCCTCGGTCCTGATGGCGGTGCTCGGGATGGCGGCTGTCGCCGTGGCCGCTGCCGGACCGGCCATTGTCGCGGTTCCCGGGGCACTGGTGCTCGGTGGCGGTTTCGGTGCGGTGCAGAACGCGACCCTGGTGCTCATGTTCGAACGGGCCCGATCCGGCCCGGCGAGTACCGCGTGGAACGTCGCCTACGACGCGGGCAACGGCATCGGTGCGACCGGCTTCGGCGTGCTGATCGGTGTCGTGGACTACCCGGCGACCTTCTCCCTCGCGGCCGTACTCGTCCTCTGCAGCGTCCCGTTTGCCCTGCTCAGGTCAAGCACCCGTGCGAAAGCCCGTACCGGAGCAAGCCCTTAGGATAGGGGTGTGAAGCGTCGTCTGCTGACTCCGGGCTGGGTGCTGCTGCACCTGGTGTTCCTCGCGGCCTTCGCTGCCTCGCTCTGGTTGGGGTGGTGGCAGTGGGAAAGTGCGCAGGAGGCGGGTGGCAGCTTCCGCAATCTCGGCTATGCCCTGCAGTGGCCGCTGTTCGGCGCGTTCGCGTTGTTTCTCTGGTACCAGGTGGCGCGCATGGACCTGCAGCGGGCCGCGGAGGAGCAACCGGATATTCCCGTCTCCGAGGACGGAACGACAGCGCTCCCCGACCCCGAGGCCGACAGCGCCGACCCGTCCGAGGAGCCGTCACGGAGCCGGAAGCGTTCTCCGGTGCCCCCGCCCGCACCTCCGGTGGACGCGGATGAGGACCCGGAGCTGGCTGCCTACAACCGGTACCTCAGGGAACTGAACGAAGCCGAGCGGCAGCGCTGCTGACGCCTGCCCGGTCGGCTCCGGCGGCCTCGGACGTGGTGGTCGAAAATCGACACGCCGCTCGGAGCCGCGAGGATTCGCCACCGCACCCTGGATCCATTCGGGGGAGGCATGCCTCGATAGGGTGTCCCTCGATCGGCGAGTGCCAAGTGGATGAGCCACGGGGATTGGGGCTGATGTGCGCGGCGGCGTGCTTGTGAAGCTGTTCGGATTATGCGTCCTGACGGGTGTGCTGGTGGCCAGCCTGATGTTGCCGATGGCCGTCGGCGCAGGCGCTTTCGTCAACCGGACCACCACTGCGATGTCGCGGATGTCCGACTCGCTGGAAAAGCAGCGGATGCCGTTGATGACCAAGGTCACCGACCGCAACGGCGATCCGCTGGCTTACTTCTTCGAGGACTACCGGATCCCGACACCGGCCGATGAGATTTCCGACACGATGAAGGCCGCGATCACCGCGATCGAGGACAAGCGTTTCTGGCAGCACCACGGGGTGGACTGGCAGGGCACCATGCGTGCGCTGGCCACGAACATCGCCAGCGGCACGGTCAAGGAGGGCGCCTCCACGATCACCCAGCAGTACGTGAAGAACTACCTCGTTCACGTGGCGGCCGACAACGCGGTGGAGGCGCAGGACGCGAAGGAGACCACCATCGCGCGCAAGCTGCGCGAGGCCAGGATCGCCGTCGGACTGGAACGCACCATGACCAAGGAGGAGATCCTCACCGGATACCTCAACGTGGTGCCCTTCGGTAACCAGACGTTCGGCGTGGGGGCAGCCGCGCAGACCTACTTCGGCACCACCCCGGACAAGCTGACCATCGCGCAGTCGGCGTTGCTGGCTGCGATCGTCAATGCGCCGGGAGCGCTCAACCCCAATACGCACCCACAGGATGCCTTGCATCGCCGCAACCTGGTCATCGACCGCATGGCCAATCCGGGCAACCGGATCCGGATCACCCAGGAGGATGCCAAGCGGGCGAAGAAAAAGCCGTTGGGGATCATCTCGCCGCTGGGCCGCCCGCCGAACGGCTGCGTGAGCATCGGTGACGGCACCACCGACGGGTTCTTCTGCGAGTACCTGAAGAGCTACCTCGAGCGGGCCGGTTTCACCGAGAAGCAATTGAACACCGGCGGCTACACCATCCGCACCACGATGGACCGCAAGGCCACCGAGGCGGCCAAGGCCGCCGCCGAGGCCCAGGTGCCGACCCTGACCAAGGGCATCTCCAACGCGATGGCCGTCGTGGAGCCCGGCACGAAGAAACACAAGGTGCGGGCACTGGTCGCCAACAAGGATTACGGCAACGACCTGAGCAAAGGACAGAAAGCCCGGGACATCGTCAGCAAGGTGCAGCCCTTCGGCGCCGGCTCGGTGTTCAAGATCTTCACCGCTGCGGCGGCGCTCCAGCAGGGCATGAGCATCCACGACGTGATACCGACGCCGCCGTCCTACACGTCCCCGGTGTACGGTCCCGGCGGCAGCGGTTACACGGTCCACAACGCGGCGGGCGTGGCGCCGGGCCCCCGGACGCTGCAAGAGGCGCTGGCGACCTCGCCGAACACGGCATTCGTCATGCTGGAGGAGAAGGTCGGCCTGAGCAATGTCGTGGACATGGCCACCAAGCTCGGAATGCGCCGCAGCATGACCAAGGTGGACTCCCACGGGAAGTCGCTGCAGAAGGGCGAGTTGTCCGAGGCGCAAACCATCAAGCGGAACAATTCGGGCTCGTTCACGCTCGGCGTGTCCTCGGTGAGCGTGCTGGAGCTGTCCAACGTCATGGCCACGATCATGAGTGACGGTCTGTGGTGCCCGCCGACACCGGTCGAGTCCGTCACCGACCGCAACGGCAATCGCGTGCCGGTCAAGCAGAAGGCGTGTGAGCAGGTGATCTCCCCGCGGATCGCGGAAGCACTGGCGAAGGGTATGAGCAAGGACCACCTGCCGGGCGGGACGTCCCATGCTGCGGCGCAGGCAGCCGGGTGGGACCGGCCGTTGGCGGCCAAGACCGGTACGACCCAGCGGCACCAGTCCGCTGCCTTCGTGGGGGCGACCCCGCAGATGGCCGGAGCGGTGCTGACCTATGCCAGCGGCAGCAATCCGCAAGGCATCTGCGTGGTGGGCCCCGGTAACCCGCCGTACCTGTGCGGTGGTGGCGGCAACATCTACGGCGGCACGGTTCCCGGGCGTACCTGGTTCAACGCGATGACCGAGATTCACGAAGGACTGCCCGCGGTGCCACTGTCCGCCGCGCCACGAAGCCCGTAGATGTGCGCGGGATCGGTCAGGTTCTCGGGCGGCTGAGCCTGCCCTTGGTCAGGCCGGGTTCCCGGGGGACCGGATTCGGCACGGGAAGCTTGTGCAGGGCGATCAGCACGAGAATCAGCAGGACCAGCACGATCCAGCCGGACCAGCCCAGTAGGCCCACCGAGACGTTGGGGACCGGTTGGTCCGCAGCGCTGAACACCATCGGCAGCGTGGCCGAGGCGTTGAGGAAGCCGTGGCCGATCACCGCGGGCCACACGCTGCGGGAGGCCAGGCGTAACCAGCCGAGCAAGGTGCCTGTCAGCGTGCAGAAGCAGATCATCATGATGAACGCCACGACCACCGGTGCGGTGGGGTAGTTGTAGCCGAGCACGAGGAGCGGAGCGTGCCACAACCCCCAGAGCACGCCGGTTACCAGAAACGCGCCCGGTTGCCCCAGTGGCAGGAGCGCCCGTGTCAGGTACCCGCGCCACCCCCATTCCTCGCCGAACGCCGAGATCACATTGAGCCACCCCAGCAGGAACGTCTGTACGGCGAGAAGCGGAAGGGCCGTGCTCGCCTGCATTCCCTGCTGATCGGTTGGGGAGAACCGCAACCGGTCGGACAGACCGGAGAAGTCACCCCAGTCGGCCTGGTAGACGCCGAGGGCGTAGCCGACCACGAGTGCGAGCATCATCACCAGCGGTGGAGCGAACCACCCGAGCAGTGCGTAGCGCCACCATGCCGCGATGCCGCCCCGATTGGTGATTCCCGTCTCGCGCAGCATCCTTCGGCGCGGACTGATCCACCGGTTGGTCACGAACGTCGCCACCGCGGGCATGAACATCATGGCGACCAGCACAACCGGGGACCATGCCCAGGACAGGCCTTGTCCGGTCAGCCACATCGGCAGCGTCAACAGCCACGCGGGCAGGTAGGCGACCAGCACGAAGCCGACCACGCCGCGAACATCCACTCGGTCGTACTCGGTGTCCATGCGGGCATCCTGTCAAACGGGGTCGGCAGGCAGGTTCCGTCCGGGTGGTGGTGGGGCACCGATCCGGTGCGGTTGTGTTCGCGGCGTGGTGGGGCGGCCGCCAGCCGGGGATCACTGCAGGGAGTTCCGCATCCGTATCGCCGAGGTGACCATGTTGCGCAGTGCGAAGTCGATCTCGGCGTGATCACGAGTCTTCAGCCCGCAGTCGGGGTTGCCCCACAGCCGCTCGGCAGGCACCGATTCGAGGGTCGCTCGCAGCAGCTTCTCGACGCCTTCCGGATTCCTCTTGCCGACCTCGATGGCTCGCGAAAGCATGAGCGCATGTTGACAAGCTTGTTGCCCACGACCGAACGCGCCCTGCTCCGGCGGTTGGCCCGAGAACAGCGGGATGGCCGAGCGCCGTCGCTCATCGCGGGGTTGGTCCGGGACGGCGAGACGATCTGGGTGGATACGCGCGGTTGGGTCGGAGGAGAACCCGCGACCGCCGACACGCAGTACCGGATCGGTTCGATCACCAAGACATTCGTCGCGGTGCTGGTCATGCGGTTGCGCGATGAGGGGCGGCTCGACCTGGCCGACCGTGTCGAGGACCACGTGCCGGGCACCTCGGTGGGGGAGCGTCCGATCTGGCAACTGCTCGCCCATAACAGCGGGCTGACGGCGGAGCCGAACAGCGCGTGGTGGGAACGGACACCCGGCGTGGACAGCGAGACGTTTCTCGACGAGATCGACAAGGATGCGATGCGGCCGTATCCGCAACAGGTTTTCCACTACTCCAATGTCGGCTTCGGCCTGCTGGGCGAACTCGTGGCACGGCATCGTGGTGCGGACTGGACGGAGGCGTTGCAGCGCGAGATCCTCGATCCGCTCGGAATGCGGCGCACCACGACGCATCCGGTTGCTCCGTACGCGCGTGGCTGGGCGGTGCATCCGTGGGCCGATCTCGTGCAGGAAGAGCCCACAGAGGACGCGAAAGCGATGGCGCCCGCCGGGCAACTGTGGTCCACGGTGGATGACATGGCGCGCTGGATGAACTTCCTCGGCGGGGACACCGGGGAGGTCCTGCATCCCGACACGGTCATGGAGATGCGCACTCCGACCACTGTGGACGACGCAGGCACGTGGACGGCGGGTATCGGACTCGGTCTCCAGTTGCAGCGACATCGCGGGCGCAGGCTTGCCGGGCACAGTGGCTCGATGCCGGGATTCCTGGCGAATCTCCTGGTCGACCCCGACGAGAACACCGGTGCGGTGTTTCTGGCCAATGCGACCGCCGGGCCGAGCGGAGCCTTGGCCGTGGATCTGCTGGACATTCTGGAGGAGCACGAGCCGCGGGTTCCGGAGCCGTGGCAGCCCGCTCCGGTCGATCCGGCGCTGCTGGAACTGACCGGGCTCTGGTACTGGGGACCGACGGCGCATGTGGTGCGCATTCTGCCGGACGGGATGCTCGATCTCGTGCCGTGGCAGGGCAAGGGCAGGGCGTCACGGTTTCGACCGAACGCCGATGGCACCTGGACCGGCCTGGACGGATATCACCGGGGTGAGTGGCTGCGTGTCGGTCGGGCCGCGGACGGAACGCCGAACCACCTGGATCTCAACACGTTCATCTTCACGCGCTCGCCCTACGACCCGAACGCCCCGGTGCCCGGAGGCGCCGAATCCTGGCGCTGATCGACACGCCTTCGGTCGAGGCCCGGTTCCTGCAAAAAATGCAGTTTCGCGCGAAACTGCATTTTTTTCGCTCCGAGAGGGACATGGTTGCCGAAACGGACGGCGCTCAGTGCCGTTCCTCCGGGGAAGGTCCCTGCGTGTGTCTCCGGCCCCGAAGGGGCCTTCCGTGATCGCCGGGGGAACCCCGGAAAAACTTCCGCATGTCCCACAAGGACTTACCGGCCACGATGTAGAACACCCAGCTCACGAGCGTTGCCACGACCGCAAAGCCGGCGAAGACCATCGCGATGACCTGCTCGCTCATGATGCCTCCTTATAAGCTAGTTGTGCTAGTAATACTATTACTTTCATGCTACTGTGTGAAGCACCATGCTGCGCCTCGATTCGGCCGAACCCGGCCCACTGCACGAGCGGATCGCCGCTGCAGTACGCCGTGCCGTCTGCGACGGGGAGCTCGAACCAGGGACCCGGCTGCCCACCGCGCGAGAGCTGGCGAGCCAGTTCGACGTCAACATCAACACGGTTCTCCGTGCCTACCGACAGTTGTCCGCCGAAGAGCTCGTCGAGCTACGGCGCGGACGCGGGGCCATCGTGCGCGGGGATGCCGACCGCGCACGCCTCTACAGCCTCGCGGACGAGTTGCTTGCCGAGGCCGCCCGGCTCGGGATCAGCAGGGGAGAGCTCGCCGCACTACTGGCGAGTCGCTCCTGAAGAGGTGGCTGTGTCCGGCACAGCGATTGCCGGTGGTCCGGTCGTCAGCGATTCGGTCGGGGCAGCGTTCGGCGCGAAAACCGGTTCGGCTCTTGCAGTGTCATGCGGCATCCTGGGGACGTGACCGAGGACTTGCGCATTACGCGGCGGCTGTTCATACCGTCGGCGGAACTGAGCGAGCGTTTCTCGCGTTCGTCCGGTCCTGGCGGGCAGGGCGTCAACACCACCGATTCGCGGGTGGAACTGTCGTTCGACCTCGGAAACTCGCCGTCACTGACCGAGCAGGCTCGGCAGCGCGCGCTGGCCCGGCTGCACCATCGGCTCAGCGATGGTGTGCTCACCGTCGCCGCGTCCCGGCATCGCAGTCAGCTGGCCAACCGCAGGGATGCGCGCGAGCGCCTGGCCGCAGTACTGGCCGAGGCCGTCGCGCAGCCACCGCCCACCCGTCGCCCCACCAAACCGAGCAAAGGGGTCCAGCGGCGCCGTCTCGAGCACAAGAAGCGCCGGGGTGAGATCAAACGGCAGCGGCGCCGGGGCGATCCCGGGGAAAGCTGAGTAGTCGCCTGCCGAGGGGAGATGGCTCCGAACGGTCTCGACCGTTCCGGCATTGTCGAAGGTCCACCGCTATTTTGGTGGTGTGGCAGGCGCGCAGAGAGGGGACACGGATGCGGACGGCGTGGGTGTTGCCGGGCGGATCCACCTTCGGAGCGATTCAGGCCGGGCTGGTGACGGCGCTGTTCGAGGCCGGTATCGAGCCGGAGATGGTCCTCGGTACCTCGGCCGGTTCCCTCAACGCTGCCTGGCTGGCAGGCGATCCCTCCAGCCGGGGCGCCGAGAAGCTCCGGGAGCTGTGGAACTCGATGCGGCGCCGTGACGTGTTTCCCATTCAGCCCGTACGCATTCTCGCGGGCAAACTCGGTCTGTCCAACAGCTTGATGAGCAGCCACGGGCTGGCTCGCTGGGTGCATCGCACCCTGCCGTACCGGCGGATCGAGCACGCGCGGATCCCGCTGACCATCACCGCCACGGACATCAACAGCGGTGACGGCGTGTATTTCGAGCACGGTCCGGTGCTGCCCGCGCTGATCGCCTCGTGCTCGATTCCGGGCATGTTTCCTCCGGTCCGGATCGATGATCGGTGGCTTGTGGACGGTGGGCCTGCCGCTTTCATGCCGATCAGCCGTGCGGTGGAACAGGGCGCCGACCGGGTTTACGTGCTGCCTTGCGGGGGGACCGAACCATTCGAACCCGTCGAGCCCGAGCGCGGTGTCGGTTCGATCGCGACACTGCCGCCACCGAAGAAACCTCCGAAGTCGATCAGCGGTCTCAACGGTGATGCGCTGGGCGCGGCCATGGCCTCCGCCGCCCGGCTCGACATGCAGCTCAACTCCACGCGGTGTGAGCTCCACGTGCTTCCCGCTCCATCGATCCACGGGCTCTCGCCGTACTCCTTCGCGCATTCCGGTGCCCTCATCGAGGAGGCGTGGCGGGCCGCCCGGAGGTGGTTGCCGACGGCCACCCCCGTACCGCCGGGGCCGGTGGACATCGGCGGAAATCCGGTGGTCGCGACCGAAGCCGGTGTCGACGGCCGCGGGGCGGAAGCCGCCGATCTCACGACGCGCTGAAGATTTTTGCGGCTCCTTTCACAGGAATTGTCCGATAGAGCAGTGTGCTCACCGGAGTGTCGGCAGGATTCTGCAGGCCGCCGCGGCGCGGTGAGACACGAGGTCGCCCCTGGCGAGTGATCGGTGGTCACTCGCCAGGGGCAGGCCGAGACAGGGGAAGGATCAGTTGGTGGCCAGTTGCAGGCCGTAGCGGTTCAGGACCTCGTTGACCGGCTGGAAGTACGTCGTCCCGCCGTAGGTGCAGTTACCCGAGCCACCCGAGGTCATGCCCTGCGCCTGGTTACCGCTGATGAACGAACCACCGGAGTCACCGGGCTCGGCGCAGACATCGGTGCGGGTCAGACCGTAGACGGATCCCTGGGAATACCGCACGGTCTGGTTCTTGGCCTCGATGACACCGCAGTGCCAGCCGGTGGTGGAGCCCGATCGGCAGACCGAGGAACCGACCGGCGCCTCCTGGGATCCGGCCACGGCACGGGCGTAGCCGTCGTACATGTTCACCCACGGCTTCGAGGTCCAGTTGGAGTTGGCCGAGACCCAGGCGTAGTCGTTGCCGGGGAACGACGATCCCTGGAAGTAACCCATGTGCTCCCGGTTGTGGCCGGATGCGGAGGTGCCTACGTCGCCGCAGTGCCCCGCAGTGACCATGCCTCCGCTGCGGAGCGGGAAGCCGACCGAGCAGCGCCCGCCGCTGCCCATGTAGTAGGCATCGCCGCCGATGAGATTGGCCAGGGTACGTGGGGACTTGCTGACCTTCTCGACACGTACCGAGTCACCGGCGGAACGGGCTCGCGCCAGGAACTTGTTGGCTTCGGCGCTGCGCTTCGTCGTGTCGAGGGTCACCACGACGCTGTTCGACCGGGTGTCCACGTACCAGCCGGTGACGCTGTCGGGAGCCGATGTCTCCATCCGGTCCAGTTCGGCCTTGGTGGCATTCAGTTCCTTCGTACTGTTGGCCACCACCTTGGGGACCGCTCCGGCGGAGCGGACAGCCGATTTCTCCGAGGCATCGGTCGTGCCGACGACGAGTTTGCCGCGATCGGCATCGAAGAATGCCCCGCCGAACGAGCTGCCCAAGGACTTCCGTAATGTGTCCTCGACTTTTCTGGCCTTGCTTTCCTGGGCCAGTCGGGTGCGAGCCTGTTCGGCGGTCAGGTCCAGATCCCGCTGCATCGCCTCGGACATCTCGGTGGCGGCAAGCGGTTCGGGGGATTTCGATTCGTCGGCCTGGGGATTCGCCATCGACGGCGTGGCCAATGCCGTGATCGTTCCGGTGGCGAGCAGAACCGCACCGGTTAATCGCATCGTTCGTTTCCGGCTCATGTTTTCTCTCCTGATCCGTATGCAGTGAGCACCCGCGCAGTGGGATCGGTGATGCTCGAAAAAACGCGGGGAGGTTACGGAAAAAAACTCGGGCCGAGTGTCGCGTCGAACGTGCGGAAACCGGTGTGCTGGGGCAGTGCACGGACACTTCCGGCCGGTTTGTCTTTTCTCTCGGGACTGCGTCGGTCGATTTCCGCCGTTCTGTTGGAAAACGGTAGGAAGTCGCGCGGCGAGAAAAAAGACTCCATTCGGACCAGCACCGTGCTGCGCGAATATTTCTGTGCAGGTCAGCGAAGTGGAAAGTGGGTTCAGAAGGCCGTGTGGCGATCGGCGAGTTTGTTTACCGTATTTCCCGTATTGCTCGGGCGGGGTGGTTCTGCGGGCCGAATGGCAATTCTGTTGAAAGTCGGTGCTCCGGATGCCGCGCTCGGAGGACACCTCCGGATGCGCCGGCTTGGTGATCACCGGTGCTGTGGGAAGGACGGAATCGAGCCGGGAGAGGTTGCACGGCGCCGCATACGCCGGGCCTGCGGACACCCGGTGAGTGGGCACGGAACTCGCTCGGCACGGAGTATCGGAAACCGGCATTCTCCAGGCCCGGGTCGGCCGCGCAGCACGCACGGTATCTCCGGGCACGCCCGAGCCGGGATACCGGCGATCCGGTCCTGCGCTCACTTGTTGCCGAATTGGCAAGCACGTTTGACGTGCTTCTTCCTGTTTGGCAACCCTGACCCCAGGTGCCGCAGGCACCGCGCAGTCGTCCCGGAGGAGTCTCGATGTCGACACCACAGCCCAGTGCCCCGAGGCAGTTCTGGGAAGAGCGCTACCGCGCCGACGAACGCATCTGGAGCGGGGACCCGAACCCACTGCTCGTGCGTGAGATCAGCGCCCTGGAGCCAGGCAATGCTCTGGACCTGGGCTGTGGTGAGGGTGGTGACGTCCTATGGCTGGCCTCGCACGGATGGCGGGTGACCGGCGTGGACATCTCCGCCACAGCGCTGGGGCGGGCGGCGACCCATGCTGCGGAGGCTGGTCTCGCTGAGCAGACGGCGTTCGAGCAGCACGAACTCGGAATGACCTTCCCCGAGGGAAGCTTCGATCTGGTCAGCGCTCAGTTCCTTCAGTCACCTGTCGCACTGGACCAGGACGGCGTGCTCAAACGGGCCGCCGAAGCGGTCGCGCCGGGTGGCACCCTCCTCGTCGTCATGCACGCTGGATGGCCCTCCTGGATGGAGGAACACGAGTACCCGTTCGATGCCGTCTTCCCCACGCTCCAGGGCTTGCTTGCGATGCTTGCGCTGCAGAACACCTGGCGGGTGGGGACTCTGGAGGCTGTGGAACGACCCTCGCCATCGCCCGACGGCAAGCCCGGCACACGGGTGGACAACGTGTGGCGACTGGCCCGTACCACCTGAGCTGCCACGCCACGAGACGAGGACCACCCGCACACCGGCGCGGCGCACATCGGTGAGATTCCTGACCTCTACGGAAACCGATGGAACTTGATCGAGTTGTGCCGGTGGGCCGGTCGTCCCGGGGACTTGCTGTTCGTGCTGATGCTCCTCGGGTCTTTCGCGCACGAGGTGACCGGCGACGTGTTGGGGCAAGGCTGCGGGGAGCGCGGATCGCCCCGCGATCCCCGGTAGCCACAGGTACGGCAGCGATCGCCTCCGGGCGGACGTGAAGATCGTTCAACAGATGCTCGGGCACAAGACCGCCACGATGACGCTGGATCTCTACGGCCACCTGTTCCCGGACCGGCTCAACGGCATCGCCGACCGGATGGACTTGGCCGTACGTGCCCCAAATGTGCCCCAGAAGTGATCTCGGGATGGGACACATGGCTTCTGACCTGGGTGCCCTCGGCAGGACTCGAACCTGCGACACCCGCCTCCGGAGGGCGGTGCTCTATCCGCTGAGCTACGAGGGCTCGTCATGGCGACGGGACACAGCCTAGCGCACCGTCGCCGACGACGTGAAAGGGGTATCCCGGTGCCGGATGAAGGCTGGTCGAACGACGCGTGACGCCGACTGCGAACGACTTATGCATATGTCACTATATATCTGAAACGGACGACTGGAGGTGTGGAAGTGGGCCACGGTCACGGCCACGGCGGGCCCGGGGAGACAGCCACGAGCGCGTCGGGGCACTACATTCGGCGGCTTGCCGTGTCCCTGGTGATCCTGCTGGCGTTCTTCGTGCTCGAAGCCGTTGTGGGTTTCCTGACCTCCTCGCTGGCGCTGTTGTCCGATGCGGGACACATGCTCACCGACGTCCTCGGTGTCGGGATGGCACTCGCGGCCATCACGGCCGCACGGCGCCCTGCCGCGGGCAAAAGCACCTTCGGCCTCTACCGGATCGAGGTGCTGGCGGCCCTGGCCAACGCCGTACTGCTGACCGGGGTCGCCGGATACATCGTGTACGAGGCGGTCGGGCGCTTCCGGAACCCGCCCGAAGTCGCCGGTGTGCCGATGATGGCGACCGCGGCGGCGGGGCTGGTGGCGAACCTGGCGGTGTTCGTCCTGCTGCGCGGGGGAGCAGGTGAGAGCCTGAACGTGCGCGGCGCCTACCTGGAAGTGCTCGCCGATGCGGTGGGTTCGGTCGGTGTGCTCCTCGGTGGTGTGCTGACCTGGGCGTTCGGCTGGTATCTCGCCGACCCCGTCGTGGCCATCGCCGTGGGGCTGTTCGTGCTCCCGCGTACCTTCAAACTGGCCAGGCAGGCACTGCGCATTCTGGTGCAGCAAGCTCCGGAGGGGATGGATGTCCACGAGCTCCGCGCGGAACTGACCGACCTGCCCGCGGTGACCGACGTGCACGACCTGCATGTGTGGACGCTGACCTCCGGCATGGAGGTGGCCTCCGCGCATCTGACCACCAGATCCGATGCCGACCACGGCGACGTGCTGGTTGCTGCCCAACGCCTGCTGTCCGAGCGCTATCGCATCGACCACGCCACGCTGCAGGTCGAGCCCACGGAGAGCGCGGGCCGCTGTCACAATCTCACCTGGTGAGAGCGCGGCCCGTGTCCCGGCCCGAGTTGTCAACCCGTTGGCTGAACAGCAGTGACGTTTCCTTAGACTGCATCAGGTGACTCCCGCCGCGCTCGCAGAACTGGTTCGCAATACCGCCGTGCAGGTCCTCGACGCCCGAGGGCTCGACACCTCGGTGCTCCCGGAGACCGTGACGGTCGAGCGACCTCGCAATCCGGAGCACGGCGATTACGCGACCAACGTCGCCATGCAGGTGGCCAAGAAAGCCGGTGTGCCCCCCCGGGAACTGGCAGGCTGGTTGGCCGAGGCCCTGACCTCGGAGAGCTCCATCGCCTCCGTGGAGGTCGCGGGCCCGGGATTCTTGAACCTGCGGTTGGCCGCCGACGCCCAGGGCGAGATCGTGCGCCAGGTGCTCGGCCAGGCCGACGTCTTCGGCAGCGGCGAGCTCTACCGGGGCAGGCGCATCAACCTCGAATTCGTCTCGGCCAACCCGACCGGGCCCATTCACCTCGGCGGGACTCGCTGGGCCGCCGTCGGTGACGCGCTCGGCAGGGTCCTGGCAGCGCAGGGTGCCGAGGTCACCCGCGAGTACTACTTCAACGACGCGGGCGCGCAGATCGATCGTTTCGTGCGCTCCCTGATCGCCTCGGCGCGAGGCGAGCAGGCACCGGAGGACGGATACGGCGGTTCCTACATCGACGATATCGCCGCCGAGGTCGTGCGCGGCGAGCCGCAGGTGCTGGACCTGCCCCCCGACGAGCGGCACGAAGTGTTCCGGCGCACCGGGGTCGGTCTGATGTTCGACGAGATCAAGCGCAGCCTGCACGAGTTCGGCACCGACTTCGACGTGTTCTTCCACGAGGACTCGCTGCACACCTCCGGGGCGGTGACGCGGGCCCTGGACACGCTCAAGGAATCCGGCAACCTGTACTACGCCGAGGGCGCCTGGTGGTTGCCCTCCTCCGAGTACGGCGACGACAAGGACCGGGTACTCATCAAAAGCGACGGCGACACCGCCTACATCGCCGCCGACGTCGCCTACCTGCGGGACAAGCGCAGCCGGGGATTCGACCTGTGCCTGTACATGCTCGGCGCCGACCATCACGGATACATCGCGCGGTTGAAGGCGGCTGCCGCGGCCCTCGACGACGACCCGTCCGCCGTCGAGGTGCTCATCGGGCAGATGGTGAACCTGGTCAGCGAGGGCAAACCGGTTCGGATGAGCAAGCGAGCGGGTACCGTGGTGACGGTGGAGGACCTCGTCGATGCAGTCGGGGTCGACGCCGCCCGATACTCGCTGATCCGGTCCTCGGTGGATTCCCCGGTGGATATCGACCTGGACCTCATCAGCAAGCGCACCAACGAGAACCCGGTGTTCTACGTTCAGTACGCACATGCGCGGTTGTCGTCGTTGCAGCGCAATGCCGCCTCACTCGATATCGATCGGGGTGCGGTGGCCGATGCGGACCTGTCGCTGCTCACGCACGACCGCGAGGGCGACCTGATCCGCACGCTCGGGGAGTTCCCGCGCACGGTGCGGGCGGCGGCGGAACTGCGGGAACCGCACCGCGTCGCGCGCTACCTGGAGGACGTGGCCAGTGCCTACCACAAGTTCTACGACGCCTGTCGTGTTCTGCAGCCCGGCGACGACCGGGCCGGTGCGCTGACGATCGCCCGGCTCCACCTGTGCGAGGCGGCGCGCCAGGTTCTGGCCAACGGCCTCGACCTGCTCGGCGTGAGCGCACCGGAACAGATGTAAAAAGTGGTGGAAGTCCCTCGTCGCTCCCCGGTGTGGCCTGCAAGGCAGTGCTGGCCCACGCGGAAGTCCGACAGCCGGGCGGCGGTTGAAGCAACCACCGAAGCAGGTTTTCGAACACCCTTAGGAGGAGGCGCAAGCATGCGCGCCCATCCCGCAGGCCCACGGCACGCCGACGTCGTCGTGCCCGGCGGTACTCCCGGTCCCGCACCGGCTTCCGTGGCGGAGACCGCGCGGCTGCACCCGACGGTGTGGCCGCACAATGCCGTGCGCGGCGAGGACGGGGTCACCCGGCTTGCCGGTCTCGACGTGCGCGAACTCGCCGAGCGGTACGGCACCCCGCTGTTCGTGCTGGACGAAGCGGACTTCCGCGCGCGCTGTGCCGAGTACGCCGCGGCCTTCGGCGACCCCGCCTCGGTGCACTACGCCGGAAAGGCGTTTCTGTGCACCGAAGTCGCACGGTGGGTTGCCGAGGAGGGGCTGAGCCTGGACGTCTGCACCGGCGGCGAGCTGCGCGTGGCCCTGCGCGCCGGGTTCCCGCCCGAGCGGATCGCCTTCCACGGCAACAACAAGTCCGTCGCCGAACTCGCGGCGGCGGTCGAGTCCGGGGTCGGAGCCGTGGTTCTGGACTCGTTCCACGAGATCACGCGCCTGGAGCACGTGGCGCGGGAGCGCGGGGTCCACCAGCCGGTGATGATCCGGATCACGGTGGGCGTGGAGGCACACACCCACGAGTTCATCGCCACCGCACACGAGGACCAGAAGTTCGGTTTCTCGCTGGCGGCCGGGGACGCCGCCGAGGCCGCACGCCGAGCTCTCAAGGCCGAATCCCTGGAGTTGGTGGGCCTGCACAGCCACATCGGTTCGCAGATCTTCGACGACGACGGCTTCGAGCTGGCGGCCCACCGGGTGGTCGGGTTACTGGCCGAGCTGCGTGCGGAACACGGGGCCGAAGCGGTGTCCTCGCTGTCGACCGTGGACCTCGGTGGTGGCCAGGGCATCGCCTACACGCCCGAGGACGATCCGCTGCCTGCCTCCGAGCTCGCCGAACGTCTCCACAAGATCGTGCGCAAGGAATGCGCCGACGCCGGGTTCGAGCCGCCGCGCGTCGCCGTCGAACCGGGCCGGGCGATCGCCGGGCCGGGGACGGTGACTCTCTACGAGGTCGGCACGATCAAGGATGTGGCTCTCGACGGTGGAATGTCCCGCCGGTACGTCAGCATCGACGGCGGCATGAGCGACAATGTGCGCACCTCGTTGTATGACGCGGCTTACGACTGCCGACTGGTCTCCCGTTCGGGTGAGGAACCCGGTGTGCTGTCCCGCATCGTGGGCAAGCACTGTGAGTCCGGTGACGTAGTGGTGCGCGACTGCTGGATGCCGGAGGATATTGCCCCCGGAGACCTGCTCGCGGTAGCCGCCACCGGGGCGTACTGCTACGTGATGGCCAGCAATTACAACCGCTTGCCCAAGCCCGCCGTGGTCGCGGTGCAGGACGGGCAGGCGCGGATGCTGCTGCGCAGGGAGACCGAGGACGACCTGCTCCGGCTGGAGGTGTGAGTGATCGAGGATCGTGAACCGATCAGGGTGGCGCTACTGGGATGCGGCACGGTCGGAACCGAGGTGGTGAGTCTGCTACAGGCTCGCCCATGGGAGTTCGCCGCGCGAATCGGAGCGCCCGTCCAGGTGACGGGCGTGGCGGTACGCCGCACGCACAAGCATCCCGAGGTGCCGGAGCACCTGTTGACCACCGACGCTGCGGCGCTGGTCAACGGTGATGTCGATCTTGTCGTGGAGCTGATCGGCGGGATCGAACCCGCCCGGTCGTTGCTGCTGCAGGCGTTGCGAGCGGGCAAGTCGGTGGTGACGGCGAACAAGGCATTGCTGGCCGAGTACGGTTCGGAGCTGTATGCGGCGGCCGACGCCGCGGGAGCCGACATCTACTTCGAGGCGTCCGTGGCCGGTGCGATTCCGCTGCTGCGGCCGCTGCGGGAGTCGCTGGCCGGTGACCGGATCACCCGGGTCATGGGCATCGTCAACGGCACCACGAACTACATCCTCTCGGCGATGGACTCCACCGGTGCGAGTTACGCCGAGACGCTGGAGGAGGCCGGACAACTCGGCTATGCCGAGGCGGACCCGACGGCGGACGTGGACGGCTTCGACGCTGCCGCGAAGGCGGCTATCCTGGCCTCGCTGGCTTTCCACACCAGGGTGACGGCCACCGACGTGCACCGGGAGGGCATTTCCGGGGTCGGGGCCGGTGATATCGAGGCCGCGAAAGCGCTGGACCGCACCGTCAAGTTGCTGGCGATCTGCGAGCGGGTGCTCGACGAGGAGGGCAACGAGTCCGTCTCGGCACGCGTGCACCCGGCGATGATTCCGCGCAGTCACCCGCTGGCCGGCGTCGGCGGTGCGTTCAACGCGGTATTCGTGGAAGCCGAGTCGGCGGGCCAGCTCATGTTCTACGGCCAGGGGGCCGGGGGTGCACCGACGGCCAGCGCAGTGCTCGGTGACCTGGTCGCGGTCGCCCGCAACATCGTGGTCGCGGGCAAGGGGCCACGTGAGTCGGCACATGCGCAGTTGGCGGTGCAGCCGATGGGCGCCACACCGACGCGATACCACATCAGTCTCGATGTGGCCGATAAACCCGGTGTGCTCTCGCAGGTCGCGGCCATGTTCAATGACCACGACGTGAGTATCTCGGTGGTGCGCCAGCATGGCCGGGGAGCGGATGCCAGCCTCGTCGTGGTCACCCACACGGCGCTCGACTCGGCTCTGCAATCCACAGTGGAAGAGGTCGCGCAGCTTTCGGCGGTGCACGACGTGGCCAGCGTGATGCGGGTGGAAGGTGAGCAGTCGTGACGCCGGGAATCCAGGCATTACCCGCTTCCGGTGCCGGTTGGCCCGGCCTGATCGAGGCATACCGGGAGCGGGTGGAAGTCCCCGAAGGCGCCCGCGTGGTGACCCTGCACGAGGGCAACACTCCCCTGATCGAGGCCCAGCATCTTTCGGAGCTGACCGGATGCCGGGTGTATCTGAAGGTGGAGGGGGCCAATCCCACGGGTTCGTTCAAGGACCGGGGGATGACGGTGGCGATGACCCACGCGGTCGCGGGCGGCATCCAGGCCGTGATCTGCGCTTCCACCGGCAACACCTCGGCGTCGGCCGCCGCTTACGCCGCGCGTGCCGGACTGACCTCGGCGGTGCTGGTGCCCCAGGGCAAGATCGCGATGGGCAAGCTCGCGCAGGCCGTGGTGCACGGTGCGAAGATCCTGCAGGTGCAGGGCAACTTCGACGACTGCCTGGAGCTCGCCCGCAAGACCTCCGCGGAGTATCCGGTCACCCTGGTGAACTCGGTCAATCCGGTGCGGATCGAGGGGCAGAAGACCGGCGCCTTCGAGGTGTGCGACGTGCTCGGCCGCGCGCCGGACGTGCACTGCCTGCCGGTGGGCAACGCGGGCAACATCACCGCCTATTGGAAGGGCTACGCCGAATACGCCTCGGACGGGGTCATCGAGGCCACACCCCGCATGTTCGGTTTCCAGGCCGCCGGATCGGCTCCGATCGTGCACGGGGAGCCGGTCTCGTCGCCCGAGACGGTGGCCACGGCCATCCGCATCGGGAGTCCGGCGTCGTGGCAGGCCGCGCTGGCGGCCAAGGAGGCCTCGGACGGCCTGTTCTCGGCGGTGACCGATGAGCAGATCCTCGACGCGTACCGGCTGTTGGCCTCCCGGGAAGGCGTGTTCGTCGAGCCCGCCTCGGCCTCGAGCATCGCCGGATTGCTGGATACTGCCGCGGACGGTCGGTTGCCCAGCGGGTCGACGGTGGTCTGCACGGTCACCGGACACGGCCTCAAGGACCCCGACACCGCACTGGCGGGCATGGTCGAGGTCGAACCGTTGCCCGTGGATCCCAACGCGGTGGCCACGGCTCTGGAGCTGTCATGAGTTCAGCGGGGAGCGAACGGAACTTTCACCCTCCGAGAGGGGACGAAAGTTCCGCTCGCTCCGAACCAGCTACCTCCTTCCGGGTGACCGTCCCGGCGTCCACGGCGAATCTGGGCTCCGGCTTCGACACGCTCGGCATGGCCCTGGCGTTGTACGACACCGTCGATGTCGAGGTGGTCGACGGTCGTGCGGGCACCGCGAGGGTGCAGGTGCTGGGGCAGGGCAGTGGTGCGGTCCCCATCGACGAGAGCCATCTGGTGGTGCGGATGCTGCACCGGGCTCTTGCCGAATCGGGTGCCACGGCACCGGCGCTGCGGGTGCGCTGCCACAACACCATCCCGCACTCCAGGGGACTGGGGTCCTCGGCCGCCGCGATCATCGCGGGGATCACAGCCGGTTACACGCTGGCCGGTGTTGTATCGCCGGATGGTCCGCTGCCGGGTGAGGCGTTGTTCGGACAGCAGACGGATTCTCCGGGCTGTGCCGCGAGCGCGCTGCAACTGGCGGCCTCGCATGAGGGGCACGCCGATAATGTGGCGGCGAGTCTGCACGGCGGTCTTGTGATCGCGTGGAACGAGGGGGAGCGCTTCCGCGCCGCTCGGCTGGAGCCACATGGGAATATTCGGCCGGTCGCCCTTGTTCCACAGGTGGAATCGGCCACGCACACGACGAGAGGGCTGTTGCCGGACAGCGTGCCGCACGGCGACGCGGTGTTCGCCGCGAGCCGCTGCGCACTGGCGGTGCATGCGCTGACAGGGAACCCCGACTTGCTTGCCGAGGCGACCGGCGACCGTCTGCACCAGGACTACCGGGAACCGGCGTGGCCGGAGACCATCGCACTGGTGCGGAAACTGCGTGCTGCGGGGATTGCGGCTGCCGTGTCCGGCGCGGGACCGACCGTGCTCGCATTCCCGCCGGATGGAGAACTGCCTACCGGGATCGAGCACGCCGGCTTCGAGGCGCTCCGACTTCCGGTGGACCGCACCGGGGTGCGGGTCGACCGCACGTCGTAGCGACCGTCCTGGCAGACTTGCACAGGTGGTTGCGGTGTGCGGGCAACCCGGTGGGCATTCGGGCCTTTTCCGGTGGTACAAAGGGAGTGTCGGGCCCGGCAGTGGCGGCACCGGTTTCGAGGTGATCCGCTGCAGTGGGCTCAACACCGCAGTGAGTTCGGGTCTGAAGTGAACTCGAGTGGATCAAGCAGCATACACCGATGCGTTGTGTGCTACGCTCTGATCCAGCGGGTTTGCCCTGTCGGCGAAGACCAAGCCGGCTTACCGGAACTCGTTCCTGCTCCGGCGGGCGTCTTCCCAGCGTTGCGGGGTGACGATAAACGGCTCACTGGAAATCCACGTAAGCCCTGTTGCGGCAGGCTGCGGGTATCGCCAGGAGAAGACCCCGAGCGTGGCGCGGTCGGGGCCAAGGCCGCATCGCAAGATGGCGGCTCACCGGTATGGCTTGTACGTATCGGTGGACGGCATTTACCCTCAAGGTCAATCAGTCACCGCGCGCACGAGCGCCGGTGCCGTACCCGGGACATCCATTCCCGTGGTGCATCCCTCGCTGTGTATTGACTCCACCCCCATACGGGTGAAGATCAGGATTGGCGGGTACTCGATCGCGGTGACCGAGGTAGGAGTTGGCAACTCAATGGGGCTCGCTTCGGCGAACTCGAACGTCGAACCGTGTCCGGTGTCGCGCTGGGAGTTCCGGCGTTGTGCGGTCGTGGTCGCGCATGGCCTCCGTGGAGATGATCGATGACCGCAAGCGAGGCGCCGGGGATTTCCGGGACTGCCGCGGATGTGCGGCAGCCGGACTCGACCCCAGCACGGCAAAGGCTGTTGAGATGGTGATTCCTGGCGTGAGGCAGCAGCAGCACGTGCACGTGAGCCGGGTGTCTCCACCCATCGGCGCCGCTGGTTCCTCAGTCGGTGCCGAGGCCGATCGTGTCGTGAGCCCTCGTCGAGTCTCCTTCGACACGAGGGCTGGTAGCACTACAAGGCCGCTCGCCATTGTCGCGGGCGGAAAATCCGCTGGACCGCGTAGGAGGCGCGGATCCGGTCAGGAAGGACATTCGTGAGCAACACTGATCTGTTGAGCAGCGAGATCGCCGATGGCGTCTCTTCGGCTGGCCAGCAGGGATCCGAGTCGTCGAGTGCAGGAACCTCCAACGGCGAGAGCAATGGCACTCCACGTCGACGCGGTGGTCTGTCCGGCATGGTGCTTGCCGAGCTGCGCCAACTCGCTGGGGAATTGGGTATCGACACCAGTGGTCTGCGCAAGGGCGATCTGATCGCTGCCATCAAGGAACGCCAGGGCGGGGCCGGATCCTCCAGCACGGGCAGGAAACAGTCGGCCCAGGACGGGGGAAACCGTTCTCAGGCGGCTGCGAAGAGCCCTGTGAAAAGCCCTGCGAAGGACACCGGAGAGACTGCACAGGAGGTTCCCGCGGCGGAGACCGCGCAGGAAGCCCCTGCTGCGAAAACGAAACCGGAGCCGAAGTCGCGCGAAACCGAGTCGCAGCCCGGTGAGGGCGCAGGCACTTCGACCAACGGCTCCGCGCCGAGCCGTGGAGGCCCCCGTAGGCAGGGCGGTGACGGTTCCGGTGATGACAATCGCCGTGGCAACAACCGTCGTCGTCGTTCCTCGGGCCGTTCCGGCGGTGGTCAGGATCAGGGCGAGGACCGCAGCGATCGCCAGGACAACCGCCAGCAGGACGGTCGGGGCCAGGACGGTCGGGGCCAGGACGGTCGTCAGCAGGACGGTCGTCAGCAGGACGGCCGGGGCCAGGACAATCGCCAGCAGGACAATCGGGGTCAGGACTCCGACGACGACCGGGGCGGCCGCCGCGGTCGCCGTTTCCGGGATCGTCGCCGCAACCGCGGGCGCGGTGAAGGTGGCGGGGAGCCGGAGGTCCGTGAGGACGACGTTCTCCTGCCGGTGGCCGGAATTCTCGACGTCCTGGAGAACTACGCCTTCGTGCGTACCTCCGGTTACCTCGCGGGGCCGAACGACGTCTACGTCTCCCTGTCGCTGGTCCGCAAGTACGGTCTGCGCCGAGGCGATGCCATCCAGGGCGTCATCCGGCAGCCGCGAGAGGGCGAGCAGCAGCGTCAGAAGTTCAACCCGCTGGTGCGCGTCGACGGGATCAACGGGATGGAGCCGGATGCCGTCAAGGGGCGCAAGGAGTTCCAGAAGCTGACCCCGCTGTACCCGAACGAGCGGCTGAAGCTGGAAACGGAGCCGCAGCAACTGACCAGCCGGATCATCGATCTGGCGATGCCGGTCGGCAAGGGGCAGCGTGCCCTCATCGTCTCGCCGCCGAAGGCGGGTAAGACGATGGTGCTGCAGTCGATCGCGAACTCCATCACGACCAACAACCCCGAGTGCCACCTGATGGTCGTGCTCGCCGACGAGCGGCCCGAAGAAGTCACCGACATGCAGCGCTCGGTCAAGGGCGAGGTCATCGCCTCCACCTTCGACCGTCCGCCGTCGGACCACACCACGGTCGCGGAACTGTCCATCGAACGGGCCAAGCGCCTCGTCGAGATGGGCCACGACGTGGTCGTGCTGCTGGACTCGATCACCCGCCTGGGGCGTGCCTACAACCTGTCGGCGCCTGCCTCCGGCCGGATCCTGTCCGGTGGTGTCGATTCCACGGCGCTGTACCCGCCGAAGCGGTTCCTCGGCGCGGCCCGCAACATCGAGAACGGCGGTTCGCTGACGATCTTCGCCACCGCGCTGGTGGAGACCGGGTCCGCGATGGACACGGTGATCTTCGAGGAGTTCAAGGGCACCGGCAACGCCGAGCTCAAGCTCGACCGCAAGCTTGCCGACAAGCGCCTGTTCCCCGCTGTGGACCTGGATTCCTCCAGCACCCGCAAGGAGGAACTCCTGATGTCTCAGGACGAGCTGGCGGTCAACAACAAGCTGCGCCGGGTGCTCGCCGCGCTGGACAACCAGCAGGCTTTGGAACTCGTGCAGGACCGGCTGCGCAAGTCGAAGACGAACATCGAGTTCCTCATGCAGGTCGCCAAGACCACTCCGGGCAAGGACGAGGAGTAACTCCTCGCCGTGCACGCCGGACGCACGAACGGACCCCGCACCGGGATCGGTGCGGGGTCCGCTTGTCTGCGCCCTGACCGAGCGGAAAGCGCCGACGGGGAAGCCAGGCAGTCGGGGGAAACCGGCAACACCCGGCCGCGCTTGCGCTCAGCGGGCACAAGACGGGGAACCTCCCCGCGTTTCCGGGAAAGTTCCCCTGCTCTCGGCAGTGCACTCAGCGGCCTGCCCGAACTCCGGGCCGCTGATGCTCACTGCTGGTTCGCAACCTGGTTCAGCACGGCCTCGACGCGGAAGCGAGCCGAGTCCGACTGGATCACGTTGTCGGTGTTCCGAGGGACCTCGAGGGTTACTCGGAAAGTTCGCGATTCGCCCGGGTCGAGCGTTCCGAGGCTGTGCGGATCGCCGATGAGCTCTGTCAGCTCCTCGCCGTCAATGGATTTTTCGCCGCTGCCGGTGGCGGTCGTGAACTCCAGGTTCCGGAGCAGCTCGCCCCCGCCCTTGCCGTAGATGTCACCGCCGGTTTTGTCACCGTCGGCGCTTTCGGGCTCGGTGAGGCTGTTCTCGTTGTTGGCACCCTGCGCGAACTCGAATGACAGGTCACCGGCCACGTCACCCTTGTTCGTCAGGGTGAAGGAGGCACTACGGGAGTCGCCGGGAGCCAGGGGCTTCACCTCGACGACACCGTTCTCGCCGAAGACGTTGCCCTGGGTGTTGCTCACGACCAGGTCCATCGTTCCGGCGGTGGCCACGGCACCCCGCTGCTCCGAGTCGCTGAAGGTCGCGTAAGTACCCGCGGTGAGGGCAACGGCGGCGGCGACGGCGGTGACTCCACCGATTCCGACGGCCAGCTTTCTGTTCCTCATCGACGTTCCTTTCTCCCGATCCTTCGGGAAAGCAGTGGGATGGATGTTGCCGTGTTACCGAAGATCGTGCTGGATCGATCGATTGAACGGCGTCGTCAAAGTTGACGAAACTCCGTCGATGGTTCGAGACCGAGGAGGACGGTCCGGATCGGTGATGGTGACCACCGGACATAACCGGGGCCCCGCACCGATCCTGGCGCGGGGCCCCGGTTGCCTGCGCCGCGGCTGAGCGGGAAGCAGGGCGGCCGGAGGAAGCTCGGACAACACCCGGCTGCGCTTGCGCTCAGTCGGCGCATGGCGGGAGTTTCCCGTGCCCCTCGGGAAACTCCCCGTTTTCAGCAGTGCGTTCAACGGTTTCTCGTGCCCCGCAGACCTCCTTGATCACCGAGGTCGCTCGTGCTCACTGCTGATTCAGCTCGGCCATGATCCGGAAGCCTGCCGAGTCGTTCTGGATCTTGCTGCCGACGTCGGGCGGGACCGTGAGCGTCACCGTGAAGGTCTGCGACTGACCCGGATCGAGCGTTCCGGCGCTACGGAGTTCGCCGTCGACCTCCACGAGCTTTTCGTCCTCGATGGTGAGACCCGTGATCCTCAGATTCTTGAGCAGCTCACCCTTGCCCTTGCCTCCGGAGTCACCTGCTTCCCGTTCGGGCTCGGTGAGTTCGTTCTCGTTGCCGGTCACTTGCTCGAGCCTGAAGGACAGGCCGCCTGCCACGCTGCCCTCGTTGGTCAGGGTGAAGGAGGCACTGCTGGAATCGCCGGGGTGAAGAGGACCCACCTCGAGGGCACCGTCCTTGTCGAAGGAGCTGCCCTCGGTGTTGCTCACGTTGCTCACCTTCAGGTCCATCGTGCCTGCGGTGGCCACGGCACCCCGCTGTTCCTCGTCGGTGAAGGCGGCGAAGGTGCCTGCGGTGATGGCGACGACGGCGGCGACAGCGGAAGCTCCACCGATGCCGGCGGCGAGCTTCTTGTTCTTCATCGAAGGTCCTTTCCTGAGCCGCCTATCCAGCGGTGGTGGTGCCGTGTTGACGACGAGCGTGCCGGATCGACCAGGCCTGCGGCGTCGTCAAAGTTGAGGAAATTCCGAACGCAGTGGGTCCCGCACCGGTCTCGTACGGGACCCACTGCCTGGCGCCCTGGTTGAAGCTCGGCTCAGTGGGCGACCAGCGCGGTCAGCGACTTTCCGGGCCGCTCGCGATTCAGTTCCGGACCTGCTGGTCCAGGTTGGCCGTGATCGTGAACTCGCCCTTGTCGGTCTGGATCTCGCTGGTGGCGCTCCGAGGCACCGAGAGTTCGAACGTGTACTGGCTCTCACCGTTGCTGGTGAGAGGAGCGAGATCGAGGTTCTCGATGCCGCTGAGGCTGTTCAGCGAGTGCGTGCTTCCGTCCGGGCCGGTGACCGTGAGCGCCAAGTTCCGGAGCAGCTCACCATTGCTCTCGGGCTTATCACCGGCGTCCTTTTCGGGGTCGGTGAGGCCGTTCTCGTCGTTGGTCACCGCTTTGTAATCGAAGCTCAGATTGCCTGCCACGTCACCCGCGTTCTTCAGGGTGAAGGTGGCGGAGCCGAGCGTCTCACCGGGAACAACGGTCCCGGGCACGTTGACGGTGCCGTTCTCGCCGAAGAGGTCGCCGTTGTTGTCCTGCACCTGCAGGTCCATGGTCCCTGCGGTGGCGATGGCGCCGCGCTGTTCCGAGTCGGTGAAGGCGGCGAAGGTGCCCGCGGAGAGGGCGACGGCGGCGGCGACGGCGCTGACTCCACCGAGCCCGACGACGAGCTTCTTGTTGCGCATTGATGGTTCCTTTCTCGAACACAGCGGGCCCCGCCACCGGATCGGTGCGGGGCCCAGCTGCCTGCGCCTCGGCCGAACGCGTCAGCGGCTTCCCCGAGCCGCTCGCGATCAGTTCTGGGCCTGGTCCAGGTTGGCCACGATCTTGAAGCTGGCCGTGTCGTTCTGGATCACGCTGGTGGCACTCTGCGGGACCTCGAGGGTCACCTCGAAGGTCCGCTCCTGATCCGCATCCAGCGCTCCGGCACCGCGAGAGTCGCCGGCAAGCTCTGCCAGCGTGGCGCCGTCAATGGTGGGGGCCGTGAGCTCCAGGTTCTGGAGCAGCTCGCCTCCGCCATTGCCCTCGGCATCACCGGCTGTGCTGTCACCGGCGCCCTCTTCGGGCTCGGTGAGCTCGTTCTCGTTGTTGCTCATCTGCACGAACTTGAACGACAGGTCACCGTTTACGTCACCTTCGTTCCTCAGGGTGAAGGTGGCGCTGTAGGAGTCGCCGGGCTTGACGCTGTTGGGAATGGTGACGATGCCATTCTCGCCGAAGACGCTGTCGCCGTGGCTGTTGCTCACCTGCAGGTCCATCGTGCCGCCGGTGGCCACGACGCCCCGCTCCTCCGAGTCGGAGAAGGCGGCGAAGGTACCCGCGGAGATGGCGACGGCGGCGGCGACGGCGGTGACTCCACCGATGCCGGCGGCGAGCTTCTTGTTCTTCATGGCAGTTCCTTTCCCGGGGCCGCCGATGCGGCGGCGATGGCGGCGGTGTTGCCGTGTCACCGAAGATCGTGCTGCGCCGACCGGTCGATCGACTTCACCAACCTTGAGGAAAGCCGAATACTCGGTTTTGATGATGCGACCGATCATCCCGTTCCACGAGGGTGGGTATTCCGCTGTGGACGTACCCCGCGCCCACGGCAGTGGCCGTAGGGGGTAAGGAATGACCGCCAGCACGGAAGACATCACGCAGGAAATACCGACGAAAACCTCGCAGGACATCCCGACGGAAGAGATACCGGTTGTGGCTGCCGACACGACACGCGATGATCACCGTCCCCGGAAACGCCGGAAACCGCCCCGTTCGATGGCGCGCCGGATCGCGGGTTGGCTCGGCGGGCTCGTGGTTCTCGCGGCGATCGCGCTGGCCGCATCGATCACCGTGGTTCCCGCCATTGTCGGCGGCAGGACGCTGACGGTGCTCAGCGGCAGCATGAGCCCGACCATCCCGGCCGGATCGGTCGTGGTGACCAAGTCCGTGGAGCCGGCTTCCCTGCGGGCCGGTGACGTGATCACTTTCTCCACCCGAGGCCCGGATTCCCTGGGCAATCCGCACCGCGTCACCCACCGGATCGTGGCCGTGCACGGGAAGGAAGGCGAGCTGAGCTTCACCACCCGAGGAGATGCCAACGACGTGGTGGACGCGCAGCCCGTGGCCGCTGACGACGTCATCGGGAAGGTATGGTTCGACCTTCCGTGGCTGGGCTGGGCCCACGGTCGACTTCCCCAGATCATGCTGCTGGGTGGGGGCGCTGTGCTGCTGGTCATCGGCGTGGGGGCGCTGCGCTCCGCGCTGCGTCCGTCCATCGAAACGGGGGATCACGAATAAGGATGCCGATGCGCATGCACGAGCAGACCCAGCGTCTCGCCCGGTCGGGGCACTGGGCCGCTTTGACCGGTGCCCTGGCTGGTTCCCTGGTCGTCATCACCAGCGCTGTGGCGCTGTCCGGGACCACGGAGGCCGGACTCACCGACTCGGAAGTGGTGCTGGAGTACACCGTCACCGGCCCCGGCAAAGATCCCGACTCGGTGCCCGCTCCGGCCGAGGTGCCGCAGTCGAGCGCGCCGAGTGGGGCACCCATCCGACCGGACGCCCCGAGCACGTCGGCTCCGGCCGCGCGGAAGGACAGCGGCGAGCAGCAGCGCAGCCAGGTGCCGTCGCGACCGGGTGACCAGCCGACGCGGAGTCGACCGGCCGGTGGTGGGACACGAACCTCGAAACCACCTCCGCCGGAGCGGTCTTCGCCGACGACATCGTCGAAACAGCAACCGAAGTCGGAGCCTGTGCCGTGTCCGAGCCCGACACCGTCCGACAAGACGGACCAAACCTGCGTGGAGGGGGCGCCAACCAATGTGGAGAACCAATGACGGGTCGGTGTCGACCTGCTCCACGCGCACCGGCCGAAGATTCGTGTCGGCACTCATCGGGGTTGCGCTGAGCACCGCGCTGCTCGGAGCATCACCGGCCGCCGCGGCGCCGGAATCCCCATCGGAGCCGGAGATGCGGCTGCACGTCACCTCGACGGGCATGACACTGGACGGCCCCGAAGAGATCCGGCTCACCGAACTCGTACCGGGCACGATCGAACACGTCACCGCACTCGTCACCAACGACTCGAACGAGGAGATCCGGCTCGGGTTGGGGGCAGCCGAGCTGACCGAGAGCGAGAACGGGTGCAACCAGCCCGAGCGGACCGTCGACACCACGTGTGCCGACGAGGAAGGTGAGCTGGGTGCCGCCCTGCGTCTTTCGGCGCAGCCGGTGGACACGCCCGAAGCGGCACGTTCGATGCCGATTCGTGATGCGCTCGACCGGCGTGTTCCCCTGCCACTGATCGCACCGGGTGATTCGATCCAGGTCGAGGTGACCCTCACGGTCCCGGTGGAGGTGGACAATCGGATCCAGAGCGATCAAGCCCTGTTCGAGCTGGTCTGGCGGGCCACGAGTACGGCGGGCAACGTCGACGCTTCCGTGCCGGTCATCTCCGAGAGCAGCGGTTCCTCGGACTCGTCCTTCCTCGCGCTCACCGGTTCGCCGGTCCGCACGCTCCTGCTCGGTGGCCTGCTGGCGGTGGGTGCCGGTGTCCTGGCGCTGTGGTTCGGCCGCGAGCGACGAGGGCTCGTGCGTACTCGCAAGTAGCAGTCCGACTGCAGAAGCGAGTCCGATTCACCAGTAATATCCGCTTCGGTCGAGTCGATAGCACTGCCGGGGAGTTCGGCGAGTCGGGAGTGCGCTCCCGGGCTGGGAAAGAGGCGAGTGGATGGATGCGTTGAGCGTAGGCCGGGTTCGTCGAGTGCTCGGCTCGCGCGGCGGCGCGCTGTTCGTCGATCTGCTTGGGGTCGTCATCGTGACGGCCGGGTTCCTCGGGCTGACGCTGGGACCTGTCCGGACGCTCTGGCCTGCCGAGCAGAGCTATCTTGTGATCACCATGCTCGCGGCCGCCACGGCGGCCGGAGCGGGGGTGTTGGCCGAGCTCGTCACCCGGATGAGCGGTAGGTGGCAGGACGCCCGCATCGCCGCGGCACTGTTCGTCTACGGGCTCGTCGTCGTGCCCACCACCACTGTCGATCCGGGCCCCGAGGCCGATGTGGTCGCGCTGCAGACCGCGCGGTTCGTGGCCAGCGTCGGCGTGGCCGTGCTGCTGGCGCTGTCGCTGTGGCCGAGGGGACCGAAGACGAAGGCCACCGCCTGGCCGTCCGCACTCGTGATCAGCACGATCGTGCTCGTTGTCGGTATGTCGGCTGCGAGGTTCCCCGCCGAGGCGACGGACCTGCTGACCAATATGGCCGGACGCGGTTCCGTCGAGGGCTACGTCCTGGTCGGCGTGGTGATGGTCGGCTTCGGGTTCGCCCGCAGGCAGCGGACCTTCTGGCGGATCGGTTTGGGAGTGCTGGTGCTCGCCGCTGCCCAGGGGGCGCTGCGCGTGGGGTCGGCGGATGTTTCCGACCCGTATCTGCCCTTCGCGGTCCTGCGTGTCGCCGGGCTCGGTGTGGTGCTGGCCGCCGTGGGCATGCACGCGGCGGTGTTGAGCCGAGCGGAGCGGGTGCGGCAGGACGCCGAACGTGCTCAACTCCGGGCGATGCAGGACGAGGAGCAGCGCCGCCGTGCACAAAACGACGAGCGCGATCACGAGATGCGCAACGCTCTCGTCGGACTGTCCGGTGCGGCGCGCCTTCTCGGGCCGGATGGCGCCGCCCTGCCCGCCAATGACCAGGGTGAGCTGCACACGGCTGTGGAATCCGAGCTGGAGCGGTTGCGCGCCTTGCTCGAACGCTCGGGCCGGCGGTCTGCCGAGCAGGGTGCGGAGCTGGCTCCCCTGCTGCGGCAACTCGTCATGATCCGGCGCACCGCGGGTACGGACATCGAACTGCAGGTGCCCGAAGCACTGCGGACCACGGTCTCGTCCTCGACGCTGTCCCAGGTGTTGACGAACCTGCTGGCCAACTGCGAGCGACATGCGCCGGGCGCACAAGTGCGTATTCACGCGGCCGAGGTCGGCAGGACGCTGCGTATCGAGGTGAGTGACGACGGTCCCGGCCTGGCGCCCGGGACCGAGGAACTCGTCGTGCAGCGGCAGTTCGGTGACCAGCGCAATGGCGGTAGCGGATTGGGGTTGCACGTGTGTGCGGACCTGCTCCGCGAGGAGGGCGGTTCCCTGACCATGCTGCCCTCCACCCGGGGAAGGCCCGGGTGCACCGTTGTGGTCGAGGTGCCTGCCTCGGCCACGGAACCCGACGCTGCGTCCGCGGCTCGTCCGGACGAAGCGGTGACGGCTCACGAGGCGGAGACGACGACGGCTCACGCGGAGAAAACCCAGCCGATCAACAAGGCGAGGTTGATGTCGCTGCGCCGTGTGACCCGCTCGGCTCCGGCCGCTGCACCACAGGATCGTGCCTGTATCGGAAGGGAGACCTCATGAGCGTGCTGGTGATCGACGACCACCAGCTGGTCACCGCCTCGCTTGTCATGGCCCTGCGTGCACACTCCCTCGATGCGCACCGTTGCCCGGTCTTCGACGTCGAGGGAGTGCTGGACGAGGCCGACAAGCACACGGCGGGACTCGCCCTGGTCGACCTCGAGCTGGGAGAGGGAGCCGACGGTCGCCAGATGGACGGGGCGGACCTGGTGGTCCCGCTGTGCCGGGCAGGCTGGTCGGTGGTCGTGGTCTCCGGCAGTACCCAGCAGGAACGGGTGGCCGCGGCGATTGCCGCCGGTGCCAACGGCTGGGTACCGAAGTCGGAGTCCTTCGACGATCTGCTGAACGCGGTTCTCGCTGCCGTGGAAGGAAAGGCGCTGTTGTCCCAGGAGCAGCGCAAGCAGTGGCTCGCACTGCATCGGGAGGCGAGCAAGCGGTCCGCGGACATCCACGGACGACTGGCCCGCCTGAGCAACCGGGAGAGCGAGGTCCTGGAACGGCTGGCGCAGGGCCAGCGGGCGGCGACCATCGCGGAGGAATTCTTCGTCTCACTGGCCACCGTGCGTACCCAGATCCGCTCCATCCTGACCAAACTCGATGTCGGTTCGCAGTTGGAAGCGGTTGCGCTGCACCAGGACGCCCGGCGGTGACCGGCTGCGCCGATGCCCGTCTCCGCGGAGATGCCTGCTCCGGAATACCTCCGACGCCACCTGCGTTGCAGGTCAAGTGTGTGCTTCTGGCACACTGTGCGCTTGGTTCCGGCTCCGGTTCACCGCGCGGCACACGCCGTGTGGACCCGGCGGCCACGAGGAGAGGACAAGGCATGAAGTCTGACATTCATCCCGAATACGTGGAAACTCAGGTGAACTGCGGCTGTGGGAACAGTTTCACCACGCGCAGCACCCGCAACACCGGCACCATCAACGTCGAGGTGTGCTCGAACTGCCACCCGTTCTACACGGGCAAGCAGAAGATTCTGGACACCGGTGGCCGCGTCGCCCGCTTCGAGGCCCGCTACGGTCGTCGCCCGCAGGGTGCCCGCACCAAGAAGTAGCCGAGCCGACGGCGCCCGCCACCGCGATGCGTGGGGCGGGCGCCGTTTTCTGTTGGTGCAGTCGGCTCGTCATGAAGGTAGAGGCACGTGGACACATCGAAGCTCGAGGACCTGGTCGCCGAGCACGCCGAGCTGGAGCAACGGCTGGCTGACCCGGACGTGCACGCCGATCAGGACCGTGCACGCAAGCTGGGCAAACGCCACGCCGAACTGACCCCCATCGTGCAGGCCGCGCAGCAGCTGGAGCAGGCTCGCTCCGACCTGGCCACCGCACGGGAGCTCGCCGGTGCGGACGCCGGTTTCGCCGCGGAGGCCGACGAGCTGGCCGGGACGGTCCCGGAGCTGGAGGGCAAGCTCACCGAGCTGCTGATCCCGCGTGACCCGCGTGACTCCTCCGATGTCCTGGTGGAGATCAAGTCCGGTGAGGGTGGCGAGGAGTCGGCCCTGTTCGCCGGTGACCTGCTGCGCATGTACCTGCGTTATGCCGAGCGCCGGGGATGGCGAGTCGAGGTCCTCGGTTCCACGGAATCCGATCTCGGTGGCTACAAGGACATCACCCTGTCGGTGAAGAACAAAGCCGATACGGGTCCGGACGGTGTCTGGTCCCAGCTGAAGTTCGAGGGCGGGGTGCATCGCGTTCAGCGCGTGCCGGTCACCGAGTCCCAGGGACGGGTGCACACCTCGGCCGCCGGAGTGCTGGTGTACCCCGAGCCCGAAGAGGTCGAGGTCGAGATCGACGAGAAGGACCTGCGCGTCGATGTTCACCGCTCGTCCGGGCCGGGCGGTCAGAGTGTGAACACCACCGACTCGGCGGTGCGGATCACCCACCTGCCCACGGGCATCGTGGTCTCCTGCCAGAACGAGAAATCACAGCTGCAGAACAAGCTCCGCGCCACCCAGGTGTTGCAGGCGCGCCTGCAGGCGATCGCCGAGGAGGAGGCCGAGCGCGAGGTCGCCGAGACCCGCCGTAGCCAGGTGCGCACGGTGGATCGTTCGGAACGGGTGCGTACCTACAACTTCCCGGAGAACCGCATCTCCGACCATCGGATCAACTTCAAGGCCTACAACCTCGACCACGTTCTCGACGGCGAGCTCGATGCCGTGCTCGCGGCGCTGGTCTCGGCGGATCGGCAGGAGCGACTTACCTCCGCTACCTGACCGAGGTCTCCGACAGCGGCGATTTCCCGGGTGGTGACTTTTCGTGCCATGTACCGCGATCACGGTGACTTCCCCGGAGCTCTAGGCTTGTCGGCGTGAGCCGTCAACCGCTGCGCCTGGCCATCCTGGAAGCCGAACGCCTCCTGTCCTCGGCAGGCGTGGCCAGCCCACGCACCGATGTGGAGCTGCTGGCTGCCCACCTGCTGGGGGTGGAACGCACCAAACTGATGATGGTCCCGCTCGTGGACCCCCCGGTGGTCGAGGCGCTGTACGAGCTGGTGCGGCAGCGTGCCGCACGGGTGCCGCTGCAGCACCTGACGGGCACCGCGACCCTGGGCAATGTCACCCTCTCCGTCGGACCGGGTGTGTTCGTGCCGCGCCTGGAGACCGAGCTGCTGTTCGAATGGGGACTGGCCGGTCTGGAGGGCGTGGACAACCCGGTGGTCGTGGATCTGTGCACCGGCTCGGGAATATTGGCACTGGCCCTGGCCGAGGCACGCCCCGACGCCACGGTGCACGCCGTCGAGAAGGACGCCACGGCTCTGTCCTGGGCACGCCGCAACGCCAACGAGCGAGCGCAGGCCGGTGACACACCGATCCGGCTGTATGCAGGCGATGTGGCGGACTCGATGCTGCTGCTGGAACTCGAGGGGTTGGTGGACCTGGTGGTGTCCAACCCGCCCTACGTTCCGGACGGAACGCCGGTGCCTCCCGAAGTCGGCAATCACGATCCGCACGAGGCCGTGTTCGGTGGACGGGACGGCCTCGACGTGGTGCGGCATGTGGTCGCCTGCGCGGCACGGCTGCTACGCCCGGGCGGACACGTGGCCATCGAGCACGACGACACCCACGGGGGATCGGTTCCGGCCATGCTGGCGGCGCGACGGGTGTTGGCAGGCGCCGAGGAGCACACCGACCTCGCGGGGCGCCCTCGCTTCGCCACCGCCCGCCGCGCCGATCCGGGTGCGTCGGTGTGATGGTGCTTCGGCTACCAGCCCACCGAGCTCGTGGAACCATTCGTCTCGGTACGCGGATCACAGCTTACCGTTGAGGAACTCCCGCAGAGCGGCGTTGAACTCGTTGGGCTTCTCCCGGTTCACCCAGTGACCGGCCCCGGAGACCACCCGCAGTTGCGCATCCGGGACGGCTCCGGAGGCTTCGCGCGCGGAGGCCACGGGCACCATCGCGTCCTGCTCACCGTGGATGAACATCGTCGGGCAGTGAATCCGGTTGAGGTGGGGAAGGTGGTTGACCTGCATCGACCGCCGTCCCACCGCGTCGGTCATCCAGTCGGTGAACACCGAACCGCAGGTGCGCAGCTCGGCGTGCACCTCGTCGATGATCCGTTCCAGGTCGGTGATCGGTTCCGAACCGGCGAAGGCGCCGCGCGCCAGGTACCGGCGGCTGAAACCCCGATTCAGCCGGAGCAGCCGGGCGATCAGGGGGCCTGCGAAGCGTGTTCGCAGCAAGAGATGGAGCAGCAGTTGGTTGTCCACCCGGGGCTGCATCCCACCGGAACCGACCAGGATCAGCCCGCGTACGCGGTGCGGATGCCGCAGCGCGAATCCGGTGGCGACGCTGCCGCCCAGGGACAGGCCCACCAGAGTCGCGTCGTCGAGTCCCCACGAGTCGAGCAGCCAGCGCAGCACTTCCTCCAGGTTGCGCTGATCCGCCCGGCCGGTCCAGTCGACACTGCCGCCCCGGCCGGGGAGGTCGGGCACGTGGACACGGTGGTCCACCGCGAGGGCCGGGATCGCGTGGCGCCAGGCCAGCAGCCCGTTGTCCACCCCGCCTCCGTGCAGCAGAACGATCGGCGGACCACTGGATCCGGCACGGTAGTAGCGGATCGTCCCTGCCGGGAAGGTGCTGTGGTCGATGTCGACACCCTGCGGTGGGGCGGTCATTGTTCTCTCTCCTTTTGTCGGAGCGGCTTGCCGGGAGCGGCCTGCGGATGATGTTGTCCGCCACCAACATCGACATCGGTACCCGGGTTGCTACATCCGGGTGCACGAAAAGAGGGTGTTCCGGACGGTTGTTCAGGATATTCCGGCGCGTGCGGGTCCGCACCGCGCGTACCTCGCCGTACGTCACCGCACCTCGTCGTACGGCGCCGCAGCGGGCGTGCCAGGATCGCAGTCGTGAGCACGGTCTATGACTGCAAACGTCCGGACAGTCGGGAGACGGGGCTGGCTGCGGCTGCCAATGCGGTACGAGCCGGTGGGCTGGTCGTGTTGCCCACCGACACGGTGTACGGCATCGGCGCCGATGCCTTCGATTCCACAGCGGTGGGGTCGTTGCTGGCCGCGAAGGGGCGCGGGCGGGACATGCCGGTGCCGGTCCTGGTCGGATCATGGTCCACCGTGGACGGTCTGGTGTTGTCGGTGCCGCGGCAGGCCCGTGCGCTGATCGAGGCTTTCTGGCCCGGAGGACTCTCGTTGATCCTGCCGCAGGCACCGTCGCTGGCCTGGGATCTCGGTGATACCCGGGGAACCGTGAACCTGCGGATGCCGCTGCACCCCGTGGCCCTCGATCTGCTGCGTGAGGTGGGGCCGATGGCGGTCTCCAGTGCCAACAGCACCGGCCACCCCCCGGCGGCCACCGCCGAGCAGGCACGGGAACAGTTCGGTGATGCGGTCTCGGTGTACCTGGAAAGCGGCCCCGCTCAGGACGCGGTGGCCTCGACCATCGTGGACCTGACCCAGGCCCAGCCGCGAATGCTGCGTGCGGGCGCGGTGAGTGCGGCCGAGGTGTCCGAGGTCCTCGGCGTGGAGGTCACCTCCGAGTAGGAAGAGCACGGGGAGCCGCTGTCCCGGCTCGGGGACCGTGCTCGGGACCGAACGGGCCTGTCCTGGCGGGCACGTCACCGTGGTGGGCTGCCGAGGTGGGGCGCTGCGGCCGGACCGGTGATGAGCGTCCGTGCCGTGGCCCGATAGCGTGAGCGTACGGATGCACAACGTGGACTGCGATGAGGAGCACCGAACTGTGACTATGCCGCCGTGGGGTGTGGATGTCGATCCCGTGCGGACCACTGTCGCCCGCTCCTGAGCCGCTGCCGTGGACAGCACACCAGCATGGGCGCCCGCCGGTCTTCCGGCGCGGGAGTACCTGCTCATCTGCCTGACATCGGCGGCGGTCACGTTCCTGCTCACCGGAATCGTCCGGGTGGTGGCCCTCCGGACCGGCGCGGTCGCCCACCCCCGGCGCCGGGACGTGCACCTCACCCCGATTCCCCGGATGGGCGGCGTCGCCATGTACGGGGGCGTGCTCGGGGGCATGTTCCTGGCCAACAACCTGCCCGCCCTCTCGCGCAGCTTCGACTACTCCAACGACGCACTCGCGGTGATCCTCGCCGGTGGCCTGATCACGGTGGTCGGCGCGCTCGACGACCGCTTCGAACTGGACTCGCTGACGAAACTCGCCGGTCAGGTCACCGCCGCCGGGATTCTGGTGCTGATGGGCGTGCGCTGGTTCATGCTGCCCTCGAGTGGCCAGACCAGCGACATCGGCTCGGTGCTGGTGCTGAGCCCCAACCAGGGCCAGTTGCTGACCGTGCTGCTCACCGTCGCGATGATCAATGCGATGAACTTCGTCGATGGACTCGACGGTCTCGCCTCCGGTATCGGCCTCATCGCCGCGAGCGCGACGTGTGCGTTCTCGCTCAGCCTGCTGCAGAACCAGAACGGCGATGTCACGGCGTATCCGCCTGCGCTGATCGCCGCCACCATCGCCGGGGCCTGCCTGGGTTTCCTGCCGTACAACTTCCAGCCCGCACGGATCTTCATGGGCGACTCGGGATCGATGCTGATCGGGCTCATGCTGGCAGCCGCCAGTACCACCGCGGCGGGGAAGATGGATCCCACCAGCTTCACCCCCGAGGACGCGCTCGGCTTGTTCGCGCCGCTGATCGTCGTGGTGGCGGTGCTGTTCGTGCCGCTGCTGGACCTGATCCTGGCGGTGGTGCGCCGTACCCGTGCGGGCAGGAGCCCCTTCCACGCGGACAAGATGCACCTGCACCACCGGCTGCTCGAGATCGGGCACTCGCAGCGGCGCGCCGTATTGCTCATCTACCTGTGGGCGGCGGTGCTGGCCTTCGGCGCCGTCTCGCTCACCCTGTTCGATGTGCTCGTCGTGGCCTGGGCAATGGGCTTCGTGGTGCTCGTTGCCGGTATCATTTCGATTGTTCCCAGGATACGGGCCCGCTGACCGCCGCACGATGCCAGCCACCCGATGCCAGCCACCCGATGCCGGCCACCCGATGGTGGCGGCAGCCGCCGGATGACGAGAGCCAGATGAATTCTTCCGCTGGACAGCTTCCAGCCGACACGGCGGCTCCGGCCCCGGAGAACGCCGAAACGACCGAGGTCACCGAAACGACCGAGACCACGGTGCTCCGCTTCGTGACGGCGATGCTGCGGCCCGCGCTGTGGTCGACCGTGGCAGTGGGCCTGCTCACCGTTCTCGTCGCCTCGCTGCTGTCCGGCTTTCCGGGTGCGGTGGGTGCCGCATTCGGCGCGCTGCTGGTGATCGCCTGCTGCTGGTTCAACATCGTCGCGATGCGCTGGACCGCGAAAGCCCAGCCGGTCACGGTCATGGCCGTGGCGATCGGCTGCTACTGCGGCAAGTTCGTGGCACTGCTCACGCTGTTGCTCGTACTGGCGGACACCACGTTGTTCGATATCCGAGCGTTCGCGTTGGCCATTCTGGTTGCCGCGGTGGTGTGGACCGCCGGCGAACTTGTCGGCTTCCTGCGCGCCCGCGTGGCCACCATCACACCCGTGCCCAGCAATGACGCCTCCAGTGCAGGTGCAGGAAGCGGACAACCGGCTGGTAACCTGCGGCTGCAATGAACGCCTCATCCGGAAAAACCCCTGATCAGAACGGCAATGGCGGTGGTCAGCGGGCGGATGCGTGGACCGCGTTGGCGTACATGCTCAGCGGTCCGCTCTTCTACGGCCTGGCCGGATGGGGACTGGACGAGTGGCTGGGAACGATCCTGTTCCTTCCGCTCGGTCTCGTCGGGGGTGGGGCCGCCTCCGTGTACCTGGTGTACGTCAGGTACGTTAAGTCCTGATCGTGAAGATTCCCCCGAAGGTGTGGACCCGAGTCGGTCTCGGGTGGCCCTCGGGAGAACCGGAAGGAGCCCAGGTGAGCACACCGGTGTTGGCTGCCGAAGGAGGGGAATTCCAACCCCCCGGAGTGAGCAGCTTCGATTACCCGGCGATTGTGTCCGGGATCACCAAACCGATGGTGCTGCTGGTTCTGTCGATCGTCATCATCGGCGTCTTCTTCTGGGCAGCCCTGCGCAAGTCGTCGATCGTTCCCGGCAAGCTGCAGTTCGCCGCGGAGAGCACGTACGACTTCGTCCGCAACAACATCGGCCGGGACATGATCGGGGGTAAGGATCTGCGTCCCTACCTGCCGCTGCTGGTCACCGTGTTCACCTTCATCGTGGTGAACAACGTCTTCGGTTTCGTGCCGCTGTTGCAGCTCCCGACGATGTCGAATCCCGGCGTTCCCTATGGGATCGCACTCGTGGTCTGGCTGGTCTACAACGGTGCCGGCATCCACCGGCACGGGGCAGTGGGTTATCTCAAGCATCAGACCTGGCCGTCCGGCGTTCCCGGCTGGATCCGGCCATTGGTGACCCCGCTCGAGTTCGTCTCGAACATCCTCGTGCGGCCGTTGACGCTGTCCCTGCGACTGTTCGCCAATATGTTCGCGGGTCACCTCGTCCTGCTGGTGTTCATCATGGGCGGCGAGTACCTGCTGTTGCACGCCGGTGTCCTGGGCATGGTGGCCGGGCCACTTGCCTTGATTCTGAGCATCGTCCTGATGTTCTTCGAGTTGATGATTCAGTTCCTGCAGGCCTACATCTTCACCATGCTCACCGCCAGCTACATCGGTGGTGCCGTGGCGGAGGAGCACTGACACGACCCGATCCGCAACTTCTGCGGACCGAGTGAAAGGAAATATTCACGGTGGAAGGCAACATTGCCATTCTTGGCTACGGTCTCTCGGCCATCGGCCCCGGCATCGGTATCGGCCTGATCTTCGCCGCATTCATCAACGGCACCGCCCGCCAGCCGGAGGCTCGCGGCGTGCTCCAGGGCATCGCGATTCTGGGCTTCGCACTCGCCGAGGCACTCGCGATCTTCGGTCTGGTGCTCGCCTTCGTCTTCATGTGATCCGGCGAGACTTCAGCGAGGAGAGATCGTGTTGAACGAGAACACCACGGTGTTGGCGCAGGGGCAGCCCAACCCCCTGTTCCCGCATGTCCCCGAGACGATCATCGGTCTGATCTCGTTCGCGATCCTGTACTTCTTCGTTCACAAGTACGTCGTGCCGCGCTTCGAGAAGATCTACAAGGAGCGCAGCGAGCGGATCGAAGGCGGGATCGCGCGAGCCGAGGAGGCACAGGCCGAGGCTCAGCGGACCATGGAGCAGTACAAGGAGCAGTTGGCCGAAGCCCGCGCCGAGGCTGCTCGGATCCGCGACGACGCCCGCGCCGAAGGTCAGCAGATCGTCGAGGAGATGCGGACCCAGGCCCAGGCCGAATCGGATCGGATCGTCAACCAGGGTCAGGCCCAACTCGCCGCTCAGCGATCGCAGATCGTGGCGGAGCTGCGTGCCGACCTGGGACGACAGGCGGTGGACCTGGCGAGTCGCGTGGTCGGGGAATCCCTCGAGGACGAGGCTCGTCGCCGCGGAACCGTGGACCGGTTCCTCGACGAACTGGAGACCACTTCGGCCCCGTCCGGATCGACCTCGTCGGAATCGAACAGGGTCTGAAGGGCTTCGCAGGCTGATGATCCAAGCAAAGCCGAGTTCGGCAGGCAGGGCTGTGGCCCATTGGGTGGGGCTTACGAAGGCAGAGCCCGGAGAGGAAGGCTGAGAGTTGAGCACCCTCGTGAACGCCGCGAGTCGCGACGCACTGGCAGCCACCGAGCTGCAGTTGCTCCAGGCCACCGACGGGGCCGGACCCGCGGAGATCACCGGGCTCGCCGACGAGCTGTTCAATGTGGCAGCGCTGCTGGGTGACGAGTCCACGCTCCGGCGTGCTCTCGCCGACGCCTCCACAGCCCCGGAATCCAGGCAGAACCTGGTCCGGGAGCTGCTGGCGGAGCGGCTCGGTGCCCGGGCCCTCCCGGTCGTGGTCGAGGCCGTGGGATCCCGCTGGTCGAATCCCAGCGACCTGGTCCGCGGGCTGGAGCGACTCGCCCGAACCGCCCTGCTGGTGCAGGCCGAGCGAGCCGGGCGGCTCGACGCGGTGGAGGACGAGCTGTTCCGGCTGGGTCGGATCATCGGAGCGCAGCCGGAGCTGGAGAGTCTGCTGTCGGATCCGACGGCAGACCCCGACGGCAAGGCCGCGACCGTGGACCAGCTCATCGACGGCAAAGTTGAATCGGTCACACAGAGCCTGGTTCGCCAGCTTGTGTCCCGCTCGCACGGGCAACATGTCAGTGAGGGACTGGAAGAGCTGGCCGAGCTGTCGGCACGGCGGCGGGAACGGTCGGTGGCCCACGTCCGCTCGGCGATGGTGCTCACCGACGCCCAGCAGCAGCGACTCGCTGCCACGTTGCAGCGGATCTACTCGCGTCCCATCGCGATCCACTTGGAGGTGGATCCCGAGCTCGGAGGCGGATTGGTGATCCGGATCGGTGACGAGGTCATCGATGGCAGCACGGCGGGACGTCTGCAGGCGTTGCGGCGCGATCTCGCCGACTGACGGCGCGGAGACGAACCGCTCACTCCCTTGGCAACAACGAACCGAGAGCAGGAACGAGACATGGCGGAGCTGACGATCTCGTCGGACGAGATCCGCAGTGCGATCGAGAAGTACGTCTCCAGCTACTCCCCGGAGGTCAACCGCGAGGAGGTCGGGGTCGTCACCGATACCGGTGACGGCATCGCCCATGTCGAGGGTCTGCCTTCGGTCATGACGGAGGAGCTGCTCGAATTCCCCGGTGGCATCTACGGCGTCGCGATGAACCTCGACGCCCAGTCCATCGGTGCGGTCATCCTGGGCGAGGCCGACTCCATCGAGGAGGGCCAGGAGGTCCGACGCACCGGCAGGGTGAGCTCGGTGCCCGTCGGCGACGGCTTCCTGGGCCGCGTGGTCAACCCGCTGGGTGAGCCCATCGACGGCCTCGGCGACATCGTCGCCGAAGGACAGCGCGAGCTGGAACTGCAGGCGGCTTCGGTCGTGCAGCGCCAGGAGGTCAACGAGCCGATGCAGACCGGCATCAAGGCCATCGACTCGATGACTCCGATCGGCCGCGGGCAGCGCCAGCTGATCATCGGTGACCGCAAGACCGGTAAGACCTCGGTCGCGGTCGACACTATCATCAACCAGAAGGGCAACTGGGCCAGCGGCGACCCGGAAAAGCAGGTGCGCTGCGTCTACGTCGCGATCGGCCAGAAGGGCACGACGATCGCCAACGCGAAGCGCCGCCTGGAGGAGGCCGGGGCGATGGACTACACCACCATCGTGGCCGCTCCCGCCGCGGACTCGCCCGGTCTGAAGTGGCTGGCCCCCTACGCCGGTTCGGCGCTCGGCCAGCACTGGATGTACGACGGCAAGCACGTTCTGATCGTCTTCGACGACCTGACCAAGCAGGCCGACGCCTACCGTGCGATCTCGCTGCTGCTGCGGCGCCCGCCGGGCCGTGAGGCCTACCCCGGTGACGTCTTCTACCTGCACTCCCGCCTGCTGGAGCGCTGCGCGAAGCTGCACGACGAGCTGGGCGGGGGCTCGATGACCGGCCTGCCGATCATCGAGACGAAGGCCAACGACGTGTCGGCCTACATCCCGACCAACGTCATCTCCATCACCGACGGCCAGTGCTTCCTGCAGTCGGATCTGTTCAACGCCGGTCAGCGCCCGGCGATCGACGTCGGTATCTCGGTTTCCCGTGTCGGTGGCTCGGCGCAGATCAAGGCCATGAAGAAGGTCACCGGTTCACTGAAGATCGACCTGGCGCAGTTCCGCGAGCTGGAGGCGTTCTCCGCGTTCGCCTCCGATCTGGACGCCGCGTCGAAGGCTCAGCTCGACCGTGGTGCCCGGCTCATGGAGGTCCTCAAGCAGGGCGAGGGGAACCCCTTCCCGGTCGAGGAGGAGGTCGTCTCGCTGTACCTGGGCACGAAGGGCCACCTGGACACGGTGCCGGTGGACGACGTGAACCGGTTCGAGAGCGAGTTCCTCGCCTACCTGCGCCGCAACCACGACACCGTCCTCAAGGACATCGTGGAGACCAAGCAGTTCTCCGAGGACTCCGAGAAGACGGTCGTCGAGGCGGTGGAGGAGTTCAAGAAGCAGTTCACCACCTCGGACGATTCCGCGGCGACTCCGCCGGAGGAGAGCCAGGCCGAGACCATGGACGCCGGTGAGGTCGGTCAGGAGACCGTGAAGGTCAACCGCCCCGCGTCGGACGACGAGAAGTGACCGGGTAGCCATGGCTCAGCTTCGGGAACTACGTGACCGGATCCGGTCGATCAAGTCGACCAGGAAGATCACCAAGGCGCAGGAGCTCATCGCCACCTCGCGCATCAAGAGGGCACAGGCACGAGTGGAGGCCTCGCGTCCGTACGCCGACGAGATCACTCGTGTCCTGTCGGCACTGGCCGACGCGAGCCCGCTCAACCACCCGCTGCTGCAGGAGCGGGAGAACCCCAAGCGTTCCGCGGTGCTGGTGGTCACCAGTGACCGCGGCTTCTGCGGCGCTTACAACGCGAACGTGATCCGGGCGGCGGAGGAATTGCAGAGCCTGCTGCGCGAGCAGGGCAAGACTCCGGTGCTGTACGTGATCGGTCGCAAGGGTGAGGCCTACTACCGGTTCCGCAACCGCGACATCGAGCGTAGTTGGGCCGGATTCACCGACCGGCCGGACTACACCGATGCGGCGGATGTCGGTGAAACGCTGGTCAAGGCCTTCATGGCGGGCAGCGAGGACTACCTCGACGGAGACGGATCCGCTGCGGCTCTCGGTGTGGATGAACTCCACCTCGTGAATACCGAGTTCGTCTCCATGCTCACCCAGAAACCCACGGTTCGGCGGATCGCTCCGCTGGAAGTGGAGTACTCGGAGTCCCGGGAGGCTCTGCGCCCGGCCTACGATTTCGAGCCGGATGCGGAGACCCTGTTCGGGGATCTGCTTCCGAAGTACATCAACACGCGCCTGTTCGCCGGGTTGCTGGACTCCGCGGCGTCCGAGCACGCGGCCCGGCGGAGCGCCATGAAGGCGGCCACGGACAACGCGGACGAGATCGTGGAGAACCTCAGCCGCGAGGCCAACCGGGCCCGCCAGGCCCAGATCACCCAGGAAATCAGCGAGATCGTCGGTGGTGTCGAGGCGCTCTCGTCTGCAGGAAGTGAGTGACATGACTGCTACTGCCACTAGTACGGCTACTGGCACCGGCCGCGTCGTCCGGGTTCTCGGCCCGGTCGTGGACGTCGAGTTCCCGCGCGACCAGGTGCCCGACCTCAACAACGCGCTGACCGTCGAGATCACCGCGAAGGGCATGGCCAACACGGTGACGCTGGAGGTGGCTCAGCACCTCGGCGACAATGTCGTGCGGACCATCGGCATGCAGCCGACCCAGGGCCTTGTCCGGGGAGTCTCGGTCACCGACTCCGGCGCACCCATTTCCGTGCCCGTCGGTGAGGCGGTCAAGGGCCACGTGTTCAACGCCCTCGGCAACTGCCTGGACGAACCCGGCTACGCCAGTGACGCCGAGCACTGGAGCATCCACCGCAACCCGCCGGCATTCGACAAGCTCGAGGGCAAGACCGAGCTGCTGGAGACCGGCATCAAGGTGATCGACCTGCTCACCCCGTATGTGCAGGGTGGCAAGATCGGCCTGTTCGGTGGTGCCGGTGTGGGCAAGACGGTGCTCATCCAGGAGATGATCCGCCGTGTCGCCAAGAACTTCGGTGGTACCTCGGTGTTCGCCGGTGTCGGTGAGCGCACCCGTGAGGGCAACGACCTCTGGGTCGAGATGTCGGAGTCCGGCGTGCTGGCCGACACCGCGCTGGTGTTCGGCCAGATGGACGAGCCGCCGGGCACTCGTATGCGGGTCGCGCTGTCCGGTCTGACGATGGCGGAGTACTTCCGCGACGTGCAGAACCAGGACGTGCTGCTGTTCATCGACAACATCTTCCGGTTCAGCCAGGCGGGCCAGGAGGTCTCCACGCTGCTGGGCCGGATGCCCTCGGCGGTGGGCTACCAGCCGACGCTGGCCGACGAGATGGGTGCGCTGCAGGAGCGGATCACCTCCACGCAGGGGCGTTCGATCACCTCGATGCAGGCGGTCTACGTTCCCGCCGACGACTACACCGACCCGGCACCTGCGACGACCTTCGCCCACCTGGACGCGACCACGGAGCTTTCCCGTGCGATCACCCAGAAGGGCATCTACCCGGCGGTGGACCCGCTGACCTCCACCTCGAACATCCTGGAGCCGGGCATCGTCGGTGACGAGCACTACCGGGTCGCCCAGGAGGTCAAGCGGATCCTGCAGAAGTACAAGGAGCTGCAGGACATCATCGCCATCCTCGGTATGGACGAACTGTCCGAAGAGGACAAGGTGACGGTCTACCGCGCTCGGCGCATCGAGCGGTACCTGTCGCAGAACTTCTTCGTGGCCAAGCAGTTCACCGGCCAGGAGGGTTCCTTCGTTCCGCTGAAGGAGACCATCGAGGCGTTCGACAAGCTCTGCAAGGGCGACTTCGACCACTACCCGGAGCAGGCATTCCTGTCCATCGGTGGTCTCGAGGACCTGGAGCAGGCGTACCGGCAGTACACCGAGAGCTGAGTCGGGCTTCTCGTCGACGACGAGATGTCGACGGCAGGGCCGGGGTCCGAAGGATGTGGGCCCCGGCCTTTTGTCGTACGCGGGTGAGCGCTTGCGTACGTGTATTCCGGCCGGGCGGTTCGTGGCCGCCCGGAAGCTCCGGGAAGACATTGGATAGACTGACTCCACACACCCGACAAAGGAGACGCGCGTGGCCAACATGTCCGTGCAACTGGTCGCTGTCGAGCGCCGCCTGTGGTCTGGTGACGCGACCACCGTTGTGGCTCAGACAACCGAGGGCGAGATCGGCATTCTGCCCGGCCACGAGCCCCTGCTCGGCCGACTGACCGAGGGCGGAGTCGTCACGATCACCACCCCCGATCACGAGACCGTGACAGCCGCGGTACACGGCGGTTTCCTGTCGGTATCCGAGAGCGTGGTCAGTATTCTGGCCGAATCCGCGGAGCTGGCACAGGAAATCGACATCGCCCGGGCCCGTCAGGAGGCCGAGGGCGGCGATGAGCAGACCCGAGCGCGTGCGATGACCCGACTGCGGGTGGCCGGACAGTCGGCCTGACGGCCCGCACGGATGGGGTCGCCGGTCGTGTGGTTCGCGGTGGTTGCCACGCTGGTGGTCATTGCGCTCCTGGTCAGCCTCGGCGCGATGCTGCTCGCGTGGCGACGGCTACGGCGGTTGCGGACGAGCGGGATCGATGTCGCCCTGCGGGTGTATCGGGAGGACCCCGGGCGTGGCTGGCATCTGGGTGTCGCACGCTACCGCGGCGAGGACTTCGTCTGGTACCGCGCGCTGAGCCTGCGCTCCGGCCCCAACTGGATTCTCAACCGCGGCAACGTGGAGATCGCCAACCGCCGCGAACCGGCGCTGTCCGAGATGTACACGATGCCCACCGGGTCGGTCGTGTTGCATCTCTCCCGCCCCGGCAGTGACATCGAAGTGGCCATGGGACCGGACGCGCTGACCGGATTCCTGTCGTGGCTCGAATCAGCCCCGCCCAGTTCCTCGGCCCCGTGGGCCCTGCCGTGAGGCAGCCCTTTCACTTTCAGCGGGGCCGGTAGACATCGGCGCGGTGCTCGATACGAAGAACCACGACCAGATGTCGGCGTTCGTCGATGCGATACAGCACGCGGTAAGCCCCTCGCCGGGCTGAGCGGTTTCCGGTGAGTTCTCCGATGAGCTCTTTTCCCACCTCGTGCGGGTTGTCGAGTAGAGCTCCGGTGATGAATTCGATGACCGCGGAGGCAACCGTCTCGGGAAGTTTGTACTGGATCGCCCGTGCGGCTGGACCGGCTACTTCGAGCTCGTAAGGTGATTCGTTCACGAGCGAGGCCGTAGAGCGCGAACCGCATCAACGCCGCTGATGACATCACCGGATTCGACGGCTTCCTCCGCTTCGGCGATTTCGGAACGGGCGTTCGGATCGCTGAGGAGCTCCAGTGTCTCTTCCATGGCTTGGAGATCCTCGTATCCGATGATCACTGCGGAGGGTCGTCCGTTGCGGGTGATCACAATGCGATCGTGTTCACGTTCGGCGCGGTCCACGACATCCGAAAGATGGTCGCGCACGCTACGCACCGGTTCGACAGTCATGGCCACAATTGTGGCACGGTTTTGTTCGGCGGTCCAGTGCGGTATGGCGGGCAGGACACCCTGGACAGGTGGTGCCGGACAGCTCAGGCCCCGGCCGAGGCATGGCTCGAAAGCGGTTGGCGTCGAACTCTAGGCTGTGTCCGTGCGAATCGAGATTGCCTCGTACGACCATCCCGACGCCAAGCGCCTGATCGACGAGGTTCAACAGGAATACGTTGTCCGGTACGGGGAGCAGGACACCACCCCGATCGACGTCGGCGAGTTCGCGTCACCACGTGGGTTGTTCCTGCTCGGTTACCGCGATGGTCAGGCTGTGGCATCCGGTGGTTGGCGTGTCCACGAAGGTGACGAACCGGGATTTCGCGACGGTGATGCCGAGCTGAAGCGGATGTATGTCATGCCGCATGCGCGCGGACTCGGCCTCGCGCGAGCCATGTTGGCGGAGTTGGAGCGCACGGCGGCGCGGGCAGGTCGCCGCCGGATGCTGCTGGAGACCGGCCTGCAGCAGCCGGAGGCGATCGGGCTCTACGAGTCCTCCGGCTACCACGAGGTCGCGAAGTTCGGCGTGTACCGGTGCGAGCCCGACAGCCGCTGCTTCGCCAAGGACCTGTAAGGCCCTCAGGAGTTTTCTCCCGGCTTCCAGAGCACGTCTCCCCCGGGGTTGGCGATGCGGGCCAGAATGAACAGCAGGTCCGAGAGCCGGTTGAGATACTTGGCGGGCAGGTCGCTGGTGCGCTCGCCGTCATCGGCCAGCAGAGCCCAGGCTCCGCGCTCCGCGCGCCGGGCGACACAGCGTGCCTGGTGCAGTAGTGCACCACCGGCGGTTCCGCCGGGAAGAATGAACGAATCGAGCTTGCCCAGTTGCGCGTTGTACTCGTCGCACCAACCCTCGAGGCGATCGATGTAGGTCTGGGTGACTCGCAGCGGCGGGTATTCCGGCGCCTCGGTGACCGGGGTGGACAGGTCGGCGCCGACGTCGAACAGGTCGTTCTGCACGGCACGCAGTACCCGGCCGATCTCGACATCGAACGAGGCTGTGGCCAGTGCCACACCGAGCACCGAATTCGTCTCGTCCACGTCGGCATACGCGACCAGCCGCGGATCTGTCTTGTGGACTCGGGAGTTGTCCGACAGGCGTGTCTGGCCCGCGTCACCGGCCCGGGTGTAGATCTTGGTCAAGTGGACACTCATGCGACCAGCCTATTCGGTTGCCGATACCGGGCTGTGCACGTGGCGTATCCGGTTTTCGGTGCGATCGTGGGATGAAACACGATGCGGGTCCAACCCGCTCCGGAGTGAGCCGTGGCCCGGCCGTAACCTGATTGTTCGTGAGTGAGTACTTCCGGGTACACGGTGGCGCACGGCTGGCCGGTGAAGTCGGCGTGGTCGGTGCGAAGAACAGCGTGCTGAAGTTGATGGCGGCGGCGTTGCTGGCCGAGGGCACGACCAAGATCACCAACTGCCCGGAGATCCTGGATGTTCCGTTGATGGGGGACGTGCTGCGCAGCCTCGGTTGCGAGGTCGAGACCGAAGGCGCCACCACCACCATCACGGTCCCGCCCGAAATCAGCCATGAGGCGGTGTCGGTGCACATGACCAGGCTCCGCGCCTCGGTGTGCGTGCTCGGCCCGTTGGTCGCGCGGTGCCGCCGCGCGGTGGTGACGCTGCCGGGAGGCGATGCGATCGGCTCACGCCCGCTGGACATGCACCAGAACGGCCTGCGCCGCCTCGGTGCGGACAGCCACATCGAACACGGTGCCGTCGTCGCGGAGGCGGAGAACCTGCGCGGAGCACAGATCTGGCTGGATTTCCCCAGTGTGGGGGCCACGGAGAACATCCTGATGGCCTCGGTCCTGGCCGAGGGCACCACGGTGATCGACAACGCCGCGCGCGAACCGGAGATCGTCGATCTGTGCGTGATGCTGCAGCAGATGGGCGCCCGGATCGAGGGAGCAGGTACCTCGACCCTGACCGTGCACGGCGTGTCCTCGCTGGAAGCGGTCGAGCACCGCGTGATCGGAGATCGCATCGTCGGAGCGACCTGGGCATTCGCCGCTGCCGCGACGCAAGGCGATGTCACGGTTCGCGGGGTGCAGCCCCAGCACGTGAATCTGGTGCTGGAGAAGTTGCGCAGCGCGGGTGCGGAGATCAGCACCGGCGACGAGAGTTTCCGCGTCGCGATGAAATCCCGGCCGTATGCCGTGGATTACGTGACGCTGCCGTTCCCCGGTTTTCCGACCGATCTGCAGCCGATGGCGCTGGCCTTGTCGGCCGTGGCCGACGGGACGTCGATGATCACCGAGAACCTGTTCGAATCGCGTTTCCGGTTCATCGAGGAGATGGTCCGGATGGGAGCGGATGCGCGCACCGATGGGCATCATGCCGTGGTGCGCGGACTCGAACGCCTTTCCAGCGCTCCGGTGTGGGCTTCGGACATCCGGGCCGGGGTGGGACTGGTGCTGGCCGGTCTGTGTGCGGACGGGGTCACGGAAGTGGGTGACATTTTCCACGTCGACCGCGGCTATCCGAACTTCATGGAAAATCTCCAGGGGCTCGGCGCCTATATCGAGCGCGTGACGCCCTGATGCGTCGGCGGCCGGGGTGGCCGGTAGCCGATCACCCCTCGCCGGTCACCACCTTGCCGCCCTCGACGTGCACGGGAACCGTGCCGAGTGGTTGCTTGGCCGGGCCGGTGACGACGTCGCCACTGCCCGCCTCGAAAACCGAACCGTGGCAGGGGCAGCGCAGCTGGTCGTCATCGGCTCGGACGGTGCATCCCATGTGTGTACAGACCGCGCTGAACGCCACCACTTCGCCCTGCCGGGGTTGGGAGACGGCGATGGGCTTCCCGTCGGGTCCGGTTGTGACCGTGGTCCCCCCGACGGGCACATCGGCGAGCGCGGTGAGCTCGGTGCCGGACCGGGAAGGTGCCTGCTCGCCGCTCGACGGGTCGGGAGACGAGGTCAGTGCCGAGCCCTGGTAGGAACCGTCGGCGCATGCGGAGAGCGCAGCGGCGCCGATACCTGCTCCTCCGGCGGCCAGCAGGCGGCGGCGTGAGGTGGGCTGTTGCGAAGTCATGATTGTCCTTGCCGTGAATGCGGGGCTGGTCTCGAGGTGGGAGGAGACGACAGCGCGTACTCCATCACCAGGCCGCACCATGCGATCATGACCTATGGTGCGGATCGGACCGATGCCGACAGAATATCGCCACACGCGATCGCCGTGTCGCGATGGTGTGTCCCGGCGAGTGAGGATGTGTGATGAGTGCTGACCGGTCGACCGGTGTGCCGGATGGTTCCACGGCGGGTGGCTCCGCCCGGCAGAGCGGCGCGGAATTGCTCAGGGGCCTGACCGCTGCCGGTCTTCTCATGTCGGCGGTGGTGCACTTCGAACTCTGGGCACAGGGCGTCGACGAGGTTCCGGTGATCGGCCCCTTGTTCCTGCTCAACGCGGTGGGTGGACTCGTGATCGCCTTGGCCGTGCTGACCTGGAAGCACTGGTTGCCCGCGGTGGCCTCGATCGGCTTCAGCGTGCTGACTCTGGTCGCGTTCGCGCTGGCCGTCACGGTCGGGCTGTTCGGGTCGAACGAGGTGGCGGCGGGGGTTCCCCAGCTGCTGGCGGGTGTCGCCGAGCTCGTCGCGCTGGTCTGCGCGGTGGCGCTGCTGGCTGTCGGCGTCCGCTCCCGCGTGCGGTGACTACGGGCCGGTGGCGACGCGCAGGCCGAGGGCGATCATCACGGTGCCGGTGAGGCGTTCCAGAATCAGGTGGACCCGGCGCTGAACGAGGAACCGCCGCAGGCCACCGACCAAGAGCGATGCCAGACGCCACCACGTCAGGCCGACCGCCAGGAAAGCCAGGGCCAGCACGATCGAGGTCGCCGTCTGCGGCTCTCCCGGGGAGACGAACTGCGGGATCAGCGTCAGGAACAGAATGATGATCTTCGGGTTGAGCAGGTTACTGACCAGGCCCTGTCGGAAGGCGGCTCGCCTGGTGATTCCGGAACTCTCGGTGCCTGTCCGTTCTCCCAGCGCCCCGGTGGGCTCCATTGCAGCACCCACGGGGGCCTTCCGGTCGCGCCGGCTCTTCCACAGGGTGCTCGCGCCGAGCCACACCAGGTAGGCGGCGCCGGCGATCTTGACCACGGTGTAGGCGGCCGCCGACGCGGCGAGCAGCGCGGACAGGCCGGCCACCGAGGCCGCAGCGTGCACGAGCAGGCCCGAGCAACATCCCAGACCGGTCCACCACATCGCCGAGGTTCCGCCCCGCAGGCTGTTGCGCAGCCCCAGCGCGGTGTCCGGGCCGGGGGCGACCGTGATCAGCACGGCCAGCAGCAGGAACGGGAGCAGCTGATCGGGCATCACCGCCAGGGTATCCCGGCGGCGACGTACTCGGTTGCCCGGCGCGGAACGATTCGCGGTTCGCGGGCCGGGGACAAACGCGTCACCGGAATCCGGGTGAGCAAGGGAGCACCCCGGCTCGGGTGGTGCTGGGGCGGCAATCCGCACACCTGGCTGAGTATGGCTTCGGCCGCCCGGCGCATTGGCTGACAGCGGATGGATGTCGGCCCCGGTTGGCAGGATGCCCCCATGGCTGACATCGCGCTTTTCCACTCCGTCCTCGGTGTGCGCCCCGGTGTTCTCGACGCGGCCGACCGGCTCCGGGCTGCCGGGCACGAGGTGCTCACCGTCGATCAGTACGACGGCCGCGTGTTCGACGATTACGAGGAGGCGAGTGCGTTCGCCGAGCGGATCGGCTACCCGGAGCTGATGCGCCGAGCCGCAGCCGCCACCGACGCACTGCCCGACGGGTTCATCGCCGCCGGTTTCTCCAACGGTGGTGGGATGTCCGAGTACGTCGCCTCCGTTCGACCGGTCAGCGGCGTGCTCATGCTTTCCGGGGCTTTGCCGCTGCGGATGCTCGGGCAACAGAACTGGCCGGCACACGTTCCCGCGCAGATCCACTACACCCGGGACGATCCCTTCCGCAGGCAGAACTTCATCGACGCAGTGGTCGAGGAGGTACAGGCAGCAGAAGCGGACGTGGCCGTCTTCGACTACCTCGGAGCGGGCCACCTGTTCACCGATTCCTCGCTGCCCACCGAATTCGACGCCGCGTCGGCCGAGCTCCTGTGGCAGCGGGTGCTGGACTTCTGCGACGACCTCGGTGCTTGAGCCGCGGGGGCGGCCTCCCGCATCAGTGCGATTCCGCCGGAACCGGCCCGGGCGAGAGCGCACCCGCCCGCACGCTCGGGAGCGCCCTGTCGCCGAAGTGACTGCTCCGGTGCCGTCAGGACTTCGGCTTGTATCCGACGCCCGCGTAGGCGACCGAGCGCTGTGGGTCGTCCCCGACCTCCTCGGGCGATTCGGGCCGCCATTCCGGGGTGAACACGATGCCGGGATCGACCAGTTCGAAGCCCTGCAGCAACGCGGTCACCTGCTGCTTCGTACGCAGTGTCGCGGGATTCGTCGAATTCTTGTAGAGGTCACCGAGTGCGGTGATCTCCGGGAGATCGTCATCGGTGCCGTGCGAGATCGCCAGGTAGCTGCCCGGGGCGAGCAGTTGCCGGTAGCGCTCGACGAGACCCGCCGGATCATCCTGCTCGGGGATGAAGTGCAGCATCGCCAGCATGAGCACCCCGATCGGCTCGCTCGTATCCAACAGCGCGGTCAGGTCGGGATCACGCAGCAGTTCCTCGGGGGCACGCATGTCGCCCTGCACGATGATGGCGTTGTCGTTGCCTTCCAGCATGATTTCGCTGTGCGCGATGGCGACTGCTTCATTGTCCACATAGGCCACCCGTGATTCCGGTGCCGCTGCCTGCGCCACTTCGTGCACGGCGCCGACGGTGGGGATACCCGAACCGATGTCGAGGAACTGCCGGATTCCGTTGTCGGCCATGAACCGCACGGCACGCTGCAGGAACATGCGGTTGAGCCGTGCGTACTCCCGAGCACCGGGAAAGATCTGCAGTGCCTCGCGGGCGAACTCGCGGTCGATGGCGAAATTGGATGAACCACCGAGGAAGTAGTCGTAGACTCTCGCCGCGCTGGGCTTGCTGAGGTCGACCTGCTCCGGCTGCCGGTCCGGGCGGCTTGTCACGATGGTACCTCACTGTCCGTGTCAATCAGATGCCGTGATTGTCATCCGATCATGTTGCTATGATCATCAATCCCACAGGGGATGGTCGATGAGGGTAACTATACGCGTTCGTGCAGATACCGAGTGGATCAGCGCGGAGTGAATCGGACAAACGGATAACAGCTCGGCCCTGCTTGGTCGCTTACATGGTGCCGGGGTCTGTTCGAGCGAGAGTACGGGAAGTGACTCCTGATTGTCCCCGTCCTCGGTTCTCCCGCGCCGTATCGGTCAGGTGGGCAGGGCGGTGGCAGTGTGGATCAGCAGGTGTGCTGCGGTGTCGGTGCGTTCGATGTCGCCGGTGATCATTCGGTCCTGGCACAGTCCGCGCAGTCCGGACACCAGCAGGGTCGCTCGGGCCTGCGCGTCGAGATCGGCGACTCCCAGCCGCCGGTAGGTCTGCGCGATGGGATCGACCATGGCGTGCACCGCTTCGTCGGCGAGGGAGTGGTACTGGTCGGGCTGGGTCGGGGCGAGGCTCAGCAGCTGGAACAGGATCCGGATCGGCCGCTGCTGCGCGCCGGCGGTGATCGCCTGCCACAGCCGTGTGGCGGCATCGCGCAGCGCGGTGATGTCCTCGGCGGGACCGAAGAGGTCGGCGACGTGCGGCCGGCTGACGGCGATCGCTTCGTGGATCAGGTTTTCGCGGCTGCCGAAGTAGTACAGCAGCATCCGCTTGCTGGTCCCCAGCTCGGTGGCCATCGGACCGAGCGAGAGATCCGCGATCCCGTGGGTCTCGAGGTAGCCCACGATACGGCGCAGCAGCTCGTCCCGTTTATCGCTGGATCGAATCACGCATTGACCGTACCGATCGGTACGGATACGTTCCAGTGCAACGCTTGTACCGATCGGTACATCCTGGATCTGTGTGGAACGGGGCAGCGCAATGCCGGACAGGACAACACGCGTGGCCATCGTCGGTGGTGGAATCGGTGGGCTCACGCTCGCGTTGTCGTTGCAATCGCGGGGCATCGCCGCGGACGTCTACGAGCAGGCGTCGGGGTTCCACGAGGTCGGGGCCGCGGTCGCCCTGTCGGCCAACGGGACGCGGGTGCTGCGTGATCTCGGTGTCGGTGATCGGCTCGATATCTGCTCGGCCGTGCCGACCGAGTTGATCTACCGGCATTGGCGCGATGGCCGCCGCCTCCGGGCTTTCGAGGCGGGTGAGACCTACGAGAAGCGCTTCGGTGCTCCCTACTACGGGGTGCACCGCGCGGATCTGCAGCAGATCCTGGTCGCTGCGTGCGACCCGGAACGGGTGCATCTCGGCCACCGTGCCGTGGACCTGACCGAGGCAGCCGACGGAGTCCGCCTGACCTTCGCCGATGGTCGTGCGGTCACGGCCGATGTCGTCGTCGGCGCCGACGGAGTGCACTCCACGGTGCGCTCCCACATCACCGACACCGACACCCTGAGGTACTCCGGGACCAGCGGTTTCCGGGGACTGATCCCGGCCGAGCAACTGCCGAACCTGCCCGATCCCGGTGCGATCCAGTTCTGGATGGGTCCCGGTGGGCATCTGTTGCACTATCCGATCGGCGGTGGGGAGCTGATCAACTTCCTGGCCGTTCGGCACGAGCCGGAGACTTGGCCGGACTCAGCCTGGGCACGGCCGGCACCGCCGGAGGAGATCGCCGCGGCCTTCGGCGGCTGGCACCCGGCGGTGGTGGACATGGTGACGGCGACGTCGATTCACCAGCGCTGGGCGTTGTTCACACAGGACCCGTCGAACCGCTGGCATCGCGGCAGGGTCGTGCTGCTCGGAGATGCGGTGCACGCGATGCTGCCGCACCACGGCCAGGGCGCCAACCAGAGCATCGAGGACGCCGCAGTGCTGGCCGCATGCCTGACCGAGGCCGACGGCGATGATCCGTCAGCGGCCCTGGGGCGCTACGAGCGGCTGCGTCGGACCCGTACGCGGCAGGTCCAGCGCAGTTCCTGGGTTGCCTCCGACCTGCTGCACCTGCCCGACGGCCCCGAGGCCGAACAGCGGGACCGCAACCTCGCCACCATCGACGAAACTCTCGACTGGATTCACGGCTACGATGCCACCGCCGCCTGATCGGTCTCGATCAGGAAGCCGTCGTGGCCGCGCGGAGGACGAGGTGAACAGACCGTGGTGCCGGAGTGCCCGGATGGTTCGCTCACCGGGAGTGCTCGTGCAGCAGCAGCCGGGTGTAGGCGGCCAGTGACTGGGCATCGGTGATCTCGCTCTCGGCGATCATGCGCTCGAACTCGGCGCGCGAGAACCATGCCGAGCGCATGTCCTGCTCCTCGTGCTCGCGCGCGTGGTCACCCGCGGTCAGCCCGGTGGCCAGGAACGCCCGTCCGCGCTGGCTGGACAGCCCCGGCGCCACGTCGATCAGCCCGAGATCGGTCAGCTCGGCGGCCTGTAGTCCGGTTTCCTCCCGCAGCTCTCGGGCGGCCAGCTCGGCGGGGTTGGACTCGGCGAGTCCGGGAGCCGTGCCCTGGGGAAACTCCCAGCGGCGCAGTCCGAGCGGATATCGGAACTGCTCGACCAGATGCAGCCGATCGCCGTCCAGCGGGACCACCAGTGCGTAGTCCGGCTTGTCCACCACGCCGTAGACCCCTGCCGACCCGTCCACACGGCGGATGGCGTCCTCCCGCACGGTCATCCACGGGTTCGCGTACACCTCACGACTGGTTTCTCTCCTCATGAGCGAACAGTCTCCATGCGACCGATCTCTCCGCACGCCCGGCATCCGCCCCGATCGGGTGCGGGGATGCTACCGGCTCGTCCGGCACCCGTACCCTGTGCCGGGTGCGTCTCGTCATCGCTGCCTGCAAGGTCGACTACATCGGCCGCCTCATCGCGCACCTGCCCCTCGCGCAGCGGCTGCTGCTGTTCAAAGCGGACGGGTCGGTGTCGGTGCACTCCGACGACCGGGCCTACAAGCCGCTGAACTGGATGAGCCCGCCCTGCTGGCTGATCGAGGACCACGACGTGTGGACGGTGCAGAACAAGGCCGGGGAGAAACTGGTCATCAGCATCGACGAGGTCCTGCACGACTCGAAGCACGAGCTGGGGGCGGAACCGGGGCTGGTCAAGGACGGCGTCGAGGCGCACCTGCAGGAGCTGCTCGCCGAGCACGTGACCACCCTCGGGGAGGGGTGGTCCCTCGTGCGCCGGGAGTATCCGACGGCGATCGGGCCGGTCGATCTCATGTGCCGCGACTCCGAGGGGACGAGTGTGGCGGTGGAGATCAAGCGCCGTGGCGAGATCGACGGTGTCGAGCAGCTGACCCGGTACCTCGAACTGCTCAACCGTGATCCCCTGCTGGCGCCGGTGACCGGTGTGTTCGCCGCGCAGCAGATCAAGCAGCAGGCTCGCACGTTGGCCGAGGACCGGGGGATCCGCTGCGTGACCCTGGACTACGACGCCCTGCGGGGCACCGAGTCCGACGAACTGCGCCTGTTCTGACGGTGGGCCGGTTCCCGTGCGGATGCCGTGCGGGAGTGCCCGGAGCCTGCGGGAAAACCTCCGATCCCGCCAGGACAACCGGACGCACCCGGCTCAGCGGGCCGGGTGCCGGCTTTCCGCGGTCCCGTGTCGCTTCTCGGGCGGACATGTTGAGTCGTGCGGTGGCTGCCTGCACCGCGTATGGAGCCCCGCCTGTCGCGTGCTGCTGTTCGGGGTAGTCGCGGACTCCCGTTGCACGGAGTCTCTGGGCTGTCCGGCGGATGACCCGGATCGATTGAGCTTCCGAAACCAACAAAACGGTATAGGGCTACCCCGATCGGGGTTACTGTGCGGTACTGTTCGACCGCTTTGCACTTGAGTGGTGATTACCGTTTGGATTTGTTGGTTTTGGAGGTGAGGCAGCGTGGCTGTGCTGGCCCAGGACGAGCTGCGGCTCGATGCCGCCGCCGTCGACTACGTGTTGCTCGCGCTTTACTTCGCGTTCGTGCTCGGCATCGGCTACCTCGCGCGCCGGTCGGTGTCGACCAGCTTGGATTTCTTCCTGTCCGGTCGTTCGCTGCCCGCGTGGGTGACCGGTCTGGCGTTCATCGCCGCCAACCTCGGCGCCATCGAGATCATCGGCATGTCCGCCAACGGCGCGCAGTACGGCATGCCGACCATGCACTATTTCTGGGTCGGTGCGATCCCCGCGATGCTGTTCCTCGGCATCGTGATGATGCCGTTCTACTACGGCTCCAAGGTCCGCAGCGTTCCCGAGTTCATGCTGCGCCGCTTCGGCAAGGCCGCCCACCTGGTCAACGGCATCAGCTTTGCGCTGGCCCAGTTGCTGATCGCGGGGGTGAACCTGTTCCTGCTGGCCAGCATCGTCAACGTGCTGCTCGGCTGGCCACTGTGGGTCTCGGTGATCATCGCCGCGATCATCGTGCTCACCTACACCGGCCTCGGTGGCTTGTCCGCGGCGATCTACAACGAGGTCCTGCAGTTCTTCGTCATCGTGGCCGCCCTGCTGCCGCTGACCATCGTCGGCCTGGCCAAGGTCGGCGGCTGGAGTGGCCTGGTGGACAAGGTCACCGCTCAGGCAGGAGCCCAGCAGCTCTCGGCCTGGCCGGGCAATGAACTGACCGGCTTCACCAGCAACATCCTCAGCGTGTTCGGCATCGTCTTCGGGCTGGGCTTCGTGCTGGCCTTCGGCTACTGGACGACCAACTTCGTCGAGGTCCAGCGCGCGATGGCCTCCAAGAGCATGTCGGCCGCGCAGCGTACCCCCATCATCGGCGCGTTCCCGAAGCTGCTGATCCCGTTCATCGTCGTCGTCCCCGGCATGATCGCCGCGGTCTCCGTGCAGGAGATGATGGTGTTCAAGCAGACGGGCGAAGGCGATGTCGACTACAACGACGCGATCCTGCTGCTGATGCGCGACCTGCTGCCCAACGGCATCCTCGGTATCGCCCTGGCAGGCCTGCTCGCCTCGTTCATGGCCGGGATGGCCGCGAACCTGAGTTCGTTCAACACGGTGTTCACCTACGACATCTGGCAGTCCTACATCGTCAAGAACAGGTCGGACGACTACTACCTGAACATGGGGCGCTGGGTAACCGTGGGTGCCACGGCCGCCGCGATCGGCACGGCGTTCATCGCTTCCGGTTACTCCAACCTGATGAACTACTTGCAGACCCTGTTCTCACTGTTCAACGCTCCACTGTTCGCCACGTTCATCCTCGGTATGTTCTGGAAGAGGATGACGCCGACGGCAGGCTGGCTCGGTCTGGTGATGGGCACCCTCGCCTCGCTCACGGTCTTCCTGATGGCCGAGACCGGTGTGCTGGATCTGCCGGGGCAGGGAGCGAGCTTCGTCGGTGCCGGTGCGGCGTTCGTCGTCGACATCGCGGTCAGCATCGTGGTCAGCCTGGTGACCCGTCCGAAGCCTGCCGGAGAGTTGGTCGGCCTGGTGTACTCGCTGACTCCGAAGGAACGTCTGCAGGCCTCGACCACGGGCGAGGACGCCGGGTGGTATCGCCGTCCGGGTGTGCTCGCCGGAATCGTGCTTGCCCTGACGATTTTGCTCAACATCGTGTTCGCGTGACGGCCCGGCTGACAGGAGGTAATCGGCATGAACATTCCGGAAAGCGGCTCGGGGCAGAGCGGACGCGCCGTGCGTGCCTTCGACGTCCGCATGATCATCGCGGTGCTGTTCGGCATCTATGGTGTGATCGTCACGGCCATGGGACTGTTCGGCACCAGCGCACGGGAGATCAGTCAGGCCGCAGGGATCAACATCAACCTCTGGAGCGGTATCGGCATGCTGGTCTTCGCCGCACTGTTCGGCGTGTGGGTGCGCCTGCGCCCGCTCGTGGTGCCCGACGAGCACTCCGATGCCGAGCCGCCGGAGCACTGAGCGCTCACCGCAACACCGGGCTTGTTCCGTCACCTGGGTGGGATTGCAGGAGAGTGCTCGGTCCCACCCGGTGGTTTTTCGCTTCCACGGCGCAACCGGAAGGCACGGTGAGTCGTTGAGGATGTCCGTACGCGGCCATGTTCCGTAGGCTGCGTTCAATAGCGGCATCAGGAACCGGTGGGAGGACAGCGATGACCCGGACCGCCCGTGGCAGTGTCGAGACCCCGTCCGAGGCAGGTCCGTCCGAGGCGGACACGGACCCTGCCGGACTGCCGGAGCGTGCGACATTCGAATCGCTCGACCCTCGTACCGGCGAGGTGGTGGGCACGCATCCGATCCACGGCGCCGACCACGTCACCGAGGTGGTTCGCGGTGCTCGCGAAGCACAGCGCTGGTGGGCTGAACTGGGCTTTTCCGGGCGGCAGAAGCGGCTGGACGCATGGCGCAAGCTGTTGATGCGCAGAATCGACGAGGCCGCCGGGGTGATCTGCTCGGAGACCGGCAAGCCGCTCGATGACGCCAGGATGGAACTGGTGCTGGTCATCGACCACCTGCATTGGGCCGCGAACAAGGCCGAGAACGTACTCCGCAGGCGCAAGGTTTCGCCCGGTGTGCTGATGGCCAATCAGGCGGCCACCGTGGAATACCTGCCGTTCGGCGTGGTCGGCGTCATCGGCCCCTGGAACTACCCGGCGTTCACGCCGATGGGTTCCATCGCCTACGCGCTGGCGGCGGGCAACACCGTCGTGTTCAAACCCAGCGAACTCACTCCGGCGGTCGGGGAGTGGCTGGCGAGGACATTCGCCGAGGTCGTACCGGAGCAGCCGGTGTTCGAGGTGGTCACCGGCTTCGGTGCGACCGGTGCGGCACTCTGCCGGTCGGGAGTGGACAAACTCGCCTTCACCGGTTCCACCGAGACGGGAAAGCGGGTCATGGCCACCTGTGCGGAAACGCTGACTCCGGTGCTCGTGGAGTGCGGCGGTAAGGACGCACTGATCGTCGACACCGATGCGGACCTGCGCGCCGCCGCCGAGGCCGCCGTCTGGGGAGCGATGTCCAACGCGGGGCAGACGTGCATCGGTGTCGAGCGGGTCTATGTCGTGGAGGCCGTGGCCGACCGGTTCCTCGCATTGGTCACCGAGCGTGCTGCGGAGCTCCGGCCCGGTAGCGAGCCCGGGGCGGATTTCGGCCCGATCACCATGTCGTCCCAGGTGGACGTGATCCGCCACCATGTCGACGATGCCCTGCGTCTCGGTGGGCGTGCGGTCGTCGGGGGCAGCGACTCGGTGCGGCCACCCTTCGTCGAACCCGTGGTACTCACCGATGTTCCCGCCGATGCCGAGGCGGCTGTGGAGGAGACCTTCGGTCCGACTGTCGTGGTCGATCGTGTGGCCGATGTGGACGAGGGGATCGAACGCGCCAACAGCGGTCGATACGGGCTGGCAGCCACGGTGTTCTCCCGGTCGCGTGGTGCAGAGCTGGCACGGCGGTTGCGCTCCGGCATGGTCGCGGTCAACTCCGTGATCTCGTTCGCCGCCGTGCCCGCGCTGCCCTTCGGCGGTGTCGGCGATTCCGGCTTCGGACGAATCCACGGTGCCGACGGTCTGCGCGAGTTCGCCCGTACCCAGTCGGTGACCCGCACCAAGTTCCGGATTCCGCTCAACCCGATGACGTTCAATCGCTCGCCACGCACGGTGCGGCGTCTCGTACGGTTGGTGCGGATGGTGCGCGGGCGCTGAGGAGCACTCTCCTTTTTCCGGAGCCGATTGTGGATACCGAAGGTCCCTGTGGACAACGTGGCCCTGCAGCTAGTGCAGTTTCGCGCGAAATCAGAAAAACGCGGTTTCGCGCGAAACTGCACATGGTCACTCCAACAGGGGGCGGCCGGCCCGCGTGCCGCGCGCGGTGCCGTCATGCTTTTCCCACCGAGCAGTGAGGAGGCCGAGAGTGAAGAAGATCCTCAATGAACCCGCGAACGTGGTCGGCGATGCGCTCCGGGGCATGGCGCTGGCTCATCCCGACCTGGTCCGCGTCCGCACGGATCCGGCGTTGATCGTCCGCGCCGACGCACCGGTGCGGGACACGGTGGCGGTGATCTCCGGCGGTGGGTCCGGCCACGAGCCGCTGCACGGCGGCTTCGTCGGTCCGGGCATGCTCTCCGCCGCCGTTCCCGGGCCGGTGTTCACCTCGCCGACGCCGGACGCGGTGCAGGCGGCCATTTCCCAGGCCGAAGGCGGAGCGGGAACGCTGCTCGTGGTGAAGAACTACACCGGCGATGTGCTCAATTTCGAAACCGCAGCGGAGCTGGCTTCCGCCGAGGGCACGGAGGTGCGCACGGTCGTCGTGCAGGACGACGTGGCGGTGCGGGATTCCACGCACACGGCCGGGCGACGCGGTGTCGGCGGTACGGTGCTGCTGGAAAAGATCGTGGGTGCGGCCGCACAGCAGGGCACGGACCTCGACGGATGCCACCGGCTGGCCGAGCGGGTCAGCGAGCGGGTCCGGTCGATGGGCATGGCACTGACCGCTCCGACGGTCCCGCACGTGGGCGAGCCGAGCTTCACTCTCGACGAGGACGAGATGGAGATCGGCATCGGTATCCACGGCGAGCCCGGCCGTGAGCGGGTGCCGCTGGACAACGCGGACGGCATCGTCCGCAGGCTGCTCGACCCGGTGCTGGAGGATCTGCCCTTCACCGAGGGGGACGAGGTCCTGCTGCTGACAAATTCGATGGGCGGCACACCGCTGATGGAGCTCTACCTGGCGCACGGGGTCGCCGAGCGATTGCTGGCGGAGCGCGGTATCCGGGTACAACGACGCCTGGTGGGCCCGTACACGACCAGCCTCGAGATGCAGGGGCTGAGCATGACCCTGCTCAAACTCGATGCCGAACTCACCGAGCTCTGGGACTCGCCCGTGCACACCCCTGCCCTGCACTGGTGAGGCACCCTCCCGCAGGAATTCTCAGCACGAGTGACCCTGGAGATGGGTGAGCAGCAACTCCACGGATTGGTGGGCCCGATGCCTTGTACGACCCAGGATGTGATCGCGGCACTATGCGCGGGCGCGAAAACCATCACCGAACATCGCGATGAGCTGGTACGGCTGGATCGCTCGATCGGCGATGCCGACCACGGCGAGAACATGGATCGTGGATTCCGTGCGGTCGTCGCACAATTGGACTCCGCGCCGCCGGAAACTCCGGCGGCGGCGCTGAAACTGGTGGGCACCACGTTGATCTCGTCCGTGGGTGGTGCCTCCGGTCCGTTGTACGGCACCGCATTCCTACGGGCCGCCTCCGCGCTCGGCGAGACCGCCGAGCTCGACGGAAGCGTGCTCGTGGGTGCCCTGCAGGCGGGGATGGAGGGCGTCGAAGCACGCGGCAAGGCCGTCACCGGCGACAAGACCATGATCGACGCACTCTCCCCGGCGGTGGAGGCCGCCAAAGCCTCCGCCGAGAGCGGTGCAGGAGCCGCCACGGTGCTGGCGGCAGCCGCCGACGCCGCGCACACCGGCGCCGAAACGACCGAATCCCTGGTGGCGCGTAAGGGCCGTGCCTCCTACCTGGGAGAACGCAGCGCCGGGCACGTCGATCCGGGGGCCAGGTCGACGGCGTTGCTGCTCGCGGCGTTCGCCGAAGCCGGAGAAGCAGGAGGAGCCGCGGGAGCTGCCCGATGAGTGTGGGACTGGTGATCGTTGCGCACAGCGGCCGGTTGGCCGAGGGAGTCGTCGAACTGGCCGCCCAGATGGCACCCGAGGTGCGGGTGGTGGCCGCCGGTGGTCTTCCCGACGGCGCGACCGGCACGGACTTCGAGATGGTGTCGGCGGCGCTGTCCGATGCCGACAGCGGTTCGGGGGCGGTGCTGCTGTACGACCTGGGCAGCGCACAGATGACCGCCGAACTCGCCGTCGAGTCACTGGGAGATCCGAGTTCCGCGATCGTGGCCGAGGCACCGCTGGTCGAGGGCGCGGTTGCTGCCGCCGTCGCGGCGCAGGGCGGCAGCGGGCTCGAAGCGGTCGCACGCGCGGCCACCGATGCGGTGAGCGCGGAATCGACCGGGGCCGAGCAGGCGTCCGAGGCAACCGGTGCCGAGCAGAGCAGTGCTCATCCGGTCGGTGCGGACGAGGAGGCCACCGGGACGGCCGAAGTCCGCGAGGAGCTCGTGCTGACCAACGAGATCGGACTGCACGCACGGCCTGCGGCACTGCTGACCCGGACCCTGACCGGTTTGGAGGCCACCGTGACGGTGTCCCTCGGCGATACCGAGGCCGATGCGAGCAGCGTGCTGGGCGTGATGGGACTCGGGGCACGGAAGGGAGACCGGATCGTTCTTCGCGCGACCGGCCGAGACGCGCGGCAGGCAGTGCAGCGGATCGTGGATCTCGCCGCTCGTGGTTTCGACGAGTGACACGGTCCCCCGTGCACCGGCCGGGGAGCTACGTTCATCCCGTGCCCTGCGTGCTGCTTTCGTGCGCTCCCGCGGATTAAGGTGACCCAATGCCGCCACGCCGTCGTTTCCGAGGCATGCCGGTGATTCTCGCGCTGCTGCTGGTGATCCTGGCAGTCGGTTGCGCGGGAGGGGCTCCCGTCGAGCCGGGACCGGATCGCAGCAGCACCCCGCCGTCCCACCTGTCGAGTGCGGTTCTGGGAGACCTGCGCACAGTGGATCCGTGCACGCTGACCGATCCGGCGGCGTTGCGGCGGTTCGGGCAGGTCGACAACGCGGGAACGGTCTCGCTCGACTACTGCCTGCTGCATATCCGGATGTCCGGAGGGTCCCTGGTGCAGCTTGCCGTGGGTGAGCTGCGCAAGGTCGATCCGGTCGAGGTCACCCGAGGACTGCCCGTGACCCGCCGAGCGGCGTTGCGGATCGTGCGGAAGGCGCCGGTACCCGGCCACTGCACGCGGCAGATCCTGTTCTCCGACGGGGTCGCGATGCAGGTGAGCGCTGATCTGCTGGAGGGCCACCCGGTATCGGGACTGTGCCGGATGGCCGAGGCGGGAGCGAAGACGGCGGTCGATGCCATCGCGGCGAATCGGATCGGACACCGTCGTTTCCCGCCGAACTCGCTGGCCCTGATCGACCCTTGCACGATGGTGAGCACTGCGGTCGTGCAGCGAGTACCTGGATTGCAACGGGCACGGCCGCACTCCGCTCCGGGCGGGCATCAGTGCCGGTGGGGTTCGGAGCAAGCCGGACAGCCGCGAGTCCGGATGGTGCACACCGCGGGATCCCCTCCCCGGGTGCTGCACGGTGCGGCGGTCGAAGAGCGCATCGCCGGGCGCCGCACGGTGATCAGCATCGTCGGTGGCGATCCCCGGGTGCCGTTGTGCATGGCCGAGACCGCACACATTCCGTTCGGGCCGCCCGAGACGAAGCAGGTGGAAGTGGCCATGTTGGTGGTCGCGGTTCCGGGCGGCGACGGCATCCGCGCCTGTGAGTTTGCCCGGGGAATCGCCGAGCGGGTCTGGCCGCAGCTGCCGCGTTCGCGATGACCGGTTGGATCGAGTCACGAAATCCGCGGTTAACGTGGTTGCCATGCCTCGTCGAAACCGTCCCGGCCGCCCGAAGCGGGCGCAGCCCGGCATCCGCCCGATGGGTGCGGGGTTCGGCTTCGCACAGGTGGAGGCCGGGCCGGACGGAGACTGGATGGTGCGTACGGTGCCCGCCGCACAGGCGACCAAGCTTTACCGCTGTCCCGGGTGCGATCACGAGATCCGCCCCGGTGTGGGCCACGTCGTGGCCTGGCCCGCCGACGACTACGGCAGTGTCGAGGACCGGCGCCACTGGCACACCGGTTGCTGGCGAGGGCGCAGACGCCAAGGCCCGAGTCGCCGTTGACCCTCGATGTCGGTCGGATGCTCAGGCGGGGTGTCTTTCGGGACGGAAGTATTCGTTCGAAGGGCGCAGCCAGAGCATGATGAGCACTGCGATCTCGAGCAGCAGCATGATGGTGCTGATCACCGTGGCGATGCCCGCGCCTCCGCCGAGACTGCCGAGGCCGAAGAGAACTCCCAACGCCAGGAACACCGTGGACGTGATGCGTGCCCAGTTACGGCCCTTGCGCACCATGATCGTCAGCCACAGGAACAGCGCGGCAAGGACGAGACCGAGGACGGCTGCACCGATGACGGTGATGCGGGTGAACGTTTCGATCTGCTCCGGGGACACCCGTGGGGTTTGTTGACTCATTCGGTCCACGGCTGTGTCGATGACGGCAGGCATGGTTGCGAGCAGGAGGACGGCGCTGAGTGCTTGCAGCGCCACGAGAACGAAGAGCCCGATCGTCAGATAATGGACGAGGGCGGGCATGGGCGGTCGCGGCGGCTGCTCCCGCTGTTCCGATGCGGGAGTTGGATACCGGGGCGGCGGCGGTGGCTCGTGCCGGTACTCACGATCGGGGTCGTCCGGATCCGGACCGGATCGGGGGTCGCTCATGGTTCTCCTTTTCGTCCGTGCTCGTGCTCCTCCAGCGAGTCCCGGTTGTCACATCATGATCGGCGATCGGCGCCACTGCACCTCGGCTGTCCGGAGGAGGGCGCGGACACCGGATCCGAAACGGTCGTGACAGGATCGTCGGCGATGAGTACCGACATCCGTGCGAACACCGTGCTGCCGGGGCGGCGGGAACCGATCACCCTGCACACCGCCGACGAGTTGACATTGATCGGTGAGCTGTCACTGCCGCAGGACCGGGCTCCGCGGGCCACGCTCGTGTGTCTGCACCCACTGCCCACCCACGGCGGCATGATGGATTCGCACCTGTTCCGCAAGGCTGCCTGGCGCCTACCCGCACTGGCCGATCTCGCGGTATTGCGGTTCAACACGCGCGGCACCGCCAGCGAGGCCGGGCGCAGCGAGGGGAGCTTCGACGGAGGTGACTCCGAGCGGTTCGATGTCGCCGCCGCCCTGGAGTATGCGGAGTTCCACGACCTACCCAATGTATGGCTCCTCGGATGGTCGTTCGGTACCGATCTGACACTGGTGCACGGTCTGGATCCGTTGGTGCAGGGTGCGGTGCTGATCTCCCCGCCCCTGCGGTGGAGCACCGACGAGCACCTGCGGGCCTGGGGTGATTCCGGTAAGCCGGTGCACGCCTTCGTTCCCGAGTATGACGACTATCTTCAACCGGAGGAAGCCCAGCGGAGATTCGCCGCGCTCCCGCAGGCGAACGTGGTCGGGTTCCCGGGCACCAAGCACCTGTGGGTCGGCAAGGCCGAGCAGGCTCTCGACGCCCTGGTTCGAGTCGTGGCTCCGGACGTGCCGACACCGCTGCCGACCACCTGGGACGGTCCTGCCGAAACCCATCAGGTCACCATCGTCGATTCCTGAGTACCGCAGGTCCGCTCGGCACGCTGCGGGACGCGTGCCGGTGGCGGTGCGCGAGCGGTGATCTCCTGCGGCAGGATGGGGATGTGCACTACATCGAATCGGGAGTGGGGCCACCGCTGGTGTTGCTGCACGCGTTCCCGGTGGACGCGCGCATGTGGCACGGTACGCGGGCACTGCTCGAAGGACAGGCCAGAGTCATCACCCCGGATCAGCGGGGCCTCGGGCAGAGTCCCCTGGACGGCTCGTCGGCTCCGAACCTGGCCGATGAGGGGGCCACTCGGCGTGCTGCGGAGCAGCCCGACCTCGAGACCGTGGCCACCGATGTGATCGCCTTGCTGGACGGTCTCGACCTGTCGGAAGTCGTCCTGGGCGGGTGCTCGATGGGCGGGTACGTCGCCATGGCAGTGCTGCGGGCGGCGCCGGAGCGTGTCGCGGGTCTGCTGCTCGCCGACACCAAGACGATCGCCGACAACGAGGATCAGCGCGCCAACCGCCGCAACGTCGCCGACCGCGCCGAGGCCGAGGGAACGGCAGGGTGGCTCGCCGAGAACAGCCTTCCCGGTCTCGTCAGCCGTACCACTCGCCATGAGCGGCCCGGCGTTGTCGACGAGATCGGCACATTGATCGACGAGCAACCCGCCGAGGGCGTGGCATGGGCACAGCGCGCGATGGCGGCACGCCCGGACAGCACCGGCACACTCCGCGGCTTCACCGGTCCCGCACTGGTCGTCGTGGGGGAGGAGGACGCGATCACTCCGCCGGAGACCGCCAGGGATGTCACGGCGGTGCTGCCCCATTCGGAACTGGTCACCCTGCCGGGGGCCGGACATCTGTCCGCGATGGAGACCCCGGAGGCGTTCGCGAACGCCGTGCTGCCCTGGCTCGATCGCATCGGTTGAGCGTTGGTCGATTTCGCGAGAAATTGACCAACCCACCCGGAGATAGGATCAACCGTGGGTTCGCACGGTCGACTCGTCCTCGGAGACGGGCAACCGGATCCGCTGCGTCGGGGGATCGTACGGATCGCCCGCCCGCTCCTTGCCGCGCTGAATCCTCTCGGTCGGTTCCTCGCCGGTGTCCGAACCGGCCTCGGAGCTCTCGGAATCCTCGGAGTCTCCGTCGTTCTGGGCCGTCTCGGTGGTTCGGGCCGTCTCGGTGGTTCGGGTCGCCTCGGACTGCGCCGTCTCCTGCGCGGGGCGAGGAGTGTCCAGTACTTCCCGGGCCTGCCGACGTGCCTGCTCACGGGCCTCGTCGGCGGTTTCCCGGAGCGTGGTTTCGTCGGCATCGTCCCGGTCGATGCGCTCCAGGATCGGCGTGGTCCGGCCGAACAGTTCGGCGGCGTCGCGCAACTTCGCGGCCACCGTGTCCCGGAGCTCGGACAGTGCGGTCACCTGCTCGTCGGCCTTGTCCACACGGCGTAGACACTCCCGGGTGGTGTCGTCGATACGTCGTTCGGCGTCCGCACGGGATTCCCGGAGAAGCCGGTTGCTCTCCTGGGTCGCCTCCTCGATCAGTCGAGTGGCTTCGTCGGTGGCTTCCCGAACCATCCGGTGGGACTTCTCGGTGGCCTCGGTGACCAGCCGCTCGGCTTCCTGTTTGCTCTCGTTTTCCCGCCGCTCGGCTGCTTCGGTGCTTTCGCGGTGCAGTCGTTCGGCTTCCTCGGTGGCCTCTCGAACGAGTCGGTTCGATTCGTCGGTGGCTTCCCGGACACGCCGGTGCGCCTCGTTGGTACCTTCCCGCAGGCGCCGGTTGGCTTCTTCGGTGGCTTCTCCCACCCGCCGTTCTGCCTCGGCCTTGCTGGTGGCTTCCTGTTCGGCGAGAGTCTGCATGGACTCGGTACGCCGAGCGGCCATCGCGATCTCGAAATCCTCTTCGACCTGCTCGCGCCGTGCCTGCGACTCCTCGTCGGCCCGCTTGCGGTTCTCCTCCGCCTCCTGCGTGATTCGTTCGGCCTCGGCCTTGGCCGTCTCCATCGTCGAGCGGTGCTCGGCTTCCATCTCGCCGCGGCGCGTTTCCATCTCGGCGATCAGGTTCTCGTAGCTTTTCCGCAGCTCGCCTGCCTCGGTCTCGGCCTCGGACCGAGTCTCGGCCGCATCGCTCTCGGCCCGATTCCGGATCTCGGTGGCCTCTTCCTGCGCCAGCCGCAGCATGTGCTGCAGACGCTCGCTGAGGCCTTCCAGTGTGGTCGGTGGCTTGGCCAGCCGCTCGATCTGACCGCGCAGATTCTCGATCTCCGACCGGGCCGACTCCAGCTGCTTGGACAGGTCGCCTGCCTGGGAGACGGCGGCGTCTCGATCGGAGGTGAGGATGCTCAGGTCGGCGTCGACGCGTTCGAGGTGCTCGTCGACCTGAGCGCGGTCATAGCCACCCTTTCGAACGATATCGAAGCCCGATCCCAGCGGCAGCAGATCACGATCGTCGGCAAGACCCATACCTCAACGCTACCTGCCGACCGCCGCCGCTGTTGGTGGGTATGGATGGCGGAACCGGATTTCCGGAGCTCGCGCAGGGGATGACAGCAGCGAAAAGGTACTTGACCGCCTGGCCAATCAAGGCAACTATGGTCAGTGTAGGGGACGGTCAGTGGAGGTGATCGACATGGCCGGTGAGTCGGGTGGATCGTCGGCGCGGGCATGGACGCGCTGGCAGGACTGGGTCGCCGTGGTGCTGGGTGCCTATCTCATTCTGGCGACGATGTTGTGGACGGCGACCAATGCGAGCGCGTTGTTGACGATGCTCGTGCTCGGTGGCCTGCTGGTGATCGGTGGTGCATGGTCGCTTGCGATGCCGGGCTCCATCACCAGCGAGTACGCACACATGCTGCTCGGTGTACTGCTGTTCATCTCTCCGTGGGTGCTCGGCTATACGGCATTCGCGGGTGCTGCGTGGACCTCATGGGTGGTCGGCGCACTGGCCGTGATCGCCGGAGCCGCAGCACTTCCCGAGGCAGGAACCGCGCACCGGACGGGTGGCATGGCAGCACAGCATTGAGGGCACAGCATTGAGGGCGTGCCGGGAGCGGGCCACCTCGGCTTCCGGCACGGACATCCCGACGCGGTCCGGAGGCGACTTCCGGGCCGCGCCGTGATGTTCGGTGTTGTTGTCGGCCCGGACTTCCCGGGTCGTATGTTCCGGGAAGCGTCGCGAGACGTGCGTGGATCGGGCGGCCGGTACGAGGCCGCGTGGAAAGAATGCGGGAGGGTGAACCCATGGCGGAGGCGATCGAGCGGGACTCACCGCCGGGTGCAGGCGCCGAAGACGGTTCCGTCGACGAGCACGCCTCCACGCGAGAGCGCATTCTCGTCGCGGCGGGCGAGCTGTTCGCCCGCCGCGGATTCGATGCGACCCCGACATCGCGCATCGCCGAGCATGCCGACGTCCCGAAGGGACTCATTCACTACTATTTTCGGCGCAAGCAGGACCTGCTCGCTGCGCTGGTCGAGCGTCTGCCCGAGGAGAGAGTGGACCCGGAAGGAGTCGTCGTCCACGGGGATGTCTCGGCGAGCCTGTGCGGATTGGTGCGCCACCTGGACGCCGGACTGGACTCCTCACTGCTGCTCAGTCATCTGCTTTGGCGGGAGGCCGACACCCACAGTGCGGTGCGGGAGGCCTTGCAGGCTCGGTTCGAGCGGGTTGTCGACCAGATCCGTCGGGTGATCGAAGTGGCGCTGCCCGCAGGCACGGGCGGCGATATCGACACCGCAGCGCTCCTGCTCGCACGTGCCGTCCACCATCGACACTCCGTCGCGCGGCACACGGATGACGATTCCGAACTACAGCGCGAGGTCGGTTTCATCGCGCAGGCGTTGGAGTGCGTCCCGGCGCGGGGCCACGGAACGGGGCGGGCTTCATGAGGGCCCGGGCAAGGCGAAAACCACCGTCCTCAGCGGGCGGGCTCCACCAGCTCGACGAGAACACCTCCGGCGTCCTTGGGGTGCACGAAGTTGATGCGGCTGTTCGCCGTACCCCTGCGCGGTGCCTCGAAGAGCAACCGGACCCCCTTGTCCCGTAGTGCCTCGCAGGCGGCGTCGACATCGGTGACCCGAAAAGCCAGCTGCTGCAGTCCGGGCCCGTTGCGGTCGAGGAACTTGGCGATGGCCGAGTCGTCGCGCATCGGTGCGAGCAACTGGATTTGGGTGGCACCGGTGGTATCACCGGGTGCGGACAGCATGGCCTCGCGCACCCCCTGGTCCTCGTTGACCTCGCTGTGGGTGAGTACGAGTCCGAAGGTTTCGCGCTGGAACTCGATCGCGGTGTCGAGGTCGGCGACCGCGATACCGACGTGATCGATGCTGCTGAGGAGTTCGCCCAATGCCTGCTGCATGCGGCGGAGCGTAACGCGCTCCGCGGCATGGCGAGAGAAGCGCTCCTGTGCGCCGCCTCACACATGGCACGTTTATCCGGTTGTGGTCTGGTCCGCATGATGCGGACGGGGCAGCATGGAGGGCAATCAGCAGTAGCAGTACCGGGAGGTAGTCGTGGGAAGTTCCGTGATCGTGGCCGGGGCGCGCACGCCCATGGGGCGCCTGCTCGGCTCGCTGAAGGACTTCTCGGGTGCCCAGCTCGGCGGTGTGGCGATCAGGACCGCGCTGGAGCGTGCGGGAGTGCGGCCCGACCAGGTGCAGTACACGATCATGGGGCAGGTGCTGACCGCAGGCGTGGGGCAGATTCCCGCACGCCAGGCCGCCGCCTCGGCCGGTATTCCGATGGACGTTCCCGCGTTGACCGTCAACAAGGTGTGCCTGTCCGGGTTGGATGCGATCGCGCTGGCCGACCAGCAGATCCGGGCCGGTGAGTTCGACATCGTGGTGGCCGGTGGCCAGGAGTCGATGACCCAGGCGCCGCACCTGCTCGGCAAATCGCGCGAGGGCTTCAAGTACGGCGACGTGCAGATGCTCGACCACATGGCCCACGACGGTCTGTTCTGTGCCTTCGACCAGGTCGCGATGGGGGCCTCCACCGAGAAGTACAACTCCAGGCACGGGCTCGACCGCGAGGAGCAGGACGCCTTCGCCGCGCGCTCGCATCAGCGTGCCGCAGCGGCGGCCTCCAACGGTGTCTTCGCCGAGGAAATCGCTCCGGTCACCGTGCCGCAGCGCAAGGGCGAGCCGGTCGTGGTGGACACCGACGAGGGCGTGCGTGCCGATACGACGGCCGAGGGCTTGGGCAAGCTGCGGCCTGCCTTCGCGGCGGACGGCACGATCACGGCCGGGTCGGCCTCGCAGATCTCCGACGGTGCGGCTGCGGTCGTGGTCATGAGCAAGGCCAAGGCGACTGAGCTCGGATTGCCGTGGCTGGCCGAGATCGGCCCGCACGGTGTGGTCGCAGGCCCGGACGCGAGTCTGCACGAGCAACCCTCGAACGCGATCAAAGCCGCCTGCGCTCGGGAGAACAGCACTCCGGAAGAGCTGGATCTGGTCGAGATCAACGAGGCCTTCGCCGCGGTCGGGATCGTGTCCACCCGTGCGCTCGGCCTCGACGAGGATCGGGTCAACGTCAACGGGGGAGCGATCGCGCTGGGGCATCCGATCGGTATGTCGGGTGCCCGGCTGGCTCTGCACCTGGCCCTGGAGCTGAAGCGACGCGGCGGCGGCAGTGGTGCGGCGGCGCTGTGTGGTGGCGGCGGCCAGGGTGACGCCCTGATCCTGCGCGTGCCGCAGAGCTGACGGCGAGAGTCGGATCGCTTCGACAGTCAGCGGCGAGTTCAATCCGGTGAAGTCGTCCGGATTGCGGTTGATCAACGTCATTCCCCGTGCGATCGCAATCGAGGCGATCAGAAGGTCGGCAAGCCGACTTCGTGGCTGACGCCCTGCCTGTTGAACTGCCGCAAAGACCTGACCATAAGAGCGTGCTGCAGCAGTATCGAATGGAATCGGGTCGAAGTGGGACCCCACCGATTGCAAGCGCCGTAAGCGCGTGGCTCGTACCGAGGGTTTATCGGAGGCATGGGTGCCTGTCGTGAGCTCGGCGATGTTGATCACGCTGAGGTAGTATTGATCCGCTGTCAGTTCTTGTGCGTCGATCTCGTGGAGATCAATGAGAACGCAGGTGTCCAGCGGTGCTTGGCCTTGCTCACCGAGAAGCCCGTCCTGGTCCACAACACGATCCAGGTCGGCGAGGAATTCTGCTGAATCCAGGCCGGGCTCTTCGGCCGCGATTCCACTGTCATTGCGCAGTTCGCGTCGGGCAATCGGAGGGTTCATGGCGGCAGCGCAAAAGGAGGTGGCTGCGTAGTGCTACGCCCCTTGGGGGCGAGAACGCCACAAGAGCTCCGGTGGACATCCCGAGGTCGGGGCACCGAACGAGATCAACAGTGCCTCTTCGGGCTATCCTGGCAGGCATGAAGTGGCTTCCGGGCGGATGGCAGCGAGCCGATCGCGTGGGTGACAATCGCAGGGGCACCGATCGGGTGGACACGCAACGGGCGACCGTCCCACGGCGGGCGGCGCCCGAGCAGCCCACCGTGGCCCAGCGGGCTCAATCGCCCCATCGGGCCACGGCGCAGTACCCGGAGCAGCGCCCGCACGCCTCCGGTCCGGCAACGAAGACCTACGCCAAGGACCAGGACGTGCCCGCGGCGCCTGCTCCGATGCTGGGTGTCGAGGCACGCGATGTCGACGTCAGTGCCGCCGCCTTCCGCAATCTGCTGGTCGGTGGCGGTATCAGCGGATTTCTCACCGTCCTGTGCGCGGCAGCGCTGTCCGGCAGCGGTGGCAGTGTGTGGTTGTGGATCTGGCAGATCGTGTTCGGTGCGATTTTCCTGTGGTTCCTGGCCTCGGCGAAGGGAACGCTGAGCAGCAGGGGGTTCCTCCTGGATCGCGGTGCGCTCTACGCGCGGACCAGAGGTGAGGTCTTCGGTGTTCCCTGGGACGAGATCGTCGCGGCCGGGGTCGGCTCGCTGCCCCCGATCCAGCAGAAGCGCATGGTGCCGCCGGATCGCCGCCGGGCCTTCGAGTTCTATCCGGCCGATTCGGCGTTCGTCCATCGGCATCCCGAATTCGAACGCTGGCGGGTCGAGGAACCCGCACCCATGCCCGGACTGCCCGGTATCCGCTACCGCTTCCACCTGCCCCCGCTGAGCCGCCTGCCTCGTCACCTGGAACATGCCGTGCAGGATGTCGCACCGCAGAAGTGGATCGGCCACTACCGGCGCGAACTCCCCCCGCAGTAGGACGTGTCCGGTCGGGCTTGGCAGGGGCTGAAGTTCTCCCTGAAACTTCAGCCCCTGCTTTCTCACCACCCGAGGCTGGCGAGAGGGTTGGCCGGGGAGAGTGCGGGATCGTCGACTGCGAAGGTGCGGGTGGGTCCGCGGCCGGTGCGGGCCGTCTCGAACCGAACGGTGACCCGGCCGATCCCGGAGCCCTGCACCCAGCCGTGTCCCCACTCGGCATGGTGAACATCGTCACCTGCTTGCCATCGTCGGGCATGTGGTGCCCCGGTCTCCGGATCGTGCGAGACCTGCGGTGCTGTGGCCGAAGCCTGCGTCTCGGCCGCACCGGATGGCGATTGCCCATCGGCCGGGTTTCCGAACAGGGATTCCTGCTCCCACGCGGCCAAGCCCGAGTACGACACGCCCACCAGCCGCACCGGTGTTCCCGGCGGCGCTGCCACCGGTGCGAGCCGCCGGGCCGCCGCGGCCAGTGCGGGAAAATCACTCGTCGCCGTCGGCAGGGTCTCCGCTCGGCTGCTCGTGGCGAATGTGGAGTCGCGTGCCTTGACCGTCACCGTGCGTGCAGCGCGACCCGAGGCCACCAGTCGCCGGTGGGCCGCCTCGGCCATTCCGGTGACTTCCGAGGTCAGCTTCACGGGATCGGTGATATCGATGTCGAATGTGGTCTCCGCACTGACCTGCTTGGCTTCACCGCGCTCGGCCACCGGATGTTCGTCGATACCCCGGGCGAGCCGATGCAGCTCGACACCGTGCGCCTGCCCCAGCAGTGAGATGACATCACCGAGTTGCAGTGCGGCGAGATCGCCGATCGTGCGCACTCCGATGCGATGCAGTTTCGACTCGGTGATCGGTCCGATGCCCCAGAGTTTGCGTACCGGAAGACCGGACAGCAGTTCCTCTTCCTGCTCCGGCGGGACGATCCGCGCGCCGTCCGGTTTGGCCAGTCCCGAGGCGATCTTGGCGAGTTGTTTACCGGAGCCCGCGCCGACCGAGGCGGTCACTCCGACCTGCCGGAGCACCGCCGTGCGCAGCCGGGAGGCGAACTCCTGCACGGTCCCGGCCGAGGCTCCTGCCAGTGCGTCGGGCTCCAGGAAAGCCTCGTCGACCGAGACCTGCTCCACGTGCTCCGAGGCCTGGCGCACGATCTCGAAGACCTGCTTGCTGACCGCCTGGTACAGGCGGAAGCGGGGAGGTAGCACCACGGCGACCGGACAACGGCGCCGTGCCTCCGACATCGGCATCGCCGAGCGCGCGCCGTACTCGCGAGCCCGGTAGCTGGCGCCTGCGACGGTGCCGCGCGGTCCCAGCCCTCCCACGAGTACCGCACGGTCACGAATCGTCGGCCGGGTGAACTGCTCCACGGACGCGAAGAACGCGTCCATGTCCATGTGCAACACCCATCGCTTCACGCGCACCATTGAACGGGATACGGCCGACATCGAGCACGCAGAGGTCGCCGCCGTGTCGCTCGGTGCCCGCGACTCACCGGTTACAAGGCGGTCGACTGGAGGTGTGCCCAGGCGTAGGCGATCATCGCATCGCGCAGGTAGGCGGCCAGCCCCGCGGGTCTCCTGCGTTCGATGCGCTTGCGGAACTTCGGTTGGCTCACATACATCCGCGCGAGCCGAATGTAGGATTCGTGATCGGGTGTCCAGAAGTGGCAGATCCAGCGATAGTGTTCGCCGATCACCTTCAGAGTGCGGGGATCGTTCTCGGCCACGCCGGCGCTGAACAGTTCGGCGATGTGATCGCTGATCCGATTCCAGTCCTGCCCGATCGTGTCGGCGCCGGCACGGTTGTGGCCCGGCTGGTCCGGGACCCCGATGCGGTCGGTCCGTTCCGGGTCGATGTAGCCGATCAGCGCGGTGCCGTCCTGTGCGGCTTCGGCCCGCCGAAGATCGGAGTTGTCCTGCACCGGCTGCACGGCGCCCCTTCCTTCGCTGACGGCGTATGACACCTGTGCGAGCGTCGAGTGTGCCCACTCTCGGTCGCAGTTGTCACCTGTCCGGGCGACACTAACCCGAGGGGGGAGGAGTGCTGTGGCGGTTCGCCCGAAAAGCTGGTGGGCGGCGGCGCACCGCCGTGTCATCACCCTTCGGCCGGGTGCCCACCGCGTGGGGGAGCACGATGGTGCAGCCGCCCCGTAATGTTCGGTGCGTGCTGTTGCCACAGTGCTTCTTTCCTGGTCGGGGCGGATTTTTCGGGTTCGGCAGGGTGGTGGGCCCGGAGACCTGAAGAATCGACCGAACCGTGCGCAGGATACGGTGAGTGCGTGCTGAGAACGTATGTTGGATGGTTCCGCCTGATCGCGATCGCCGAGGCGTTTTCCTGGGCGGGCCTGCTGATCGGTATGGTATTCAAATACGGACTGGGGCAGCCGCTGGGCGTCACGATCTTCGGGTGGATCCACGGCATGGTGTTCACCGCTTACGTGGTGGCGAGCCTGCTCGTGTACGGGCCGCTGCGCTGGAAGTTCCGTGTTCTGGTGCTGGCACTGATCGCTTCTGTGCCCCCCTTCGGCACGGTCGTCTTCGAGCGTTGGGCCACCCGGCGTGAGCTGCTGGAAACGCCGATTCCCCTGGGGCCTACCTCATGGTCCCGGCTGACCGGGGCCTTGCGCGCGCTCAATTAGGGCGGTGTCCGGCTGACCTTGCCCTGGGCGGGGGTGGCCAATTTCGCGAGAAATTGACCACCCCCACCGGAAACTTCCCGCCCACCGGTCAGAAGTCGCCAGCGGCGTGCCGAACCCTGCTGAGCAGTTCGGTGAGCTGCTGTGTCTGACGTTCGGTGATACCGCTGAGCCCGAAGTCGATCCTGTTGACGGATTCGGTCGCATGCTTCATCAGATCGCGGCCACTATCGGTGATCTCGACGAGCGTGGTTCGGCGGTCGGTGGGGTGCGAAAGGCGTTGCACCAGACCGTCCTGTTCCAGACGGTCGACGATGTTGGTGACGCTGGTCGGGTGCAGTTGCAGCCGATCGCCCATGACCCGCATCGGCAGGCTGCCGCGCTGGGAAAACGTGAGAAGGACAAGGGCCTCGTACCGTGCGAAGGTCAGATTGTGCGGGCGCAATGCTGCGTCGACCGCGGACTGCAGGATCTGCTGCACCCGCATCACGCTGGTCACTGCGGCCATCGTCGTGGACGGGCCGACCCGTTCGGACCAGATTTCGGCTGCGCGCGCGATGGGGTCGAAGGGCAGCGGTTGACGGGGGCTCATGGCATTCGACGCTAGCAGCGAGTATGCCCCGAGCCGGTGAGCGCGGTCCGTTTCGGCCACAGTGCTGTGCTGCGCGGGACCGTGTGTTCCGGTGAGTGAGACCGTGCCTGCCGGGAGGAGATCGGCCACACTGCAAGTGCACCGGAGATCGTGATGGGCTCGTGGACTCGATGCCCGTGGGCCGGTAATTCGTGGGCTTGTGACTCGTGGAATGGAGGATGACGTGCTGGTGGCATTCAGCGTGGCGCCATCGGGTGCCGGGGATTCGGACAGTGTCAGCGAGGCCGTGGCCGAGGCGGTGCGTGTGGTTCGTGATTCCGGGCTGCCGTACGAGACGACCGCCATGTTCACCACGGTGGAAGGCGAGTGGGACGAGGTCATGGATGTGGTCAAACGGGCGACCGAGGCCGTTTCGGCCCGGTCACCGCGCACCAGCTTGGTCGTCAAAGCCGATATCCGACCCGGGCACACCAATCAGCTCCAGGAGAAGGTGCAGCGCGTCGAGGACCACCTCGCAGAGGAGTGACCGGGAATAGCCGGGCGAGAAAAGAGCCGGAGCGGCCCCGGGAGAACCCGATGCCGCTCCGGCTCCGTCACCGGCGGTGCGCTCAGCTCTCAGCGGAGGGGTGGTCCACCACCGGCGCGTTGACGCACTGGCTCTGCTGCGGCGACAGGACCGGGATGACGACACCCACCGCAGCGACGTTGTTGCCGCACAGCTGCACCGGCACGGCACTGATGTTGTTGTCGTTCAACACGTTGATGCCGTCGTTGTCGGCGCTGTCGGCGAACGCGGTGGAGCCCAGGGTCACCATGCCGAGGGCGGCCACACCGGTCGCACCGGCAATGCGAGTAGCAATACGCACTGTTTCGTACCTCTCATCGAACTTCGGACGGTGAGGTCCTCCATCGGAGTCCTCGCAAGCCCGAGTGAGGGGATGTCCGCTCACGCAGGCTCTGTCGGTTCTTCGACGCCGAGCACCCGAAGGATGAGTCTTTTTCGGCAATGCCACCTGATCGAGTGGCACTGGTTCACCTGGGCGAGTTGATCTCTCGGTGATGTGCACGTTGCGTGTCGGCTGATCGGGCTGTTGAGTCTTCCTCGGGTGGTGCGAGGTGCCCGGCGATCCTGCTCCCGGGGACCACTCGCGCTGCGTGTCGTGTCACGATGGAGTCGTGACACGGCCAGATCCACGCCAGAACGCAGACGCGTCCGCCTCGATGGCGGGTGCGGTAGACCTGTCGGCGCTCAAGAACAGGGCGGAGGCATCGGCCCGTTCGGGCACGGGCCAGTCGGCTGCGGCCGGGGGCGGTCAGTCGCCCGGCGGTGCCGACGGGGCCAACTCCTGGGTTGTCGATGTCACCGAGTCGACGTTCCAGACAGAGATCCTCGAGCGCTCGATGCAGGTCCCCGTGATCGTGGACCTGTGGGCGGACTGGTGCCAGCCGTGCAAGCAGCTCTCGCCGGTCCTGGAGCGTCTGGCGCAGCAGGACGGCGGTCGCTGGGTACTCGCCAAGATCGACGTGGACGCCAACCAGCGCATTCCGCAGTTGTTCGGAGTGCAGTCGCTTCCCACCGTGATCGCGGTGGCCAATGGTCAGCCGGTCGAGGCGTTCGCCGGTGCGCAGCCGGAGGCTCAGATCCGGCAGTGGCTCGACTCGATCCTGGATGCCCAGCGCGATCAGCTTCCCGGCATCCGTGCGGCCGAGCAGGGAGCACAAGAGCAGCAGGAGGAGCCCGAGGATCCCCGCTTCACCGTTGCCGAGGACGCTCTCGAACGCGGTGATTACCCGGCGGCCGAATCCGCTTACCAGAAGATTCTCGACGCCGAACCCGGCAATGAGCAGGCCAAGGCCGCGCTGGCGCAGGTGCGGTTCACGGCGCGAGCCGAGAGCGCGGACCCCTCGGCGATCGAGCGGGCCGATGCGGCTCCGGACGACGTGGACGCGCAGTTGGCGGCTTCTGATGCGGAGTTGGCCGCACAGCGGGTGGAGCCGGCCTTCGACCGGCTGGTGCGCACGGTCAAGCGCACCTCGGGCGATGAGCGCAACCGTGTGCGGGAGCATCTGATCGAGATGTTCGAACTCTTCCCCGAAGGGGACGAGCGCGTGGCCACCGCCCGACGCAACTTGGCCAGCGCCCTGTTCTGACGCGCGAACGCCGACGGGTGGGCGATGTGCGGACCTCGCCAGCCCGCGGCGACCCGATCAGCCGTGTCCGCTCAGTGCCGGTATTTGGCGACGCAGGCTCCCATGCCCTGCTGGAAACCGATCCGGAAGGCCTCCACGCGAGCGAATCCGGCGGGGACCTGATCACCTTCGACGTCGGCCGCGATCAGGCTGTCCCTGCTCAGCAGAGCTGCCACGCCCTCGTCCACATCGCCGGGGGCGATCCGCAGCTTGCCGACGGGGTTGCGCCTGCCGATGGGGTCCTCCACGAGCAGGCCGCTCCAGGAGCCGACGAAACACGCGGTACGCAGGCTTGCGGCCTCGTCGTCCAGGGAGAGGCCTGCCGCGTTCTGCACCGATAGGGCGTAGCGCGAGGCCACCTGGGCGTAGGCCGCGAAATCGCCATAGCCGGATTTCCGTTGATCGGTGCTCGGCGGCTGAGCGATCTCGTGGAGTTTCCGCATGTCCAGCGACACCGTGTTCGTCTCCGGGCAGTAGAACGCCGGGGACGTCGGTGACAGTCCGGGACACGACAGCTGCTGCGTGGTGATCCGGGGCGGTGCGGCGCCGGTGTCGGCGAAGACCCGTCGCAGGCTCTCCTCGACGATCTCGACGCTGCTGCGGTTGATGGGCAGGTCGGTTTCCTGGGCGTCCTTCCAGAACTGGAACTGGGTGGTGCGCTGCTTGACGGAGTCCGCGGTGATCTCGGTGCAGCGCTCCGGGCCGTCGGCGAATCCGTACTGGAACGCCGAGATCCGGTCGAAGGCGCTGCCGTGTGCCCGGGGGCCTGCGAATCCCGTTCGACCCGGTGCATCGCGAATGTAGTTGAGCACGCCCAGGACATTGTTGAGGCCCGCACCGGTGGAGATGCGGAAATGCTCGGCCGATCCCTCGGCGACGTGGCGGAAGAACGCACCGGTGAAGCAGTCGGCCTGTTGTTCGAGCACCAGCGTGGGGGTGTCCTTGTCGAGGACTCCCGCGCGGTGCTGCATGGCGTGCCCCATCTCGTGGGCGAGCACGGTCACCACCGCCATCGGCCCGAAGCTGCTTTCGAGCATGGGCAGCATCCTGCCCCGATCCCAGGCGATGGCGTCGTCGAGCGGGCAGTAGAAGGCGTTGACCAGGCCTGCCGTGCTCTGCTTGCACAGTTGGACACCGGATCCGGTGGAGTCATACGAGACCAGGCGCTTGACCGGGGCGAACTCCCGGCCCTCGAAGGTTTCCGGAAAGGCCTTTTTCCAGTAGGCCCGAATATCGGCGACCGCGTTGGTGGCGAGCGTGTCGAGTTCGCCCCCTGCGCTGTTTTCCACCGGAAGGCTCGCGTCGGGCACTCCCGGTCGCGGGCCGCTGGGGCCGTTCGTCGCGGGCAGTCCCGCGACAGAAGCGGTGGCCAAGCTGCCTGCCGTGGTCGGCATCCCGCTGATCGGGTGCGCGCAACCGGTGGCGGCCAGGCACGCCACCACCGTGAGGACCGCGCCGATGAAGCGCTTCCGATGGCGTGTTCCCACTGTCGCTGTCACTACCGCGCCTCATCCTTGCCCGAAGGTCTCTCGCGGCCCCACCCCGGGCGGCCTCGGCCGCCGGCGAGTGCCACCGCAGAGCCTAACGGGTGCCGATCACGGCCCCGATCTCGTCCGCACCATCGGGCTTCATGCACCACAGGCGTCCGCGCCGCCGCGCACGCCGGCCCGAAAGGCGGTGACCCGGTCGAATCCGGTCGGTGCGCTCGTAGCGGAAGCGGCGCGGCCGACCTTCTCCTCCGACAGAAGCAGGATGACGGCCTCGTCCAGATCACTCGCGGACAGCGGCGGTCGCCGAGCGGCCTCGTGCAGCACCGATCCGGTGTAGGCGCCGGCCAGACAACTCGCCTGCCTGGCGGCCTCGGCACCGGATGTGGGTCTGCCGAGGCCGGACAGGGCGGCCCGTGCATACCCTGTGGCCAGGGCCGTGGCACTCGCCTGGTCACCGATCTCGCCATGCGTGTTCGCAAGCTCACGGCGGTCGACGAGCACTGTGGGCGGTTGCGGGCAGTAGACGACCGGCCTTCGACGGTCCTCGGCCCTTCGACGTCCCTCGGTGCAATTCGCCGGGGACGCGCGGTGCAGGACGGGATCGGTCCAGTGCCCACCCCTGCGATCGACCAGTCCGGCGAAGTAGGCCCGCATGGCGGCTGCGCGGGAACGCAGGATTTTCTCCAGCGGCTGGTTGCGGCGTTCCGGGGCCGACGTCATCGCCGTACTGGTGAATCGGTTGTGCCTCGTCATCTCCGCGCACGAACTCGGCCCACCGCGGTAGCCGTCCTGAAAGGCCGAGACGCGATCGAATGCGGTGCCGTGAGCACCGGCGTCGGATCGCGGGGTGCCGACCGGATCGCGGAAACTCGTCAGCGCACGCATCGCACCGTCCAGTTGCGCTTTCCTGATGTGCAGGCGTTCGGAGTGGCCGTCGACGACCCAGCGTGCGTAGGCGCCCGCATAGCAGTCGGCGATCGCTTCGGTCAGTATGGGAGAGCTGGTGGAGGTGCCCGCGGCGCCGGATCCGGTGTCACCGGAAGGGGTGCTGTGCCGGTGCTGCACCGCGTGCCCCATCTCGTGGGCGAGCACGGCGACCACGGCCGTCCGGCCGTAGTGCTCGGCCAGCACGGGCAGCAGGGCCGCCCGGTCCCACGCGATGGCATCCAGCGCGGTGCAGTAGAAGGCGTTACCCGCCAGATCGGCGACTTCCGCGGTACACGGGGGCGGGTCGCTGTCCTTGTCGGTGGTGTCCACGGAGAAGAAACCGCCGTCGATATCGCGCCACGGGCTGCCGAAGTGCTGCGGGAAGGCCCGGGACCAGTAGGCCTGCACATCGGTGACGACGGTGGCCGCCAGCCTGTCGATGCTGCTGCCGTCCGTGCCGTACACGAACGAGGGGTCCACCGGCCGGACGAGGATGTTCTCGGTCGGTCGTGCGGTGCCCGCGATGCTCGAGCATCCGAAGACCGCCACGATGACGGCGAGCAGCAGGGCCGCCGCCATGGCCGGAATGACCCGTGGTGCGCGCACGCGATCCGACCTCCCAACTCGATCGCCGACTCCGGGGCCGGCGGCCGAAGCGGTCTTCGGCGTTCCCGCCCGCCCGGGAGATAAGGTTCGCATCCGTGAGAGCCGTCCACCGCTTCACCGTCCGCGCACATCTCCCGGAATCACTGCTCGCACTGGGCAGGCTGGCGACCAACCTGCGCTGGACCTGGCACCCCCCGACCCAGGATCTGTTCGCTTCCGTGGACCCCGACGTGTGGTCGGCGGTGGGCGGCGACCCGTTGCGGTTGCTGGCTCGGGTTCCTGCCGAAACGCTGGATCGGCTGGCTCGGGACGAGGACTTCCTCGCGCGCACCAGGGCCGTGGACGAGGACCTGCGCCGTTATCTGACCGTGCCGCGCTGGTACCAGCAACGCCGGGACGAGGGCAGTGTGCTGCCGGACTCGATCGCCTACTTCTCGATGGAGTTCGGGCTGACCGAGGCGCTGCCGAACTACTCCGGCGGACTCGGCGTGCTCGCGGGGGACCATCTGAAGTCGGCCTCCGATCTCGGGCTGCCGCTGATCGGTGTCGGCCTGCTCTACCGTTCGGGCTATTTCCGCCAGGAACTGTCGGCCGAGGGCTGGCAGGTGGAGCGATACCCGGTACTCGATCCGCGTGGCCTGCCGCTGGAGCTGCTCACCGACTCCTGGGGCGAGCAGGCCCTGGTGCAGGTGGCGATGCCCGGTGAGCGCACCTTGCGCGCGCGGATCTGGAAGGCCCAGGTGGGGCGGGTGCCGCTGTTGTTGCTCGACAGTGACATCGCCGACAACGACGAGGACCTGCGTGGGGTCACCGACCGTCTCTACGGCGGAGATGCCGATCACCGGATCAGGCAGGAGATCCTCGCCGGAATCGGTGGGGTTCGCGCCGTGCGCGCCTACTGCGAGCTCACCGGGGCCGCACAGCCCGAGATTTTCCACATGAACGAGGGATACGCGGGTTACCTCGGTCTGGAACGGATCCGCGAACTGCTGAGCGAACCGGGACTGAAGTTCGACGAGGCCGTGGCGGCGGTGCGAGCAGGAACGGTGTTCACCACACACACGCCCGTGGCCGCCGGGATCGACCGGTTTCCGATCGACTTGGTGCGCCGCTATTTCGACGAGGAGACGTCGCAAGCCCTGCTGCCGGGAGTGCCGACCGAACGGATCATGGCGCTGGGGGCGGAGGAGGACCCCCGCAAGTTCAACATGGCCAACATGGGGCTGCGGCTGGCTCAGCGCGCCAACGGCGTCTCCGAGTTGCACGGCGAGGTCAGCCGCGCGATGTTCAACGGATTGTGGCCGGGTTTCGGCACCGAGGAGATCCCGATCTCCTCGGTGACCAACGGTGTGCACGGTCCCACCTGGGCGGCTCGGGAGCTCGGCAAGCTCATCGGCGAGTCCGAAATGGACCGTGGAGCCGGGCTGCGGGGAATGCAGCCGGTCAGCGACTCGCTGCTGTGGGAGCTTCGCAGTTCCCTGCGGCAGCGCCTGATCCACGAGGTGCGCCGCAGGTTGCGCCTGTCCTGGCTGCAGCGAGGAGCCTCCGAACTGGAGCTCGGCTGGTGCGATTCCGTGTTCGATCCCGAAGTGCTGACCATCGGTTTCGCCCGCCGCGTGCCCACCTACAAGCGACTCACGCTGATGCTGCGTGATCCCGAGCGGTTGCGGGCTTTGCTGCTGGATCCGGAACGTCCCGTCCAGCTCGTCGTGGCGGGCAAGTCGCATCCGGCCGACGAGGGCGGCAAGGCGATGATCCAGCAGATCGTCCGGTTCGCCGACGATCCCGAGGTGCGGCACCGGATCGTCTTCCTGCCGGACTACGACATGTCGCTGGCCCGCTACCTGTACTCGGGTTGTGACGTGTGGCTGAACAATCCGCTGCGTCCGCTGGAGGCCTGCGGCACCTCGGGGATGAAGGCCGCGCTCAACGGCGGGTTGAACATGTCGATCCGCGACGGCTGGTGGGACGAGGCCTACGACGGGTACAACGGCTGGGCCATCCCGACCGCCGACGGTGTCACCGACATCAACCGTCGCGACGACCTGGAGGCGGGCGCGCTCTACGAGCTGATCTCCGAGCACGTGGCGCCGTTGTTCTACGAGCGCAATGCCGACGGCGTGCCGGGCAAGTGGATGTCGATGGTGCGGCACACGCTGGCCACGCTGGGACCGCGCGTGCAGTCCTCGCGCATGGTGCGCGAGTACGTCGACCACTGCTACTCGCCCGCGGCTCGGTCGGTGCGGGACGTCACCGGTGACGAGTACCGGGGTGCCAGGGAACTCGCCGACTACCGGGCGCGGCTGGCGGCGGCGTGGGCACGGGTGCGGGTCAGTGACACGCACATGTCCGTCGAGGACGGTGCCACGCCGTTTCTGGGCGGTCAGGTGACCGTGCGGGCACTGGTCGAGCTGGCCGGGCTGGAACCATCCGATGTGGACGTCGAGGTGGTCGTCGGGCGGGTCGATGACGACGACGAGCTGCGCGACTTCGTCACCCGGTCGATGAGCCTCGTCGCCGACGGTGGATATCAGGCCACGGTGACGCTGCCGCACACCGGCCCGGCCGGATACACCGTCCGGATTCTGCCCCGGCACCCGTTGCTGTCCACCCCGGCGGAACTGGGCAAGGTCGTCCTCGCGGGGTGACGGGCTCGTGAGCGCACGATCCGGTAGGAATCGGGTATTCACGGCGCGCACTCGCGACACGATGTGGGTGTCACCTGCGGGTGGCTGTGGATGACCGGTTGTTCCGGATTCGACGAGAGGGGAAGAGGGATGGCGATCCGAGTCGGCAAGGTCGGCCTCTGGAGGGCCGAAGCGGGATGGGACCCGGACAATGGTGAGCACCGCGAGGCGGTGGCCGAGTTGGACGATCTCGGTTGTGGCACGCTCTGGCTGGGCAATGCCGACGGTGACCTGCGTGTGATGTCCGGGCTGCTGGATGCCACCAAGAAGCTCGCGGTGGCCACCGGCATTGTCAACGTGTGGACGCATGACGCCGCCGAGCTCGCGGCCGCCTATCAGCGGGTCGACCGGGTCCATCCCGGCCGGGCGCTGCTCGGGCTCGGCAGCAGTCACGCACCTCTCGTCGAGCGGTTCGGCCATACCTACAGCAAGCCTTACAGCAAGTTGCGTTCGTTCCTCGACGAGATCGATCGGGCGGAATCGCCGGTCCCTCCGCACGTGCAGGTACTCGCTGCCCTCGGCCCGCGGACTCTGGCGCTGGCGGGGCAGCGGACGGCCGGTGCGCACCCCTACCTGGTCACTCCGGAGCACACCGCGCAGGCGCGGGAGATCCTGGGTGACGGACCGCTGCTGGCCCCGGAGCAGAAAGTCGTGCTGGAGACGGCCCCGGACAGGGCACGCCGGATCGCACGGCAGGGTGTGGAGGTTTACCTCGGCCTGCCGAACTACCTGAACAACCTGCGGCGCCTCGGCTTCACCGAAGCGGACTTCGCCGACGGGGGCAGTGATCGGCTTATCGACGCGCTGGTGGCCTGGGGCGATGTGGACACGGTGCTGCACCGAGTGCGCGAGCACCACGAGGCCGGGGCCGATCATGTCGCTCTTCAGGTGCTCACGGGCTCGGACGACCTCCCCCGAGCACAGTGGCGAGAACTGGCCCCGGCGATCCGGGAAACCTGATTCCGGGTGGTCGTGCGGCTGCGGTGGGTGAGTGCTCCCGGGCGCAGATGCCCGCGAAGCGACCGCGACAATGGACGAGCGAGGGGAGCTGCCGGAGTCGACGGGCGGTTCGACGGAGAACAACCGTGCGTCGATCGGCGGGCGGTGTACGGCCAGGCACGGCTGGGAGGTAGACGTGGACGACCAGGTCATCCGGATGGACGGCGTCAGCGTGCGGCGGGGCGAGAACCTGCTGGTGGGCGGCGTGGACTGGTCGGTCGAGCTGGACGAGCGCTGGGTGGTGCTCGGTCCGAACGGCGCGGGCAAGACGACCCTGCTCAAGCTCGCCGGTGCCGAGGTGCACCCCACGGCAGGGACCGTCGAGGTGCTCGACGAGCAGTTGGGCCGCACCAACGTCTTCGAGCTGCGCCCCCGGATCGGACTGTGCTCGGCGTCCGTGGCCGCTCGCGTGCCCGGTGATGAACTCGTCCGCGATGTGGTGGTCAGCGCCGGGTACGCGGTGCTCGGGCGCTGGCGCGAGGAATATGACCGGATGGACACCGATCGGGCGGCGGAACTGCTGGACACGCTCGGCATCGCGCACCTGGCCGATCGTGCCTTTGCCACCCTGTCCGAGGGGGAGCGCAAGCGCGCTCTCATCGCCAGGGCGATGATGACCGACCCCGAACTTCTGCTGCTCGACGAGCCGGCCGCGGGGCTGGATCTGGGCGGCCGTGAGGACTTGGTCGCGCGGCTGTCGGGACTGGCGATGGACCCCGACGCCCCGGCGATGACACTGGTGACGCACCACGTGGAGGAAATCCCGCCCGGGTTCACCCACGCCCTGCTGCTGGCCGACGGTGGCGTGGTCGCCCAGGGTCTGCTCGACGACGTGCTCACCGAGGACAACCTGTCGAAGACCTTCGGCCAGGACCTGGAGCTCCAGCGCAGCGGTGACCGGTACTTCGCGCGGCGTCGCGGCTGATCACCATCCTGCACGCCGGGCGAACATGCCGGGCGAACGCGGCGGGCGATCGAGGATCCTGACGGGACGGGTGGCGGCGGGGTAACCTCCGGCGCGTACACGGCCAGTTCGACGAGGAGGTTACGGCGTGGGTGAGTTGGTCAGGCTCGAGGTGGACGGCGGCATCGGAACCATCCGGTTGGATCGTCCTCCGATGAATGCCCTGAATCGCCAGATCGAGCAGGAGATTCACGCGGTGGCCGTGGAAGCCGCCGAGCGTTCCGATGTGCGTGCGGTGATCGTCTACGGCGGTGAGAAGGTTTTCGCAGCGGGTGCGGACATCAAGGAGATGGCCGAAATGTCCTATGGGGACATGGCTGGCAAGGAACGCCGTGGCCTGTCCGCGGCGATGAGCGCCGTGGCGGACATCCCGAAGCCGACGGTGGCAGCACTCACCGGCTATGCACTGGGCGGCGGCTTCGAGTTGGCGCTGACCTGTGATCGGCGTATCGCCGCCGACAACGTCAAGGTCGGCCAGCCCGAGATCCTGCTCGGTGTCATTCCCGGCGCGGGCGGTACGCAGCGCCTGGCCAGGCTGATCGGGCCGAGCAAGGCCAAGGACATCATCTACACCGGGCGGTTCGTCAAGGCCGAGGAGGCGCTCTCGATCGGCATGGTCGACGAGCTCGTGGCTGCCGATGACGTCTACGCGGCGGCACGGCGCTGGGCCGAGCAGTTCGTGGGTGGTGCTGCCCAGGCCCTCGCGGCGGCCAAGTCCGCCATCGACGACGGTCTCGATGTCGACCTCGACAGCGGGCTGAAGACCGAAACCAATCTGTTCACCGCGCTGTTCGCCACCGAGGACCAGAAGATCGGAATGCGCTCTTTCCTCGAGAACGGTCCGGGCAAGGCCCAGTTCACCGGGCAGTGAGCCCGGCGCCCGTGGGCGTGTCGGATACGTCGTGGCGGGCCGGTCCCGACCGGAAGGTCGAGCGGGAGAGGATAGGAAGCCGTGTCCTACGCCTTCGACCTCGACGACGTCGCCTATCTGCGTTCTCCCGAAGGGGCGGACGCCGTGGCCGCCGTCGCGCGGCTACCGCTGACGGCCTCCTCCCGACTGGACGACACCGCTCGGGCCAGGAAGGTCGCCGGGCAGCGCTTCGCGGCGGCGGTGCTGGAGACAGCGGTTCTCCGGCGCCGTGCGCGGTCCAAACTGGACTCCGTGGACGAGTGGCTGTTCACCGATGACGCCCTGCAGCAGGCCACCCCGACCCCGGTCGCCGGGCATCGTGCCCGGAGGCTGGCAGAGCGCGAGGTGCACGACGTGACGTGTTCGATCGGTGCGGACCTGCGTGCGGTTGCCGAGGTGGCCGCACGTTGCGTCGGCTCCGATCTGGACCGGCCGCGACTGGCGATGGCCCGGCACAACCTCGCCGAGGACGGGCATGTCGTCCCCTTGGCCCAGGCGGACGCGTTGCGGCCGGTGACCGTGGACACGGCGGTTGTCGCCGACCCGGGCCGCAGGGACGGTGGCGGGCGTCGCCGCTGGAATCCGGCAGACCTCGAGCCTCCGCTGGAGGAACTGCTCGAGGTCTATGCGGGCCGAGATCTGGTGGTCAAGTGTGCCCCCGGACTGGATTTCGACCGTGTTCCCGCCGAGTCCGAGATCGAGCTCGTGTCCCTGGGCGGACAGGTGCGCGAGGCGTCGCTATGGCTCGGCGGGCTCGCCACTGCGGGTGTGCACCGCCGGGCGACGGTGCTGCATCCCGACGGCTCCGGCTGGGCGGTGACGGACGCCGAACCGGATGAGTGCCCGGTGCGAGAAGTGGGGCAGTGGCTGGTGGACCCGGACGGCGCCGTGGTGCGCGCGGGCCTCGTTCGGCATTACGCGGCTCGGCACGGACTCGGCCAGCTCGACCCGCGGATCGCCTACCTGACCGGGGACGAGCCACCGCGGGGGGTGCGTGCGTTCCGAGTGTTCGAGCACGGCCGCTATACGGAGAAATCCCTGCGCACGATGCTGCGTCGGCATGAGATCGGCCGCTTGGAAATTCTCGTGCGGGGCCTGGATGTGGATCCGGACGCCTTGCGCCGCAGGCTCAAACTCAAGGGCACCGCCGAAGCGACCGTGGTCCTGACCCGCGTCGGTGACAGCCCCACCGCCTATCTCTGTCATGCCGAACGCACGTAGCGCAGCGCTGGATCGATCCCAAGAGTGTGCTTTTGCTCACTGCCGAACGCCACGTGAGGTGCAGCAGGATGGAGACACCTGGCAGGAGCGTTGGTCGACGATGGCCACGTGCCCTCGCCCCGATTGCCTATCCTGGACGCCGTATGGGAAAGCCACCTGCAACTTCGCCGCTCGCCGACCTGCGTGAACGTCTGCCCGACCTGATGCCGCCGGATCAGCGTCGGTTGCGCAAGCGCCTCGACGGCGCTCGCAAAATCCGGAATCCCGAGGCGTTGCAGGCGGTCGCCGACGAGATAGCCGCCGACGTGGCTACGGCGGAGGAACGTGTGGCACGTCGCCGTGCTCTCGCCCCGGCGGTGAGCTATCCGGAGGAACTGCCGGTCAGCCGGCGTCGCGACGACCTCCTCGAGGTGATCCGGGACAACCAGGTGGTGATCGTGGCCGGGGAGACCGGCTCGGGCAAGACCACCCAGCTGCCGAAGATGTGCCTGGAGCTGGGGCGCGGAGTGCACGGCATGATCGGCCACACCCAGCCCCGTAGGCTGGCTGCACGCACCGTGGCCGAGCGGGTTGCCGAGGAGCTGGGCACCGAACTCGGCGGGGCCGTCGGATACCAGGTGCGCTTCACCGAGAAATCCGGCGAGGACACGCTGGTCAAGCAGATGACCGACGGGATCCTGCTCGCCGAGATCCAACGGGACCGTCTGCTGCGCCAGTACGACACGCTGATCATCGACGAGGCGCACGAGCGCAGCCTCAACATCGACTTCATCCTCGGCTACCTCAAACAGTTGCTGCCGAGGCGCCCCGACCTGAAGGTCATCATCACCTCGGCGACCATCGACCCCGAACGCTTCTCCCGGCACTTCGGCGATGCCCCGGTGGTCGAGGTTTCCGGGCGGACCTATCCGGTCGAGGTCCGCTACCGGCCGCTGATCGACGATTCCGACGACTGGGAGGATCTCGATCGCGATCAGCAGCAGGCGATCTGTGACGCGGTGGACGAACTCGCCGCCGAGGGCCCCGGGGACATGCTGGTGTTTCTCAGCGGGGAACGTGAGATCAGGGACACGGCCGATGCGCTGCGCAGGCGCAACCTGCCGAACACCGAGATCCTGCCGCTGTACGCGCGGCTGTCGGCCGCCGAGCAGCACCGGGCTTTTCAGCAGCACACCGGCCGTCGCATCGTGCTGGCCACCAACGTCGCGGAGACGTCGCTGACGGTGCCGGGCATCAAGTACGTGATCGACCCCGGAACCGCGCGCATCTCCCGCTACAGCTACCGCACACGGGTGCAGCGCCTGCCGATCGAACCCATCTCGCAGGCATCGGCGAACCAGCGCAAGGGACGCTGTGGTCGTGTGTCCGAAGGCATCTGCATCCGGCTGTATTCGGAGGCGGACTTCCTGGCCCGTCCCGAGTTCACCGACCCGGAGATCCTGCGCACCAACCTCGCCTCGGTCATCCTGCGGATGACCTCCCTCGGTCTGGGCGACGTGGGCTCGTTCCCGTTCGTGGAGCCTCCGGATCGGCGGCAGATCACCGACGGGGTGAATCTGCTGCACGAGCTGGGCGCTCTCGAGCCGTCGAAGAAGGACACGAACCAACGGTTGACCTCGGTGGGCAGTAAGCTCGCGCAGTTGCCGATCGATCCCAGGCTGGGGCGCATGGTGCTGGAAGCCGAGCGCAACGGATGCGCTCGGGAGACGATGGTCATCGCCGCCGCGCTGTCGATCCAGGATCCCCGGGAGCGACCGGCGGACAAGCAACAGGCCGCCGACGAGCAGCACGCACGCTTCACCGACAAGGAATCGGACTTCCTCGCCTACCTCAACCTGTGGCAGTACTTGCGTGAGCAGCAGAAGGCGCTGTCGTCGAACCAGTTCCGCAAGCTGTGCAAGTCCGAGTTCCTGAACCATCTGCGAGTGCGTGAGTGGCAGGATCTCTACGGGCAGTTGCGGCAGATGGTCAAGTCGCTGGGCATGTCGGTCAACGACGAGCCGGCCGACCCGCCCCGGATTCATCAGTCGCTGCTGGCGGGCCTGTTGTCGCACATCGGGCTCAAGGACGAGGAGCGCACCTCCGGTTCCTCGTCGAAGGAGCAGAGCTCCCGACGCAAGGGTCCGAACGAGTACCTGGGAGCACGCGGCGCGAAATTCGCGGTCTTCCCGGGGTCGGCACTGTCCAAGAAGCCCCCTCGCTGGGTCATGGCGGCCGAGTTGGTGGAGACCTCACGGCTGTGGGCGCGCACGGTGGCCCGGATCGAACCAGAGTGGGTGGAAAAACTCGCCGGGCACCTGGTCAAACGCAGCTACAGCGAGCCGCACTGGGAAAAGAACCGGGGCGCGGTGATGGCTTACGAGAAGGTAACCCTGTACGGCGTGCCGCTCGTGGTCTCGCGCAAGGTCAACTACGGCCGGATCGAACCCGAGCTGTGCCGGGAACTGTTCATCCGGCACGCCCTGGTGGAAGGTGACTGGGAGACCAATCACCAATTCTTCCACGACAACCGCGCGTTGCTGGCCGAAGTCGAAGACCTGGAGCAGCGTGCCCGCAGGCGCGACATCCTGGTCGACGACGACACGTTGTTCGACTTCTACGACCGGCGCATCGGCGATGAGGTCGTCTCCGCGCGGCACTTCGACAGTTGGTGGAAGAAGACCCGCCGGTCCCAACCGGACTTGTTGAACTTCTCCAAGTCGATGCTGGTCAACCAGGATTCCGGCGAGGTCAGCGAGCACGACTACCCGGACGTGTGGCGGCAGGGCCGTCAGGAACTGCCGCTGACCTACCAGTTCGAGCCGGGTTCCGACGCCGACGGCGTGACGGTGCACGTTCCGCTGCCGGTGCTCAACCAGCTCAGTAGCGCGGGTTTCGACTGGCAGATCCCCGGACTGCGCGAGGAACTCGTGACGGCGCTGCTGAAGTCCCTGCCCAAGCAGGTGCGGCGTAACCTCGTCCCGGTGCCGGATCACGCCAAAGCCGTCCTGCAGCGCATGACGCCGCACTCCGAGCCACTGCTGGAGGCACTGGAACGGGAGCTGCGCCGGATGACCGGTGTGATCGTGCCGCATGATGCCTGGGATCTCGACCGGGTTCCGGAGCACCTCAAGGTCACCTTCCGTGTCGTCGACAGTGCGAACGGCAAGGAACGCAAGCTCGACGAGGACAAGGATCTTGAGTCGCTGCGGCAGCGGCTGAAGCCGAAACTGCGGGCGGAAATCTCGGCCGCGGCCGCGGACATCGAGCAGCACGGGCGGCGGAGCTGGGACTTCGGCCGGTTGCCGCACACGTTCGAACAGCAACGTGACGGGCAGGTGGTCAAGGCTTACCCGGCGCTGGTGGACGAAGGGGAAACCGTCGGGGTTCGCGTGTTCGACACCGAGGCCGCGCAGCGCCGAGCTCTGTGGCAGGGTACTCGCCGCCTGGTACTGCTCAATACGCCTTCACCGGTGAAGTTCCTCCAGCGGCGTCTGACGAACACGTCCAAGCTGGTGTTCAGCCGGAGCCCGCACGGTGATGTGACGACGTTGTTCGAGGACTGTATCGCCTGCGCGGCGGACAAGCTGATTGCCGATTCCGGCGGTCCGGTCACGGACGAGGACGGCTTTGCCCGGCTCACCGAGCGGGTGCGTGCGGGACTGAACGAAACCTCGGCCGATGTCGTGTCCCATGTGGAGCGAGTGCTGGCTGCGGCACAGAGCATCGAGGCACACCTGGCGAATCCGTCCCGCTCGATACCCGCGGAGTCTCTGGAGGATATCCGGACCCAGTTGTCGAACCTGGTGTATCCGGGGTTCGTCACGGCGACGGGGTGGCAGCGGTTGCCGGATGTCGTGCGCTACCTGCGTGCGATCGAGTACCGGCTGGACAAGCTGCCGCAGCATCCGCGGCGCGACCGGGAGTGGATGGACCGGGTCCTCGACGTCGAGCAGCGTTACCAGGAAATGCTCGATGCGGTGCCACAGGGGCAGCCGGCCGGGGAGTCGCTGCTGGCGGTCGGCTGGATGATCGAGGAGTTGCGGGTCAGCTACTTCGCCCAGGAACTGAAGACGCCGCATTCGGTCTCGGACAAGCGCATCTTTCGGGCGATGGACAAGCTCGCTGCCTAACCGCTGACAAAATTGCAGTTTCGCGCGAAACTGCAATTTTGTCAGCGGCTACGTGGACACGGCGAGTGCCTTGCGTACCTGGTCGACGATCTCCTGCGGGGCGGACCGGAGCCGGTCGGCTGTGATGACGATCACTTGCCAGCCGTTGGCGTGCAGCCGAGCGAGCCGTTCCTGATCCCGACGGAACTGCTCGGGCTCACCATGCCAGGCTCCGTCGTACTCGACGGCTACCTTCTCCCGGCGAAAGCCGAGGTCGACTCGAGCGACGAAACCGAGGTGGTCATGAATCTCGACCTGTGGTTCAGGGTGGAGGCCGCCGAGTATCAGCACCAGGCGAAGCGAGGACTCGGGAAGAGATTCCGCGCGCCCGTCGAGAAGCTCGAAGCCCCGGCGCGCTTTGACGATTCCGTGGTCGTGACGCCCGGAAAGGAACTTCCCCAAGGATGCCGCAGTGGTGAGGCCGTGGTGGAGCAGGGCATCCACGTTGGCCACACCCGCGTTGAGTGGGTTCCTCGCAAGGAGATCGAAGGCGGCACGTTCCACCGTCGCCAAGCGAATCCCGTGCCACTCCCCGTGCTCGGAATCCCAGGCGCGCACTGACCAGCATCGCGTGCCGAAACGTCTGTTCATGTACTTGCGCTCGCTCACCAGAGCTTCGACCCTGTCGTGCGCTGCTGCGAGTTCCACACCGTAAAGCGTCGCGGCCGAGCGTCCGGTGATGATGGCCTCCTCGGGGAGACGCATCGACACCGCCCGGCACTTCAGGCGGTGTGTCAGTGGGACTTCGCTCAGTGCATATACCCCGTGGACGACTCGGTACACATCGGGGTTCTTACGAAGGTCCGCGTCCGTCCATCCCTCCGCGAGTGCGGCATGCCGGGTGAAAAGTCCTTCATCGTTGACGGTCGGCGGGTAGAGCAGCTTGGTCATGAGGCCAGCGTGACCAACATCCGGTCATCCGGGACCACCCGGTATAGCGATCTGTGGACAACGAAGAGACCTGTGGACACTCGGGCTCATGGGTTTCTGCAGTTTCGCGCGAAATCAAATTTTTTTGATTTCGCGCGAAACTGCAGAAACCCGATGTGCTGTTTTGTGGGGTCACACGGGGGAAACCGTGATACCGAGGGCGCCCGGCCCGGTGTGCGCTCCGATGATCGCGCTGGTCTCCTCCAGGATCGGCTGTCGTGCCCCGGGTAGCCGGTCCTGCAGCTGGTGTAGGACCTGTCCGGCCCGCTCTGCGGCCTGGAAATGTTCGGTGGCGATGTCCACGGATCCGCCTCCGGCGCGCTCCACAGCGGCGGTGATCGCCTTGCCGAGTGCGCGCTCCGTGCCGATGCCCTTGGTCAGTGGTGCCAGTTCACCCTCGCGGAAGCCCAGGACGGGCTTGACCGCCAACGTCTGACCGAGCATGGCTTGTGCTCGACCGATTCGTCCGCTACGCCGTAGATATTCGAGCGTGTCCACGTAGAGGAACTCCGTGGTTCCGCGCAGCCGCCGGTCCAGGACACCGAGTACGTCCTGCACTGTCGCTCCGGCAGCAGCGGACTCGGCCGCCGCGATCACCGGATATCCCAGCCCGAGGCCACACAGCCGTGAGTCCACGACATGGACGGGAACATCGACTTCCGTTGCCGCGATCCGGGCTGCCTCGCAGGTCCGGGACAGTCCCTCCGAGAGATGGACCGAGATGATCGCCTCCGCGCCTGCGCTGACCGCATCCATGTAGTTCCAGAAGAAGGCGGGCGGTGGTGGCGGTGCGGTGGCCACGGGCACGCCGTCACGCATGGCCTGTGCCAGTTGGGAGTGCGGGACCCGTCGCTCGTCGTTGTATTCCTCGCCGACCTTCAGCTCCAGTTGAATGACGGTGATTCCCAACTTCTCGGCGATCCCGGTGGGGACGGAGGCGGTGGAGTCGGTCACGATGGCGACACGTCGGCGCATGGGCCAAGGCTACGTGTGACGAGAAGACTATTCACGTTTGCCATCCGGTGATTCCGGGTGGTTTTGCGGCAATCGATTCCTCGGGTTTCGATGTATGGGACTCCGCACCAGTCGTGAAGTGAGTACTGTCACTCTCGTCCCTGGTTACGTCGAGCCTACCGAATAGTAACATCGAGAGTGGTTGGAGTCACTGTGCTTTTCGAGTGACCACATGGCAAGGTCAAGCTCCCGGAGCCGTATTCGGATCCGACCCGGAATACGGCCTCGGGAGAACGAGCTAAGCCGGTGATGCTGTCGTCTGTCCGCGGGAGGTCGAAGAGGGCCCATGAACATTGTCGTCCTGGTGAAGCAGGTGCCTGACACGTGGTCCGAGCGCAAGCTGTCGGATGCCGATCACACGTTGGATCGGGCGTCGGCGGATGCGGTGTTGGATGAGATCAACGAGCGCGCTGTGGAAGAGGCGTTGCTGGCCAAGGAGGCCCAGGGCGGCGAGGTGACCGTCGTGTGCATGGGTCCGGAGCGGGCGAACGAGGCGATCCGCAAGGCGCTGTCGATGGGGGCCGACTCGGCGGTGCACCTGTCGGATGAGGCGCTGCACGGCTCGGATGCGGTCCAGACCGCGCGGGCGTTGGCCAAGGTGGTCGGCACCTTGGAGTCGGTGGATCTGGTCATCGCCGGTAACGAGTCCACCGACGGGCGTGCCGGTGCGGTGCCTGCGATGGTGGCCGAGGCGCTGGGGTTGCCGCAGTTGACGTATGCGCGCTCGGTGTCGGTCGACGAGCAGTCGGTGTCGATCGAGCGGGAGACGGATGCGGGCGTGGCCACGGTCGAGGCGAGCCTGCCTGCGCTGGTGAGTGTCACGGAGAAGATCAACGAGCCGCGGTATCCGTCGTTCAAGGGGATCATGGCGGCCAAGAAGAAGCCGGTGAGCGTGCTGTCGCTGGCCGACGCCGGGATCGAGGCCGGTGAGGTCGGGCTGGCCAATGCGGCCTCGCAGGTGGTCTCGTCGGCGCCGGCGCCGCCGAAGGAGGCCGGTCAGCGCGTCACCGACGAAGGCGAGGGTGGCGTGCAGATTGTGGAGTTCTTGACCGGTCAGAAGCTGGTCTGACGAGTAAGCGGGTTCGCGAGGGAAGAGGCTTTTCCATGTCCGAGGTTTTGGTCCTCGTCGACCACGCCGGTGGCGAGGTCAAGAAGGTCACGCTGGAACTGCTGGCCGCGGCGCGCCGGTTGGGGGAGCCGGCTGCGGTGGTGACCGGTGAGCCGGGCACGGCGGGCAAGCTGGTCGACAGCCTGGCTGCCTATGGCGCGAGCAAGATCTATACGTGCGAGTCGACCGAGGTCGGCGGGTATCTGGTGGCTCCGCAGGTGGACGTGCTGGCGCACCTGGCGGGCAGTGCGCAGCCGGCGGCGGTGTTGATTCCGGCTTCGATCGACGGTAAGGAGATCGCGGGCCGGTTGGCGATGCGGCTGGGTTCCGGGTTGCTGTCGGAGGTCGTCGACATCGACGCCGAGGGGGTGGCCTCGCATTCGGTGTTCGGTGGCTCGTACGAGGCCACGGCCAAGGTCACCTCCGGGGTGCCGGTGGTCACGGTGTTGCCGGGCAGTGTGGAGGCCGAGGCGGTCAGTGGTGCCGGTGAGCAGGTCTCCGTCGAGGTCCCGGCCGTGGATCCGGCGAAGGCCGCGCGGGTGACCGGCAGGCAGCCTGCCGAGTCCGGGGATCGTCCCGAGCTGACCGAGGCCGGTGTGGTGGTCTCCGGTGGCCGCGGTGTCGGTTCCGCCGAGAGTTTCGAGGTCATCGAGAAGCTGGCCGACTCGCTGGGTGCCGCGGTGGGTGCCTCGCGGGCGGCGGTGGATTCGGGGTTCTACCCGGCCCAGTTCCAGGTCGGCCAGACCGGCAAGACCGTCTCACCGCAGCTGTATGTGGCTCTGGGCATTTCCGGGGCGATCCAGCACCGCGCCGGCATGCAGACCTCGAAGACCATCGTGGCCGTCAACAAGGACGCCGAGGCGCCGATCTTCGAGATCGCCGACTTCGGCGTGGTCGGTGACCTGTTCAAGGTCGCCCCTCAGCTCACCGACGAAATCGACAAGCGCAAGAGCTGAAAGCACCGAAGCATCGTGGGCGGGCCGACACCATCAGCGGCCCGCCCACGATGTGTGTGCACCGCCGAAGTCGTCGGCTACCTCGGCGGTGTGGGTGATGGCGTGCCGGTCGGTATCGAGGTTCCGGCACCGGGGCCTGGCCTCCCGGTCGTTCCGCTCGTGGATGTGGGTCCGACGGGTGCGAGGCCGGTCGCTCGCGCCGGGCGGTCTACCCTGGAAGGGCGATGACTTACCTGGACCATGCGGCCACCACTCCGATGCGGTCGGAGGCGGTCGCGGTGATGAGCGAGGCGCTGGCCACGTTGGGCAACGCCTCATCGCTGCACACCTCGGGCAGGCGCGCGCGTCGGGCGGTGGAGGAATCCCGGGAGGACATCGCCGCCGCGCTGGGGGCGAGACCGTCGGAGGTCGTGTTCACCGCGGGTGGCACCGAGAGCGACAACCTGGCGGTCAAGGGAATCTTCTGGGCTCGACGAACCCGGAACCCGCAACGCCGCCGCATCCTGGCCTCGGTTGTGGAGCACCACGCCGTCCTGGACGCTGTCGAGTGGCTGGCCGAGCACGAAGGCGCCGAAATCACCTGGCTGGACGTCGATGGCCACGGCCGAGTGCGGCCCGAGGTACTCGACGAGGCGCTGCGTGCGGCTCCCGACGAGGTGGCGTTGGCCACGGTGATGTGGGCGAACAACGAGGTCGGCACCATCAATCCGATCTCCGAACTTGCCGAGGTCGCCTGTTCCCACGGCGTCCCGTTGCACACCGACGCTGTGCAGGCGGTCGAGACGGTCCCCGTGGATTTCGCGTCGACGGGGGTGTCGGCGCTGACGATGACGGGGCACAAGGTCGGTGGCCCCTACGGTGTGGGCGTGCTGGTGCTGTCCCGGGACGTGGAGTGCACGCCGGTCCTGCACGGTGGTGGCCAGGAACGTGACGTGCGCTCCGGTACGCTCGACACACCGGGCGTGCTCGGGTTGGCCAGCGCCGTGCGTGAGGCGGTGGAGACCAGAACACGGCACATCGGCGAGTTGAGTCGGTTGCGGGACGAGTTGATCAGTGGCGTACGCGCGGCGGTGCCGGATGCGACTCTCAACGGTGATCCCGGAACCGATCCCGGAACGGACGAGTATGTGCGGTTGGCGGGCAATGCCCACTTCACATTTCCCGGCTGTGAGGGGGACAGCCTGCTGATGTTGCTGGATGCCAAGGGAATCGAGTGTTCGACCGGCTCGGCCTGCACTGCCGGGGTGGCCGAACCCAGCCATGTGCTCCTGGCGATGGGAGCCGATGCGCAGGCGGCGCGAGGGTCGTTGCGGTTCTCACTGGGACACAATTCGACGTCCGCGGATGTGCAGGCACTGACCGAGGCGATCGGCCCGGCGGTGCAGCGGGCACGCAGTGCCGGACTGTCCGGTCTGCGCAAGGCCGGTCCGACGACAGCCCCGACGGAGGTGTGAGCGTGCGAGTACTCGCAGCAATGAGCGGCGGAGTGGATTCCGCCGTCGCAGCGGCCCGGGCGGTGGCGGCGGGCCATGAGGTGACAGGGGTACACCTGGCGCTGTCGGCGAAGCCGGGAACCCTGCGCACCGGTGCGCGCGGTTGCTGCACCGTCGAGGACTCCCGGGACGCCCGTCGCGCGGCCGACATTCTGGGGATCCCCTTCTACGTGTGGGACTTCGCCGAGCGGTTCACCGAGGAGGTCATCGACTCCTTCGTCGGGGAGTACGCGGCCGGGCGCACCCCGAACCCGTGCATGACCTGCAACGAGAAGATCAAGTTCGAGGCCCTGCTGGACAAGGCGATCGCGCTGGGCTTCGATGCGGTGTGCACCGGTCACTACGCGCGGTTGTCCCTCGTCGACGAGACGCCGGTCCTGCGCCGCAGCCGAGACGACAGCAAGGACCAGTCTTATGTGCTGGCATCGTTGACCGCCGAGCAGTTGCGGCACGCGATGTTCCCGCTCGGGGACTCGCTGAAGACCGAGGTGCGTGCCGAGGCGGACGAACGGGATCTGGCTGTGGCGCAGAAGCCCGACAGCCACGACATCTGTTTCATCCCCGACGGCGACACCAAAAAGTTCCTGGAATCCAAGCTGGGCGAGCGGCCGGGCAACCTGGTCGACGCCGACAGCGGCGCTGTGCTCGGCGAGCACAGCGGGGTGCACGGGTTCACGGTCGGCCAGCGCAAGGGGTTGGGCATCGACGCACCCGCGCCGGATGGCCGCCCGCGCTACGTGCTGTCGCTGGAGCCGGTTTCGGGCGACGTCAAGGTGGGCAACGCCGATCACCTGGGTGTCACGGAAATCGATGCCACTCGCCCGATCTGGCCGTCCGAACAACCCCTGAGCGGACCGACCGAGTGCGCCGTCCAGATCCGCGCCCACGGCGAAACCGCCGAGGCCGTCGCCGAGGTCGCCGACGGCACCGTGCGGGTACGGCTGCGGGAGGAGATGAAGGGGGTCGCGCCCGGCCAATCCGTGGTGCTGTACCACCCCGAAGCCGAGGGGGATCTCGTTCTCGGCAGCGCCAAGATCTCCGCCACCCGCTGAGTGCGGTGCCTGCGACAATGACCACGTGACCGAAACACCCTGGACGCCCGGTACCGCGACCGCGATCGGTTCGATGCCCGGAACCGACCCGTATGAGACGACCCGTCTCGTCGCCGGGGAACTTCCCGGCCTGACGCCACTTCCGGAGCTGCCTGAGCGGGGCGTCGGTGCGGACCTGTTGGGACGTGCGGCGGGTCTGCTGCTCGATCTCCCTGTTGAAGTCGTCCCTTCGGGGTATCGGGTCGCCGCGCGTGCGGGCCGCGATCAACGACGCGCCGTCGACCTGCTGCGCTGGGACCTCGATGCCCTCCAGACGATCTCCGAGACCGAGGGGCCGCTGCACACCGTCAAGGTGCAGGCCGCCGGGCCGTGGACGCTGTCCGGAGGAATCGAGCTGGAGCGCGGGCACCGGGTGCTGACCGACCACGGGGCGCTGCGGGACTTCACCGAATCGCTGATCGAGGGCCTCATCGAGCATGCCGGCCAGGTGTCGGCGCGGACGGGTGCGCGCGTGCTCGTCCAGCTCGACGAACCGACCCTTCCCGCGGTGCTGCACGGTGGCCTGCCCACTCCCTCCGGATACGGCCATGTGCCCGCCGTTCCCGAGCCCGAGGTGCAGCGGCTCCTGTCCGAGGTGATCGACCGGCTCGGCGCGGCCACCGGGAGTCCGGTCGTGGTGCACTGCTGTGCGTCGCGGCCTCCGGTGGGCCTGTTGCGCCGCGCGGGCGCCGGTGCGATCGCACTGGATGCCACCGGCCTCGATTCGATGTCGGCGACACTGGCCGACGAACTGGGCGAAGCCTGGGAGGAGGATCTCACCCTCCTGCTTGGGCTGGTGCCGAACGTGGCACCCACGCGGGAGCCCACGGTTCGGGATCTCGCACGGCCCGCGCAGGAGATGGCCGCGCGACTGGGTTTCCATCGCCGGATGCTGGCCGAGCGCAGCATGCCGACACCTGCGTGCGGTCTGGGTGGGGCAGCACCGGAGTGGGCGCGGCGCGCACTGCGGATGGCGGCCGACCTGGGCAGGCTGTTCCGCGACGAAGCCGAGAACTGAGTGATCACGCGAACCGTGAGCCGCCGGAGCCTCTGAACACCCCGCACAGCAAAGCGGCCCTGATCCGATGCCGGACCAGGGCCGCTTTCAGTGGGGTGAGTGACGGGATTCGAACCCGCGACTCCTGGGACCACAACCCAGTGCTCTACCGACTGAGCTACACCCACCACGGCTGTTCGGAACGTGGCCGTTCCGAACGACGTTGACCATCCTAGCGTCCGCCGTCGAGCGCTTTCACGGGGGTCGGTTGTTGTGGCTCCGATGACCGGTACCCGGCATTCGATCACGGCTCTGCTTCGATCAGGGGCGAAGAGCGGGCGACCAGCCGAAGTGCGCAGCATGGGCCACCGTGGTGTTCGCCGCGCTGTTCCAGTCGGGAGAGAACTCGTTCGCGTGCGGGCTGAAGAAGGCAGACCGGGCAAAGTTGGCCGCTCGTGCCGGATTTTCGAACACGGGTGAGTACGGGGCGCGGCCGAGCCGGTTGACGGCGCCCCCATGTCCAGGCGCCTGTTCTGCACGAACGCCGGCATGGTGGTCATGCCGGCGAGGACGCGTTGGACACTCGGCGTGACCTGTTGCTGGGCTTGTGACGTGCCCGGGTGGTGGCGTTGGCCACCCGGGCCAAGTCGAACAGGTGCGTGCGCTGCGCACTCGCGTGCGCAGCCTGCCTCGAAAGTGGGCACCGAATCGACCTTCCGGCTCGACCGAGAGCCAATCCAGGAGTGACGTGAGGAGAGACAACGTGCGTGGTGCTGTGCTGCACGCCCCGGGGATGTCCGGGGGAGGACCGAGAGGTTCCGACGATCCTGCACCCCGTGGATGCGAGCCTCCGCCCGTCCGCGGTGTGTGTCTGCGGCTCGGACCTGTGGCCCTACCGCGGTGTTGAGCACGTCGACGGCCCGAGGCCGATGGGGCACGAGTATGTCGGCGTCGTCGAGGAGCTCACCGGTGGACTCGGGGCGCACGGCCTCATCGGGGCGGTCGGTATCCAGGAGGCGATGATGCAGGCCATCCGCGCCACCCGCCTGGGCGGACACGTCGGCTACGTCGGTATCACCCACGACGTGCGGTTGCCGGGTGAGGAACTGTTCTTCTCCCAGGTGCACCTGCACGGCGGTCACGCCCCGGTGCGCCGGTTCCTGCCCCAGTTGATCGAGCTGATCTTCAACCGCGAGATCGACCCCGGCAAGGTCTTCGACCTCACCCTGCCGCTGGAGCAGGCGGCCGAGATCACCGAGGACGAGTGGGACCGGCTCGTCGCGGTCAACTGCGCGGAGTGTTCCTCAGCATGCGACACGAGATCCCGGTGATGCTCGCCCACGGCGGCGGCGCGGTCGTGAACACCTCCGCCGGCGCCGGGGTGAAGGGCTTTGCCGGGCAAGCCGCCTACGCCGCGACCAAGCACGGCGTCATCGGGATCACCAAGTCCGCAGCCCTGGACTACGCCTCCGCAGGCATCCGCATCAACGCGATCTGCCCCGGGATCATCGACACCGCAATGATCGGGCGGCTCACCGGCGACATGCGCGAAGGCCGGGAGAACGTGATCGCCCAAGAGCCGATCGGCCGCCCGGGCAAGCCCGAGGAGATCGCCGCGGCCGTGCTGTGGTTGTGCTCCGACGAGGGTGGCTTCGCCACCGGCCACGCCATGGTCGTCGACGGCGGCCAAACCGCGTAACCAGCACGGGGTCCGGAGAAGAACCGCGAGAAATGAACGGTAGCGAGCATTGCTGCTGGGCAAGACGGGGCGGAGGAGTTCTCACCGGGGTTGGGCCGACGCGGTGACCTGCGTTGTCGTGCCCTCTGTTCCGGTTCTTCCCCGGACCTCGTGACCGCTGTGGTCTGGCGTCGTCGGTGCTCGGCCGTGTCGTCCGGTGCAGCCCTGCTACTCCTCGGTTGCCTCGCGGGCCTTCTCCGTGCCGCCGACTTCGGCGGCACCTTCGAGCAGCTCGGTGGCGACCGCTTGCGCCTCCTCGCTGCTGGGGCCGGGCTGGGGGACGAACGCGGTACGCCGGTAATAGGCGAGCTCGCGGATGGATTCGCGTACGTCGGCCAGCGCCCGGTGCGCCAACCCCTTCTCCGGCTGCGCGTAGTAGACCCGAGGAAACCACCGGCGGCACAGTTCCTTGATGGAGGAGACGTCGACCATGCGGTAATGCAGGTAGGCGTCGAGGGCGGGCATGTCGCGGGCGATGAAACCACGGTCGGTGGCGATCGAATTCCCGGCCAGGGGAGCGGAACGCCCATCGGGCAGATGACGACGCAGGTAGTCGAGCACCTGCTGTTCCGCGTCTGCGAGGCTCACCGCCGAGTTGCGGACCTCATCGGTGAGCCCGGATCGTTCGTGCATCTCACGCACCACCTCAGGCATGCCGGCCAAGGTGTCGTCGTCGGCGTGGATGACGATGTCCACGCCCTCCCCGAGGATGTTCAGATCGGCATCGGTGACCAAGGCCGCGATCTCGACCAGGGCGTCGGAGCCGAGATCCAGACCGGTCATTTCGCAGTCGATCCACACTAGGCGGTCGTTCACCCGCGTGAGCCTAACGCGCCACGGCGGGTGATTGCCCGGTTGCCGGTGTGTGTGGACGTGCGTACCCGGTTGATTACCGACCGTGTCGAACCGGGGAGTCGGACCCGGTGCTGTCGGGAAGCTCACGCGGAACGACCTTGCCGGTGGCGTTGCGGGGAAGCCGGTCCAGGAACACCACGTCGCGGGGTCGGGCGAACTGCGACAACTTCGGACGAACACGTGCCCGCAGCGTTTCCGCGTCGAGACCGCTGCCCTCAGGGGTGACGACGAACGCGGCGAGGCGCTGACCGTATTCCGCGTCCGCCACTCCCGTCACCGCCACTTCCGTGACCTCGGGCAGCGAGGCGATGGCGTCTTCGGTTTCCTGCGGATAGACGTTCTCGCCCCCTGAAACGATCATGTCGTCCGCGCGGCCTGCGACGAACAGGCGCCCGGCCGAGTCGAGGCGACCGAGGTCGCCGGTGGGCATGAGTCCGTCGTGCAGCTCCTTGTCGTATCCGTTGGTGTAGCCCTCGAAGAGCATGTCGTTGCCGACGAAGATCCGTCCGGTACCGCCGGTGGGCACGGGCTCGTTGTCGCTGTCGAGCAGGCGTAGCTTCGTTCCACGTGGCGCGGTGCCTGCCGTTCCCGGTGCCTGCCACAGATCGTGCGGGGTGGCGATGCTCACCCATGAGGCTTCGGTGGATCCGTAGAAGTTGTACAGGACCCGGCCGAATTCGCGTTGAAAGTTCTTCGCGAGGTCCGCGGACAGTGCCGAGCCGCTACAGGCGACCACCCGCAGCGAGCGGTGGTCGTAGGGAGTGCGCACGTCGGCCGGGAGCTCGAGTATCCGCTGGAGCATCACGGGCACGGCGAACACGGAGGTGCAGCGGTGCCGCTGGATCGCGGCCAGAGCCTGTTGGGGTTCGAACTTGCGGCGCAGTACGAGAGTGGCACCGAGCACGATGCCGAGCTGAAAGCCCGCGATTCCCCAGGTGTGAAACAGCGGAGCACAGATCAGCATCCGCTCCCCGCTGCGCAGCGGCATTCGGGAGAGCACGGTGGCGGCCGGTGCCAGTCCCGGTGGGTCCGGGCGACGCGCCCCTTTCGGAGGGCCGGTTGTGCCGGAGGTGAGCACGATCATCCGGCTGTGTCGCGAGGGGCGGGGGAGTGGCCGTGCCGATGAATTGCCGATGAGGTGTTCCAGGGTGGCGTGCCTGGTGGTGCCCTCGGTCCATGCCAGCACCATCTGGGTGTCGGTGAGAGCGGTGACGTGTTCGAGGAATTCGTTGTCCACGACCAGGAGTCCGATGTTCTGCTCGGTGACAACATCGCTTATCTGCTGTGCGCTCAAACCGGTGTTGATCAGAACGGCATCGGTCCCGATCTTGGAGCACGCGATGACCGTTTCCACCATCCCGTGGTGGTTGCGGCACAGGATTCCCACCCGCGTGTCGCCGCTGGGGCCGCGCTCGCGCAGGCCGTGCGCCAACCGGGTGGTGCGCTGCTCCACCTCGGCGAAGCTGAGTGCGCCCCGCTCATCGATGATCGCCGGGCGGTCGGGATGGCGGATGGCGCCGACGGCATAGCCCATCGGCGGCGTGATCCCCCATCGCCGCCATGCGAGCAGAATGCGTATCAGCTTGTCCGGCCGCATCGGCCGGAGGACACCTTGTCGCGCCAGTGTGCCCACGTTGAGCAATTCCGGGGCCCTGCGCAGGCACCAGGACGCAATCCGGTCGGCAGCCCTGGTCGAGGCGCGGGTCCCGCACGATGCCCGTTTCGGAGAATCGGTCGCCACGTGTCCCCCTCTCTTGAGGCTACTGGTGAGTAGATCATGCCCGGAACAGCTCATTCGGGGCAATGAGATGGACGGTGATTTTCGTTGTTCCGGGCTGGGAGACTCGGTTGTGTGGGCGGTTTCGACGCACGATTGTGGCGCGTGCTTCACCGGGTATTGCTGATGTTGGCCGTCGGTGTAGTGGGGTTGCTTCTGGGGCTCGAACCGCGTCCGGACCGGTCGGCTTCGCTGTTCGGTCTGCTGCTCGTGCTGATCGTCGCCCTGCCGGTATCGGCGACGGTGTGGCGACTGCCGCCACACGCTCGCCGGGCTCTCCGGAAACTTCCGCGTCACCGACCGTTGCTTGCTCTTACCGCAGGCCTGCTCGCCTGCGTGACGCTTCTGATCGGATGGTGGGCCTTGGTCAACGCCCTGTTTCCCGGGACACTGTCACCGCTGGCGCTGGCTCTTGCCGGGGTCGGCGCCGCGGGAGCCACAACCGGGATCAACCGTGTCACCCGCCGGCGCCTGTAAAACGGCGTTCGGAGTGGCCACCGCCGTGTGGCCACGTCCCTCCCCCGGAGGCTTACCTCGGCACCGGGCTTGCCTCGAGCCTGCCTCAGATCGGGCGGACGGTCAGTCCTCGCGGCTCACTCGTGAAGGCCAGAACGCCCTCGAAGTCGGCAATGGGCAACTCGTCCCGGACGAGTCGGTGCGGTCCACCGGAGGTTTCGACGGTGATTTCCCGTGCGGAGAAGTCCTGGGCGGCGAACTCGGGCCCCTGCAGGTGAACGTGCAGACGCTGCTCGTGCAGTGTGATCGCCACCTGGCCGCCGGGAATCGACAGCGGCTCGCCGTCACGAGTGATCGTGATGCTGCCCTCGTCCGCATTCTCGGGGTTCTCGGGAAGCACGGCGACGCGGGTGAGTGCGACATCGCGCGCGGCGTCGGTGCCGGACATGCCGATGACGTCGCGCGTGACCTCTCCCTCGGGCTCTCCTGCGGTGGGCTGGGGAGTGAGAACAGGGGCACGGGTCTTGGCCGCGAGCCGGTACGGTTGCCACGCCCCCGCGCCGACCAGGTTGACCACCGCGGCGACCTCGGTGTCCGCGAGGAGCTGCTCGCTGTCCGGTGCCGGAGTCACCTCGACGGCAGCGACACCTCGCTCACCGAGCAACTCGCTCAGCGCCTTCGCTCGCTGGCGTCCGTGCCGGTCGAATCCGCGCGTGATGGCGACGGTGTCGGACCCGGTCGAAATATTCGCAGCCGCGTCGGTGAGCCCGGCCAGCGGGGACCACAGCGCTGCGGGGTCGGCCGGGGCGCTCCGCCCGGAGCGAACGGAGGAGGGGGTGTCGGTCGTACTGTTCATTACCCCAACTCTAATCCGCTCGTGAGGGTTCCCTCACTACGCGGTCCGGAAGTCCGTGCTGTGACTTCGCTCGCTGCCGCTTCGATCATCCGGTGGCCTGCACTGAACACAGTGCGATAAGCCCGGGTCAACTGTCCCAGGTGCTGACGATGAGTCCTTCGACCGTCTCCTGCCGGTCGGCCACCTCGGTCTGGCAGTTCGGGCAGCGAGCCGTGATGCGACGGCTCGCGGGTTCCCGGGAGGCAGGCCAGGTCTCGTAGGGCAGCTTCACCATGGCCGAGCACAGGGCGGTGACGAGGTCGCCCGCGGGGCGCGATCCGGGGTGGTTGGTGATGGCGTGCCTGAGCTGCTGACCAGCAGGAACGATCCACCAGACGTGTTCGCGATCGAGAAACACCGACCATACCCCCTGGCTTGTACGGCGGCCGGAAGCCCATGAGCTCGGAATCCGGCCCTGCTCAGTTTCGGACGCTGGGATCACCCTGTATATGGCCCGTCCGAGGGAATTTGTGGGAACAATCGTCGCAGTGCGTAACGCCATTCGCGTGCAGCGCCGTTCTGCCGGGTGCGAATGCCCGGTGGCCCGGTGGCCCGGTCGATCCGATCGAGTAGCCCTTCCCGGCACTTGACCGTCCTTGCTAGGTTGATCCGCGTGACGCGGGGTGCCCGACCGCCCGATGCGCTTCGCACGGTGCGTTTCACGCAGTGCGTTGCACACGGTTGCTCGGGCTGAGAAGAGACCCGTCGAACCTGAACTAGCTCGCACTAGCGAAGGGACGTCGTGAACGAGACGCAAACCCGGTCGGGCACCAGGACGATCCCCAACGTCCTGACCATCGCCGGAACCGACCCCAGCGGCGGCGCCGGTGTGCAGGCCGACCTCAAGTCGTTTTCCGCGCACGGTGCTTATGGGATGTCGGTGGCCACGGCACTGGTCGCGCAGACCACCACCGGTGTGGCGCAGGTGCACGAGATCCCCGCGGAATTCGTCACAGCGCAGCTGGTGACCTTGCTCGACGATGTTCGCGTGGACGCCGTCAAGATCGGCATGCTGGCCAATGCCGAGGTGATCCGGGCGGTGGTGAGGTTTCTGGACGACTACGCCCCGCCGCATGTCGTTCTGGACCCCGTCATGGTCGCCAAGAGCGGTGATCGTCTGCTGGCCACCGAGGCCGTGCGTGTGCTCCGCGAACAACTGCTGCCTCGGGTGGATCTGATCACTCCCAACCTGCCGGAGGCCGCCGACCTGCTGGGAACGGCCGAGGTCACCGAGATCGACGGAATGCGGGCGCAGGCCGAGCGTCTGGCCGGGCTGGGAGCCAAGCGGATTCTGCTCAAGGGCGGCCATCTGGCAGGCGAGTCGAGTGTGGATGCGCTGTATGGCGACGGCTCGACCGAACTGCTGAGCGAGGAGCGTGTCGTGACCACCAACAACCACGGCACTGGCTGCACGCTCGCCGCCTCGATTGCTGCTCTGCGCCCGCAGCGCCAGGAATGGGCGAGTGCCGTCCGGGAGGCCAAGGCATACCTCGGCGACGCATTACGGGCAGCCGACCGGCTCGACGTCGGCCACGGGCACGGACCCGTGCATCATTTTCACCGCTGGTGGAAATGAGTCGCGGTCAGTTCCCGTAGATCCTTCGCGCGAGTGCGGCCTTGCCTTCCTGCAGGTCCTGCAGGATGCTCGGGATGAAACCACCCTCGCTCGGCATCGCCGGAACCTGTAATCCTTCGCTGAGTCCCCAGCCCGAGCCCCGATCGATCAACGATCGGTGCTTGTTGGTGTAGTACCCGGAATTGATCGACACCGCGACACCCCGGGCACCCGCGGCGGCGGCCATCAGATGCATGTGGAACCGAGTGGACAACCACCGCTGGCCTGCGGCGGCGGGCAAGCCGTTGTCCATGATCTCGGAGAAGGGGTAGAAGCGCGCACCGGGAAGGGCGTGCTCGACCAGCATGAACACCTCGCGGTCGACTCGCGGGATTCCCTCGACGAAGCCCACTTGTTCGGGGGAGACGCCCCACTCCCGCAGGGTGTCGAGCAGGAAACCGGCCAGCGCGGGCACGGTCACGTCGAGCAGGTCGGACTGGACGCAGATCATGACCTCACGCAGGTCGTCACCGCGGAACAGGCCCGGCTCGATCCCGAAGAACAGGTCATCACCGGTGCACTCGACCTTTTCCGAGGAATGCAGCAGACCACCGGACGGCTCGTCGCGGACGTCGACGATCTCGAACTGTGCCACGAGGCTCCGGAGCAGGGCCTGCGCCTCGTCGATGACCGGCCACAGACCCTGGCCGGTCATGACGGCGCGTCCGCCGGAACGGCGCACCGCCGCGACGGCGGCGGCAGGCAACCCGATGTGGCGTGGCCAGATGCCGTTGACGAAGCCACCACCGATGAGATGCACGAGGTCCACCCGGGCAGCCAGCTCGATACCTGCGGTCCAGCGCGGGGCCATACCGGGATCGTTGATCGCGTGCTGGACGAACGAGGCGACCTCCCAGGGTTCTCCGGAGGGTGCTTCCCAGCACAGTCGCCAGAAGGTGTCGGTGATGCGCAGGTTCGGATGCAGGTGCCCCAGCAGGACCTCGCTGGGGCCGGGATTCGGACAGTCCAGCCATATCTCGCTGTCCGGGGCGGTTCGAGCCAGGTACTTCAGCCACGTGGCGGCGATGAGTTCGTCCCCGTAGTTCGGATGACCGGTCGTGGCGACCAGGTAGATCGTCGCGGGCGCACGGGACTCGCGGCTGGTCACTGATGGCTCCTGTCGGTTGCGGTGCTGCCTGAACAGTCGGCAGGACACAACCGAACGTAGCAGCGCGATCGCCGACGTGGCGCATCGATTCGATCACCGGTGGTCACTCACCAGGACGAAAACCTCGTCCGAGGCTGGCTTCCTGCGTGCTCGGGTGGCGTGTTGCAGGGCCGGACGGTACCTGGGAGCAGGACGGTCACCGCTCGGTGAGCTCGGTCCGGAGGCGGTTGGCGCGCTCGCGAACACGCTCGAAATGCGCGGCATGGTGCTGTCGGAAGAGATCGGACGGAAGCTCGGGGAGATCGACCGGTTCCTCGCTGCGCTGTGCCGGAGGGTTCGCCTCCGTGGCGATCGCCTGAGGTTCGTGCGGATCCGCCTGCGAGGGCTCCGCACCCTCCGAGGGAACCGATCGCATCGCGGAAGCCGTCGATGCTTGCGCGGCCGAGTCGGTGCTCTGCGCCGATGCGGTGGGGTGGGTGGGCCGCACGGAATGCTTCGAGGTCGTATTCACCGCCCGAGCCGGTTTTGTGGTCCCTCGCCGGTTCAGGGCGTGCCTTCCTTCCCCGCCGGACCGTACGGCACCGCGTTCGGCACCACCGCTGTGCTTGGCGCGGTGCAGGATCGGCCAGAAGACGAGTGTCGCCAGCACGAGACCACCGAGAAACGTCAGAACCAGTATGCCCGTGTCCGGGGTGAGAAACTGCGCGAGCAACATGGCTGTCCCCTAGCTCCGTTGGGCAGTGCCGTGACCGTCGGCGGTGTGACCATCGGTGGTGTGACCATCGGTGGCCACGGGCATCGCAGAGTCCAGGCTCGTGCCGTTGTTGTTCAGCGGAATGGTGTAGGTCCGGACGTTGTCCTGCTGCTCGGGCAGTCGGACCGGCGGTGGGTCCGGCAGCGGTGGCTGCTGGTCGATGTCGGAACTGGGAGCCTGTGCGTGCAGGGCTGTGGTGGATGCGTCGATGGTGTCCGCAGCAGTGCCCAGAGAGGACAGAACCGTTTGCCGGAGCTGTTCCAGCTCGGTGCGCTTGCGATGTATTTCCTCCTGCACGTCGAGGCGAAGCTGCTCCGACTCGGCGTCCCGTTGCCCGCACTCCTGTTGAGCACGTGCGATCAGTTCGTTGGCCTCTTCCTGTGCCGAGGAGACCATTGCCTTGTATTCGTCGCGAATGGCCTTGCGCAGCCGATGCTCTCGTTCCCGCATGTCATGGACCTGACTGGCGTGTTCCCGCCGCATCTGGTCCCGACGCCTCTCGACCTCGGAGAGCAGCGAGGAACATTCGGCCCGCAGTTCGGCTGCGGCGTTCTCGGCCTCCTCGACGAGACGGTCCGCCTCGTTCTCCGCGGAACCCCGGACGATCTCGGCCTGGTGCTGTGCCCGCTCCCGGAGTGTCTGAACCTCGTCCTCGGCGGCCGAGAGCATGTTCTGTACCCGTTGGGAAGCGGCAGGCAGCCCGGTGTCGGAGGACTCGATGCGTTTGAGTTGCTGCTCGGTGTCGTGGAGATCCTGCCGTGTGCTGTCGTAGAGCTTGCGGAGATCCGAATTGAGCCGGACTGCCTCGTTGCGGTCGATCGTGACGATCTTGAGCTGATCTTCCAGGACTTCGATGTGGTCGATGACCTGGTTGCGATGGAAGCCCCGGAACTGGACGTCGAATCCCGGCCGGAGCGGGATGACGGCTTCGTCGGATTCATCCATAGCGGATACTCCCTTCCGGATGAACCTGTCGGGAATGGGCCTGTGCGACTCGGCCTGTGCGAAGAGTAGGCGGATTCGGTGACTCTCGCTCAGTGGAGAGCGGTGACCACCCGTTCAGGTCATGGGCAATCGCCGTCCCGGTACCGTGATCGCGGTACCGGGTTACCGCTCGGGTGGTCGCGAGGTGTGATCGGAGGGGACATCGCCCAGTTGCATCCGCAACTCGGCGATGCGTCGGCGAGCAGCCTCCATGGGTTCCTCATCAGGTTGGAACCGCACTGCCGCACCATCCGTGGGATACGGGGGAGGGCTGTTCCCGTTCCTGTCCTGCTCGGGCCATCCGACCTGCGGGGATGGTGCCGGTGAATAGGAACCGTTGCCCGCTTGGGAACCCGTATGGGAACCGTTGCCCACCGGAGAGCCGTTGCCCGTGCCGTTCCCTGCCGGGCCCGTATCCGCGGGAGAGTGCGGTTCGACGGAGACCGGTTGGGTCGGCAGGTCGGTACCGGTGGTTGCCGAACCGTCCGATTCGTGGCCGGAGCGCACCGGTCGGGCATTGTCGGCCCTGTTCTCCGCCTGCTCACCGCTCGTCGTCGCTATGTGCCCGCTCTGCTGGGGAAAGCCGTTCCCGGCGGTGTTCGGGGGGAGGGACGGTGCCTGCGCCTGCCGCGGAGACGGCTGTGGACCGACGACTTCCGGTGGCTGCTGCTGCCCGGCGTCTCGATGATATTCGGGTTCGACACGGCGGGGCGTACTCGGCGTGGCGGGGTCGCCGGACGATGCCGCGGAGGTCGTGAGTCGGGCGACCTCCTGGCGTAGCCGCGCATTGCTACGTCGGGTGCGCACCACGAGGAAACCGGCTAGGAGAGCGGTAACCAGAACCCCGAGTAGGAATGCGATCAGTATCCTGGCGAATTCCCCGAGGGAGGGATCGAGTGGCATCGGATCAACTTCTCTGCTCGACGGGACGCACGGGGTGTCCGAATCCTGCGTGTGTCCGGGGCCTGGTGCCCAGGGGAAGTTCTTCGTGGACGACGTCGTCGTCGGTCACCGCGCTGACCGGAAGTTGTCCCTGACCACCCTGGGCACCGTCATGACCCGCCTGGATCGGGATGTGCAGCCGTTTCCCGGACTCGTCCGTGGATTCGGCAACGTTGCCACGGGACTGGTCCCGGGCCGGGTCCATATCGGAGGCCGCCGACCTGTCGGTCGTGACCTGCTGCGCGATCGTCGCGTGATTGGTCCCGGAAAACTCGTACATCGACCTCAGTATTTCGAGGATGCGCTGCCGGAAATCCTCCAGCTTGGCCGCTCGCGTCTCGATGTCCTCCATCGCGCTCGCGTGGTAAGCCTGGGAGGCCGCTTCCATTTCCTGGCATCGCTGTTGAGTCTGGCGCAGGAGTTCGGTGGAATCCCGGTGCGCCGCCGACATGGCTTCCTCGTACTTTTCATGAGCCGAGCGCCGCATTTCCTCTCGCTGCGATTCGATCTCGGCCATCTGTGCGGTGTGCTGCTCCTCCAGTTGATTACGCTTCTGCTCCAGATCATTGACCAGTTCGGCGCACTCCCGGCGGAGCGCGCCGGCCTTGGATTCGGCTTCGCTGCGGGTCTGTTCGGCTTCGGTGCTGGCCGTTCCGCGAATCGTTTCCGCATCCCGCCGGGCATTTTCGCGGATCGCGTTGGCTTCCTCGTCGGCCATGATGAGCATGTTCTGCATACGCCGGGTGGCGTGCGGAAGGCCGGTCTCGGAGGTCTCGATCCGTCTCAGCTCGGTCGTGGTCGCTTCGAGTTGATGTCGCGTTTCGTCGGTGATGCGGCGTTGATCTTCATTGAGCCGCATCGCCTCGTCGCGGTCCGTGGTCAACATCTTGACTTGATCTTCGAGCAATTCGATGTGCTCGAGGACCTGCTTGCGGTTGAATCCCCGGAACTCGTTGTCGAACCCCGGGCGCAGGGGGACGACGGTTTCGTCGTTCATAGTCCACCGCATTCCTCTTCGGCACTATGTTGCTGGAGATCGTATGCACCCACAGTGGAGGTCGCGATCCGAATCGGGGCCGAGTGCGGGACAGGCGGGCGGAAATCACCCCAACGTATGATCGCCGGTAACCGCGGATTCCGGCGAAGTGAACGGAATTCGACTGTCGGCCTATTGCGTTGCCTGCGGTGACGGCCGTCGAGCTGTGGGTGACGCGCTCGGTCGTGCTCGGGTCGTCCGGGGCCGTGCGACCGTATCCTCCCGCGCTTACTCAGGTTAGCCTTGGCTTGCGAAGAGGGTGCCCTTTTTCGGAGGGTTGGTGTGGCGGACGAGGACGCGGAAACGGGCCCTGCCGGGACAGCGCACCGGCGTTGTTCGGCACTGTTGCGGCGATGGCTGCGTGAGACACACACCCCGACGCCGCTCGGGCCGCTGCGGGTGCATGTCGGTTCGCTGGAAGTGCGGACCGAGATTCGCTCGAACTCGCCGACCGGCGCGCATCGATTCGGGCCGCTCCACGCGGTGGGTGGCGAAGAAGGCACAACGGACGAGGCGCTCGACCCGAGCGTGCTGGCGGCGGCGATCTCGGCCGATGCCCGATCGCGCATGCCCGACGGTGGTGCCGCCGACTCCGTGCGGCCCGTGCGGACTGCTTCGCCGGCCGAGTGGATGCGGCGGGCGCTGATCGAGCCCGAGTGGGACCTCGATCCGGTCGGTTCGTTGTCCGGAAGTGCCGCTTTCCACGAGCTCGTCAAAGAGAGCGCGAACCGCTTGCCGCGACTCCTCGACACGGTCACGGATCTCGCCGAATACGAGAACTGGTTGGACAAGCATGTGGCCACTGAGCTGCACCCGGCGCTGGAAGCGCCGTACGCATCGGCCGAGGCCGCGACGGCCACACTCTTGACGAGAGGTCCCTTGACGGTGATCGGGCTGCTCGGCCGATACGGCGTCGCCGACGAGGCCGACATGCTGGAGCTGCTGTCGCGCAGGCTGCAGCCGCTGACGCACTCGAAAGCGGGCGGGCTGGTGCGGCGTTGGCTGAACGATCCCACGGTGACGGATCTCGGTGGCCTGAACGGAGCCGGACTGCGCTGCCCTGCCCATCCGGGCGTGCCGGGAGTCGAACCCACCTACTACGAAATCGCGAACCCGCTGTACGAGCGAACCGCCGTCGAGGCCCGGGTGCCGGGCGTGCCGATACCGGAACCGGGGGAGGACTGGTCTCTGCGGGCGATCGAGGTCACCGGGGACGACGGGGGCCCGGATGTGGCTCTGGTCCATACGTGGATGAACGCCGAGCACGTCGCACCCCACTGGGAGCAGGCCTGGTCGCTTGCGCAATGGCATCGGGAATTGGCCACCCAGCTCAGCGGTGACCATTCACTGCCCTGCCTGGTCAGCAGCGGGGGACGTCCGATGGCCTATGTCGAGCTCTATCGGGTGATGCGGGACACCTTGTCCGGCTGTTACCCGTTCCACCCCCACGATCTCGGTGTGCACATCGCCGTGGGCGAGCCCGGGGAGATCGGTCGGGGCCTCGGTTCCACACTGCTGCGTGCCCTCGCACGGGGTTTGCTGACCGCCGATCCCGATTGCCGCCGAGTGGTCGCCGAGCCGAACGTCCACAATCGTGCCTCGGTCGGCGCGTTCACCAAGGCCGGTTATGGACGCGGGCGCGACGTCGGCCTGCCGTCGAAGAACTCCGCACTGATGGTGTACGCGCGCTGATCGGCGAGCCGTACGAGATCCTCCGCAAGGCCCCGAAGCCGTGCCCGCGGGGAAGTGGGGCGCACCGGATCGTGCTGCCGCGCACGGTGGTGCCGTGCCGAATGCGGACGGGAACAACCGTGTTGGTCAACGGGTTGTGCCGATTGATGGAGGAGACCGTCGCCAATCCGGACCGCACCGCGCTGAGCCACGAGCAGCCGCCCGAACCGGAACCGCATCCGATCCGGGGTACCGCCAGAGGGGACGCGCCGGTCCCCCTGTCGGTGCTGGACCTCGCCCCGGTGGGCAGGGAAACCACACCGGGGCACGCGCTGAGCACGACCACCGAGCTCGCCCGTTCCGCCGAACGCTTGGGCTACCACCGCTTCTGGGTCGCCGAGCATCACGGCATGCCCGGTATCGCCAGCTCCTCACCGGCAGTGCTGATCTCCCACCTCGCCGGCGCCACCAATACACTGCGCCTCGGCTCGGGCGGCGTGATGCTGCCCAACCACACACCGCTGGCGGTCGCCGAGCAGTTCGGCACTCTGCAGGCGCTGTACCCGGACCGCATCGACTTGGGACTCGGCCGCGCACCCGGTACCGACCAGGGGACGGCGCGCGCACTGCGCCGCACCACGGGACAACTGTCGGCCGACGACTTCCCGCAGCAGCTCGGGGAACTGATCGCCTTCCTCGAGGACGACTTCCCGGCCGACCACCCCTACGCCGACGTACACGCGATCCCGCACGGCTCCGTGCCACCCGTGTGGCTGCTCGGATCCAGTGGATTCGGTGCTCAGGTGGCGGGGGCACTGGGACTGCCGTTCTCCTTCGCCCATCACTTCAGCTCCGCCAACACGATGCCCGCGCTGAAGCTGTACCGCGATTCGTTCCAGCCGTCGTCGGTGCTCGACGAGCCGTACGCGAAGATCGGGGTGCAGGCCATCGCGGCCGAGACCGATGAGGAGGCGCTGGAGATCGCCCGCCCCATCGCACTGAGCATGCTGCGGTTGCGGATGGGCAGTCCCGGGCGGATGCCCAGCCGGCAGGAAGCCGCCGAGTACCCCTACACCGAGCGCGAGCAGGCTTTCGTGGACAGCTGGTTGTCCGACGCCGTGTACGGTTCGGCGGCGACGGTGCGGTCCGAACTCGACGAGCTGTGTGAGCGGACCGGCGTGGACGAGCTGATGCTCACGGCCAACATCTACGACCGGCAGGCCAAGCTGCGCTCCTACGAGTTGATCGCCCAAGCCTACCGATTCCCCGGAGCGGCCGCGGCGAAGTAAGAGGGACTGCCGGTGGACCGGTGCGCCCGTACGGTGTGTCGCCGGTGGTACCCGATTCGTGCAGCACGTGACGTGGGCGGCGTCACGATCCGATTAGGCAGGCACAGGTGTGCGCAGTGGGTGGCGTACGGTCTGGTGGAATGGTCGGGCGCGGTGGCCCTTGCCCGCCTTTCCGGCCACCGCGACCCTGTGACCGGCCCGTCGTCGTCGGCGCGACGAGGGTGTGTTGGAGACACGAGGCGGGATGAGGAGTTGTCGTGAAGCCGAGTGTTCTGCTGACCTTCTACCGGGTCATGGCCTACGTGACCGCGGTTCTGCTGATCGGGTTGTGCGTGTCCGTGGTGCTCAAGTACGGCTGGCCGGACGGCAGCACCATCCAGCAGTCCGGCGAGGCGTGGACCACGACGATCGGCATCGCCCACGGCTGGCTCTACATGCTCTACCTCGTGGTGGCGTTCTTCCTCACCAGAATGCTGCGGATCGAGATCGGACATATGCTGCTGGTTCTGCTCGCGGGCACCGTTCCCTTCGGTGCCTTCTTCGCCGAGCGCAAGGTGGTGCGATGGTTCCATGACCGGCAGCACGGTGCAGGCAGCTCGAATACCGGTGGTAACGCTGCGACCGGCGGCGCACGGTCGGCACGGTCATGACGGCGGCCATGCACGGGACTGATTCCACGACATCCGGACGCGGCGGTTTCCGCAGTGTGCTCGGCGCGTACCTGGCACTGACCAAGCCGCGTGTGATCGAACTGCTCCTGGTGACCACGATCCCCGCGATGTTCCTCGCCGAACGAGGCATCCCGTCGCTGGGGCTGGTGCTGGCGACGCTGGCCGGCGGCGCCATGGCGGCGGGTAGTTCCAACGCGCTGAACTGCGTCGCGGACTCCGATATCGATTCGGTGATGGATCGGACGAAGTCGCGCCCGCTGGTGAGCTATCGCGTACCGCGCCGCAACGCCTTGCTCTTCGGTATCGCGCTGAGTGCGGCGTCCTTCGCGGTGCTCACCTTCGGTGCGAATCTGCTCGCGGCCGTGCTGGCGCTGGCTGCGACCCTGTTCTACGTCTTCGTCTACACCCTGGTGCTCAAGCGCCGCACCTCGCAGAACATCGTATGGGGCGGAGCCGCCGGGTGTATGCCCGTCGTGGTCGGCTGGGCGGCTGTCTCGGGCACGGTCGAATGGCCCGCCCTGGTGATGTTCGGCGTGGTGTTCCTGTGGACGCCGCCGCACTTCTGGTCACTGGCGATGAAGTATCGCGACGACTACGCACGCGCCGGTGTCCCGATGCTTCCCGTGGTGGCCACGGCCCGGCATGTCTCGGCGCGCATCCTCGCCTACTCGTGGGCGACCGTGGCCTGCACGCTGCTGCTCGTCCCCGTGACGAGTTGGATCTACGTCGCCTGCGCGGTCCTGACCGGCGCGGTGTTTTTGATCATGGCGCAGCGGCTGCACGCGGGAGTGCGCCGCGGTGCGGGCATCAACCCGATGAAGTTGTTCCACTTGTCGAACAGCTATCTGACGGTGCTGTTCGTGGCGATCGCCGTGGACGCCGCCGTCGGACTTCCCGTGCTGGGCTGAGTCCCGGTTCGCTCAGAGGCCCAGGTGCAGGTGCAGGGCGCTGTCGAGTCCGCCGATGCGTTCGCCGGGGCAGTGCGCCGATCCGCCGACGCGGCCGGTCGACGGCCACGGCCCGCACTTGATCGGCTTGGGCTTTCGAGGGAAAGCTGCGCGCTCCCTGCCGCTCGAGGTCGGCTGCCTGCAGAAGGCAGCTGCCGGCGCGGTATCCGTGCCGGGTGTGATGTGTCCCGACTCGGAGAGGGCTCAGCGGGAGCCGTATGCGAGGTGAAGGTAGGGTCGGGCGCGGGAAGATCGCAGCCCCGAACGGTGCTCGCGATCCTCTCCGCGCCCGGACATGGCCGTGTGTGGAGCGCACGACGGCCACATCTCTCCGGTAGGCGTCGGCCCCGAACCACGCAGCAACCGGAGAGGGGCGCACCCTGTGGGCGCGGTGGCGGAGTCGAGAACACAACTCCGCCACCTCCCATAATACGAGATGTGGAAATCCGATCACACAATGCGCTGGTCAACGTGCCACGTGCACGCAACGTGCTGCGCCCGGGCACGGCCACTGCGCTACCGAAGAGTCCGGCCTCGGCGTGTCCGAGTGGTGGTCATCCCGTCACGCTGTGCGGTGAGTCCGTCCTGGCAACGTAGACGGTATTGGCCGCATCGCCGGCTGTGTAGGGGTTGGGAAAGGTGACGACGTGGGCCTCCGCGCTCGCGAAGACCTGCCCGAGCGCGGCGAGGAAGTCCTCGTCGGGGGGATCGTCCGACCACAGCGCGAACACCCCACCGGGATGGAGATGCTCGGCGAGGCGGCGCAGCCCCGCGGGCTCGTAGAACGCGGCGTGGCTCGAATGCAGGACCTGACGCGGCGTGTGATCGATGTCGACAAGAATGGCGTGGAAACGCCTGCCCGGCGCCTCGGCATCGAACCCCGAGCCACTGCTGACCATCGCGAAGAAATCGCCGTGTACCAGACGAGTTCGCGGATCCGAGGTCACCCGGGAGGCAAGGGGAAGCAGATCGCGCCGGTGCCACTCGATCACCTCGCCGAGCGCTTCCACCGCGATCAGCGAACGCACGCGCGAATCCTCCAGCACGGCCCGCGCGGTGTAGCCGAGCCCGAGCCCGCCGACGACGACATCGAAGTCGGTACCGGCCGGTTCGGCCAGGCCGAGCCGGGCAAGCTCGATCTCGGCCACCGTGAACAGGCTCGACATGAGAAACTCGTCGTCGAGTTTGACCTCGTGCACCTCCACCTGGAGTGCCGGATCCAGCCTCCTCCGTAGACTGATGGTGCCGATCGGCGTCTCGCGCCAATCAATTTCCTCGAAGCGCGTGCTCATTGAGCCCTTCCGTTCCTCGCCTACCGCGTGTCCGGGAGATCGTACGGCTTCACCGAGACCTCCGTTCGCGTCCCGAGCCGGGCTGCTCGGGTGGCAAGGTAGTGCTGCTCCGGGATACTCGTCGTGCGATTCGCCGCGGCGCGGTAGTGCGCCACAGCGGCGTCCGCATCGCCGGCCTCTTCCAGGAGATGGGCACGCACGGCGTCGAGACGGTAGTGGCCGGCCAGCCGCTCGTCGAGCGTTTCGAGCAGGGCCAACCCGGTGGCCGGTCCATGCACCATGGCCGCCGCGATGGCCCGGTTGAGCGTCACCATCGGATTGCCGGACACCCGCTCCAGGAGACCGTACAACGTGAGGATCTGTGGCCAGTCGGTGTCCTCGGCACGTGCCGCCTCGTCATGAACGGCCGCGATGGCGGCCTGCAGCCGGTACTCGCCGACCGATCCCTGCGGCATCGCTTCGACGGCCAGCGCGACGCCTTCGGCGATCAGCTTCTGGTCCCAGAGCGTACGGTCCTGTTCGGCCAACGGGATCAGCTCGCCCCCGGACCCGGTGCGGGCGCGGCGCCGAGCGTCGGTGAGCAGCATCAGCGCGAGCAGACCTGCGACTTCACCATCGTCCGGCAATTCCTCGTGCATCGCCCTGGTCAGCCGGATCGCCTCGTCGGAAAGGTCGCTGCGGTGCAGGTCATGGCCGATGCTGCTCGCGTAACCCTCGTTGAAGATCAAATACAGTACGTGCAGCACCGAGCGCAGTCGCCGCGCCCACTCGGCACCCGTGGGCATCCGCCAGTGGCACTCGGCGCCCTTGATGCGTTGCTTGGCCCGGCTGATCCGCTGCGCCATCGTCTTTTCGGGCACCAGGAACGCGTTGGCGATCTCGGCCGTGGTCAGGCCGCCCACCGCCCGCAGTGTCAGGGCGATCGCCGAGGCCGGTGTCAGAGCGGGATGGCAACACAGGAACAGCAGGATCAGCGTGTCGTCGTGATCGGTAACTTCCGCGGTCGGCGGTTCCTGCGCCGCGGCGAGGTCTTCCCGGTGGCGTCGGGCTTGCTCACTCCGGAACCGGTCGGTCATCCGCCGCGCGGCGGCCTGGATCAGCCAGCCGCGCGGGTTGTCCGGTACTCCCTCTTCCGGCCAGTGCAGGGCTGCCGCGAGCAGTGCCTCCTGCACGGCGTCCTCGGAGGAGTCGAAGTCACCGAACCGTCGGATGATCGCGCCGAGGACCTGCGGCGCCAGTTCGCGCAGCAGGTCCTCGGCGCTCGGTATTCGGTTCACAGGTCGCCGCCGGGCGCGCTCATCATCTGGCGCACCTCGATCGGCTGCCGGATCGGGGCGCCACCGGGTCCTGGAGCCGCCGAGATCTTCGCGGCGATCTCGGCGGCGCGCTCGGGAGTCTCCACGTCGACCATCCGGTAGCCTGCGAGGAACTCCTTGGACTCCGGGAACGGGCCGTCGGTGACCACCGGAGCGCTCACGCCGTCGCCGGTCACGATCCTGGCCAGCTCGGGTCCGGTCAAAGCCTGGGCGTCGACGAGCTCGCCGGAGTCGGTGAGCTCCTCGTTCAGGGTTTGCTGGAATTCGATGTGCGCCTTGATGTCCTCGGAGGCCCAGTTCGTCATGGGCTCCACGCCTTCGCCGCCTTCGTAGTTCTGCAGCAACAGGAACTTCGTCATGTCCGGCTCCTCACCGTTCGCCGCGCCCATCCTGGCGCACTCGTGCATAGGACGGAGCACGTGTCTCGTTCTCGACATGCTCGTGGGAATCGATTTTCGTCGGTACGTGACCGCACGGTCGGCCTCGAACGACCTCGAACGGCCGGGCCTGCGCACCGACACCAAATCGATGGCGACACCGATCGATCTCTCGCAGGCCGTGCTGCCGATGCCGGTAGCACAGCTCGTGACGGACGTTCGCCGTGCCGTGAAAAGCGCGGCGGCCGGACAAGATCAATCGTGCGAACGACCTCGAGTCGCAAGCGCGGCGGAGACGACGCGTTCGTAAGCGGTCGTGTAGTCGTGCACCGCCGCCTTTCGTGCCCTTTCAGCTTTGACCGGCAGGGAAATCGTTGCCGCACACACCACAGCCGCCACCAGTGAGAGCACCATGAGCACATTCCCTGCCTGCGTGTCGCCGTCGCGCCACAGCACGAAGGAGAACATCACGCCGGCGAACGCGAACACACCGGGCAGCATGCTCAGCCACGTGCGCCGCATGACCTTGCGTCGGAACGCGAGATGTTGGCGGCGTGCGTCGTCGAGGACCGTATCGGAAAGGACATCCACGCCGGTCTCCCGCAACACCAGCGCCGCTTCCTCACGGGCAACGTCATTGCCACGGAGCTCGGTGAGACTGGGGCCGCTGAGAAACTCGGCTCCCAATTGCCGTGTTATCGGGGACGAACCGGCTCGTTTGACCTGCAGGCAGAGCTTTCCGCCGGAGCGATGGAGCCCTTCGACCTCCCAGCCTCGGGCGGCGGCGAGCTCGCGGTAGTTGCTCAGCGACAGCCGACCGGGAAGCTCGGTCAGACTCACCTCGGCCACACCCGAAATGTCAGCGGTCACCCCATCGAGCCGGGCCAAGAATTCCTGCTCCGGCGAACGGCCCTCTCTGCTCGTATCGCGGGTTTCCGTCATGCTTTCACTGCCTGTCCGTCTCGCTGGAAGGTCAACCGCCACTCGTTGCCCGAGATCTCCTCGGATTGATACTCCCAGCCGTGTTCCTGCGCCGTACGCAGGATCTCCGCTTTCGGCAGCGCCCCGAGCTCGTCACGCCGCAGGGTCAGCGAGCTCCTGTCAGCGGTGTCACCGGTCGTACTCAGTGTCTGATGCAGGCTCTCCCTTTGGCGTTTTTCGCCGAAGTCGTCTCCGACTGCACTACTGAACCCCAGCGATGCTCGTGTTTCGCCGGACTGGGAAAGAGCTCGCTGAAAACCGAGGTAACGATTTGATTTGCCGGTGAAGCGAAACCCTTCCGATTCTGCGATATCTCGCAGCATCTCATTGGAGATCTTCGAGTACATGCCGGCATTGAGTTCCGACGCGCCTGTCGTCGACTCCTTTTTCAGTAGGTCCTGTCGAACTTGTTCCAGGCGTTGCTGCAGCGGTTGGCGTCGATGTTGAATCAACGCGAATATGCCGATGAACAGAAATGCGGCAGCAAAGAGGCCGAACACCACCAGAAAAATATAGTAGATGATCACGCGTGTTCCTTCGCTTCCGTCGGTATGGTCATAGCAGTCCTTCCAGCCTGGAGGCGATCGAGCTCTGTTGTGTTTCGTTCCAGGTAATGGTCTTGCAGATTTCGGCCATCATGGCGACGTACTCGTTCCAGTCCCGTATACATTCGGTCACCAACGCAAAGAACACGAGTTGACCACGACTCGCCAGTGGCGCGATGACCTGGAACTGGCGTGTGCGGCGGCTGTTCTGCGTCTCGTGGCCGGTGAGGTTGACCTCGGGATCGAATAGGTCTTCCTGGACCACCGCGAGGCAGCGTCCAATGGACAGGTTCACGAAGTCCACCTCACGCCCCGTACGTTCCTCGCGGAGGTGTCGAGCCAGAACATTGAGCGGTTGGGAGGCCTTCAATTCCGCTTCACGAACCAGCACGGTGAACTGCGCTGTGGTGGCTGCCGAAGGGTCTTGTTGGGAGCGACCGACGAAGTTGGCCGCGTAGATCACTCCCTCCTCGAGCATCCGCTGTATCGAATACTCGTAAGCCAAGATGACACGCAAGTACTGCTCGCCGCTCAGTTCCGGAATGGTGCTTTGTAGTGATTCGAGCAACTTTTCGGAACGGGTTTGCGGGTTCTGTGTTAAGTCAATGGGATTGAATCCAGGATGAAGTGAAAAAGTGAGCGGGAAGTCACTTGATTTATCCGTCTTTTCCGTGGAACTCATCGACGACCGCCCTTACTTCAATGCTCTCGTAAAGTCCGCGATGGAACCACCCAGACTACCGAAAGCCGATCCTGTATTCTTCCACTCGCCGTAGCTCTGTGCGCCCGCTCCGGCAAGTGAACCGTAACCGGTCCCGTCTTTGATTGTGCCCGTGGTCTCGTTTCCAACCAGGAGGTCGGCTGCGGTCGGCCCCTGAGTGGCGACATTGAAGGTGCCTTGGCTTACCCTCGCAATCGTATCGGCATTGCCGCCGACTGCATTGGCAACTTTATCGCCGACATACTTGGAAAATTCGGCAGGCTCCTTCATCTTGGTCAGTGCCGTCGACATCTCGTCGCCGAATGTTTTTGCTCCGGTTCCCACGGCGGTACTCAGGCCATCGGCCAGATGCAGTGCATCCGTGGCTGCGGACCCACTCTTGGCGACCGGCCCCACGACCGGAAGCATGCCCAGCGCATCGGTGCCCAGTCCGGCCCAGGCGGTCGGCTCGTCCCACTTGCCCTCGACGGCCATCTCGCCGGCGTGGGCCGCCAGCGCGACTCCGCCTGCGATGAGGGCGACCGCCCCCGCTGCCACCCCGACGCCGGGAATGAGTGCCAGGCTTCCCGCGACCGCAGAGATCATGCCCGCGACGTCGCCGATCTCGCCGAGGTTCTGGACGACCCAGTCGCCCGCTCCGGCGAACCAGTCGCCGACGGCATCCCAGAAGCCAGGTGCGATATCGGTGGCGTTTCGTAGCTTGTCGGCGACCGACCGTGCATCGTCCTCCCATCGATCCTGCAGGTCGTGTGCCTTGCGCCGGATGTCGTCCACACGTGCCCAGGCCTCTTCGGCATTCCGGCCGGCTTGGGCGGCCGCGTCGGCGTTGGCCTGTGCCTGCCGGTGCGCGGCTTGCGCGGCCTCCGGGTCGTTGGGGGCGTAGGCGATTGGGGTGTTGGCCTTGGTTCTGGCCTGCTGTGCTGCGGCGTCGGCTCGTTCGGCAGCGGCGATGGCTTCCCGAGCCCGGTTTTCGAGGTCGACGGCTTTGCGCTGGTGTTCGGTCAGCGTGTCCTGCCACCAGCCGAGTGCTTTACCGGCATCCACCAGTGACTGGTGCGCGTTGTCGAGAAGTTTCGGCAGCTCTCCCAGCTTTTCCACGAAGGCCTTGGAGGCCTCGCCGGTCCAGGATTCCTTCTGGTTCTGGACACTCTCGAGGACTTCGTAGGTTTCCCCGAGCCAATTGCCGGTGTTGGTCATCTGGCTCGACAGTGCACCCACCGATGCCGGGTTGCCCCGAGCCGGATTGAACCCCAGCCCATGCCAGTCCTGGGGCTGACTCACTGGGCACCTCCGGTAGGTGCGGGTTTCGCCGTGGGAGGTTCGGGCGCCCCAGCCGTGCCGGATGACACCGCCTCGTGCATCTTCGTGAATCCGTCCCGCAGGGCGGTTTCCAGTTCCGTATACGTTTTCTTGGCATCGCCGAGCCCCGTGGTGATCTTGTCGACGCAGTCGCCGATCTCGCCGATGCCTCGCTGCCAGTCCTCGCGGAACTGTGCACACGCCTCATCGAGGAAGTCCGGTCCGATCGAGTCGGGCCCGATATCCTCCATCGCTTTGAGCGCGCTGCCGAGGTTCTCCTCGGCGCGATTGAGGTTCTTCTCCATCGCATCCAGCGCCCCGATATCGACCGTGAAATCGGGCACGTTTCCTCCCGGCTGCTCCAGTACCGACCATCCGCCGAGCAGGTACGGTAGCACTCACGATCTTGGCGAGATTGCGATTTCCGGACATCGGCGGCACTTCCGTCGCGCGGACCGAATCTTTCGCTACGGCTCGATGACGCCGATCGATGACGCCGACCTCTCCGACTGCGAGATCGCCGTTTACCTGGATCATGAACCTTGGGGCCGACGTGAGATGGCTTCCGTTGGGCTCCAATCGAGCTTGGACGCCGAGGCGCTTTCGTACATCCGGGGTCAGGTGCTACTCACGCTCGCACCGGCGCTGTCTGCAGTCGGTAGCTCACCCACTGGCGGGCCACGGTGACCAGCCGGGGTCGGTGCGGGGCCGGCTCGGCTCGCTGCATGTACTCCCAGATACCGAGGATGGCGATCGCGGCCGAGGTGCGCGCTTCTTCGGACGCCTGGCTCCACGCGGGCACGGGTCGAGCTCGCGGCCGAGGGTGGCCACGGTCTCGGCAACGAGCGGTAGATCCGGTGAGCCCGGTTCCAGGCTGGCATGCCGACCGGGTACATGCTCGTAGCCGCACAGCAGCCGCGGCGCCACCGTTGGCAGATACGGGGCCACCCGGGTTCGTGTCGATGCATCCGCGACCGGTGTGTGGAGAGGTCGACACCCTTGCAGAACACGACCTGCCCGCCACCCGTGTGCAGGGTGACGGACAGGCCCGAGCTCCGCCCGGCGTCAGGAGAAACCGCCGATGCCACGGGGCCGCACTGTGACTCGATGGCTGTACGCACGGCTACCGGCAGATCAATCCACCCGAGCCGGGGCATGGTCACCTCTTTTTCGGGTCGCGGGGCGGCGGGTCCGGTGGAGGATCATCGGCGCAGCCGTTGTGGCACGGCGAGCACAGACCTTTCTTCCCTGCCCAGAGCTCATGGTCCACCACATAACCCGCGGATGCGATTGGCCAGTCGGTCGAACAGGGTCTCGTCGATGAGGGTTCGGGCTGCCGTGCTCTCCACTACGGCGGTCCTGTGCTCCTCCAGGAGTGTCGTCTGCGGTGTGCGGTCAGGCGGTGTCGTGGATCGTGGTTACCTCCCGTCGCTCGTGGTGGACACCGCCGGGCGAGGCAGTCGGGGGAGCGTGCCTCGCCCGGCGGTGCGGCCCGGCGCCGGACAGGATTCGGGGAGGTCGACGGCGCCGGGCCGGGTCACAGGCGTTGGAGCCCGTCGAGGACGCGGTGCAGGGTGTCCAGGTTCGGAGCGTCGAACTCCGGCGTAGCCTGCGAGGTGGTCCCCGGCAGATAGGGCCTGCCGGGGGCCTTGATGTCCGGGTCGGTGGTGGGCCAGGCGATCGGGACCTCTGGTGTTTCTGGGGGGATGATGAGGATGCGTTCGGTGCGGTCCTGCTCGCGGGACTGTGCGAGGAGTTGGGCCACGGTCAGTGCTCCGGCGCCGGAATCCGCGTGCTGGGGACGTGGGGCGTAGGTCCATGTGGTGGCCAGTGCAATTGCCACGATGGGCAGGGCCACGGTCGCGGCGGAAACGGCGGGGATCATGATCGCCGCTCGGTGGCTGGGGTGCACTCGATGTGCAGGTCGGTGATGGCCTCGTCGAGTGCGGCGCGCAGTGCACGGGCTTGTGGCAGGTCGAAGAGGGCTGTCTCGCCTGACGGGGTGCGCAGGGTGATGCCGCGTCGGATGCGGCCGAGGCCGAGGTTGCGGTCGCGGTCTGCCCAGTCTCTGCAGTCCACGGTGGTCCAGGGCTGGTCAGGCATGGTCGTCGGTCCTTTCGGTGGTGGCGGTGATGACCATTGGCTGGTCGGTGTCACGGAGTGCCGCCGAGAGCCGGTCGAGCCCGTCGGCGAGGTGGGCGCGTTCGTCACTGCTGTAGCGGCCGAGCCGGACGTCGCTGGCGGCGTGGCTGAGCATGAACACGGCTTGCGTCATCAGCTGTGCTGTGCGCTCGTGGCGGTTCATGACTGCTGCCTGCTGCGGCGTGCGGCCGAGTCCTCGGCGAGCACGGCGCTCACCTGCGTGTAGTCACCCGAACTGATGCCGAATCGCCCGTCGGTGCCGTCGTGGAGATCCCGTTGTCCGGCGACCCAGTTGAGCCACTCTGCGGTGATCCGCTGGGCAGTGATACCGAGTGCGCCCGCGATGTCGGCCACGGTGGCGCCGGTGATCAGGGCGGCGTGGAGGCGGTGCCCATGGATGTCGGCCAAGTGCTCAGCCAGTGCGGCGGCACGGGCCAGCTCCTCGAGGTGCTCGGGGATGCTGCGGTGCGGTGACGCCGGACGGTTACCGATGTCGGAGTACCACTCGGCCAGGTCGTACGGATTGATCCCGGCTGCCTGCTCATAGGTGGTCACCGGACCCTGGTCGGCTATGGCGCAGGACGCGGAGAGCGGATAGGACATGCGGATCCTCTTCTTTTCTGTATCGGACTACTGTTACCGGATAATATCCCAATATCGGTAACGCGGAATCAATACTCCGTTGGAGTGATCGCGATCGAGGGGCAGCATGGATAGGATTGCCGTATGGCTGGAAACGCTGGAAAGACTCCGAAGGCTCGCGCGCTGGGTGCTGAACTGCGAGAACTCCGCGAGGATCGTCAGGTTAGTCAGCGCACCCTGTCTCAACGTGTAGCGATATCCAACGCCAGCCTGTCACGCTATGAGACCGGCGAACGCGTGCCGTCCCCCGAGGATGTGGCCAGCATTGTTACCGCGCTCGGAGACGGTGGAATGGTGCGGGAACACCTCATCGAGATGGCTCGTGATGCCGCACAGCCGAACTGGCTTTCCAGCGGAGCATCCGGTATCCACCGCGAGCTCACAACGCTGATTGAGTTCGAGCGTACCGCCACATCGATCGTCGAAGTTTCGCCGATGATCGTGCCCGGCTTGCTGCAAACGGCGGACTACGCTCGGGAGATCATGTCGGGCATGTCGTCAGCGGAGCTGGAAACGCACGTGACGATGCGGGCAGGGCGCCGGGACGTGCTGACACGGCGGCGTCCGGTCGAGTTCGAGGCGTTCATTGTTGAGCATGTGCTGCGGACACCGATCGGCGGTTCTGACGTGATGGCCGATCAGCTCCATCACATGACGCAGATGGCCGAGCTGCCGAACGTCACCCTCTACGTGGTTCCCTCTGGTCTGTCGCGCTGGCATCTGGCGTTGGAAGGCGCGTTCATCTACTTCGAGTTCCCCAAGGCAGCGCCGATCGTCAACCTGGAGCATTATCGGTCCAGCGCCTACCTCCACGACTCGGAGGATGTGAGTGACTACTCCAGGGCGATAACTACCCTCCGAGAGACGGCAATGAGCCCCACCGAATCGGCAGAACTCATTGCCTCCTGTGTCAAGGAAATGGAGGCTCTGACATGACGGTACACCCGACAAACTGGCGGAAGTCCAGCCGTTCAGGGCAGCAGTCCGCGTGTGTCGAGGTCGGCCGTGTCGCCGAGGGCGCGGCGGTGCGTGACACCAAGGACCGTGCCGCCGGCTACTTCACCGCTGACCGTGCTCAGTGGTCGGCGTTTGTTGCCGCGATCAAGGCGGACCGCTTCGCCTGACCAACCGAGACACGCAAACGGGCCTCCGGCGCGAAACCGGGGCCCGTTTACGTGTCCGAGGGGCCAAGGGGGCAGTCTTGCCCCTTTTTTGCCCATTCGATCTTGGTCGGGGCATTCCCGCTTCGGTGTTTTCCCTGGCCATCATAGGTGCCCCCGGCAGGACTCGAACCTGCGACCCAGAGATTAGAAGTCTCTTGCTCTGTCCACCTGAGCTACGAGGGCTCGTGCAGCTCGATTGAGCTGTATCAAGCAGCGTAACGGTCTGTGGCGCAACTGGTGGAGCCTATACGACACCGTTGTTGAGCTGGTATCGAATGGCAAGCCGATCGACAGCTGCGAGCGGCTAACGCGCTCCGGGGGACTGCCGATAGGTCTGCCGATCAGCGGATCGTGGTGCACCGGTGTGGTCCCGGTGAAGTGCGGTGACCGGAGTCGTGGTTGTCCACAGGTCCCTTGCTTATCCACAGGTTGTGACGATGCCATCGCCATTCGTATTCCCGGCCTGCAGGCTGGTGTTGGCGCCGAACAGGCGTGATGGGCACGCCGACCGGCGTGGAGTGGGCCGCCGGCGCCGGAGGGCGATGCGCATGGGGCCGCATGGAAAGGAGACCCGTCATGTTCGAGACGACCGTGACCCTGGTGGGTACCGTGATCAGCCACCCTGCGGTGCAGGAGACCGCCAACGGAAGTCAGGTCACCAGTTTCCGTATGGTGAGTACGGCTCGCCGCTTCGACAAGGAGACCGAGCAGTGGGTCAACGGCGACCGCGTCTTCGCAACGGTGAACTGCCGGAGAAAGCTGGCCGGCGGTGTGTCGGAGGCCGTGTACAAGAACGATCCCGTCGTGGTGACCGGACGGCTCCGAACGCGGGAGTACGAGGTCGACGGGCGGCGGCGATCCAGTACGGAAGTCGAAGCCACCGCGCTCGGACTCGACCTGGCACGTAGCCACCGCCCGGCAGGCCCGGGTGGGGAGCCTTCCCACGGCGCTGTTGGCGAGGGTTCCGCCCCTTCCGGAATGCTGCGACATCCGCCGCCGACGGTGTCGGTAAGCGGGTGACGGTCCCCGACGGTTCGCAACCGACATGCCTCGTGAGCTGGTACGGCCCGGCCATCGAAGGTGCTGGGAAGATCGTTGAGGGGCACGGCCGGGCCGTGTGCTGACCGCAGTGCACAGCCCGGTACCCGATGCAACTACGATCGGTGCTATGGCCGAGTTCATCTACACCATGAAAAAGGTGCGCAAGGCGCACGGGGACAAGGTCATCCTCGATGACGCGACCATCCAGTTCTACCCCGGTGCCAAGATCGGTGTGGTCGGCCCGAACGGAGCCGGCAAGTCGACCGTGCTGAGCATCATGGCGGGACTCGACCACGAGGACAACGGGGAAGCATTCCTGTCACCCGGTTACACCGTGGGCATCCTGCAGCAGGAACCGCCGTTGAACGAGGAGAAGACGGTCCTGGGCAACGTCGAGGAAGGCGTTGGCGAGATCAAGGAGCAGCTCGACCGCTTCAACCAGATCGCCGAACAGCTTGCCACCGACTACTCCGATGAACTCATGGAGGAAATGGGCAGGCTTCAGGAAACACTGGACCATGCCGAGGCCTGGGAACTGGATTCCCAGTTGGAGCAGGCCATGGACGCCCTGCGCTGCCCTCCGCGGGAGGCCGAGGTCCGGTATCTCTCCGGTGGTGAGCGCCGCCGGGTTGCGCTGTGCAAACTCCTGCTGAGCAAGCCCGACCTCCTCCTGCTCGACGAGCCCACCAACCACCTCGACGCGGAGAGCGTGCTGTGGCTGGAGCAGTTCCTGGCCGGTTACCACGGTGCTGTGCTGGCCGTTACCCACGACCGCTACTTCCTGGACAACGTCGCGGGCTGGATCCTGGAGCTCGACCGCGGGCGCACCTATCCCTACGAGGGCAACTACTCCACCTACCTGGAGAAGAAGCAAGAGCGCCTGGAGGTACAGGGCAAGCGTGACGCCAAGCTGCAAAAGCGGGTCAAGGAAGAGCTGGAATGGGTCCGCTCGAACGCCAAGGCTCGCCAGAGCAAGTCCCGGTCGCGCTTGGAGCGCTACGAGGAGATGGCCGCCGAGGCGGAGAAGACCCGCAAGCTCGACTTCGAGGAGATCCAGATCCCGCCGGGGCCGCGACTGGGCAACCTCGTCGTGGAGGCAAACGAGCTGAGCAAGGGATACGAGGACCAGGTCCTGATCGACAGGTTGTCGTTCACACTGCCCCGAAACGGCATCGTCGGTGTGATCGGGCCCAACGGTGTCGGGAAGACGACCCTGTTCAAGACCATTGTCGGGCTGGAGGAACCGGACAGCGGTGAAGTTCGGGTCGGCGATACCGTCAAGCTCTCCTACGTGGACCAGGCTCGGTCCGGTATCGACCCCAACAAGAACGTCTGGGAAGTGGTCTCCGACGGCTTGGACCACATCCAGGTCGGTCAGGTCGAGATGCCCTCCCGGGCCTACGTGAGCGCGTTCGGCTTCAAGGGAGCCGATCAGCAAAAGCCCGCCGGAGTGCTTTCCGGTGGTGAGCGGAACCGGCTGAACCTGGCGATGACGCTCAAGCAGGGCGGGAACACCATCCTGCTGGACGAGCCCACCAACGACCTCGATGTGGAAACACTCGGCTCGCTGGAGAACGCACTGCAGCAGTTCCCGGGTTGTGCCGTGGTCATTTCCCACGATCGGTGGTTCCTGGACCGCGTGGCCACCCACATCCTGGCCTGGGAAGGCGATGACGAGAATCCCGCGAAGTGGTTCTGGTTCGAGGGCAACTTCGAGGGCTACGAGAAGAACAAGATCGAGCGGATGGGGCAGGAAGCCGCCCGCCCGCACCGGGTCACGCACCGTAAGTTGACACGGGGCTGAAGTAGCGGGGAGTCGACTTGGCGAGCGTACGCGGTGCGCAGTGGAATGGGACCGCCCAGGAGTTACTGGAGCCCGCCTGGCAGATGCGCTGGCGGGCTCCGGAACTGGCTTTGATGCTCGGTGACCGGGCTGCCGAGCAGGCCGGGCGGGCTGGTGATACGGCACTGCGATTGCGTGCTGAAGCATTGGCGTTGTTCGCCTCGAACCGGCTCGATCGTGGAGTGGCCGCGACCGAGCGCGCGATTGCGGCGGTGCGCGATGCCGAGAGCGGCGGCGATACCGGAAGTACTGCCTGCCTGCGGGTGGAACTGGCATGTTGCGCCCGCAGCTCGGGCAGTCACGATGTCGCTGTGCGGGTGCTGCAACCGGTCCTGGAGCAGAACCGGATCGAGCCGGATCTCCGTGCGCACGCGTTGATCGAGCTGGCCGCGTCGCTGCCCGCACAGCGCAGGAGCGCCGACCGGGTACAGGCACTGAACGAAGCCGAGCGTCTCTACGCCGAGGAGTCGAACTTCAGCCGAGATATGACCCGGTTGTTGCGCGCTCGGGTGAACATGTCGCGCGCCGGCCACCACCGCAGGTGTGCGGAGCCCACGGCAGCGGCCGAGGCCACCGAAGCGGGGCTGGTGCTGCTGGAGCAGCTCGATGACCCGGCTGCGGACAGTGCGGAGATCCACGTCCACCTCGTGCTGGAGCGGGTCCAGGCATTGTTGGACCTCGGTGAGTGCTCGGCAGCCATGCGGGTTGCCGCGCCCGTCCTGTGGCAGCCCCTGCGGGCGGCCGCGGCCGCTCCCACAGGGTGGCTGCGGCTTGCACTGGCCACCCGGTTGCACCTACCGCAAGGGGAGCACCACACGGCGGTGCGGTTGCTCACCGAGGCTCTCGCCGGTGCGGAACGTCACGGACTGGATGATCTGCAGGCGGAGGTGCTCGGCACCCTGTCCCACGTGCATGAGGGCGGGGAGAACTTCGCGGAGGCACTGCGCTGTGTGCGTGGGGCGTACGCGGCCGACCGCCGCCGGCGTGCCTCGGTGCATGCCGCGCGGATTCGCCTGCTCGAGGAGTTTCCGGCAACGGCGACCGAGGTTGCCGTTCCTCGTCAACAGTCGGTGCCGGACCAGGAGGAGTTCGGCAGGCAGCAGCAGGAGGCGGTATCGCGGCATCCGTCCCACGGCGAGGATGTGCGTGAGTCGGTCCGCCGGTTGATGGACACCTTGGTCGCCGGGGGCGATACGGCCTTCGGCGGAGCCGAGACGCGGGATTCCCGGGAATCCCTGCCCGGGGCGGTGCAGCCGACGCCCGCGACGGATCCCGCCGATTCCTCCCCCGGGAATCGGGGCGAGACCGGGGGGTACGGCGGTATCGAGAGGCTGCCCGGGTTGGCTGAGAAGATCCGGAACGCAGCGCAGCGCGAACCGGCGGATATCGAGCAGGACGCTGCGAACTCGGTCGTACCGAACCGGACGGATCCGGACGGCGGCACCGGCTTTTCGGGGCACGAGGTACCGGTACCGGAGACCATGTTCGCCGACCCCACGAGGCCGGCAACGCGGGGCGGAGAGCAGCGCGATGCTGTTCCCGGTGAGTTCGGTCGGTTATCCGACCCGACCGTGGCGGATTCCGATTCGTGGCGTGTGTCGGCTGCTTCCGAGCAGCTCAGCGAGCTGTCCGCACGGGGACTTGCCGATTCACGAGGACCTGCCGACGCACAATCCCCGGAGCGGAACTCCCCGGAACCGGATGCATCGGGGCCGGAACTGCCGACGCCCGACGTTACCACGATCATGCCGGTCATCCCGGGGCCACTGGAGCCGGAACCGGAGCCCTTCGGCGAACCCGAGGCTTCCTCCGGGCGTGGTGGTCGGCGACGGCAGCGTGAGCACTCGGAGGAGGAATCGTCTTCGCAGGTGCCCGAGCACAGGGGCCCGATGGGCACGGCAGAAGCCGTTGCTTCGAGAGAGGCCACAGGGCCGGGCATCGCAGGCTCGGGCATCGCAGGCTCGGGCAGCGAGCGTGCCGAAGGCGACGTAGCGCATTCCTCGGGTACCGGCCGTAGTGCGCAGGGCCGGTCACTGGCCGAGATCCGGGCGGCTCTTCAACTCGTCGAGGAGCAAGCAGGCAAGCGACGAGCACAGCGCTCCGGAGACTCGGCGGAGCCGTCGGACGACACGCGGTCCCGACCGCCGGAGCCGGACCGGTTTCCGGAGCAGGCTTCGGGGCGGCGCCATCGTGCCGAACCCGAGGATGCCGGTGCCTCGGCCCCCGCAGAACGGCGCTCTGCCGGTGATTTCCTGGCCAAGCACCGTGATCTGCTGCAGGGACTTTCGTCGAACCAGGGCAGTGAGCAGGAAGCGGAACCGAATGGTGAGGCCGGGCTCGCGGACCTCCTCGCAGAGGCTCTGGTCGCCTATGAGAGCGGCAAGCGAAACGAATCGGAAGCCACCGATGGTGCGGCGCATTCCGCTGTGAGCCCTGCTGCGGATCATCATTCCGATCCGGGTGGCAGGCGGCACCGGCACGCGGCCTCGGGGAATCCGTACAGCTGGACGCCGCCTGCGGGCTGAGTGGCGTCGTCGACCTACCCGGCCGTGATCGTCACTCTTCGTGCTTTTCGGGCGACGCGCAGTAGCTCGACGCGCAGTCGGTCCATGCGCAGAAGCCGCCTCTCGGGTTCTAGGGTGGAGCCGTGTCGGCACAACGAGGTGCCGCGACGTATGGAGCTACCTGGAAGATGACCTCGAAAACCGGACAGATGAGCACCGAGCACAACTCGAGCAGTGGAGACCCCGCTGTGGACCAACCACAGAGCCCCGAACAAGCCAGGGACCAGTTGCTCGAGCGGGCCGCTCATATGGTACCCGAACTGGCTGACCTGCTGCACAAGTACTATCGGCACGTTCCGGCCGAGGAACTCGCGCACGATGAGCCCGGCGATCTGGTCGGTGCGCTTCGTTCGCATTACGATCTTGCCGCGAATCGGATCGCCGGGCGTCCCGTGGTGACGATCTTCAATCCCAGCCGCGCCGAGCACGGGTGGCACAGCGCAGCCACCGTGGTGCACCTGGTCACCGACGACATGCCGTATCTGGTTGACTCGGTGATCGCCGAGCTGACCCGTGACGGCGCCCAGGTGCGGCGTATCGTGCATCCGATCGTGGTGGTCCGGCGTGGTCTGACCGGTGAACTGCTGGAGGTGCTTCCGGAGGCGGATCCGAGTGACCCCGGGGCCGGTGCCATCGCCGAATCGTGGATGTATGTCGAGCTCGACCGGGTGGCCGATCCGGAGCGCGCTCGAGCTCTCGAGCAGAGCCTGCTGAAGGTGCTCAACGATGTGCGGGAAGTCGTCGAGGACACCGAGCGGATGATCACCACCGCGCGTGGACTGGCGGATGCTCTCGAAAGTGCTCCGCCGCCGTTGCCCGGCAATCAGGCCGCGGATGGTGCTCGCCTGCTGCGCTGGCTCGCCGATGGTCACTTCACCTTCCTGGGCTATCGGCACAGCGAACTGGTGCGGAATTCGGATGCGGGCGACCAACCGGCGTTGCGTGCCGTGCTCGCTTCCGGGCTGGGTGTGCTGCGCAGCGACAGCGTTGCCGCCCGTAGCCTGACGGAGGGGCCGGATGCGCGGGTCGACGCACTGCCCGACGAACTGCTGATCCTCACCCAGGCAAGCGCGACCTCGACGGTGCATCGTGCGGTGCACCCGTACTACGTGGGGGTCAAGACCTTCGACGAAGAAGGCCGGATCACGGGTGAGCATCGCTTTCTCGGTTTGTTCACCACGACCGCACTGCACGAGAACGTCCTCGACATTCCCGTCATCGAGCGGCGAGTGCGAGATGTGATCCACCGTGCGGGTTTTCCGATGGAGTCCTACTCCGGCCAGCGGATGCTGGAGGAGATCCAGGACTATCCGCGAACCGAACTGTTCTCCACCGACACCGACATGCTGCAGGAGATCATCACCGGAGTCCTGGCGCTGGCCGAGCGCCGTAAGCTCAAACCGTTCCTGCGGCGGGACCCCTACGGTCGCTTCTTTTCCTGCCTGGTCTACCTGCCCAGGGACCGGTACACGACGCGCTCGCGGCTGGCGATGCAGGAGGTTCTGCTCGCGGAGCTGGGCGGCAACAGTCTCGAATACAGCACCCGGGTGGGCGAGTCGACGTTGGCGCGAGTGCATTTCGTGGTGCACACCGACCCGCAGCAGCGGATCGACCCCGACCTGGCGCACGTGCAGAAACGGCTCAGCGAGGCGATCCGCACCTGGGACGACAGGATGGTCGACCAGGTCGACGTCGAACGCCCGGACGGTCGGTATGACGGGCGCTCCGCGGGATACGGCTCGGAAGCCAACAGCGAGGTCGGGCAGCGCTATGCTGCTTCCTTCCCGGAGGCCTACAAGGAGGATTTCAACGCGGGCGAAGGCCTGATCGACCTGCGACGGCTGGAGTCGCTGTCCGAGCCGGGTGAACTGGAAATGTCGTTCTACGTGCCGCGCGATGCGGGCCCGTGGGAACGCCGTTTCAAGATGTTCATCAACGAGCGGGTGACCCTGTCCCAGGTTCTACCGGTGCTGCAGAGCATGGGCGTGGAGGTGGTCGACGAGCGCCCTTACGAGGTCCTGCGCCCCGACGGCACGCAGTGCTGGATCTTCGACTTCGGCCTGCGCGTGGGGCAGGACCTGCTGGAAGCCGCCGGTTCGGAGCGGCTCGATTCGCTGCAGGAGCGTTTCGAGGATGCGTTCCGCGCCGCATGGCTGGGGGAGTCCGAGATCGATCGGTTCAACTCCCTCGTGCTCCGGGCGGGGCTGAGTTGGCGGCAGGCGATCGTACTGCGCGCCTACGCGAAGTATCTGCGCCAGGCCGGTACCGCCTACAGCCAGGACTACATCGAGGACGCCATTCTCACGCACAGCGACATCACCGTGGTGCTGATGCGGTTGTTCGAGGTGCGCTTCGACCCGTCGCTGTCCGCCGAGCAGCGTGCGAGACGGGAACAGGAGCTGGTCGACGAGGTCGTCCGATCGATCGACGAGGTCACCAGTCTCGATGCCGATCGGATCCTGCGCAGCTACCTCAACCTGATCCGGGCCACCCTGCGCACGAACTACTTGGTCACCGACGACAGTGGACAGCTACGCCCGTTCCTGGCGTTCAAACTGGAACCCCGGGAAATCCCCGGGCTGCCCGCTCCGCGTCCGCAGTTCGAGATCTTCGTGTACTCGCGACGCATGGAGGGCGTGCACCTGCGTTTCGGCTCGGTCGCGCGTGGTGGACTGCGCTGGTCGGACCGGCGGGAGGACTTCCGCACCGAGGTGCTCGGCCTGGCCAAGGCCCAGGCGGTCAAGAACGCGGTGATCGTCCCCGTGGGTGCCAAGGGCGGTTTCGTCGTCAAGCGTCCGCCGGTACCGACCGGCGATGGTGCCGCCGATCGGGAGGCGGTTCAGGCCGAGGGGATCGCCTGCTACCGGATATTCATTTCCGGGATGCTCGACCTCACCGACAACCTCGCCGGTGGTCGTGTCGTGCCGCCACGGGAGGTGGTGCGCCACGACGGTGACGACACGTACCTGGTGGTGGCCGCCGACAAGGGCACCGCGAGTTTCTCCGACATCGCCAACGAGGTCGCCCGGTCCTACGGGTTCTGGCTGGGTGATGCGTTCGCCTCCGGTGGCTCCGTCGGATACGACCACAAGGCCATGGGGATCACCGCCAAAGGGGCTTGGGAAAGCGTCAAGCGCCACTTCCGGGAACTGGATACCGACGTCCAACGCGAGGACTTCACCGTCGTCGGTGTCGGGGACATGGGTGGTGACGTCTTCGGTAACGGCATGCTGCTGTCCGAGCACATCAGGCTGGTCGCCGCGTTCAATCACATGCACGTGTTCATCGATCCGGATCCCGATGCGGCATCGTCGTTTGCCGAGCGCAGGCGCCTGTTCGAGTTGCCGCGGTCGACCTGGGACGACTACGACCGCAGCAAGATCAGTGCGGGCGGCGGGGTGTGGCCCCGGTCGTTGAAGTCGATTCCGTTGAACCCGCGGATTCGTCGGGCACTGGGCATCGACGCCGACGTCGACCAGCTCGCTCCGGCCGAACTGGTCAAGGCGATTCTGCAGGCACCGGCCGACCTGCTGTGGAACGGCGGCATCGGCACCTACGTCAAGGCAGGGACGCAGACGCATGCCGATGTGGGGGACAAGGCCAACGACCCGGTGCGTGTCGACGGGGACCAGCTGCGGGTGCGGGTCGTCGGAGAAGGGGGAAACCTCGGGATGACCCAGCTCGGCCGGATCGAGTTCGCCGAGATGGGTGGCAAGGTCAACACCGACGCCCTGGACAACTCGGCCGGTGTGGACTGCTCCGACCACGAGGTCAACATCAAGGTGCTGCTGGATCAGCTGGTTTCCCAGGGGTACTTGGACGGTGTCCAGCGCAACGAGTTGCTTCCGAACATGGCCGACGAGGTATCGGAGCTGGTGCTGGACGACAACCACCGGCAGAACAGGCTCCTGGGGATCTCGCGCGCCCATGCGGCGGAGATGCTCTCGGTGCACGCGCGGCAGGTCAGCGCACTGGAAAAGCACAACGGCCTGGACCGCGAGCTGGAGGCGCTGCCGACCCCCGAGCAGTTCCGGGAGCGGGAGAAGTCGGGCGCGGGGTTGACCTCGCCCGAGCTGGCCACCCTCATGGCGCACGTCAAGTTGTCCCTCAAGCAGGATGTACTGGCAAGCGACCTGCCGGATGCCGACGCATTCGCCAGGCGGCTGCCGGACTACTTCCCGGGTCCGTTGCGGGACCGGTATTCGGAGGCGATCCCGGATCATCCGCTGCGGCGGGAGATCACCACGACCCTGCTCGTCAACGAGGTCGTCGACGGTGCCGGAATCTCCTACGCCTATCGGCTGGCCGAGGAGATGAGCACCGGCGCCACCGATGCCGTCCGGGCCTATGCCGTGGTGACGTGCGTTTATGACCTTCCGTCGCTGTGGCGGGAGATCGACGACCTGGGCACGGAGCTGCCCAGTGAGATCACCGATGGGATGGTGCTGGAGACCCGCAGGTTGCTCGATCGAGCATCGCGGTGGCTGTTGTCGAACCGTCCGCAGCCACTGGCCATCGGTGCGGAGATCAGCCGGTTCCGGCCGGTGGTGGCCGAACTCTCCGCGAGTGTCCAGAGCTTGCTGCGTGGCCGTGCAGCCGAGAACGCCGCCGAATACGCGGGAAGACTCACCGCCTCGGGAGTGCCGTCGAACCTGGCGGAGCGGCTCGGTGCGCTGCTGGACACCTATGCGCTGCTGGACATCACCGAGATCGCCGAACTGGCCGAGCGTGATGCCGGGGTCAGCGCCGAGCGCAGCCCCCGGGAAAGTGCCGAGCTGTACTATGCCCTGGCCGAACATCTCGACATCGAACGGATGCTGGTGGCGGTGAGTGGCCTGGAACGTGGCAATCGGTGGCACTCGCTGGCGCGGCTGGCACTGCGGGACGACTTCTACGCGTCCCTGCGTGCGATCACCGTGGATGTGCTGCGCACCAGCAATCCGGAGGACGGTCCGGAGGTCAAGATCGCGCAGTGGGAGCAGGCCAATGCTTCCCGGCTGAGTCGAGCCAGGGCGTCGTTGGAGGAGGTCAAACGCTCCGGGCGGCAGGACCTGGCGACGCTGTCGGTCGCCGCGCGGCAACTGAGCAGTATGGTCCGATAGCGCGAGAGTTCGATCAACCCGGCAGCGGTGGCTGGTGACGGTATCGGCCACCGCTGCCCTGTGCAGCAGAAAGGAAGCTGGTGGGAGCGTTCATTGCCGAGGTGGCCCTGCGCTGGTCCGATATGGACGCGTTCGGCCATGTCAACCACGCCAGGACCGTCACGTTGCTCGAGGAGGCCCGCGTCGGCCTGTTGTTCAACGAGGCCGAACGGCACGGCCTGACCGGAATGGCCGAGGGCATGGTGGTGGCCAGGGTGGTGATCGACTACCACGCACCCCTGGTCTATCGGGCGGGCGTGCTCCAGGTGCGGATGTCGGTGCGTGACCTGCGGCCGGCCTCGTTCGTGATCGACTACACGGCCACTGCCGGCGACACCGCCTCGGTGACCACGGCGGAAACGTTGATGGTTCCCTATGACCTGGCTGCCGGGCGCCCCCGGCGGCTCACCGATGATGAGCGGGAGTTCCTCTCCGAATGGCAGCTCAACCCCGCTCTGGCGGACAAGGAGTACGGTCTTGCCTGAGTTGCGGATGTCCGAAGCGGTCCAGCGTGACGACCTCAGCGCGTTCGTGGCCCGAGCCGTTCGGTTGGATGAACAGGCGGTGATCCGGCTGCGGGCGCGTGGTGACACCGGGCGGATCGACGCCTGGTCGGCGACCCCGTTCGACGCGTTGTGCACCAGGGCGGTGAGCGGCGAGGTCGAGCCCGCGGACCTGAGCGTGTCGGGCAGCGAACTGCTGGCGACGCTGACCGTCGCGGGAGGCGCGAGGATGGATCCGGGGCCACCGCGCGACTTGCTGTGGCGCTCCGAACTGCCTCCCACCGAGGGATGGAAGCGGGTGGATGACCTGCCCGCCAAGCTGGTGGGAGAGGTCGCCGAGCAGGGAGTCGGCCTGGCCAAGGACAATGTGGGTCCCAAGGGCACCCCGCCCGCCTCGCTGATGGATCAGGAAGTGTTCACCGTCAACGGCGCCGGGTTCGAGGTCAAGATCCCGCTGCGCTGCCTGTTCGTGCTGTCCGGGATGGGATTCCTCGTGAACTCACCGGCGGAGAGCGAGGTGGTGCGGGTCAGCGCCACCGACTCGTGGCTGCGGCTGGATTCCCGGTTCGGTGCGGTGGCCCGTCGTCGCCATGCGCTGCTTCCGCTGCTGTTCTGAGGCCGGCGAGAGGCGACCTCGATGTGCTCGGGGAGGGGTTGAAGTTTGCGGGAAGACTTCAACCCTCTCCCCGGCCGACCGGGAAGACCTCAGAACCAGGAGTTGACCATGCCGTGGGCGGCCATTTCGAAGTACTGCCAGAGCTGATCGCGGTGTTCGGGGGCGAGGTCGACTTCCTCGTCGAGTGCGATCCGCATACAGCGCAGCCAGGCGTCCCGCTCCGCGAGTCCGATCTTGAACGGTGCGTGCCGCATCCGCAGCCGGGGATGGCCGCGCTGTTCGGAGTAGGTGTGCGGCCCACCCCAGTACTGCATCAGGAACAGTCGCAGACGCTCTTCGGCACCGCTGAGGTCCTCCTCCGGATACAGCGGTCGCAGCAGTTCGTCCTTGGCCACCTCCGCGTAGAAGCGTGCCACGATGCGGTGGAAGGTGGCTTCGCCGCCGACCTGCTCGTAGAAGGTTTCCGGAGTGCCCACGCGCCCTCCCTGAGCGTTATGACTGGTACCCGTCCAAGTGTGGCATCACGCGACCGGCCGGATAAGGCGGCTTGATGTTCTCGTCGTCGTAAGCGCGCTTGATCTCGGCACGCAACTTGCGTTGCACCGACCACTGCTGACCAGGACGTACCTTGGCGGTCAAGCGCAGCGTGATCGTGTCGGAGGTGATCTGGTTGATCCCGAGCATTTCCGGTTTCTCCAGCACCTCCGAGGACAGCGGTTCGTGTGCGGAGGCCTCGGCGGCGACGGTGGCCCCGACCTCCTGTGCCTTCTTCACGTCGCTGGTGTGTGCGATCGGCAGATCCACCACCGCGATCGCGAAGCCCTGACTCGAGTTGCCGACACGCAGGATCTCGCCATTGCGCACGTACCAGACCGTGCCGTTGACATCCCGCAAGGTCGTCACCCGCAGACCGACGGTTTCCACCGTACCGCTGGCTTCGCCGAGATCCACCCAGTCGCCGACCCCGTACTGATCCTCGATCATCATGAAAATACCGGAGAGGAAGTCGCGCACCAGGTTCTGCGCGCCGAAACCGAGTGCGACACCGACCACCCCTGCCGAAGCGATCAGCGGCCCGAGCTCCACGCCCAGCACCTTCATGGCATATACCAGGGCGAATCCGAAGATGATGAACGAAGCCAGCGACTTCAGCACCGAGCCGATCGTTCTCGCGCGCTGGTTGCGCCGCTCCGCCAGCGTCTCGCCGGACAGCGCCTCACCCTGACGCTCCCGCAACGGTTGCAGCAGCTTCGGCGGTGTGCCGTTACCTCGGGTCAACCGAGTGATCGTGCGGTGTACGAGCCACCGCAGCAGCAGGGCGACAAGCAGAATCAACAGGATCTGCAGTGGCTTGGCGATCAGCATGTCGGAGTAGACAGCCAGCCAGTTGTTCCCGGTGACCTGGTGAATCCAGTTGCACAGATTGCTTTTATTGCCACATCGGGGCTGGGATAACAGGGACGAGGTCATGGTTTCGGGGGCTCCATGGGGGGCTTCGCGGGTCGGGCGAACCGAGACATGATCCGGCTTGCGGACCGATCCGCATGCTCACCCGGACCTCGTGAACGCCCCGCCGTCCACGATGTCGGCTTTCGGTGCCGGCCGGGGGAACCGGCACCGGCCGCGGAGGGACTACTCCAGAGGGAGTCCCGTCGCCTCCGCCAGAAAGGTGAGCTGGTCGGTTGCCAACCCCACCGTACGCGACACCGAGCGAGCGGAATGACCTACCTCGGTTTCCCTGCGCAGAAGTATCGGGCGTTTGTTCGGGTCGGATGCCGTCGCGTGCTGGAGTGCAGCACACATCTTGCGGGCATGACCGGGATCCACGCGTGTGTCCGATTCGAACACCGTGAACAGCACCGAGGGGTAGTCGGTCCGTTCCCGCACGTTGTGGTACGGCGAGTAGGACAACAGCCACCCGAGTTCCTCGGGATCGTCGGCGGAGCCGTACTCCTCGCTCCAGAGCCGTCCGAGCAGGAAATTCTCGTAGCGCACCATGTCGAGCAGGGGCGCTGAGCACACCACTGCCCGGTACAGGTCGGGACGCTGCGTCAGTGCGGCCCCCACCAGCAGTCCGCCGTTGGAGCCGCCGGTGATCGCGAGCTGCTCCGGCGTGGTCCAGCCGTGTGTCACGAGGTGCTCGGCTGCGGCGTGGAAGTCGTCGAACACGTTCTGCTTGCTCTCGCGCATGCCCGCGCGGTGCCAGTGCTCACCCTCCTCACCGCCACCCCGCAGGCACGGCAGCGCCCATACGCCGCCCGCGGTGACCCAGGCCAGCGCGGTCGGGGAGTAGCCGGGCTCCATCGGCAGGGAGAAACCTCCGTACCCGGTCATCAGGGCCGGGCGGGTCGCATCGGGGTCGGGTGTCGGGCTGAGGACGAACATCCGCACCGTGGTGCCGTCCGCGGAGGCGTAGCTGACCTGACGGGTGTACACCGCAGTGGAATCCCGTGTGCCGGGCGCCTGCTCGACGAGCGCGGTCCTTCCCGCCGCCTGCGAGTAGCAGTGCACGCACGGAGGAGTGGTGAAGTCGGTCCAGCCGATCCACAGGCGATCGCGATCGGTGCCGGTGTGCTCGTCGACCGTGGTCAGGGCGGTCACCTGGCCGGTACCCGGTAGTGGAACCGTGCCGGTTCGGGTACCGGTTGCGGGATCGTGCAGCGTCACTTCGGATACGGCATGGCGTGTCCGCAGCACCACCAGCCGCGGGGCCTCGTCACCCGGATCGAACCAGCGGACGGCTTCCAGGACGGAGTCGGAGTCCTCGGCGATCAACTCCGTCCAGTTCGCCGGATCGGGATGTTCCGGATCGGCCACGCACAGCCGCCAGCGTGCGGCGTTCAGCGTCGTCTGCACGTACATCCGCCCGTCGCGCTCCACCCACGCGGAGGCGCGGACCTCCTCGGAGGTGTCGAGAATCCGGTGCAGACGGGGCACCGTGCCGCTGCGGGAGAGGTCGGCGATCCACACCGAGTCTCGCCGGGCCGTGCCGGGGCTGCCGTGGATGAGCAGCCAGCGCCCGTCCCGCGACACACTCGCGTCGAAGAAGAACGTGTGGTGCAGACCTGCACCGTGGATGAGCAGGTCCTCGTCCGGAGAGGTACCGACCCGGTGGCGCCACACTCTGCGGTGGAACTGCTGTTCGTCCTCGGGTACCGATTCGGGAGGCAGTCTGCGGATGTAGAAGAACTCGTCGCCCCCGGGCAGCCACCCGATCGAGGAATACCGGCACCGATCGATCGGTCCGTCGAGCAGCTCTCCGCCGGCCACGTCGAGTACGTAAAGCAAGGACTCCTCGTCGCCGCCTGCCGAGACCTGGTAAGCGAGCCGATCGCCCTCCAGGCTCGCCGACCAGCGGTCCAGCGTCGTCAGACCGGAGGGATCGAGGTCGGTGACATCGAGCAGGGTCCGCTCCGTGCCGTCGCTGTCGCGGACATACAAGACCGGAAACTCCTGCTCCGGTGCGCGCCGGGTGAAAAACGCCCGACCGGCGCGCCATACCGGTGCGGAGACCGAACCGGCTTGGAGAAGCGATCGCATGCTGTCCGCCGCAGTCTCCCGGCCCGGCAGCGCGTCGAGCCGGCCGCGAGCGAGTTCGTCCTGTGCTCGGGACCACGCAGGGGTGCGTGGGTCCTCGGTGTCTTCGAGCCACCGGTACGGGTCGGCAACACGGTGGCCGTGGAGCGACTCCACGGTCTCCGCACGCTCGGTATCAGGATAGGGCCGGGCAGCGGGGTGGGGCTGGGGCACGGGCTGAACGTCACTCACATCCACCGACGATACGGATGGGCACGCGCAGGGTGGATTCGTGTCGGGTCTGCTGCATCCGATTCGATCATCGTTATCGGGATTTCGGGGGGTTGCTCGGATGTCGTTTGTCCCGTGTTCGACCTTCGTTCGAGAAATTTTGACATTATCGATGTGATGCGATGCGGATCACGCGTGCATTCCGGGTGGGTTTTGTGTTCGACTATTGCTCGGTAACCGGTGGAGGTGGTCGAGTGCCCGACCGAAAACCGACTCCGCTCGGCGCAGCCACGGGGCTGACGTCGCGAGCGACATCGTGCCAGCAAGGCCGGGGTAGTGGACCTGCGAACAGGGTCACCCCGGAGCCGACATCCGCCCACGGTGGGCTGTCCTGGCGCAGGCGACGCGTACTTCTGCTCAATACGACCTTCGAGCCGCTGACGGCGCTTCCGCTGCGCAGGGCCATCGTGCTGGTGGTCTGTGGCAAAGCAGAAGTGGTGCACGGGGACTCTGCGGGATTGATGCTGCACTCGGCAACGAGCAGCGTCGAGGTTCCGTCCGTGATCCGATTGAGCACTTTCGTCCAGGTGCCCTATCGGGGACGCGTACCGTTGAGCCGCTCGGCACTGATGCACCGCGACAACCACCGATGTGTCTACTGCGGTGTGCGTGCCGAGACGATCGACCACGTCGTTCCCCGGAGCAGGGGAGGGGCTCACTCGTGGGAGAACTGCGTGGCGTGCTGCACCAAGTGCAATCGCCGTAAGGCCGATCACACCCTGCGTGAACTGGGTTGGCGGTTGGCCGAGACACCGCGGGCTCCGCGTGGTCGGCACTGGCGGTTGATCGCGGGTTTGTCCGAGACCGATCCGCTGTGGTTGCCCTACCTGGGAGAAGCCGCCGCCTGAACCGGTCGGTGCCGGGCTCCGGTGCCGGCCGCGCTGTGTTTGCGGCTGCCGGGGCGGCGGTTCCGCCCGCAACCGCTGATGCGTACTCCCGATGTCCCGCTGATGCGGACGCCTCGGCCGCCTCGGCTGGTCCGGATTCCCGGCCGAGCTTCTTCCTGTCGCCGACCGCTGATACGCACACCGCCTCCCACGAGAGTGTGGTAGTTCGGACGAGTGACCTCATGGCCGTGGGTGGCGGATTTGGTGCTCGACATCGTGTGCCTCCTGTAAGCGCAGACCATGCTTGAAACTTGTCCGGTCAAATATGCAAGACCCATACAGGTGAAAGTTAGAACCGGAACCTCGTCGAAACAATCCGCCAAGTTGGCCGCCAGGGGCGGCCTTCCGGGGGACCCGACTGGCGGTTGAAGCTAGCCTGGACGAGTTAGTTTAGGTGATGCTCCTCACGCTTACTAGTAACCAAGAGTAGTTTTATGGTGCCAAGCTGGAGATTTCTGTCACTTGAGGTGATGGAGGCTGAGATGACCTGGCTACGAGTTGCTGTGCGTGTTGGGGAACACGCGGCGATCGCCGCCCTGTGATGTGGCATGCCCACAGGTCTTGACCAGCCGAGCAACCCGATCGGATACCGTCTTGGTGTGACTGCTGTGGAGACCTTGCTCATCTTGGTGCTGACCCCTGCGGCCGTTTATGGCCTGGTCTCGCTCCTTGTGTTGTGGCCGAGGATCACCCGTGCCCGCTACCGCTCGGGCCAGGAGTGGGACTTTCCCCCGGTGTTCTGGGTGGCCAACCCTGCGGGCGTGAGTACGACCAGCCCACCGGGAGCGGAGGAGAGCACCGCGTCGGAGGCACAGCTCAGCACCGCTCGGGGAGGCGCACGTGGCAACTGGTGAGATCGCCGAGACGCCCGACGAGGGGCGATCCGGTGTGCGGCAGTCCGACGAACTGGCCAGCGGTGAGGCGCTCATGGCCACGGGCCGCCTCTCGATCGCTCGCCGGATCGAACCGGAAAAGGCGAACCTGCCCTTCGGGCACGCCCAGCTCGCACGTTTGGACGAGGCGCTGACGCTGTCCAGCCGGACGACCGGTCTGGAGTTCGCCATCTACCTCGGTGAGCTGGAGGAGCAGACCCGCGAGCATGCCGAGAAGATCCACGCGAATCTGGGAGACCGGGCCGATGCGGGTGTTCTGATCGCCGTGTCACCGGGCCAGCGCCGGATCGAGATCGTCACCGGGGCGGAGGCATACCGTCGAGTGCCGGACCGAACCTGCAACCTGGCGGTCATGAGCATGGTGGCCTCGTTCAAGGAGGGCAACCTGATCGAGGGGCTTGTCAGCGCGTTGCGGATGCTCTCGGACGCCGCAGGCACCCGGGTTTCCGGCGAGGGTGCCCCCGGCCACCACTGAGACGTCCGTGGCGGCCATGCTCGGTTTAAAGCAGGTCGAAGTTCTGGAAATGCCGGAACATCTCGTACGTCGAGGATGTCGTGGCCACGGCGCCGAGCTGGCGGGCCTGGCCACCGTATTGCAGCTGTCCGCGTTGCCCGCTGAACACGATCACGGGAGTGTCCACGCCGAGGTCGCGTAGCTCGCGTAGCAGAGACAGCCCCGCATCCACGTGGTGCCGGTCCTCTTCTCTGCGGGCCATGTCCGAGACGATGAGCCGGTAGGGCCGCTCCGCGACTTCGGCGATCGCCTCGGCGGTGGTCGAGGCGGCGGTCACGCGGACCCCGTTGTCGCGGAGTTGCCCCACGAGCAGCGCGTGGTTCTCCGGCCGGTCGGCCACCCACAGAACCGCGAACGGCTCCGAGCCGGTGGGTGCCTGCACCGGGGGCAGCTCGGCGTCGACCTCGGCGGACTCCGGCGGTGCCTGCTCGGCGTGCTCGTGAGTCTCGTGGCTTTCCCGCCCGGCTGCGGGTGGTTCCGCCGTTTCCGCGAGAGCACGCTCGCGCTCGTCGAGTTTCTTGCTCACCGTGCTCAACTGGCGCTGCAGATCCTGAATCATCTCGTTCTGCTGGTCGTTGAGCTCGTGCAGGGTCAGTCGCTGACCACCGATGTCGAACTCCAGCTCGCGTTTCTCGGCAGTGTGCAGCACCCGGCCGATCGCACGTCGGAAGACGAGCAGCACCATCAGCATGAGCAGCGGCCACAGGAGTGTGGCAATCGCGGTAATCAACTCGGGCATCGCCGCTCCACTGCTCGCCGGATCGGGTGCGATCCTGTAGCTTACCCGCAGTGATCAAGCGGATGTGCCGCGTGAGCGGAGTTCTTCGGAGAAGAAACCCCGCTCACGCTGTGGAACCGCTGCTTCAGGAACGGTCGAACTCCCGTGCGGCAAGTGCGCGAACGATGCCCGCACGTCCTTCGGAGACCAGCCGACGCAGCGCAGGCGGATGCTCGCCCGCGAGCCACGCGTCGGCGGCCTCCACCGTCTCCGACTCGACCGCCCAGGAGGGGAACAGCCCGATGACGGTCGGCTGGGCACGCTCGCTGGAGCGGCGCTGCCATACCTCGTCGATCTCGTCGAAGTAGCGCTGCACGTATCCCGAGAGCAGCTCCCGCTGGGCGGGGTGCTGGAACCCGGAGATGATGGACTCGTTCACCGCGTTGGGCAGTTCGTCGTCATGGACGGCGCGCTGCCACGCCTTCTCCTTGGCCGCCGCGGTCGGAATCAGTGCCCGTGCGCGCTCCGCGCGGCGCTGTCCGGTTGCCGTCGGGTCATTCGCCAGTTCCCGGTCGATCTCGGTTTCCTCGGCCGCACCATGTGCCACCAGCGCCTCCAGGAGTCGCCAGCGCAGGTCGGTGTCGACGACCAAGCCCTTCAGGGGGGCGGAGCCGTCCAGCCAACCGCGCAGCACCCCTACCGTCGCCTCGTCGAGTACGGCACCGGTCAGCGCGTTGACGAGCGCGAGCTGGTGGTCCGAACCGGGCTCGGCGGCGTGGGCGAGTTCCAGGACACGCGTGGTGTAGCGCTGCCAGCCCTCCGGCTGCCACGCCGGGTCGGCGTAGGAGGCCAGTGCGGTCTGGGTCTGCAGCAGCAGCCGCTGAACCACGCCGATCTCGGTTTCCGCGCCGATGCCGTCGGCGGCCGTTCGCCCCAGTACCAGGCTGGCGAAGTCGCGGGCCTTCAGCTCGGCCTCGCGGGTCATTTCCCACGCCGTGGACCAGCACAGCGCACGGGGCAGCGATTGCTCGATGTCGCCGATGCGGTTGATCAGCGTCGCCAGCGAGTCCGGGTCCAGGCGCAGCGTGCAGTAGGTGAGGTCGTCGTCGTTGACCAGCACCAGCTTGCCCGCGTCGACACCGACGAGATCCGGGACCTCGGTGCGTTCCCCGTCGACGTCGAGTTCGACGCGGTGGGTCCGCACCAGCTTGCCCGTGGCGGGATCGTCGTCGTACACGCCGATGGCCAGGCGGTGCGTGCGGTACTCGCCTTCACCGGGACGGGCCGGGCTCTGGATGATCGAGAACTCGGTGAACCGCCCCTCGGAATCGGTGGCCGGTTTCGGCCGCAGCATGTTCAGCCCGCTGGTCTGCAGCCACTGCGCGCTCCACCACGACAGGTCCCGGCCGGAAGCCTGCTCCAGAGCGGTCAGCAGATCGTTCAGCGTGGCATTGCCCCAGGCGTGGCGATCGAAATACACCTTCAGCCCGGACAGGAAGTTCTCCAGTCCGACATAGGCGACGAGCTGTTTGAGCACCGAGGCGCCCTTGGCGTAGGTGATGCCGTCGAAGTTGACCTCGACCGCCTGCAGGTCCTCGATGTCGGCGGCCACCGGATGCGTGGACGGGAGCTGGTCCTGTCGGTATGCCCAGGACTTCTCGACATTGGCGAAGGTGGTCCAGCCGTGCGTGTACTGGGTGGCCGAGACCTGTGCCAGCACACTCGCCCAGGTGGCGAAGGACTCGTTGAGCCACAGGTCGTCCCACCAGCGCATCGTGACCAGGTCGCCGAACCACATGTGCGCCATCTCGTGCAGCACGACCTCGGCGCGCTGTTCGTAGAGATACCCGGTGACTCGCGAGCGGAACACGAAGTCCTCGCGGAAGGTCACGCATCCCGCGTTCTCCATGGCTCCCGCGTTGAACTCGGGCACGAAGCACTGGTCGTACTTGTCGAACGGGTACGGCACGCCGAACGCTTCTTGGTAGAAGCCGAATCCCTGCTTGGTCTCGGTGAACACACGTTCGGCGTCGAGGTGTTCGGCCAGCGACGCGCGGCAGTACAGCCCCAGGGGAATCTCCTGCCGGCCGTTCTTCCCACCGAAGACGTCCCGCCACTCCGCATAGGGTCCTGCCACCAGTGCGACCAGATAGGTCGACATGGGCGGTGTCGTGGCGAACACGTGCCGCCGGACATCCTGTGCAGAGGTGCCGTGCGATCCGGTCGTGACCTCGGCAGGGGAGTTGGACACGACCTTCCACGCGGCCGGTGCGGTCACCGTGAGCTGGTAGGTGGCCTTGAGATCGGGCTGGTCGAAGCAGGTGAACATGCGCTTGGCATCGGCCGTCTCGAACTGGCTGTACAGGTACACGCCACCGTCGACGGGGTCGATGAAGCGGTGCAGGCCCTCACCGGTGTTGGTGTACTCGCAGTCGGCGTGCACGACGAGTTCGTTCTGCGCGGCAAGATCCGGCAGTACGAGGCCCTGGGACTCCTCGTATCCCGAGACGTCCAGTTCGGCCCCGTTGAGAACGGCGCTGTGCACGCGCGCGGCCACCAGGTCGATCCAGGTTGTGGCGCCCACGTGCGCACTGCGGAACTGCACCCTGGTGGTGGAGCCGAAGGTCTCCACCTCGTGCCCGCTCGCGCCGTCGGACAGGTCCAGATCAATCACATACGACTGGACCGTAAGCAGCTCGGCGCGCTGCTCGGCCTGCTGGCGGGTGAGATTCGGCGGGGCCACGGATCACCTCGTTGATCGTCGATCGATGCCGGTTCCTCGGCGTCGCATTGGCAAGGATGCAGGCATCCAATCACGTATCCGCCCGCTCGCGCGCCCGGGCGGCCGGAGTTGATCGTGTGTCGTCGTGTTCGGGAAGACACGGGAGGGGTTGCGGGTTGTTCCGGAAAAGGACGCAGTCCTGTACCGGCCGAACCCGGTCGGCCCGAACCCGGTCGGCCCGAACCCGGTCGGCCCGAACCCGATCGGCAACGTCGAGGGAGATCCGAAATGACCGCTACCGACCACACGCCGAGGGTCGACTTCTACTTCGATCCCATCTGCCCGTTCGCCTGGGTGTCGTCGCGTTGGATCCTGGAGGTGCAGCAGGTCCGTGACATCGACCTGCACTTCCGTGTGATGAGTCTGTCCGTGCTCAACGAGGGTCGTGACATGCCCGAGGAGTACCAGGAGATGATGAGCGCGGCGTGGAAGCCGGTGCGGGTGGCGATCGCCGCTGCCAAGTACCACGGTGAGGAGGTGCTTGCACCGCTGTACACGGCGATGGGGACGCGGATCCACAACGAGGGCAACCGGGACTTCGACCAGGTCATTTCCGACTCGCTGGCCGAGGTGGAGCTGCCGGAATCCTTGGCCAAGGCCGCGAACAGCGAGGACTACGACGAGGAACTCCGGGCCAGTCATCATGCCGGAATGGATCCGGTCGGTGACGAGGTCGGCACCCCGACCATCCACGTCGACGGGGTGGCCTTCTTCGGCCCGATCACCACGCGGATCCCGCGCGGCGAGGAAGCGGGCAAGCTCTTCGACGGCGCGCGGATGATGGCCGAGTACCCGTACTTCTTCGAGCTCAAGCGCACCCGCACCGAGGCGCCGCAGTTCGACTGAGCCGGGTCCTCGGGTGGGCGACTTTCACGAATTTCAGGAAAGCCGCCCACCCGGGGATGTGGTGAACCGGTGCGTGACCCCGGGACGCTGTGGCAGGCTTTCGCCGATCGGACGTTCCACTGCCTTGGAGGCTCCATGCCGACTCCGGCTCCCCCTCGTACCGAGCACGTCATCGGCGGCGACTACGTCGAGGGTTCCGGTGAGCGCATCGAGGTCGTCAATCCGGCTACCGAGCAGGTGATCGCCTCGGTACCCGCCGGAATACGCTCCGATGTGGATGCTGCGGTGGGGGCGGCCCGGGAGGCGTTCGACGGTTGGGCCGCCACGTCGGTGGCCGAGCGTTCGGCTGTCGTGCGGCGGATCTCCGAGGGCATCGCCGCGCGCAAGGAGCGGATCGCGGCCACGATCACCGCCGAGATGGGCGCTCCGATCACTTTCGCCACGCAGGTGCAGGCGAGTGTTCCGGTGGCCACCTCCGCCGGGATCGCCGATCTGCTCGATGCGGGTTACGAGTGGACCGAGGAGACGGGCAACTCGCTGATCGTGCGCGAGCCGATCGGTGTGGTCGCCGCGATCACGCCGTGGAACTATCCCCTGCACCAGGTCGTGGCCAAGGTGGCGCCTGCCCTGGCCGCAGGATGCACCGTCGTGCTCAAGCCGAGCGAGGTCGCACCCCTGACGGCGTCGATCTTCGCCGAAATCGTCGCCGAAGCCGGGGTGCCGACGGGCGTGTTCAATCTCGTGCACGGGACGGGGCCCGTGGTGGGCGAGGCCCTGGCCGAGCACCACGATGTCGACATGGTCTCGCTCACGGGATCGACCCGAGCCGGTCGACGGGTCTCGGCCGTCGCCTCGGAGACCATCAAACGGGTGGCCCTGGAGCTGGGTGGCAAGTCGGCCAACGTGGTGCTCGACGATGCCGATCTGACCAAGGCCGTGAAGCTCGGTGTGGCCGGCTGCCTGCCCAACGGTGGCCAGAGCTGCAATGCGCTGACCCGGATGCTGGTGCCGGAGTCGCGCTACGACGAGGCCCTGGAGCTCGCGGTCTCCGCGGTCGGCAAGTACCCGGTCGGCGATCCGACCGACGAGAGCACGCGCGTCGGGCCGATGGTCAACGGTGCACAGCGTGATCGAGTCATGGACTACATCCGCAAGGGCGTCGCCGAAGGTGCGACGGTGGTCACCGGTGGGCCGGAGGCCCCCGAGGAGCTGGACAGCGGCTATTACGTGCGGCCCACCGTGTTCGGTGGTGTCAAGCCGGACATGACCATCGCACGTGAGGAGATCTTCGGGCCGGTGCTGTCGATCATGTCCTACGGCGACGAGGAGGAGGCGGTGCGCATCGCCAATGATTCCGAGTACGGCCTGGCGGGTGCGGTCTTCGGCTCCGAGGAGCGGGCGATGTCGGTCGCCCGGCGGCTGCGTACGGGTCAGGTCGCGGTCAACGGCGGAGCGTTCAACCCGGCCGCGCCGTTCGGCGGCTACAAGCAGTCCGGCAACGGACGCGAGTTCGGCCGGTTCGGTCTGGAGGAATTCCTCGAGGTCAAGTCCATCCAGCGCTGAGACGCGGGATACCGAGAATGATGCGGACATCGCGACACGGTTCGCAGTCCGGGCCTGTTCCGTTCAGCCGTCGGCCCGCGCGAGCGCTTCCCGGGTGGTTTCGGCGGGGTACGGAGAGCGGTGCAGTGCTTCGCTCTCGGTGCGTGATCCGGAGGTGACAGCGCGGCAGAGATCGGCGATCAGGGCGAGCTCGTCCCGTTGGCGGGCTGTGAAGTCGCGACCCACCGGGTCACCGTGCCCCGGCACGACCGTCCGCGGTCGCAGCCGCAGCACCTCCTCCACGGTGGAAGGCCATTCGAGCGGCAGAGAGTCCTCGAAGGCGGGCGGCGCACCTTGCTCGATCAGGTCACCGGCGAAGACCACCGCCGCATCCGGTACGTGCACCACCAGGTCGTGGTCGGTGTGCCCGCGACCCGGATGCCTCAACCGCACGAGCCGGCCACCCAGGTCGAGTTCGACCTCGTCACGCACTTCCCGATCGGCAACGACGGGCTCACTCGCTCCGAGAGCCTCGGCGGTTTCGCGCCGACCCTCCGCGAGGTAGTGCGTGACCCACTCGGCACGTTGGCTCTCGGTGGTTCGTCGCAGATGTGCCGCGTACCGCTCGTGTGCCCAGACGGGCGCGGGCAGGAACGCCGCCGTGCCGAAGCAGTGATCGAAGTGGGCATGCGTGATCGCCACCTGCCACGGCAGCGAGGTCACTCGCCGGGCGGCCTCGGCGAGCTCCGCACCCTGCACGGTGTCACCGCGCGTGTCGATCACGAGGGCTTGCTCACTACCGACGACGAGACCGACCGAGAGATCCAGCTCCGCATACCGCCGCACCAGCACACCGTCGGCGAGCTCGATCCAGTGCCCCATCCCCGTCACCTCCGGGGTTCCGGTTCGAAAGTGTCCCCGTGGAGCGGGGGAGCCACCGAGCTGCTGTCGACGTCGGCAGCCAGCTCGACATCGTGAGCGAAACCCCATGCCGCGAGCTCTCGGCCGGACGCACAGTCGGAAGTCATCACGGTCGAGCCTAACCAGGGTGTGCGTCCCGCGTGGGCCGTTTGACAGACTACTCGTGTGCGCGTCTACCTAGGCTCCGATCATGCCGGATTCGAACTCAAGAACCACTTCGTCAAGCGGTTGACCGATCTCGGTCACGAGGTCACCGACGTCGGCCCCAGTGTCTACGACGCCGAGGACGACTATCCGCCGTTCTGCATCGAGGCCGCTCGGCGTGTCGTCGCGGACGAGGGCAGTCTCGGCCTGGTCATCGGCGGCTCCGGCAACGGCGAGCAGATCGCAGCGAACAAGGTGCCCGGTGCTCGGGCGGCGCTCGCCTGGAACGTGGAGACCGCGAAGCTGTCCCGGCAGCACAACAATGCACTGCTGGTGAGCATCGGTGCGCGGATGCACACCGTCGAAGAGGCCGAGGAGATCGTCGATGTGTTCCTCGGTACCGGCTTCGAGGGCGGAAGGCACCAGCGCAGGATCGACATGCTTGCCGACTACGAGAGGACCGGCACGCCCCCGGCATTGCCCGATGCCTGAACTCGCAGGCCGAGGCCCATGTCCGAGTCACGAGCCCCGACCGCCTGGCTGCTGACGCCACTGCTGGCCTTCGGCGGCACGCTGCTCGGAGTTGCCGTGCTTTTCTTCGGGCAGACCGAGCTCGTCCCCGCCCTGGCCGGTGGCTACGGCGCCCTGTGCGGCGCGCCGGACTGCGCCCTCGGTGTCGGGATCCTGCTGATGGCCGGTGGCTTCCTCGCGCTGTGTGCCTCGATGATCGCGGGCATCGTGCTGGGGGTGCTGCATCGCCACGAGACGGCTCCTCGGATGGCCGCCCGTCGCGGTGTGTCGGCGTGCCTGTGGTGTCTGCTGGGCTATGCCGTGGCTTCCGTCCTCGTGTGGATTCTGGTGTAGCCACGCTCCGGCGCTCGATTACGCACGCGGATACGAAACAGAGTTGTGAGGTATGCCCGAGGGACACACCCTGCACCGGCTCGCCCGGCTGCATCACCGGAGATATGCGGGCACCGAAGTCCGGGTGCGCAGCCCGCAGGGGCGCTTCGCCGCTGACGCGTCGCTGGTGGACGGCTCCGTTCTCGAACGGGTCGAAGCCCACGGCAAGCATCTGCTGCACAGTTTCGGCCCCGACCGTGTCGTGCATGTCCATCTCGGGCTGTACGGGAAGTTCACCGAGGCCCCGGTGCCGATGGAGGAGCCACGCGGCAAGGTGCGGATGCGACTCGTCGGTTCGACGTACGGGACGGACCTGCGCGGACCGATCGCCTGCCAGTTGCTCACCGGTGCTGAGGTCGCGGCGCTGCGTTCGCGCCTGGGGCCCGATCCGCTGCGGGAAGATGCCGACCCCGAACGGGCCTGGGAGCGCCTTGCGCGTTCACGGACGAGTATCGCCGCACTGCTGATGGACCAGAAGGTGCTCGCGGGGGTCGGCAATGTGTACCGGGCCGAGGTGCTGTTCCGGCACGGCATCCCACCGCACACGCCCGGACGTGAGTTGGGGCGGGAACGCTGGCAGCTCGTCTGGAGCGATCTCGTCGAGTTGATGGCCGGAGGAGTGCGCAGCGGGCGTATCGACACGGTGCGGCCGGAACACGAGCCGGAGGTGATGGGACGGGCGCCCCGGCAGGACCGGCACGGCGGTGAAGTCTACGTCTACCGTCGTGCCGGGCAGCCGTGTCTGGTGTGCGCCACTCCCGTGCTGACGGCCGACCTGAGCGGACGCAACCTCTACTGGTGCCCCTCCTGCCAGCAGTAGCTGTGCAGTTTCGCGCGAAACCGCACGTTTATAAAAATGCAGTTTCGCGCGAAACTGCAAAAATCTCACCGGCACCGAGGGGTCAGAAGCCGCCGATGTCGAAGCCGCCCAGGTCGAAACCACCACCGCCCATGTCGCCGCCGCCCATGTCTCCCATGTCGCCGCCGTCACCGCCCATGTCGCCGCCGTCGCCCATGTCACCGGCGTCGCCCTCGGGGAACTCCTCGGGGGACGCGGCCGCGGCGGGCACCCCGGCCATGCCGCCGAACAGGGCGCCCATCAGCATGAACGAGCCGAAGCCCCACGCACCCGCCACGAGTGCGGGCTTCCACCACGGCTCGCTGTACCAGCCCCGGGGTACCGGCCGCCCGGCGACTCTGCCGCCGGGATAGTAGTGCGGGGTCTGCTCGGTGGGGTGCGGCGAGGCGACCTGGTGCTGTCCCTCCACGTCGACCTCGCGGTATTCGGTGACCGCGCCCGCACCGCGCTGGCCCACCAGATCGGGCAGTTCCGGGCCGGGGTCCATGTCCATCGCGACGCGCGCGGCTCGGACGTAGTACAGGCCTTCCAGCGCGGTCTGCGTGGTCAGGCGGCACTTCTCGGGGGTATCGGCCTGCTCCATCTGCGAGCCTGCGGCGTTGTGCCGCTCCGAGGCATCGGCGAGGGCTTGCTTGGCGGCCTCGTTGGTGCCGATGAGGTTCAGGACCTGACCGCCGAGGCGCTCCACCCAGCGGCGTGCCTCGGCCTTGGCGTCGTCGAGATCACGCTGTTTGGCCGCGGCGCGGTACTGGTACCACCACACGGCGCCACCGATGAGGAGGACGAGGATCACGATGAGAGCGACTGCGGTACCCATGGTTCCTCCCGCGCTACCGCTGGTGCGGCGATGCTGCCGCGACCACAACTCCGACGTCTCCGACAGTACTCTTTCGTGGGACGAATACCTTCAGAAACCTTCCGGACAGTGCGGTGCGTGCTCGGTGGTGAAGGCGCGCGAAGCGGGCAGCAGCGAACCCGCGCCGAGTTCGGTGATCCGGCCGGCACGAGCCAACGCCGCGAGGGTGGTGTCTCCCAGGTATGCGGCGGCGAGGTCGCTCACGTCCAGTGCGAGTTCGGCGGAGTCCTCCGTCGGGGAGACCTCGGCGACACCGTCGAGGCCGATACGCAGGCGCCTGCGCCCGGCGTTCCAGGGGCAGAAGTCGTCGGTGATCTCGAGGACCGTGTCCAGCGGCGCCGAGTAGCGGCGTGCCCGCAGCGCCCGGTCCACGTCCACCAGTCGTACCCACAGCCCGTCCTTCATCCGCCGCCGCGCCAGCCGGGGGTTGGCGAGCAGGTTCGTGACCGGCTCGTCCACTGCCGCTTTGTCCCAGGTCACCTCGCTGACCAGGGAGAGGTCGAGCAGGTAGCGCCAGAGCGCCGCGTAGGCCTGCGGGGTGGTCCCCGCAACTTCCTGCACGTGGAGTTCGTAGGCGGGTCCGCGCTCGTTCCACCTGGTCTTCGGCCGGTACAGCGCGTAACCGTCGGGATGGAGCGCATAGCGGAGCGCGCCCTTGTCGTCCCGATTCGCCTGGTCATTGGCGACCCGAATGTGCCATGCGCCGTCGTCACGGGAGAGCCATCCGATGCGCTGCCCCGCCACCGATGGGTAGAGCTCCTGCATGAACTCCAAGCCCCGCTTGCGTTCGACCTCCCGAACCGGGCGCTGATCGATCTCCACCGTTCGGAGGAACGGGGCTCCGTGGGGGAGGGAGAGCCGCATTTCGTGGGAGCCGACCCCGTACCCGTAACGGCCGTAGAGGCCGCCCTCGGAGGCGTACAACGCCGCCACCGGTTCGGAACCCGACTCGTACAGTCCGTCCAGTTGCGCGCGCATGAGGATCTTCAGCACCCCGCGTCGACGATGTCCCGGTTGCACTCCGACCGTCGTGACCGCCGCCAGCGGATGCCGGATCCGCCCCGGCAGCGTGATCTCCGGGGAGAGCATGCAGGCCACGCCGATGAGCTCGTCACCGTCGAAGACACCGTGCGCGCGATCGGGGTCGAACACGTCCCGGACCTGTTCGCGGAAATGTTCGCGCCGGTCCTCCATGAACGATGCGGCGAACACGTTGTAGTAGCGCTCGAAGTCCTCGTGGCTGAGGGAGTGCACGGTCAACGTCGGGTCGGCCATGCCCCGTTCCTACCGCCGAGCCGGGACGGACGCGACGATTTGCCGCCTCAGCCGCCGAAGCTCACCCGGTCGAGTGTCTCCCATTCACTGGAGGCGTGATCGCGAGTGAGTGTGACCAGTGATACGGACGGAACCCGAACCGTGGCAGGTTCGACGATGGTGGCTGCGAGCGTGGCCGCGGCGAAGGCGGCCGGGCCGTCCGCCGTGGGGTGGGCGAGACTGACGTGCTGGTCGGTTTCCTCGGGCTCCCCGGGCAGCGCCGATTCGGTGATCACCTCGGCACTGGCCGCGCGCAGGGCCGAGCGCAGCTCGGACAGCGCGGACTGCGGTTCGGCGGGCAGCGCCAGCGACTCGGGGAGCACGACCCCGTCGTGAAACGTCAGTGCCGGCGGGGCGACGGAGGCCAGCCGGGTGCGCGCGGCATCGAGCAGAGCTTCGGTGCTGCCTGCAGGCACCTCGTCGGTGAATCCGACGTCCTGCAGGAGGATGTGCATCCATTCCAGCGGCACGGGGTCGAAGCCGGGCAGGTCCCGCAGCGCGTACTGGTACTGGTTGGCCAGCTCCCGGAGCCCGGGCTGATCACCGAGCGGGAGTAGCCAGGCGTAACTGGTGCGCCCCGGGGCCCACCCCGGACGCCAGCGTGCATGGTTGCGGACCTGGTCGGCGTGCGGCATCTCGGTCATTCTTCGAATAGCGCCCTTCGCATCGTGCCCGTCTCCGGCAGCGGGCTCGTGGAAATAGTGCCTGTGGATCTCGACTCCTGCCACGGCCCCCTGCCATGGCCTCCTGCCACGATGTCCCATGCTCCGGATGCGGGCCGGACCGAGCTTTCGCGCGTGGCCATCGTCACCTGCGCTCGTCGGCCCGCTCGGTCATGAACGAGTCTCGTCGAGCGTGTCGGCGGCCCGATGAGGGTGGTTGCGATCGAGGGTCGCGGCCGCATCGGAGTCGCGCACCCACGCGGTCAGCAGCAGCCCCAGCACACCGAACACCGTGCTGACCAGGAAGGCACCTCGGAACGCCTGCATCCGGGCCTGGACGAGCTGGGCGGGAACGGCCGGGTCCGCGCTTGCCAGCCCGGCATTGGTGAGCATGACCAGCACACTGGCGACGACCGCCGTGCCGAGCGCGGTGGCCACCTGCCTGCTGACGTTGAACATCGAGGTCGCGTGCCCCATCGATGCCGGTGAGGTGCGGGCGAACGTGGCGGTCTGCAGCGGAGTCATCAACAACCCCATGGCCACGCCCTGCACGACCAGGACGGCGACGATGAACCACAACGACATGCTCGGGGTGAGCAGTTGCATGGCGAGGCCGATGCTGCTCAGCAGCAGGAAGCCGACGGCGATCGGTCGCTTCGGGCCGATCCGCCCGTACACCCGGGAGACGACCTGGGTCACCAGCAGCATGGTCAGTGCCTGCGGCATCAGTACCGCACCGGTGAGCATGGGCGTGATGCCGCGCAGATTCTGCAGGTACAGCGGCAGCAGGAACAGCATGCTGAACATCGCCACGGTCTGGCACAGCAGGAGACCGTTGCCGAGACCGAACAACCGGCTGCCGAGCAGGCGCAGGTTCAGCATCGGTTCGGCGATGCTGAGTTCCCGCCAGGTGAGTCCGCCGACGAGCAGTACGGCAGTGCCCAGAATCAACCAGACCTGCGGCGCCGACCATCCCAGACGGGAGGCCTCGTCGAGCCCGAACAGCAGGGTGGCCAGCCCGGAACCGGCGAGCAGGAATCCCGGCAGGTCGAACCTGCCGGGGTGATCGCGGTACTCCTCCCGGAGGAACAGGAACGTGAACAGCAGGGCCAGGGCACCGACCGGCACATTGATGAAGAAGATCCAGCGCCAGCTCGCGTACTGCACCAGCACGCCGCCGATGAACGGACCGAGCATGGGGGCGACGGTGATCGGAATCGCCAGGATGGCCGAGGCTTTCGCGCGCTCGTGTGCAGGGAACGCGCGGAAGAGCATGGCCTGACCGACGGGGACGAGCATGCCGCCCCCGACGCCCTGCAGTATGCGTGCGGCGATGAGCATCCCGATGCTCTGTGCCATTCCACACAGGACCGAGGCGAGTGTGAAAATGATCACGGCGAACTGGAAGGTTCGTTTGCTGCCGAACCGGTCGGCGATCCAGCCGGACGAGGGGATGAACACCGCGAGGCTGATCATGTATCCGGTCAGGACCCACTGCAGGGTGCCCGCTTCGATGCCGAACTCGTCGCCCAGACGCGCCAGCGCGACGTTGAGAATGGTCATGTCCAGGATCTGCATGATGAGACCGAGCACGAAGGTGATGCCGACCAGCCACTTGTATTCCGGCAGCATGCCTTCGAGTCGTCGCAAACCGAAACTCTCCGTCCGCTCTCGGGTGGGGCCTGCCGTGGCGGGTGCGTCGAGTCCGAAAGGCGCGCCGGGACTTTTCCGGTGGACGCACAAGACTCCCCAGCATGCGCCCGTTCGCGGGCGCGAGCCAAGCGATTTCCGGCGACCGGAGCATGGCACTGGTCACACAGGAAGACCGGGCACACACGAAAACGGCCGCCCGCCCGGGCGGCCGTTTTCTGGCGAGTTCATGCTCGCCTCGGAGCGGGTGACGGGAATCGAACCCGCATGACCAGCTTGGAAGGCTGGGGCTCTGCCATTGAGCTACACCCGCGTGCGGCGTCGCGCATGACACCATACCGCATGGATCATCCCCGCCGGAACACCACCGTGCGGAAACGCTCCCACGGAGAACGTGGCCGCGGAGAAGCTACCACAGCAGCCATTGCATGGCTGCTGCAGGGTGTCATGTCGACCGCGTATGACCAAGCCTAACCGGTCGCGATAGGGTGCTCGCAACGGACCCGGGCTTACGGGTTCACGACGGGGTGTGGCGCAGCTTGGTAGCGCACTCGCTTTGGGTGCGAGGGGCCGTGGGTTCAAATCCCGCCACCCCGACGCCGGAGCCGGTCGCCTGCGACAAAGCGGGTGACCGGCGCCAACCGGCATCCGACGCTAACGGGGCACGGCGGCGTCGGCGATGAAGGAGATGTGCATACCTCAACCGAGAGGACTCCTGTTCTCCCGTCACGCCCGCACACATCGGCCGTGGTGGTGATCGCATTGCTGGCAACCGCCGCGGTGCTGCTGATCGGTGTCTCGATGCTTGTGGAGCGCCCCGTCCCCGCGAATCCGGGCGGTGAGGTCGCCCCGGCCGTCACTCCCGTCCGTCTCAGCGTCCCCCGATAGCACGATCCCGGTCGGAGAGGAGAAGGATCAGGGCAGCTCGGAGACGTCTCCGGCGCCCCAGGTGACCGGTCGGATGGCCGACTTCCCGCAGCTGTTCGGTCTGGGGGGATCGAGGGTCCTCCGCTGCACGGCCACCGCCCATTGCCTGCCGTCCCGATGTGCGATCCGCACTCGTCCTTCCGCCTCGCTCGGGGCCGGATCCCGCACCCACAGAGCATCGGCCAGGTACTCGCCCGCGTGCTCGCGTACGGCGAGTTCGGCGGCCTGACCTGCGCCGTCCCAGCACGAGCGACCCCGGCAGTGGTCGGTGACGACCTTGTCCGCACACGCCGCCGACAGGACCGCATCGGCATGCCGGGCGTCCAGACGCCCGTAGGTGTACCCGCTGGGAAGCAGCACGGCGGCGGGGGCGAACCGGTGTCCGCCGGTGTGCGTGGTCTCCCACAGCGCGCCGTCATGGCGACCCGCGAGTTCCTCGATCAGCGCACGGCCCCGGACTGCGCAGCACTGGTCCCGCTTGCCATTGGTGCAGACGAGCAGCACGGGATCGGTGACCGCATCACCCCAGTGATCGTGCTTGCCGTCCGCGAGTCGGTCGAAGTCCAGGGCGAGCAGCTCGGACGGATCCGTCGATTCCGCCGTGCGCAGCCAACTCGCCCCCGGCCGGGTGTGCGCCAGGTAGATCCGACGGCTTCCGCCGTCACCGGCGTCCGGATGTCGCCCGGGGCGCCGGATCAGCTGTACGCGAACACCGCTGGAGTCCGCCCGCTCGGCCAGGGCGGCTCCCAGCTCGGCGTCGAGGTGACTCTGCGTCAGCGCATCGCGTCCCCACGGGCCGTGCTGCTCCAGGCACAGCCACGTATCGGCCGCCGCGGCCGTGCCCGCGAGCGGCTCGCCCAGGGCCACGGACAGCGCCGCGCACCTGCTTGCGCCGGTGGTTTCGGTGGAGCACTTATGCACTCCTCCACCTCAACACGGCCGCGGCGAGCGGACATCCTCGCCCGTCGCCCCGCAGTCCTCGGGCGTTCACGCACGCATGGGAAGATGTACGGGGAATATGCATGACCCGAGACGGGGTACTCGGAGCTCACGCAATAGACTCAGAGGTCACCCGGCGTCGACGGAGCCACCGGCGGTCTGCCCCGGACTCCCACCGGCACCGCCGGGGATAGCCAAGCACGTTCGCACTAGGAGACCACGTGAAGAGCACCGTCGAGCACCTGAGCCCGACGCGCGTACGGATCAACGTCGAGGTGCCGTTCGACGAGCTCAAGCCGAACTTCGACCGCGCGTATCAGGAACTGGCCAAGCAGGTCCGGATTCCGGGGTTCCGCCCCGGCAAGGTACCGGCTCCCGTTTTGGAGAGCCGCATCGGTCGCGCCCCCGTGCTCGACGAGGTTGTCAACGAGGCGGTCCCGTCGAAGTACATGGAGGCCGTCAACAGCAACGATGTTCACACTCTCGGCCGTCCGGAACTCGAGGTCACCAACATCGCCGACGGTGAGCAGATCGAGTTCACCGCCGAGGTCGACGTCCGGCCCGAGCTGACTGTGCCCGCCTTTGGCGAGCTGGCCGTGACCGTGGACGACGTCGAGGTCACCGAGGACGAGGTGCAGGAGCAGCTCGACGAGCTGCGCGCCCGCTTCGCCACGCTGACCGGTGTCGAGCGCCCCGCCGCGCACGGTGATTACACCAGCATCGACCTGTCGGCCACCGTTGACGGCGAGGAAGTTTCCGACGCCCAGACCAGCGGCCTGTCCTACGAGATCGGTTCCGGGCAGCTCATCGAGGGCATCGACGACGCGTTGATCGGCGCGAGCGAAGGCGACACCAGGAACTTCACCACCACTCTGGTCGCCGGTGACCATGCGGGCCGAGAGGCCGATGTCACGGTGACGCTCAATTCGGTCAAGGAACGGCAGCTGCCGGAGGCCGACGACGAGTTCGCCCAGATGGCCAGCGAATTCGACACGGTGGAGGAACTGCTCGCCGACCTGCGGGAACGACTCGGCCGCGTCAAGCGGATGCAGCAGGGCATGCAGGCCAGGGACAGGATCCTGGAGGCCCTGCTGGAGAACACCGAGGTCCCGTTGCCCGAGACGGCCGTGCAGTCCGAGGTCGAGGGGCGCGAGCACGACGCGGTGCACCCGTTCGATCACGACGAGGAGCGCTTCGTCGAGTCGCTGCAGCAACAGGGCAAGACCCGTGAGCAGTTCGACTCCGAGACTCGTGAGGAAGCCGAGCAGGCGGTCCGGACCCAGCTCGTGCTGGACACGATCGCCGACACCGAGGACATCTCGGTCTCGGACAACGAGCTCACCGAGCGGATCATCTACCAGGCGCAGCAGTCCGGCATCAGCCCGGACCAGTACGTTCAGCAGATCCAGCAGTCCAACCAGTTGGGCGTGATCTACGCCGACATCCGCCGGAGCAAGGCCCTGTTCTCCGTGGTGCGCCAGTCCACGGTGACCGACACCGAGGGCAATGCTCTGGACCTGGACGAGCTGTTCGGCACGCAGGAGGAAGGCGGCGAGACCGAGGAGCAGCCCGAGGTCGTCGAAGCCGAATCCGAGGAGCAGTCGCGCAGCACCGGCTCGGAGTGATCGAGTCGAAAAACACGCTAAGAGCGAACGTGGGCGGTACTGGGAAGCTGGTGCCGCCCACGTTCGTTAGGGTCTGTTGTAACGGATCACCGGCTACACCGGCAGCCCGGTGACGGACAATACTTCAACGCGGCCCGGTCGACCGATATGACGACCGGGTCCATTGTGGAAGAAGGCAGGGAGACGTGACGCAGCACCAGACGGTTCCGGCGTCCGAGGCGCAGTCGCCGCAGATGCGGACCACGAGCAGTGGACTCTCGCTCAACGACTCGGTCTACGAGCGGTTGCTCCAGGAGCGCATCATCGTGCTCGGCTCCCAGGTCGAGGACACCATCGCCAACCAGATCTGCTCCCAGTTGATCCTGTTGGCCGCCGAGGACACCGAGCGCGATATCTCGCTCTACATCAACTCGCCCGGTGGTTCGGTCACCGCGGGCATGGCCATCTACGACACGATGCAGCTCATCAAGCCGGACGTGGTGACCGTGGCGATGGGCTTCGCCGCGTCGATGGGGCAGTTCCTGCTTTCGGCGGGTGCTCCGGGCAAGCGTTTCGCGCTGCCGCACTCGCGGATCCTGATGCACCAGCCCTCGGCAGGTCTCGGTGGCACGGCCTCGGACATCGCGATCCAGGCCGATGTGTTCTCCCGGCACAAGCGTGAGATGGCCGAACTGATCGCCGCGCAGACCGGCCAGACCGTCGAGAAGATCACCGCCGACTCCGACCGCGACCGCTGGTTCACCTCGGACGAGGCTCTCGAGTACGGCTTCATCGACCACATCGCCAACCGCGCCAACATGCCGAGCGCCTGATCGCGCCCGTTCGCGAACGTGCCGGCCACCATAGTCACGAGGAGTCACTGACGTGAACTCATTCCAACTCCCCCAGTCCCGGTACATGCTCCCGTCCTTCGTCGAGCGCACCGCCTACGGGGTCAAGGAGTCGAACCCGTACAACAAGCTCTTCGAGGAACGCATCGTCTTCCTCGGGGTGCAGGTCGACGACGTCTCGGCCAACGACATCATGGCGCAGCTGCTGTATCTGGAGTCCGACGACCCGGACCGGGAGATTCAGCTCTACATCAACTCGCCGGGCGGTTCGTTCACCGCGCTGATGGCCATCTACGACACCATGCAGTACGTGCGGCCGGACATCCGCACGGTCTGCCTCGGCCAGGCCGCCTCGGCCGCCGCCGTGCTGCTGGCCGCGGGATCGGCCGGTAAGCGGATGGCACTGCCGAACTCGCGGGTGCTGATCCACCAGCCCGCCACCGAGGGTGTCTACGGTCAGGTCTCCGACCTGGAGATCCAGGCCAACGAGATCGAGCGGATGCGGAAGCTGCTGGAAAGCACGCTGGCCCGGCACACCGGCAAGACCCAGGAACAGATCCGCGAGGACATCGAGCGGGACAAGATCCTGGCCGGTGAGCAGGCCAAGGAGTACGGCATCGTCGACGAGATCATGCCGTATCGCAAGCTCTCGGCACAGCAGTCCTGAGGCGGACCTTCGTGCGGTAGGTCCGCGGACAGCGGGAATGACTGTGGTCCACCTCGACACGCCGAGTGCGGCGGCGCTGTCGCCGTGCCCGGCGTGTCGGGGGCAGGCTGACGAGAACACCCGGTTTCGTCGACGGCGTTTTCGAGCCTTCCGGACTCGTCCCGGTCGCCCTGTGGTCGGGGTCATCGGGCGTATGGTGGAGTTCACTGCTGTGACCGGCGACGTTTTCGGAGTCTCCACGAAGCGGGACACGGAAGGTACCGTCGAAGGCAGACACGGCGAGGTGCGTCAGAAGAACGGCGCGCCGGAGGGGACAGGTCATCGGCATGGCGCGTATCGGTGACGGCGGCGACCTGCTGAAGTGCTCCTTCTGCGGGAAGAGCCAGAAGCAGGTGAAAAAACTCATCGCCGGTCCCGGCGTGTACATCTGCGATGAGTGCATCGATCTCTGCAACGAGATCATCGAAGAGGAGCTCGCCGAGGCCGGCGATGTCAAGCTCGACGAGCTGCCCAAGCCGGGCGAGATCCACGACTTCCTCGACCAGTACGTCATCGGCCAGGACGGTGCCAAACGCAACCTCTCGGTGGCGGTGTACAACCACTACAAGCGCATTCAGGCCGGGGAGCAGCAGCAACAGAACTCCGCACGCGACAGCCGTGAGGAGAACGTGGAGCTGGCGAAGTCCAACATCCTGATGCTCGGACCCACCGGCTGCGGCAAGACCTACCTCGCCCAGACGCTGGCGAAGATGCTCAACGTCCCGTTCGCCATCGCCGACGCCACGGCGCTGACCGAGGCGGGCTACGTCGGTGAGGACGTCGAGAACATCCTGCTGAAGCTGATCCAGGCCGCCGACTACGACGTCAAGCGCGCCGAGACCGGCATCATCTACATCGACGAGGTCGACAAGATCGCTCGCAAGAGCGAGAACCCGTCCATCACCAGGGACGTCTCCGGCGAGGGTGTGCAGCAGGCGCTGCTGAAGATCCTGGAGGGCACCAGCGCCAGCGTCCCCCCGCAGGGCGGGCGCAAGCACCCGCACCAGGAGTTCATCCAGATCGACACCACCAACGTGCTGTTCATCGTGGCGGGTGCGTTCGGAGGCCTGGAGGACATCGTCGAGGACCGGGTGGGCAAGAGCAGCGTCGGCTTCGGGGCCGACCTGCGCTCCAAGGCCGACGTGGACGCAGCCGAGCACTTCTCCGAGGTCCTGCCCGAGGACCTCATCAAGTACGGCCTGATCCCGGAGTTCATCGGCCGGTTGCCCACGGTGGCCAGCGTGACGAACCTGGACAAGCAGGCGCTGGTGAAGATTCTCACCGAGCCCCGCAACGCCCTGATCAAGCAGTACACCCGGCTGTTCGAGCTGGACGGTGTCGAGCTGGAGTTCACGCACTCGGCGCTGGAAGGCATCGCCGATCTGGCGATCATCCGGGGGACGGGTGCCCGAGGGCTGCGCGCGATCCTGGAGGAGGTTCTGCTGCCGGTGATGTACGACGTTCCGAGCCGCTCGGACGTCGCCAAGGTCATCATCACCGAGCAGACCGTCCGGGAGAGTGTGAATCCGACGATCGTGGCGCGGCCGAACAGTCGCCACGAGCGCCGCGAAAAGTCGGCCTGACCAGGCACGAGGGGCGAACTCCCCTGGCCGGCTCGTCCGGGTGGTGGGAGTTCGTCGAACGTGCCGCCCCGGCAGGCATTATCAGCCGTTCGAGTGCCGTGGGGATGTTCGCCTGCGAGCCGACCTCGGGGGAAGATCATCGGTGGCACGGTCAACAGCCATGACCACCGATCTCGGGGAGCGGCGCGATGAGCGAGATGCACGTCCTGCTGATACACGGCTTCGGGGGATCGGGCCCCTGGCACTGGCAGCAGTGGCTCGCCGCGCAGTTATCGGAGCGCGGTGTCCGGGTGGACCTGTCCACTCTGGGAGATCCGGACCGTCCCGTCCTCGATGACGGGCTCGCGGTGCTTCGCCGCCGGCTGGATGCCGTTCCCGCGGATGCGGAACTCGTCGTCGCAGCGCATTCCTGCGGGGCGGCGCTGTGGCTGCATCATGCCGCGACCATCGGCCCGGTGGCATGCCGAGCCGACCGGGTGCTGTTGGTGTCCCCGCCGGCACCGGAATGGCGCCATCCGGACGTGCAAGGGTTGATGCCCTATCCGGTCGATGCGTACTCGCTGCGGCGCGCGGCCGGGCTGACCCGGCTCGTCGCGGGCACCGGGGACCCGAATCTGCCGGTGTACAGCGCCCACTCGCTGGCCTGCGCTCTGCAGGTGGAGCTCGACATCATCCCGGACGGGGAAGACCTCAACACCGAGGCCGGTTATGGTCCGTGGCCCTCGTTGCTGCACTGGGCGCTGTACGGGACCGTGCCGCTGGAGGACCGCTTCGGCTCCCCGGCGCACACGGCGGTGTATGTACCGGACCGACTCCGGCCGGTGTGAGAAGGCCCCATCGTTCCCGGGGGTGTTCAGCCTGTGCTCGTGGTGTGTTCGGTCGGGCGCTGGAGGTGTATCCGCTCGGCACCGGTGTAGACGTTCATCGACGGCCCGCGCAGGAAGCCCACGAGGGTCATGCCCTGTTCCTCGGCCAGTTCCACGGCCAGTGACGAGGGAGCGGACACGGCGGCGAGCAGCGGGATGCCGGCCATCGCGGCCTTCTGGACGAGTTCGAAGGAAGCGCGGCCGGAGACCATCAGCACGCATCCGGCCAATGGTACACGCCCTTCGAGCAGGGCCCAGCCGAGCACCTTGTCCACGGCGTTGTGCCTGCCCACGTCCTCCCGCACGGCGAGCAGAGCACCGGTGGAGTCGAACAGCCCGGCGGCATGGAGGCCGCCGGTCGAGGAGAACACCCGCTGTGCCTCGCGCAGTCGGTCGGGAATGTCGGTGAGCAGTTCGGGAGTGACGGTGAGCGGGTCGTGGGCCGGTGGGTGCCGGGTGCGCAGCCGCACGGCGTCGAGCGCGGCTTTGCCGCACACGCCGCAGGACGAGGTCGTGTAGAAATTGCGCTCCACGGAGGCGTCGGGAGGGGCGACACCCGGTGCGAGCTGCACGTCCAGCACGTTGTAGGTGTTGCGCCCGTCCGGTCCCGGACTGTCGCAGTAGCGTGCCGTGCGCACGTCGGCGTGGGTGGTGATCACGCTCTCGGTGAGCAGGAAGCCGTGCGCGAGTTCCACGTCGTGGCCCGGGGTGCGCATCGTGACGCTGAGCGGGCGGGAATCGACCCGGATCTCCAGTGGTTCCTCGGCGGCGAGGGTGTCCGGCCGTTGTCTGCTGCCGTCGGAGGTGATGCGCAGCACCGGGCGCCGTACGGTGATCCGTCCCATTGCCAGCCTCCTGCCGTTTTCTTCGGCTGTATTCCGTTTACCGGATCGACCACATTCGCTGATCCACTCACGTTACGCTCTACATCGCATTGATCACGATGGTGAAGGAATTCCGGTGGATCCGTACAAGTTCCTCGAGGACTTCGAGAACAAGGCCGGCCAGATGCAGCAGCAGCTGGAACAGTCGCAGGAGGCGTTCGCCAACGCGCGCAGCCGGGCCAGCAGCGACGACGGCAGTGTCACCGTGGCGGTAGCCGGTGGCGGCAGCATCGAGTCGCTCGATCTCGGCCCGAAGGCGATGGAGCTCGGCCATACCAAGCTGGCGAGCACGATCATGGCGACCATCCGCAAGGCTCAGGAGCAGGCCGCTCGCGAGGTGCAGGAAAGCATGCGCCCGCTGCTGGGTGACGGTGCGGCGATGAGCTTCCTCAATGAGCAGGTCGAGGCCGGCATCGCCCGGTTGCAGCCGGATGAGGAGGAGTCCGCGGGAACGGGCTCGCGGCGCGGCGAGGCTCCGGAGATGGATCTCGGCCGCAACGACTGGGATGACGACTGGGACGGCGGTGACCGTCGGCGTTTCGGAGGTTCACGATGAGCGGCGGCATCCACACCAACACCGATGCCATGGACGCCCACGGCAAGCACCTGACCGGCGAGATCACCTCGGCCCTGGACAAGGCCCGTGAGGCATCGACACAGACCCCCATAGACGCCGGAGCGATGGGGGCGTTGTGCCAGATGTGGACTGTCCTCTTCGAGGAAGAGCGTGACGCCGCGGAGAAGCTGCTGGAGCAGTTGCCTCGTTCAATGGAGGACAGTGGGAACAAAGTGAAGGAAGCCGCCCAGGAGTTCCGGGATCGCGACGAGGAAGCTGTCAACAGGTTTGAGGGGATGCGCTGATGGACGATCTGCAGGCCGATATCCAGGTCGAGGACAAAACATTCACCGGAGCCGGTCCTTTGGACGGTGCCGAGGACTTCGCGGCCAACGTGGAGAACATCTTTCATGACGGCGCACAGGTCGACGAGACTCAGCTGGCCATCGACGGAGCCGGTATGGCGTTGGACGCCGCTGGTTTTCTGACGGATCCGCTGGCCACGCTGGCGTCGTCCGTTGTCGGTTGGCTCATCGAGAACGTGGAGTGGGTCCGTGAACCGTTCGACAATCTGGCGGGCGATCCGGCCGCGATCCAGGCCGCTGCCAATACGTGGGCCAATATCCATCAACATCTCGGCGGCGTATCCGAGCAGCACAGGAGCTCACTGTCGCAGGTCACGGAGTGGCGAGGGCAGTCCGGACAGGCTTACCGGGGCTCGGCGGCCAATCTTTTCGAACACATCAGGAACGCCGAAGTTGCCTCCCTCGCGGTCTCGAACAAGGTCAAACTAGCCGGTGCCGTCGTTGCGGGCACTCGTGCGCTGATCCGGGACCTGATCGCCGAGATGGTGGGCACCCTGATCGCATGGGGATTGGCGGCGCTCGCGTCGAGCTGGTTCACCTTCGGTGGTTCCGTGGCGGCCTTCGTCGCTCGCGCGGTGGCCAAGGCCGTCGAGATCGCGGGCCGGATCGCGCAGTTCCTGAAGAAGCTGTTCGGTGCTCTCGACAAGTTGGGAGGACTTGCCAAGACCTCCGCCGACACCCTGCACAAGCGCGCCGACGATCTGGCCGCGACAAGCAGAAGCCGTCCCGACAGCGGATTCGGCGGTCGGATCAAGATGAAGGAAGAGCACATGTCGGCCGAGATGCGGACCAAGGCGGACAACCGCGACGCATTCGGTGACCGGATTCAGGGGCAGGGGCTGGAGGCACGGAACCAGCGAGTCGATGACTTCACGGACTCCGCCAGTACCCGTGCGGAGAACATGCGCGCCACTGCCGACCGGTGGGATCGAGAGGGCGGGCCACTCGCGAACACCACGCTCGGCAAGGTCGTCGACCAAACGGACAATCATCTGAACAAGAACGCTTTCGACGGGGGGAACTGGGTCAAGGCCGCCTCCGGAGATCTCGGTCAGCACAAGCCTGCCCTCAGTGATCTCGGCAACATCAAGCCCGGAGTCGGTGATGCCGTGGCGGGAGGTAAGGAGTTCGGAAAAGAGATCAACAAGGCATTCGGTCAGGAAGAAGGGAACCCCGAGGAGGGAACTCCGTCCGAGAAGCCCCATGAATCGAAAACCAGAGAGGTTCGGGGTGAACGCGACCAGTAGTGCCGAGATGGAAGATGCTGTACCGAAACGCATTCGCCGCCGCCTGCGTAACGGAAGTATTTTCCTACTGCTCGGACTGATCGGCGGTTATGCGTTCCGGCTCATGGCCGGAGTGGGTGGACAGCACACCGCCGCGTTCAAGTATGCCGGAGTGGCGTTGGTATTCGCCACAATAGGGCTGGTTACCGCCGGAATCTGGCAGTGTGCCCGAGGGCTTAACCTGTGGTGGAAATCAAGGACTCCCACATCGCCTACGCGGCATGGCTTTTCGCGCTTCGTGCGGGCTCTGCGGCGGGATCCGGGCCAACCGATGCACAAGTGGCCTCTTTGGCAGCCTTTCATCGTGGCCGCGGTACTGACTTACGCTGCGTACTTCGACTATGGTGTCTTTCTCGCCAAGACTCATGCGGATACCCCCTCGGCAGAGGGGCATCTCGTTGTGGAGTCGTGCGAGCCGAATTGGACCGTGCTGGGACTGCGATCCGGTTGCACGGGAACCATCACTCCGATGGAGGGGCACTTTCAGCATGGGGAGACGGTGCGCTACGACGCTTGGTTCTCCCGATTCGACCGGTCTGATATCGGTCGCACCGTCGAGGTGTACGACTCGTTCGAAGCATTTCGAGGGCGCACCTGGAAAGGGGCGGAGGCAAGCTCACCACCGATTCTCGCCGAATTACTGATCGGCGTGCTGGCGCTCTTCGCGTTCTTGTTTTGGTATCTCTTCCTCGCGCGGGCGGTATTTCGCGGCTGTGCGATCGTCAAGAGAAGGGTACGAGGCCGCAGCGAGGACGAGGAGCAGCCGGAGAGTCCGGCGGTGGAATCCGGAGCGGCAGGAGAGCCAGGAGATGAAGAAACCGGCACTCGATCACGCGTCCTCAAAAAATACTTCTGGCGGTACTGGGGCGTTGCCGCGTTGTTGGCCTATGCGGCGTACTTCAGCCACGGGATGTTCGTCGCCGGCGACCAGGGGGGTAGTGACCTCCAGTCGGTAAACGGTCATCTTGTCCTGGAGTCGTGCGAGCCGAACTGGACGGTGCTGGGCCTACGTTCGGTCTGTATCGGCACGGTCACTGCTGTGGAAGGGTTCAAGGACCAGCCGAACCGCTACGACAGGGCTTTCTCGGAATTCGGTGCGGCTGATATCGGGAAACGGATTCCCGTGTATTTGGACGGCGGTAGTGACTGGCAACCCAAATACCGGGAGAGCGCGCCGAGGTGGTTGGGGCTTTTCGTGCTTCCGCTGGTGATCGGTGCGATGGTGATGGCCTTTCGCGGTGTTGTGGCTGCCCTACTCGCTATTGGTGCTGCCCGGTCCCGATCGCGGCACGGCTCGCACGGCTCATACGACTCCATGAGCGGGTAGTGGGCCGGCCTGGCCATAGCGTTCCGGTCCTCCTGCCGGGCTGTCCGAGTCTGCGTGTCCTCATGAGCATGCGTGTGGAGCTTCAGCAGTACGGGAGAAAGTGTGGCGGAAACATCGGTGGACGGTGTCGGGAGTCCGGTCCGCCGTTACCGCAGGATGAGCATCGCGTTCCTGTTGAGCGGACTGGTCGGTTGTTACGGGCTATGGTTCGTGTCCGGTTGGATCGAGTACCGAGCCACCGAACCAGGCCCGGTCTATGGCTACGCCGAGGTGCAGGACTGTCATCGCAACTGGGTGATGCTCGGAACAACGTGGTCGTGTGATGCCCGGCTGAGCTATGTTCCGGACGCTGCCGAGAAGGTCACCGCAGCGTGGCGGTCACCGATACGAACCTTCGACCACTCGGAGTTTCGGCCGGTCGACATCGATAAGCGGATTCCGATGCCCCTTTACTCCATTGACCGTGGTGGAGCGAAGACCAAGCCGGAGTTCTTCAACCCGGAGGACCGGTACACAAGTGGCCCGTGTGGGCGCCGTTCATCATGGCCGCGTCACTGGCTTACGCGGCGTACTTCGTTCACGGGGTTCTGCTCGCGGGAACGATCGCGCCTCTCGAGGACCATTTCCAACACGGAGAAGAGGTTCGCCATCACGCACGGATTTCCGCGCTCGATGAGGCTGATGTGGGCAGGCTCGTGCCGGTGTATGACACTGCCACCCCCGTCCGAGGGCGAGTGTGGAAACCCGTTGCAGCAGGTGAACCCGCAGTGCTGGGACAGATCCTGATCGGCCCGCTGGCGATTGCCGCCTTCTGTTTCTGGTATTTTTTCCTGGCTCGGACGGTCCTTCGAGGGATAGCACTGGCTGTGCACAAGGTACGGGGACCGAAACGTGCGAAGAATGCGGAAAACACTGCCGACCGAGAAACGTCGAGACTGAAAGATTTCGGGATACGCCGGTGACAGCGTTGCGCGAGGAGATCACTCGGATCGCGGTACCTCTGCTCGGTTGGTGCGTTCGACCGTGTCCGGGTGGCTGGAAAACGATCAAGACGCCCCGACTCGCACTTGTGCGGCAGTACCAACACACACAGCCGGAAACCGTGCGAGCGTACGGTCAGTGACGACTACGACTCGAAGTATTGCTCCGACCACCGTTTCTGCGGTCCCCGTGGGGACTTCGTGCTCTTCTTCGACGCGTATCGGGAGAGAAAGCGACAACGAGATCATGCTGTCCACGCAACCACGGGTACGGCCTGGCGACGTCGGGTCACACGGCGTGCTCGTGCCGTAGTGGGGCAGCGCGCGTGGTCGGGTTTCGAGGCGGAGTGGGCACGCGGCTGTTGCAAGACGTTGGCCGAGCTGGCTCGATGGCTGGACACGGTCGGTCGGTGCGGCCAACAGGAGCTCACCGAGTCGATCCTCGGTTCCGAGGAGGCACCGTTTCCCGCCACGCGCGAGGTGGCCGCTGCCGTGGTGGGCAGAGTCGTCGTCTCGGAGACGGGCGGGCCGGGACCGGCCGCTCGTGCGCTTCGCGTTCTCGGGGTCCTGATCTGTGCTGCTCTGGGGCGTCCGGAGAAATGCCCCTGTTGGCGTGCGATGGTCAAAAGCGGAATCGATCACGCCCGCGAACAACTCCGCGAGGGGTTCCCGGAGCCGGCGGCGCCGTGATCCGTGCCCGCCCCCTCCGGTGAGGACGTCCGGTCGTAGGCTCGGGGCCGCGTGCGCGGTCGTCGCCGCGCGCTCCCGGCAGTAGGCCCACAGGGACCCGGCGGGAGCGCGCATGTCGCGAACCACCACCGACCCCACCGAGTCGAGAGACGGAGCCGGAATTGGCCAAGCTGACCCTGCCGCAGTTGGAGCGGCACCTGTTCGCGGCGGCGGACATCCTGCGCGGCAAGATGGATGCTTCCGAGTTCAAGGAGTACATCTTCGGGATGCTGTTCCTGAAACGCGCCTCGGACCAGTTCGAGGTGGAGCGCGAGCGGGTCCTCGCCGCGGAGCGGGAACGCGGCCGCAGCGAGGAGGAAGCGGAGAAGCGGGCCGGTGCTCCCGGCACGTATCGCAACCGCAGCGCGTTCTTCGTGCCGGACCAGGCGCGGTGGGATTGGCTGGCCAACCATGTGCACAACCAGGTCGGTGACGCGCTGAACACGGCACTGGAGCAGCTGGAGGTGTACAACCCCTCGCTGGAGGGCGTGGTTCAGCACATCGACTTCACCCGCAAGGTCGGGCAGGCCGGCCTGTCCGACCAGAAGCTGCGGGATTTGATCTACCACTTCGGCAAGGTGCGGCTGCGCAACGAGGACTTCGAGTTCCCCGATCTGCTGGGGGCGGCCTACGAGTACCTGATCGGCGAGTTCGCGGATTCGGCGGGCAAGAAGGGCGGCGAGTTCTACACCCCGCGCGCGGTGGTGCGGATGATGGTGCGGTTGGTCGAACCCGCCGAGGGCATGGAGATCTACGACCCGTGTTCGGGCTCGGGTGGGATGCTCATCCACGCGCACCACCACATCGAGGAGAACGGCGGTAACGTCAAGGATCTGGCGCTGGCCGGTCAGGAGCACAACGGTGGTGTCTGGTCGATCTCCAAGATGAACCTGCTGTTGCACGGCATCTCCGATGCCAAGGTCGAGAACGACGACACGCTGCTCAACCCGTGCCACGAAAGCGGCGGGGAGCTGAAGCGGTTCGACCGGGTGTTGTCGAATCCGCCGTTTTCGCTGAACTACTCCCGCGAGGAGATGCGGTATCCGGAGCGGTTCCGCTGGGGGTGGGCGCCGGAGAACGGTAAGAAGGCCGACCTGATGTTCGTGCAGCACATGGTCTCGGTACTCAAGAGCAACGGGGTGGCGGCCACGGTCATGCCGCACGGGGTGCTGTTCCGGGGAAGCGCTGAGCGCGACATCCGCACGGATCTGCTGGACGACGACGTGATCGAGGCCGTGATCGGTCTGGCGCCGAACCTGTTCTACGGCACCGGCATCCCCGCCTGTGTGCTGGTGCTGCGCGCGCCGGGCAGCAAGCCGCCGGAGCGGCGTAAGAAGGTGCTGTTCGTCAATGCCGACGACGAGTTCTCGGCCGGGCGCGCGCAGAATTACCTGCTGCCCGAGCACTACGAGAAGATCGTGGCCGCCTACCGCGAGTTCGACGACATTCCCGGTTACGCGCGGGTCGTTTCTCGCGAGGAGCTGCGCGACAACGAGGACAACCTCAACATCCGTCGTTACGCCGACAACGCCCCGCCGCCGGAGCCGCACGACGTGCGCGCGCACCTGCACGGGGGCGTGCCCCGGCACGAGGTGGACGACAAGGCGGGGCTGTTCGCCTCGCACGGTTTCGATCCGCAGGCGGTGTTCACCGACCGCGGCGGGGACTATCTCGACTTCGCGCCGGGTGTGGACCGGGCCGCGCTGAAGGGTGTGGTCGACGGGCACGCCGGGGTGCAGGCCAAGGAGGCCGAGCTGCGCGTGGCGCTGGACAAGTGGTGGGGCGAGCACTCGCGGCGCTTGATCGAGCTGCCGGAGACCACAGCGCTGATGTCCACCCGCCGCGACCTGCTGGACAGCTTCCTGGAGGTGGTGCGGCCGGTGGGCATCCTGGACCGCTTCCAGACGGCCGGGGTGATCGTGCGCTGGTGGGACGGCATCCAGTACGACCTGCGCACTCTGGCGGCGAATGGCTTCGCCGGGGTCATCGACGGTTGGATCACCACGATCGTCGCGATGCTGGAGGACGACGACTCCAAGGCCGATCCGTTCGAGCACAAGCTCGTTCCGGTGCTGGTGCCGGATTACTTGGAACGGCTCGCCGAGGCCGAGGCGAAGCGCGCCGAACTGGACGCGTGGGTGAAGGCGGCGAACAGCGTCGGCGAGGACGAGGACGGCGACGAGGAAGAGTCCGAGACCCGGCTTTCGGCAGCAGAGCTGAAGCAGCTTGCCAAGGACCAAAAGGCGGCCAAGGCCGAACTCGGCAAGCTGCGCGGGCGGCTACGCATCGAGCTGGAGACCGAGCGCAGCGCCCTGACCGAGGAGCAGGAACGCGACCTCGTCCTGGGCATCCTGCGTGAGGAGGTCAGCGGCCACCTGGATGCCTACGCCGCCGCGCACCGCCGCGAGATCGTGGCCGCGCTGGAGAATTGGTGGGACAAGTACGCCGTGTCCCTACACGAGATCGAATCCGACCGCGACGCTGCCGCCGACAAACTCGCCGGATACCTCAAGGAGCTGGGTTATGAGTGATCTTTCTTGGCGCACAGCCCCCCTGTCGTTGTTGGTTGATCGCGTTGTCGGTGGCGGAACACCTCCTCGTGGAGTTGTAGCTTACTGGCAAGGCGATATACCTTGGGTATCTGTAAAGGACATGCCTGAAGAAGCAACACATATATCTGCCACGCAGGAGCACATTTCTTCAGGAGCTCTTTCAGGTAGTGCGGTCAACCTTGTGCATGCAGGAACCCCAATTGTGTGTACTAGGATGGCGGTTGGTCGATGCGCTATACCGGGTACGGACATGGCTATCAACCAGGACTTAAAAGCATTGTACTGTGGCGATTCGGTTGATGAGCGCTATGTCTTGCATTGTCTTAATCTACTGCATCCTAAGATCGAGTCCGTTGCTACCGGATCCACTGTAAAAGGGATCTCATCGAGCGATATTCTGGATTTTGAGATTGGCGTCCCTTCGTTGCCAGAACAGCGAAGGATTGCGGAGATCCTGGACACGGTGGATGCGAACATCCGCTCGACGGAACGCCTCATCGCCAAGCTCGAACAAACCAAGCAGGGGATTATTCGTGATGTATTTACCCGATACATAGATCAGGGAACTGTTGCCACCAGGAAACTCGTCGAGATAGCTGATGTTTCCCGTGGCCGGTTTACGCCTCGACCGAGGAACGATCCGAGATTTTATGTGGGTGAACATCTATTTATTCAAACTGGCGATGTTGCCAATGCCGAAGGAAATACTATTTACAATGCTTCACAAACGCTCAATGAACTGGGTGCTTCGGTAAGTCGTAAGTTTCCCGCAGGTACTGTTGCTGTCACTATCGCGGCGAACATTGCAGACACGGCAATACTTGGTTGTTCGATGTATTTTCCAGACTCCTTAGTAGGGGTAACTCCTAAGAGTGGATACGTTCCTCGATATATTGAACTCTGTATTCGCAGGATGAAGCCTGTTCTTGAGTCGCAGGCACCGCAAAGCGCTCAAAGGAATATTAATCTTCAGGATATTTTTCCTTTGTCTATTCCTGAATTGGACATTGAGATTCAATCTAACATAGCCAATATTTATGACGAGTGGCACGCTGAAGAAGAGAGGCAGCACGCAGAACTCGCCAAGCTGCGGAAGCTCAAGCAGGGGCTGATGGACGACCTGTTGACAGGTCGAGTGCGGGTGAACGTGGACGCCGAGGAGACCACCACCTCGTGAGCGCGGCGAGCCGCACGGCTCCGTCTGCTGCTACACTAGGACGCCCTGAAGCCAGTGCACGCATGTCGGCCGGTCACCGGTGCGGGCGAGCTCACGCACGGCGTCGGCAACGACCGTGAGGGTGACACCAGTGTCAGCGTGGAACGTGTTGCCGCTGCGCGTCGAGTAAAGCAGTGGCTCGCCGCCGACCGATCCTCGCGACTCCCAGGAGTCGATTTCCGCGCCGTCCGTCCAGCTGTAGTTGAGTGCGCCGAGTCGGCGCTCAGGGTGCACGCTGACGTGTAACCAGCCGACCGACAACTCTTCGTCCTCCTCGTCGCCGGTCACATCACCGCTGTAGAGGTCCGCGATCACGTGCGGGTCGACGACCACGCCCATCTGGTGGACCTCCGGTCCGGAAAGCAGCGTCCGGACGACCTCCTCGACCTCCTCCGTGCTCCTCGCAACCACTCGATCCGGTACCCGCTCGATAAAGACACTGATCATTCTGGACCCACTCCTCGAATGGTGGCTGGTCCGGTTGGTCATCCGTCTGCTGCGCCGCGAGCGCCTTCGGTGCGCCATTCAACGCAGGTCGGGCGCTGTCCGGTGCGGACGAACTCGTCCACGGCCGCGAGAGCTTGCTCGATGGGGATCTCGGTGTGTGGCTCCATCGGGGTGTGGTGCAGGCCGCCGAGCCAGTAGTCGACCGGCTCGGGGTTCGTGCCGTTGGTGGGGACCATCGGTGGCTCGTCGCTCCACGCCACCGCGCCCACATCACCGCGCACTCCGACCAGCAAGGCCGGAGTCATGTACCAGGGAACACCTTCCTGGGAGAACGACAGGACCCACGAGCACGTCGAACCAAGTTGCGGGTCTTGCTGTGCCTGCCGGATCAGCGCGGCCAGGTCTATACTGTCCGGCAGCCTGGAGAGGTCGATGCCGTTGGTGTGCAAGAGCGGAATGTCGGCGGTCGCAGTCATGATCCGTTGCCTCGGTAGGTGTGGGAGAACGGTTTTCCGTGTTGTGACGTGCCAGAGAGGATCGTGCCGGGGACCACCGACAGGGCCGGTCGGCCGATGCGCTCTCCGGGTGCGCACCGGCCGACCGGGCTGGGACCGGCCCGGATGCCGGAGGTCGGGGTCGGCGGCATCCGGGCCGGGGTCTGGTGGGGTGAGATCCGGGATTTACGCGGTGAGCGGGAACGCGACGGAGGTGTCTCCGCTGCCATTCGCCCCGGCCCGCACGGGAATGCCGGGGTGCGACGCATGGGGAACCAGCGTGTCAGGGGAGGGGAGTAGAGCCAGGGCCGCGTTGAGGGAAGGATGCCGCCGGGTCGGGGCTTCCTCCTCGTCGGGGTCGTGGGGCGGCCACTCGATCGGCTCCGAGGTGAACGGGTCGTTGTGGCAGTAGGACCGCCCAAATGGCTCGTTCACCGTGTTCGGGACCGTGGAGAGGAGGGCGAACCCTGCCACTGGTCGATACGGCGATTCGATCGCCAGGGCGGCCACGGAGCAGCAGGCTTCGCAGGTCGTGCGTCGAGGATCGGCCGGGGCAGTGGAACCGAAGGCGCTGTGCAGCGGCCCACGTATCCGATGACCGCAGCGCGCCAACGGTGGCCGGTCACTCGACAGGTGCCATCGTGATTCCCGTGCACCGGTAATCCAGCGGCGTGCGGGTGGCTCGGTGGCAGGGGCCGAAGTGGGGATGGTGGGCTGCCGCTGGCGCGCGTGCCTGCCGCCGCCTCGCCGGGGTGACGAGGTGGTGTTGCCAGCCGGATGCCAAGCCAGCACCATCAGCAACACCACGAGCGGGCCGACAATGATCATGACCTCTCGCACTGCTCACCCCTGTCGACCACGGTCGTCTCCTCGCGCAGTTCCTCGCGCAGTGCTGCGGAAAGCTGATCGAGCCCCTTGGCCAGGTCGGCGCGCTCCGGGGTGGTGTAGTGCCCATTCGCCACATCCTCGGCCGCGTTGGCCAGCATCACCGCCGCGAGATTCATCAACCGTGCGAGCTCACCGTGACGGCTCACCGCTCGGCCGCTTTCGAGGCCGTTGGAATCTCGACGCCCGTCAGTTCGTGAGCCGCGACGTTGCAGTCCGGGCAGGTCCCCCAGAACCAGGCGTTTTCGCTGTTGTCGGCAGTGAGCTGCTGCTCGCACAAGGTCATCACCTCGGTGCCGGTGGGATAGCCGTGCCCGTTCGGCGTCGAGTCGGTGCTGGCGTGCCGTGCCTGGTCGGCAGGCACCCACGTGAAGGGGTGGGGCATCTTCGAGACCTCTCTGTTCCCGGTTGTTTATTCTGTTACGCATAAGTGTCAACACTGGAAACAGAGCGGTGCAATCACCTGTGTGGGTGATCTTCTATGGCGGTGTGCTGTGACGTAGGCTCTGTTGCATGGCCAGCAACACGCGAACCCCGAAGGCGCGTGCTCTCGGTAGCGCGTTGCGGGAAGCGCGCGAAGAACAGGGTTTGGGGCTGCGGCAGCTCGCCTCCGAGCTGGGCAAGAACGCCGGGCAACTCTCGCGGTGGGAGAACGGCGAACGCGCGCCGAGACCGACCGACGTCGCGCAGATCCTGACTCACCTGGGCGTCAACGGGGAGCGCTACGAGGAGATCATCGCGATCTGCAGCGGTACCGATGAACCCCGTTGGTTGGCCGTAACCCTGCCCGAGCAGCGTCAGCAGCTCGGGGCACTGCTGGAGTTCGAGCGGGCAGCGACGACGATCACCGAAGTCTCACCGCTGCTGATCCCGGGTCTGCTCCAGACGAGCGACTACGCTCGCGCGATCATGTCCGCTGGTGGCGTGCCCGCCAATGACGTCGAAACCCGCATCGCCGTACGGCTCGGACGTCGTGACGTGATCCTTCGGCGCGATCCGGCTCAGCTTGTGGCCCTGGTGGGGGAGGCCGCATTGCGGCAGGTCATCGGTGCCCCGGAGGTGATGGTCGAACAGCTCGAATACCTCGGGGAGATGGCCGAACTGACCAATGTGGACCTTCGGGTGCTGCCGTTCTCCAGCGGCTGGCATCCCGCACTGGAAGGCCTGTTCCTGCTGATCGAGTCCGAGCAGACACCGGTCGTGCAACTGGAAAGCCGCCGCTCGGGACTGTTCCTGCATGAGCCGGAGGATGTGCAGACCTACCGGGAAGCCGCCGATACGGTCCGCCAGGCAGCCATGAGCCCCGAAGACTCGTCGGCGTTCATCGCCGAGATCGCCAAGGATATGGAGGCAGCCCCATGACGCCGCATCAGCACCCCACGAACTGGCGCAAGTCCAGCCGGAGTCAGAACGCGAGCACCTGCGTCGAGGTCGGCCGGGTGGCCGGCGGTGCTGCCGTGCGCGACACCAAGGATCGCGCGGCCGGCTACTTCACCACCGATCATCGGCAGTGGCAGGCGTTCGTGGCCGCCATCAAGGCCGATCGCTTCGCCTGAGTCGCGCAGGTGCGGGGTTGCCCGGCCTTGTCGGGATCGGGCAACCCCTCTTGTGTGGTCACCGCCGCGCAGATGGTTTGTCTGACGTATTCGTACTACACTATGTTCATGAGCGAAGTGCCGGTACGTGTGCTCAATCAGGAAACCGCCAGTGTGCTGGCCCGCGTGAAGCGCGGCGAGGAGATCGAGGTCACCGAACGCGGAGCGGTGGTGGCCCGGCTGGTACCCGCTGCTGCGAACCCGTTGTCCGAGATGGCGGCGAGCGGCAAGCTTCGCCTGCCCACCATTGACGACCCGATGCCCCGGCCGCGAGGACCCGTCCGTACCGACCACGAGAGCGGCGAACTCGTCAGCGAGATGCGCGACGAGGAACGCTACTGATGATCTATCTGGACACGGCAGCCCTGATCAAGATCATCCGTCCCGAGGTCGCCAGCGAGGAACTGGTCACATGGCTGCACGACCGCAGTGATCAGTCACTGGTCTCCTCGGCGCTGGTGGAGGTCGAGGTGCCGCGTGCGTTGCGCCGTAGTGAACCGGAGCTGCTTGGGTCGGTACCCGCGATCCTGCGGAGGGTCGCGCTGTACGAGATCGACGACCTGGTGCGCGCCACGGCGGGTGCTTACCAGGACCCCTACCTGCGGTCGCTCGACGCCGTTCATCTGGCTACTGCTTCGGCCGTCTTCGGCGCGCACCTGACCGCGTTCGTCACCTACGACAAGCGACTACTGGCCGCAGCGGACTCCCTCGGGTTGGCCACTGCTCATCCGGGCGACTGACGGCGCCGTCGCGTGACTCTTCGTTATCGAAAGTGCAACCGGGGGAGGCCGCATTGCGGCAGGTCATCGGCACGCCGGAGGTGATGGTCGAGCAACTCGAGTATCTCGGGGAGATGGCCGAACTGCCCAATGTGGACCTTCGGGTGGTGCCGTTCTCCAGCGGTCGGCATCCCGCGCTGGAAGGTCTGTTCCTACTCATCGAGTCCGAGCAGACGCCTGTGGTGCAACTGGAAAGTCGCCGATCGGGCCTGTTTCTGCACGAGCAGGAGGATGTGCAGAGCTATAGGGAAGCCGCCGATACGGTCTTTCGGGCAGCCATGAGCCCCGAAGAGTCCTCCGGGTTCGTCGCCGAGATTGCCAAGGATATGGAGGCAGCCCCATGACGCCGCACCAGCACCCAACTGGCTGGCGCAAGTCCAGCCGGAGTGCGAACACGAGTACCTGTGTCGAGGTCGGTCGGGTGGCCGAGGGTGCTGCCGTGCGTGACACCAAGGATCGCGCGGCCGGCTACTTCACCACCGATCATCGGCAGTGGCAGGCGTTCGTGGCCGCCATCAAGGCGGATCGCTTCGCTTGAGCCGCGATCGGGTCGTGAGCGTGCGGTACGGGTTCTTCCCGGCTCGTGCGCTCACGGCCTACAGGCTCAGCGCTGCTCACGCTGCCGTGCTCATGCGTGCCGTGAGCGTGTGATCGCGCGGCGTTCGGCCCGTTCCTCCTCGGTCATGGACTCGGCGAGCTTCCGGTATCCCTCGTCGTGACGCAACCAATGCAGCACCGCAGTCGCTTCGACATCGTTGTCGGTCCGCGCTGCGGCTTCCGCTACGCCGGCGAGTCCGGCACTCTCGGATGCGGGGTACTGCGCGCGCCGCGCGGCGAGGAAGAACCGTAATGATTCGGGGAGTTCTGCCCACAAGGCGTACTCGTTCTCGGTCAGCCCCAGGTAATTCGCCAACGGCCGGGGTTTGCCACCGGGTGCACCGTGCGCGTCGTGCCAGTCATCGACCCAGTCGTCGATGTCGTCGAGCAGCGCCTCACCCGAGGTGCGCATCGACGAAGCTCACCTGCTCGGACATCGATCTTCCTTCCCGGTGTTGAATCGCCGATCGGTTCACTCGCCACCGCGTCCAGCATGATCCCGGTGACGTCCTCGTTCGTTGTACAGCTCGATGTGACCGTGTGGTCCGGCCCCACTCGGAGTATCGATCACCACGGGCGCTGCGCCAATGCCGGGAGATTCACTATTTCGGTAACTGGTTGCACAGAGTCGGCTCCCCCGACTACACGCGGAACCTGCGAGGATGGCTCCATCGCACCGGATGCCGGTAGGAGGATCAAGTATGACGCGCACGTTCTACGTGGAGGTCACTTGCCGGGCATCGGGCTCTAACGCGGAAGAGTTCGAGGAGCACCTGGAGCAGGTGATGGAAGCTCTGCAGGACGAACCCGGCGTGGCCGACGCCGACATCGGTGCGGACTTGGACGAGATGCTCGTCGATTTCTGCCTGCACGTGCGAGCGGAGAGTGCGGCGGATGCGGTCGCGCAGGCGCACACGGTGGTGCGCTCGGCGCTGCACGCCGCTGGAGCCGCGACCCCGGGCTGGGAGAAAATGGACCAGGCTCTGGCCTCGGAGGAAGCGATCTCGACAGTCCGCCCGGCCGGCTTGGCTTCGGCATAACCGCCGCGCGGAGGAGCGTCCGAAGAGCTGACCGCCACACTGAGGTGTGACTCTTCGTTATCGAAAACGCGACCGAATGTCACCTGTCGGCGCTACGATCAACGGCGACGCCGGACCCGATCGTGGAGCGCACTGTGAGCTTGGGGTTGCCCACCGAGAAGGACGCCACCGAGTGGCCGTTGATCCGCCAACTCGAAGCGATGGGCTGGACCCACCTGCCCGCACTCACCGAAGAAGGCGCCCCGGTCGGGCGGGACTCGCTGCGTGACGTCGTCCTCGCGGGCAGGCTGCGCGAGGCGCTGCAGCGGATCAACACCCTCGACGGGCAGCCGTGGCTGGACGAGCACCGCATCTCCCAGGCCGCCAACGTCGTGTACCGGCCGAAGGCGACCAGCCTGCTGGAGATCAACCGCGAACTGACCGACCTGCTCGTCGGCGGCACCGAGGTCGACGCCCCCGAGGGTGCGGCGAACCAGCGAGCCCGGCACATCGACTACATCGACTGGGAACACCCCGAGCGCAACGACTTCGTGGTCACCAGCCAGTTCACCGTCGAACTCCCCGGCGGTCAGGGGCGCAAGCGCATCAAGCCCGACCTGGTGCTGTTCGTCAACGGGCTGCCGCTGGTGGTCATCGAGACCAAGGCCCCGCACCAGCCGCTGACCGAGGCGCTGGACCAGTTGCGCCGCTACGCCAACCAGCGCAACCCGCACGGCGAGCCCGAAGGCAGCGAACGACTGTTCCGCACCAACCAACTCGTCGTCGCGGCCAACTACGACACCGCCAAGGTCGGCACGGTCACCTCCGGTGCGGAGCACTTCGCCGCGTGGAAAACCGTCGAACCCGCCGAGGTCGCCGACGTCCTGGGCGAGGTCGGCAAGCCCGCCGACGGCGAACTGTCCGGGCAGGAAACGCTCGTGGGCGGGATGCTGCGGCCCGCCGTCCTGCTCGACCTCGTCCGGCACTTCACCCTGTTCACCGAAACCGGTGGGCGCACCGCCAAGATCGTCACCCGCTACCAGCAGTACCGGGCGGTGCGGCGCGCGATCAGCCGCCTGGAGAACGGCAGGACACGGCAGCAGGACGGCGTGCAGGACCGCCGGGGCGGGATCATCTGGCACACCCAAGGGTCCGGCAAAAGCCTGACCATGGTGTTCCTCGTGCGGGTGATGCGCAGCCGTGCCCGCCTGCGGCCGTTCAAGATCGTGGTCGTCACCGACCGCAAACAGCTCCAGGACCAGCTACGCGCCACCGCCGCGCTGACCGGGGAAACCGCGCGCACCGCCCGCACCGTCACCGAGGTCAAACAGCACCTGAGTTATTCGGGCAAGGACCTCGTGTTCGCGATGATCCAGAAATACCGCGACACCGAACAGGGCAGTACGGACTCCGGCGCGGACTCCGAGACGAACACGGCCGAGGACACCGAGGAGGCCGGAGAGGACGGTTCCGAGGGGGCCTCGGCTTCCTCCGGCGAAATCAAGCGGACCATGCCGTCTCTGGGCGAGCTCAACCGTGCCGAGAACATCCTCGTGCTCATCGACGAGGCACACCGCAGCCAGAGCAGTGAGCTGCACACGAGCCTGCGTGAAGCACTGCCCAACGCCGCGCTGATCGGATTCACCGGTACTCCGATCGTCATGGGCCGCAAGAAGCGCACCACGAAAATCTTCGGTGACTACATCGACCGCTACACGATCACCGAATCCCAGGACGACGGCGCGACCGTGCCGATCCGCTACGAGGGCAAGACCACCACCGCGGCCGTGCGCGACGCCGACAACCTCGACGAGCTCTTCGACGACATGTTCGTCGAGTACACCGACGAGCAACTACAGCGCATCAAACAACGCTGGGGCACCAAGAACCAGGTGCTCGAAGCACCCGAACTGATCAAGCGCAAGGCCCGCAGCATGCTGTGGCACTACGTCGAGTCGATCCTGCCGAACGGCTTCAAAGCCCAGGTCGTGGCCGTCAGCCGGAAAGCCGCCCTGCGCTACCGGGACGCCTTCCTGGAGGCCCGGCGGGAACTGCTCGACGAGCTCGATTCGCTGGAGCCGGAGCAGGTCATCCCCGAGGCGATCGACCGGGTCGACGAACTGCCCGCCCGTCAGCGGCGGCTCGTGCGCGCCCACCGTTACCGGTGGCTGATCGAGCAGCTCGACTTCGCCCCGGTGATCTCCGGGTCGCACAACGACCCCAAGCATTACGACGAGTGGACCAACGCGTCCAAACAGGACCGGCGCATCGCCGAATTCACCAGGAAACTGCCCCGATCGGCCGATGACGATCCCACCGCCACGAGCCCGCTGGGCTTCCTCATCGTCAAATCCATGCTGCTGACCGGGTTCGACGCCCCCGTCGAGCAGGTGCTCTACCTCGACCGGCACATCAAGGAAGCCGAACTGCTGCAGGCGGTGGCGCGCGTCAACCGCACCAGCGCGCACAAGACCGCAGGCTACGTCGTGGACTACTACGGAGTGGCCGCCCACCTCAAGGACGCCCTGGCCGCCTACGCCGACGAGGACGTCGAAGGCGCGCTGACGAGCCTGGCCGACGAGGTCCCGGAGATGGCCACCCGCGCGGAACGGTTGCGCCAGGTCTTCGCCCGCCACGGCATCCACCAGGTCACCACGGACGAGGACGTGGAGGCGTGCGTGCAGCTACTGGCCGACGAGCGGCTCCGCGCCGAATTCGAAACCGCGTTCACCCGGTTCAGCTCCGCCGTGGAAACGATCATGCCCAGACCCGAGGCCAAGCCGTACCTGCCGATGCTGAAGGCCCATGCGCTCGTCCGGTACGAGACGCGGCGCCGGTATCGGGAAGACACCGACGGGTTCGACCCCGGCCAGGTCGGCGAGAAGGTCCGCGAGCTCATCGACACCCACATCGCCGCACTCGGCGTGCAGGACAAGGTGCCGCCGGTATCGATCACCGCTGCCGACTTCGACGAGAAAGTCGACGCGCTGACCGGCGACCGTGCCAAGGCCTCGGAGATGGAACACGCCATCCGGCACCACATCAGTGAGCACCTCGACTCCGACCCCGCCTATTACGAGTCCCTGGCCGAGCGGCTGCAGCAGGTGCTGCAGCGGTTCGACGGGCAGTGGGACCAGGCCTATGACGCGCTCAAGCCGCTGGTGGAGGAGGCCCGCCGGGGACGCGGTGACGAGGACGGCAGCGGCCTCGACCCGCGCACTCAAGCCCCCTTCTTCGACCTGCTGTGCGCATTGCTGCGGCAGCAGCGCGGCGCCGACCTCGACGACGGCACCGTGGAGGTGCTGCGCTCGGTCACCGTCGATGTCGTGGACAAGATCAGCGCCGAGATCGATGTGGTGGGATTCTGGGAGAACCCGAACGCGCAGCACCGCCTGCGTCAGGACGTGGTCGAGCTGCTGGACGGCTACACCGTCGAAGGCGGCGAGCTGTTCGAGTGGGAACGGCTGGACGGGGTGTCCGATCAGGTGGTCGATTTGGCGAAGTCCAACCACAGGCGGTTGACTGAACAGCGATGACCCGCGCTGCCCCGATCGCCGATGAGCACCCCGACCGCCTGGTTCTGGACGATCTGGTGTTCAGCCTGCGGCGCTCGACCCGCAGGCGCACGGTCGGGATCACCGTCGATCGGGACGGCTCACTGATCCTGCACGTGCCTGCCGATACCGATCCGGCGACCGTGCGGCGGTGGGCGAGCGGCAAGCGCGGCTGGGTCTACCGCAAGCTCGCCGAGAAGGACCTGCTGTTGGCGCCTCCGGTGACGAAGGATTTCGTATCGGGGGAGGGATTCGACTATCTCGGGCGGCGCTATCGGCTGCGCGTCACCGACGAGGTCGAGAAGGTCAAGCTCGAACGCGGCAGGCTCCTGCTGCCGAGGAACCTGGCCGGTGGCGACGGTGCGGCGCGGGCCGTCATCGGCTGGTACCGGTACCGGGCGTTGAACCGGCTGCCCGCGCACGTGCGGGCACTGTCCCGGCGGATGCACACGCCCGTTGATCGCCTCGACGTGCAGGACCTCGGCTATCGCTGGGGCTCACTCGGCGGGGGAACGCGGTTGAACCTGCACTGGGCGACGATGCAACTGCCACCGAGTCTGGTCGACTACGTGATCGTGCACGAACTCGCCCACGTCAGCGAGCCGAACCACACGCCGCGGTTCTGGGAGATCGTTGCTCGGACCATGCCGGACTACGAGACACGCAAGCAGCGGCTGGCTCACCTGGGCTCCCAACTCTGGTTGGGATGAATCCCCACATCTCGGCATCGGGCTTCTCAACCCTGCGCCGGTTCCGAGCGTCCCCCAGGGTGTAAGGACGAACACTCCGACGGACGAAAGGGTGAGGACCGTGAAACGTCGTTCGCTACGGATGCTCATGACCGGGACGGCTGCTGCGCTGGTGGTTCCGCTGGCCGGCTGGGGTGCGGGCACCGCGTTGTCCCAGGGCTCCGAGAACGCTCCGCCGGATCGCTCCGTGCAGTCCTCGCACGCTGTGACGCAGCCGAGCACGGCGCAGGTGAGTGCCACGCAGGCGCAGCCGAGCACCACGCAGCCGAGCACCACGCAGGCGAGCACCACGCAGGCGCAGCCGAGCACGACCCAGCAGCAGGCTGCCCAGGAGTCCACCCGCGTCAAGCCGTCCACCGGTGCCAAGCAGCAACCGGCCGCCCAGCAACCACCCGCCCAGAACCCGGCCACGCTGACCGGGATCGAGGTCAAGCCCGGCGACGCCTCCTACGATCGGGTCATCTTCAACTTCTCCGGCACCCAGGGTGGGCAGCGGTTGCCGGAGCACACTCCGACGTATCTGGAGGACTACCCGCGCAAGCCCGGATCCGGGAAGCCGGTCGAGATGGAGGGCCAGCTCTTCCTCAAGATGAGTTTCTCGCCCGCGACCGCGAGCGGAAGCGTGCGGGAGAGCGTCGAGGCGACCCTGCCGACGGTGGCCGAGGTGCGCTACCTGGGCGGCTTCGAGAAGGTCCAGGAAGCGGCGATCGGCGTGAACAGTTGCCACGGTGCTCCGGTGCGGGCTCCGTTCGAGGTCACCACTCGGGACAGCGCCATCGTGGTCGACGTCGGCACGCCGAACTGCGGCTCCGACGACCCGGTGACCCGCGAGTGCGGCGATGTGTCGTTCGAGCCGCAAACCGACTACGGCGCCTTCAACATCACCGCCACGAACGTGGGCTGTGAGAAGGCCCGGAACGTGGCTTCCCTCGTCGAAGGCCGGATCGGCCAGCCCTACGGCACCCCCGGTGGGTTCTCCTGCCTGCCCGAGTACGACGACAGCGAGCCGACACCGAACTACGTCTACACCTGCACCCGTGCTGACGCGAAGGTCACCTTCATCACCGGCTGAGTGCTCCGCCTCGGGAGTGAACGGACCGTTCGTACCGGATGGACCGGGCGAACGGTCCGTTCACTCCGTACTGCCGGCGTGCTGAGTGGTCAGCTCCTCGGAGAGGTCGTGGAGCCGCCTGCGCGCCTCGGCGTCGTAGGCCTGCTTGGCGGCGCGCGCCTCCTGCTGCCCGCTGAAGTACCGCCCGGTGACCCCGGCCAGCTTGGGATCGGTGATCAGCCGGTGCGTCGCCGCCACGCCCTCCTCCACCGAGGACATCGCGCTCCCGTACCACCGCTGCGCCATCTTGGTGTCCATCAACGACGCGGGATGCAGGCTGTTGACCGTGACCTCACCGGCGTCCAGCGTCTCGGCCAAGCCGAAGGTGAACATCACCTGCGCCAGCTTGCTCTGGGTGTAGGCCCGTGAGGAGCTGTAGTCGCGCTCCAAGTGCACATCGTCGAAGTCGATGGCTTCCTGGGCACCGGAGGCGACGTTGACCACCCGCGCGGGTGCGGAGGCACGGAGCAGCGGCAGCAGCCGATGAGTCAGCAGGTAGTGCGCGAGGTGGTTGACCGCGAACCGCAGTTCGTATCCGTCCTCGCTGAGCTCCCGCGTGCCGTCCTGCGCGGGTCCACCTCCGACACCGGCGTTGTTGACGAGGACGTCGAGCCGGTCGTGCTGCTCGCGTACCGCGTCGGCGAGCCTGCGTACTTCGGCGAGCGAGGCGAGGTTCGCGACGTGGTAGGGAAGACGGTCGCTGCCCGTCGCCTCCTGGATCTCCTGCACCGTGGACTCGCAGCGTTCGCTGCTGCGCCCGTGCAGCACCACACCGGCGCCCTCGGAGACGAGCCGCTCGGCGAGTTTCCTGCCCAGCCCGCTCGTCGAGCCGGTGATGAACACGACCTTCCCGTCGATACTGGTCATGGCATGCGCTCCCGCTCTTCGGGTTCGAGTTCAGCCGCTCGGCCGGAAGCTTACCCGGAAGTGCGCGGGTCGGCGCGGTCGCGAACTCGCCGCCCGGTAAGTGCCTGCGGTATTCCTCGATCGAATGCGTCGGATGTGCGGGCGCCGGGGATTTCCCGGCCCGGCCTGATCGAATTCTGATTCGCGCCGCATCCGATTCGGCCGCGTGAAGTACGTTCCATGTCACGATGCACATTCCGCAGGTTTTCCACGGATGTGCATCGTGACAATGATCCGGTTGGTTTTTCTGCTTCGGGATCTGGCCGTGCTGTTTCTCAGCAGTATCCCAGTTGCCCCCAGGTTTGTGGTCCGGCGATTCCGTCGACCAGCAGGCCGTACCACTGCTGGAAGTCGACGACTGCGTCTTCCGTCTTCGGCCCGTAGATTCCGTCGACGGTCAGCCAGGGGCCGCTCACTTCGTACGGGTAGCTGTTCATTTCATCCTGCAGAACCTCCACCCAGTATCCTGTGGAGCCACGGGAGAGCGTGGGTGGGCACGCAACCGCTGTCTGTTGTGCACTGAGCGAGGATTGGGCGGGCACCGGAGTCGGGGCCTGTGCCGAGGCGGCAGGTACTGCCAGAACGCTCAACAACATCAGTGCCACAACGGAAACAATGCGTCTCATCGAATCTCCGAATAGCGTTATGTGTTTTTTGGAATCGTGCTCGTTCAGGATTCTTCGCACGATGTGTATCGACAGTAGCGCCGTTGTTGTGGGGAGGAATCCGCCGATCGGGGCATTCTTCGGGAATCTTCGTCGCTCGGATGTCCGGGTTTGCCGAAGCAAACAATCCCACTCGAACATCCCGGAATTGTCGAAAAGCCGAACGAGTCTTGCTCTTTTCTGGTAGCAGCGCCTGCCGCGCCGGGAGTTGCCCGACGAAGATCCCTTGCCCGGTCGACGGATGATAAGGCCTACTGCGCCTCGTTTCTGCTCGAACACCGCGACGCCATGGGCGATCCGAATCTCGACATGCTGCTTCAGTACCCGCCTTCGCGTCCGGCCTAGGCCCTGGAGCAGCCCGAGGACACGCTGGACGATTTCAGCAGGCAGATCCGTGCGGGCTACCGGGAACTTCTCGACGGAGGGGCGCCGCGCAGCCCGGGACCGACACGGTCAGCCGTGCTGCATCGGCCGGGTGCCGAGCTCGACGAGGTGCTGCGGCGCTGGCCGGACAAGGACACCGGTCGTGATCCATGGTGACGTCGCCGGATTCGTCGAGTTCTGCACCGAGGAAGGCCGGGACCCCTCGTTGGCCACCAACGGGGCCGACTACGCGGCACGGCCGGCGTCGCTTACCACTCGCGCACGGGCTGTGTCAGTACGTTCCAGCTCCGTAGCCGTTTCGAAGGCCCTGCTGAAGTCGGTGGCGAATTCCCTTCGGTCGTCTTCCGGCAAGACGTCGACCCAGGAGAAGGTATCGCCGAGCATCGCGGCGATCTCCTCGGAGCAAGGTGGCGGAGTGCCTGCTGTCCTCAGGGCCAGGGACCGAGGTCGGGGAGTGGGCCGTCGCAGGTCGGCCGCCGCTGGGGAGCGCGGCCGGACATCCAGCAGGCGATGGTGTGGCTCGGCCCGCGCACGGTCCCGCCGGACCCGTCGCCGAACGTCCAGATCCGGGACAGATCGCCGGGCGCCAGCAGCACGTCACTGCCCTCCAGCCGTGGGGAGAGGAAGTCGATGGCGTGCTCGCAGAACTCCGGCGACCAGGATTCCTCGGTGACGCCCAAGGCGAGATCGACGGTGTGGATCTCGTTCTCCCGCCAGCGGCAGAGCAGCAGGTCGTGCACCGTGCCGTTGCGGAAGCGCACCGGCCGCTGCCAGTCCTGCTCGGCGAGCGAGTCCCAGGTGATCTCCAGCTCCGCCTGCGCGGAGATGAGCAGCTCGACGAGGGCGGTGGCCCCCAGCGCCGAGTCCCGCTCGATCGCCGAGTCGCGATCGTCGTCGGGGTAGGGCTCGACGAGTTCGCCCTGCACGGCGTGCCTCGTCACCCGCGTGAGCATCCGGGCGTTGTGCGCGAGATGGGCGACCACGTGCGCGCGGGACCATCCGGGCAGCCGGGAGGCCTGCCGGAACTCGTCCGTTTCCAGCTCGCTGAGCAGGTCCAGCAGGCGGTGGTGTCCGTCGCGGACCCGGTCGAGGATCATCGGAGTCATCGTTTCCGGATCATTCACCGCCGACGCGCATCCGGCAAGGACGAGCCAAGGGCGAGCACCGTACGAGGAGGCAAAGCCGGTTCGTAGAATCCCCCGTGTGACACAGACCAGCGCAGCAGCCCAGTCCCGTGAACTTCCGTCGAGCTGGAACCCGGCCGACGTAGAGGCCGAGCTGTACCAGCGCTGGGTGGACAAGGGGTACTTCACCGCCGACGCGCACAGCGACAAGCCCCCGTTCTCGCTCGTCATCCCACCGCCGAACGTGACCGGCAGCCTGCACATCGGCCACGCCTTCGAGCACACGCTGATGGACCTGCTCACGCGGCGCCGCCGGATGCAGGGCTACGAAGCGCTCTGGCTGCCCGGCATGGACCACGCGAGTATCGCCGTGCAGGCCCTGGTCGAGCGGCAGCTCCGCGAGGAGGGCATCGACCACCGCGAACTCGGCCGCGAGGGTTTCCTCGACCGGGTGTGGCAGTGGAAGGAGCAGCACGGCGGCGCGATCCTGTCGCAGATGCGTCGCCTGGGTGACAGCGTGGACTGGACCCGCGAGCGCTTCACCATGGACGAGGGACTCTCGCGCGCCGTCCGGACGATCTTCAAGAAGCTCTACGACGACGGCCTGATCTACCAGGCCGAATGGTTGGTCAACTGGTCGCCGGAGATGCGCTCGGCGATCTCGGACATCGAGGTCGAGCACAAGGAGGTCGAGGGCGAGCTCGTCTCCATGCGCTACGGCGACGGCGAGAACGCGATCGAGGTGGCCACCACCCGGCTCGAGACGATGCTCGGCGACACCGCCGTGGCGGTGCATCCCGATGACGACCGCTACCGGCACCTGGTCGGTACCGAGATCGAGCTGCCGCTGACCGGGCGCACGATTCCGATCGTCGCCGACTCGCACGTCGATCCCGAGTTCGGCAGTGGTGCGGTGAAGGTGACTCCGGCGCACGATCCCAACGACTTCGAGATCGGCAGGCGCCACGACCTGCCGATGCTCACGATCATGGACGAGACCGCCCGGATCGCGGGCACCGGCACCGAGTTCGACGGCATGGACCGCTACGAGGCGCGCGTGGCTGTGCGGGAGGCGCTGCGTGCGCAGGGCCGTATCGTGGCCGAGAAGCGCCCCTACGTGCACAGCGTCGGGCACAGTTCCCGTTCCAAGGAGCCGATCGAACCGCGCCTGTCGCTGCAGTGGTTCGTCAAGGTCGCTCCCCTGGCCCAGGCTGCCGGGGACGCCGTGCGCGACGGCCGTGTCGCGGTGCACCCGCCGGAGATGGCCAAGCGCTACTTCGACTGGATCGACAACCTGCACGACTGGGCGATCTCGCGGCAGATGTGGTGGGGGCACCGCATCCCCGTCTGGTACGGGCCGGAGGGGCAGGTCGTCTGCGTCGGCCCGGACGAGGAACCGCCGAGCGGTGCCGGCTGGCGCCAGGACGAGGACGTGCTCGACACGTGGTTCTCCTCGGGCCTGTGGCCGTTCTCCACGATGGGCTGGCCGGACGACACCGCCGACCTGCGCAAGTTCTATCCGACCAGCGTGCTGGTCACCGGCTACGACATCCTGTTCTTCTGGGTGGCCCGGATGATGATGCTCGGGCTCTACGCGATGCAGGATCGCGACGCCGCCGATGCCGTGCCGTTCAACGTCATCGCCCTGCACGGCATGGTGCGGGACCCGCACGGCAAGAAGATGTCGAAGTCGGCGGGCAACACCGTCGATCCGCTGCAGTGGATGGACGATTACGGCACCGATGCGCTGCGGTTCACCTTCGCCCGCGGAGCCAATCCGGGGACCGACGTGCCGATGAGCGAGGACTGGGTCGCGGGCTCGCGCAGCTTCGTCACGAAGCTGTTCAACGCCACCAAGTTCGTGCTGGGCAAGAACGCCTACGTGCCGGATGTGCTGCCGGACCGGGCGACGTTGACCGATGCCGATCGCTGGATCCTGGACCGCACCGATGCCGTGGTGGCGGAGGTGGACGAACTGATGGAGGACTTCCAGTTCGCCAAGTCCACCGAGGCGCTGTACCACTTCACCTGGGACGAGTTCTGCGACTGGTACGTGGAGCTGTCGAAGGTGCAGCTCGATGCGGGCGGGCAGCGAGCCGAGACCACTCGTGCGGTGCTCGGTTACGTCCTCGATGTGCTGCTGCGGCTGCTGCACCCGACGATCCCGTTCGTGACCGAAGTGCTGTGGACGACGCTGACCGGGCGGGAGTCCGTGGTCGTCGCGGACTGGCCGAGCCCGGTCGGGGGGCAGCCGGACGAGGGAGCCGCCGAGCGGATCGCCTCGGTGCAGAAGCTGATCACCGAGATTCGCCGGTTCCGCTCGGACCAGGGCCTGAAACCGGGGCAGAAGGTCTCGGCCAACCTCGACGGGATCGAGGCCGCGAGCCTGCCCGAGCACGTCCCTGCGGTGCGGACCCTGGCCAAGATCACCGAACCGGGCGAGGGATTCATCGCCTCGGCCGCCCTCGAGGTGGGGCTCGCCGCGGGGGATGTGACCGTCGAACTCGACCTGTCCGGTGCCATCGACGTCGAGGCGGAGCGCAAGCGCCTGAGCAAGGACCTCGCGACGGCGGAAAAGGAGCTGGAGGGAACGGACAAGAAGCTCAACAACCCGTCGTTCACCGACAAGGCCCCGGCCGAGGTGGTCGACAAGGTCCGGTCGCGGCGAGAGGCCGCTCAGGCCGACATCGAGCGCATCAATGCGCGGCTGGAGTCGCTGCCGCAGGCGTGAGGCGTTGCCGCAGGCGTGCGGCCCTGCCGCAGGCGTGCGGCGCTGTGCGTGAACGGAACTTTCGTCCCTGCCAGGTGACCGGAAGTTCCGTTCACCCTGCCCGCAGGCCGTCGGGCGGTGCAGGCCGCAGAGCAGCGTCGACGTAGACTTGCAGCCACGTCGTCAAGATGTTCGTGTGCAGGGGAGTGAACACGTGCCCGACACCGATTCCGGTGCACTGCAGGAACTGCGGGTGGTCGAAGCCGAGCTGAACGAGCGCTGGCCCGAGACCAAGATCGAACCGTCGCTGGAGCGCATCCGTGCGCTGACGGACCTGCTGGCCGAGCCGCAGCGCGGCTATCCCGTCGTGCACGTGGCCGGAACCAACGGCAAGTCCTCCACCTCCCGCATGGTCGATGCCCTGCTGAGTCGTCGCGGTCTGCGCGTCGGCCGCTACACCAGCCCACATCTGCAGATGGCCACCGAGCGCATCAGCATCGACGGTGGGCCGATCAGCCCGTCCGGATATGTCGAGGCCTACCGCGACGTCGCCCCCTATGTTTCCATCGTGGACTCGCGCAGCGAGATCGCGATGAGCAAGTTCGAGGTGCTGACCGGGATGGCGCTGGCGGCGTTCGCCGAAGCTCCGGTCGAGGCCGCCGTGCTGGAGGTCGGACTCGGTGGCAGCTGGGATGCCACCAATGTCGCCGATGCTCAGGTGGCGGTGCTGTGCCCGGTCTCGGTGGACCACGCCGAGTATCTCGGCTCGGACATCGCCGGGATCGCGGCCGAGAAGGCCGGCGTCATCAAACCGGACTCGGTGGTGGTGCTCGCTTCCCAGCCCGCCGAGGCGGAGCGGGTGATCATGGAGCGGATCGCCGAGGTCGGGGCCACCGTGGCCCGGGAGGGACACGAGTTCGGGGTACTGGAACGCACCGTGGCCGTCGGCGGCCAGATGCTGCGCCTGCAGGGCCTGAGCGGTATCTACGACGAGGTCTTCCTGCCCCTGCACGGTGAGCACCAGGCCCGCAACGCGGCACTGGCACTGGCCACTGTGGAGGCATTCTTCGGCGCGGGAGCCGAGCACCATCTCGATGCCGACACGATCGGGGAAGCCTTCGCCGGGGTCATCACCCCCGGCAGGCTCGAGCGGGTGCGGGCCGCTCCCTCGGTCCTCGTGGACGCCGCGCACAACCCTCATGGCGCGCGGGCGCTGGCGGATGCGCTGACTTCGGAATTCTCCTTCCGGCGACTGGTCGCCGTGGTCAGTGTCATGGCGGACAAGGACGCACGCGGGATCCTGGCCGAACTGGAACCCGTCGTCGAGGAACTGGTGATCACGAGGAACTCGTCGCCGCGCGCGATGGACCCGGACGAGCTGGCGGGGCTGGCTGCGGAAGTGTTCGGTCAGGAGAGGATCGGCGTCGAGCCTCGACTCGACGACGCGGTGGAATCGGCGATCGGCATGGCCGAGGAAACCTCCGACCCCGGCGAGGCGATCTCCGGTGGCGGCGTGGTGATCACCGGGTCGGTGGTCACCGCAGGTGAGGGCCGGGCCTTGTTCGGCAAGGAACCGGCATGAACGCCTCCGCGAGCGAGCCCGGACCGCAGGACGACGGTGGTGCTCCTCGACAGGACCGTGGTTTGCCGACACCGCCTCCGGACGTGCGCGACCCGTGGAAGGGACTCCGGGGGGTCATGGCGGGCACGCTGGTCCTGGAGTTCATCGTGTTCGGGTTGGCCCTGCCGGTGGTGTGGCAGCTCGGTGCCGGTGTCTCCAGCATCGGGTTCGTCGTCGTCGCGGTGCTGGCTGTGCTGAACCTGCTGGTGGCGTTCGTGCAACGGCGGCCGTGGGGGCTGGGGTTGGCGCTGGCCCTGCAGGCCGGGCTGATCGCCTGCTTCGTCGTGCATCCGGCCATCGGCGTGATGGGGTTGATCTTCGCCGCGGTCTGGGGCTACATGCTCTACCTACGTCGCGACGTTGCCACCCGCATGCGCGAGGGACGCCTCGCCGACCAGCTCGGACACCCTCCCGGCCACCCACCGCAGAACTGAGGTTCGCTCGTTCGAGCGTGGTGCATCATGATGCGTCGATCGTATGTTCGTATGCATGAATGCGAGAACAACGATCACGATCGACGAGGATTTGCTCGATGAGCTCAAAAGGCGCGCGGCAGCGGAACACACAACCGTCAGCGCACTGATCGAAGAGGATGTGCGCTTTGCGGAGCTTCGCCGTTCCCAGGCGGCAACTCGGGAGGTTCCGCGCTTCACGCTGCCCACCTTCGATCTCGGAGAGCCCAAACCGGGAGTGGATCTGACGAACAACGCGGCCCTGCTCGAATTGCTGGAGAACGAAGAGTGATCGCGTGCGATGTCAACGTCCTGCTGAACGCGCAGAACGTTGCCCTGCCGGATCAACCCGCATATGCCCGTTGGTTGGAAGAGGTGCTCAACGGTCCGACGCCAAGGGCAACCTCGTCCCGGATGCCTACCTCGCGGCCATCGCCATCGAGCACGGCTGCGAGTGGATCACCGCCGACCGGGGGTTCGCACGCTACCCGGGACTCCGCTGGCACCACCCCCTGGACTGAGCGCTGTGCAGGGGTTATTCCATGGTGATCACGGCGCGGCCCTGGATCTCTCCCCGGTCGAGTGCGTCGTAGGCCTCCTGCACCCGGTCGAAGCCGTACCGCCGGCTGATCGAGTCCTGCGGGCGGAGCAGGCCTCGCGCCACGAGATCGAGCAGGATCGGCATGTCCCGCCGGGGTTTGGCGCCGTAGGAGCCTTTGACCTGCAGTTTCTTCCGGGCGATGGTGCCCAGGTCGATCTTGCCGGTGGTGCCCGACGGGGCGATCCCCACCACCACGACCTGCCCGCCCTCGACCACCGAATCCCGGGCGATGTCGAAGGTCTTCTCCCCGCCGAGCGCTTCGAAGGCCACGTCGACTCCGCGTCCCCCGGTGATCTCACGGACGGCGGCGGCCGCATCCACCTCGGCGGAGTTGACCGTGCTGGTGGCGCCGAGTTTGCGGGCTCCTGCCAGTTTCTCCTCGCCGATGTCCACGGCGATGATCTCGGAAGCACCGAACACCGAGGCGAGCTGGATCAACGCCGAGCCCACGCCGCCCGCGGCGACCACGGCCACGGTGTCGCCCACCCGCACATCCGCCGCATGCCGCAGCGCTCCGTAGGCGGTCATCGTGGAGCAGCCCACCGAGGCGACGTCGGCCAGTTCCACGCCGTCGGGCACCCGGTATACCGAGGTCGCCGGGGTGACCGAGCGTTCTGCCAGGCCGCCCATCGAGTACATCCACACCGGGTCTCCTCCCGGGCGGTACAGGCGGGTGTCGCCGTCGTAGAGCAGGCCCTTGGCCCGGTTGTAGGCGAAGAAGTCCAGGCAGATCTCCTCGTTGCCGCTTGCGCACTGGGCGCACCGACCACAGGGCATGATGAAGCTGGTGACCACCCGGTCGCCGACGGACAGATCGGTTACTTCCGGCCCGACTTCGGAGACCACTCCCGCAACCTCGTGGCCGAGCACTCCGGGGGTGGGAAAGGGCAGTTCGCCCTTGAGGACGTGCAGGTCCGAATGGCACGCGCCACATGAGGTGACATCGATGGCCACTTCGCCCGTGCGGGGGCGCGGGTCGGTCAGCTCCTCGATCCGCAGCGGTTCGTTCGAGGCGGTGTGCACGGCAGCGCGCATGCGGCTCTCCTCATCATGGTGTTTGTCGCGAGGCTGCGCTCGGTCGGCGCTCGGCCAGCCGACCGGTCGGTACGACCACTGCGAAGCTATCGCGGTCGATCCCCACACACCAGACCCACAAGCTTCTTGCACGTTCGAGTGATCTTTCTGAAGTATGAGTTGGAACAGTAGTACTCTTACCAGTATGCGAATGACGGAGAAGGGCCAGGTCACCATCCCGATCGAGATGCGAGAACAACTCGGACTCATGCCCGGTGATGAGATCGAGTTTCACCAGGAGGGGGACGCTGTCGTGCTGAAGCGAGGCAGGTCCACTCCGAGCAGGGGACGGCGGATGGTCGATCTGCTGAGGGGAAGTGGAGATACCGAGATGACGACGGATGAAATCATGGAGTTGACGCGTGGCGAATGAGTCGATACGACGGCCGATGACGTTGGTCGATTCGAATGTTTTCCTCGACCTGATCACGCAGGATGAGCAGTGGGAACCGTGGTCGAAGCGCATGCTGACCGACGTTGCGGAGCTTGGGCCGGTCCTGATCAACCCGGTCGTGTACGCGGAGATATCCGTCGGGTTTGCGGAGATGGGCAGCCTCGACAGGGTGGTGCCGGAGGAACTGTACGTCCGCGTTCCCCTCCCGTGGTCGGCGGCGTTCCTTGCGGGCAAGTGCTTCCAGGACTACCGGAAACGCGGGGGAACCAAACATGCGCCGCTGCCGGACTTCTTCATCGGGGCGCACGCGGCCGTGAGCAAACTGCGCTTGCTCACCCGGGATGCGCGCAGGTATCGGACCTATTTTCCGACGGTGGAGCTCATCGCGCCGGAGAACCCGGAGAACTGAGCCTTGCCGCCGGGCCTTCCCGCAAGACCCGCCTCCGGGAGTTGCCCCCGAAGCGGCCGTGCGGCCTGCCTCGATACGCTGGAAGTCAATCGGGCGCAGCGGACCGGCACGGATCGTGCGCCCCGGCACGGAAGGAGACACGCCCGTGAGTGAGCGCACTCTGGTCCTCATCAAACCCGATGGGGTCGAACGCGGCCTGGTCGGTGAGGTGATCGGCCGGATCGAGCGCAAGGGGCTGAAGCTGGTCGCCATGGACCTGCGGCAGGTCGATCAGAAGCTCGCCGAGCAGCACTACGCCGAGCACGATGGCAAGCCGTTCTTCGGTTCGTTGCTGGAGTTCATCACCTCCGGACCGGTCGTGGCAGCCGTGGTCGAAGGACCTCGTGCGATTTCGGCGTTCCGCCAGATCGCCGGTGGTACCGACCCGGTGGACAAGGCCGCTCCCGGCAGTGTGCGCGGCGACTACGCTCTCGAGGTCCAGTACAACCTGGTGCACGGCTCGGACTCGCCCGAGTCCGCAGAGCGTGAGCTCAAGCTGTGGTTCCCGGACCTGAAGGCATGAGCGATCCCGAGTTCATCAGTGGTCCGCACCGGGTGGATCAGCCCCACCCGGACATGCCGCAAGCGCTCGCCGACCTGCTGGGACGAGTGACGGTGGCCGGTGGAGCGACGGGTTTCACCACGACCACCGAACTGGAGACCATCACGGCGGTCGCCCAGGGGATCGTCGACGACCTGTCGCAACGTCCGAAGCGCAGGCACGTGCTGACCGCCGGTCAGGAACGCGCCCTGGCCGGGGCCGTGGTGCTGCGTCCCGGTGAACTGCCGGTGAATCGGCATCGTGGTGAGGTCGAGTGGCTGCTGGTCGATCCGGACCTGCAGGACCGGGGGCTGGGCAAGCAACTGCTCGACGCTGCTGCCGTGCATGCCCAGGCGCTGGGACTGACACAGCTCTCCCTGAGCACGCGCTCGGGGCAAGGGCTGGAGGACTTCTACGCGGCGCAGGGTTGGGTCGAACGTGGACGTTGGCCCGCTGCGTTGCGGGTCGGCGAAGACGACAGCCGGGACCAGATCTGGTTCACCCGCGACCTGTGAGCAAGCGGATGGGGTGATTCTCGTGGAAATTCCACGAAAATCGCCCCACCCATCAACGTTGTGACCCCCGCACCGACAGAGCGGTCGCCGTTTACCCTGAAACAGTGCCTGTGGAGTCCGTTTTCGACCGCTTGGAACCGCTGCTTCCCCGCGTGTCCAAGCCCGTGCAGTACGTGGGTGGCGAGCTCAACGCCACCGTCAAGGACTGGGACGAGGCCGGCGTGCGCTGGGCCCTCATGTACCCGGACGCCTATGAGGTCGGCCTGCCCAACCAGGGCGTGATGATCCTCTACGAGATCCTCAACGAGCTGCCCGACGTGCTCGCCGAGCGCACCTACTCGGTATGGCCCGACCTCGAGGCGCTGATGCGCGAGCACGGTGTCCCGCAATTCACGGTCGATCGCCATCGCCCGGTGGGTGCCTTCGACGTGCTGGGCGTCAGCTTCGCCACCGAGCTCGGTTACACCAACCTGCTCAGCGCGCTGGATCTCGCGGGGATTCCGCTGCACGCCGCCGAGCGCACCGACGAGCATCCCGTCGTGCTGGCCGGGGGGCACGCGGCGTTCAATCCCGAACCGGTCGCCGACTTCGTCGATGCCGTCGTCCTCGGTGACGGCGAGGAAGCCGTCCTGGAGATCACCGAGGTAATCCGGCGGTTCAAGGCCGAGGAGCAGCCGGGCGGGCGCGAGGAGCTCCTGCTGCGCTTGGCCGACAGCGGCGTCTACGTTCCGAAGTTCTACGACGTGAGCTACCGGCCCGACGGTGGCATCGACGAGATCGTTCCGAACCGCGATCGGGCGCCTTACCGGCTGTTCAAGCGCACCACCACCGATCTCGACGAGTGGCCGTATCCGAAGCAGCCACTGGTTCCGCTCGCCGAAACCGTGCACGAGCGGATGAGCGTGGAGATTTTCCGTGGCTGCACGCGTGGCTGCCGTTTCTGCCAGGCGGGCATGATCACCCGTCCGGTGCGGGAGCGCTCGATCGAGGGCATCGGCGAGATGGTGCAGACCGGTCTGGAGGCCACCGGCTTCGAGGAGGTGGGCCTGCTCTCGCTGAGCTCGGCGGATCATTCGGAGATCGGTGACATCACGAAGGGGTTGGCCGACCGCTACGAGGGCACCAACACGGGGTTGTCACTCCCCTCGACCAGGGTGGACGCCTTCAACGTCGACCTGGCCAACGAGCTCTCCCGGAACGGGCGCCGCTCCGGGCTGACCTTCGCTCCCGAAGGTGGCAGCGAGCGCATCCGCCGCGTCATCAACAAGATGGTCTCCGAGCAGGACCTGATCGCCACGGTCTCGACCGCGTTCGCGAACGGCTGGCGTCAGGTGAAGCTGTACTTCATGTGCGGCCTGCCGACCGAGACCGATGAGGACGTGCTGCAGATCGCCGCCATGGCCAAGGAGGTCATCCGCGCAGGTCGCAAGGCCGCAGGTCGTAACGACATCCGGTGCACGGTCTCCATCGGCGGGTTCGTGCCCAAGCCGCACACGCCGTTCCAGTGGGCGCCGCAGTGTGCTCCGGACACCGTCGACGAGCGTCTTCGCAAGCTCCGCAAGGAGGTCAACGCCGATCGGCGGCTCGGCCGCAGCATCGGTGTGCGCTACCACGATGGCAAACCGTCACTGATCGAAGGGCTGCTCTCGCGCGGTGACCGCCGGATCGGACGCGTGATCGAGCGGGTATGGCGCGAAGGCGGTCGTTTCGACGGCTGGAACGAGTACTTCTCGTTCGAGCGTTGGGTGGAGTGCGCGCGAACCGAGCTGGAGCCGCTGGGAGTGGACCTGGACTGGTTCACCACCCGCGAGCGCACCGAGGACGAAGTGCTGCCGTGGGACCATCTCGACTCGGGGCTGGACAAGGAATGGCTCTGGACGGACTGGCAGGATGCACTCGACGCGCGCGAACAGGATGACTGCCGGTGGACGCCGTGTTTCGACTGTGGGGTGTGCCCGACGATGGGGACCGATATCGAGGTCGGTCCGTCCGGGAGAACGCTGTTGCCCATCACTCCGGCATGACCCGGGGTCGGCCCGCTACCGTTGTGTGATGGGACAGGCCCAGTGCCGGACCCGGGGAATACGGGCGACCGGGAAATACGTCGATGAGACCGGGAGTGCGGTGTGAGCCGACAGGTGGGTGGCCGAACGGGCCGCCAGGGCAGCCGTCGGCACGAGCCGAACTCGTCCGCCACGGCTGCGGTGTCCAAGCTGCGGATCCGGTATGCCAAGCGCGGACGCCTGCGGTTCACCTCGCATCGGGACCTCGCTCGTGCCTTCGAGCGCGCCCTGCGGCGGGCGGGCATACCGGTGGCCCATTCACAGGGCTTCAGCCCCCACCCGAAGATCTCGTGGGCGGGAGCCGTGCCCACCGGTGCGGCCAGCGAGGCCGAGTATGTCGAGGTGCAGCTGGTCGAACGCGTCGACCCGGAGCTCGTGCGTGCGCGGTTGGACGCCGCTCTTCCGGCGGGATTCGACCTCGTGGAGGCGGTGGAGGCGGACTCGGGCACGTTGTCCGATCGTCTCGAGGTCAGCCGCTGGCGGATCGAGCTGCCGGAAGTGAGCGTGCTCGATCTGCGTGCGGCCGTGGCTCGCCTGATGGCGGCGGAAACCGCCGAGGTCGAGCGGATGACGAAGAACGGGCGCCGCACTTTCGACGCACGAGCTGCGGTGGTGCATGTCGAGGCGCACGAGCACACCTCTGCTCGGGCGGAGTTGTACGGTCCGAATGTGGACACGGTGAGTAATCAACAATCTCATTGCGACGCTCGTGTGGACGATTGGCCGAAAGACCGGGAACCATATGGGATACTCGTGGCGGTCGTGCGGCAGGCAACACCGGTTGTACGACCCGACGACGTACTGAGCGCTCTTCGCGTCGTCGCCGATCTGGCCCCACCGGCGTTCGCGACAGCGACCCGGACGGAGCAAGGCCGGCTCGACGATTCCGGGGGGCTCGCCGACCCGTTGGCTCAGGACAGGGCAGCGGCCGGAGCTCGGCGGGGAGAACCCGCAGCCGGGTGACGGGCATCGGCGCGGGCGCCGTCGGACCCGCCGAGATTGCCCGGACACTGCTCCGGGACGGAGGGAACCAAAGAATTGCCGTCACCCGGGTGACGGAGACCACAGAACGTACGGACCCCTGTGCGGCCGCGTCCCCGAGAGGACGCGCCCGGGGGTGGAGGAGTTGGATGTTGAACATGGACACGCCCGCTGGGAACGCCAGTGGGCCATCGACCACACCCGCAGCCGATGAGCACACTCGCACCGAAGGCGCCGGGCGCGAGACATTCGAGTTGCCCGCCAAGCTGCGGGTGCATGCTCTGGCCAAACTTCTGGGGGGCAGTAGCCGCGAGGTCATCGCCACCCTGAATTCGCTCGGCGAGCCGGTGCGCAGTGCGCAGTCGAACATCAGCCGCGACGTGGCGCTGAAGGTCGTGCGGGCCCTGCGTCCGGAGCAGGTCGACGAACCCCGCGAGGAGCGACCGGCTGCCGAGACCACGGAGACCTCGGCAGGGACCGCGCCTACGGAATCCGAGACGGCCACGACCGAGGCGAGCGCGAGCGAGACGGGCGAAACCGGATTGCTCTTCGGCAACGAAGATGAGTCGGAGACGAGCGCGTCGAAACCGGCCGCAGCCTGGGCCGCGCCCCAGGCCATGTTCCTGGCCCCCGAGCCGCAGACGGCTCTCCCCGTGCCGCCGGAGCCGGCGGAGACCTCGGTTGCTCCCGCTGCGGCACCGGCCGAGGAAGCGGAGGAAACCACCGGAGAGACCGGAGAGACCGCGGACACCGACGAGGACGAGGAGCACTCGAGCCGCCGTCGCCGCCGCCGCGGTCGTCGGGGACGTGGCCGAGGCCGCGGCGGTGATGGCGAGCAGGCCGAATCCGGTGAGACTGTCACCGAGCAGAGGCCGGAAGAGGACGGTGCGAGCAAGACCGACCAAACCGGCAAGACCGACCAAACCGGCAAGAGCGAGAAGGACGGCAAGAGCGAGAAGGACGGCAAGAGCGGCCGGTCGGGCAAGAAGGACAAGAAGAGCAAGGGCGCCGACGCCTCGGGCAAGGGCGACTCGTCGGGCAAGGCGGACTCGGCGGGTAAGAAGGACAAGCCCGTGGCGACCGGAGCCGTCGCGGTCGCCGAGGAAGCCACGCCCGAGCAGCCTGCAGGCAGCGAACTCCAGGACGAGTCCGGTGAGGGCGTGTCGAATCGGCGCAGGCGGCGCCGTCGGCGCAAGGGCTCGGGTGAAGGCGACAGCAACACCCGTGCGGACGATCCGCCGAACACGGTCGTGCACGTGCGCGAGACCTCGACCGACAGCGGGCGCCAGGACAGCAGCGACGACGAGGTCCGCGCGATCAAGGGATCGACTCGTCTGGAAGCCAAGCGTCAGCGTCGCCGGGACGGCCGCGATGCCGGTCGCCGCCGCGCTCCGGTGCTGTCGGAGTCGGAGTTTCTCGCCAGGCGCGAGTCGGTGGAACGCAGGATGGT